>NZ_LPNQ01000065.1:0-680993 GCF_019266085.1 Rhodococcus sp. FH8 | reverse complement strand
CCAACGACTCCGGACCACAACCCTGAGCAATCAACCTGCGCGCCAAACGATTAGCCCGCACCGACAACTCACCATACGACAACGACTCGCCACCGAACCGCACCGCAACCCGATCACCAAACCGCGCCGCAGCATCATCGAACCACGCCGACAACGTCGAATCCACACCACGATCGATCTGGCCGGCACTGAAGCGGGACAGCAGGTTTCGTTCTCCATCGACCAAGATGTCAACGTCACCCACCGCTACGGTGGGATCAGCAGTCACCGCACGGAAGGTCCTTACCAGCCGATCACCGAATTCCACAACGGTCGACTCGTCGAACAGATCCGTCGCATACGTCAAAGAGGCGGACATTCCGGCGGGTGCGCCGGCCTCGTCGGTTCGTTCGGTCAGGGTCAACTGGAGGTCGAATTTCGCCAGCGCAAGATCGGCACTTTCGATCGACACTTCGAGGTCGCCCAGTTCGAGCGTTGTCTGTTCGTGGTTCTGGAACGTCAATGCCACCTGGAACAGCGGATGACGAGCCTGCGAACGAACCGGATCGAGAACCTCCACCACACGCTCGAACGGAACATCCGCATGCGCGAACGCCTGTAGATCCACTTCACGCGCCGAAGCCAACAGATCCGTGAACGACATCGACGGATCAACCTCGGTACGCAACACCAAAGTGTTGACGAACATACCGATCAGATCGTCGAGCTGCGCCTCACCGCGACCCGCGATCGGGGTACCGATCGCGATGTCGGTCGTTGCGGACAAACGAGAAAGTACGACGGCGAGCGCTGCGTGAACAACCATGAATGGTGTCGAGTTACTGCTGTGCGCAATCGAATTGACAGCTTCGTGCAGGGTGGCGTCGATATCGAACTCGACCTCGGCTCCGCGCCCTGAAGCGACCTCGGGACGAGGACGATCGGCAGGCAGATCCAACTGCTCCGGAAGATCAGCCAACGCATCCGACCAGAACGCAATCTGCTTCGCGATCACGGACCGCGGATCGTCCTCGGACCCGAGAACCTCACGCTGCCACAACGAGAAATCGGCGTACTGCACCGGCAACGGCGTCCAAGCCGGCACCGACGCTCGTGTACGTGCTTCGTAGGCAACCATCACGTCACGGGTCAACGGACCCATCGAGAAACCGTCGGTCGAGATGTGATGCACGACGAACACCAGAACGTATTCGCTGTCGCCGACTTTGAAGAGCTTGGCGCGCAACGGGACTTCGGACGTCACGTCGAAGCCGACTGTCGCCAGCTCGGCGACGCCCGCAGCCAGGCGATCTTCCGTGATCGACACGGGGCTGAGGTCGACGACAACGTCTTGGACGTCGAGGACGTCCTGATAGCCGACGCCGTCGACGTCTGGATACACAGTTCGCAGTGATTCGTGTCGGCCCACGACATCGATCACGGCGGCGTCAAGAGCTGCCACATCGAGGGCGCCCGAAATCCTGATCGCCGCCGGGACGTTGTTCACTGCCGACGCGGGTTCGAACCTGTTCAGGAACCACATGCGCTGCTGCGCCAACGAAAGTGGGATCCGAGCTGGCCGGGGCTGCTGCACCAGTGGGGCGGTGGCGCCCGAACCGGCGTGCAGCTCGAGCCGGACGGCGAGTGACTGCACGGTCGACGCTTCGAAGAGCGCACGAACCGGAACGCTTGTGTCGAGCGCCTCTCCCAGCCGAGCGGCGACACGGGTCGCGATCAACGAGTTGCCGCCGAGTTCGAAGAAATCGTCGTCGCGGCCAACCTGTGCGACTCCGAGAACTTCGGAGAACACCTGCGCGACAGTCTCTTCGACGGTCGTGATCGGCGCCTGGTACACCTTGGACTCGAACACGGGCGAGGGCAGAGCCTTGATGTCCGTCTTGCCCGCGGTGGTCAACGGAATCGAATCGAGTACCAGTACCGAGTCGGGGACCATGTAGCCGGTCAGGAACGTCGACACCGACTCGATGACCTGTGCGGGATCCACCTCGGCGCCGGCCTGCGGCACGACGTATGCAACGAGACGATCTCCGAAGTGATCGTCGGAACGAACGAGAGCAACAGCTTGCGCAACGCCCGCGCAACGGGTCAGCGCGGCCTCGATCTCGCCGAGTTCGATACGGAACCCACGGATCTTGACCTGGAAGTCACTGCGGCCCACGTACTCCACTGCGCCACCGTCGATCCACCGGACCACGTCACCCGTGCGGTACAACCGCTCTCCCGGCGCCCCGAACGGGTCTGCGACAAAACGACCCGCTGTCAATGCCGGCTGTCCCAGGTATCCACGAGCGACCTGAACACCCGACACGTACAACTCACCTGCGACACCAACCGGAACGGGCTGCAAGCGGCCGTCCAAGATCCGCGCGGCCATTCCCCGAATCGGGCCGCCGATGTTCATACGATCAAACGCGGTCAGCGTATCGCTGATGTTCGAGGCGACTGTCGACTCCGTCGGACCGTACGCATTGAAGAATCCACGCACACCGCCATCCGGAAGCGGCACCGCCCACTTGGCAACGAGAGACCGCGAACTGGCTTCGCCACCGACGACAACCACCCGCAACGCGTCGAGCCCGCTCGGATCCACTGATGCCAGCGCAGCGGGCGTCACGAACGCATGCGTCACGCCCTCCGAGCGCAAGATCTCGGCCAATTCCGCGCCGCCGTACACCGTCGTCGGCGCAATCACCATCGTCGATGCTGCTCCGAATGCCATCAGCAACTCGAGAACAGAAGCATCGAAACTCGGCGAGGCGAAATGCAGCGTCCGAGCATCCGCGGTCAGCGCATAGCGCTCGACCTGCTCGGCGCAGAAGTTCGCCACACCCGCATTGGTGACCACAACGCCCTTGGGCAGACCCGTGGTGCCCGAGGTGTAAATGACGTAAGCAGGCTGCCGCTCGTCGATCGCACTGCGTCGATCCGAATCACTTACCGGCGCGCAAGATTCTGCCGCGCACGCCGCCACTGTCCTCTCGTCGTCGAGAACAACCCACGTCAACGCCGACGGCAATCCTGCCTCGACGTCACTGAGCGCAAGACCCAGCACCGCACCGGAATCGGAGATCATGTGGGCGATACGGTCAACCGGATACGTCGGGTCGACGGGCACGAATGCAGCACCCGTTTTCACCACTGCCCACAGAGCGAGAACTGAATCGGCCGAACGCGGAATCGCGATCGCGACCCGATCCTCCGGCCCGACGCCCTTCGCAATCAGAACACGAGCGAGTCGCGACGACCGCTCGTCGAGTTCGCGGTAGCTGATCGACTGACCGTCGAAGCGAATCGCATCCGCCGACGGATCCAAAGCGACCGCCGCTGTGAGGATCTCGACCAGGGTTCCCGAGACCGACTGACCTCCATGAACATCGGCCAGCACACCCCGCTCGGCCGCATCGAGAATATCGATGTCACCGACGACAATCGAAGGAACCGACACGACAGTCTCGAGGATACGAACCAGACGCCGAGCAAACCCCTCGACCGTCGAAACGTCGAACAGATCTGCAGCAAACGTGAATTCGGCCGAGAGCCCTTGCTGGATCCCGTCTTCGCCGATCGACTCTGTCACTGCGAGTTCGAGGTCGAACTTGGCAGTGGTCGTGTCGATTTCGGCGGCCTTGATCGCCAGTCCCGGCAGTTCCAATGCCGTTTGCGCGAGATTCTGCAAGGACAGCACAACCTGGAAGAGCGGATGTCTGGCCTGCGACCGGGCGGGAGCCAAGACGTCCACCAACCGCTCGAAGGGCACGTCCGAGTGAGCGAACGCTCCGAGCGCGGAATCACTCGCCGCAGCCAGCAGATCTGTGAATGCCTGGGCCTGGTCGACCTCGGTGCGCAGAACAAGCGTGTTGACGAACATGCCGACGAGATCGTCGAGCGCCTCGTCCCCGCGACCGGCAACGGGAGTGCCCACGGCGATGTCCGAGGTCCCGCTCAGTCGGGCCATCAGAACGGCAAGCGCCGAGTGCAACGCCATGAAGAGCGTCGCGTTGTTCTCCCGTGCCAGCGCGTCCAATCGACGGTGCACATCCCCGGAGATCTCGAACGCGAATCGCTCGCCGCGCATCGACGCCACATCAGGCCGAGACCGGTCCGACGGAAGCTCGATCACGTCCGGTAGGTCTGCCAGAGTCTCGGTCCAGTACGAGATCTGCTGCGAGATCAGTGATTCCGAGTCGTCTTCCGAGCCCAGAACCTCACGCTGCCACAACGAATAGTCGGCGTACTGCACAGTCAACGGCTGCCACGCCGGCGCGATCCCGTCCTTGCGTGCCGAGTAGGCAATCATGACATCGCGAGCCAGGGGCGCCATCGACCAACCGTCAGCGGCGATGTGATGAACCACGATCGCAAGGGTGTGCTCGGTGTCGCTGACCGTCAACAGGCGGACACGGATCGGCACGTCGACGGTGACGTCGATCGCTGAGGATCCGATTGCAGCGACTCGACTTTCGAGCTCGTCCTGATCCGAAACCGACTCCACGGTCAGCCCGCCGAACGCCTCCGAGAGCGACAGAATCGACTGCTTCGGTCCGGAAGCCCCGTCCGGATATACCGTTCGGAGCACCTCGTGCCGGGCCAGTACGTCCTCCAGCGCCATTTCCATCGCGGCAGTATCGAGATGACCAGTCAGGTGCAGAGCAAAAGTGATGTTGTAAGCAGCTGAGTCGGTGTCGAAGCGGTTCAGGAACCACATGCGCTGCTGCGCCAGCGACAACGGAATTTCCGCGGGACGCACCTGTGCGACGAGCGCCTTCTGCCCGCCGCTACCTACGTGCGACTCGATGTGTGCGGCGAGCGCCTCGACGGTGGAAACGTCGAATAGCGTTCGCACCGGCACCGTAGTGTCGAGCGCCCGCCCCAATCGGGAGGTGACCTGAGTGGCCACCAGGGAGTTGCCACCGAGTTCAAAGAAGTCGTCGTCGAGGCCGACTCGTTCCACTCCGAGAACATCCGCAATCACCTGCGCGACAATCTCTTCCACCGGCGTGGTGGGTGCACGAAACTCGCGGACCTCGAAAACAGGCTCCGGCAAAGCCCGGCGATCCAATTTGCCCACCGGGGTCAACGGAACCTCAGCGAGTTCCATGATGACGGACGGAACCATGTAGCTCGGCAGAGCCTCCGCCACGAACGAGGCGAGCACGTCCCGATCGAAACTCGACCCGTCAGCCAGTTCGACGTAGGAAACGAGGGTTGTGACACCCGCCGCGCCTTCGCTTCCGACCGTCACCGCGAAGCGCACAGACTCGTGCGAGGACAGAACTGCGTCGATCTCACCGAGTTCGATACGGAATCCGCGAACCTTGACCTGGAAGTCACTGCGGCCGACGTATTCGAGAACCCCCGCGTCACCGCGCGCGTCTCCGCCGGTCCAGCGCACGACATCGCCGGTCCGGTACATTCGCTCGCCATCCGGCGAATACGGGTTGGCGACAAACCGTTCCGCAGAAAGGCCTCGCCGCTCATGGTAGCCGCGAGCCAATGCAGCGCCCGCAAAGTAGAGCTCTCCCCTGGTACCGACTGGAACAGGATGCAGACGCTCGTCGAGTACCAGTGCCGACATGCCCTCGACGGGACGCCCGATGTCGATCGATCGGCCGATCGCGAGATCGCCGAACGACGAGATGATAGTGGTCTCGGTCGGACCATACCCATTGAAGTAGGCGCGCCCTGGGGCCCATTTCGCCAGCAACTCGGGAGTGGTCACGTCACCGCCGACGGAGACGACTCGCAATTCAGGCAGCTCTGCCGGCTCCATGGTCCCGAGTACTGCGGGAGTGATGATCGCGTGTGTGACCTTCTCGGAATGAAGAAGATCCGACAACTCGTGTCCACCGATAATTGTCGACGGAACGATCACCAAAGTTGCACCCGCGGAGAAGGCGACCATCCATTCGAGTACCGACGGGTCGAAGCTCGGTGAACAGATATGGAGGAAGCGCGAGGACTGTTCTACCCCGTAGCGACGCTGTGCTGCGTCTCTGACGCCACGGAGTCCACCGTGAGTGACGCTGACACCCTTCGGTTTTCCCGTGGAACCGGATGTGTAAATGACATATGCAACGTGAGAACTGTGAATCGGAGCGATTCGGTCCTCGTCCGTGACCGGCGCTGAAGATTGCGCCGACAGTTCTCCGTTCAGCGCCTGGCCGTCAAGGACCAACCATTCTGTGACCGCAGGAAGCTGATCTACGAACTGTCCCGACGTGAGTCCGATCGCGGCCGAAGAATCGGCCAGCATGTGCCGGACACGATCTTCCGGATAACTCGGGTCGACTGGGACGTATGCCGCCCCTGACTTCGCCACCGCCCATACTGCACAGACCATCTCGTACGAGCGAGGAAAGGCGAGAGCAACAATGGTCTCGGGGCCGGCGCCACGTCCGATCAGAACCCGAGCGAGCTTCGACGACTGCTCATCGAGCTCTCGATAGGTGATCGATCGACCCTCGAAGCGCACAGCAACCGAATCCGCCTCAGCCGTGCCGGACAGGAAGATGTCGACGAGACTCTGCCGGGGCATCGTGTCATCCGCGGCTACGACCGTCAGATCGGTGCGCTCGGAGCGTGAGAGCAGGTCGATATCGCCGACGATCGTTTCAGGACGGGTAGCCACGGCATCGAGGATGCGCACGAACCGAGTAGCGAAAGTGTTCACCGTGGCCGGATCGAACAGGTCCGTGGCATAGGTGAAGGTGGCGCTCAAGACGTCCGAGTCTTCGCTGCCTTCAGGATTCTCGGACACCATGAGCTCGAGATCGAATTTGGCGACCGGGACTTCCAATTCAGCTGCAACTGCTTTGACACCTGAGAATTCCAGTTCGCGTCGTCCACTGATCTCCGCAGTGAGCGCAACCTGGAACAGCGGGTGACGAGCCTGCGAACGCGCCGGACTCAGGACTTCGACCAACCGCTCGAACGGCACATCGGCATGCCCGTAGGCAGACAAGCCCGATTCCCTTACCCGAGCGAGCAACTCTTCGAATCGTTCGTTCGGATCGACCTCGGTGCGAAGCACCAGGGTGTTCACGAACATGCCGATCACGTCGTTGAGCGCTTGATCGCCTCGCCCGCCGATCGGGGCACCGATCGCGATGTCGGAGGTACCACTGAGCCGGCTCAACAGCGTTGCATATGCCGCCTGCAACACCATGAACAGCGAGACGCTCCTCGAGCGCGCCAACTCGTTCAACTTGCGCGTCGTGCGTTCGCTGATCTGAAAATGGTGCTTGGCACCGTGATTGGACGCGATGGCAGGACGAGGTCGGTCGGTCGGCAGATCCAACTGATCCGGCAGATCGGCAAGTGCCCGGCGCCAGAAGTTGATCTGGCGAGACGACTCCGAGCGCGGGTCTTCGTCGGATCCCAGTGCTTCGCGCTGCCACAGGGCGTAGTCGGCGTACTGAATCGGCAGCGGCGTCCACGCCGGCGCAGACTTCTCACTTCGCGCCGAGTAGGCGACGAGAAGGTCACGTGCGAGCGGACGGAACGACAGTCCGTCTGCAGCGATGTGATGGAGAACCATCACCAGGACGTAGTCCGTCGGAGACACCTCGAAGAGGGCAACCCGTACCGGGATTTCGAGCGTCACGTCGAAGCCGCGAGACGCCACGTCGAACAGCGCCGCGTCGAGATGCGAATTCCGAATCTTGACCGGATTCAACTCCACCGCGGCCCGGTCGACCGGCAGAACCAGCTGTTGCGCGGTTCCGTCGACATCAGGGTAGATCGTCCGCAAGGACTCGTGTCGCTCGAGAAGATCCATCACCGCGGTATGCAGGGCGGACGGGTCCACCGAACCGGTGAGCCGGACTGTGAACGGAAGATTGTAGGCGGGCGTCGACGGATCGAGACGGTTGATGAACCACATGCGCTGCTGCGCAAGCGAGAGCGGGACGACCTCGGGACGAGGCTTGGCGATCAGCGGGGTGAGCTGCCTGGCGTTGCCCGCCACCGACTCGGCGCGGGCCGCCAGGGTGGCGACCGTGGTGGATTCGAAGAGCTCTCGAACGCCGAGTTGCACTCCCAATGCCGAACCCACTCGCGTCACCAATTGTGTTGCAACCAGAGAGTTTCCACCGAGCTCGAAGAAGTCGTCATCGATACCGACGCGCTCGACACCGAGAACGTCGGCAAACACGTCCGCCACGATGCGTTCGATTTCGGTGCGGGGCTCGCGGTACTGCTTCGCACTCGCGAACACCGGCTCGGGCAACCCGGCACGATCCAATTTGCCACTCGTGTTGAGCGGCAACGCATCGAGCACCATCAACGCGGCCGGAACCATGTACGACGGGAGGCTTCGGCCGGCGAACTCACTGAGCACCGCAGCATCGATGTTTCGGCCTGGACCCGGCACTACGTAGCCGACCAATTGATCACCGGTCGGGGTGACGGTCACCAAAACGACAGCCTGCGAAACGTCGGGGTGCGCCAGAAGGACGGTCTCGATCTCGCCGAGTTCGATGCGCTGCCCGCGGAACTTCACCTGGAAGTCTGTACGCCCGATGTAGTCGAGATTTCCGTCCTCACGGCGACGAACGAGGTCGCCGGTCCGGTACATACGCTCACCGGCCGTGCCGTACGGATTGGCTACGAACCGATCCGAGCTCAGGTCCGGTCGACCAACGTATCCGCGCGCGAGTTGAACGCCGGCGAGATAGAGCTCACCCGGCTGCCCGATGGGGGTCGGGCGAAGTTGTCCGTCCAGTACGTGCGCCTGAGTGTTCCACTGCGGCATACCGATCGGCACGGAAGTAGTATCCGTGGCCACGGCCTCGTAGTACGTGACCGATACCGCGGCTTCGGTCGGACCGTACAGGTTGTGCAGTCCGGCTCCACAGAGTTCGCGGAAGGCGGAAGACGTCTCGGGCGGGAGCGCCTCGCCGATGACAAACACGTGGCGCAACGAATCACAAGATCCGGCAGGTGCATTCGCAGTGAACAGCGTGAGCATGGATGGCACGAAGTCGGTGATCGTGACGCCGAGCTCCGCGATCTTGTTCGCCACGTAGATCGGGTCTCGATGACCGTCCGGAGTCGCGACGACGAGCGTGGCGCCGACCTGCAACGGCATGAAAAATCCCCACAGCGACACGTCGAATGTCGTAGCGGTCTTCTGCAGGTAGATGTCCGACGCCGAAAGCCCGTACTCGGCGTTCATCCACTGAAGCTGATTGTTGATCGCCGCGTGAGTGACCGCGACACCCTTGGGTCGACCGGTCGAACCCGAGGTGTAGATCACGTACGCAGTGTTCGAGAAATGCAAGGGAGACAGGCGATCCGCGTTGACGATCGGTCTGCTGTCGAGCTGCCCATAGTCCAGTGTGTCGATCTCGATGACCCGTGTGCCCGAGGGCAGATCCACGTCGTCCCGCGCAGTGGTCACAACACACGTGGGCTGCGCCGACTCGAGAATGTAGGCGGTGCGGTCGGCTGGGTGGTCGGGATCCACCGGTACCCAGGCCCCGCCGGCCTTGGCGATCGCGTACAAACCGACCATCAAGTCCAGAGACCTGCGGATCGAGAGCCCCACAAGCGATTCGGGTCCGACACCCATGGCGATGAGCTGTCGGGCCAAACCGTTTGCGCGGGCGTCGAATTCGGCGTACGTGAGGCTGGTGCCTTCGAAAACGACAGCGGTGGCATCGGGAGTACTCTCGACCTGACGCTCGAATGCTTCGGTGATGGTCTGCGAGGCAACGTGGAAGCCCGTGCGGTTCCACAAAGCGACCTTGTTCCGCTCCTCGTCGGTAGCGACAGGGAGATCCCAGACCCTGCGGCTCGTTTCGGCCGAGACGAACTTCTCGAGGAACTCCACGAACCGCGAGTGATTCCGCTGGGCGTCAGCGGGCCCGTACAGATTGGGGTTCGACTCGAAGTCGATGTGCGTGCGGGTATCGCCGACGCTCTGATACAGGTTGACACCGAGGTCTTCGATCAAACCCGTGGACAAGATGTGAAGTTCGCCGACGAGGGGCCCGAACGCCAACTCGGTGGAAAACATCATGATGTTGATCCACGGGCCGAAGAATCCGCCCCGGCCCGGCCCGTCACCGCCGCGAACCATGTCCTCGTGTCGGTATCGCTGGTGGCGCAGTGCGCCGGACATTTCGTTTCTGACGTCGTCCAGAAGCTCCTGGACGGTGGTGTCCGCAGTGACGGTCAGTCGCAGCGGCACGACGTTGGAGACCATGCCTCCGGATCGACGCAGCACGGCTGTTGTTCGACCGGAAACGGGCAGACTCAGCGACACGTCCTCTCGCCCGGTCATCTGAGCGAGGTACGCCGCAAACGCCGCGACGACAGTGCCGGCAACAGTGGTCTTCTCGATGCGCTCGAGGAACCGCCCGAGCAGAGCCTCGACGTGGTTGGACAGCGCTGCACTGTCGATCCGACTGACTGGAGCCGGCGCGGCACTTCGACCCGCGAGGCTCGAGATCTCGTCGAGCTTCTCGATCTTGTCTGCCCAGTACTTGCGATCGGTTTCGAAACGACTCGACTGGCGGTACTTGTTGTCCACCTCGTAGACGTTCCGGAGATCGGAGGCCTCACTCGGCTCCGGATCCCGGCCCTCCACGCGCGCCGAGTACAGCTCCGCCACACGAGTGACGAACGTCGACGCACCGAATCCGTCGAGAATTGTGTGGTGGACCCGCGTGTACCAGTAGTAGCGATTCTCGCCGAGCCGCAGGATCGTGGCAGAGATCAAGCGGTCCGTGAGCATGTCGATCGGCCGGCTGCGATCTGCTCGCATCCACCGCATGGCAGCATCGTGCGAGTCGTCTTCACTACGAAGGTCGACGTAACCGACCGAATCATCGAGTGTGGGGTCGATGATCTGGTAAGGCTGGGCGTCGATCTCGAAGATCCGGACGAAGGCCGACCCGATTTCGCGACCGGCGTCTGCGCAGGCCTGCCGAAGGGCGTCAAGTTCCAGAGCACCACGGAGTTCGACGTACTGAGCGATGTTGACCGGAACGGCGGGATCGAGGTGTTGCGCGAACCACATACCGAGCTGGGCCGCGGAAAGCGGGAATGCGTCGGATCGCTGAACGTCTTCCGGCGAGCTGCCGACCTCCGGCTTGCCGCTCCCCAGTTCTCCGTTACCCAGCGAATTCACGCCCACAGCCTCTCTTCCACACCATTGCGCACCCGTGCGAGCCGAACGTCCGATTCGCAGCAGCTACCGACCTCATCCAACCTCGATGAGCCAGAACCACCCATTGTCTCCGATACATAGGTGACAAGAGAAATCCATACCCCGGTGTATCGATGGTTTAGTTGCAATTCGTTACAAATCGCCCAGCTCATCTACCCCCCGATCGCATTGCCGAAACGCACCGTTCAGACGCGGCGCGCGACACCTCTCCCCCTGGGACAATCAATTGCAACCGACGATCTACACCCCAACCCACATCAGTCACCTCGGACAATTTACAGGGCCGCCAGGTACTGGGTGTCTGAGCTCGAACAAGATTCGACAGTCGCTGATCGAGACTATCGGTACTCGCCGACAGACCGACGAAAGAACGCGCCGACCAGCGGTCGGCGCGTTCTTCGATTTACGGTACGAAGCTTCAGGAAAAGCCCACACCAGTCACACTCTTCAGGTGCTCGCTGCTGACCCCTGGAGCCAGCTCCACAAGCTGCAGCCCGTCCGCGGTGACGTCCAGCACTGCCAGGTCGGTGATGATCCGGTTGACGACGCTCTGACCGGTAAGCGGCAGCGTGCAGGCCTCGACGATCTTGGGATTGCCGTCGCGGTCGGTGTGCTCCATCACGACGATGACGCGGCGGGCTCCATGGACCAGGTCCATCGCCCCACCCATGCCCTTGACCATCTTGCCCGGCACCATCCAGTTGGCAAGGTCACCGGTCTTCGATACCTGCATCCCGCCGAGCACCGCGGTGTCGATGTGACCACCGCGGATCATCCCGAACGAGAGGGCCGAGTCGAAGAACGCGGCACCAGGATTGACGGTGACGGTTTCTTTACCGGCATTGATGAGGTCGGCATCGACCTGATCATCGGTCGGATACGGTCCGGTACCGAGGATGCCGTTCTCGCTGTGCAGGACCACTTTGACACCCTCGGGCAGGTAACTGGGGATCAGCGTCGGCAGGCCGATGCCGAGGTTGACGTACTCACCCGGCCGCATCTCGGCAGCAGCGCGAGCGGCCATCTCGTGGCGGGTCCAACCGATACGAGTTTCCTCTGCGCTGCTCACTTGGTACCTCCTGAGACGGTCCGCTTCTCGATCCGCTTCTCCTGTGGGCCTGTGTGCACGACCCGCGCGACGAACACACCAGGTAGGTGCACGTGTGCGGGGTCGATGTCGCCCGGCTCGACGAGGTTCTCCACCTGCGCGATGGTGATCCGGCCGGCCATGGCAGCAAGCGGGTTGAAGTTCATCGCCGTCTTGTTGAAGACGAGATTTCCTTCGGTGTCGCCGTAGTCCGCGTGCACGAGCGCGAAGTCAGCGGTGATCGCCTCTTCCAATACATACGTGCGGCCACCGAACACTGCCGTCGCCTTCGGTGGCGACGCCACGGCGATCGAACCGTCCGGGTTGTATCGCCACGGCAAGCCGCCCTCGGCGATCGGGGTGCCGACGCCGGCCGGAGTGTAGAACGCCGGGATGCCGGTACCGCCAGCTCGCAGCCGCTCGGCCAGCGTCCCCTGCGGCGTCAACTCCACTTCGAGCTCACCGGCGAGATACTGGCGCGCGAACTCCTTGTTCTCCCCCACGTACGACGCCGTCACCCTGGCGATCCGGTGCGCGCCGAGCAGAATGCCGAGACCGTAGTCGTCGACACCGCAGTTGTTGGAGAACACCTCGAGATCGGTGGCGTCGCCGTCGGCGATCGCCGCGATCAGTGCGTCGGGAATACCGCACAGCCCGAAGCCGCCCACTGCGAGCCTGGATCCGCTCGCGATGTCGGCAACTGCCTCAGCTGCCGTATTCACGACTTTGCTCATCCGTTAGTTCTCCTTCTGCTGAAAGATTCCGGCTCGGTGAAGAAGCTTCTCGGCGTGACGGAGAACGGGAGCGTCGACCATCTTGCCCTCGAACGCGAACACACCACGTTCAGTAGACACCGCGGCAAGCACTCGTGTGGCCCAGTCGATCTCTTTTTCCGAAGGTGCGAAGGCCCCGCGGATGACCTCGACCTGACTCGGATGGATCGCAACCTTCACGTCGAAGCCGACTGCGACGGCATCAGCGGACTCGACGCCCAGGCCGACGAGGTCCTTGATGTCGAGGTACACGGAATCGACAGCCAACCGGCCGTAGCTCTTCGCGGCCAGGAGAGACGTCGATCGGACGTGCTTGGCAACGTCGCGGTACGAGCCGTTCGGGTGCCTGCTCGAATTACCGCCGAGACCGGCCACAAGATCCTCGGCTCCCCACATGACACCGATGGCGTTCGCAGCAAGCGCGATGTCGGCCACGGCGAGGGCTCCTCGCGGGGACTCGACGAGTGCAACCACGTCCGCCGGTGCGAGCGAGAGGACGTCCTCGGCCGATTCGCACTTGGACAGCATGAGACGCGAATAGTGTGTGCCGTCCAGCGCGATCAGATCGAGTTCGTGATCAGGTGTACCGACCGGATTGACGCGCACGACCGTCCGCTCCGGATCGAGAGGCGTGTCGATCAGGGCTGCACGTGCGGCTTCCTTGTCGGCCGGAGCCACACCGTCTTCGAGATCGAGGATCACGACGTCGGCAACAGCCGCGGCCTTCGCATAGCGCTCGGGACGATCCGCCGGGCAGAACAACCACGCCGGCCCCGGCGGTGTCCACGTCATGAGGACACCTCTGCCGGACGCAGTTGCACCAGTGTCTTGCGCGTGGCCAGTGCGACGACGTCACCGTGCTGGTTACGCCCGGTGTGCACGAGCGTCACGATGCCTTCACCTGGACGGCTCTTCGACTCGCGCTTGTCCGCGATGAGCGTCTCGGCATACAAGGTGTCGCCGTGAAAGAGCGGCTTCGGGAAGCTGATCTCGGAGAAACCGAGGTTCGCCACGATGGTGCCCTGCGTCAACTGCGCGACGGACAGGCCGACGATGGTCGACAGGGTGAACATCGAATTGACCAGCCGCACACCGAATTGAGTGTCCTCGCTGTACGCGGCATCGAGATGCAACGCCTGCGTGTTCATGGTCAAAGTCGTGAACAGGACGTTGTCAGCCTCGGTCACCGTCCGGCCTGGGCGATGCTCGTAGATCGCGCCGACCTCGAACTCCTCGAACCAGAGCCCGCGCTGAGTGATCTTCTTGGGGTTCGTCACAGCCCTGCCTCACGAGCGATGAGCATCAACTGCACCTCGGTCGTTCCCTCACCGATTTCGAGGATCTTGCTGTCACGGTAGTGGCGCGCGACGGCGTACTCGTTCATGAAGCCGTATCCGCCGTGGATCTGCGTGGCGTCACGGGCGTTGTCCATGGCAGCTTCGGAGGAAATCAGCTTGGCGATAGACGCCTGCTTCTTGAACGGCTTGCCCGACAACATGAGTGCGGCCGCGTCGTAGTACGCGGTACGTGCGACGTGGGCACGAGCCTCCATACGCGCGATCTTGAACGCGATGGCCTGGTTGTGTCCGATGGGCCGACCGAACGCCTCGCGTTCCTTGGCGTACTTGATCGACTCGTCGACGCAGCCCTGGGCGGCACCGACGCTCAACGCGGAAATAGCGATGCGGCCTTCGTCGAGGATGCGCAGGAAGTTCGCGTAGCCGCGGCCGCGCTCACCGAGCAGATTCTCTTCGGGGACACGAACATCCGCGAACGTGAGCGGATGGGTGTCGGATGCGTTCCAACCGACTTTGTTGTACGCCGGTTCGGCCGTGAAGCCGGGCGTCGTGGTCGGCACGAGGATCGTCGAGATCTCCTTCTTGCCGCCGTCCTTGACACCCGTGACCGCGGTGACCGTCACGAGCTTGGTGATGTCGGTGCCCGAGTTGGTGATGAACTGCTTGTTGCCGTTGATGATCCACTCACCGCTGTCGAACTTCGCGGTGGTCTTGGTTCCGCCGGCGTCGCTACCCGCACCGGGTTCGGTCAGGCCGAAGGCAGCCAACGACTTGCCGCTGGTGAGCTGCGGAAGCCACTCCTGCTTCTGTGCCTCGTTACCGAAACGGTAGATCGGCATGGCACCAAGGGACACACCAGCTTCGAGAGTGATCGCGACGCTCTGGTCGACCTTGCCCAGCTCTTCGAGCGCCAGGCAGAGTGCGAAGTAGTCGCCGCCCATTCCGCCGTACTCCTCGGGAAACGGCAGGCCGAACAGTCCCATGTCGGCCATCCCGGCCACTACCTCGTACGGGAAGGTGTGGTTGGCGTCGTGCTCGGCAGCAACCGGTGCCACTACGGTCTTCGCGAAATCCGCAACCGTCTTGGCGAGCTGCTGGTATTCGTCCGGAAGCGCTCCGGTGGCAAGGTAATCGGACATCAGGCGTCTTCCTTCTGCGTCGTGTTCTCGGTCTTTACTTCTGCAGTCTCTTCGTCCGCGACAGGTACCACGCGGGCCAGAACCTGATCCACCATCACCTGATCGCCCTGACGGACAAGCACTTCCACGATCCCGTCGATCGGGGACGTCAAGGAGTGCTCCATCTTCATGGCCTCGACCACGACGAGTGGTTGTCCCGCGCTCACTGCCGCGCCGTTCTCGACGTTGACTGCGATGACGGCACCGGGCATGGGGCTGGCGATTTCGGCGTCACCGGCATGCTTGTCCTCACCGCGAACGCTGACTTCGGCTACCTCGCGCACGTGCCAGGTTCCGCCGCCTGCCAGCCACAGACCGCCATCGGTCTGGGCGACGACAAACGTGCGTCGACGTCCGTCGATCACCACCGCCAGTTCGGATCCCGTCAGGGTCGCGCTGAATGCGCGAGGCTGTGAACCTTCGACCTCGACCTTTGCATCCGCGGGAACGCCGACGATCGCAACGTGCGCCGTTCGGGTGCCGGCGGAGAGCCTGATGCTGGTCGGAGCGGGAGTTCCGACGCGCCACCCACTCGGGACGTCCCAGGGATCAACGGATTCCGAAGTTGTCCACCGCGAGAGCCAGCGATACGCCGCGGCAGCAATGAGCACCTCGTCGGAGGCGTCGGCTGCGACAAAGTCTTCGACGCGACGATCGAGCAGACCGGTGTCGAGGTTGCCCGCGATCACATCCGGATCAGCGAGGAGGAACCGTGCGAATTCGATGTTGGTCACGACTCCGAGCACTGCGGTGTCACCGAGTGCGCGATCGAGCTTGCGCAGTGCGCCCGCGCGGTCGGGAGCGTGGGCGATGACCTTGCTGAGCATCGGGTCGTAGTCACTGCCGACGACGGTGCCCGCGAGCAGTCCGGAATCGACGCGCACGCCGGAACCTGACGGCTCGACCAGATCGACGACGCTGCCGCCGGTCGGCAGGAATCCACGGCCCGGATCCT
The DNA here is from genome assembly GCF_019266085.1 of Rhodococcus sp. FH8. Lineage (NCBI taxonomy): Bacteria > Bacillati > Actinomycetota > Actinomycetes > Mycobacteriales > Nocardiaceae > Rhodococcus > Rhodococcus sp. FH8. The sequence continues at coordinate 664,529 of NZ_LPNQ01000065.1, read as the reverse complement.
CCGCGTACACACGAGCTTCGATGGCGTGCCCGGTCAGCGTGATGTCACTCTGGGAGAAGGCCAACTTCTCCCCTGCTGCCACACGGACCTGCCATTCGACCAGATCCAGTCCGGTCACCATTTCGGTGACGGGATGCTCGACCTGGAGGCGGGTGTTCATCTCCATGAAGAAGAACTCGTCCGGCTTGTCGGCGGAGACGATGAACTCCACGGTGCCGGCGCCGGTGTAATCGACGCTTCGAGCGGTGTTGCACGCTGCCGCGCCGATCCGGTCACGGGTCACCTGATCGAGCAGCGGCGAGGGAGCCTCTTCGATGACCTTCTGATGACGCCGCTGCAGGCTGCATTCGCGCTCACCGAGGTGAACGACGTTGCCGTGCTGGTCGGCGAGAACCTGGACCTCGATGTGCCGGGGCCGCAGGACGAATCGCTCGAGGAACAGGGTGTCGTCGCCGAACGACGACGCGGCCTCACGGCGGGCACTGCGAAGAGCCTCGGCCAGATTGGCCGGATCCTCGACCAGACGCATTCCCTTGCCGCCTCCGCCGGCCGAAGGCTTGACCAACACCGGGTAGCCGATGTCCTCGGCCGCTGCGATCAGTTCTTCGTCGGTCAGATTGGGGCGAGCGATACCCGGGACCACCGGTACGTCGAACGCGGCAACGGCGTTCTTCGCGGTGATCTTGTCACCCATCACCTCGATGGCGTGCTCGGAGGGGCCGAGGAAGGCGATTCCGGCAGCCGCACAGGCAGCCGAGAACGCCGAGTTCTCCGACAGGAAGCCGTAACCGGGGTGAATACCCTGAGCACCGGTGGACTTGGCAGCGTCGATGACCTTGTCGATGACGAGGTAGCTTTCACGCGCCGCGGCCGGTCCGATGTTGACGGCAGTGTCGGCCTCGCGGACGTGGCGAGCATTCGCGTCGGCGTCGCTGTAGACGGCGACGCTGCGAATTCCCAACTCACGCAACGTGCGGATCACGCGAACCGCGATCTCACCGCGGTTGGCCACGAGAACAGTATCGATAGTGCGCAACTCAGTCATTTCGCTCACATCCGGAAGACGCCGTAGGAGACCGGCTCGATCGGCGCGTTCGCGCACACCGAAAGGGCCAGGCCGAGAACAGTTCTGGTATCTGCGGGATCGATGACACCGTCATCCCACAGCCGCGCAGTGGAGTAGTACGGATTGCCCTGAGCCTCGTACTGCTCGCGGATCGGCGCCTTGAAGGATTCTTCGTCCTCGGCCGACCACGGATTACCCGCGCTGTCGAGCTGGTCACTACGAACCGTCGAGAGCACCGACGCGGCCTGCTCGCCGCCCATGACCGAGATGCGCGCGTTCGGCCACATCCACAGGAAGCGAGGTGAATACGCGCGTCCACACATGGAGTAGTTGCCGGCGCCGTACGAGCCGCCGATGACGACTGTCAGCTTGGGGACCCGTGCACACGCGACTGCCGTGACCATCTTGGCGCCGTGCTTGGCGATGCCGCCGGCCTCGTAGTCGCGTCCCACCATGAAGCCTGCGATGTTCTGCAGGAACAGCAGCGGCACACTGCGCTTGTCGCACAGTTCGATGAAATGTGCTCCCTTCATGGCGGATTCGCCGAAGAGCACGCCGTTGTTGGCGATGATGCCGACCGGGTGGCCCTCGATGTGGGCGAAACCGGTGACGAGCGTCTTGCCGTATTCAGCCTTGAACTCCTGGAACGCGCCACCGTCAACGAGCTTGGTGATGACCTCGTGCACGTCGTACGGAGTACGGGGATCAGTCGGAACGACGTCGTACAGCTCGCTCTGATCGGCGACGGGCGGAACCGTGGAGATGACGTCCCACGGGCGCTCGGAGCGGGGGCCGAGCGTGGCAATGATGTTGCGCACGATCCGAAGTGCGTCGCGGTCATCCTCGGCCAAGTGATCGGTGACGCCGGAAACCTTGGAGTGCAGGTCGCCGCCGCCGAGCTCTTCGGCCGTCACGATCTCACCGGTGGCAGCCTTCACGAGCGGCGGTCCGCCGAGGAAGATGGTGCCCTGGTTGCGGACGATCACTGCTTCGTCGCTCATCGCGGGCACGTAGGCGCCTCCCGCGGTGCATGAACCGAGAACTGCGGCGATCTGGGGAATCCCCTTGGCGCTCATGGTCGCCTGGTTGTAGAAGATCCGGCCGAAGTGCTCACGGTCCGGGAAGACCTCGTCCTGGCGCGGCAGGAAGGCGCCGCCGGAGTCGACGAGGTAGATGCAGGGAAGGTTGTTCTGCAGCGCAACTTCCTGCGCGCGCAGGTGCTTCTTCACCGTCATCGGGTAGTAGGTGCCGCCCTTGACCGTCGCGTCGTTGGCAACGATGACGCACTCGCGACCCGACACACGGCCGATACCGGTGATGACGCCGGCGCCCGGGCACTCGTCGTCGTACAGGCCGTTGGCCGCCAGTGGGGACAGCTCGAGGAACGGGCTGCCCTGGTCGAGCAGCGAGTCGACGCGATCTCGCGGCAGCAACTTCCCTCTGCTCACGTGGCGCTCGCGAGAGCGCTCGTTGCCACCCAGCGCTGCTTGCGCCAGTTTCTTCTTCAGTTCGTCCACCAGAACGGTGTGATCGGACCGGTAGCCCGATCCTTGCGTGATTCCACTGGGAGTCATCCCGCCGCCTTCGCCATGAGTTAATGCTCGATAACTGAAACTAGATTAACTATGATTAACTGAGTTGTCCAGAACACAAGCGAAGAAAGATCGAGAGAATGACCTCTGAGCAGGTAGCAGCTCCGACGCGACGCGATCAGATGAAGGCCGACCGTCGACGTCAGCTCTTGGACGCCGCCGCACGGTTGATCGCCGAACGCGGATTCGTGAGTGTGCGACTCGAAGACCTCGGCGCGGCCGTCGGCATCAGCGGCCCGGCCGTGTACCGGCACTTTCCGAACAAGGACGCCGTCCTCGTGGAACTTCTCGTCGGCATCAGCACGCGCCTGCACGAAGGAGGTTCTGCGGCAGCGGAGGCAGCGGACTCACCGAGCGCTGCTCTCGACGCACTGGTGGAGTTCCACCTCGACTTCGCACTGGGCGAGCCGGACCTGATCCGCATCCAGGACCGCGACCTCGAAAGCTTGCCGGCCGACGCGCGTCGACAGGTACGCCAGACGCAGCGCAAGTACGTCGAGGTCTGGGTCGGGGTGCTCGAGCAACTCGATCCCCAACTCGATCAGGCGGACGCACGAATCAAAGCGCATGCCACCTTCGGTCTGATCAACTCGACCCCTCACAGCGCCAACCCCGCTTCGCCGGCACGCGCGCGTCGCGTCCTGCGGGATATGACGCTCGCCGCACTGCGCACCCACTGAAACCGGACACGGCACAATCGGTGGCAGACTGGTTACACCAGCTAACAGATGAGGGTGCCGAACGTGGAAGACAGCAGTGGGGTCAGCAGGGCCGATTTCGCCGAACTGCGGACCGAGTTCTCCCGCTTCATGATGTTGTACCAATTCGGAATCTCCGAACTGATGACCAAGGTGAACATCCTCAAGGACGAGTTCACTCACATCAATCAGTACAGCCCCATCGAACACGTCACGTCACGGGTCAAGTCACCGGACAGCATCCTGCGAAAGGCTCAACGCCTGAACGTCCCGCTGACGATCGACGACATCTCGAAGAACATCTTCGACATCGCTGGAGTACGTATCACCTGCAGCTTCATTTCCGACACGTACCGAATCGCCGAGATGCTCACCAGCCAGACGGACCTTCGGGTGATCGAGCGCGAGGACTACATCGCCGATCCGAAACCCAACGGCTACAAGAGCTTGCACTTGATCGTCGAGGTCCCGGTTTTCATGAGTGACCGCGTCAGGCACGTACCGATCGAACTTCAGATCCGCACGATCGCGATGGATTTCTGGGCGAGCCTCGAGCACAAGATCTACTACAAGTACAACCGCGAGGTTCCCGTCGAACTCCTCGACGAACTCACCGAGGCTGCAGCCGCGGCACACCGCCTCGACGTCAAGATGGAACGACTCAACGACGAGTTCGCCAAAATCAAAGCGCTACCGCATCCTGACGACGAAATCCTCGAGCAGGATCTGCCGGCGCAGTTCCTCGAGGCGCTGCATCTTCAGCGACGGGCGCTCTGAATTCGGTCCCCTGCCCTGAGCGAACGCGCCTTTCGGCGCATCTGAGGCGACGAAAGTGCCGTTCACTCACAACTGGGGTCGGACAACTAGGGCAAACAAAAAGAAGTGCGCCCTCCCGAACTTCGGGAGGGCGCACTTCTCCAATTGGGTCGGCTTGCTATTTCTTGCCCGTGACGGCGCTGTAGCCGATCGAGAGCACGGCCGCCGCGGCGATGCTGATGATCCAGCGGATCCAGTCGATTCCACCCGTGTCGCCCTTGTCCGAGATCGCTCCCCAGACCCAGTACCCGATAAGCGCTCCGGCGATACCCAGCACGACGGTCACGATCATGCCGTACTGCTGCTTACCTGGCAGTACGAGACGAGCCAGGATTCCGATGACTGCGCCGAAAATGATGGTTCCGATAATTTGCCCCATGACAGCCCCTCTCACACGTCGTGCATGCACGCGGACGGAAGATCACCGCTCAGGGAAACAATAACCACAGTCACACACAACTGTCGCTTGTTGACCGAATTGTTGTCCGAGATGCAACCTCGACGCGTTACATCCACGACATTCGCGAGTTATTTTTTCGCAATCAAGCAGACCTACCGTTCCCATCCATGCCAACTTCCGTAAAACTGCCGAACAGCGAGCTCGCGCGACTCGCCAACAAGCCGCCCTGGTACCGATCACTGTTCGTGCAATTGATCGCCGCTATCGTCATCGGTATTCTCATCGGCTGGTTGTGGCCGGAATTCGGCGCGAACCTCAAGCCCCTCGCCGACGGGTTCATCAAGCTGATCAAAATGCTGATCGCGCCGATCATCTTCTGCACCGTTGTGATCGGGATCGCCCACGTCGGGGATCTGAAGGCCGTGGGGCGTATCGGCGTCAAAGCACTCATCTACTTCGAGGTCGTGACCACCTTCGCCCTGTTGTTCGGGCTGCTCATCGGAAATCTGATGAAGCCGGGTGCGGGATTCGACATCGATCCGGAGACGCTGGCGAACGGTGCGGACGCCGTGGCCGCCAAGACCGGAAGTGGCGAACTTCCCCACACCGTCGAATTCCTGCTCAATATCATTCCGGTGTCGATAGTTTCGGCCTTCGCCGAGAACGCACTCCTCCAAGTCCTCTTCTTCGCCGTACTGTTCGGGCTCGCATTGGCCAAGGCGGGCGAGAGTGGACCACCGATCGTGTTCGAACTCGTCGATCGTCTGAGCCATCTGTTCTTCACGATTATCGGCTGGATCATGAGACTGGCGCCGTTGGGCGCTTTGGGCGCGATGGCGTACATCGTCGGTCAGTACGGGATCGCTTCGCTCGGAAGTTACGGAAAGCTGATCGCCGCATGCTATCTCGCCGCCGTCCTGTTCATCCTCATCCTGGCCGCGATAGTCAGGTACCTCGCGGGCGTGAACCTGTGGAAGTTCGTCAAGTACATCAAGGACGAACTCTTCCTCGCTTTGGGAACGGCGTCGACCGAAGTAGTTCTGCCCCGAATCATGGTCAAGCTCACCAACGCCGGATGCTCGCGCACTACAACAGGATTGGTGGTGCCTACCGGCTACTCGTTCAATCTCGACGGCGCGACGCTGTACCTGTCGATCTGCATGCTGTTTCTGGCGCAGGCACTCGGTGTGGACCTGACACTCGGTGAACAGATCACTGCCGTCCTGGTTCTGATGCTCACGTCGAAGGGAATGGCCGGCGTGCCGGGATCGTCATTCCTGGCGCTGTCGGCCACCGTGGCCGCAATCGGTCACGGCGCAATTCCCGTCGCCGCAGTCGCTCTCCTACTGGGCGCCGATCGAATCATGGATTCGATGCGGGTGTCGGTGAACCTGCTCGGGAACTGTGTCGCAACCTTCGTGGTCGCCAATTGGGAGGGGCAGCTCGACAAGGAGCGCATGCGCCGAGTGCTCGACGGAGAAGACGTTCCACCGCTCGAGGAAGTCGATCCGATCACGGGGAAAACCGTTCCGGCACCCGAAACCGAAGGCATCCTGACCCGATAGGTAGGTGCCGGCTGCTGTTTGCACATCGGAAATCGGTGCTGAAAAGTCGCGGGGGCAGACTTCACTGGAAAATCCAGACCGACAGCTACAAAAGCAAATATTTGCAGATGGCGGCAACCTTGCCGTCAAGGGTCCGTTGAATCTACAAATATGGCACTTGCGCTGCACCGACTCCACTTCACTGAAAAGCAACTTGCGACATCTAGATATTGCCCGACGGTTGCCGCAGTGGCGATTCGCAATTCAGCGAACGGGCAGCATTATATTTGCCGGAATTAGAAGGACTAAAGTCCGGTGTTCGACCGACGAATAGACTCGAGTGGGTAAAAATCAATCAGTTCCGAAAGCCTTATTCTGCATACATTTATGCCGTGCCAGCTGCACTTATGCTGATAGTTTCCCGCAATAAGCTGTTGCGGGATTGATCATATGGCCCTCGGTTCAAATTGTCCGAATGGTCACCTATTGCTATCGTAACCTTTGCGAAGGACTGGACCCAATTGCCCAGCAAAGGAATACAGTGACCGCATCCATGCAGGATATTGAACACTTGTCCACTAATCGACTTTCGGTGGTTGTTCCGGTATTCAACGAAGAGAACGCGGTTTCCGGCTGCATCGAGCGTCTACTGACCGAGTCGGAAATCGATGAGATTCTGATTGTCGACAACAACTCGACGGATGGTACTGCATCGATCATCCAGGAGTTCGCCGAGAAGTACGACAAAGTCAGATATGTCTTCGAGGCCCGCCAAGGCGTCGTACACGCCCGGAACGCGGGCTTCGACGCCTCGACCGGCAACATCATCGGTCGTATCGACGCGGACACACGGGTACAACCGGGATGGGCAGATGCGGTCAAGGGTTTCTTCCAACGCAGCACCGCTCATTCAGCAGTTGCCGGACTCACCTACCTCTTCGAATCGCCGTTTGCTCGAATCCACCGCTACGCACTGGACAGGCAGGTGAAGCAGGGGAAGTTCGATTGCGAACGTCAAGTACTCGCTGTCGCCGGAGCGAACATGGCGATCAGAAAAAGCGCATGGTTGTCGGTCCGCGAGCAAGTCAGTGACCGGCCGGACATCCACGAAGATATCGACCTTTCACTGTGCCTTCGGGAGGAAGGGATGACGATCGGTCAGATCGCCGACATGCGAGCAGAAACGTCCGGTCGACGCGGTGAAACCCCTCCGTTGGAGTACCTGAAGTACAACCAAGCATCCGAATCGGTTCTGCACCTTCACAACATCATGAATTGGCGCCTCAAACTGACCATCTGGGGCGACTCGATGCTCCACGCGCTCGTGTGGCCCGTCTACCGCATCTACAACTTCGAGCAGGAGCGCCTGGAGTTCAGGCGCTTGTTCGGCATGTCGAAAGGTCGAATCATGCCAGTTCACCAGTAACCCATCGAATTTCGCTAATCACCGAAGGTTCGCAGCCACCGAATTTCACGACAGTTTCAACGCCGTGATGCGGTCTTCACTGGAACGCAACAGCACCTTCTCCCCCGCCCACAGCTCGCGCGGCATCATCCAAGGCGTGAACTCGTCGTCCCCGTCCTGGACGACTTGGACCTCCCAACTACGTTGGCCGGTCCTGACATCTGTTCCGTAGACGTTTCCCTCGTCGATAACGACATCGCCGTGCCAGACAACCTCCCCGGCGCGCTCGGCGTTCGATCGCCACAGGACCTCACCGGTGAGCAGGTCCACGAACTGGACCTCGGGCTCGGAACCAGAACGGGTCACGGCAACCACGTTGCCGATCACCGCCAACGACTGTGCGGTGTCGAAGACTTCACTGTTGGACCACAACTTCTCACCCGAAGTCCGGTCGAAACCGCTGTGTCCCAGAATGATCGGAGTCGATCCTCCTGCGGGATCATCTCGGCTGTATCGCCCGCCGTAGTACGAGGACTCCGAGGGCAGTTCGTCTGTCCTGGCGAACTCGCGCCCGTTCTGATCGAGCGCGTACTCACTTGTCGGACGGCCATTGCCTTCGCAACCGCCATCCGACACCAATGTCACGCCGTCCGACGATGTGTGCGCGGTCGAGCAGGTGGAGTAACCGTGCACCCAGCGCTGTTCGCCCGTCTTCAGATCGAATCCCAGAGACTCGTCGAGAGTGATCACACCCAGATCGCCGTGCACCGACATCACCGGATCGACGTATCCGGCTTCCCACGATCCACCGACGTCGAACGCTTTGGACCAGTTCGCTTCCGGATCGTCGACGGTTCCGCTGTGCACGCGAACGTCGTTGCTCTCGATATCGCCCTCGAGCGCGAGGACCGTGTCACCCGAGACAACCGCGATGATCGGTGCCCACGGCGTCTTGATGTCTCGACGCTCTCCTGTCTCGATGTCGAAAAGTGAGTACGAACCACCGGATACGTACGGCCCGGAGAAACACAGCACCGAACTGCCGAGCAGAGTCTCGGAGCAACCACCGACGTCGACCGCCGACGTGCGCCAACGGACAGTGCCGTTGTCGGCATCGAGTGCGACCAATTCCGCGTCGTCCAACGAGTATGCCTGGCGGTCCGGCATACCGATCATCGTGACCACGAGTGATCCGGCGTCGATGAATCCGCCCATGTCCATGTTGAATTCGGTTCCAACAAGCGGGCTCCGGAAGATCGCGAACTCGCGCCCGAGAATCTCGGAGGCCTCGACGCTCCATAGCTGCGACGAGATCGCTGTCGGTTCGGAACTCGTCGACGTGACCACCGTGGCGATGGCGGCAGTGACGGTGACTACGGCTGCGGCGGCCGCGATCCGAAGTCGCGATTTCGGGGAGAATCTGGTGGTCATCGAATCTCCAAGCCTTCGGTCGTCGCGAGAAACTCCAACTGCTCGAACGTCATCGGCACGTTCGGGATCGCAGCCGACGACGAAACCGAGACTTGGGTCCCATTCGGGCGGCTGACGACCACCGACCTGCTCGTTTCCTGCGTCGATTCTGCTTTCGAGCCGTCATTTGTCATGGGTACGGTCGAGTAATCCCGTTCGTCTCGCTCGATCACGGATCCATCCGGTCGCGTCACGAACTCCAAGGGGTGCCCGTAGTAGGAGGGGTCGTATTTGTTGGGCTCCTTGGGGAGTGGTTGTCCGCCGGTAATTGTCATGTTGAGCGTCGATTCGCTGTCTCCCGTCCGAGTGAGAAATCTCTGACATGCGGTGGACCTGTCATTCTCCGAGACCGTCAGAGTGCCCGGTCCGGCATCGAGAATCGGAAAACCCGGAGGTACAGCGCGCCATCTGACTTCGAGTACGGCGTTGAGACGTTCGATCGTCGCGCGATCGAGTTCGGCCACGTCGCCAGAGTCTCGGGGGATCCCGTGGCACCCGGGCGAAAGCGGTGCCGTACCCGGGGGAACGGGAGTAGTGATTCGCAGCTGTGGCATTTCGACAAGGGTTACAAGGTCGTCGAGCGTCAGTGGCACCGCGCCGGAACTCTCTGCGTCCCGACCTCCGTCGTTGTTAGTGTCGTTGACATACGCCTGAATACGGGTCCCGTCGACTCCGTACAACATCGCCGACCGACCAAGGGTGCGTACACCATTGGTTTCGCTCCACGTATCCTGCAGATCCACTACCGACTGGTCAGCCAGCACCCGACGTTCGACGAGCGACCCCGCAACACACGATGGGATCGGATCAGAACTCGAGTGCAGCATCAGGCTGAGCGCGCCGATCTTCCCGTCCCGAATCAGCGTCCCCGACGCAGTGGTGGACGCCAACTCCTCGAGCGAGAAACCCTCGGGCAGCCCATCTGTGTTCGAAGGTGCAGAGATCGGCCCGAACTGCAGCGAATTACCCGGGCTGGCGAACTTCAGCTCGACATCTTTCGGGAGCGCCTGCTTGACCGCTTCCGACATCGCGGCGGCCTTGACACTCGAGAACCACGGAAAGCGTGGATCGTCGTACGTATCAGATCCGTCGAGAATATAGGAGAAGAACGAATCCTCCTCCGGCGCTTCGACACTCTCACAACCCGGAATCGCGGTCGGGTACACCGCGCTCGGCGTGACGTACGAGAATTCAGGCACGTCCTCCGGCGAAATCTCCTCCGGTGTGGACGTAATGCTGATCGACGAAGTCGCAGCTACCGAGATGTCATCGGACGGCGAACTGCTCCACCGATCCACCAGCCCGGCAACCACTGTCCCACCGGCGATCAGGGAGACGACCGTCAGCGCGAAGGTCCACTTCTCGGCCCGCTTCAAATCGGTTTGCTCCTTCGACACGTACCCTCGCAGTCACCGTCACGGCTCGCCCCCGATGCGCGTCGCCTCTGGAATTCCTGTCGCGATCACAGCAATTTCTGTTACCAACCGGATGGTTTCCTATCGCGCGGGCTCCGTATGAACACAGAAGAACGGGGTGCCAGTTGCTGTGCAACCGGCACCCCGTTCTGACTGCCTGAGTGCTTACACCCTCACAGGCACCTGATTCGGGTCTGGATCGGAATCCGGATCCTGCTCGATCGGAATCCGTCGAATCGCTTCACCCTCGATGTCGACGTTCGGCAGGATCTTGTCGAGCCACGCCGGCAACTTCCATGCCGAATCACCGAGAATCGACATGACCGCAGGGATCACGATCATGCGGATGATGAAGGCGTCGAAGAAGACTGCAGCCGCGAGGCCGAAGCCCATCATCTTGCTTGTCGTCTCCGAGGACAGCATGAATGCGCCGAACACGGAGATCATGATGATGGCCGCCGACGCGACCACGCGAGCACCATGGGTGTAGCCGGAGATGATGGCGTCCTTGGCCGACAATCCGTGCACGTATTCCTCGCGCATTCGCGTCACGAGGAACACTTGATAGTCCATCGCCAACCCGAAGACCACACCGATCATGAAGATCGGCAGGAACGAGATGATGGGTTGTGTGTGCTTGATCAGCCCGAAGTCGCCCTCCTGGAAGATGGCCACCGTGGCGCCGAAGGTCGCACAGACGGAAAACAGGAATCCGAGAGTTGCGGTCAGCGGCACCAGGATCGAGCGGAAGACGACCATCATGATGATGAACGCCAGCCCCACAACCACGATGAGATACGGGATGAGCGCGGAACTGAGCTTCGACGACATGTCGGCTACGATCGCGGTTTGCCCCGCTACACCGAGTTCTGCGCCTTCCGATTTCACCGTCGATCCGTAATCCCGGATCTGATTCATCAGCTCGTGAGTTTCGGGGCCGCTCGGTGACATCTGCGGGGTGACCGCGATGAGCGCAGAGTTGGCGCCCGCCATCGGGTTTGCCGCGTCGGGTCCGTTTCCGACCCACATCAACTGATCCGGAGTTGCGACGTTGTCGAGGCCCTTGATGTGCGCGACAGTGCCTTCGGCAATCGCGGTGATATCGGTGCCGTCAGGCGCGTCGAGCACGACGAACAATTCGCCATTGACGCCTTCACCGAACCCACGTTGCAGCAGGGCAAGTGCCGGCCGCTCTTCGTCCTGAGTGAACGAGAGTCCGAGTTCGAGCTTCGTCATCGGAATAGCCGCGATCACCAGAAGCACCAGCGCAGCACCCGCGATCGGCCACGGGTACTTGGTGACTATCTTGGCCCAGCGATGTCCGTTGGATTCCATCGTCTCGGGCTCGTCACCGTGGCGAAGCCCGGGGATACGAGGCGAGAACGCGAATCTGCCGAAGATACCCAGGACAGCCGGGATCAACGTGATTGCGCCGAGGACGGCGATGATGACGGCAACCGCTGCAGAGATTCCCATCTGGGTGATCATCGGAACCCCGACCACCGCCAGGGCTGCCAGCGCGACCACAACCGTCAGGCCGGCGAAGACGACGGACGAACCGGCAGTACCCACTGCGCGCCCGGCAGCGGCTTCCCTCGTTCCGCCCAAATTGAGCTCACTGCGGTAACGCGAAACGATGAACAACGCGTAGTCGATCGATACTGCGATGCCGATCATCGTGACGATTCCCGTGACGCCTTCGTTGATGTCGAAGAAGCCCGAACCGAGTGTGACCGTCAAAGTGGCCAGCGCAATTCCCAGAATTGCGGTGAACAGCGGAATAAAGGCCGCAATGAGCGCGCCGAACGCCACGATCATCACGATGAACGCCACCGCGAAGCCGAGCATCTCCGACAGACCACCTGCGGCCTGTACCTGCATCATCGAACCGGTGCCTTCGACTTGCAGGCCACCGGTGCGGAATTTTGCCATCAAGTCGAGGAACGCCGTCTTGTTGGCCTGTGTCTGATCCTCGATGCGAATCGACTGATTGAGCTGGATCAGCCCGACCTTGCCGTTGTCGCCGAGAACGGCCGACGCCACCGCTGGATTGGCCTCCGCGAGAGTGACCGGATTGACGATCTTCTCGGGATCGACGATGTCCGGCAACGTCTTCGCCTGCGCGATCAACTGATCGATCTGATCGCTGTGCGCGGCAAGCCCGTCGTCTGCCGCGATGAGAATACTGGTCGACGCCTGAGTTTGCTGCTCCGCTGCAGCTGCAAAGTTCTCGTTCATCAACTCGGTCGCGCGCTGTGAATCGGTGCCCGGAAGGTTGAATTCTTTGGAGAACGTCGGATTTGTGGCGCTGATAGCGCCCCCCACCACCGCGATCACGATAATCCACGCGGCCACCACAAGATACTTGTGGCGGAAAGCGAACTTCCCCAACCTGTAAAGATACGTAGCCAACGTGGGCCTCTCTCGCCGTGGACTGGTCTGTCCGAAGAACACGGAGTCTTTCGGTGCCAAGGTCATACGGTACGGACCGACCGGCTCGTTGGCACCTGGTATATCTGCGAAAACGGCATATCCGGCGCGCTCTCCGTCTCCTTTTCAGACCGCTCGGTACCGTGGACACGACACGGGCAGGCGCCTCACCAGAGCAGACGTCGCGTAGTACGAAAGGCAATCCCATGAATCACGGCCAGGCCGTCGATCGCGATCTCCTCCTTGCAGGCCAACAGCGACTCGACGCGCGGGGGCCAAGATTGACGGGATCACCTTCGCACCACGCGGTGGTGGAGGAAGTCGCAAACGAACTGACCGAACTGGGCCTCGAAGTCCGGCGTGATTCACACACTTTCGAACGCTGGGATCTACCGGCAACGTCTGACGGACTTCGCATCGAATTGCCCACGGGGCCGATCAAGGTTTCGTCCGCATTCCCCTACTCGGGATTGACCGGCCCTCAGGGAATCTCCGCTCCCCTGGTCCACGTCAGCGCGCGACGCCCCAAGTGGTCCTTGGCCAAGGGCGCGATCGCAGTGATCGAGGTCCCGCACATCGATCTTCCCCGCAAACTACTGGTCAGCGAGTGGGGTCCGATCGCCACCGACGAGACTCTTCGAAATCCGGTTCTCTCCGCGACTCTTCTTGGCCCGAAACTCGACAAGGCCCGCAAAGCCGGAGTGCTCGGCGTGATCGCGGTGTGGCGTGACATCGCTCCGGACAACGCACTGGGACAATATCTTCCGTTCACGCAGCCATATCACGACATCCCCGCCGTCTGGGTGGCCGGCGACGAGGGCGCGAAGGTTGTCGCTGCAGCTCGCTCCGGTCAGCTGGCGACTCTGGTACTGGATGCGACTCTGCATCCGGACACCCGGACCGACACGGTGTGGGCGGTGTCCCCCGGAACCTCACCCGAAGAGACGATTCTGCTCATCACTCACAGCGACGGAACCAACGGTGTCGAGGAGAACGGCCATCTGGGAATGTTGGCGTTGGCGCGGCACGCCGTGGCGCAGCCGCATCGACGGTCGTACGTTTTTGTCCTGACGACTGGCCACCTTCGTATTCCAGCGGTGTCCAAGCACGGACAGGCAACGTCCACCTGGCTCGAAGCGCACCCCGAGATGTGGAAGGGCGAAGCCGGTCAGGCGCGCGCCGTAGCGGGGATCGCCATCGAGCACCTCGGCGCACTGGGTGATACCGAGGACAACTCGACCGGCGGCTATGCCTTGGAGACCACTCCGGAACCGGAACTGCTCTACGCGACGAGTCGGGAAGTGCACGACATCGTTGCACCGCTGTGGCGCGACATTGGAGCGGGCGATCGCCGAATCGTGGCGCCAGGACCGGTCATTCATTTCGGTGAGGGCGAACCACTGTTCGAGCGGAAGATCCCGGCGGTCGCCTTGGTGACGGCGCCGCAGTACCTGCTCGCTCTGCGCGAAGCCGACGCCGTCACGCACGTCGACCTGGACGCGATGATCAAGCAGATCGAAAGCTTTCGGGATCTGCTCGACGCCTTCGACGCAACCGACACCGCGGCTTTCGGTCCGGTGGTCTCGCGCTCGGTGTTCGCGAAGTTCTCGGCGCTACTTCAGTTGATGCAGATTTTGTCGAAAGCCAAGAAATAGTGCTGTGCGCCTTTATTAACCGCGGGCGGTTAATAAAGGCGCACAGCACTTGGGGTTACTTGTCGTGAATGATCACGCCACGGATGTTCTTGCCGTCACGTAGATCCTGGTAGCCCTTGTTGACGTCTTCGAGGCTGTAGGTGTTGGTGATCAGTTCGTCGAGCTTGAGCTGACCGGCATCGTAGAGACGCAGCAGTCGCACGATGTCGTACTGCGGATTCATGGACCCGAACAGCGTGCCCTTGATCGTCTTCTGATTCAGCGTCAGGTCGGTACCCGACACGTGAACGGTCAGCTTGGCGGGGTCGGCGAGTCCCGTGATCACCACGGTGCCACCCTTGCCAATCACTGCCGTCGCTGCACTGACCACGTCCTCGTCGACGGTGCCGACAAGGATGAGCGCAGCGTCGGCACCCTGTCCCCACGTCAGCTCGTTGACCTTGGCAGCGGCGCTCTCGGCGTCTGCAAAGGCATGCGTGGCACCGAACTTCAGTGCGGTCTCACGCTTGAGAGCAACCGGATCGACCACAACGACGTACTTGCAGCCGGCCGAAACCGCACCTTGAACGGCATTGATGCCGAGGCCACCGATGCCGTAGATCACCGCGGTGTCACCGGCGCGGAGGTTGCCTGCGTTGACGGCCGTTCCCCAACCCGACGGCACACCGCAGCCGACGACCACTGCCGTCTCCAAGGGAAGCCAGTCGTCGATCTTGACTACCGAGTGCTGAGAAATGGTGGCGCGCTCGGAGAACGTTCCCAACATGCACATTCCGCCGAAATCCATTCCGTTGCCGTGGAAACGGAAGGAACCGTCGGGCATCGAGCCTTCGAGGATGGTGGCACCCATGTCGCAGAGGTTCTGGCGACCGGTCGAGCAGTAGCGACAGGTGCCGCAGTTGGGGATGAAGCTACACACGACATGGTCGCCCGGCTTGACCTTCGTGACGCCTGGGCCGACCTCTTCGATGATGCCCGAGCCTTCGTGTCCGCCGACGATCGGGTAACGCGGCGGGAGATCACCGTCGGTCAGGTGCAGATCCGAATGGCACAGTCCGGCAGCGGTGTACTTGATCAGTACCTCACCCACACCCGGGCCGTCGAGGTCGAGTTCCATGATCTCGAAAGGCTTTCCGGGCTCGAGCAGTACAGCAGCTTTGGTCTTCACTGGTGATCTCCTTGATTGTCGGACGAGAGAATGAGCGATGGGGTCGGTCAGAGAGCGATGTTGACGGCCTTGGTCTGGGTGTAGAGATCGATAGCCGAAGCGCCGAGCTCGCGGCCCCAGCCGGACTGCTTGTATCCACCGAAGGGCATTGCAGTGTCGAAGCCGTTGTACTGGTTGATCCACACCGAACCGGCCTTCAAGCGCTTCGCCGTGCGGTGAGCCTTGGAAATGTCCCGGGTCCAGATGCCGGCGGCCAAGCCGTAGATGGAATCGTTTGCGGCAGTGATCGGTCCGTCGTCCGCATTGAACGGCAGCGCCGCCACGACGGGTCCGAAGATCTCCTCCTGAACGATGGAGAATTCGGGCTTGACGTCAACGAAGACGGTCGGCTCGACGAAGTAGCCCTGATCGCCCCAGCGGTTGCCGCCCGTCAGTGCACGTGCGCCGTCGGCGATTCCCTCACGCAGGTAGCCGGTCACCTTGTCGAACTGCTCCTGCGAGACCAGCGGTCCGAGCTGGGTGGTGGGATCGAGGCCGGGTCCGATCTTGACCTGACTCGCTGCGTGCGCGACGGCCTCGGTGAACTTCTCGAAGATGGTGTCCTCGACGTACAGACGAGTACCCGCAACGCAGCACTGTCCGTGGTTGAACAGCCACGCGTTGAGCGAACCCTCCACTGCGGAATCGAAATCGGCGTCGGCGAACACGATATTGGGGCTCTTGCCACCGAGCTCGAGCGTAACCTTCTTCAGATTGCCCTTGGCGGCGTCGACGATCTTCTTACCCACCTCGGTGGAACCGGTGAACGCGACCTTGTCCACGTCGTCGTGGCCGGACAGAGCAGCACCTGCATCGCCGAAGCCGGGAACGATGTTGACGACTCCGGGCGGGAAGCCGGCTTCTTCGAAGACCTCCGCGAGAAGCAGTGCGGTGAGCGGGGTCTGCTCAGCGGGCTTGAGGATCACCGTGTTGCCGGCGGCGAGCGCGGGGGCGAGCTTCCACGACGACATCAGCAGCGGGAAGTTCCACGGCACGATCAGTCCACAGACGCCGATCGCCTCACGCAGGGTGTAGGCGTGGAACTCGCCGCCCGGAGAGAAGGGCATCGACACGTTGACAGTGCTGCCTTCGATCTTGGTGGCCCAACCCGCGTAGTAGCGGAAAACGTCTGCGGCCCAAGCCACGTCGACGGCGGTGGCGATGGCAACGGACTTGCCGTTGTCGAGAGCTTCGAGCTGACCGAATTCCTCGGCACGAGCACTGAGAATGTCGCCGACGCGCCAGATCATCCGCTCGCGCTCGTTTGCCTTCATACGTGACCAGGGGCCGTCCTCGAAAGCCGTTCGAGCGGCACGTACCGCGCGGTCGATGTCTTCGGCCTGACCGTGTGCCACGTCTGCGTGCTTCTGTCCGTCAGCCGGGTTGTACGTCGCGAAGGTCTGACCCGAAGCGGCGTCGACGAATTCGCCGCCGATGTAGAGCTTCTTCGGTCCGTTCAGGAAACCCTGTACCGCGGAACTGATGGTGTGTTCGGCTACTGCCGTCATCGGAAACTCCCCTGAAGTAGTGAGGTGCGAATGTGATGCACGCCATACTTCCGCGCTTCCGGGGGTGCTAACTGTCCGAACTTTGTACAACTGAAGTCGGACAGCAAACTACACAGTGATGTCGAGCGCCCGCATCCGTGTGTAGAGAGTGCTTCGGCTGATTCCGAGTTGCGCCGACGCGTGAACCTTGTTGCCGCCGCAGTCTTTCAACGCTCCGATGATCGCCTGGCGCTCGGCTTTCTCCCGCCCTGCCAACCGCGACACCTTGGTCGTGGTGCGATAGTCCTCGGGCAGATCAGCGACGTCGATGCGATTGCTCGAGCGTTCATCCGAGGCGCGATTCAACACGACGCGCAATTCGGCCAGGTTGCCCGGCCAGTTGGCCGCCGCGAGTGCTTCGGCAGCGCTGGCGGTCAATCTCAGTTCTGGTGAGATCCCCTCCAACATGACTTGTGCCAACTCGGCGATCTCAGCCTGTCGCTCGCGCAGTGGGGTGATGACAACCCGGGAGGCGCATCGTGAGAGCAGCGCGGCGATGGTCGGCGGAAGATCAACTGCCGCTCCGCTGGTCAGTACGATTTTCGGCCCCTCGGCGCTGGCGTCGATCAGGTCTGCGACCAGCGGCAACACCGAGTCAGGAAGGAGTTGTACCTGTTCGATCACGACCACGCCCGAACGCTTACGGGATGCTCGCACAAGATCGGTGACCCACTGCTCACGGCCGTCGAACGCGATTCGCGTGGCATCGAGCCAACTCGCATCGACACTGCCGACTACGTCCGATGCTGCCGAGGTTCGGCCGGATCCCGCTTCACCCGAGATCGCCACGGCGGCAGAGGTTGCCCGCGCCCGCATCAGGTCGCGCCGCAGTCGTTCGCCGGGAGACGGTGCCCGCTCGTGCGTTCTGCGGATCGGTGCCCGTTCCCGTTGGAGTGGTTCGACCAGGAAGAGCGCACCACCGTCAGCCCCGGAAATCCGGTCGGCTTGAACTCGCGCCAGCGCGCCGGACGCCAATTCGACTGTCACCAATCGTGATTGGTCCGGATTCAGGTCGGCAATCAAGGAACGGAGCGATACATGGTCTGCGGTGTCGAGCAGATCCAAAGCGGTTCGGTTGCTCAGCAGGATGTCGTCGCCGATGGCCGCGACGGCAATGTGGCGCTGATGTGAAACTCGCTGGAATGCGTCGACCAGCCGCTGCTCCGATGCTTTCGAGCCTTCGAGCAGCCGTTTCTCGATGTCCGCTGCAGCACGCGCAAGGAAGGGCGCGAACAGTGGGTTGGCCTGCGAGACAACGCCGGTCATGTCGAGAATGCCTTCGACACGACGTGTGACGGGATGCAGGATCGGCTGTCCGTAGCAGCTCAAACCCTTGAGGCTGTCGAGGAAATGCTCGTCACCGTGGATCACCACGCTTCGTCCGACCTCGAGGGGCGTACCGAGCGCGTTGGTGCCGGCGTGCTCTTCACCGAAGCGTGAACCGTTGACGACACCCAACCGCTCGATCGTTCGCTCGACGCGACTGTCGGAGTACACCGAAGCGACCACGCGGCATTCGCGATCAGCAAGCAGCACGCAGAAACCGGTGCCCGCGATCTGTTGCGAAACTTCGTCGAGCACGGGTGCGGCGGCCCGGAGCAGACGAGACTCACCGTCCTGCTCCTCGGTGTCCACGGCGATGGCCGACGACGGGTCGAGGCCACTGAGTCGAGAACGCTTCCAGGAGAGCGCGATCTCGGGGCGTACCGGCTCACGCTCCCCTGGGTTCGCGGACATACTCTCAGGCCTGACCGATCAATTCGATCGCCTGTTCTCGCATCGCGATCTTGCGGACCTTGCCCGTGACTGTCATCGGGAACTCGTCGACGACATGGACGTACCGCGGAATCTTGTAGTGCGCGAGCTTGCCGGAGCAGAACGCGCGGACCGAATCGGCGTCGAGATCGTCTGCACCTTCGCGCATCTGGACCCACACCATCAATTCCTCGCCGTACTTTGCGTCGGGTACACCGATGACCTGCGCATCGAGAATGTCGGGGTGGGTGTAGAGGAACTCCTCGATCTCACGTGGATAGACGTTCTCGCCACCGCGGATGACCATGTCCTTGATGCGTCCCGTGATGGCGACGTATCCGGCCTCGTCCATGACTCCGATGTCTCCGGTGTGCATCCACCGGGCAGCGTCGATCGCCTCGGCGGTCTTCTCCGGGTTCTCCCAGTATCCGAGCATGACCGAGTAACCACGCGTGCACAGTTCACCCGGCTCGCCACGGGGCACCGTCAATCCGGTTGCCGGATCGACGATCTTGATCTCGAGATGCGGCCCTACCCGTCCGACCGTTTCGGTGCGCTGCTCGATCGAATCGTCCGAGCGGGTCTGCAACGACACCGGCGAGGTCTCCGTCATGCCGTAGCAGATGGACACCTCCGACATGCCCATGCGATCGATGACCTGCTTCATCACCTCGACCGGGCAGGGCGAGCCCGCCATGATGCCGGTGCGAAGGGACGACAGATCGAAGCTGTCGAAGTCCGGCAACGCCAACTCCGCGATGAACATCGTCGGAACGCCGTAGAGGGACGTGCACTTTTCGGCCTGAACGGCTTCGAGCGAAGCACGCGGATCGAAAGCCGGACCCGGAATGACCATGGCAGCACCGTGACTGGTGCACGCAAGGTTGCCCATAACCATGCCGAAACAGTGGTAGAACGGCACCGGGATGCACACCCGATCGACCTCGCTGTAGTGGCACAACTCGCCGACGAAATAGCCGTTGTTGAGGATGTTGTGGTGACTGAGCGTCGCGCCCTTCGGGAAACCGGTAGTACCCGAGGTGTATTGGATGTTGATCGCGTCGTCAGCCGACAACGCGGCCTGGGCTGCGGCGAGCGGAGCCGGATCGCTTGCCTGCGCCGCCAAGCCGTCTGCAAGCACCGCGTCCCACTCGGGTGAACCGAGCAGGAGCACCGACGTCAGATCCGGGCACTGCGGCCGCACCGTCTCGATCATCGACGCGTAGTCCGAGGTCTTGAAGCTGGCCGCAGACACCAGCGTCGAGATCCCGGCCTGCTCGAGCACGTACTGCAACTCGTGCGAGCGGTACGCCGGATTGATGTTGACCAGGATCGCGCCGACCTTTGCCGTCGCGTATTGCGTGAACGTCCATTCCGGACAGTTGGGAGCCCAGATTCCTACCCGATCGCCCTTCCCCACACCACGGGAAAGTAGTCCGGCAGCGAGCCCGTTCACCTGCTCGGCGAACTCCCGGTACGTCCATCGTCGACCGCTGGCGTGGTCGATCAACGCATCGCGGTCGCCGTGTGCGGCAACCGTGCGATCGAGGTTGTCTCCGATGGTGTCGCCCAGCATCGGACCGTCCCATACTCCGGACGTATAGCTGGGCAGCGGCGTACTCATGTGTTCTGTCCTCTCCGGTTACCTGTTCAGGCACCTATGAGAGGGGCCGCCGCAGCGGACCCTCTCATCTACGAATTTACTCGATTCGGTGTGATGCACGACATACTTCCCGGTGCGGGGTGGCCGTAACTGTTCAGAGTCCGGACACCCCACCCGCCTGCTGTGCGCCTTTATTAACCGCCGGCGGTTAATAAAGGCGCACAGTGGTTACAGCGCGTGGTCCTTGGTCTCGACGAGCGCCCAGGTGCAGATCAGGCTCAACACACCCAGGATCGCCAACATGACTCCGATGGCCATACTCCCGTAGGCCGAGGCCAGCGGTGCGGCGATCAGCGGCGGCACTGCCCCACCGAGCACTCCGGCGAGGTTGTAGCCGAGGCCGGCACCGGTGTAGCGGTAGCGGGTCTGGAACATTTCCGGAAGCAGCGCACCGCAGGGGCCGTAGGCGATTCCGAAGATCATGAGCGTGCCGAACATTCCGATGATGAACGCGATCGGCGATCCCGTGTCGAGGAGCGGGAACAGCACCAGCGCCCAGACGACGGCCAGACCACACGAGATCATGATGACCTTGCGGCGCCCGATGCGGTCCGAGTACAGAGCGGAAACGACGATCGCCGCACCGAAGACAACCGCGGAAGCGATACCGACCGACAGGAC
Source organism: Rhodococcus sp. FH8 (assembly GCF_019266085.1). Taxonomy (NCBI): domain Bacteria; kingdom Bacillati; phylum Actinomycetota; class Actinomycetes; order Mycobacteriales; family Nocardiaceae; genus Rhodococcus; species Rhodococcus sp. FH8. Next base: position 643,245 of record NZ_LPNQ01000065.1, on the reverse strand, counting down.
GAACGGACGGGAGAAGCCGAGGGTCTTTGTTCCGTAGCTCGTCAGGAAAGCCGTGCCCATGTAGAAGAACGCGAACAGGCAAGCCAGGGCGCCTGCCGAGAGCAGGATCTCCTTGGTCTGGAACCGCCAAGCATCCAGGAACGGAAGGGTGCGTGGTGCTTCGTTCTTCTGCTCCGCGACGCGCTCTGCCTGCTCCGCCTTGAAGACGGGAGTCTCCTCGATAGCGAGTCGCATGTAGAGGCCGATGCCGACCAACACGATGGAGAACAGGAACGGGATACGCCAGCCGTAATCGAGGAAAGCCTGGTTGGTGTCGCCGAGAACTGCGCCGGTGATGAGGAAGGTGCTGCTCGAGAGAACGAAGGCGATTGCAGGGCCAAGCTGCGGGAACATCGCATACAGACCACGTTTGCCCGGTGGAGCGTATTCCGCCGTGAGCAAGGTTGCGCCTGCCCACTCACCACCGACCGCGAAACCTTGGCCGAATCGCAAGAGCACCAAGATGATCGGGGCCGCGACACCGATGGTTGCAGCACCCGGCAGCAAGCCGATCAGGAGCGTCGAGATACCCATGAGCAGGAGCGTCGAGATCAGCGTCTTCTTGCGACCGATGCGATCACCGAAGTGTCCGAACAACATTGCGCCGACGGGCCGGGCGATGAATGCGACTGCGAAAGTCGCAAACGATGCGACAGTTCCCGCAGTGGCACCGAGCGCGGGGAAGAACACCGTCGGAAAGACAAGTGCCGCAGCGGTTCCGTAGATGAAGAAGTCGTAGAACTCGATAGTCGTGCCGATACAACTCGCGATTGCGACGCGCCGCACACTGGTGGTGTTCTGCGGGGGCTGCGTCGCACCTGCGGCACTCGCACCCCCGGCGCCGGCGGCACTGGTGCCGCCTGTGGGAGAGACTGTGGTCACTCGATTCCTCCGTGGTCCCGTGGTGTCGCCCTGTGGGCATCACCGTCGATAGAAGGAAAGGTAGTGATGTGGCTCACCCCCGCACTACCCCCGAAAGGGGGTACGAGTGATCTCGGTCACGACTTGTATGCAATGGTAACGAGTTTCACGACCCTCGACATGCCGCAGGCCGTCCGATTCGTTCACACGAATCGGACGGCCCTCGAGAAACTGCGTCACGGTGCAACGCTACGGATCAAGCCTTACCGGCAGCCCCGAACAGTTCCTGACGGATCTCGCCCCACACCGTGGCGTAGGAGTCGATGATCGGTTCGGAAATCCACTTGGACTCCCCCGCTTGCACTTTCACGAGAGCATCCGAGAAGAGATCCTGGTAACGAGACAACCGCGGAACGAATGCCGACAGATCGTCGAACAGGTTTGCAGCCCGGCGATCCAACTCTGCAAGGGAATCCGCATCTGCGTCGTCGATGAGCGCGGCGAACTCCTCGTCCAAGGGAAGGAACGCCTCGTACACCTCACCGATGGAGTCCTCGTCGATCGAGACGCGCTCGGCGTCCAACTGATCTTCGAGTTCTGCCAAACCTTTCTCGGTCAGGCTGATGGCGTTTTCCGCTTCGACCGCTTTGCCCTGCGCGACAAGTGCGTCGTACGCAGCTTGACCGGAAGCCGAGCTGACGCCCAGGTGCTCGGCCAGGACGACCGCTCCGACCCGCTCCTTGAGACGTACTGCCTGGAGCAGTGCCAACTCGTCCACATTGCCAGCGAAGGCCATCGATTTCTCCTACTCACGTGCCGCCTCTGCGGCTCCAGCATCACAGCGGACACCCGTGGGTTTCCGCAGCCCGACAAAGGGCTCGACAGAATCAGATCACACCCCGATCGATCGTTGTGAAGTCACCGCGACAAGTCGACCGTCACGCGACGGAATCGACCTGATCGGGGATCACGCTGCCGTCCGCACGAGTCACGGCGCCTTTCTCCCCGGCCGCGTCGGTGTAAGCATCGGTCGAGCAGCGATAGGGAGCATCCGCCTGTGCCTTCGGTTCGATGAACATGGGGTTGACCAGCCATTTCCCATCACTGTTGTCGTAGGCATTGCACATCAGTTCGGGATTGTTGCGGTTGATCACCAGGCGCGCACCGGTCGCATCTCCGAGGAACGTCACGTCGGTGACAGAATCACCGGCAGCAAATACCTGACGTCGATCGGCGGCCAACTGCTCGAACGCCGTAGGCCCTTGAACCCCGTAGACAACCTCGTTGACCTGGCACCGCTTGCCGTCGATGTACGGAATGACAGAGTCGTCGCCGTCCGCAACGCCACCACACCCACGCAGGCGCCCGGTGAGAACCCCGCCCTCGACGATGGGCCGAACTCCCATCACGTGATCGGCATCCAATCCCAGCTGCTCCGACCAGACACGAACGACCGGTTCGGCCGACGCGGAGATGATCCGCACGTCGAATCCATGAGCGCCGAGGGTTTTCACCAAATCTTCGACTTGCGCGTAGTACCGCACCGAGCCGTCGACTTCCGTCGTACCGACGGTCTGATCGGATCCTTCTGCAGCAGCGAGATTCTCGGCACGCGCTGCGCGGGCGTACTCGGTGATCTCGTCCTCGGTGTGCCCTGCCATCAACTGCACGGCCCACGCGTATGCGGCTTTTGTCCGGCGGTGATCGTAACCGTCGAATGCGGCCTGCCCGTCGCGAGTCTTCTCTTCGAGTACCGCAACGATCTCGTCCGCGCAGTCCGAGTCGGTGCTGGTTGCCAACGGTTGCCCCGGCGCGGTCTCGGAGCCGCACGCGGCGGAAAGTGCGGCAGCGCCGGCTGGCGTCATGAAGCGACTGGTGGTGGCCCAGTCCACTCCGGCAGGCTGTAACACCTTGTTGTTCTTGATCATCCAGAATGCGGTGGCGCTTCCGATGTCGTTCTTGACAACTGTGTTGTCCCAGTCGAAGAGCGCCAACGGAGCTCCGTCATCGACATCACCTGCAGCTCCACACGTTCCGAACTCCGTCATCATGGCATCCAACGTCACACGGTTGTCGCCGTACCACGCAAGACTGGGATCCAACAACGCGCAGGATGAACCACTCTGCGCCACATCTTCTTTCGCGCGCTCTCGGCCGAACTACATGCAGTTGCACTCAACAGGACACTACCTACCGCCAACGCGCACAGGGCGCGGGAATGCAGCGAACGGAACATCGATTCCCTCGTTTTCGTCGTGATTCGGGTACGACGGCATACCCGGGTCGATCGACCCGGGTATGCCGTGCAGTTGTCAATTAATCGAGCGTCAGCACTTCTCCCGACGCAACGGCGTCGGCGCGAGAGGTGTCCTTGAGGTCGACGCCGGAGCGGCCCAACTGGCGCGCTCCCGTCACCAATCCCAGGACGACACGAGCAGCCTGCTCGTATCCGAGGCCCTCGGGTGGGTGGACATTGGAAATGCAGTTTCGATCCGCGTCGGTACGACCGACGCGCGGAAGGTGAGTCAGATAGATCCCGACACTGTCCGCAACGGAGAGCCCTGGACGTTCGCCGATCAGGACGATCGCCGTCTGCACTCCCATCGCGGCAGCGATGTGATCACCCAGTGCCACACGGGCATTCGTGGCGATCACGGGCGGCGCGATCGAGTACCGCTCCCCCAACACCGTGACCAACGCAGACAGTAATTGCTCGCCGTGGTCCATCAGTGCTCGCGGCGAGAGTCCGTCGGCGAGGATGAACCCGATTTCCTTGTCGGAACTCGAGATCGCACCCAGGTCAGCCGGTTGGCGCCCCAGGTCAGGTCTCCGGAGATACTCACTGCGGGTGGAGACGCTGCTCGCGACCACCACCGGCGCCCCGATGCCCACCCCTTCGACCCGACTGGCAAGCGTCTCGGAGTCGAGTGGCTCGTGGACCGCGTCGCGGGCTGCGGCGTGAGCTGCCTTGAATTCGAGAACCCGCTTGGTGGGCAACGAATCTCCGGCACGCCCCAGCCCGATACGCGATTGTGTGGTCTTGCGCAGTGGACCCCAGAAATCGAGGATCGGTGCCTGATCTTCGGTCATGAGTTCACCGTCAAAGCCCGCAACGGCGACATTTCGGCATCGATCGGAAGAACCCGACCGTTTGCGTCGGTCATCCCCAAGTTGTGGAGCCAGGTCTCGAACTCCGGGGCGGGCTGCAAACCGAGAACCTTACGCACATACAGCGCGTCGTGGAACGCCAGACTTTGATAGCCGAGCATCACGTCGTCGGCGCCGGGCACCGCGATCACGAACGCCGCGCCGGCGACGCCCAGCAAGGTGAGCAGGTTGTCCATGTCGTCTTGATCGGCTTCGGCGTGGTTGGTGTAGCAAACGTCCACTCCCATCGGCAGCCCGAGGAGTTTTCCGCAGAAATGATCCTCCAAGCCCGCGCGAATGATCTGCTTGCCGTCGTAGAGATACTCGGGACCGATGAAGCCGACCACGGTGTTGACCAGCAGCGGTTCGAGATCACGTGCCACTGCGTATGCCCTGGTCTCGAGTGTCTGCTGATCGACCGGGGCTCCGCCGGTGCCGTAGTGGGCACCTGAGCTGAGGGCGGACCCCTGCCCCGTCTCCAGGTACATGACGTTGTTGCCGACCGTTCCGCGGTTCAAGGAGCGCCCGGCCTCGTTGCCCTCACGCAGGAGCGGAATGTTCACTCCGAAACCGGAATTGGCGCCTTCGGTACCGGCAATCGACTGGAAGACGAGATCGACCGGCACCCCCGATTCGATCAGTCCGATCGTGGTGGTCACGTGCGAGAGCACGCACGACTGAGTCGGGATCTCGAATCGCTGACGGATGTCGTCGAGCAGGTGGAGCAGATCCGAGGTGGCCTGGGGTGAGTCCGTCGCCGGGTTGATACCGATGACGGCGTCGCCACATCCCATCAGGAGACCGTCCAATGTGGCCGCCGCGATGCCGCGTGGATCGTCTGTCGGGTGGTTTGGTTGGAGTCGGGTGCTCAGCCGGCCGGGCAGTCCGATGGTCGTACGGAACCCCGCGGTCACGGTGATGGCCTTCGCGACGGCGATCAGGTCCTGATTGCGCATGATCTTGCTGACCGCCGCAACCATCTCGGGGGTGAGCCCGGGACTTACGGCGGACAACCGTGCGGAAGCTTCCGGCGCCGACGCGGTCTCGAGCAACCAGTCTCGTAGTCCGCCAACAGTCAGGTGGGCCACCGGCGCAAAGGCCAGGCGATCGTGGCTGTCGATGATGAGCCTGGTTACCTCGTCGTCCTCGTACGGAACCACCAGATCTTCGAGGAACACCGTCAACGGAAGATCAGCCAGAACCCATTGAGCAGCAGCACGTTCGGCGTCGGAGCTTGCCGCGCAACCGGCTAGTTCGTCACCCGACCGCAGTGGTGTCGCTTTTGCCATCAGATCGACGAGACCGTCGAACGAGTAGTTGGTTCCGGATACCTGCTGGTGATACTTGGCCATCCCGCGACTCATCCCAATTCTTCTTCCGCCTGTGCAAGTACAGCAAACTCCTCGTCCGGCGAGTTGGCAACAAGGTGGTGACGACTGTAGAGACCGAAGTACGCCATCAGAACTCCGAAGGCGACCAACGTCAGCAATGCCGCAACGGGATCGACCAGGAAGGTGGCCACCACCGACACTGCCGCGATCACGAGCGCAAACGAGGTGGTGGCGATACCGCCGGGCGTGCGGTACGGGCGCGGCATGTTCGGCTCACGCTTACGAAGAACGATGTGACTCACCATCATCAGGACGTAGCTTACTGCCGCGCCGAACACCGCCATGTTGAGCAACATTGCACCTTCACCGGTGAGTGAGAGCGCGAAGCCGATGATTCCGGGTACGACGAGCGCGAGAGTGGGGGCCTTGCGCTTGTTGGTCACCGACAGGTTCTTCGGCAGATAGCCGGCGCGGGAGAGCGCAAACGTCTGGCGTGAGTAGGCGTACATGATCGAGAAGAAGCTCGCGACCAGACCGGCAAGTCCGATGTAGTTGACGGCCTTTGCCGCTCCGCTGTCCCCCAGAGCCTCGACGAGCGGATTTCCGGAGGTGGACAGGGCGTCTGCGCCGAGCGCACCGGTGGCGAGGAAGAGAACCGTTGCGCCTGTGACGATCAGGATCAACATGCTGATGATGATGCCGCGGGGGACGTTCTTCTCCGGCTCACGTGCTTCCTCGGCGGCCAGCGGTACACCTTCGACCGCAAGGAAGAACCAGATCGCGAAGGGCACGGCGGCCCAGATTCCGAGCAGACCGAATGGCAGGAACGACGACGATCCGACTGCGCTGGTTTCGACGGCGATATCGGTGAGGTTGGACGAATCGAAAAGGCCGACAGCCGAAACCGCGAACACGACCAGGCCGACGAGTGCAATGGCGGTGATGATGAACATCGCCTTGAGTGCCTCACCGGCGCCGGTGAGGTGAATGCCGATGAAGATCGCGTACACCGCGAGGTACACCCACCAGCCGTCGGTGATCCCGAACAGGTTCAGGGACTCGACGTACGCACCGATGAAGGTCGCGATCGCTGCGGGTGCTATCGAGTACTCGATGAGAATTGCTGTGCCGGTGGCAAATCCGCCCCAGGGCCCCATGGCCCGTCTGGCAAACGTGTATCCACCACCAGCGGCAGGAAGTGCCGACGACATCTCGGCCATACCGAGCACCATCGCCAGGTACATACCCGCGATGACAACCGCCGCGATGAGAAGGCCACCGAAACCACCTTCGGCCAGACCGTTGTTCCAGCCGGCGTAGTCACCGGAAATCACATAGCTGACACCCAACCCCGCAAGCAGCACCCACCCTGCTGTTCCCTTTCGGAGTGTTCGTTTCTCCAGATACGAATTGTCTTCCGCATGGAAGTCTGCGCCGTCGTGGTGTGCACCCGCGGCACCGGCGTTTTTGCCGGTTGCGTGGTCGGAAAGAGACATGTCCATCCTCTGAATCGGTCAAGAATGAGACGACGCACGGTGGATGCGTCGCGTGAAATGAACGGTATGTGGGCGATGTACGGAGAAGGTCGCCTGGAGATGACCGTGCTGTTAACTGGCTGTCATGTGAGCGGCCCCGAGTCTGTTCAGATCTTCTTCAGGCTGCCGTTCTCAGGATCGGGCGGCCGCGCCCGGCACCGGGCAGGCGTCGACGGCCTCGGCGACCACCTGGGGAACCGTCGGGGGCAAAGGACGCACGCCCGCTTCCCAATCAGCGCCCACGAGAATGCTCGACGCGCCGAGTGCTTCGTTTTCGTCCGGTGTGAATGCCCTTGCTCGACTGAGGAATCTGAATCCTTCAGGAGACTCCAGGCTGAATCCACTGCCGCGGCCGGGCACGACGTCCAGTACCAACTGGGTGTGCTTCCAGGCTTCGAACTGTGATCCGGAAATCCAGACCTGTACAGCGTCGGTTCCGGTGGGAAGGTCTTCGGGAGTCTCTCCGACAGCAAGTCGGAGATCGACGATTCCGAGTAGTACGTCACGGTCCCCGACGATGAATTCGCCTGAGGGATAACACATCGGGGCCGAGCCGTCGCAGCATCCGCCGGATTGATGCATCATCAGTTCGCCGTGAGTCCCGCTGAGGCGGCGCAGGAGGTCAGCCGCCCCAGCGGTGGTCACCAACCGGGGTGGAACGGCGCCGGTATCGGGTGTGTCCGTGGCGCTCATTCCAACCTCCGTGTGTTTGTGCAGGTTTCGCGTGTTGCAGTCTTGCTCACCGGCACCCGCAGCGAGGGGCTCACGGGTGCCGGTGGGTAGATCAGAAGAAGCCCTGAGCCTTCTGGGCGTAGCTGACCAGGAGGTTCTTGGTCTGCTGGTAGTGCGAGAGCATCATCAGGTGGTTCTCGCGGCCGATGCCGGACTGCTTGTATCCACCGAAAGCGGCGTGTGCCGGGTACTGGTGGTACGTGTTGGTCCAGACGCGACCGGCTTGGATGTCGCGGCCTGCGCGGTAAGCAACTCCGCCGTCGCGGGACCAGACACCGGCGCCCAAACCGTAGAGCGTGTCGTTGGCGATTTCGATGGCCTCGTCGTAGTCCTTGAACGAGGTGACCGAGACGACGGGTCCGAAGATCTCTTCCTGGAAGATGCGCATCTTGTTGTTGCCGGTGAACACCGTCGGCTGGACGTAGTAGCCGCCGGACAGGTCTCCGCCGAGTTCGGCTCGCTCACCACCGGTGATGACCTTGGCGCCTTCGGCCTTGCCGATCTCGATGTACGAGAGGATCTTCTCGAGCTGATCGTTGCTGGCCTGGGCACCGATCATGGTGTCGGTGTCGAGCGGATCCCCTTGGCGCACAGCCTTGGTGCGGATGGCTGCCATCGCGAGGAACTCGTCGAAGATGTCTTCCTGGATCAGCGAACGTGACGGGCAGGTGCAGACCTCGCCCTGGTTGAGGGCGAACATCGTGAAGCCCTCGAGTGCCTTGTCCTGGTAGTCGTCGTTTGAGGCGAGAACGTCGGAGAAGAAGATGTTGGGGCTCTTGCCACCGAGTTCGAGGGTGACGGGGATAAGGTTCTGCGACGCGTACTGCATGATCAGGCGACCGGTGGTGGTCTCACCGGTGAACGCGATCTTCTTGATACGCGGGCTGGACGCGAGCGGCTTTCCGGCCTCGACGCCGAAGCCGTTGACGATGTTGAGAACACCGGCAGGCAGCAGGTCACCGATGATGCCGATGAGGTGCAGGATCGAGACTGGCGTCTGCTCGGCAGGCTTGAGCACGATGGCATTGCCGGCAGCGAGGGCGGGGGCAAGCTTCCACACGGCCATGAGGATCGGGAAGTTCCACGGAATGATCTGGCCGACTACGCCGAGCGGCTCGTGGAAGTGGTACGCCACGGTGTCGGAGTTGATCTCCGAGAGCGAACCTTCCTGTGCGCGAATAGCTCCCGCGAAGTATCGGAAGTGATCGATGGCGAGCGGAATGTCGGCGTTGAGGGTCTCGCGGATCGGCTTGCCGTTGTCCCACGACTCGGCGAGTGCGATGGATTCGAGGTTCTCCTCCATACGATCAGCGATCTTGTTCAAGATGATCGCGCGCTCGGCGACCGAGGTCTTGCCCCAGGCCGGAGCTGCTGCGTGCGCTGCGTCGAGAGCGAGTTCGATGTCTTCTGCGGTGGAACGAGCCACATCACAGAAATTCTGTCCGGTCACCGGTGTCGGGTTCTCGAAGTACTGACCCTTGACCGGAGCAACCCATTCGTTGCCGATCCAGTTGTCGTATCGAGACTGGAAGGACATGATCGCGTCGGCGGTACCTGGGCGGGCGTACACGGTCATTGCAAGCTCCTATGTAAACGTGATCTTCCTGGGCGCACCCACCAAATCGGTGACTGCAATCCCACCCCCCGGTGGGGTGTGATTCACAACACTAGGAGTTGCAACGTTGCAAGTACGTTGCGTGCGAGAAACGCAGATGATTCTCAGATGCCCAATTGGCGGTCGAGGAGATCAATTCTAGCCTGGACCTGCGAATACAGCGGAGATTGAGGATCCAACGTGGACAGGTAGGCCTCCCACACGACGGAGTCTTCGCGGCCGTGCACCGACGTGGTCCACCGGGCCAGAAGGTTGGCGTCACCTCCACGCAGCAGAGCTGCCTGGACCCTGGTGCGTAGTTCTTCCCGCACCTCTTCGATTCCCGGGGAGGCAGAGCCCGCCAGCACCGGGCCCGAATACAGTTTCATCGCCGTCGCTGCGTCGCCTCGGTCCAACGCTGCCCGCACATCGCCGACATCTGTCGTGAACTCCGTGATGATCCGATAGGGGCGCGAAGCCAGCCGGTCGGCGCCGAAAACCTTACGAAGCCGCGACATTTCCGCGCGAATGGTCACTGCGTCGAGTTCGCCCTCGTCGAGCAGGACCGCAAGGTGGTCGGAGCTGAGGCCCTCCGGGTGTTCGGAAAGCAGAAGGAGAATCTCGGCGTGACGCTGCGAAATCGGGATGCGGTCACCGCCGCGAACCAGCGTCGGCCGGCCGGCACCGAATGTTTCGAGGCGCGGAGCCGTGGCACTGAGCGGGATGGGCGAGTTCAAGAGATGGAATCGCAATTCCGATTCGGCGGCCGCGACAGTTGCACGGATCAGTGACAGCACTTCGGGAACCGCAACCCTGGGACCACCGGTGATGTCGATGGCACCAAGGATTTGCCCAGTGGTGGGATCGTGGACGGGTGCGGCCGAACAACTCCAGTCGTGCACGGTTCGGTTGAAATGCTCGGATCCGAAAATCTGTACGGAGTGATCGAGAGCAAGCGCCGTTCCCGGCGCATTGGTGCCGACACGATCTTCGCTCCAGTCGGCGCCTTCAACGAAGTTCATGGACAACGCCTTGTCCTTGGCCGAGTTGTCACCCTCCACCCAGAGCAATCGACCGTGTGCGTCACTGATCGCGATCAGTAGTCCGGTCTCGGCAGCATCTTCCACCAGGAGTTTCCGAATCACCGGACGGATCAGTGACATGGGATGCGCGGAGCGATACTTTTCGAGCTCCAACCCTTCGAGCATCTCAGGGTTGCCGACCACATCGGGATTTACCCCCTTGTTGCGGCTCCGCATCCAGGACTCGAGTACGACCGAGCGGACATGGGAGTCGTCGGTCAGCCCCTGGCCGGGCACGCCGCGAGCATCGATGAACGACTGATGGGCAGACGAAAGTCGCCGCGCGAGTAACGCGACGTCATCGCCTGGCCTGACCGCCACCCACGGGTTGCCGGGCACAGCCTGTTCACGTGCCATATTTTGCGTTCCTCCGCTCCGTGGACCACTGTAACGCCGATCACAGCCCATAGGCGAGAACGACCATTCGGTATGACTGCCGACCCAGCCTGCTACCCCTCGCGGTCACTCGTCACCGAGCAGAATGGCGCTTGCTCGTTCCGCGACCATCACCGCGGTCGCATGCGGGCCGCGGGTCGGGATCGTCGGCAGGATTGACGTGTCAACAATACTGAGTCCTTGCGCGCCGATCACACGGCACCGACCGTCGACGACTGCGAACGGGTCCGCCTCGGCACCCATCACGCAACTACCGGACATATGCAGCGACGTTCCCAAGCGGGATTCGACCCACTCATCGGTGTACTCCACGACGGGGCGATCGATCAACCCCGTCTCGGCGATCGACTCGAGAAGATTCTCGGCGATCCGCATCCCTTCCCGAATGGCAGCTCGATCGTGCGCCGACGCGACATAGTTGTACCGAATACGCGGCGCCCCAGCGGGATCCCCCGATACCAGTTCGATGCTTCCCCGGCTGTGCGGCGCCATCAGGACCACTCCGACGCCGTGGTCCATGCGAGGCACACCGGGAACCAGGTCTGTGAAAGATGCGGTGTACGGACGGATTTCGATCTCAGCGAGGTTGAGGGCTGTCTCCAGCACCGGAGTCTGCGATCGAATCGTGCGGGGCTTCGAAAAATGGTACGGCAGCAGCACTTCCGGGTGGTCGACGAAGTTCTGTCCGACGCCCGGTCGATCGAGAACGACGGAAACTCCCTGCCCTACAAGTTGTTCCGCTGGACCAACACCGGAATTCAGGAGAATGTGCGGTGTCGCCACCGCGCCCGAACACACGACCACATGGTCGGCACGAATGCGTCGGACATTACCGTCGTCGAGAACGTCGACGCCGATCGCACGGGTACCCGAGAACGCGATGCGAATGACGTTCACTCCGGATTCCACCCGCAGATTCGGCCGGTGCAACGCCGGCATCAGATACCCGATCGCCGTACTGATCCGACGATGATCCGAGACGTTCAGTGGCACTCGGCCCACCCCGAACGAGTCCGGCGCATTCTTGTCGACGTCGTCGGGAAAGCCTGCTCCGAGCGCTGCCGCATGAAACTCGCCGCTCAGTGGATGTAGTTGGTCCCACGCTCGACGCTCGACCGGGATCGGTCCGGCGGTCCCGTGGAACTCGCCCTCGAAATCACGATCCGTTTCGGACTTCTTGAAGTACGGCAAGACGTCGTCGTATCGCCATGAACTCGGCCAATTCTCGAAATCAGCACGGGTCGCGCGGGTGAAGTACGCACCGTTGACGGCTCCGGATCCACCGAGTGTCCGCCCCCGCGCAATTGTGGACGCCCGACGCGGCGTCAGTTCGACCGGATAGGTCCACGTGTATTCGCTCGCAGGTCCGACCGGCAGTCGGTACGGATCACCCAGGACGTCCGGGAGTTCGAGCGCCGATCGATATCCGCTTCCCGATTCGAGGAGCATCACCGTGGCGGATGGATCTTCACTGAGCCTGGCTGCGACCACGCAACCACACGTGCCACCACCGACAACCAGGAAATCTGCGTAGTCGGCTTCTGTCACTTGGTGATTCGAGGTTTCAGCGCCGCCCAGTCGCGGGCGTCGAATGCGCCACGCCAGAGTCCGGCTCCATACGCGATGTCGTCGGCTCGTTTGAAGAAGACGTACCGAACCGGTCCCAGCCCGCCTGGCTCACGGTGGCGATACCAGTCCACCAAACCTTCGGTGACTGCTGCAGCGACGGCCAGCCGCCGAATTCGCCTGGAGGCGATCACCGCCAGGAGCGTCACGGGCCAGTAGTGACGACACATTGCCGAGGCGAGTTGCCAGAATCCGCCGACAACTCCCTGCGCGGTGAGGATCGCCGCGATCCGGGTGGGTTGACTCAGGCCGGTGAACATCTTTCGCAGCCGGTAAACGGTAAACAGCAAAGCGCCGAGTGCGCCGGCAAGACCGGAACGGGTCAGTGTTGCAGCGGCGATACACGCGAAGAGCGTCGAGAACGACATCGCCATCGGCGGAACCGAACCCTCGTGTCTTGCAGCCAACGGCGCCGCACCCGTGCCGTAGAACGCTCTCCTGGCGAACCACTTGTCGAACTGAACTCGATGATCGTGGGCGACATGCGCAACCGGTTCGTACCTCAGTCGCCAACCCGCAGCCTGCAGTCGCCAGCAGAAATCGACGTCCTCGGCTACTTCGAGACTCTCGTCGAAACCGTTGCATTCGAGTGCCACGTCGCGCCGGACGATCACGGCGGCGCTGGGGACATAGGCGACCGGACTGCCCGACTTCACCGCAGCTTCCTTGCGTCCGAGGTCGAGAGACGATCGCATGTTCTCGTACCGCGCCAGCGCCGTCCCGTACGGATCGAGGGCGACGATGCGGGGTGCAACAAGGGCAACCCCCGGATCGCTGAAGTGGCCCAACATCAACTCGAGCCAACCGGCACGCGGTATGACGTCAGAGTCCAGAAAAGCTACGAAACGTGTTTGGGCCGAACGCAATCCCGAGTTTCTCGCTGCCGAGGGTCCGCGGGCACTCTCGTGCCGGACCACTGTGATGGTGCCGGTGCCCGGGCAGGCGCGACGGGGCTCCACCGGCACTTCCGAACCGTCGTCGACAACGATGACGGTCAGATCCTTGAGGACGGGCAATAGGCGTTCGACGCCGGCCTGGTTGTCCTTGACCGGAATCACGACCGTGACATCGGCAGCGGACGGCGTCGACATCGGACGAGGATTCGCGACACCTGAATCGAGAAGGTGTCGCGCAACCGCAGCGCTCTGCTGATCGACCACCTCGAGGAAGCCGTCACCGATCATCGCCGCAGCCGTCGGCGCCAGCTTGAGCATCCGCGTCGGAGATCCGCCGATGAGTACCCGGCCACCCGAGTACGTGCGCACCTTGGGGTCCAACCGAATGCCGAAGCCGTCGGGGAGTCTTGCTGGTCGCATCAGATGATCGTAAGGGACGTAGCCCGTCGTGCTGCAACTCGTCGCAGCCTCGAAAGCCGTCGCAGGTGGACCGTCCGCCCCCACTCGGTCGTGGTCGTCACCGAAGCCTCCCATCTGGACCAGGCTCCCACCGGGCCAGTCCATCCGTCACGCGTCCTACCAACTCACCGAAGATGTATGCGCCGTCTTCGGCGGTAGCCCCGACTGGATTGCCGAGAACGCCGTTTTGCGACACAGCGACCATACCGCCCGAACGCATTCCTGGCATCAGGTCCGCGATAGGAGACAAATTTCCTGTCTCAGCAAGGCTCATGTGCACCAAATCGGGCGAAAGGTGCAGCAATAGGCTCGTTTCAGTGTGTCCGGCATGCGCGTCGGCACCCGGAACAGCGCACGGCGCCCAAGCAGCATCACGCCCCTCATACCGCAGAAGTGCCACCGCTTTGGCCAATGCGGGACCATTTCCGCCGTGGCCGTTGACGAACAGCACCCTCTTCGTCCATCGGAACGCCGACCTTCCGTATTCGACGACGACGGTTTCCATGGCCTCCGCACCGATCGAAATCGTGCCGGCAAACCCTTCGTGTTCGCCGCTCGCCCCGTATTCGATGGCCGGGGCCACGACGACGTCGGGCAGAGCCTGTGCGACTGCTCTCGCAATCCGAGTGTCGGTATCGAGAGGCAGGTGCGGTCCGTGTTGTTCGAAAGAACCGACCGGGACCACGACGGTGAGCGCAGTGCCCTCGAGCGCAGGACTCGGGATGGCAGCAAGGTCACGCGGAGAACTCATCCCCCGATCGTATTTGGTGTGGGCCCCTCCCACCGCAACACTGCATGCGGATACACCGGGGCATTTTGTTGTGCCCGGCGTATTCGTCAGTTGTCGCGGTTCACGCCGCTGTCGGTGGGCTGTTCCCGCCGATCGGCTGTTGATACGGATCAACCGACATCGGCGGATAGAACACCGTCTTCCGATCCGGACCGATCTCCACCCGCCACTCCATGTGGTGCAGCGTCCGGTGATGATGACCGCACAACAGAATCAGATTGTCGAGATCTGTTGGGCCACCATCGTTCCAGTGAACAATATGATGAGCATCGCACCACCCCGACGGTGTCCCGCACCCCGGGAACGCGCACCCACCATCACGAACCGCCAACGCCCGCCTTTGCAGAACCGTCGCCGTTCTCGCTTCCTTGCCGCAGTCGAGCGGAACACCATTCTCGTCCAGGAGGATCCGCGTCACGGTGCAGTCGCATGCCAGCATCCGGGCAGTGTCGATACTGATCGGGCCCACCCAATCCGTCCACGCAAACCCGAGCTCTTCTGTCGACGGCAACAAATCCTTCAACGCTTTCAGGTCGGTCACGTCTTTTGCACTGGCGGTAACGGTGATGTGTGGTTTCACCCCGCCTTCGATCGGACCCAACCCCGCCCGCTCGTACCGGCGCAGTAGTTCGCAGAACCCGTCCGCGCGCCGTAATGCAGGCGTGCGTGTGTCCTTGACGCCGTCTTTTTCCGGTGTCGGCGCAGACAGGCTCGACAACAACGTGATCAGACGGGCCCCGTTCACAGCATCCAGATCACCCTTCACCGACACACGCCCGTACAAACCTTTCGACGCGTAGAACTCGTTGCGCTCCGAATCCTCACCCACCGGAACGCCGTCCTCACGCTTGCCGTACTGCTTCTCGATCCGCCGAATCGCCGCCCGCACCGCATCACAATCAGCAATGTTCTTCGACGCCAAACCCAACAGAATCCCGCGAGCCTTGTCCACATCCGCCAGGGTCATGTTCTTCGGCGGATGCTGACAAAACGACGCCACCTGCCGCGCCTTCAACGCATCCACGTCACCACGATGAAACGCATCGCCCACAACGGGTTCGAGCATCAACAACCGCGCCAACCCGACCAGCAGACTGCACTCACCGATCTCCAGATTCGTCGAACCATGCAACCACTGCGCGATCGCCCGAAAACCCTTCCCGCCGAGAACCTCACGGGAAAACATCTCCACGATCAACAACACCATCCGCGACTGCAACTCGTGCCGGACACGCACCAGATCCAGAACCTCCCCCTTGAGGCCCACGCCATCCAGTTGCCACGCTTCCCGACTGTCCATGCTCAAAACATACTTTCGAGAACCAGGGACAAAACGGACGACTATATCGCCAACGCGGCCCGATGCCCCTCGATGACGGCCGCGTGCGAACGCCTCGGAGACAAGGCGTCACCGATGCGAAATTTCTCGAAACAGCTTCCCTGCAAGGTGTTCCACAACTCGTCGACAGGTTCCTGCTGTGTCGCGAAGACCACCCAGTCGACTGCAACTTCCTCGGTCACACCCGTCGGAAGGTGAACCAAGCTCACGAGCGGCGAGGCCCCAGCGCTCACCGAAGTCACCATCAGATCTGTCCGTTGACCGATCGACTTCTCGAACGCTCGGCGGTTCCACCCCTCGAAATCCAGGGTGATGCTCAGGTCCTGCGCGACCACCATACCGTTGGTCGCGATCGTGACGGCACAGCCTCGATCAGCGAGGAACTCCGCCACCGACGTACCTTGATGGAATCCCAGTTCGTCGTAGACGAGCACCGTTCCACTCGGCAGAATCTTGCCGTCGAGAACGTCTCGAACACCCACCACACGCTCTGATCTACCCGCCCACGCTGGGCGTAAAGGCCGCGCTCCGGTTGCAATCACGACCACCTCGGGCGCGCGCTCCTCCACGATCGCGAGATCAGCTCCAGCATCCAACTCGATCGTCACACCACTTCGGCGACACTCAGATTCGAGATTCCGGACGAGGTCGGCGAGCTCACGGCGAGCCGGTACCACCGAGGCGGTAAGAATCTGTCCCCCAAGTCTTCGTTCACGCTCGAACAGCGTCACCGCATGACCTCGCTGGGCCGCTGTAGCCGCAGCTTGCAGGCCGGCGGGGCCGCCACCGACCACCACCACCGTGCGGCCCCGTCGCCGCGGCATCGGCAGCGGTACCGATTCCCGACCAGCGCGCGGATTTGCGGTGCACCCCAACCAACGTCCCAGACCCATCCGCCCGACGCATTCCTGGTTGCAGGACAGGCAGGTTCGCACCTGTACCGATTGACCAGCACGCGCCTTGTTCACAAAATCCGGATCGGCGATCTGCCCGCGAACTACGCCCACCAGATCGCATACACCGTCCTCGAGTGCAGCTTCGGCTTGCTCCGGCGTCTTGAAACGGCCGACTCCGACGACTGGAAGATCGACGACCTCCCTGATCGCAGACGGGACGAAGTTGGCGTAGCCGGTGGGTACAGCCATCGATGCTTCGACCAGATGCAGTGTTTCCGTGGCCATTCCGACGGTGGTGTTGATGTAGTCGACGTAACCGTCAGCTTCGATGAGTTGAGCGGTGGCTACTGCGTCGGACAGTTCGATGCCACCCCGCGTTCCTTCGTATCCACTCAGGCGCACACCGAGGACACGATCCGGGCCGATGGCCTTACGCAGTACCCCGAGCACTTCGAGAAGGAACCGTGCACGATGTGCCACGCCCCCGCCGTAGCGATCGGTGCGCACGTTGGTCGAGGGGGCGAGAAACGCGCGCACTATGGACGACTGCGACGCCTGCAATTCCACCCCGTCGAAGCCACCGGCGACGCAATTGCGGGCAACAAGGGCGAACCCTGCGAGAATCTCGGCGATGTCCGCGTCGTCGACAGCTTTGGGCACCTCGCGGAACAACGGATCGGCGACGGCGCTCGGCGCCAACAGCGGCGATCGCGAATAGGTTCCAGCGCCCTGGCCCCCATTGTGGTTGATCTGCGCGAGAATCGACGAACCATGTGCATGAACGGCGTCGGTGATCCGCCGGTATCCCTCGATCGCTTCGGGCCGATAGCCCGCAATCATCTTCTCGTACGGTCGATCCCAAGGATGCGTCGAGTGTTCCTCGGTGATGATCAGACCCGCACCGCCGCGTGCCCGCGCCTCGTAATAGCTCGCGTGCTGCTCCGTCGGCAACCCGTTCTCCGCGTAATTGGTCAGGTGTGCGGAGAACACCACCCGATTGCGGAGTGTCAGGTTGCCCAGGCGCAGTGGCGCGAAGAGGCGCGGGTACGGCGTCATCAGACCTTGGAGTTTCCTTGATCGAGCGCGATATGACTTGCCGTGACGGTGCGGGAACCGTCACCGGCGAGCCACAGGACGGTATCGGCGATCTCGTCAGGTTCGGCGAAAGCGATGTCCGAGAGGATCGGAGTGAAGTTGGGAAGGTACTGCGGAAACTTTGCAAATACCTCGAGAGCTCCCTGGTCGACCCCCATCGGCGTATTCACTCCGTAAGGATGGATCGAATTGACCCTGATCTTGTACTCCCCCAGTTCCTTTGCTGCGGCCTGCGTCAGACCGACGAGACCGAACTTGGCGCTCGCGTAGTGCGCCTGTCCGGGCAGCGCCTTGAGTCCGGCCACCGAACTGACCACGATGATCGATCCACCGCGCCCACCCTCGATGATCGCCGGCACCGAGGCCTTGAGGGTTTTCCAGACTCCGGTCAGGTTGATGTCGATCAGAGTTTCCCACTGCTCGTCCGACATTTCCCAGAATCGATTCCAGTTGCAGACCCCGGCGTTGGCGACCACGATGTCGAGTCGTCCGAACTGTTCGACGCCGTCCTTGACCACCGCGGTGAGCGCTGCGCCGTCACGGACATCGACCTCGCGGGCGAGGATCTTCCCGCCCTCCGCTTCCACCAGACGTATCGTCTCGGCAAAGTCCTCGGAAGTTGCTGCGTCGTAGGAATTGTCCGACGCCACCGACGCGCATACGTCGACCGCGATGATCGCTGCTCCCTCGCGCGCCATCTTGACCGCGTGCGCACGTCCTTGACCGCGCGCTGCGCCGGTGATGAAAGCAACGCGACCTTCGAGCGAACGAACTGAACCCTGTGTCATGAGATAGCCCTCTCTGCAGAATTGAAACTCGTTCTAGTAGTAAACCCTGCAAAGCGCCCTTCGCGGATGGATTCGAGAACAGTTCTCGGGGCAACCGAGTCGCCCACCTGAATGTCGGCCTCTTCCTTCAGCGTTTCGTTCGGCAGACGAGGCGAGCAGTCGATCACCACTTCGCACTCGAGCTGTGACCGCTCGCCGGTATGGACGTGTTCGACGCAGACGGCCCCTCGAGCGATTTCGGTGACACGTGACGCGAGCACCCTGGTGACCCCGGCCTGCTGGATGCGCGTGTTGGCGCCGACCAGATCCCCACTCGCACCGAGCCTCGAACCGACGATGCTGTCGGGAGTCACAATCGAGACGGAGATGCCATGGGCCGCGAGTGCTTCTGCGAGCGCCACCGCGATCGGTCCACCGAGGGGATCGATCAGCGCGACCGGACCCGGCCCCACGGTGCTCAACTTCTCGAAGGCTTCCGACGCATCCAACCATCGAACCGAATCGTCGACCGGATACGTCGGCGGCCTCGCAGCACTACCGGTGGCAACGACAACAAACTCGCCCCGGCTGCGTGCGTCACCCAGGTCTTGGGCGTCGAGCGCCGCCCCGGTCCGCATCGTCACGCCGCTACGACGGCATTCGTCCTCCAACCACTGCGCGAGGAGTGCGAACCGGCTACGGCCGTCACCTCGCGCAAAAGTTCGGATCATGCCGCCGAACTGCGATGAACTCTCGACGAGTGTGACCGAGTGCCCCGCCACCGCCGAGATCCGTGCGGCTTCCATCCCAGCGGGGCCACCCCCCACGACCAGCACGGCTCCCGGTGTCGAAATCTGCTCTCGCTCATCGGGGTCCACCGTCTCGAAACCCGCGCTCGGATTCCCGACGCATGTCACGACAGGATTGCGAGGATCACGCACGAGGCACGTCTGATTGCAGAGCACACACGGCCGGGGACGATCGCCGCGCGCGGCTTTCACAACCAGGTCCGGGTCTGCGATCTGGGCCCGGGTCATCTCGACGAACTCACCTACTTCCAGCGCCGCGTGAGCGTCGGCGATGTCCACGACGCTCCCCTGCACGACAACAGGAATCGACAGAGCGGCCTTGATCTCACGGCACAGATCGAGGTTGAAGTTCGGCGGGCAGTGAAAATCGGGGCGGTACCCCTCAGACGAATAGAGTCCGCCACGAACGACGACAAGGAGATCGAGGAACGGAGACACTTCACGCGCGATACCGATGGCAAGATCGGGCGTCAGGCCCGCCCATGGAGCTTCCTCGTCACAGGACAACCGCAGGGAGACAACGTGATCCGACCCGACTTCCTCGCGCACTGCCGAGATGACCTCGCGAACAAGAGCAACGCGATCGCTACCGTATCGGTCTTGCCGAGTGTTGGTCAGACCCGAAAGGAATTGTCGCAGAATGCTTCGAGGACCGGCATCGAGTTCCACTCCGTCCATTCCCGAAGCGACGGCCAGCGCCGACGCCTCACGGAAGCCGACTATCAGCTGGTCGATTTCCGGCTGCCCCATTGCCATCGGCAACTCACGCGTCGCCGGGTCGGCCACTCTTGACGGTCCCCACAGCACCGACTGGGAGTATGCGCTCGATCCCTGCATGCCGGTATGACCGAGCCCGGCCAGAACCAGCGTTCCGTACGGAGCACATGCAGCCGCGATCGACTGCCACCCCGGGCCACATTGCGACGCCAACGGCGCCCGCTCGTACGGCCAGTCGTTCTCCGATACCGAGGCCACTTCGGTGACGACGATCCCGGTTCCGCCCTCGGCGCGGCGCTGGTAGTACGCACGGTGCCGATCGGAAAGCGAGCGTCCCACAGCAAGGTTGGTCTCGTGCGGACCGAAAACAACCCTGGACCGGACGAGGCGTCCGGCCAGGGTCGTGTGTTCGTCGAGTGTCAACTCACAGCTCTATCGGAGCCGTAATCTCAGCTGGCACCCAATGTGCGTGTGAACCCTTCCGGTATCACCAGGTCCGCCGGGCTCAGTTCGGTGATGGACGAGTGGCCGAGGCCCATCAGCCCCGAGTCGATGCCCATCCGCATGAGGTCGAGCACGTTCTCGACACCGGCCTGGCCGTTGGCCGAGAGGCCCCACAGGTAGGCGCGCCCGAGCATGACGGCCTTGGCTCCGAGTGCGAGCGCCTTGACGACGTCGCCGCCGCGTCGAATGCCGCCGTCGAGAACAACTTCCACCTGATCGCCCACGGCCTCGGCAATGCCCGGGAGCACACGGATCGGCGCCGGGGTGCCGTCGAGGTTGTTACCACCGTGGTTGGAGACCGAGATAGCGGAGACACCGGCGTCGACAGCTCGCTTGGCGTCGTCGATGCGCATGATGCCCTTGAGCATGAACGGTCCACCCCACTGCTCACGAAGCCAGGCGATGTCTTCCCACGTCGGAAGCGGAGTCTGCATCCACTCGCCGTATGCGCCGAAGAACGTCGGTGCAGGCTGGCCGGGAGCCGCGAGGTTGGGGGTGGTCAGGTCCGGGATCTTGCCGGTCTTGGCGAACTCGAGCAACCACTTCGGGCGCATGATTCCCTCGGGTGCGAACTGGAACATCGCCTTGAGGTCCATCTTTTCGGGGATGGACGGGCTGCCCCAGTCGCGACCGTACGAGAAGGACCAGTCGGTGGTGATGATCAGGCCCTTGGCACCGGCAGCGCGAGCGCGCTCCATACGCTGCAGGAGCACGTCGCGGCTACCGACCCAATACATCTGGAAGAAGACCTGCGGGTTGGCCGCGGCAACTTCTTCGATGGACTTGCTGGCAAAAGAACTCAGTCCGATGGCTGTTCCCCGTGCTGCAGCCGCACGGGCTACCGCTACTTCACCGTCGGGGTGCACTGCCTGCACACCGGTCGGTGAAATCATGACGGGCAACGAAATGTCCTGGCCCATAATGGTGGTGGACATCTCGCGCTTGTCCGACAGCCCGGCAGCGTGGGGAGCGAAACCCAATTCGCTGAATGCCGCGACGTTGTCGTCGACCGTCAGCCCTTTCTCGGATCCCGCTACCAACGCCGCGTACACGGACTTGGGCAACCTCTTCTTCGCACGGCGCTGTGCTTCTGCCACCGTCTCGAAGAAAGCATTCTTAGCCATTGAACTGACCTCTCTGGGGTGCAGCTTTCGCCGCACTGTCGGTATCGCGCAGTAGTTACTGCATTCCCGCAAGCGGGTTTTCGTCACAAATCTTGGCGGGCGGACGCATCATCAGTGTCAGTGGCACCGATGCGCGTGGGGTCTTACGTTGACCGGAACGGGAGTGGTCGACACTGGACTTCGGGACCTCGCCCGCCGACGCCAGTGCCATTTCACCGTTGCCGATGACGCACTCGGGGTCAGGTCCGTCCATCGGCAGTCCGGTGAAGAACTTGGCCGCCATGCAGCCGCCGCGGCAGGAGTCGTAGTGGTTGCACTTGCTGCAGGCGCCACCGGTTTGGGGCGATCGCAGCTCCTCGAACAGGTCCGAGTGCTGCCAGACTTCCTGGAATCCACCGTCTTTCACGATGTTTCCGGCGAGGAACTGCTCGTGAATCGCGAAGGGGCATGCGTACACGTCACCAACCGGGTCGATCAGGCACACGACGCGGCCCGCGCCACAGAGATTGAGACCGGGCAGTGCATCGCCGAAGGCGGAGAGGTGGAAGAACGAGTCGCCCGTCAGGACGCCTTCGCCATTGGCGACCAGCCAGTTGTAGAGCTCACGCTGCTGCTCCGGACGCGGGTGCAGGTCGTCCCACACGTCGGCGCCGCGGCCCGAAGGACGCAGTCGAGTGATGCGCAGGGTCGCGTCGTACTTGTCCGCGAGAGCCTTGAACTCGTCGAGCTGACTGACGTTGTGCCGCGTGACGACCACCGAAATCTTGGCGTCCTTGAAGCCGGCTTCCTTCAGGTTCGCGAGAGCGCGCTCGGCCATCGCGAACGAACCAGGCCCGCGCACAGCGTCATTGACCTCAGCGGTGGCACCGTCGATGGAAATCTGCACGTCGACGTAGTCACTGGCTGCGAGGCGCGCCGCGACCTTCTTGTCGATCTTCACGCCGTTGGTGGAGAACTTCACACCAACCTGGTGGTCGGTCGCGTAGTCGACGAGCTCCCAGAAGTCGGAGCGTACCGTCGGCTCGCCGCCACCGATGTTGACGTAGAAAACCTGCATACGCTGCAGCTCGTCGATGATGGACTTGCACTGTTCGGTGCTCAGCTCGTTGGGGTCACGACGACCCGACGACGAAAGGCAGTGCACGCAGGACAGGTTGCAGGCGTAGGTGAGTTCCCACGTCAGGCAGATGGGGGCGTCGAGTCCGAGTTCGAACTGATCGACGAGGCGACCCACCTTGGCGGGCGGGGAGGGCTGTTCAAGAACTGAGGTCATGGCTGTGTCCTCGCGAAGAAATGAAGCGGGCGAACGTGCGGAAGGGCTGTTCCGCACGTGGGGGCGAGCGTCTGGCTCAGACAGGCACGATCATGTGCGAGTCGGCGAGAGTGCTCAGCGCGCGGGCATATTGGGGAGCCGCGTCATCTTCGATGCCTTGCGCACGTAGTGCGGACCGGACATCAGGATGGTCTGGCAACGCCTTGACCACCGCAACGATGGTCGTGTTCTTCAGGAACGACAGCTTGCGTGTTCCGAAGTGGTAGAGCAACGCCCCGAAAGGTTCGGGGCGAAGCGCTACCTGCGGGTGGAGTTTCCACCCCGCATCGAGATCCAAAGCAGACACGGTCAGTACACGCCGCACATGCCGTCGATGGAAACTTCCTCCACGAGGGACTCCTCGACGAGGTCGTTCTCGAGCGCCTTGTTGTCACGATCTGACATGGATTCCTCCTGCGGTCGCACTCCGTCTGGAAGTCTGTAGATCAGACTTCCAACCTGGGAGTTGGTGGTCACTAGTGGGACTTCACTGTGACTCGGTTCACCACTGTAATGGCATCGAGTGCAGAATGACACACATGGAGCGAAAAAAGTATGCGTAGCCGCAAGAAACCGTCCGCTCGGATAGGTCGTCGCCCCTCCACAACGAAGGAGGGAATCAGCACGATCGGGATCGAACTGTTCTCGACAGTCGGCTTCAACGAGGTGAGCGTCGACCAGATAGCCGACGCCGCCGGCATCGCGCGTCGGACCTTCTTTCGCTACTTCCCGTCCAAGAACGCCGTCCCCTGGGGAGACTTCGACGGACATCTCGACGAGATGCGCGAGCACCTGGATTCACTGCCCGCTGATATTCCGTTGGTCGACGCACTCGAATCCGCATTGTTGACGTTCAACACCTTCCCACCGGAAGAGACTGCGGTACATCGCAAACGGATGGAATTGATCCTCGAAGTTCCGACGCTTCAGGCATACTCTGTGGTGATGTACGAAGGTTGGCGGCAGGTGGTCGCCGACTACGTCGCACGCCGAATGAATCTCGAGCCGACCGATCACGGCCCACGCACGGTCGGCTATCTTCTGCTCGGGGTCGCGATGTCGGCGTACGAGCAGTGGCTCACCGACGATTCACTCGAGCTACCGGAACTCTTGAAAACAGGTACGCAGTCCCTGCGGACCGGTATCAGCACCTGAGAAAGCATCACCACCTGAGAAAGGCGATCATGTCCACCATCACGAACGAACCCGTCCTGGATTCCCTGGCGCCGTCGACGCCGGGCTTGTGGTCGTTCGGGCATGTCACCGTCGAACGCGTCGAGTCCGGTCCGATCTCGCTCGATCGCCGAGGCGGTCGCCTCCACGTCAAGCACTCCCTCACTCCCGCCGATCTGAGTGAGCGACTCGTTGCCGGAGTCACCTCGTCGATCCAGGACGCGGAGTTCGGTCAGGACGAATTCGAGTTGACGATGGTCGGCCTGGTTCGCTCCACCGTGGACGGCGCTCTCGAATCCTGGACCACCTACTACCGGAACTCCCTTGCCGAACTACTGGACGGCACTGCAGATTTCGCGCCGATTCACGACCAAGCCGAAGAGCTGGTCCGCGGTTCCGTGCTCGATCTGGGTTCCTGCTTCGGTTTCCTGCCCCTGCGGCTCGCGCGCGCCGGAATGGACGTGACCGCCACGGACATCCTGCCCGGAACGATGATCCTGCTCGACGCGGTTGCCCCCGAACTCGGCATCACGATCGACACGGTGATCTGCGACGCGGGTGAAGTACCGGCACCGGACAACAGCGCCGACACCGTCACCGCGATTCATCTCCTCGAACACGTCGACGACGCAGTCGGCGAGGCCGTGATCGCGCAAGCACTCCGGATCGCGCGTCAACGGGTCGTCATTGCAGTCCCCTTCGAAGACGAAGCCACCGCGTGCCACGGCCACATCCGCACTTTCGATCTCGAGTCACTGCGTGCGGTCGGCCGGCAGAGCCGTGTGCCGTTCGAGGTATTCGAGCATCACGGCGGCTGGTTGGTGCTGGACGCATCGGCCGCCTGAAAAGAACTAGCCTTCTTTCAGCGTATGGGCGACAAGCGCATTCGCGTGCCCATGACCCATACCGTGCTCCGACTTCAACCAGTTGACCAAATCCATGTGCTTCGTGAGGTCTGAGCTTCTGATCAGCTCTTGCCATTCACCGATCGGCCGACCGTACTTCTTCTCGATCGACGGAAAATACGACGCCGGGCCTTTCACGGGTTCAGTCATGACCGGAATCTACCTCCACCGCCCGACAATATTCGCGCACCGGCGGCGCCCGCATGTCCGCACCTGGGGAATCGCTGGGTAGACACGCGACCATCGCATTATGGTCGAAGAACACCCACCCGAGAGCACAGGAGTTCAGCGATGCGACTGTCCACACGAAATCAACTCACCGGCACCATCACCGAGGTCAACCTCGGCACCGTCATGGCGACGGTCAAGGTGAAGTTGGACGGCGGGAATCAGATTGTGACCTCGTCGATCACCCGCGATGCCGCACTGGATCTCGATCTTGAACCAGGCCAAGCCGCAACGGTATTCGTGAAGTCCACCGAGGTGACGATCGGCGTCGAGTAACTGGCGAGCGATGTGATCAGGGCCGGGTGAGATGCGTGGTCATCGTGTAGTCCTTGCTCGGCCCCGTCACGGTCCAGACGACAGTCCAGGTCGATCGATCTCCGGCAGTGACGTCGATTCGCCCGCGGTAGGTATCCGCACCGCACAGGTGCTCGACTTCCTCCCCCGGCGCCCAGTCGTGGAACTCTCTGCCGTCTTCGAATGTCACGGCCCACTCGAGGCCGCGCTCGGCAATGAACAGAGTTCGGAACACGGGTAATTCCAGGTCGCCGTCACGCAGCGTGCCGCTCTCGTACCAGCGCATCAGACCGTCACCGGCGTCGGAGATAGTGGTCTCGCCGAATACATGCTTGGTGGAACCGGAAAGGCGGTCGACGATGTCCCGCTCGAAGTGCCACTTTCCTACCAGCGCCCTCGGCTCGATTTTCGCGTCGTCGACCATGTGGCGATTCTAGTGACCCTGCATTGCCCGACGACACCGGAGACCGACTCGAACACACTGCGAGAGTATGTTCCGAGTACACCCGGAACACGCAGGAGATTTTCACAACCATGAACGATTCGGCCGCCCTTCACAAACGCGCAGTGTTCGCCGAGGATCTCGAGATCGGCCAAGTGATCCCATTGGGTTCGTATTCGGTGACCGAAGAGGAAATCGTCGAGTTCGCAACTCAGTGGGATCCCCAGTGGTTTCACGTCGACAAGGAAGCCGCCGAGTCCGGCGTCTTCGGCGGGTTGATCGCCAGCGGGCTGCACACCCTGTCGATCTGCCAGAAGTTGGTGGTCGCCAGTCTCTACGACCAGTGGAACGTGATCGCCGGGAAAACCATGCGCGACGTGAGCTTCCTCCGTCCGCTTCGCCCCGGTGACACCCTGAGCGGAAAGGTCACCGTCGACAACGTCGTGTTCGACAATCGCGCGCGAGGATTGGTGACCATCACAGCGAAATTGGTCGATGCACACGGCAATCGCGTTCTCGACGTGGTCACTGACGCCTACCTGCACTGCCGCTCGACTCGCGGACAGTGAATTATCGGTAAATTTCGCACCACACTGTTCGAATTGCCGTACTTTCAGTGACGTTGCGACGCAACAATACCCATCCCTGCAATCAGGAGTTCCTCACACATGAGCAGCCTCGGCGAGATCAATCCTCTCGGCATTCTTCAGATCCTCATCTACATGCTCTTCGGTGGGTCGTCCAGCACTCCCGAATAGACCCTAGCTTGCCATAGCCATAGTCAGCATCTAGGGTGCTGACTATGGCAATTACTAGTCAGGCATCAGTGGCGGCCGCGCCGTCGACCGACGCAGCGCGTCATCACACCGAATTCGACTCCAGTTGGCGGAGTTTCGACGGCATCCAGGGCGGACTCGCAATTGCACGGATGCTGCGGGTGGCGGCCGACGCGTCCGGAGCCGAACCGCTGGCAGTCACGGCGCATCTGGACCGCCCCGTTCCTCCTGGGCCGGCCGAGTTGACTGTCGGCGAGATGCGGGGCGGGCGGACCGTCAGTTGCCACGTCACGCTGACCGGTTCGGGATCCGCTCTCGTTCGGTTGGCCCGCGACATAGGAGCTACAACAATGTCCGCCCCTGTCGCCGAACCGGCTCCGGCCGACCCGTCAACCCTGCCGCCGCTGGAGATCCCGGTGGATTTTGTGCCGTTCGCCCAGCACCTCGACATCCGGCCGATCAATTCCGCGAGGCCGTTCGCCGGTGGCGACTCCCCTGAATTCGACGTCTGGATCCGCCTGCTCACAGACCTCGATTTCACGGCCCAAGAGCGCGCCGCGGTCCTTCTCGACGCGCTTCCGCCCGGACTGTTCGCGACACTGACGATGCCCGTGGCCATACCGACCATCGAGTTCACCGCGCATTTCACCCCGGAGCACCTCACGGCAGATCCCCGAACGCTGTCACCGTGGTATCGCCTACGCCACGGGACTGCCTGGGCGACGGACACTCTCTGTGTTGACGAATCCGAACTATTCGACTCGACCGGACGACTTGCTGCTCGGGCTCGCCAGCTTCGTCGAATTCTGAGTTGAGTTTCAGCTCTCCTACACCTGGAGGTCGCGACGACGGAACGCAACAAGCGATGCTGTCGAAAGCACCACTGCCACAACGATCATTGCCAGCAGTGGCAGAACTGTCACCGGCTCGGCAGGGGCACCCGGCACGTGAGTGTAGGGCGACAGATCCAGCACTACCTGCGGAAGCTTCAGCAACGTGCCGAGTTGCCCGAGCACGATGCATGCCGCCAAGATTCCCCAGGAGAGCGCCGACGCGTACGTCGGAAACAGTCCGAAAGCCAACGACACCAACCCCACGACTACGAGCACCGCAGGCAGATAGGCCAACGCGGCGCCAGTCATGCGAAGTGTGTTGCCGCCGATGTCGTCCGTGACGAGCCCGAAGGCAAATCCGGTGAAGGCACCCATCAAGACGTGCGCGAGGATCACGCCGCCCACAACCACACCCAGGTGAGAAAGCATCCACCTCCACCGCGACAAAGACGTTGCCAGCAACGGTTCGAGCCGTCCCGATGTTTCCTCGCCCCGCATCCGGAGAAGACTCTGGACCGAATACGCCGCGATGACTATCGACGTGAGCCCCAGAGCAGTGGCCAAGTAGGAATCCACCAGATCCGATCCGCCGCCGCCAAGTTTCTCGAACATCTCCGCGGTCTGCTGCGACGATCCCACCATCGCGTCGATCTCGTTGCCCACAGCGCCGTACGCGAACCCGAGTATGACAACGGCAAAGATCCACCAGAACATCGTCATTCGCTGCATGCGCCACGCCAGGCCCCAAGCCGACGGTAGCCACGATGCCGCGACTGGCGGGCCGGGTCGGGGCTGAACGAGTCCCGCTCCCTGATCGCGATGGCCGATGAGAACAAAAGCCACCACCACGTGCACAGCCGCGAATCCGATCAGCAACAACAGGATCCACCAGGCGTCGTCGTCGAAAGGTCTGATCTGTTGTGCCCATCCGATCGGCGAGAGCCACGACAACCAGCCACTGACCACGCGAGTTCCGTCGTCGACGACCGTACTGTTCACGTCGCCGATCGCGCGCAGCATGAACGCAACGCCGATCGCGGCACCCGCCAGGCCGTTGGCCGTACGAGCACCGTCGGTGATCTGCGCCGTCACGGCTGCCACTCCGGCAAACGCGATTCCGGTCCCACCTATCGAGGCGCCCAACGCGAACGAACCGACGACAGGCAAACCGACGGCGATCGATCCCAGTGCAATTCCCAGTGCAAGAACGACGTTCGCACCGACCGTTACGATCAGTGCGGAGGTCAGGAGCGCTCGTCGACCTACCACCGCTGCACCGATCATCTCGGCTCGGCCGGTCTCCTCGTTCTGTCGCGTATGGCGAACCACCGCAAGGGTGCTCATCAATGCGGCCACCAACGCGAACACGAGCACCGACTGACTGGCGACTATCGCGCCCTGCGAATCACCGGACACGATCCCGTTGGTCGCCAGCGCGACCGGCGATACCGCGGAACTGACTGCGATGTTTCGTAATTCCTCGGGTGTCGAGTACAGCCCGGTCACACTGGCGACAACCAGCAGCATGAACAAGACGATGGAGATAACCCACACGGAGAGCTGAATTCGGTCCCGCCGCAAAGCCAGCCGAACCAGTCGGCGTGTGCCGGTGAATTGACTTGCCGAGGCCGGTACCGGTGGAGCGGCCTCGACAACAACGGTCACGGCCGTACTCCGGTCTCGGCTCGCAGGTGTACCGAAGTCTCCCTGGCCCGTTCGTCACCGTAATGCCGCAAGAAAAGTTCTTCGAGAGTCGGCGGAGTGGAAGTGAGCGCCACGATTCCGAATCCGACCAAGTACGTCATGAGTGGTCCGAGTTGCGCGCTGTCGACTTCGCAGGTGACGTGGTTACCGTCGATCACCGCGTCGTGGACACCGCCGAGTCCGTCGAGTCCACCGATCGGACGCTGCGTCTCCGCCGCGACGGACGTGCGCGTGAGATGCCTGAGTTCGGACAGTGTTCCCTCTTCCACCGTCCGCCCGTCGCGGATGATGCTCACACGATCGCACAGCGCTTCGACCTCGGCGAGGATATGGCTCGACAGCAGTACCGTCTTTCCGGCGTGAGCCACCTCCTCGACGCAGTCCTGGAATACCGCCTCCATCAACGGGTCGAGCCCCGATGTGGGTTCGTCGAGGACGTAAAGGTCGACGTCGGACGAGAACGCGGCCACGAGTGCAACCTTCTGCCGGTTACCTTTCGAGTACGTACGCGCCTTCTTGGTCGGGTCCAATTCGAAGCGATCGAGCAACTCGCTGCGGCGTTTTCGGTCCAAGCCACCGCGCAGGCCCGCCAACAGATCGATAGCCTCACCGCCGGTGAGGTTGGGCCACAGATTCACGTCGCCAGGCACATAGGCGAGACGTCGATGCAAAGTAACAGCGTCTCGCCACGGATCGCCGCCGAGAACGGTTGCGTCTCCGGAGTCCGAGCGGAGCAGGCCGAGGAGCACCCGAATAGTGGTGGACTTTCCGGAACCGTTCGGCCCCAGGAATCCGTGCACTTCACCCGTCGAGACGTCGAGGTCGAGGCCGTCCAGCGCGCGGGTGGTACCGAAGGTCTTGACGAGGCTTTTCACTGAAATTGCCGCACCCATGAATTTGACCGTACGCCGATTTCACAAATGTGTGAAGATAGAAAAGACGGAAAGATCGAAGGGTTCCGATGACCGACACCAGCCACACCGTTGCACCGGACGAGAGCCGACACTATGTCGAGCGACTCTCACTCGTACTGAGCGACATGGGTTTTCCGCCGATGCCCGCCCGCGTCTGGGCCGCGTTGATGACCAGCGAGACACCCTCGTCCACGCCAGGAGATCTCGGATCTCGGTTGGGAGTGAGCCCCGCCGCCATTTCCGGAGCCGTCCGATACCTCCAGCAAGTCGGATTGATCGAGCGTGTGGCCGTCCCCGGATCGCGGCGTCAGCACTACTGCGTCAGCGTCGACATGTGGGCCGACGCGTTTGTCACGAAACAGTCCTCGCTCTACCAGGTCTCGGCAGTTGCGGACGAGGGCATACGAGTCCTCGGTGAAGGAACAACCGCCGGCGATCGTATGGCAGATCTGCGCGACTTCTTCGACTTCATGGCCGCGGAAATGCCGCGAATGCTCGCGGACTGGCGCTCCCGGCGAAAAGACCGGACACCTGGCAGGTAACTTCAGGTTTACCCGCAATTTCGGCGGGGTACCTCAATTCTCGTTCCAGCATGGTCAGGTGCGGTGTAATCGAGGAGTTGCTGATGAAGCTGTCGATCAGGGGCGCGAACACTTCACCGACTCCACCCTTCGCGCGTACCGCTTCACCCGAAACCTGTGAACGATCGATTTCCCTGAATCGCACCGCCGCCGAGGCATTCGCCGGTGATCACCATGCACTGTCGAAACTACTGGCCCGGTTGCACCCTCGCGTCGTTCTCTACTATCGCGCCAGACTCCTCGGGACGCCCGTCGCGACATTCGCCGACGATCTCGCCCACCAATGCACCCTGGACGTCGTCACACGAATGTCCGACACGATCTCGGCCGACACACGCATCGAGACCTTCGCGTACGAGTTGGCCTCTCGACGAATTGCGTCAATTCCCCAGTCACGCAACATCGACGGACAATTCAAACGCCCGCGTCGCCTGACCGACGACCAACGTGAGGTTCTGGTACTACGAATCGCAGTGGGTCTGACTGCCGAGATGACCGCGTCGACTCTGCGCACAACTCGTTCGAGCGTGCTCCTCCTACAGCATCAAGCGCTGCGCGCCTGGACGGTCTCCGAGCAGAGCTAGATCAGACCTTGCTTACTCGCGGCATAGACGGCCTCTGCTCGACGGCTCACCTCGAGTTTGCGCATGATGTTGCTGACGTGAAACTTGACGGTGGTCGGTGAGATGAACAATCTCTCACCGATCTTGATGTTGGACAAGCCGTTTGCGAGGAGTCTGAGCACTTCGAGTTCGCGATCGGTCAATCGTTCTTTCGACGACGACTGCCCGTTGAGCGATCGCACGACAGCTGACGCGCTGCGCGAATCGAACGCACTCTCACCCCGCGAGACCGCCCTGATCGCACGCACCAATTCGGTGGTGTCGACGTCTTTGACGACATAGCCGCGAGCACCCGCGTGCACCGCTCGCACCACCAGTTGATCGTCGAGAAACGTGGTGAGAACCAACAGTCCGAGGCCGGGATGCGCCGAGGACAGCTGGCCACACAGGGTCAGTCCCTCGTAGTCCGAACTGGCGGAGAGTTTGAGATCCATCAGGACGATGTCCGGGCCGACCTTGTCGACCACGGCGAGTGCCTCGGCGAGGGACGACGCCTCCCCCACGATCTCGAGATCGCTTTCGCGCTCGAGAACCGAGCGGAGCCCTTGCCGCAGAATTGCATGGTCGTCGACCAGGACGATTCGAACCAATCCCAGAACCGGCGATGCTCCGCGGGTGATGACGGGACGCGCAGTAGTCATGATTCCTCGCTCTCGATTTCAGTGGTGGAGCAAAGGTTTTCCATGCCCGAGTCGAACGGCAGTGGTAGTCGCACGAGAATCTGAATCCCACCGATCCGCGCGCGCCGTACTTCGAGCGCACCACCCAACTCGAGTGTTCGCGCCTGCATGTTCGCGAGACCGCGATGGCGGCCGTCGACGTCGTTGGTGGCTGCGAGTTTGAGGATCAGACGCATTCGCGCAGGGTCGCCGTCACCGTCGTCGGAGACCGACAGCAACACGGAGTCCGCCCGATAGGTCAGACGAAGCACCGCCCGATTCGCGTGAGCATGGACCGCTGCATTGAAGAGCGCTTCCCCCGCGATCCGGAGAAGAGCGTGTTCGGCATCGCCCGGAAGTTCGGTCGGGGTACCGCCGACGCGAACGCTCACCGCCAACTCGTCCGGCATGTGAACCACGCCGAGCTGCTCGAGCATCTCGGGCAACGACGTCCGGTCCGCGTCCGACGAATGATTGAGCGCGTAGATCGCCGAACGAAGCTGCTCGACCGCCCTCCTGGTCAAATCCTTTGCCAAGTCCAGTCTTTCACTGCGTTCAGCCTCCGGGATGTCACTCCGGCAGACCTCGATCTGCATGCCGGCCGACAACACCGCCTGTGTCACACTGTCGTGCAATTCGCGGGCGATCCGGTGACGTTCGTCGTCGACCACTTGGTGCCGGTGCGCCACTCCGAGTTGACGCTGAGTGGACTCCAATTCGCTGTTGCGCACCGCAAGGTCGGCTGCAGTACGATTGGCCTCCGCATACGCATCTTCGGCACGCTCGAGCAGTAGTTGTCCGCGCTGATAGAGCGCCGAATTCTGCAGAGCCACAGCAGTCTGGCTGGCCAGAATGCTGAGCACGGCTCCGTCCGTCGTGTCGAGGGTTCGGTTGGCCGGCGTCCAGGCTGCAAAGGCACCTACCACGCCGCCACCGAGCACGATCGGCACAAACGCGTAGTGCGCGTCGATCACCGAGTTGGATTCGATTCTTCCGTACCGGATGTCGTCGAGGCATTCGACGACATCCTCCGGAAGTGGCGGCCCCTCGACGTTGTCGACCAGAAAAGGGGTGGCGTCCGGGCCGAGAACCAGTCGCCGTGGTCCGGCGTCGGGCAAAGTTCCGTCAGCCAAGGCGAAGACTATCCAGTTGGCACTCAGATGCGCACGGGCAGCTTCCGCGACCGCGCAGACGAGGGTTTCCGGCCCCTCGACGGTGCGCACCAAAGCCCGCGAGATCAACTCCAAGGCATGCACGACGCGTTCGAGGCGCTCGGCCGCACCGCGATACTGCGGGTAGAACGAACTCTTACCCGATCGTAATCCGGTGAGCCGGGACAGGTCCGCGGTCATCGCCTGCACCAATTCACAGCGGCCCTCTTCACAGCGTCCATCTTCACAGCGTCCATCTTCACAAGGCACCTCGGAACAACGCCACCATCTGTTCCTGCGTCGCTTCCCTGGGATTGGTGGACATGCAGGCGTCGAGTAACGCGAAGCTGGCAAGTCGACTGAGGTCTTCCTCTCGAACACCCAACTCCCCCAGCCCCTTCGGCACACCGACCTCCCGGGCGAGACGTTCGACACGGTCGGCCACCGCCAACGCTGCTTCCTCCGGGGTGCCGCGCTGCTCGGGAAGACTCAGTGCCGCAGCGATGGCGACAAAGGGGGCGGCGTCCGTGGTGGAATTGAACCGGATGACGTGGGGCAAGAGAATTCCGTTGATGACGCCGTGCGGAAGGTCGAGCATGCCGCCCACCTGATGGCTCATGGCGTGCGCGGCTCCGAGTATCGCGTTGGTGAACGCCAACCCGGCCTCGAGGCTCGCCTGCGCCATCACCGATCGAGCTTCCATCTCCATCGGGTCCTGGATCGTGTGCACCAGATTCTCGGTCACGAGGCCGACAGCGCGGAGCGCGTGATGATCGGTCAACGGATTGTGCGCCAGTGAGACGAAGGCTTCGATTCCGTGCGTCAGTGCGTCCAATCCTGTTGCCGCATTGAGCCACTCGGGCATCGTCGTGAGCAACCGCGGATCGATGACCGTCACATCTGGAACCAGCGCCCGGCCGATGATGGTGATCTTGGTGCCGCGGGTCGTGTCCGTGACGATGCAGAACTGCGACACGTCCGCGCCCGTGCCGGACGTGGTGGGAACCATCACCAACGGCGGGATCGGTTTGGTCGCCTGATCTACCCCCTCGTAGTCGAGTATGTTGCCACCGTTGGCAGCGAGGACGGCTACACCTTTAGCCGCGTCGATGACCGAACCGCCGCCGAGCGCGATGATGACGTCACACTCGCCTTCCTGGTACACCTCGAAACCGGCCGCGATCTCGAAGTCCTTGGGATTGGGCGTCAGCCCTGACCACACCGTCGCCGTCAATCCCTGCTCCGTGAGATGGTCTTCGAGTTCGCTGACCCACCCCGCGTCGATCAGACCGGGATCGGTGACCAGGAATGGCCGGAACCCGCCGAACCTCAGAGTCGCGTGTGCTGCCTCGACCAGGGAACCGATACCGAAGACGATCTCGGGGGCGTGAAATTTGACCAGTCGAGCAGCAGTGCCGCGGCGATGAACACCGTGGTTCACAGCATCCGGGTATGCCACGGACACGACCCCACTCTCCTCTCGCTGCTCTGAGATCTCCGGTCGGGATTTCGCATCCGTCGCTCTCAGCGCATCAACTCCCACGTGCACAAACTGGTGTGATCCACCTTACAATCGCTGGCCCCGAGCCTACGCGGACAGCAGTCGGGGCACACCCACCGAAGGAGAGGCGCTTACCTACCCGTTCGGGCAGGTAAGGCGTCTCGGGAAAATGAATGGCGCGGCGAGAAGGTCCCGCTGTACTTTCGGTTGCGGCCAGAGTGGCCCGTAGAACCGATTCAGAAGGTGTTTATGACCCAGCCCGCGCCGAGCGCGCCTCCCGCCCCTGCACTGCCGGCAACCTCGAGGGTCACATGCTGATCCTCGAAACGTCGGACTGACAGCCGCGAGGCCCCCTCGGCCTGCTCCTACTGCTTTGTTCACTCAGCTAGGAGTTCTCCAGTGCCTCAATCACACAATTCCATCTCGAAAACCGACACCTTCTCGTGCATTCAGTGCGGACTCACAGTCATGACCTACGGCCCCG
Organism: Rhodococcus sp. FH8; assembly: GCF_019266085.1. Lineage (NCBI taxonomy): Bacteria > Bacillati > Actinomycetota > Actinomycetes > Mycobacteriales > Nocardiaceae > Rhodococcus > Rhodococcus sp. FH8. The sequence goes on along the minus strand of NZ_LPNQ01000065.1, from coordinate 607,926 downwards.
ATGGTGATCGCCGAAACCACTGCCCCAGTTGCCTGCATTCCCGACACCTGTTCGACCAGGTGGAAGGTGGACCGTCGGACTGCGGAATGCGGATGGCTCCCATTTCGATCGCAGTACTGCGCAGTGGCGATTGGATGATCATCCACCGCTGCGCACAGTGCCTCGAGCTCACCTCCAACCCCGTCAGCCGAGACGACAACCAGTTGTTGTTGATGAGAATGGCAGTGCGGCCGCTCGCGCAACCGCCCTTCCCGCTCGAAGCCTTCGGCGACTTGTGAAGGGGAATCAGATGCCACGTAGGAATCCCAGCACCCGCCCGCGGCGGGCACCGCAACGGGCCAAGCACGTACTGCACGGAATCGGCGGAGAACAAGGATCGAGCTTCCGTTGTCTCACATGCCGTTTGGACATCTCCACTGCGGCGCCGGGTACCGCTCATCGGAACCACTGCCCGAACTGTCTGGCCAGCCGCCACGTGGACGGTCGCGTTCCGGGCGACCGAGCACAACAGTGCCGAGGTGCCATGGCGGCGCTGTGCCTGTCGGTCCGTCAAGACGGTGAATGGATGCTCGTTCACCAGTGCGTCGAGTGCAATACGTTGAAAGTCAACAGGATTGCCGGCGACGACAACGTCTTGGTCCTGCTGCGCTTGGCGCTACGTCCGTTGGCAGACCCTCGCCTGCGCTCGCGCGCGTTGCTAGCGCTCTGATGATTCGTCCGGTGCAATCGTGCGGTTCTGCGCACGATTACACCGGACGAACACCACGAACACGATCCCGGCGAGCAAGCCCACCGCCGTCGGTCCGAGGACCAGTCCCGAGTACAGCCACGGGGCAGGTTCTGCCGGAAAGAGGTCCATGAATCCGGGTCCGGTGTATGTCGGTTCGGAAAACGGCTCCCGATAGGATCCTCCGGTGAGAATGTGCGGTGACGCCAACGACTTCCACCACCACTGAAACACGCCGAGCGCCACAACCCCACACACGGCGCCGAGCACTGTCAGCGCCGCGATCGGTCGCCAGATCGATCCCCTGATTTCGGACATGAGATCAAACTAGTTCACGACAGATCGCGCAGTGACATCGGTGAAGTGCACTGACATCAGCGAAGTGCGTGCCCCAGCTCGGCGGCCTTTGCCATCAGTTGCGCGGCATCTCGGGCAACAACAACCTCGTCGCAGATCTCCGAATACTCCGGCATCGCGCACGATGCCTGGTTCCAGTAACGCTGTGGTTCAGGCGTAATCCAGGCCAGACGGTGGACCTTTCGGCGGAGTTCCTCGAGCTTGTCCGCCTGCGGGGGCAACCCGTTGCACCGACCGTCGCCCACGATGATGACAGACGTCCGTGAGTTCAAGGTGTTTCCGTGCTCGTCCAACAATTCTGTGAGCACCCGCCCGTAATCGCTGCTGGCTTCCAGATCCAGACCCGGGTGCGCGAGTACCGCGGCCAGTGCGCCGTCACCACTACTGGCGAGAAGGGTGTCGGTCACGTCGACCGGACGATCGACGAAGGCGAGGACTTCACAACGATCTGCTCGGCGATGCATTGCCTGAGCCAAGCGCAGAGTGAACGCGGTGATGGGGCGCACGGACAGCGACACGTCGGCGATGAGAAGTAGTCGAACACGATCGGGGCGAGGAGCTTTCACGACCAGATGGAAGGGTATCCCGTCGGTGCGCAGGCTCGAACGCACCGTACGCCGCATGTCGAGATGCCCACGAGAGCGCTCACGGGGCCGAGGTCTGGACGGTCCTCTCATCCGCCGAAGCACTTCGTGGCACGCGAGTTCGATGTCGTTGTGCGTTGCGCCCGCGGCAGATTCACTGTCGGGCGCATCGGGAGCGGTTTCGGCGAGTGCAGCGGCCGAGAGTGCTTGCACGAACGCTTCGACCGCCTCGACGAGCCGGTTCAGTTGCGCCTGCGTCAGCGGCCCGTCGTCGGAGACGTCCGCATACGCTTTGCTCGGGTCGTAGGCATCCAACCAGGCGAGGATCGACGTCGGATCGTCCCAGGACAACGAGCCGACCACTGCTGCAGCAACACTGGTGCTCAGGTCACCGACCACCGCCGATGCTGCACGGTCCACGTCGACCGTGTAACTGACTCCGCGTCGACCGGTCTCCGAACCGGTATCGACCGACAGTTCGGCATCGCTCGACGTCATCGACACATCGTCGTCGTCCTTGTGCGGGTTGAACCCCTTCTCCGCTTCCGGAGTGTCGAAGTAGTCGCCGACCTCGGCTGCACGCTCGTTGTACTCGGCATACCGACCAACTTCTTGATCCTCGTCGATCCCCAGCGCGGTGGGCAGACCGTCCGCCACCTCGGCGCGCGAAGCCATCCGCTCGGCGTGCGCTTTGCCTGCGGCCGGCCGGAACAGCGCGTCGAACGCCCGATCGAAACCGGCCTGCTCGTGAGAGTACTTGGCGCACACTGCCCGAAGACATGCTCGCAACGTCTCACGATCCGAAGCGCCGACCATCGCGAGAACACGCCGAACCTCGATGACCTCGGCCGGTGACGCGGAAACTCCGGCCGCCCTCAGCAATCGGCCGAAACTCGCGGACACCACGTCGAGAACAAACGACGGTTGCCACACGGCAAGGCCACCGAGCGTCGTCATCGCGTCGAACGGATTCCGCTGCCGCCGCGGATTCCCTGTTGATGAGGGTCACGTCCACCCGTGCCCCGGAACACGGCCGTCGTCGTGTTGGCGGGTTTGCTTGCCACCGTGGACCGCTCGATCGGCTCGCCGCCGTCACGCGACGGTGATTCGAGACGCTTTCCGTCGAATCGTTCCTTGGCCAGCGTCACATCGGACGAGTACTTGAGCAACGCCGTGAGCAGGATGTCGCGCACCTTGGCGTCGGAAGCGGTGTCGAATCCGCCGGCCGCGAGCACTGTTGCCGCCCTGGCCGCGTCGATGACCTCCGAGATGGACGGACTCTTGCGCAGCGGGAGGTCACGCAGGATGCGAGCCAATTCGACAACCTCGGTGGCCGTAGCCGAATCCACCTCCGGCGCTCGGGCCGTGACGATCTCGCGTTCACGCTCCGACGTCGGATAGCCGAGATGGTAATGCAGACAACGACGCTTGAGCGCGGGTGAGAGCTCGCGGGTGTCGTTGGACGTCAGGATGACCCAGGGCTGCGAGCGGGCAACGAACGTACCGACCTCGGGAATGGTGATCTGCTGTTCGGCGAGAATCTCGAGGAGCAATGCTTCCATCGATTCCTCGGTGCGATCTACCTCGTCGACCAGAAGCACTACCGGATCGGGTGAGAGGATTGCTTCGAGCAGCGGTCGTACGGACAGGAAGTTCTCGGAGTACAAACCGAAATCCTGATCGGCCAGAAACTTGGACGCTTCGGCGACGCTGTCGAATTCGGAAACCTGATCGCTGATCCGGTCGCGGAGCATCTGCACGTGCAGGAGTTGCTTCGCGTAGTCCCATTCGTACAGGGCGCGATTGTCGTCCAGCCCTTCGTAGCACTGCAATCGCACCAGTTTGCGGCCCCCGATCGCAGCCAGAGACTTCGCCAGTTCCGTCTTGCCGACACCGGCCGGACCTTCGAGCAGGAGCGGGCGCCCCAGCGCCGTCGCCAGATGAACGACTACCGCGAACTCGTCATCGGCAATGTAGTCCTGCTCTCGCAGAGCATCTTTCACTTCGATTCCGCTGGAGAAACTGCGACCGGACATGGAACACCTTTCATGGGGGGGCAAGCCCCTGTGCGCCTTTTTGGTAGTGCGGGCTACCAAAAAGGCGCACGGGGCCGAAGGCCCTGCTAGAAGTACGACTTGTTGATCGCGTGATCGACAACCGGGATCATCGACTCCACGGTGACCTCACGGGGATTGCCCGGGGTGCACCAGTCGTCCTGAATGTGCTCGGAGATGGCGCGCACAGTCTTCTCGTCACCCTTGATGACATCACCACGGCCCTCGTACTTCTTGGTGTTCATCTGGTTCTTCGCGTACGAGTCGGTGCGAACCTGACCGAAGTTGTCGGGGATACCGACGTCCTTGGCCAGACGGATGGCAGCCTCGACGGCAGCATCTGCGGCCTGAACCGTGGTGAGGTTGCGAGTGTCGACACCGAGTGCGCCGGCCAACTGGGCGTAGCGCTCGTAGCGCGAAGGCAGGTTGTACTCCCACACACGCGGCAACGCGATTGCGTTGTTCAGACCGTGGTGGCTGTCGAAGAAGGCACTGACCGCGTGCGAGATCGAGTGAACGATGCCGAGGCCACCGGAGTTGAAGGCCTGCCCGGCAATGTACTGCGCGTTCATCATTCCCTCGCGGGCCTTGAGGTTGCGCGGCTCGAAGACGGCCTCGCGCAGGTTCTTCGCGACCAACTCGACCGAGTAGATCGCGTTACCGAGCGAAGGCGCGAAATCGAGACGAGACACGAAAGGCTCACTGCCGTGCGCGAGTACGTCGAAGCCGCAGTACGCGGTGAAATGCTGAGGGCAGGTGTAGTAGAGCAGCGGATCGTCGATCGCCAGGGTGACGATGGTCGCCTCGTCGAAGCCCACCCACTTGTGCGGGTTGTTCATGTCCGACGTGTCGGTGATGACGTACGCCCACGACGTCTCGGAACCCGTTCCGGCCGTGGTGGATACGGCGATATGGGGCGGGTTCTCCTTGTTGGTGGACTTGGCGAAGCCCTCGAACTCGTTGATGTTGCGACCGTCGTGTGCGATCACGACGCGAGCGCCCTTGGCGGCGTCGTGGCTCGAACCACCGCCGATCGAGATGATCGAGTCGCACTTCTCCTTCTGGTAGAGAGCCGCGGCCTCCATGACGTTGTAGTCCTTGGGATTCGACTCGACCTTGTCGTAGAGCACGACCTCGACACCCTGGTACTCGATCTTGCCGACGAGTTCCTCGATGATGCCCGAACCGCGCAGACCGGTCGTCATCAGAAGGGTGCGCTTGAAGCCGAGGTTCTTGGCCTCCACCCCGATGATGTCGTGAGCGCCCACACCCATCAGGGCGCGAGGGAAGGGGTGGAACTCCTTGATGGGAAAGTCCCAGATCTGGTTGAGCTCGATAGCCATCGGTATCTCCTCAGGGATGTGCACGAATGTGACTGCGGGAGGGATTCGAGCCGAATCTTTGTGACCGGCGTCTCACCTGGTTCCCACTGTGTACCGACAAACAGCCCATGCACAGACTTCGGCAGCTCAACCGCCCGGACGCCGCTCACGAACCGCCCGTTCGGGCAGGTCGACGCCACCCCGGACTGCCAGGACGGCTGGATCAGACCGCCATGGTTCCCGCTGATCGGGAACGTGTTGCTCGGCGACTACGATCCCCAGTAGCTTTTCATCACTGCTAACATTGAACTAGAACACGTTCTAGATGTTGCACTTCACTGACCTGCGCTTTACCCAGCTTCACGAGAGGACTAGCTTCGCGATGACGACAGTCGAGGTACCGCACAGCTCGCGATCGGCGGTACTCACCGTGTCCGGAGTCATCGAAGAGACTTCCGACGCCCGGTCGCTGGTGTTCGAGATTCCCGCAGAACTGAAGGACAAGTTCGACTACAAGCCAGGTCAATTCCTGACCCTGCGCATCCCGAGTGATCAGACCGGCTCGGTCGCACGCTGCTACTCGCTGGCCAGTTCACCCTTCACCGACGACGCCCCCAAGGTGACCGTCAAGCGAACCGTCGACGGCTACGGCTCCAACTGGTTGTGCGACAAGCTCCAGGTCGGCGACACCATCGAAGTGCTGCCGCCGTCAGGTGTCTTCACGCCCAAGTCGCTCGATCACGACTTCCTGCTCTTCGGTGCAGGCAGCGGTATCACTCCGGTGATCTCGATCCTCAAGTCCGCCCTCACGCAGGGCAGCGGCAACGTCGTGCTGATCTACGCGAATCGCGACGAGAAGTCCGTCATCTTCGGCGCCGAACTTCGCGAATTGGCAGCGCAACACCCCGGCCGCCTCACCGTTGTCCACTGGATCGAAACCGTGCAGGGACTCCCCGCCGTCTCACAGTTGGCGACACTGGCCAAGCCATTTGTCGCGTACGAGGCCTTCATGTGCGGTCCGGGCCCCTTCATGGACGCCGTCCACAAGGCACTGGCAGAGGCCGGCATGCCCCGCACGCAGGTTCACGCCGAGGTCTTCAATTCGCTCGCGGGTGACCCGTTCCGTGACGTCGAGGTAGCCGAGGTCTCCGACGAGGAAGCAGCCGACGCCGCAACCGTCGAGGTCGAACTGGACGGTGAAACCCACACCCTCGTCTGGCCGCGCAAGCAGACGCTCGTCGACATCATGCTCGCCAAGGGCCTCGACGTGCCGTACTCCTGCCAGGAAGGCGAGTGCGGGTCGTGTGCCTGCACCGTCACCGAAGGCGAAGTTCAGATGGACAACTCCGAAATCCTCGACGCCGAGGACGTGGCGAACGGCTACATCCTCGGTTGCCAGGCGAAGCCGATCACCGATCACCTGAAGATCGAGTTCTGAACCCTGCTTCGATGCATGACGGCCCCTGATTCCCTGCGGAATCGGGGGCTTTGTCATGTTCGGAGTCTCCCGAGTCATCTTCCGAGTCCCGCCGCGAAACCCACGCAGGCGCCGTTGTGGGCAACCTCCACAGCGCAAGAATCAGTGCGAGGGTCACGATCAGGAAACCCTCACGAAGGACCAACCCGAACGGCAGCAGGAGCGGTGACGTCTCGATGAACTGCTGTCCCATACTCGGCCCGCAGTAGACGGTGGCCAACCCCAGAGCGGCCGCACCGAACTGCAGCGGCGATCGAAGCCGAAAAAGAACCGTGACGGCGGCAGGCACGAGATACACCCAGTGGTGAATCCAGCTGATCGGCGAAAGAATCGGCGCGCTCAATCCGATCACCAACGCCGCATCGACCGCTCGCCCGACGCGATAGACATCTCGGGCGATCCATAGCGCTACCCCCGCGCACAGCACGGTCGACGGCATCGCCAGAGACGCTGTCCATGGGCCCAGCGCGGCAAGTCCGCCCTGCAGCGAACTGTTGCCGGCACTCGCGATCGCCTGCCCGCTCAAATCCACCCGGTCGCTGAGGTTCCAGACGACGTCCGACCAGAAGGTCCAGCTGACGGCCGGGTCCACCACTGCTGCGACGGCGGTCGCCGCGGCAAATCCGATCGAACTCCAGATCGCGAGTCGCCACTGCTTCGTGACGACGAAGTAGACGATGAAGAGAGCCGGAGTCAGCTTGATCGCGGCCGCGACGCCAATCAGCAGTCCTCGCGGAAACCACCGGCCGAATCTCGAATCCTCTCGGCGAGTCACGTCGAGCAGTACGAGCACCATCAGCACCAAGTTCACCTGGCCGAATGAGATGTGCGCACTGACGATGGGGGTCACCGACACGGCCAGGACCAATGCCGCCATGACGAGCGGCCGCTTGGGGACGCGAGCGGGAGTGAACCTCGCAACCGTCCACACCAACGCCGCGATGCAAAATCCCGACCACAGCAGATAGGCAGTCCACCAGTCGAAGAGGACAGTCGGCCAGAGGAAGATCACCGCGAATGGGGTGTAGGTGAACGGCATACCCTCTTCGACGATCAACGGGCCGGACAGATTGCCCTCGTAGATGTTCGATCCCGCTGCGAACGCCTGGGCAGCGTAGCGGTAGACGAGAAAATCAACGGGTTCGACGGCTCGAACGGAGTACACGAGATAACACAGAGCTGCGACGCCGGCAGCGATCAGTGAACCGATCGTCACAATTCGAGACGCCTCGACACGGGTGGCGGGCATACCGAGAATCGTCCCACAACCTACCGAGCGGTACTTCGCTAGCGGGCCGCCCGGAAGTGCGCTCGCTCTTCTGCGGTCAGGTGTTCGCACGCGTAGCTCAGCGCCGTGCGTCCCATGTCTGCTGCATTCTTCGCGAGGAAACCGGTCAACAAATCCCGGTCCACCCGCTTGCCCACCTCGCGGAGCATCCAGCCCATCGCTTTCTGGGTCAGGTCTCGTCGATCACCCAGCACCTGCGCGGCAAGCTCGAGCGTGGTCGACCCGTCGCCGCGAGTGATGAATCCGTAAGTCGTCAGCAGCGCCACCCGTCGTCGCCACAGGCCACCCGAATCGGAAAGCTCGAAGATCAGCCGGCGATCTCGGTCGTACAGCCAGCCGCCGAGGATCTGTCCGGCGGACGAATCCACCAGATCCCAATTGTTCACCCGCCCGTCCTCGACAGCGCTGAGATAGAAGTCGGCGATGCGGGCGCGACTCTCGTCGTCGAAAAATTTTGGGCGACTGACCTTTTCGAATCGAGCAACCAGGATCAACAGACCGGCCAACCGATGCTCGTGGACGTCGCTGTCGAGAAGGAGGCGTACCTGAGGCAACTCGAGACCGACATGCTTCTTCACCACCGAACGCGTCTTCGGTACTCGCACGCCGATGAAGACGTCACCCTCGCCGTACTCCCCCGGCGCTGTCTTGAAGAACTTCTGTAGCTGGACGGCATCCGCGGGATCCGCGAGGTCGGCCAACTGTTCGATCACGTCCTGGGCACTCGATTGCGTCACCCCAGAACCTTCTCACGGGTCGTCTGTGCGGACTCTTCGATTCTCTCAGCGTCCTCACACCGTGTGCCCTGCTCGGCCACAGGTCGGCAGACGACACTCGAGGACAGTCAGTGAAAGGACCACCCATGATCACCGCCGCTATCGCATTCACCACTCTCACCCTCATGGCACTCTCGGGACATATCGCGGCCAGCGCTCCGCGCCGGCTCGTGGCAATCCGGACGAATAGTCACAAATCTTGATATTCGAGCCTCCACATCGCCTCTAACTGCAACGCGAATGCAATTGGCGGAGAGTTGATCTCGATCTGCCGCGGGCGTGTACTACAGGTGGACACACTCTCGTCTTTGGAGGTCTCGTCATGAAGTCGTGGAATCGAATGCAAGATGCCGTCGCGGTGGTTCTCGGCGTCTTTGCGGCTCTCTCGCCGATGTGGCTCGACACCACCGATCGGGCAATGTGGTCACTCGTCGTCCTGGGTGTCCTGGTTGCACTGTCGGGTCTGGCGCACATGGCACGTCCGGACATGGCCATGGCGGATTACGCGATGGGCGTTTTCGGCGTCTTGATGTTCATTTCACCCTGGGTCATGAGCTTCGACGCTCTACGCGGTGCGTCGTGGACGGCCTGGGTGGTCGGGGTCCTGACCGTTGTGGTCGCGGTGAGTGCGATGCCGGTGATGAGTGCGCGGATGCATCACGGGGGTCACGGCGGCGTAGCCGCCCATTGACGGAGCGGAGTAGCCGCCCATTGACAGAGCGGAGTAGCTGCCCATTGATGAATGGCTGGCTGCAGGCTGGATCAGGCTTTGATCGCGCCCAACAACCGCCCGGCGTCGAAGGCTTCGGCGCTGGGCGGTAGCGCGCCCGGACGTCCACTCACGAAAACCTCGACGGTTCCCGATCCTTCACCCGCGTCACCGAGCCCGTCGATCCGCCGCAGGGTCTGTCGTGCAACGGCTTCGGCACTGTCGAAGAGTGTGACACCGGCGGGTAGCCGCGCTGCGATTTGGTCCGCGAGCAGTGGGTAGTGCGTGCAGCCGAGGACAACGCCGTTGACGTCGTCCGGCGTCCGGGCCACTGCGGATTCGATGGCTGCAAGTGCGGCTGCACGATCACCGAGGTCTATCGAATCGGCCAAGCCGTGGCACGGCACCCCGACGACTTTGGCGCCGTTGCCGAACTGTTCGATCAGATCGGCTTGGTACCGGCTGGCAGTCGTCGCGGCGGTAGCCCAGATCGCCACTGAATCGCACGCGGCGGCCGCGGGCTTGATCGCGGGCACCGTTCCGATGACCGGCACACCCGGTCCGACCAGTTCGCGGACGTGTGGGAGAGCGGTGACGCTCGCGGTATTGCATGGAAGAACGATGACCTGAGCCCCACGATCGAGGCTCCGCCGCACCGCACCGAGTACCCGGTCGACGACCCACGGCTCGGGCTTGGGCCCCCAGGGGGCGCCGTCCGGATCGAGGGACAGCACAAGATCGAGATCCGGGCGCAGGCGTCTGAGCCACGCAGAGGTAGGGAGCAGGCCCAGTCCCGAGTCGATGAGTGCAACGATCACCGCACAAATCTATCGCCTCGGAACCGGTCCTGCCTCATCCGTTCAGGCCGGTGTGGACTCCAACACGTCCGAGATGGGCGTGCCGGCTGCGATCTTCGCGCGCATCTTCATCACAGCTCCCGCGCTACCGCCGCCGACGACAGCTGCCAGCACACCGTCGCGCTCGTAGTAGGCGACGAACTTTCGGCCGTCGTCCTTCACGATGTGAACGGTGTCCGTGGGTGCGACGGTCCCCAATGCCTGGATCTTGACGTCGTACTGATCGCTCCAGAAGTACGGAACCTGCGCCGGCGCATCCGGATCACCCGTTCCGGTGATCGCTCCCGCCAGGATCTTGGCCTGGTCCCCAGCATTGGTCCAGTGTTCGACACGCTTGCGTCGATCTCCGATCTGCCAGGACGCGACGTCGCCGACCGCCCAGACGTGTTCGGTGCTGGTGCGGCCGACGCCGTCGCAGAGCACTCCGTTGTCGAGTTCGATCCCCGAACCGTCGAGCCATTCCGTGACCGGCACCGAACCGACTCCGATCGCGACCACGTCGACCGGGATTTCCGAACCGTCACTCAAGGTCGCAGCGGCAACCGCTCCGTCGCCGGACAACGAGGTCAAGCCCGTACCGACTCGGACGTCGATGCCCTCGTTCCGATGCAGACGTTCGACGAGGGCGCCGACGGTGGGGCCGAGCACCGACGCCAGCGGCGTCGGCTGGGGTTCGAGCAACACGACGTCGACGCCGTGAGACTTCATGCTCGCGGCCAGTTCGCAGCCGATGAAGCCGGCCCCGACGATCAGCGCACGCTTACCGGGAGCAAGGTCGGCGCGGAGGGCCAACGCTTCCTCGATGGAGCGCAGAACGTGCACTCCGGACAACTCCGGAAGGCCGGAGATGCGACGCGGAGTCAGTCCGGTCGCGATGACCAACTCGTCGTAGTCCAGGGTGGATCCGTCCGCGAACGCCACCGACTTGGCGACCGTGTCCACCGAGGTTGCCGGCGAACCGAGCTTGAGATCGACCTTGTTCTCGACGTAGAACTCGGCCGGACGCAAGGTCGTCTCGTCCTTGTCGCCGCGGATCACTTCCTTCGACAACGGAGGCCTGTCGTAGGGCAGATGCGTTTCCCCACCCGCGAGCGTCAATTCACCTTCGAAACCAGCTCGTCGCAGTTCCTCGACGGTCCGCAGTCCCGACAAACCCGCACCCACGATCACTATCCGTGCCACCACGTACCACCCTGTCCGACCCACGTCACTTGCAGCGCTCACTATGAACGCCGTCACTATTTGCCTCCGACTCTGCCATACCAAATGCCGGAGTAGGTGTGGTGCATCCCGCATGGTCACCTACCAGTCACTACAGTTGGAGGTACTTCAGACGCACGCACTGACACATGAGCAGGGAGCCCCCATGACCAGCGATTCCAGTGAAAAGAACAGCGTCCGATTCGGCGCCGACGGTGGCGCGGAACTAGTCAGCACCCAGGGTAAGACGATCATCGCCGACGCCGTGGTCGCCAAGATCGCCGGTATCGCGACCCGCGAGATCAACGGCGTGTACGACGTCGGCGGGGGCACAGCGCGTGCGGTGGGGGCACTTCGCGACCGCATACCGGGCGCCCGCGTCAACCATGCCCAGGGCGTGGCGGTGGAGGTAGGCGAGAAACAAGCCGCCATCGACATCGGCATTGTCGCCGAGTACGGCGTCGCACTCCACGAACTGGCGGTAGGTATCCGCCGCAACGTCATTGCCGCAGTGGAAAGCATGACGGGTCTCGAGGTCACCGAGGTCAACATCACCGTCTTCGACGTCATGCTCTTCGAGGATGCAGAGAGCGGCGGCAGTACCGATCCGGAAGCCAAGCCGAGGGTTCAGTGAGTACCGCCGACGCCGGCCGCGAGATCGACGCGGCCGAGGTAGTCGCCGACGCGGTTCTTGCCATCCCGGAAGTGGCAGATCTGCACGGAGGACACTTCGGCGAAGTGGGAACCTACCTCCCCGGACGCCGCATCACCGGCGTCGTCCTCGACGAAAACTCCTGTGCTGTACACATTTCCGTTCACTATCCGGCCGACGTTCGCAGCGTCGCCGAGCGCGTACGAGCGGTGGTGGCGAGATTGGTCGACGTACCGGTGAACGTGACCGTCGGCGACCTGTCGACAGCGGGATATCTACCCGTTGATGCCGAAAACGCAGTCACCGAGCCTGCCACCGTCACAGACATTGCACCGAACATTCGAGAAGGGAACTGACATGAACAGCACCACCGTCGGACTGCTGGTCGGTCTGCTCCTCGCACTCGCCGGAATCATGGGTGGGTTCAGCGGTTTCGTCTTCGCAGTCCTGCTCGGCGCCGCCGGTATGGCGATCGGAGCACACCGCGACGGACATCTCGACCTCGGCGCGATCCTCCGAAGCCGTGGCCGTGGCTGAGCCGTCCGATCCCAGCGCAGCGGACGATCCTGGTCTACGCGGCTCCTTGGTCATCAAGGACCGTGCGATGGCCAAGATCGCCACGGCCGCAGCGGTGAACGTCCCGGGGGTGGTCCGCCAGTCCGGTGGCTTGACTCGCCTGACAGGACGCGACCTTCCGCGAGCCGACATCTCGATGGGTAGCGACGCCGTCGCCATCAATCTCTTCCTCGCCGTGTCCTGGCCGTGTTCGGTCACCGAGTTGACCGGCCGGGTGCGAACGGAAGTCGGACGCAGCGTCGAATCGCTGACCGGGCTTCCACTCCACGACATGAACGTGATGATCGCGGCAACCGAGGGTTCTGACGACTCCTGTGTTTCCGGCGTCGAGATCGCGGAGGGCCCGGCACAGCAGGCACTCTCGGATCCGATTCCGCCGCGTGTCCCCTCTGCGAACCCGGCGGCCGCGGTTTCGGCCGTCGTCATCGCGTGTGGTCTACTCGCACTCGCCTTCGTCGTCTCGCGCGAATGGTTCATCAACCGTGGAACTTTCGAATCGGCACCCTGGATCCGAAACTCCGTGGAGTGGACGTCTCGTCTGCACTGGCAACCGTGGCTACTTCCGGTGGCAATCGCTGCCGTTGTCGCGGGTGTTGTCCTGATAATGTCGGCGATCAAACGCCGTGCGAAAACCCATGTCCCACTCGGGAACCCGAGCGCATCGACGGTGTGGATGCGGCCGACTGACATTGCACGTCTGTGCAGTAGCCACGCAGCGGTCGTTCCCGGCGTCGGCTCGGCTCACACCAGCGTCGACCGTAAACACGTCAAGGTCCACATCGAATCGACCGGTGGCGATCGAGCTGAACTTGCCGCAGCCGTCGACGCGGCGGTTCGGCCCCACCTCGCGATACTGCAGCGGCCACTGCAACTTTCGGTTGTCGTGCGAGAAACTGTAGTACGACGAAAGGACGCCTCGTGAACCGTTGGATCTCCGCGGTCGATCGGATCATCGTCCTCATCGTCGGAATCGCACTCCTCGCGGCGGGCGCATACGCCATCGCGTGGGACGCGGGCGCGTCGCTGATTCGAACCTGGGTGTCACGCTTCGATCGGGAGGTCCTCTTCGGCCTTCCGGAGGAGCCGTGGTGGCACTGGGTACTGTCGGGCACCTTCGTCCTCTGTGTCTTCGCCGGTTTCGGGCTGTTGTACCTGAACCTTCGCCGGCGCCGCACAAGCGCAGTCACATTGCGGCACAACGAATCCGGTACCGACGTCAGCGTGGATCTCGGACCCGTCGCAGACGGCGTAGCGGCCGAACTCGCTCAGCTGACCGGCGTGCGGAGCACCAAGAGCAAAGCGACGGTCGATCGCGGACTGCCGACGCTGTCGATTGTCGTCACTGCAGATCCGTCGATCGACGTCGCCGGATTCACCGCTTCGGCCGAACGCATCGCCGGCGCAACCAGGCGCAGCCTCGACGGCTCAACCGTCGCAGTACAGGTTCTGCTGCACCTCGACCGGGTGGAAGCCAACAAGTAAGTAAGAAGCACGCAGGCACCCGATCACCGAACACTCGATCACAGGCCACCCGATGGAAGACACAGAAAAGGCGCTCACTCCCCGAAGGGAATGAGCGCCTTTTTCAGTGCTGTGAATCAGCTAGCGAGACAAGAGTCTCACTTGATGATCTTGGCAACCTTGCCGGCGCCGACCGTACGGCCGCCTTCGCGAATTGCGAAGCGCAGGCCCTCGTCCATGGCGACAGGCTGGATCAGCTTGACGGACATCTCGGTGTTGTCACCGGGCATGACCATCTCGGTGCCCTCAGGCAGCGTCACGACGCCCGTAACGTCCGTGGTACGGAAGTAGAACTGCGGGCGGTAGTTGTTGAAGAACGGGGTGTGGCGGCCGCCCTCGTCCTTCGACAGGATGTATGCCTGGCCCTCGAACTCCGTGTGGGGAGTCGTGGTGCCCGGCTTGACGACAACCTGTCCACGCTCGACATCTTCGCGCTTGATGCCACGAACGAGCAGTCCGACGTTGTCGCCGGCCTGGCCCGAGTCGAGCAGCTTGCGGAACATCTCGATACCCGTGACCGTGGTCTTGGTCGAGGTTTCCTTGATGCCGACGATCTCGACCTCTTCGTTGACGTTGACAACGCCACGCTCGATACGACCGGTGACAACGGTGCCACGGCCGGTGATCGTGAAGACGTCCTCGACGGGCATGAGGAAGGGCTTCTCGGTCTCACGAATCGGGTCCGGGATGGACTCGTCGACAGCAGCCATCAGGTCGAGAATGGACTGCGTCCACTTCGGGTCACCCTCGAGTGCCTTGAGTGCCGAGATCGGAATGACGGGGGCTTCCTCGTCGAATTCCTGAGCGGCCAGCAGTTCGCGGACCTCCATCTCGACGAGCTCGAGGATCTCGTCGTCGTCAACCATGTCGGCCTTGTTCAGGGCGACGAGGATGTAAGGAACGCCAACCTGGCGAGCGAGCAGGACATGCTCGCGCGTCTGGGGCATCGGGCCGTCGGTAGCTGCGACGACGAGGATAGCGCCGTCCATCTGAGCTGCGCCGGTGATCATGTTCTTGATGTAGTCGGCGTGACCCGGTGCATCGACGTGCGCGTAGTGGCGCTTTTCCGTCTGGTACTCAACATGCGAGATGTTGATCGTGATGCCACGAGCCTTTTCCTCGGGAGCCTTGTCGATCTGATCGAAGGCCGAAGCCTCGTTCAGGTCGGGGAATGCATCCGCGAGAACCTTGGTGATGGCCGCCGTCGTCGTGGTCTTGCCGTGGTCGACGTGACCAATGGTGCCGATGTTCACGTGCGGCTTCGTCCGCTCGAACTTCGCCTTCGCCACTTTGTGTCCTCCTGGACTGTTGTTGCTTGCCGTATGCAGCAGTGCGGTTGGTTGTTACTAGGTCGTGCTTCGTGCCGGAAGAAACCGAGGTTACTTGCCGGCGCGGGCTGGGGAGCTCGCTGTGCTTACTCGCCCGTCGCCTTGGCGATGATTTCCTTCGAGACGTTCGCGGGAACCTCTGCGTAGGAATCGAACACCATGGAGAAGTTCGCTCGGCCCTGGGTCTTCGACCGCAGGTCACCGATGTAACCGAACATCTCCGAGAGCGGAACCAGCGCCTTCACGACACGGGCACCACTGCGTTCCTCCATGGCCTGGATCTGGCCACGGCGGGAGTTGAGGTCGCCGATCACGTCGCCCATGTACTCCTCGGGCGTTGTGACCTCGACAGCCATGAGCGGCTCGAGAATGACGGGGCCGGCCTTGCGGGCGGCTTCCTTCAGTGCCTGCGAACCGGCAACCTTGAACGCCATTTCCGAGGAGTCGACGTCGTGGTAAGCACCATCGAGCAGCGACAGCTTCAGGTTCACGAGCGGGTAGCCGGCGAGAACACCGTACTGCATCGCGTCCTGCGCACCGGCATCCACGGAGGGGATGTACTCGCGCGGGATACGTCCGCCGGAGACCTTGTTCTCGAACTCGTAGGTAGCACCGTCTTCGCCCACGAAAGGCTCCAGAGCGATGATGACCTTTGCGAACTGGCCCGAGCCACCCGTCTGCTTCTTGTGGGTGTAGTCGTGCTTCTCGACCTTCTTGGTGATGGTCTCGCGGTACGCAACCTGCGGCTTACCGACGTTCGCCTCGACCTTGAACTCGCGACGCATGCGGTCGACGAGGATATCGAGGTGGAGCTCGCCCATACCGCCGATGACGGTCTGACCGGTCTCTTCGTCGAGCTCGACCGAGAAGGTCGGGTCCTCTTCGGCGAGCTTCTGGATCGCGACGCCCAGCTTTTCCTGGTCGGACTTGGTCTTGGGCTCGATGGAGACCTGGATGACCGGCGCGGGGAACGACATCGACTCGAGGACGATGGGGCTCGCCTGATCGCACAAGGTGTCACCGGTGGTGGTGTCCTTGAGGCCGATCATTGCGTAGATGTGGCCGGCTACGGCCTCGTCTACCGGGTTCTCCTTGTTGGCGTGCATCTGGAAGAGCTTTCCGATGCGCTCCTTCTTGCCCTTGGTTGCGTTGAGCACCTGAGCACCCGGATCGATACGACCCGAGTACACGCGGACGAAGGTCAGCTTGCCGAAGAACGGGTGAGCAGCGATCTTGAAGGCGAGAGCCGAGAACGGCTCGTCCTTGCTCGGCTTGCGAGTGATCTCTACTTCTTCGTCACCGAGCTTGTGGCCGATGACCTCGCCGATGTCCAGCGGGTTCGGAAGGTAGTCGATGACCGCGTCGAGCATGGGCTGAACGCCCTTGTTCTTGAACGCAGAGCCACAGAGAACCGGGTACAGCTCGGAGGCGACCGTCATCTTGCGGATGGCGCCCTTGATCTCCTCGATGGTGAGCTCTTCGCCGCCGAAGTACTTCTCCATGAGAGCTTCGTCGGACTCTGCAACCGTCTCGAGCAGCTTCTCGCGGTACTCGGCAGCCTTCTCGACGAGATCCGCGGGGATCTCCTCGATGGTCGGAGCGGTTCCCGTCGGGACCACGCCGCGCCAGGTGATGGCCTTCATCTCGACCAGGTCGACGACGCCGTCGAAGTCGTCCTCAGCGCCGATGGGCAGCTGGAGAACGAGCGGCCTCGCGCCCAAGCGGTCGATGATGGTCTGGACTGTGAAGTAGAAGTCCGCGCCCATCTTGTCCATCTTGTTGACGAAGCAGATGCGCGGAACGTCGTACTTGGCAGCCTGACGCCAAACCTGCTCGGACTGCGGCTCGACACCCTCTTTACCGTCGAAGACAGCAACTGCGCCGTCGAGCACGCGCAGCGACCGCTCCACCTCGACCGTGAAGTCGACGTGGCCGGGGGTGTCGATGATGTTGATCTGGTTGTTGTTCCAGAAGCAAGTCACGGCGGCAGACGTGATCGTGATGCCGCGTTCCTTCTCCTGCTCCATCCAGTCCGTCGTCGACGCACCGTCGTGCGTCTCACCGATCTTGTAATTGACACCGGTGTAGAACAGGATGCGCTCGGTGGTGGTGGTCTTGCCGGCATCGATGTGCGCCATGATGCCGATGTTGCGGACCTTGTTCAGGTCAGTCAGCACTTCCTGTGCCACAGGTTTCTTCCCCGCTCGTTGCTTGGTTTTCGGGTGTCGGCCTTATCGGTGTGTTCCACCGTCAGGGCCATGGTCTTTCAATTATGTCTCTGCCGAGGCGAACCTGGCCACCTGCGTCCGGAATCCGTCGCGATGATCAGGCCGCCAACGGCGACAAGCGTCGGAGCCCCACCCGATGGCAGTTGCTCCGACGCTTTACATCACCAGCGGTAGTGGGCGAATGCCTTGTTGGCTTCGGCCATCTTGTGAGTGTCTTCGCGACGCTTCACAGCTGCACCGAGGCCATTGCTGGCATCGAGGAGCTCGTTGGCGAGACGCTCGACCATGGTCTTCTCACGACGTGCACGCGAGAAGGTGACCAGCCAGCGCAGTGCCAGCGTGGTGGAACGACCGGGGCGAACCTCGACCGGCACCTGGTAGGTAGCGCCACCGACGCGGCGGCTACGAACCTCGAGTGCAGGCTTGACGTTGTCCAGGGCGCGCTTGAGGGTGACGACCGGATCGGTGCCGGTCTTCTCGCGTGCCTGCTCGAGAGCCTGGTACACGATTCGCTCTGCGGTGGACTTCTTGCCGTCCAGCAGGATCTTGTTGACGAGCTGCGTCACCAACGGGGAACCGTAAACCGGGTCGTTGATGAGCGGGCGCTTCGGAGCGGGGCCCTTACGTGGCATTAGCTCTTCTCCTTCTTGGCGCCGTAGCGGCTGCGTGCCTGCTTGCGACCCTTGACACCCTGGGTGTCGAGGGAGCCGCGGATGATCTTGTAACGGACACCCGGGAGGTCCTTCACACGACCGCCACGGACGAGCACCATGGAGTGCTCCTGAAGGTTGTGACCTTCACCGGGGATGTACGCGGTGACCTCGACCGAAGTCGTGAGGCGAACACGTGCGACCTTACGGAGCGCGGAGTTCGGCTTCTTGGGGGTGGTGGTGTACACGCGAGTGCACACGCCACGACGCTGCGGGCTGCCCTTGAGGGCTGCCGTCTTGACCTTGGCGGTCTTGTCGCGGCGACCCTTGCGGACCAGCTGGTTGATGGTTGGCATTTACCGGCTTTCTTGTGACGAACAGACTGCTCGAGCGAACTCGGGCCGTTCGAAAACGTGGCTGTTCTGAAATTAGGGATCTAGCAGTTGGAGCAAGAGAGCTGCTGCTCCTCACCCACCTCAGAGTCTGTACTCAGCACTTTCATGCCGCGCACTGCCCCCGAGGTCGGGCGTGTCGCATACCCCCACACAGGCAGCCGGATGCTCGTTCATCAGCAGTTTCTGCTCGAACGCGCGCACGGCAATACCTAGCTAGGCACACAGATCGGCCCGGGCATGCCGGACACGACCCATAACGATACCTGTCGGCGCGCCACGAGGTCAAAGTGAGGCCACGGTGATAGTGACCTCACGCTCTGACCAGACACTCTGGCTGCACACTCAGACCACGCAGCCGGACCGGTCGCGATCAGATGCTGCGGTTCAACGTCAACGCGCCGAGCTTTGCCGCAGCCTCGCACGGATCCGCGCCGCCTTGCGGCTCGGTGACCCACCAACCGAACACTCCCCCGGCCGGTGCGCTCGCGCTCACCCCGCAGCTCTGCGGATCGGCCGGCTGGCGAACCTGGTACCCGCCACTGCCGTTGATGTCGATTTTCGCCACCACGTATCCCAGGTGCTCGAATGCAGCGCGCTCGTGATCGAGGGTGCCCGTCTCGAACCAGTTGAAGGTGATCTTGATCGGACCCGCGGTCCCGATGCCGTCCCAACGGCAGATAGCGCCGAAGAACCCACGCCCGACGGCGTCGGCACCCACGGCACCGGCGATCTGCTCGTCGGTGACGGCTTCGCATTCTTGGAGGACGTTCGCGAATTCCTGGCTGTCACTACCGCCGTAGCTGCCCTCCGCACGGGGAGTCCCGGTGACCACCGAGCCGCAGCCTGTCAGCAGAACCAGCGACCCCGCCAAGGCGAGTCCGATCCTTATGCGCTTCACGGCGCCCTCGAACTTCACTGTGCCCTCGAAACTGTTTTTTCCATCAGATCCCGCGCCACCGTGCATGGATCCGCGGTCGGTGGCAGCAAACCGTAGGTGATCGACCAGTGCACGAAGTCTCCGCCGAACGCGATACCCAACTCGCACAACGAACCTGCCGTGGACGCGATGAAGCCCTGGTGTCCACCGATCGTGATGTCGTCGGCAGGACGTCCGAGCAGGTCGGACCCGGCCCGTTCGCGGCCGATCGGGCTACCGCGGTACCAGGAGAAACTGACGCTCGGACCGTTCGAACCGGCGACTTCCCACTGGCAACCGACGCCGTTGCGCGTCGTCGTCGCAAAAGTGCCGAGATTGAAGGCGTTGACAACTTCCTCGTCGGTCACCGAGCCGCATTCGGCGAACATCGGGCCCGGATCCGTAGGTGCGAGTGCCTGCGAACCCGCACCGTCGCCCGGCTGATCGACGGACCCGTCGCCGGAGCTGCAGCCGACCACGGCCGAGAGCACGGCAGCCGAGACCAATACCGAAGTCCCGATCGAAGTGAGAGTGCGTGCGGCCATGGAGCCGACTGTACTTCTCGGTGGCCCCCGACACACGCCACGTGCGCGTCGAGAGCACCGGCGCCGGCCCCGCCGCTACCGATTCAGGGAGTTGCCACCGGTACCCGAACAAGTGTGGAATCCAATTGCGCCGCCCACTGTTTGACCACCTCGGTGCGTCGGCGCGAGTCGTCTGTCAAGACATCAGCCAGCCCCAGCCCGCGGGCCAGGTCCAGGGTCGCCTGTACCAAGCGGTGCGTCACCGGGTCGGAGTCGTCGACACCCAGACTCTCGACGGCCATGCGGTGCGCGATGCGCCCGAATCGTTCCTCGAGGGGCAGTACGCGGGCACGCAGGTCGGGGTCGGAGGCAGCGGCCGTCCACACCTGCAGTGCTGCTTTGAACAGAGTCCCGGTGTAGTACTCCACCAACCGCGAAATGATCGCCTCGGTTCGTCCGGCACCCACCGGAAGGTCGGTCGATTCCTTTCGTGCCTGATCCATCCGGGCGTCGAACATCACCTCGAGCGCCGCGGTGATGAGGTCCTCGCGGGTCGGGAAGTGATGCTGCATGGCGCCTCTGGACACCCCGGCACGCTGCGCGACGACGCTCATCGTCGTTGCGCTCCACCCGAGTTCGGCGAGACACTCCACAGTCACTTCGAGCAGGTGGGAGCGCGTGACTCGACTTCGGTCCTGCTTGGGCTCTCGAGTCATCGCGCCGCCATCCCTTCTACTTCTGTGTTCCAGCGCTTCTGTGTCCCAGCTGCGCAGTTTCTACTGCGCCCAGGCCGCTGGACGCTTCTGCAAGAAAGACATCATGCCCTCACGAGCCTCGTCAGAGGAAAACAGCCGAGCCGACTGCGCGATCATCTCCTCGCCGTCCCGGTCGAATCCAGCCAGGACCGAACGCGTCGTGATCCACTTCGATTCGGCAAGTCCCTGCGGTGAACATTGGCGCAAGGTGCCGAGCAGTTCGGTGATCGACTCCTCCGTGTCCTGCGACGCGGAGGTGACGAGTCCGATGGATTCGGCCTCGTGCTGGCCGAACTTCTCGCCGGTGAGCAGATAGCGGCTCGCAGATCGCTGGTCGAGCCTCGGTAGGACCGTGAGCGAAATGATGGACGCTGCCAAACCCAACCGTGATTCCGTCACCGCGAAGGTGCTCGCCGGTCCGGCGACGACGATGTCGCACGCCCCGACAAGACCCATGCCTCCGGCCCGGACGTGACCGTCGATCCGCCCGATCACCGGCTTGGGAAGCTCGAGAATGCTGCGCAAGAGTGTCAGCATCCCCCGTCCTCGCTCCTTGACGGCGTCCTCCGGTGATGCGGACGAACCGGAGGCCTCACTGAGATCGGCTCCCGCACAGAATGTTCCACCGGTGTGGGTGAGTACCACCGCTCGAACTGCCGGATCGGCGGCAGCCGACGTCAACCCAGCCTGCAACTCCGTGACCAACCGCGTCGAAATCGCGTTGCGGTTGTGGGGTGAGTCGAGAGTGATCGTGGCAGCACCGCCCGATACTTCGTACCGTACGTATGGCTTGTCCTGATCCGTCATGAGTCGCCTCTTCCTAGTAGGACCGTGGCAGACCGAGGGAATGCTGTGAGACGAAGTTGAGGATCATCTCGCGGCTCACCGGCGCGACGCGGGCGATACGAGCCGCACCGAGCATGGCGGCCAGTCCGTATTCCTTCGTCAGTCCTGCGCCGCCATGCGTCTGGATCGCCTGATCGAGCGCCTTGATGCTGGCTTCGGCGGCGGCGTACTTTGCCATGTTCGCGGCTTCGGCAGCACCGAAATCGTCACCGCTGTCGTAGAGCACCGCGGCCTTCTGCATCATCAGCTTGGCGAGCTCGAGTTCGATCTTCACCTGCGCGAGTGGATGCGAAATACCTTGGTGCGCACCGATCGGCGTCTTCCACACCGTGCGCTCGTTGGCGAACTTCACTGCGGCGTTCAGGGCGTAACGGCCCATGCCGATGGCCATCGACGCACCCAGGATGCGCTCGGGGTTGAGGCCGGCGAACAACTGCATCAAGGCGGCATCGGCTTCGCCGACCAGAGCGTCGGCCGGCAGACGGACGTCGTCGAGGAAGAGGATGAACTGGTGGTCCGGCTCGATGATGTCCATCTCCATCTGCGTCTTCACGAATCCGGGAGAATCCGTGGGGACGATGAACAGAGCAGGCTTGAGCTTGCCCGTCTTGGAGTCCTCGGTCCGCGCAACGACGAGGACCGCGTCAGCCTGATCGACACCCGAGATGTAGATCTTGTTGCCGCTCAGGATCCAGTCGTCGCCATCCCTGCGTGCCGTCGTGGTGATCTGATGAGAGTTGGAACCAGCGTCGGCCTCGGTGATTCCGAACGCCATGATCTTGGAGCCGTCGGCGAGGCTGGGTAGCCACTGCTGCTTCTGCTCCGCCGTGCCGTACTTGCCGATGATGGTGCCGCAGATGGCCGGGGATACGACAACCAGGAGCAGACCGGCACCCTGCGCCGCCAATTCCTCCTGCACCAGCGCGAGTTCGTAGATGCCTGCACCGCCGCCGCCGTATTCCTCCGGCAGGTTGACGCCCAGGAATCCGAGTTTGCCCGCCTCGTTCCACAATTCGGTGAGCGGCTCCCCCTTTCGCGCCTTGGGCAGCACGTAGTCGACGTAGTTGAAGCGCTCACCCAGTTTGGAAACGGATGCCCGCAGTTCCTTCTGCTCTTCGGTTTCGATGAAACTCATCATGCTTCCTCTTCTGTAGCGGGTTCTTCCACACGTGCGAGTACCGATCCGACCTCGACCTGCTGGCCGACGGCGACCGGAAGTTCCACCAGGACACCGGCAGTCGGCGCGGTGACGGTGTGTTCCATCTTCATGGCCTCCAGCCACAGAATCGGCTGGCCGGCGGTGACGGTGTCACCGAGTGCGGCACCGAGGCGGATGACCGATCCCGGCATCGGAGCGAGCAACGAACCGGCGGCGACTTCTGCCGACGGATCCACGAAGCGCGGTGCTGCCGTCAACGCGACGGGTCCGAGCGAGGAGTCGACAAAAATCTCACTCCCGTAGGCCGCAACGTCGAACGAGCGCTGTACTCCGCTCTGCTCGAGCACTACCCGGGTCGCAGTTGCCGATACCAGGCGCACGTCGTCGAAGCCTTCTGCACTCAGCACGCCGCTTCGGCTCAGGGAGTAGCGGACGTCGTACTCGCCCGACGCAGTGGAATAGCTCTTGCTCTGCGGCTGCGACGGGAGGTTGCGCCACCCGCTGGGCAAGCGGCCGATGACGCGGGCCGACGCCCGGTTGTGCGCGGCATCGGCAAGTGCCGCCGCCAGCGCCGAGAGTCTTTCGGCGGCGGTATCGGCCAAGGGCGTAGACAGCTTCTCGAGGTCGTGAGTCTCGAAGAAGGCAGTGTCGGTGTCTCCGGCAATGAAGGCGGGGTGGGCCAGGACGTTGACGAGCAGGTCGCGGTTGGTGCGCAGGCCGTGAATCCTGGTGCGCGCCAGCGTCGATGCGAGCAGCCGGGCAGCTGCGGTCCGCGTCGGCGCGTACGAGATGACCTTGGCCAACATCGGGTCGTAGTGGACGCCGACAACACTGCCGTCGACGACGCCGGAGTCGAGGCGAACGCCCTGCTCACGCAGAACACTGAATTCTTGCGGGTCACCGGGCAACTCGATGTGGTGGACGGTTCCGCTCTGCGGCTGCCAGTTCTTGGCGGGGTCCTCGGCGTACAGGCGCACTTCGATCGAATGCCCCCGGATCTCCGGCTGTTCGTCCGGAAGTGCTTCACCTGAAGCGACCTGCAATTGGAGTTCCACCAGATCGAGTCCAGTGGTGCACTCGGTGACCGGATGCTCCACCTGCAAACGCGTGTTCATTTCCAGGAAGAAGAAGTCGCCTTTTTCGTCAGCCAGGAATTCAACGGTTCCTGCGCCTTCGTAACCGATGGCGTTGGCGGCGAGCCGCGAGGCGTCGAACAGCTTGTCGCGCATGGCGGGGATGCGTTGCACGAGCGGCGACGGTGCCTCTTCGACCACCTTCTGATGCCGACGCTGGATCGAGCACTCGCGCTCCCCCACCGCCCACACCGCACCGTGGCGGTCGGCCATGACCTGAACCTCGATGTGCCGACCGGTCTCGAGGTACCGCTCACAGAAGACTGTCGGGTCGCCGAAAGCGGACTGCGCCTCACGCCGCGCCGCTTCCAGTTCGCCGTCCAGCGCCGACAATTCACGAACGACACGCATTCCGCGTCCGCCGCCGCCCGCCGACGCCTTGATCAGCACCGGCAGATGAGCCTCGGTCACCGCGGCGGGATCGAGTTCGGAGAGCACCGGCACTCCGGCGGCGTCCATGATCTTCTTGGACTCGACCTTCGACCCCATGAGCTCGATGGATTCGACGGGCGGGCCGATCCACGTCAGTCCCGCGTCGATGACGCTGCGCGCGAACTCCGCGTTCTCGGAGAGGAATCCGTATCCGGGGTGAATCGCGTCGGCGCCCGAAGCCTTGGCGGCGGCGATGACGAGCTCACCCCGCAAGTAGGTCTCGGCGGGCGTGTTACCCGGCAGGCGAACCGAAGCATCGGCTTCGGCGACGTGCGGGCTGTCGGCATCTGCGTCGGAAAATACCGCGACCGTGCCGATTCCGTTCTTGCGGCAGGTTGCAAAGACACGGCGGGCGATTTCGCCACGATTGGCGACCAGTACTGAAGTGATTGTCACGGCGTGCCTCACATACGGAAGACGCCGAAGTTGTCGGTGCCTTCGATCGGGGCGGTGGCGATGGCCGACAGGCACATTCCCACCACGGTGCGGGTGTCTCGGGGATCGATGACGCCGTCGTCGTACAGACGACCCGACAGGAACATCGGGAGTGACTCGGCCTCGATCTGGTTCTCGATCATCGCGCGCATGCCGGCATCGGCCTGCTCGTCGAATACCTGGCCGCGCGCCTCGGCAGCAGCGCGTCCCACGATGGAGATGACGCCGGCGAGCTGCGCACCGCCCATGACGGCGGACTTGGAACTGGGCCACGCAAAGAGGAACCGCGGATCGAACGCGCGTCCGCACATACCGTAGTGACCGGCGCCGTAGGACGCTCCGAGCAGGATCGAGATGTGCGGAACCTTGGAGTTGGCAACCGCATTGATCATCATCGATCCGTGCTTGATCATGCCGCCCTCCTCGTATTCCTTACCCACCATGTACCCGGTGGTGTTGTGCAGGAACAGCAACGGCGTGTTGGAACGATTGGCGAGCTGGATGAACTGCGTGGCCTTCTGTGATTCCTCACTGAAGAGCACTCCACGTGCGTTCGCCAGGATGCCGATCGGGTAGCCGTTGAGCTCGGCCCACCCGGTCACGAGGGAGGAACCGTAGAGCGGCTTGAACTCGTCGAAGTCGGAACCGTCGACGATACGGGCGATGACCTCACGCGGATCGAACGGGATCTTAAGGTCGGCCGGAACGATGCCGAGCAACTCTTCCGGATCCTCGAGCGGTTCGATGATCTCCGCGCGCGGCGCCGGCCCCTTCTTGGTCCAGTTGAGCCGCTTGACGATCGAGCGCCCGATGCGGATCGCGTCCTGCTCGTCGGCGGCGAAGTAGTCGGCCAACCCGGACTTGCGAGCGTGCATTTCGGCGCCGCCGAGTGCCTCGTCGTCGGATTCCTCACCGGTGGCCATCTTGACCAGCGGCGGGCCTGCGAGGAACACCTTGGAGCGTTCCTTGATCATCACGACGTGGTCGGACATGCCCGGGATGTACGCACCGCCGGCCGTCGAGTTACCGAAGACCAGTGCAATGGTGGGGATTCCGGCTGCGGACAGCTGAGTGAGGTCACGGAACATACGCCCGCCCGGGATGAACACCTCTTTCTGCGTCGGCAAGTCTGCGCCACCGGACTCTACGAGGGAGATCACCGGGAGGCGGTTCTGCATGGCGATGTCGTTGGCCCGGAATCCCTTACGCAGCGTCCACGGATTGCTGGTGCCGCCGCGCACGGTGGGATCGTTGGCGACGATCAGGCATTCGACACCTTCGACGACGCCGATACCGACCACAGTGCTGGCGCCGACCGGGAAGTCACTCCCCCACGCAGCGAGGGGACACAGTTCGAGGAACGGTGAATCCTGATCGAGCAGGAGTTCGATCCGCTCGCGTGCCAGGAGCTTTCCCCGCTTGTGGTGCCGCTCGGTGTACTTCTCGCCGCCACCCGCCAACGCCTTGGCGTGCTCGACCTCGATCTCGGCGAGCTTGGTGTTCATGGTCGAAGTTGCGGTCTTGTACACCTCGGAATTGGTGTCCAGTGTTGACCGGATGACACTCATGACTGATACCCCAATCGCTTGGCCGCGAGGCCGGTGAGGATTTCGGTGGTTCCGCCACCGATTCCCAGAATTCGCATGTCCCGGTACTGCCTCTCCACTTCGCTTTCCTGCATGTATCCGAGGCCGCCGAACAGCTGAACGGCTTGGTTCGCAACCCATTCGCCCGTCTCGACTGCCGTGTTCTTGGCGAAGCACACCTCGGCGATCAGATCGCCGTCACCGGCCATGTGCCGTTCGATCACCGAGTGCGTGTACACCTTGGCGACGTCGATCTTGCGGGCCATCTCGGTGACGGTGTTCTGCACGGCCTGCCGGCTGATCAGGGGGCGACCGAAAGTCTCGCGGGCGCGACACCATTCGAGGGTCAGCTCCAGGCAACGCTCTGCACTGGCATACGCCTGCGCGGCGAGAGCGACACGTTCGGAAACAAATGCCTGGGCGATCTGTGCGAAGCCGCTGTTCTCTGCGCCAACCAGATTCTCCACCGGAACCCGAGCGTCGACAAAGGACAGTTCCGCGGTATCGGATGCGCGCCAGCCCATCTTCTCGAGTTTGCGCGAGACGGTGAATCCCGGTGTGCCCTTCTCGATCACGAGCAGTGAGACACCACCCGCACCAGGGCCACCGGTGCGGACGGCGGTGACAACGAAGTCGGCGCGAACACCAGAGGTGATGAACGTCTTGGCCCCGTTTACGACGTAGTGATCACCGTCGCGCTTGGCCGTTGTCGTCAGGTGGCCGACGTCGCTGCCACCGCCGGGTTCGGTGATGGCGAGCGAGCCGATCTTGTCGCCGCGCAGGGTCGGCTTGACCCACTTCTCGATCTGCGCCTCGTCGCCGGCCGCGATCAGGTGCGGCACCGCGATGCCGCAGGTGAAGAGCGATGCGAACAGCCCGCCCGATGCACCTGCCTGATGCATCTCCTCACAGATCACGATGGAGTCGACGGCGTCGCCGCCCTCACCACCGGCCGATTCGGGTGCGCTGGCCCCGAGGAGTCCGAGAGCGCCTGCCTTGCGGTGCAATTCGCGCGGAATCTCGCCGTCTCGCTCCCACTGCGTCAGATGCGGCAGAATCTCCTGGTTCACGAATCCGCGTACGGTCTCGCGAAGCGCAAGCCTTTCCGGTGTGGTCCACACGGTCACCGTGAATCCTCTTTCTCGTCAGTTACGGGGAGTAGCGAAATCGGGATGTCGATGTGGCGCGAACGCAGCCATTCACCAATTCCCTTGGCCTGCGGATCGAACCGCGCCTGCGAGGCGACACCCTGACCGAGAATTCCCTCGATCACGAAGTTGACGGCACGAAGGTGCGGAAGCTGGTAGCGAGTGACGTTCAGGTCTGCTGCTTCCGGTAGCAGTTCCTTGAGCATCTCGACGGTCAGTGTGTGCGCCAACCACTTCCACTGATCGTCCGTGCGAACCCAGACGCCGACGTTGGCATTTCCGCCCTTGTCGCCGCTACGGGCACCGGCGATCGTGCCGAGTGGTACTGAAAGCGACGTCTGTGGCGGCAACGGCTCCGGACGCTCCGGTTCGCCGACGGGTTCGAGGTCCTGCGTCAACGTGGACGGAGCGATGTCCACGCGCGTGCCGTCCGGCAGTACGGCCACGTGCGGCACCGATCCCGCGTCGACGTAGCCGGGGGTGAACACTCCGTACGGTTGGCCGTTGCTCGGCGGAGCCGTCAGCGAGAAGCCGGGGTAGCTGGCAAGTGCCATTTCCACCGCAACCGCGGAGAAAGGGCGACCGATCACCTTGGGGTCGGAATCGCGAACCACGCAGCGCAGCAACGCACTCGCGGTTTCCTCGGTGTCGGAATCCGGATGATCCGTGCGAGCGAGAGTCCAGACCAGTTCGGCGGGCTTCTTCGTCAGCCAGGATTCGAGCTGAGTCTTCGCCAGATCGGCCTTGGCCTCGATGTCGAGACCCGTGAGGATGAAGGTGGCCTCGTTACGGAACCCGGCCAGCGTGTTCAGGGAGACCTTGTACTGCGGCGGCGGAGCCTCGCCCGTGACGCCGCTGATCAACACCCGGTCCGGGCCTTCCTGGGTGAGCACTGCGTTGTCGATGCGGGTCGTCACGTCCGGGCCTGCATAGCGTCCACCGGTGATCTCGTACAGCAGCTGCGCCGTCACCGTGCCGACGCTCACCTCGCCGTCCGTTCCGGCGTGCTTGGTGATGACCGAGGTTCCGTCCGCGTTGATCTCGGCGATCGGGAAGCCAGGCCGGCCCAGATTGGGAATCTCTGTGAAGAACGCGTAGTTGCCGCCGGTGGCCTGGGTTCCGCACTCGATGACGTGGCCCGCCGCGACAGCACCGGCAAGCTGATCGAAATCATCTCGCTTCCAACCGAAATGGTGAGCGGCCGGACCGACGATCACCGACGCATCGGTGACCCGTCCGGTGACCACGACATCGGCGTCGGCCGACAATGCTTCGACGATGCCCCAGGCGCCGAGGTACGCATTGGCCGTCAGTGGGGAGCCGAGTCCGAGTTCGTCTGCCCGAGAGATCAAATCGTCGCCCTCGACGTGGGCGATCTTCGCGTTCAACCCCAGCTTGGTGTTGACCTCGCGCAACGCGTCGGCCAGTCCGGCGGGATTGAGACCGCCTGCATTCGCGACGATCTTCACCCCCTTGTCGAGCGCAAGGCCGAGCGTGTCCTCCACCTGCCGCAGGAACGTCTTCGCGTAGCCGAGCGACGGGTCCTTCATCCGATCCCGCCCGAGGATCAACATCGTCAGTTCGGCCAGGTAGTCGCCGGTCAGGTAGTCGAGTTCGCCGCCCTCGAGCATCTCGCGCATCGCCGAGACGCGGTCGCCGTAGAACCCAGAGCAGTTACCGATCCGTACCGAACTCATTTGCCCACCTTCGATGCTCGTCCCTCACCGCTGGATCCGACGGCGGCTCGTCCCTCACCGCTGGGTCCGGCAAAGGCCTGCGCGAACCCGAGCCACTCGTCCGCATCGGCACCCACGGCGACCAGATCGAGATCGGCGCGATTGGCACGCTGGGTGACCAGCAAGCAGAAGTCCAACGCCGGCCCGGTGACCTTCTGCGGCGCATCTTCCGGCCCCCAGGTCCAGAGCGACCCGTCCGGCGCGGTCAACTCAACCCGGAAATCGTCGGCGGGCGGCGTCTTCTCGTTGACCGAGTACGCGAAGTTTCGCGTCCGCACACCCAGGTGAGCGATGTTCTTGATGCGCGCCGTCGGAGCGCGTTCGACGCCGAGTGCGTCGGCAACGTCCTGCCCGTGCGCCCACGTCTCCATCAGTCGCGCGGTAGCCATGGAGACACCGCCCATGGGCGGGCCGTACCAGGGGAACTTGGTTCCGGCCGGGGCGGCGGTGAGCGCCTCGACGAGAGCGGTGCGCCCCGCTCGCCAATCGGCGAGCAACTCCGCCGGCTGGCGGGCCGCCTGTTCGGCAGCACCGTCGTCGACAAACCCTGCCGGGTTCACGAACGCCGCCTTCAACTGCTCCGCGAACCCGTCCGGGTCGGTGATCGCCAGGATCGCTGCACTGTCCGTCCAGTGCAGGTGCCCGATCTGATGTGCGATGGTCCACCCTTCCGCAGGCGTCATTGTCGCCCACTTCTCCTCGGGCAGATCCGCAACCAGGGCGTCGAGGCTCTCGCCTTCGGCCCGCAAGTCATCGATGAACGTCTGAAGTTCGGCCATGCGACCAGCATCACACTCACATCCATAAAAATCAAGCACGAATGATTGTTATTGCGAAATCCTGTGGTGAGAGACTGAGCTCAACTGCCATCGACAACCAGGAGCACCCATGAGCGACGCCGTACTGATCTCGCGAACCGGCGATGTGGTCACGTGGACCCTCAATCGCCCGGACACCCGCAATGCGATCTCCGAGATCGACATGATCGAGGCCCTCGAAGACGCAGTCACCGCGGTCAACCGAGATCAGAGTGTGCGCACGGTCATTCTGACGGGGGCCGGATCGGCCTTCTCCTCCGGCGGCAACGTCAAGCACATGCGAGACAAGGAGGGCATGTTCGGTGGCGCACCCGGCGAGATCCGCCAGGGCTACCGGCACGGCATCCAACGCATCCCGCTCGCGCTGTACACGTGTGAGGTGCCGACCATCGCGGCGGTCAACGGCCCGGCCATCGGAGCGGGCTGCGACCTCTCACTCATGTGCGACCTCCGCATCGCCTCGACCGCCGCAGTCTTCGCCGAGAGTTTCGTCAAGGTAGGACTCATTCCCGGCGACGGCGGAGCGTGGCTGCTCCCCCGCGCGATCGGCAACGCCCGCGCGGCCGAGATGGCGTTCACCGGTGAACCGATCGATGCTGCGAAGGCACTCGACTGGGGTCTGGTCTCGCAGGTGACCGAGCCCGAAGAATTGCTTTCCGCTGCGCACGCTTTGGCAGCTCGAGTAGCCGCCAATCCCCCGCAGGTACTCCGCATGACCAAAAAGCTCCTCCGCGAGGGCCAGCACCAGAGCCTCGAGAGCTTGCTCGAACTCTCGGCCGCCATGCAGTCGATCGCCCACCACACCCGAGATCACCACGAAGCCGTCGCCGCGATGCTCGAGCGTCGAAGTCCCGAGTTCACCGGAGAATGAAGGCCGGCAGTCAACTACTGCCGGTCGGAGCAGTCCTCACGTCGATACTGTCGCTCCAGTTCGGAGCGGCATTCGCGACGACACTGTTCTCGCAGATCGGGCCGGCCGGAGCCACGACGCTGCGGCTGACGATCGCCGCGATCATCCTCGGCGTCATCGTCCGCCCGCGATGGAGCAGATGGTCGAACCGGCAGCGCAAAGGCATCTTCGCGCTGGGCATCGCCCTCGCCGTGATGAACGGCGCCTTCTACCTCGCCCTCGACACGGTGCCCATCGGAACGGCCGTCACCATCGAGTTCCTCGGACCGCTCACCCTGGCCGCAGTTCTGTCTCGTCGGTGGGCCGACGGAGCATGGGTGCTGCTCGCCTTCGGCGGAGTGTTGCTGCTCGGGTTGGGCGATCACGGCGAATCCGGTTTGGACCCGATCGGGGTGATGTTCGCGTTGATCGCCGCTACTGCGTGGGCTGGATACATCGTGGCCGGTTCCCACCTGGCCGCGACGCTCCCGAGCGCCGACGGGTTGGCAGGCGCAAGCATCGTCGCGGCCGTATTGACGCTGCCCTTCGGCGTCGTCTCGGGCGGAAGTGAACTGCTGGATCCGACGATGCTCGCCGCAGGCGCAGCCGTCGCCGTCCTCTCGTCCGTCATCCCGTACAGCTTGGAAATGTGGGCGCTGCGCTCTCTAGCCAAGAAAGTCTTTGCCGTCCTCATCGCCCTCGAACCCGCAGCGGCCGCACTGGCCGGAGTCCTCGTGATCGGGCAAACGCTCGACGCGTTCGCACTCGTGGCCATCGCACTGGTGGTGGCCGCGGGCGTCGGCACAGTCGTCATGAATCGAAAACCCACAGCGAAGTAGTCCAGGTACCGTCAGAGCACGTCATTCCAACGCACAGGAGAACCATGACCAACCCGATAATCGCCACCGTTCTCGGTAACACCCCGCAGATCGACGAAAGTGCGTTCATCGCACCCAACGCCACCGTTGTCGGCGCGGTGACCATCGCTGCGGGAGCCAGCATCTGGTACGGCGCGGTCATCCGCGGCGACGCAGAATCGATCTCCATCGGCGCTGACACCAACATTCAGGACAACTGCACCGTGCACGCCGACCCGACGTTCCCCGCAGTGCTGGGCGAACGAATCTCGGTCGGCCACAACGCAGTGCTGCACGGGTGCACCGTCGAAGACGACGTTCTCGTCGGCATGGGTGCCGTGGTGCTCAACGGCGCACACATCGGCTCGGGGTCACTGATTGCAGCCGGCGCCGTCGTGTCTCAGGGGATGCAAATCCCGCCTGGATCACTGGTCGCCGGCGTGCCCGCCAAGGTCAAACGTGAACTCTCCGAAGGCGAAAAGGCCGGTATCACCGCCAACGGCGCCGGCTACATCATGCTCGCGAAGGCTCACCAGGACATCGAACAAGCCTGATCGAAACGACGCTCGCGGCCGGTAGCAGCAAGAGCAACGACTAGCCTCGGGGCCGCAACGTGCTGTTCGGCAACTCGGGTGCCGGGAGCGCCGGACCGTCGTATCCCGGCACGACGCCGAAACGCCGGTCCGGGACGCTGCCGTCGAATCCGGAGGCAAGCTCGGCCTGCCACTTGCGTCGATACTCGACGATCTCTTCGTGTGTACGGCCCATGAAGTTCCACCACATGATGACCTGCTCGCCCAACGGTTTCCCGCCGAGAAGTAGCAGTCGAGCCGGTTCGGATCCCGGATTGCGCAAAGTCAGTTTTCCGAAACCCGGTGCTTGATAACCCAACTCGGCCCAGCCGACAGTGGTACCACGCAGAACAACCGATCCTTGATCGACGATCACGCCGTGCTCATGTGAACGATCGACATCGAGGGCGATCTCGGCCCCAGGATCGAGAATCACCTCGGCACCGAGTAATTCGGTGAAGGTAGACACCGGAGACGTTTCACCGGCGAGCGAACCGAGGAACACACTGAGCGTGACACCATCGGTGGTCACCGGCTCCGGTCGATAGTGAACGAACGCGGGTGCGGTATCGCGCGCCGCATCCGGCAGCGCCACCCACAACTGCATCCCGTGCAGAACCTTCGTATTCGGCGTCGACACCTCGGAGTGCGCGATCCCACTCCCGGCCGTCATCAGATTCAGTTCACCCGGCCGTACCATCGCATGGGAACCGATGCTGTCACGGTGCTCGATCTCTCCGGTGAACAGCCAACTCACCGTCTGCAAACCGGTATGCGGATGCGGCGGCACATGCATGCCCGGTCCTGAGCCGACGTCATCCGGACCGTAATGATCTGCAAAACACCATCCCCCGATCAGCGAACGCTCGCGTTGCGGGAGGGTGCGTCGCACTCGCATGGCCCGCGGGCCACCGAGCGGTACGTCGCGCGGGGTGAGGATCTGAATCTCGCTCTCCGCCGGATGGCCTTCGCATTCCTGCTCGACGGGCTGCGCTTCGAGGTTGCTCATATCGTCCATCCTGCCTCCAGTCATGACTGCGCGAGACGCAGACGCGTGCACAATTCGGCCAACAGTCGAAGTTCATCCGCGTCCAGGGCCGGTCCGACGTGGCGGCGAATGCTCGCCGCATGACGGCGACCCACTGATTTCTGCAGCGCTGCACCCGTTTCGGTGAGTTGCACGATCGTCCCGCGGCGATCCTGTGGATCAACACTTCTCGTTACCAGACCTTCGCCCTCCAACCGTTCCACCAGGCGACTGAGCGAAGGCTGGCTCAGCAATATCTCCCGATTCAGGTCATGCAGGCGAAGGGAACTACTCGGCGCAAGACTCAGCGTGAACAGCACGTCGTACTCGCGCATCGACACCTGATCCCAGACGTCGTCGGCAGAGAGCCGCCGCATCACCGACACCTGGGCGCGAAACAAGGCTTCCCAGGCGTCGGTGGCGAGTTCGGTGGTGCTGACCGGAACCTCAGGCGGTTGCTCGTCAGGCAGTGACACTGCTTGCCTCACGAGCCGCCTTCATCGACGCGTGAGTGGGCGGGTTGTCCGGCACATGTGCTGGCCGCCTGGCCGCGAACTCACGGCGCAGAACCGGAACAACTTCCTCACCGAGCAGATCGAGCTGCTCGAGCACCGTCTTCAACGGCAGTCCGGCGTGATCCATCAGGAACAGCTGGCGCTGGTAGTCACCGAAGAAATCGGCAAACGCCAACGTCTTCTCGATGACCTGTTCAGGGGAACCGACGGTCAGCGGCGTCTGCTCGGTGAACTCTTCGAGTGAGGGCCCGTGGCCGTACACCGGAGCATTGTCGAAATACGGACGGAATTCCTTGACCGCGTCCTGACTGTTCTTGCGCATGAAGACCTGACCACCGAGACCGACGATCGCCTGATCCGCGGACCCGTGGCCGTAATGCTCGTAACGCCGGCGGTAAAGATTGATCAGCTCGATGTAGTGCTCTTTCGGCCAGAAGATGTTGTTCGCGAAGAATCCGTCGCCGTGATACGCCGCGATCTCCGCGATCTCGGGGCTGCGGATCGAGCCGTGCCACACGAACGGCGCGACGCCGTCCAGCGGGCGCGGGGTGGACGTGAATCCCTGGAGTGGAGTGCGGTACTCCCCTTGCCAGTTCACGACCTCCTCGTCCCAGAGCCGGCGAAGAAGTTGATAGTTCTCGAGCGCCAACGGGATACCGGCGCGAATGTCCTTGCCGAACCACGGGTACACAGGCGCGGTGTTTCCGCGTCCCATCATCAGGTCGACGCGCCCCTCGGCGAGGTGTTGAAGCATCGCGTAATCCTCGGCGATCTTCACCGGGTCGTTGGTGGTGATCAGCGTCGTGGACGTGGAGAGCGTGATCTTCTCGGTCTGGGCCGCGATGTATCCGAGCATCGTGGTCGGAGATGACGGCACGAACGGCTTGTTGTGATGCTCGCCGGTCGCGAAGACGTCGAGACCGACTTCCTCGGCGTGCTTGGCGATGGTCGTCATGGCCTTGATGCGCTCGTGCTCTGTCGGGGTCTTACCCGTCGTGGGATCAGTGGTGACGTCACCGACCGTGAAGATTCCGAACTGCATGGTTGCTCCTCCGCGAACTAGATCCATGCGTTTGCATGTAACTGATCAAACATTCAACCATCCAGCTGTATTCCACGGCAAAAAGGTGAGGGCGGCACACAAGATGTGTGCCGCCCTCACCTGGACGAACGATCTACCGAAAAGCGGTCAGTGCATAACGATCGGCGTTGCCGTCTCGCCCTCGGCCACCGGCCTGGTGGTCTTGCTCCGCGGCAGGAAGAACGCCGGGATGAGGGTCAGGACGATAAGCACAGTGGCAACGAGGAAGGTGTTACCGAAGGCATCCGACGCCGCACTGAGAATCGAATTCGCAGCAGACTCCTGCGGACTTCCCGGTTCGGTCGGAATGTGCGAGGCCGCACCGACCATCGTCGTGTCGAGGCCACGATCGAGAAGCTGGTTGGTCAAGACCACCGACATCACGGCGGTACCGATCGAACCTGCGGTCTGCTGAACGATGTTCATCAGGGTGGAGCCGCGAGCAATCTGCTCGTTGGAGAGCGTCACGATAGCTGCGGTCATCAGCGGCATCATGGTGCAACCCATACCGAGGCCCATGACGAACAAGGCGCCCATCAGCAGCCACGTCGGGGAATCCGAGGCAACCTGTGTGAACACACCCAAACCGATGAGAATCAGCGGCAAACCGGTCAGGACGATCTTGCCCGGGCCGATCTTGTCGACCAGTCGACCAGCGATCGGCATGGTGACCATAGCGCCCAGACCCTGCGGAGCCATCAACAATCCGGCCGCGAGCGTGGTGTGACCGCCGACCTGGATGAAGTAGCTCGGGAACAGCAACCCGGCGCCCATGAAGGCGACGATGAACAGCGACGTCGTGATGACGGCGGTGGTCAACTGACGGTTCTTGAACAGGTGCAGGTCGATCAGCGGGTGATCCTTGTTGAGCGCGTGGAACACGAAGGCGATGATCAGCGCCAGACCGATACCGGCCGACACCAGAACCCGAGCGGACGCGACGGTTCCCACCTCAGGGATGGACGACACACCGAACAGGAACAGCGCCAGGCCGGGCGACAGCAGGATCATGCCGAGGAAGTCGAACGACTCCGAAGGCTTCGCCTTGTCGGACGGCAGAATGATGAATGCTGCTGCCAACGCGATGATGCCGATCGGCAGGTTGATCAGGAAGATCCAGTGCCAGCTCGCGGCCTCGATCAGCCAACCACCAAGAATCGGGCCACCGATGGGGCCGAGCAGCATCGGGATACCGAGAACTGCCATGACGCGACCGACGCGGTCCGGACCGGCGGCCCGGGTCATGATGGTCATACCGAGCGGCATCAACATGCCGCCGCCGAGGCCCTGGAGCACACGGAAGCCGATGAGCGAGGTGATGTCCCACGCCATCGCACAGGCGACCGAACCGAGCACGAACAGCACCAGGGCCGTCATGTAGAGGCGCTTGGTGCCGAAACGGTCGGCAGCCCAACCGGTAACCGGAATGACCGTCGCCAAAGCGAGGGTGTAGGCCGTCATCGTCCACGCGACGGTGGCGTACGAAGTTTCGAAGTCCTCGGCAAAGGTGGTGAGCGCGACGCTCACCACGGTTACGTCGAGAATCGACATGATGGCGCCGAGCACCACCACGGAAGCGATCTTGAGGACCGCCCCGTCAAGTTTGTCGGACGCCGGTGCCGGCGCGTTCGGCGATGTCATCGCGAAGTCTCCTGGTTAAGTGCTCGCAGATAGTCACCCGCGAGAATGGGCTTGAGAGCCTCGAACAAACGAATCCGCTCTGGCTCAGGAACACGCGACGCGAATTCGCGAAGCTGGCCGCGCTTGCACTCGATGTGGTTGGTCGTCACCTTACGACCGGCCTCCGACAAGGAAACCCGCTTGACGCGTCGGTCCCGCTCGTCTTCACGGCGATCGACCAGACCCATGTTCACGAGCTGATCGATGTTCCGCCCCGTAGCTGCCACCGAGAGCCGAAGCTCGTCGGCAACCTCGTTGATCGGGATCGCCGCATCACGTTGTGCAAGTACGAACAGCACACGCACCTGAGAGAACGAGAGATCCAGTTCGATCAACGCATCGATCGACTCCGAATCACCGGCGCTCATCAGGCGAGTGAACAACTCGTCGAGTGCTCCATACAGGTCATCAGAATCGGAAGCGATCACCTGGCAAATGGTAGTGCGGTTGCAACTATTGCCCAAATGAAAACATGTTGCAACTTATTATTTGGTGACCACCATCACGTTGCGAAGAATCATTCCTGCAGCAAGATGGCCTTTCCGAGAACTTTGCCGCTTTCGAGATCAGCCAGGGCAACTGCTGCATCGGCAAGCGGATACCGTGCCTTGACCAGCGGACGCAAGCCGTTTCGGACGTGTTCTACCAGCGATGCGTGTACCTCGGCTACCGCCTCGGGATTGGTACGCGTGAACTCACCCCATGCCGCGCCGACAATGCTGATATTGCGAAACAGCACCCGGTTCACCTTTACCTCGGGAATACCGCCGCCGGCGAATCCGATCACCACGAGTCGTCCTTCGGGTGCCAGAACCCGGACCGCGTCGTCGAACGCATCGCCGCCCACCGGATCCACCACGATCTGAGCGCCGACGCCGTCGGTCAGTTCCCGAATCCGCTCTCCCCATCCCGGAGCCAGCGCGACCACCTCGTCGGCACCGAGCTCACGCAAGAAGTCATCGACGCCCTCGCGTCGTACCACGGCGATCACCCGGGCACCGTGCGCCTTGGCCAGCTGGATGGTTGCCGTTCCGACTCCGCCTGCAGCGCCGAGCACGACGACAGTCTCCCCCGCGACGATCTTCGCGCGACGAGCGAGCGCGAACTCCATCGTCTGATAGTTGATGATCAGCGAGGCCGCCTCGTCGAAGGCGAGTCCGTCCGGAATTCGGAGTACCTGCGCCGGGTTGACGGCAATCCGCTCTGCATACCCACCCAGATACGCGGCCGCGAGAACACGATCGCCCGGAGCGAAACCCGACCCTTCCGGCGCGGAGACCACGACGCCCGAGATCTCCGCGCCGGGAATGAACGGCGGTTCCGGGCGGATCTGATACTTGCCGTAGGTGATGAGCAGGTCCGGAAAGCAGACGCCACTTGCCTTCACATCGATGAGAACAAGACCTTCGGCTGCGGGCTCGGGAACCTCCTGCGCGACAATTCCTTCGGGACCGGACAGTTCCGTAACCACCATGGCGCGCACAGAAAGCTCCTCTTCGGGACATCTGAAGTCTGGACCGGTAACCCGGTTTTCTCGACTTTAACCCGGTACTCACGTCAGATCATCGTTCGCTCCCGATGTGCAGACGTTCGAGTCCGTCGAGAATCAGATCGAGACCGAAAGCGAATTCGGCGGCGTAGCTGTATCCCGGAGCAAGGACGTGCTCGGTGGTCAACTCGGCCAGGTGCGGATACTGACCGCTCTCGAACGAGCCCATGATCGCCTTCGCCAGTTCCGTCGTTTCC
Source organism: Rhodococcus sp. FH8 (assembly GCF_019266085.1). Lineage (NCBI taxonomy): Bacteria > Bacillati > Actinomycetota > Actinomycetes > Mycobacteriales > Nocardiaceae > Rhodococcus > Rhodococcus sp. FH8. Next base: position 569,370 of record NZ_LPNQ01000065.1, on the reverse strand, counting down.
TGCGCTGTTTCGAACGGCAAGCTCACTTCTTGCAGCACGAAGCCGTAGATGTACGCATCCATGATCGAAAAGGCATGCGCAGCAAGGGCGACGGGAAAGTCGGCGGCGCGTAGCGTTCCGATGACGGCATCGTGGTGGCGCAGGGTCGCGGGACCAGGCGTCGTTCGGGACTCCATCAACGGAGTTGCCCACGGGTGCCTCCCCAACACTTCCCTTGTCGATACCGCTCGCACGTGAAGTTCCGTGCGCCACGGGCGTCCCGGCGTCGGCAGATCGATCTCCGCGAAGACCGCATCGACCATTCCGTCGAGCAGATCCCCCTTGTCCGAAACATGGTTGTACAGAGACATCGCTTCGACGCCCAGTTCGGTGCCCAACTTCCGCATGGTCATCGAATCGATTCCGACGGAATCGGCAAGCGCGACAGCAGCGTGTACGACGTCGTCTCGGGTCAATCTTGCGCGCTTCTCCACGTTGACAGAACTTACACCGTAAGTGCAATACTTACGCTGTAAGTATTCGACGAACGGAGACTCGCATGCCGAAGGAACTGATGACCGCCGTCGTACAGGATCGCTACGGCGAGGCCGACGTTCTCTACGTCGACCACATTCCGCGCCCCACTGTCGCCGACAACGAAGTGCTGATACGCGTCGAGGCCGCGTCCGTCGACCGCGGGGCATGGCATCTCATGGCCGGACTGCCATATCCGTTGCGCCTCGCGGGTTTCGGGCTGCGCAGACCTAGGAACCGGGTACGCGGACTGGACGTATCCGGCCGAGTCGAGGCCGTCGGCAGTTCGGTGACCCGCGTGGCAGTCGGCCAGGAGGTATACGGGATCGCGGTCGGTTCGTTCGCGGAGTACGCACGCGCACTCGAGACGAAGATTGCCGCAAAACCTGCCCGGTTGTCGTTCGCACAAGCAGCAGCGGTGCCGGTCTCCGCCCTCACAGCGTTGCAAGCCGTGCGCGACCACGGCCGCGTGCAGGCGGGCCAATCCGTCCTCGTACTCGGCGCATCCGGTGGCGTCGGGATCTACGCGGTGCAGGTGGCAAAAGCCATGGGCGCTCACGTCACCGGCGTGTGCAGCACCTCGAAAACCGATACCGTCCGCTCCATCGGTGCCGACGAGGTTCTCGACTACCGCGTCGACGACGCCACCGACGGATCGCATCGGTACGACGTCATCATCGACACCGGCGGCAACCGCCGACTGCGAGATCTTCGACGGGCGCTCACACGCACCGGAACGCTGGTGATCGTCGGCGGCGAGAACGGCGGACGGTGGCTCGGCGGAACCGATCGCCAAATACGCGCACAGTGCTTGTCTCCGTTCATATCTCAGAAAATGGGCACCTTCATCGCTTCGGAGAACGCCGACGATCTGGAGGTCCTGACGCAGATGATCGACGCAGGTGACATCACCCCGGTGATCGACTCCGTTCATCCCCTTGCCGACACCGCCGTCGCCGTGGCACGAATGGTCGACGGCTCCGGCTGCGGAAAGCAGATAATCGCCACTCGCTGAAAAGCCTGACAGAATCGGCTCACTCCAGCGAACAGGAATCTCACGTGAACCCAGATCTCACGCTCGCGCAACAGCCGGACCGAGGACCGATCTTCGTCAAGTCACGCCCGGTCCGCACCGGCGACATCGACGTCGCCAAGCAGGTCAGGCTCGACGCCGTCGCCCGCTACCTGCAGGACATCGGCAACGACAACATCGAGGCCGCGGGAGCCATCGACACCCATCCGCTCTGGATAGTGCGTCGTACGGTCGTCGACGTCGTACGCCCGGCGATCTGGCCGGAAGAGTTGACGATGACTCGCTGGTGCTCCGGCTTCTCCACGAGATGGGCGAACATGCGTGTGCGCTTCGACGGCAGCAACGGCGCGCTGATGGAAACCGAAGGCTTCTGGATCAACATCAGCGCCGAGTCGGGCATGCCCACGCGGATGAGTGACGACTTCATGCGGCCACTGGAGGAATCCACCGACGAGCATCGCCTGAAGTGGAAGCGAGTCCTCGCCGAGAACGCACCGGAGGCGGACGACGCCGGTGTTCTGGACACGCCGTTCGCTCTGCGCGCCACGGATATCGACCCGTTCGACCACGTCAACAACGCCGTCTACTGGCAGGCAGTCGAAGAGGTCCTCAGCGCTCGCACCGAACTACGGACAGTTCCGCATCGAGCACTGATCGAGTACCTCTCCCCCATCGTCTCCAGCGACGACGTCGTCCTGCGCAGCCGCGTCGACGACAAGACCGTCACGGTCTGGTTCCTGGTCGGCGAAGCGCTCCGCGCAGTTGCGCAGGTGAGCGCCCTCTAACGCAGTTTCTGGGTCGCGACAGCCGCGACACCGAACACCAACGCAAGAAGAATCGCGGCCCAGAAACCGAAGAGCCACCACACCACGCCGAACACGACCACTGCCGGGGCAACGGTGATGAAAGCGATGGTGGGGCTTTCTCGTACCACCTCGAGTGCAGTTCGGGCATTAGTTCGATCGAGCTTCTTACCGGCCATCGAAAACCTCCTTCAAGGTCCTGACCATCCAGAGTAACCGGACTGACGGGCACAAAGCGGATACCGTGAACGCATGGCCGACCACCGCACCCTCGTCCTCATGCGACACGGCAAGTCCAGCTACCCCGAGGGCATCCGTGATCACGAGCGTCCGCTCGCCGAACGGGGCCTGCGCGAGGCCCGCATCGGCGGCGAATGGATCCGTGAAAACGTCCCGCCCGTCGACGCCGTTCTGTGCTCCACCTCCCGGCGGACCGTCGAAACCCTTGCCTCGACGGGAATCGAAGCTCCCGCCGGGTTCGAGAAGTCCATCTACGGCGGCTCACCCGCAGACGTCATTGCAGCTGCGCGAACCACGTCCGACCACGTCAAGACGCTCCTGATCGTCGGACACGAACCCGGAATTCCCTGGACTGCACTCGATCTCGCATCGAACGAAAACTCCGAAGCGGCCCAACGTATCCGCGACAAGTTCCCGACTTCGGCGATCGCCGTCCTCTCCGTACCGGTGCCGTGGACCGAACTCGACGACTCCGTCGCCACTCTGCTCGAGTTTCACGTGCCTCGTTAGATCAACCACACTGCTAAACCACCTCACGCAGTAGGCGGTCCGAAAGTGCAAGCGCGTCACGGTCGTACGTCGACGTGGACGCCAGCAATTCGTCGGCACCGGTTCGCTCGGCCAGATCGTGAAGCTGCTGCTTCACCTCGACGGGCGTCCCGTGCAGCGCCGAAGCCGTGAACGACTCGATGCGCCTGGCGTTTCGATCACTGCGCGGGGCGCGCCTGATCTCGTCCGGCGACACGAGCGGCGGAAACTCCCCTGTCCGTGACGATTCTGCGAGCGCGTACGCCTCCGGGATCAGCAACTCACGGGCCGCCTCGGTGGTATCGGCAACCGCCACCTCGAGGGAAACCACCACATAGGGTTCGGGGTGTGTGTCGGTGGGCTGGAAAGCTCGGCGGTACTCGTCCAACGCATCCACCCGATCGGTGCTACCGATTCCCAGTATCGGCCCACCCACGACCACCGGAAGCCCCAGCTGCGCTGCCACTTTCAGACCTGTGCGCGTCGCCAGCACGAAGATCGGCACCCCAGTCTGCGACGCCGGCCGTGCCGTCACTGCGGCGGATCCGTCCAGGTAACGCCTCACCTCGTCCAGGTCCGACACAAACGTGTCCGGAGCGTCCTTGCTGCGTCGTAGTGCCTGACGAACAGGCTCCGTGAATCCCAGCGATCGGCCGAGGCCGAGATCGATTCGCCCCGGGTACAGAGCCTCCAGCATCAGGAACTGCTCGGCGACGATCAGCGGTTGGTGATTCGGCAGCATGACCCCACCGCTGCCGAGTCTGATATCGCGCGTATGCGCGCCGATCGCGGCAAGCAGTACTGCCGGCGACCCGCTCCCGATCCCGGGCACCGCGTGATGCTCGGCCACCCAGAACCGGTGGTAGCCGAGAGCGTCGGCGTGCGCGGCACGTTCGACGGAATGCGTCAGAGCTGCGGAGTCGGGGTATCCGCTCCTGGTTCGGGATCGGTCGAGCAGTGAGAGAAGCACCCTCGGAGCAACAAGGAATTCGGAAAGTTTCATCCGGACGCCGAACGAGGACCGTTTCTGACCGCAATACCCGCAACACTGGACCTGTCGCCGGAATTCACCATCACATGAAGGGCACGTCATGGACATCAAGCTCGAACTGGTCGCCATTCCCGTCACCGACATCGACCGCGCCAAGGACTTCTACGTCCGCCTCGGATTCAATGCCGACCACGATCACACGGTCAGCGAAGACCTGCGATTCGTCCAGCTGACCCCTCCCGGTTCGGCCTGCTCGATCTGCATCGGCAAGGGAATCACCGACGCCGAGCCCGGCTCGGTCGTCGGCATGCAGGTAGTGGTCAAAGACATCGAAGAGGCCGAGCGCGAGTTCAAGAGCCGCGGCATCGACATCAGCCCGATCGACGACCAGGCCTGGGGGCGGTTCATCTACTTCGCCGACCCCGACGGGAACAAGTGGGCCGTCCAGGAGATCGTCATCCCGGACCTCAGCGGCAGCAACTCCTGAAAACGTCCCACTCCTGACATGAAAAATCCCCCCACCTCTTTCGAAGTGGGGGGATTTCTACGAACTAACGCTTAGCGGTAGTCGTTGCTGAAGCCGTAGTCGTCCAGCGGAACTGCAGCACCGGTGTTCTGGCCGAAGCCGTCCGGGCTGTAGTACTGGTCGTCGTACGACGGCACTGCGTAAGCAGCGGCGCGTGCCTCTTCGGTGGGCTGAACCTGGATGTTGCGGTAACGGTTGATACCGGTACCGGCAGGGATCAGCTTGCCGATGATGACATTTTCCTTCAGACCGATCAGCTTGTCCGAGCGGCAGTTGATAGCCGCGTCGGTCAAGACACGAGTGGTCTCCTGGAACGATGCCGCGGACAGCCACGAATCCGTCGCGAGCGACGCCTTCGTGATACCCATGAGCACCGGACGGCCGGCTGCGGGCTCGCCACCCTCGGCGACAACGCGGCGGTTTGCCGACTCGAACTCGGCGCGCTCGGTGAGCGAACCGGGCAGGAACTCGGTGGCACCCGAATCGATGATCGTCACGCGACGAAGCATCTGGCGCACGATGACCTCGATGTGCTTGTCGTGGATCGACACACCCTGGCTCCGGTACACCTCCTGGACCTCGTTGACCAAGTGGATCTGAACCTGACGCGGACCCATGACTCGCAGGACCTCGTGGGGATCGGCAGCACCTTCCATGAGCTGCTGTCCGACCTCGACGTGGTCACCGTCAGCCAAGAGGCTTTCGCGACCGTCGGCGTGCTTGAAGACACGCAGACGCTGACGCTTGCTGAGCTTGTCGTAGACAACCTCTTCGCCGCCGTCGTCCGGAACGATGGTGATCTTGTAGAAACGATCGCCGTCTTCGAGCTGTACCCGACCGGTGACGTCCGCGATAGGAGCCTTGCCCTTGGGCACACGTGCCTCGAACAGCTCCTGGACACGCGGCAGACCGCCGGTGATGTCATCTCCTGCGACACCACCCTGGTGGAAGGTACGCATGGTCAGCTGAGTACCGGGCTCACCGATCGACTGTGCGGCGACGATACCGACAGCCTCACCGATGTCGACCAGCTTGCCGGTGGCCATCGAGCGGCCGTAGCAAGTGGCGCAAACGCCGGTGCCGGTGGTGCAGGTCAGGACCGAGCGGACCTTGACCGTCGTGATGCCGGCTTCGAGCAGAGCATCGATCGCGGGGTCACCGAGATCGTGGCCACGCTCGACGATGACGGTGCCGTTCGCGTCGACTGCATCGGCCGCCAAGGTGCGGGCGTACGTGCTGGTCTCCACGTGAGCATCGCGGATCATCGTGCCGTCGGCCTGCTTCTCGGCGATCGTGGTGACGATGCCGCGCTCTGTTCCACAATCGACCTCGCGGACGATGACGTCCTGCGAAACGTCCACCAGACGACGGGTCAGGTAACCCGAGTCGGCGGTGCGGAGTGCGGTATCGGCCAGACCCTTACGAGCACCGTGCGTGTTGATGAAGTACTCGAGAACGGTCAGGCCTTCCTTGAAGGAAGACTTGATCGGACGCGGGATGAACTCACCCTTCGGGTTTGTCACCAGACCCTTCATACCGGCGAGCGAGCGAACCTGAGTCATGTTGCCGGCTGCGCCGGACTTCACGATCATCGGGATCGGGTTGCTGTCGGGGAAGTGAGCCTCCATGGCCTTGCCGACCTTGTCGGTCGCTTCCTGCCAAATGGTGACCAGAGCGCTGTTGCGCTCCTTCTTGTCCAGAGCACCACGCTGGTACTGCTTCTCGATCTTGTCGGCCTGAGCCTCGAAGTCCTCGATGATGGCGGGCTTCTCCGGCGGCACGAGCACGTCGGAGATCGAGACCGTGACACCCGAACGGGTGGCCCAGTAGAACCCGACGTCCTTGAGCTTGTCGACGGTCTGAGCAACCACGATCATCGGGTACCGCTCGGCGAGATCGTTGATGATCGTCGCCTGGCGCTTCTTCGGCATCTGCTCGTTGACGAACGGGTAGTCCGCCGGAAGCAGCTCGTTGAAGAGCACACGGCCGAGTGTCGTGGTGGCGGTCCAGCCGTCACCGTAGTTCCAGCCCTCGGGGAACAGTTCGTTCTCGAGGTCGCGCGGCGGACGCTGCTGGGTCAGACGCACCTTGATCTGAGCCTGAACCGAGAGCGCGCCGCGGTCGACTGCCATCTGAGCCTCGGCGGGCGAGGAGTACACGCCCTGCTCTGCCTCGTCGTTGGTCGGAGCAACGAGCTCACCGGTGACACCCTCGTCGAGACGGGTCAGGTGGAACAGACCCGTGACCATGTCCAGACGCGGCATGGCGAGCGGGCGACCCGAAGCAGGCGAGAGGATGTTGTTCGAGGACAGCATCAAGATGCGTGCCTCGGCCTGAGCCTCTGCCGACAGCGGGAGGTGAACAGCCATCTGGTCACCGTCGAAGTCGGCGTTGAAGGCCTCACACACCAGCGGGTGGAGCTGAATGGCCTTGCCCTCGACGAGCTGCGGCTCGAATGCCTGGATACCCAGACGGTGCAGCGTAGGTGCACGGTTGAGCAGCACGGGGTGCTCGGCGATGACCTCTTCGAGGACGTCCCACACCTGGACGCGCTTGCGCTCGACCATGCGCTTGGCCGACTTGATGTTCTGCGCGTGGTTGAGATCGACCAGACGCTTCATCACGAACGGCTTGAACAGCTCGAGGGCCATCAGCTTGGGCAGACCACACTGGTGCAGCTTGAGCTGAGGACCGACGACGATGACGGAACGACCCGAGTAGTCGACGCGCTTACCGAGCAGGTTCTGACGGAAGCGACCCTGCTTGCCCTTGAGCAGATCGCTCAGGGACTTCAGCGGGCGGTTACCCGGTCCGGTGACCGGACGTCCACGACGACCGTTGTCGAACAGGGCGTCGACCGACTCCTGCAGCATCCGCTTCTCGTTGTTGACGATGATCTCGGGAGCACCGAGGTCGATCAGTCGCTTGAGGCGGTTGTTGCGGTTGATGACGCGGCGGTACAGGTCGTTGAGGTCGGACGTCGCGAAACGTCCACCGTCGAGCTGAACCATCGGGCGAAGCTCCGGCGGGATCACCGGAACAGCGTTGAGGACCATGCCCATCGGCGAGTTGCCGTTGGTCTGGAATGCCGCAACCACCTTGAGGCGCTTGAGTGCACGCAGCTTCTTCTGGCCCTTGCCGCTGCGGATGGTCTCGCGGAGAGACTCTGCCTCGGCGTCGAGGTCGAAGTTCTGCATCAGGATCTGGATGGACTCTGCGCCCATCGCACCCGTGAAGTATTCGCCGTAACGGTCGACCAGCTCGCGGTACAGGAGCTCGTCGATGATGAGCTGCTTGACGCTCAGCTTGGTGAAGGTGGTCCAGATCTCGTCGAGACGATCCAGCTCACGCTGCGCGCGGTCACGGAGCTGACGCATTTCGCGCTCGCCGCCGTCCTTGACCTTGCGGCGGACATCGGACTTCGCGCCCTCTGCCTCGAGCTCGGCGATGTCGGCTTCGAGCTTCTGCGCACGTGCCTCGAGATCGGCGTCGCGCTGATCTGCGACGGTCTTCTTTTCGACCTGCATCTCGGCTTCGAGGGTGGACAGCTCGTTGTGACGGAGCTCCTCGTCGACACCGACGATGACGTAGGCAGCGAAGTAGATGATCTTTTCGAGATCCTTCGGAGCCAGGTCGAGCAGGTAACCGAGACGGCTCGGAACACCCTTGAAGTACCAGATGTGCGTGACCGGTGCGGCCAGTTCGATGTGACCCATGCGCTCACGACGAACCTTGGCGCGAGTGACCTCGACGCCACAGCGCTCACAGATGATGCCCTTGAAGCGGACACGCTTGTACTTACCGCAGTAGCACTCCCAGTCCCGAGTGGGGCCGAAGATCTTCTCGCAGAAGAGGCCGTCCTTCTCGGGCTTGAGCGTGCGGTAGTTGATGGTCTCCGGCTTCTTGACCTCGCCGTAGGACCAATTGCGGATGTCCTCTGCACTGGCCAAGCCAATGCGGAGTTCATCGAAGAAGTTGACGTCGAGCACGTAACTTCCTTTCCCCGTTGGGGTTACGGTTGCCGGTCACCCGGCAACCTGACTGCCAATTCAAATGTGAACTACGCCCCCGGGCCGCTCTCTCAAGAGCAACCCGGGGACCGAAACCTAGTTCGCGAGGTCGTCGACCGTCGCAGCTTCGTTCCTGGACAGGTTGATGCCCAGGTTCGCTGCGGCCCGCTCCAAGTCCTCGTCGTCGCCGTCCGCCATCGTGATGGCCGCGCCGTCCGAGGACAGCACCTCCACGTTGAGGCAGAGCGACTGGAGCTCCTTGAGGAGCACCTTGAACGATTCGGGGATGCCGGGTTCGGGGATGTTCTCGCCCTTGACGATGGCTTCGTACACCTTGACTCGACCGACCACGTCGTCAGACTTGATGGTCAGCAGTTCCTGCAGCGTGTAAGCCGCGCCGTAGGCCTGCATCGCCCAGCACTCCATCTCACCGAAGCGCTGGCCACCGAACTGGGCCTTACCGCCGAGAGGCTGCTGCGTGATCATCGAGTACGGACCGGTCGAACGAGCGTGGATCTTGTCGTCGACCAAGTGGTGCAGCTTGATGATGTACATGTAACCGACCGAGACCGGGTACGGGAACGGCTCGCCGGAGCGGCCGTCGAACAAGGTGGCCTTTCCGTCGGGTCCGACCATCTGCTCGCCGTCACGGTTCGGCAGCGTCGCGCCGAGGAGACCGGTGAGCTCGTCTTCCTTCGCACCGTCGAACACCGGGGTGGCGATGTTCGAGTCGGCCGGAGCGGACAGCATCTCTTCCGGCAGGGTCGCAGCCCAGTCGGGACGAGAGCCGTCGGACGCGATCTGAACGTTCCAGCCGGTCTTGCCGATCCACCCGAGGTGGGTCTCCAAGACCTGACCGATGTTCATACGACGCGGGACGCCGTGCGTGTTCAAGATGATGTCGACAGGCGTGCCGTCCGAGAGGAACGGCATGTCTTCCTGCGGCAGGATCTTGCCGATGACGCCCTTGTTACCGTGGCGGCCGGCGAGCTTGTCGCCGTCCTGGATCTTGCGCTTCTGTGCCACGTAGACGCGGACCAGCTCGTTGACACCGGGAGGCAGATCGTCGTCTTCGTCACGTGAGAACACGCGGATTCCGATGACCTTGCCGGTCTCACCGTGAGGAACCTTGAGGGACGTGTCACGAACCTCGCGAGCCTTCTCACCGAAGATGGCGCGAAGGAGGCGCTCTTCGGGGGTCAGCTCGGTCTCGCCCTTCGGCGTGACCTTTCCGACCAGCACGTCGCCGTCACGAACCTCGGCACCGATACGGATGATGCCGCGCTCGTCGAGGTCGGCGAGGACCTCGTCGGAGACGTTCGGGATGTCGCGAGTGATTTCCTCGGCACCGAGCTTGGTGTCGCGGGCATCGATCTCGTGCTCCTCGATGTGAATCGAGGTCAGGACGTCCTCTTCCACGAGACGCTGCGACAGAATGATCGCGTCCTCGTAGTTGTGGCCTTCCCACGGCATGATCGCGACGAGCAAGTTCTTGCCCAGCGCCATCTCACCGTTCTCGGTGCAAGGGCCGTCGGCCAGAACCTGGCCGGCCTCGACACGCTGTCCCTCGTCCACGATCGGACGCTGGTTGGCGCACGTGCCCTGGTTGGAACGCGCGAACTTGCGCATCCGGTACGTCTTGCGGCTTCCGTCGTCAGCCATCACCGTGACGTAGTCCGCGGAGATCTCCTCCACGACACCGGTCTTCTCGGTGATGATGACGTCGCCGGCATCCACAGCTGCACGCAGCTCCATGCCGGTACCGACGAGAGGTGCCTCGCTGCGAACCAGCGGGACAGCCTGACGCTGCATGTTCGCGCCCATCAGGGCACGGTTTGCATCGTCGTGCTCGAGGAACGGAATCATCGCGGTCGCGACGGACACCATCTGACGCGGCGAAACGTCCATGTAGTCGATGTCGGAGGACGCGACGAACTCGACCTCGCCACCCTTACGGCGGACGAGAATCTTCGAGTCGGTGAAGCGACCCTCGCGGTCGATGGCCGAGTTGGCCTGCGCGACCACGTGGCGGTCTTCTTCGTCAGCGGTCAGGTAGTCGACCTCGTCGGTCACCTGTCCGTCGACGACGCGACGGTACGGGGTCTCGATGAAACCGAACGGGTTGACGCGGGCGTAGACCGACAGCGAACCGATCAGGCCGATGTTCGGGCCTTCCGGGGTCTCGATCGGGCACATGCGGCCGTAGTGCGACGGGTGAACGTCGCGAACCTCGAGGCCGGCGCGCTCACGGGACAGACCACCCGGGCCGAGGGCGGACAGACGACGCTTGTGCGTCAGCCCCGACAGCGGGTTGTTCTGGTCCATGAACTGCGACAGCTGGGAGGTTCCGAAGAACTCCCTGATCGCAGCGACGACGGGACGGATGTTGATCAGCGTCTGAGGCGTGATTGCCTCGACGTCCTGCGTGGTCATGCGCTCACGAACCACACGCTCCATGCGGGACAGGCCCACGCGGATCTGGTTCTGGATGAGCTCGCCGACCGTACGCAGACGACGGTTGCCGAAGTGGTCGATGTCGTCGACCTCGACGGGAACCTCGACGCCGCCCGGAGCCGTCATCGAGGTGTCACCTGCGTGCAGACGCACGAGGTACTCGACGGTGGCGACGATGTCCTCTTCGGTGAGCGTGGATGCAACGATCGGCTGACCCGCGTTCAGGCCGAGCTTCTTGTTGATCTTGTAACGACCCACGCGAGCGAGGTCGTAGCGCTTGTCCTTGAAGAACAGGTTCTCCAGCAGGGTCTGCGCGCTCTCCTTGGTGGGGGGCTCGCCCGGACGCAGCTTGCGGTAGATGTCGAGCAACGCCTCATCGGTGCCGGCGGTGTTGTCCTTCTCCAGCGTGGCCATGAGGATCTCGGAGAAGCCGAAGCGCTCCGTGATCTGCTCGGTGGTCCAGCCGAGTGCCTTGAGCAGGACGGTGACAGGCTGACGACGCTTGCGGTCGATACGGACACCAACGGTGTCGCGCTTGTCGACGTCGAACTCGAGCCATGCGCCGCGACCCGGGATCACCTTGACGCTGTGCAGATCCTTCTCGGTGCTCTTGTCGACGCTCATGTCGAAGTACACACCGGGGGAACGCACGAGCTGCGAGACGACCACACGCTCGGTGCCGTTGATGATGAAGGTGCCCTTGTCGGTCATCATCGGGAAATCTCCCATGAAGACCGTCTGGCTCTTGATCTCACCAGTGTTGTTGTTGATGAACTCCGCGGTGACGAACAACGGCGCCGCGTAGGTCATGTCCTTGTCTTTGCACTCGTCCGTCGAGGCCTTGACCTCGTCGAATCGAGGGTCGGAGAAGGACAGCGACATAGTGCCGTTGAAATCCTCGATCGGAGAAAGCTCCGCGAGGATGTCCTCGAGACCACCGGACACTGCATTGTCGCCGAGTGCCGCTGCTCGTTCACGCCAACTCTGCGCGCCGATCAGCCACTCGAACGAATCTGTCTGTACGTCAAGAAGCCCGGGAACTTCGAGGGGTTCGCGAACTTTCGCGAACGAAACCCTCTTCGGGGCTCCGGGGATTCCGGAAACTGCCTTGGTCTGGCTAGAGACTGCCAAGATGCGTCCTTCCAGCACCTCACGCGGGCCGCTCCGTGCTGTTGCGACCGCCGCTGTATCTGCTTCGAATTTCGCTGGTTACAACCCGAACGAAACCCGTCGCAGAAAGCAAGAAGTACTTGACTTCGCAGCGGTTGAGACGAGGGGTGGACAGGAGGCAGCCAGCGCAACGTCCAAAAGTACACCCTTACTCTGGAAATGTCGAGTCGGGTGTAACTGAGGGTCGAATTCAGATACTGACGTGAGACTGCCGATCACTCGTCCGTGCATGTTCACCGATCAGAGTGGACCTTGCGGACCGCTCCGTCAAGGGCGAGAGCGCGTGTCGCAGCATTCGAACATTCGTGACGCGCATTCGAACACTGCCACCGGGAGTGTAGCCAGCAACGGCGTCACATACGAAAAATCTGGACCGACATCGTGCGTCGATCCAGATCTTCGCGCTGGTGCGCAGGTGCTACTGGTCGCGAATCTCCGAGCTACTGGTCGCGAATCTCCGAGATCAGCCAGTTTCCGTCCTGCTTCTCCAGACTCACGATGACCATTCCGGAGCGAGAGTCTGCCGCCACGCCGTTCTGCGTCGAGCTGACGTTCAGTTGGGCGAGCAACTGCGCCCGGTCCTTCTCGAGCCGTGTGATCCCGATCAGCGGGACATCAGCGGTCGTTGCCGTCTGGGTTTGTTCGACGCCGGCCTTCTGCGTGTCCTTGTACTGCGTCAGCTGATCGCGCATCGACTGGTTCAGGCCCTGGACACCCTTGTCGAAATCGGCGTCGAAGGTGTCGGGAGAAAACGTGAAGACTGCAGCCAACGCCGACGGCGTCACACGAAGAACTTCAGCCGTGGCACCTTCGTCCACCCAGGCGATGTCGTCCGTCTTCGCGCCGACTTTGAAGAAGGCGATGCCGGCGAGGATCGCGACGATGACCGCTGCGGCCCCCAGGATCGCGACCAGGCGCCAACCGGCCTTGGATTGTGTAGGTGTTGTCGCCGACTCCCCCGCGCCCGTCTCCGAGGTAGCAGGGGCCTTGGGCTCCTCTGCGACGGTTTTCGCCGGTTTGGTCAGATCGGGGCCCGGTGTGGATTCCGGAGCGTCGGTTTCCGTCTTCGGCGGCTCGATGTCTCCGGACTCTGCCTTCGTGAGCGTCGGCTTCGCAACCTCCGGCTTCGCAACCTCCGGCTTCACAGCCTCCTGTGTTTCCTCTTCCGGCTGTTCGATCGTGGGCTCGACCGGATCCGAATCGGACGTCCCCGCGGGGACGTTGAGCGAGCGAGCGCTTCCGGCGATCTTCGGCCGACGGTTCTGCGGGGAGGACGGTCCGCCGGTACGACGTTTGGGTGGCATTACGCGCTTCTCCTTCGAGGGATGTCGGTGTGCAGGTTCGACGAACTACTGGCCACCGGAATCACCACCCTCGGTTGTCGGTGCAGGAGCACCGGAGGCAGGTGCCTCGGTCCCCGAACCGGGTGCGGGCGTTGCGTCAGGAGCAGGCGTGGAGCCGTCGGTGGCCGGCAGGGTGCCGGAGCCGAGATCGAGCCGAGAGCCGATCGGATCAGCCGACTGAGCCTTCCAGACCCCGTCGACCTCGACCATGCCCAGCCGCATGCCGAGCTGATTCTTGACGAACTGGTTGCCCTGGGTCGTGGTGACTCGAACGACGACCAGTGCCGTGGCGGTCCGGTCATCGGTATTGAGCTCGGTCAGCGCGGACTGAACGACTTCGGTGTCAGCCTTCGAGCCCGAGTTACGCAACTCGTCTGTGATGGAATCCTGAACGGTCTGCAGATACGTCGTCATCTCGTCACCGGTCACCGAAGAACGCATGTTCTCGATCGACTGGTCGAGATTGGCCGAATCCGCGTTGTTGAGGTTGATCGCGACTTGCTGCGCACCGATAAGCGCGTCGTCACGCATCTCGGCGGTGGTGCGGTCGGTGGTGAGCGCCCGAACGTACGGGACGCCGAACACACCGAGCGCAACCACTGCCGCCAGAAGCAAGACACCGACCGCAATCAGAGACGCTGTCAGCCCCTTCGGTCTACCGGTTGTCGGCGCTCCCGATTCGACTTGCTCGGGCCCGCCGGACTGCGGGGAACTGTTTCTCTGAATCACACTCACTACCCTACTTACCTGTTTTGCCCAGCCTCTGGCCGCGAATCGTCAACTGCCACAACTCAGTAGCCTGAACTGCACAAACTCGACCACATTCGGATCGGTCTACTTCGGTGTCACTCCGAGCAACGGCGCCAACTGCGTCGCGATCGGGTTGAGGTTCAACTTGTCCGGATCGACCTTCGGCTTGAAGTCCCAAGGCTGGATCGTGTCGGGATCGGCGTACACCACGCGGTTGGCACTGCGGACGCCCGTCTCGCTGCCCAGCGGCGTCTCACACGACGCGGCGGTGTTGAGCGGGAAGTCCTGCTGGGTGTCGTCGAAATTGGGATTCTGACGCTTCATCTCGTCCAGGATCGCCATGGTGCCTTCGTAACCCACCGTGCACGAGAGCGGATTGTTGGTCTCCAGCACCAAGCCCTGATGGACCGTTCCGTCGCCGGGAGCAACCGTCGGTGCGGCAGCGGCCAGACCGGGAAGGAAGATCAGGAACGGCTGCAGCGCGATCGTTCGCGGCGCAAGCGTCTTGGTGGTCGCGGCAAGATTGGTCAGGTCAGTCGTCAGGCTCGGGCCCGCCTCGTTGATGAGGGCACCGATCTGATCGCTGGCCGGGATGCCGTTGTCGATCAAGCGACGGATGTCCGGATCACTGGTCCGCAACTGCGCCGTGACAGCATCGAGATCGGTACTGAACTGCTTGATCGCGGAGGACTGATCCGACTGCGTCGTCAATACCGTCTCACTGTTCCGAATCAGCGCGAGCGTCTGAGGCAGAGTGTCGAGCCCGGACTGCGAGAGACCGGACAGCGAATCGGCCAGGACCTGAATGTCCTCGCCCTTGCCGTTGAACGCTGCACCGAGTTCGACGGCGACGGTGTGGAGCGCGTCGACGGGCACGGACTTGACCAAGCCGTTGGCACTGGTCAGCACATCCTCGATCGGGATCGGAGTTGTGGTGTCCCCCACCGCGATCACCGAGCCGTCCTCGAGAAACGGTCCCTGGTCGGTATCGGGCTGAAGGTCGACGTACTGCTCACCGATGGCGGAGCGGTTGGCCACGACGGCACGGGCCGACGCGGGAATCTCCGGAGCACTGTTGTCGATCTTCAGGTCGACCTGAATTCCGTCCTCGGTCAACGACATGTCGCCCACTCGCCCGACCGGCACGCCGCGATACGTCACCTCGGCGTTGGTGAAAATTCCACCGGACGTGGCCAATTCGGTCTTGACCGTGTACTGACCGAACCCCATGAGGTTGTCCAGGCGCACGTACTTGGCGCCGACGTAGATGAGACCCAGGAGCGCAACCACGACAAAGCCGACGAGCTGCCATCTGACCAGAGCTGATCTCACTGTCCATCACCGCCGATTCCGAACTGTTCCAGCATTCCCTGGATGGGGTTGAGTGGGTTCGCCGCGGGCGCCGGCGTTGCCGGGTCACCCGCTGTTGTGGCGGGAAGGCCGGCGACAACGGGAACCTGCGGCAGGATCGGAGCGATCGGCAGCAGTGACACTGTCGGCCAGCCCGGTCGCGGTCCGTTGCCGTTGTAGTACGGGTTGGAGGGGTCGACCACCGGCTTGGGATTGCCGAACTTGGGCTGGCGGTATTCCGGTTCTCCCTGCCCGACACCGAGACCCGAGAGTGTATTGCCGATCTGCAGGTCGACACTCAGGAAGAGGTTGACGGAACCACCCTGTGCAATCTTCTCGACACCGTCCGGGAACGGGAACGTCGGAAGGAACGGAAGTGCCCCCACGAAGTCGTCACCGGAGTCTGCGAGCGCCTGCAGCGTCGGACGCAGAGCCTGAAGATCAGCGATCAGATCGTCCTTGGACTGTGTGAGGACGTCGGTTCCCACTGTTCCGAGTCGATCCACCTGAGCGAGCATCTGCGTCAGCTGCGGACGCTGCTCGTTGAGAACCTGTGTCGCAACGGGGAGTTCCTCGAGAATCTTCCCGATCTTCTCGTTCTGATCGTTGACGCGGGTCGAGAGCACATCCAGGCCGTCGAGCGCGCGGGTGATGTCGTCACGCTGTTCGTTGAGTCCACCGATGAGTGTGTTCGCCTGCTCCAGAAGACTTCTCGTCTTGCCCTCGCGACCGTCGAATGCGGCCCCGAGTTCTTCGACGATGGGCTGCAACTGGCCCACACCGCCGCCGTTGAGCAGCAGCGACAATGCGCCGAGAACCTGCTCGATCTCCGTGGCGTGGCGAGTGCGATCGAGCGGAATGAGGTCACCGTCGGCCAGCTTCGCAGAGTCCGGTCCGGACGGCGGGGCCGACAACTGGATGAATTTCTCGCCGAGCAGGTTGGTCTGCTCGACCGCGGCAATTGCGTTGGCGGGCAGATCAACCGACGAGTCGAGGATGATGCCGACGTCCGCGGTCCATCCGTCCGGTCCGACCGACACGTCGTCGACGCGACCGACGGGAACGCCGTCGACCTTCACAGCGGACTGCGGAACCAAGTCGAGCACGTCGTCGAACTGAATGGTCAAGTGCATCGGATCGGAACCCACATCAGGACCGCCGGGAAGCGGGACAGCGTAGATCCCCTCGGACGAGCAGGCGGTTGCCGAGATCAGGACGGCGCACAATCCGGCGCCGACTATCAATGAACGCTTCACTCGCCCTCCCCGTTTCCACTGGTCAGTCGCGGTGACACGACGCCGGGCACAGTGCCCGGAACTACCTGCATCTGTCGTTCGGAACCGGCAAGGATGCCGAAGGGAAGGTTCAGGCCTGCAGCCTGATTGGCTGCGTCGGTCATCGCTGCGACGTTTGCGCACTGGTCGATGGCCGGTTGCATCTGCCTTCCCAATGCCTCGAACCGCGGATCACCGGGCAACAGCTTGCCGAGGTCCATCAACTTGCAGAGCACTCCGGCCGGGTTCTGAAGATCAGGGAACGCCAGACGTGAAGCCAGCACACCTGATTCGGCGTCGTACGAGTTGACCAAGTTGGAGATCGCCAGCGGAAGCATGGTGAGCGTGTTGGCCAGTGCTTCCTTGTTGTTCGCCAATGTCTGTGTCGGTTCGACGAGACCTTCGGTTGTCTGGACCAGTTGATCGCGGTTGTCGGCCACGAACTTCGCGACGTCGCCGAGCGCAATCGAGAGCTGGTTCAGAGCGGCACCGAGATCGTCGCGCTCACCTGCCAAGAATCCGGTCAGGTCCGACAACTGCGTGTTGAACTGGCGCACCTGCTGATCGTTGGCCGCGAGAGCGCCCACAAAAGTATCCAGGTTCTTGATGGTGAGCGAGATGTTGTCACGCGAATCGTTGAGCGTCCGTGCGGCATCCGAGAGGTTGGTGATGCTGTCTCCCAACGCTTCACCGTTGCCCTCGAGGTTGGCCGCACCTGTCTCGACGAAATCGGACAGTGCTCCGTTCTTGTTGGCACCTTCAGGACCGAGAGCCGACGCGAGTTCGTCGATGCTGGAGTACAACTGGTCGACCTCGACGGGCGTCGCCGTCTTCTCGATCGGAATGACTGCACCGCTGGCCATCTTGTCGCCGCCGGTGAAGACCGGTGTCAGCTGGATGTAGCGGTCGGCAACCACCGACGGCGTGATCTGAGCGGCACTGGCACCCGCGGGAATGTCGATCCCACGATCGACACGCAGCTCGACCTTGACCTGATCTCCCTGGGGTTCGACGGATTCGACGGTGCCGACCTTGACACCGAGAACACGAACGTCGGAGCCGTCGTAGATACCCACCGACTTGTCGAAGTAGGCGGTGATCTTGGTGGTTCCGGCGCGAGTGAACACCCACCACAGCGCACCACCGATTACGAGTAACCCGATCAGAACAGCGGCGATGATCGCGACCGAGCGCTTCTTGGAGCCGCTTCCGGCTTCGGCAGTATCAGCCATCAGTTGCCTCCCAACGTACGAACGGGGTCACGGTAGCCCGGAATGTCCGGCAGACCCGGCGGAAGGAGGTTCACGACGACCTGGTCGAACCAACGGCCGTTGCCGACCACGTTGGCGTACAAGCGAATGAAGGGTTCGTAGAGCTTCAGTGCCTTGTCCAAGTTCTCGTTGTTGGCCTTCAAGATGTCGATGACGCCGTTGAGCTGCGTCAGCGCCGGCCCGATTGCCGCCTCGTTGTCACGAACGAGACCGGTGAGCTGCTGAGAGACGCGCTGAGTTCCGGTGAGCAGCTGCGAAATCGCTTGCTGGCGATTGTTGAGTTCCTGCACCAAAAGTCCGCCGTCTCGGATCAGCTGGGTGAATTCCTTGTTGCGGTCAGCAAGAATCTGCGACGTCTTCCCGGTGGCGGCGAAGAGCTTCTGCAAGTCCTGATCGCGGCTCGCGATCGTCTGCGACAGCCGACTGACACCGTCGAGCGAAGCGCGGACATCGCCAGGTGTCTCGGAAAATGCCTGGGACAACGTCTCCATGCTCTTCGCCAACTGGTCGGTGTCGATGTCGCCGACTGTGTCCGCCGCGGCCGAGAAGGCCTGAACGACGTCGTACGGAGAGGTGGTGCGCTCTAGCGGAATCCGATCCTTGGGATCGAGGTTGTCGGTTCCGCGCGGATCTAGTGCGAGGTACTTCTGTCCCAGAATGGTCTTGATCTGAATGGACGCAGAGGTTTGATCTCCCACCCACGCGTCACTGACCTTGAAGTCGACGAGAACACGGTCACCGTCGAGATCGACGGAAGTGACCTTGCCGACCTTCACGCCGGCGATACGAACCTCGTTACCAGGCTTGAGACCCGCGGCTTCGGAGAACTCGGCGGAATAGGACGAGCCTGCTCCCACGAACGGAAGCGAATCGAGGAAGAACGCGGACAAAGTGGCCAGCAGCACCACGAAGATACCGATGGCTCCGGCCATTGCCGGACTGCGACGTTTACTCATCGACCTTGCAACTCCCTCATACCGTCTTGAGTGCATCGCGTGGCCGCGTTGGTGTAAATCGGCTGATTGACCGTCGGCAGGCCGGTGGGCAGATTCAGCGACGCAGACTGTCCTGGACCGGCAACGATGTCGATTCCGCACAGATAGAACTGGAACCAGGAACCGTAGCTCGCTACGCGTGCGAGCTTCTCGAGCTTGACCGGCAAGGTCTCGAGCACCGCGTTGACGTCGTCACTCCGACGATTGAGTGTGGTCGCCAGCGTGTTGAGTGCCGTGATCGAGCCCTGAATCGACGGCCGCGTCGGCTCGAGCAAGTCTGCCGTCGCGTCGGTCAGGCCTGCGAGTGAGGTGACGGCCGAACCGACCACCCCACGCTCGTTGGCCAACCCGGTGACGAGTTGCTGGGTGTTGACGATCAGTGAATCGAGGTTCTTGTCGTTCGCGTTGACGGTGTCGAGAACGTCGTTGAGGTTCTTGATCACCGCGCCGATGACCGCGTCCTTGTCCGCGACGGTGTTGGTCAGGCTCGCGGTGTTGCGCACGAGCTCACTGATGGTGCCCGATTCGCCTTGGAAGACCTGGATGATCTGGTACGACAGCTTGTTGACGTCGTCCGCGCTCAGGGTGGTGAACAGCGGCTTGAAGCCGTTGAAGAGTGTCGTGAGGTTGACTGCCGGGCGCGTCTGAGACAGCGGCAGGGTATCGCCGCCGGTGATCTTCTTGCCTTGGCTGCCTTCACCTTGCGAGAGCGAGATGTACCGCTGCCCCACCAGGTTGCGGAACCGGATGGTGGCGATGGAACTGGCCGGCAACCAATCACGGTCGGATACCGAGAACTGGACCTCGGCCTGGTTGTCGTTGACGATGGCAATCTTCTCGACCTGGCCGACACGAACACCTGCAATGCGAACCTCGTCGCCCTCGTTCAACGAAGTGACGTCGGAGAAGACGGCGTTGAACTTGGTGCCGCCACCGCCGCCGAGGTTGGCGATACTGGCTGCCAGCAGTCCTGTCGCCAGGACCGTCACCACAACGAAGATGATGAGCTTTGTCAGCGGAGCTGCGAGTCCTCTCATTGGACGCTCACCTCCGCACCTGCGAATGCCGGAGCGCTGACCATCGTGGTCCACGCCGGAACATCGTCCGGCGCAACACCGTTGGCCTGTCCGTAGATCACCTTCAACGTATCCTCTTCGAGTTTCGAGCCCGCGTAGCCGGCCTGCTGCGCAGGACCGCTGTTGTTGGTCGAGAACAACTGAGGTCCGGAGCCCTCGGGTGCAGGCAGGAATTCCATGGTGGCGGGACCTGGATTGCGGGAAGGAACCTGGTAGGAACCGTCACCGTACGAACCGCCGGGGTACTGCGGGAACGGACGACCGGGCTCGGTGACGTTGTCGTAGCAAACCGGGCCGCGGTTGTCGACGAGCCGTGGCTCGTCCTGGTTGGGCAGGTAGCGACCCTTGGGGTTCACGATCTGAATACTCGCACGCACACCAGGATTGGGCGCGTCGGTGGACAGGATCTTGGCAGCTTCCGGAGCGGTGTCCGAGAAGCCCTTGAACGTGCACCCGAAGGTCGGAGAGTACTGGGCCAGAAGCTGGAGAGCTTCCTTCGAATCCGCAGCGAGCGTGATGATCGAGGACGAGTTCGCTTCGAGGAAGGCTGCGGTGTCCGACGATGTCACGGTGAGCGACGCCAGCAGTGTCCGCAACTGGTCCTGCTTCTGCACCACCGTGTTACCCGTGGTCCGCAGATTGTCGAGAGCGTTGATCAGATCGGGCGCAGCGTCCGAGTACGTCTGGGAGAAGTCCGCGAACTTGCGCAGATCCTCTTGCACCGCGGGCAGTTCGGTATTGACGCCGCGGAAGATCTCCTCGAGACGATCGACCGTCAGACCGAGCTCGGCGCCGCGTCCCGTCAGACCCTGCGCGAGAGAACCGAGAGTGTTCGCCAGATCCTGCGGCGGAATCGCCTGCAGAAGTGGGAGCAGTCCGTCCAGAACGTCGCCGACCTCGACAGCATTGCCGCTCTTGTCCTGGTGGATCACCGTTCCCGCGGAAATCGGGGTCGCGGTGGTTCCCTCCGGAATGATCAGGGAGACGTAGCGCTCACCGAAAAGCGTCTTCGGGAGAAGACGCGCCGTGACGTTGGACGGAATGAGATCAGCCTTGTCCGGCTCGATCGCGAGGACCGAGGTGACCTGGCCGTCTTTCGTCGACGCGGATCGCACCTCGCCGACCAGCAGCCCACGGACCTTGACGTCCGCGTTGGGTGGCAACGCATTTCCGACTGTGTCGGTCACGAGGTCGATCTTCACGACGTCCTTGAACGTCTTGTTGAAGGTTCCGATGGTGAAGGCCAGGAACAATGCCAACACCACGAAGAACACGAGTCCGAGCACACGGCGGCGCAGGACTGACGGAGCCTCGATCATCCGGCCACCCTCACTGTCGTCGTGGTGCCCCAGATTGCGAGGCTGAGGAAGAAGTCGAGAACGGCGATCGTCACGATTGCGGCGCGAACAGCGCGGCCGACGGCCACGCCGACACCTGCGGGACCACCTGAGGCATGGAACCCGTAGTAGCAGTGGATCAGGATCAGCACGAAGGCGAATACCAGGACTTTCGCAAACGAATACAGCACGTCCTGCGGTGGCAGGAACAGGTTGAAGTAGTGGTCGTAGGAACCCGTCGACTGCCCGTTGAAGACCGTGCTGATCACTCTCGAGGCGAGGTACGCCGCAAGCAGACCCACGATGTACAGCGGGATGACGGCGACGAAGCCGGCGATCATGCGCGTCGTGACCAGGAACGGCACCGACGGAACTGCCATGACCTCGAGCGCGTCGATCTCTTCGGAGATACGCATGGCACCGAGTTGGGCGGTGAAGCCACAACCAACCGTGGCCGAGAGCGCAAGAGCCGCAACGATCGGAGCGATCTCACGGGTGTTGACGTATGCGGAGAGGAAGCCGGTCAGGACCGAGCTACCCAACTGCTCCAGAGCGGCGAAGCCCTGGAGGCCGACGACGACACCGGTGAATCCGGACATCATCGCGATGACGCCGATGGTTCCGCCGATCACTGCGAGCGCACCGCTACCGAAGGTCACTTCGGCGAGTAGTCGAAGCGTCTCCTTCCGATACCGATGCAGGGTGCGCGGGGTCCACGCGATGGCGCGCGCGTAGAACGACATCTGCTCGCCCGCGCGGTCCAACGCGTTCACTGGAATTCTGGCTACTTTGCGACTCTTCAGCAGGAACTGATCGCCGCGGCCTCGTGCGATGGTCATTTAGGTCAAGATCCCTTCGCCGGCACGATCTGGAGGTACACCATCGTCAGAATCAGATTGGCGAAGAACAACAGCAGGAACGTGATGACGACGGCCTGGTTCACCGCCTCACCGACGCCCTTCGGGCCACCGGACGGGTGGAGTCCCTTGTACGCGGAGATCACACCAGCGATGACACCGAACACCGCGGCTTTGATCTCACCGCTCCAAATGTCCGGTAGCTGCGCAAAAGCTGAGAACGACGAGATGTAGGCACCGGGGTTACCGCCCTGCAGGATCACGTTGAAGAAGTAACCACCCGCGATACCGACGACGGACACCAGTCCGTTGAGCAGAACAGCGATCAGCACCATCGCGAGTACACGCGGAACCACCAGGCGCTGAATCGGATTGATTCCGAGGACTTCCATCGCGTCGATCTCTTCACGGATGGTTCGAGAACCGAGATCGGCCGTCACGGCCGATCCGGCCGCACCGGCGACCAGCAACGCTGTCACCAGGGGGCTACCCTGCTGGATCACCGCCAGGACGCTGGCAGCGCCGGTGAACGATTCTGCACCCAACTGCTTGATCAGCGAACCGGTCTGCAGTGAGACGACGGCGCCGAAAGGGATGGCTACCAATGCCGTCGGCAAAATTGTCACGCTGGCGATGAACCAGGCCTGCTCGATGAACTCACGGAACTGAAATGGACGCCGGAACGTATTCCTGACGACGTCGACAAACAGTTCGACGATGTTTCCGGCCTGAGTTAATGCTCCGTTGACCGGACTCAGAACCGAGTTGCGGGTAACCCCCATCCGATATGCCTACCCTTGCCCGTGTGTCGTGTTTCCGTAGGGATCGCCCTCGTATGCAGGAATGACCTGCGTGTCTTGCGAGTTGTCGTTCCACTCCCCCTGATAGCCGCTCGCTTCGGCGTACTGGGGATCGTACTGCCCAGTTCCGTCAACCTCGTCGAGGCTGTCCTGAATCGCCGCCTGTGCGTTAGCTGGGAGGGTGTGCATGATCTGACGGACGCGCTCCTGGCGACGACGAACAGCCTGCCGCTCCGGGTTTCCGGGGGTGGCCTTCATCTGCGGCACGATGCCCTCGACGTCGTCGACACCACCGGCGTGGTGACCGGCGTCGACGAGCGCCTGCTCGTGCGCCATCTGAGCCTCGTCCTTCTCCTCCGACATACCGATCGGACCGATCATCGTTCCGTTGAGGAACTGCTTGACGACGGGCTCGTCCGAGGTGAGCAGCACCTCACGAGGACCGAACATCACCAACTGACGACGGAAGAGCATGCCGATGTTGTCCGGCACCGTGCGTGCGAGGTTGATGTTGTGCGAGACGATCAGAATCGTCGCGTCCGACTGGGCGTTGATGTCGATCAGCGTTTGGCTGATGTACGTCGTACGCACCGGATCCAGACCGGAGTCGGGCTCGTCGACGAGGATGATCTCGGGATCGAGAACGAGTGCACGCGCCAGACCGGCACGCTTGCGCATACCGCCGGAGATCTCACCGGGAAGCTTGTCCTCGGCGCCGACCAGACCCGTGAGGTCCAACTTCTCCATCACGATCTTGCGGATATCGGATTCCGACTTCTTGGTGTGCTCACGAAGCGGGAAGGCGATGTTGTCGTACAAGTTCATCGAGCCGAACAGTGCGCCGTCCTGGAAGAGAACGCCGAACAGCTTGCGGATCTCGTAGAGCTCCTTGGAGGAGCACTGCAGGATGTCCGTGCCGTCGATGACGATGGAGCCTTGTTCAGGGCGGAGCAGTCCGATCAGGGACTTCAGGAACACCGACTTACCGGTACCCGAAGGCCCGAGCAGTGCGCTGACCTCACCCGCGGGAAGTGTCAACGACACGTCCTGCCAAATCCTCTGCGACCCGAAAGACTTTGTCAGTCCTTGTACCGCTACCTCGACTCCCACCATTACCTCCGCGACGTCCGTTGCATGCATGCACCCGTGTGGGTTGGGTCACTCTATCGCATGGGAGTGGTACCCGTGACTGCGAATACTACTAACGAGTAGGGAAGAAGCATAATTCAGATCACAGCCTAGTTCGGACACCCCTCCCACCTGCATGAATTCCGGCATATCACCCGCGAAAAAAGTTCAAAAAAAGAGGGCCACTCCCCGTGGGGAGTGGCCCTCTTCGTTACTACTCGCGAAGAGCAGCGGGAAAACCGTCTTACTTGATGACGATCTTTGCGCCGGCAGCTTCGAGCTTTTCCTTGGCAGCCTCTGCGGCGTCCTTGGCAACCTTCTCGAGGATGGCCTTCGGAGCGCTCTCGACGAGATCCTTGGCTTCCTTCAGGCCGAGGCCGGAAACGACCTCACGGACGACCTTGATGACCTGGATCTTCTTGTCGCCAGCCGACTCGAGGACGACGTCGAACTCGTCCTGCTCTTCAGCAGCTTCTGCGCCGGCAGCCGGTGCGCCTGCAGCGGCGACGGCGACGGGAGCAGCAGCGGTGACCTCGAAGGTCTCCTCGAATGCCTTAACGAACTCCGAGAGCTCGAGGAGGGTGAGCTCCTTGAACTGGTCCAACAACTCTTCGGTGCTGAGCTTCGCCATTGTGGCGGTCCTTCCTGTAAGTCCCATGTCGCTGATCCGCGACCGGGCGGGGTTATAGCAGTGATGCGCGGGTGCGGATCAGCTTTCGGCTTCGGCCTCGGCCGGAGCCTCGGTGGCAGCCTCTGCGGGGGCCTCTGCGGCTCCGCCTTCTGCAGCCTTCTTCTCCTGCAGGGCAGCGGCCAGACGGGCCATCTGCGAAGCGGGAGCATTGAACAGGCCTGCGGCCTTTGCCAAGTTGCCCTTCATCGCGCCGGCAAGCTTTGCCAACAGGATTTCGCGGGATTCGAGATCCGCGATCTTGTTGACCTCTTCCACGGACAGCGCAGCGCCGTCCATGTAGCCGCCCTTGATGATGAGCGCCTTGTTGTCCTTAGCGAAGTTCTTCAGAGCCTTCGCAGCGTCGACCGGTTCGCCCTTGATGAATGCAATGGCGGTCGGACCAACGAACAGGTCATCAAGGCCCTCGATGCCAGCCTCTGCGGCGGCACGCTTGACCAGGGTGTTCTTGGCGACGGAGTAGGTGGCACCTTCTCCGAGAGCGCGTCGCAGTGTCGTGATGTTGCCAACCGAAAGGCCACGGTATTCCGTGACCACAGCGGCGGTCGAACCCTTGAACTGCTCGGTGATTTCCGCAACTGCGGAAACCTTCTCAGGCTTTGCCATACTTCGCCTCCTCTCGTGACAGTCGTTGTCCCACTCAGGAACCGCTGCACCTCATCGGGGTGAACCCGAGAAGACACAGTCCGCGACATGCAAAACGCCCCGGCGCAAGCGCACGGGGCGTACAGAGGAAACATGAAGAAGAGGCTTACGAATCAGCGTAACGATGCAAAGCGAGGCAGTGCATAACCAGGCAAACTGTAGAACCACTACATCAAGCTATCCCCCTACCTCGTTCACCTACGTGGGCCGCCGGGCACTCCCGGACTTTCAACCACACCCATCACTGAGTGCAATCACCAACGGTCTTGGGTAGAACATGATTTTGGGGTGAAGTTCATATCCAGCACTGAACTCCGCGTCGAAGACTACCTGACTGCTCGCTGCATAACCAAATCGGGTTCGTCACGCACCCGGTTTCTTCAAGCACCGATGGCCCTGGCGATCTTGTGTTCGATTGCTGCCCGAGCTCGGTCCGGCAACACCAGCAGTCCATCGAGTTCCTTGTGGGCCTTCCGATACGCACTCTGACGTTCCTGTGGCGTCGCGCCCTCGTCCATGGCCAGTCGCAGCAGACGTTGCGCCCTTACCAGGCGCTCTTGTTCGTCGAGGGTGAATCCGCTCCGTCGGCGGCGCTTCGCCTCAGCTTCCGCGATTTCGAAGGCGATCGCGTAAGCGTGCACCGCCTCGCGGTACTCGGTTTGTGCCTGCTGGTTGCCGATCATCGTCTCCGGATTGCCTGGGCGAAGCAGGTCGGCACGATATTTGGCTCTATGAAACTCGGCGGTCAAAGGCTCGCGCATGTCCGTCATCATCGGGGTGTCGAGCAGTGTGACCGGGTCGAGCTCGTACGCGAACCATCGGACGTCGACCGCATCGTGCTGCTCGATGGCCTTGGCCAGCTCTCGGCGCTGTGTTTCTTCGTCGGCGTGATGTTGCGCGTTGGCCTGCGCGATGGCGACCTTGGTCTGCTGCTTGAGCCGGAAGCGCTCTTGCCGGCGCTCGATCCGCCTTTCGTTGGCAACCGCGACACCCTTCAGCGCCCCACCGATGGTGCCGCCGAAAACGAAGATCAGCCACCAAAAGTTTCCGAGGAACTGGAACGCTTCGTGCATACCCCGATGATGCCACCGTTAGATCGATACCACCGTTGGACCGATACCACCGTTGGACCGATACCACCGGCAGGGATCACCCTCTCCCGAAACGACAAGAAGGCCGGCAGGGAGTGATCCCTGCTGGCCTTCTTGTTCGTATGCGGACTGCTTACGCGTCTGCAGCATCCTCGAGGAGGTTGCGAGTACGGTTCGGATCCACCGGGATGCCCGGACCGGTGGTGGTCGAGACCGTGATCTTCTTCACGTAGCGGCCCTTGGCCGACGAGGGCTTCGCACGCAGGATCTCGTCCAGGGCTGCGCCGTAGTTCTCCACCAGCTTCTCATCGTCGAACGATGCCTTGCCGATGACGAAGTGCAGGTTGGCCTGCTTGTCGACGCGGAAGTTGATCTTTCCACCCTTGATGTCGTTGACAGCCTTGGTGACATCCGCCGTGACGGTGCCCGTCTTCGGGTTCGGCATCAGGCCACGGGGTCCGAGGACACGGGCGATGCGGCCGACCTTGGCCATCTGATCAGGAGTCGCGATTGCGGCGTCGAAATCGACCCATCCACCCTGGATGCGCTCGATCAGGTCTTCTGCACCGACTACGTCAGCGCCTGCAGCCTCGGCTTCTGCTGCCTTCTCGCCAACAGCGAACACGATGACGCGAGCGGTCTTACCGGTGCCGTGGGGCAGGTTGACCGTTCCGCGGACCATCTGGTCAGCCTTACGGGGGTCGACGCCCAGACGAACTGCAACCTCAACGGTTGCATCCATCTTGGTGGACGACGTCTCCTTGGCGAGCTTTGCAGCCTGAAGCGGGCTGTAGAGCTTGTCTGCGTCGATCTTCTCAGCGGCGGCGAGGTACGCCTTGCTGCGCTTTGCCATTTGTTCTGTCCTTACTTGTCACTGCAGCGAATTACCTGTGCAGTGGTGAATGGTTCAGTTGTGGTCGGGGCCTGGCCGGCCCTCCCACGTAATGCTGTGGAGCGGACTATCAGCCCTGGACCGTGATGCCCATGGAACGAGCGGTGCCGGCGATGATCTTCGCGGCCTGCTCGATGTCATTGGCATTGAGGTCTTCAGCCTTGGTCTTCGCGATTTCGCGCACCTGATCCATGGTCACCGAGGCAACCTTGGTCTTGTGCGGTTCGCCGGAGCCCTTGGCGACGCCGGCTGCCTTGAGGAGCAGCTTGGCGGCGGGAGGGGTCTTCAGCTTGAAATCGAAGGTCCGGTCTTCGTAGACCGAGATCTCGACCGGCACAACGTTGCCGCGCTGGGACTCAGTCGCCGCGTTGTAGGCCTTGCAGAACTCCATGATGTTCACGCCGTGCTGACCGAGTGCGGGACCCACGGGAGGTGCAGGGTTAGCCTGACCTGCCTGGATCTGCAGCTTGATGAGCCCGGCGAGCTTCTTCTTCTTTGGGGGCATCTCTAGTTCCTAGTTTCTAGCTTGGGTGTGTGTCTTGCGTCGAACAAATTGCAAGTTTTGGGGTGGTCAGATCTTCGCGACCTGGTTGAAGTTGAGCTCAACCGGGGTTTCACGACCAAAGATCGACACGAGAACCTTGAGCTTCTGCTGCTCGCCGTTGACCTCGCTGATGCTGGCCGGAAGGGTTGCGAACGGGCCGTCCATGACGGTGACCGACTCGCCGACCTCGAAGTCGACCTCGATGAGGGGCTTGCCGAAGGACTCGGACGGTGCCTCGCCTGCTGCGACGGCGGCCGCTGCAGCCTGCTGCTTCTTCTGCTCCTGCTGCGGGAGCAAGAACTTGACGACCTCGTTGAGGGTCAGCGGCGAGGGACGCGACGTGGCACCGACAAAACCGGTGACACCAGGCGTGTTGCGCACGGCGCCCCACGACTCGTCGTTGAGCTCCATGCGAACGAGGATGTATCCGGGCAGAACCTTGCGGTTGACCTGCTTGCGCTGGCCGTTCTTGATCTCGGTGACCTCTTCGGTGGGAACTTCCACCTGGAAGATGTAGTCGCCGACATCGAGGTTCTGAACGCGAGTCTCGAGGTTGGTCTTGACCTTGTTCTCGTAACCGGCGTACGAGTGGATGACGTACCAGTCACCCGGGGCGCGGCGCAGCGCAGCCTTGAGTTCGGCAACGGGATCCTCGACCTCGAGCTCGGCGGCGGGAGCGGCCTCGTCGGAGTTCTCGGCATCGTCGGAGATGACGTCCTCGGTCGCTGCAGCGTCTGCATCAGTGCCTTCGGCAACGTCTGCATCGGTGCCTTCGGCAACCACGACGTCTACTTCGGCTGCCGCCTCGGCAGAAACACGCTCTTCGGCCAAAGCCTCATTCGTGTCGTTCTCGGGGGTGCTCACTGGGGCACTCGCTTCCTCTCGTTACTCGGACCCGGGTCGGGTCTTGTCGCGCTCGCAGGCAAAGACGCCCGACTGCTACGGCGATCAGCCGAACAGCCAGGTGACACCCTTGATCACAGCGATATCGACGCCGCTGATGAAAGCGACCATGAAGACCACGAACGTCAGCACGACGCTGGTGTAGGTGATCATCTGCTTGCGGTTCGGCCAGATGACCTTACGGAGTTCTGCGATGACCTCGCGGAAGAATTTGCGCAGGCGCTTGAAGATGTTGTCCTTCTTCGCCTTGGGCTTCTTGCCGGGGTTCGTTGCAGTCGGCTTGGCCGAAGATGTCCGGGATGCCGTCCGGGCCGGAGTCTTCACGGTGGACGCGCTGACCGAGGCGCCGCGTGCAGCGCGCTTGCCGGTCGGCTTGTTGGAAACCCCACTGGATGCGGAGGGAGCCTTTTCGGCACCGTCCTTGTCCAACGAAAGATCGGAACGCGTAGTCGCGTCAGCTGCAGTGTCGTCGACACCGGTCGAATCGGCAGACGGTGAAGTCTCCGCATCCGAAGTGTCGGCGTCGCGCTTGGCGCGCTCCTCGCTCACGTCGTTCCTCTCAGTCGCTGGCATCCGGGGGCAGGGGCGACAGGACTTGAACCTGCAACCTGCGGTTTTGGAGACCGCTGCTCTGCCAGTTGAGCTACGCCCCTTTGGTTGACCTCGACAGGTAGACCCTGCCTGAATCAACCGTTCTGCGATCACACAACATACGCGCTACCCGAGGTGAATGTCTTGCAACATTCAGGGCAGCGCGCAGCGCTGAGGAATCCCAGAAATCTCAGTGTACTTCAAAGCCCCGGAACAAACACAATCCGCCCTGCGATCAGGCTAGACGGACCGTGGCAGTGGCACGACCGAAGATCTTCTTACCTTCGGACTTGGCCACAATTGCCAGTACTGCGGTCTTGCTTTCTTCGTCGATCGACTTCACCTTGGCGGTGAACTCGATCTCGGCAGCCTTGTCGGCTGCCACAATCACCGGGCTCGTGAACCGTACGTTGTACTCGGTCACTGCGCCCGGATCTCCCAGCCATTCGGTGACGTAGCCGGCACCGATGCCCATGGAGAGCATGCCGTGCGCGACGACGTCCGGCAAGCCGGCAAGTCGTGCGACCTCGTCACTGAAGTGAATCGGATTGGGATCTCCCGAAACACCCGCGTAGTTGGCGAGGTTTCCACGCGTCAGGGTGACGGACTTCTCGGGGAGAAGTTCGCCGACACTCACGTCGGAAAATTTACGAAGCGACATGCATCATCACGTCCTTGACTGCGTGGGCGATGTTCTCGTCCACTTCCCCACCCGTTCGAGCAACAAGCGTCGTCCACGTGGTGACGACGGCTTCGTCGTTCTGATCGGTGATGATGTTCTTGGTCACGATGATGTCGCTACCTGCGGCCTGCCTGAACGAATCCAGGAAGACGTCGCAGAAGAGTCGGTCACCGACCTGCATGGGCTTGTGCAGCACCAAGCGCTGATCGGTCTGAAGAATCTGACTCAGGTCGTAGCCTGTGACGATCTCTTCGAACAGACGTCGCTGAGCAATGGCACCCACGATGGCGACGAACGTGATGGGAGCGATCAGGCCGTCATATCCGAGGCCCTTGGCTGCCGTCTCGTCGTAGTGCGCGGGATGGGCGTCCTGGACGGCGCGAGCGAACTCGCGTACCTTCTCGCGTCCGACCTCGTAGAAGTCTTCGACACGATAGTGGTGACCGACCATCTGGACGGCATGAGCGGCCGGGTCCGTAGGGACCTCGGCCGCTGCCTGGTTCTCTTGCAAATCTGTCACGCGGTGAGACTCTCTTCTAGCTAGGACCCGAAGACGCAGGCCCAGAGAGGGTCTTCCGCGAAAATCGTCGTCCTGTTAAGGACTTACTACTTCGACTCGCGATGCGACTGGTGGGTTCCGCAGTTGGGGCAGAACTTCTTGAGCTCCAGGCGATCGGGGTCGTTGCGCCGATTCTTCTTGGTGATGTAGTTGCGGTGCTTGCATACCTCGCAGGCCAAGGTGATCTTGGGCCGAACGTCGGTCGAGGAGGCCACGGGATGCCTTCTTTCGGGTGTATCTGATTACGAGCAATCAGGGTGGATCATGCATATTGTGTAGCGGTGACCGGACTTGAACCGGCGACGCAACGATTATGAGTCGTTTGCTCTACCAACTGAGCTACACCGCCTCGGTGTCGAGTGTCGCGCGGAAAGCACGGCACCACAATCCAGCGAGCCCCCTAACGGAATCGAACCGTTGACCTTTTCCTTACCATGGAAACGCTCTACCGACTGAGCTAAGGGGGCGTGGCTCAGGAGTGCGTTGCCGCTCTCTTGAAGCCTCCGAAAGATTACACACGAACGAGCGCCAGCACCAAATCCGCTGGTCATCGGGGCAAAAATGGTGCCGGAGCCCATTGTTGCACCGATCGGGGCCGCTGGCGAGGGCTTTGCGGGAACCAGCTCGACCCTGCACTCCCCCTGAAACCATCCCCCGGTGCCCATCCCGAGGCCCCTGAGCCCCCGACACCCCTGAGCCGAAGCCGGCGCCTGCGTCGCCAACGCGCGCTCGACCTCGGTACACGCACAAAAAAGTCAGCCCCGACTCTCGCGAAGAGAATCGGGGCTGACTTGGTGTGGCAGATGTAGGATTCGAACCTACGTAGGCATAAGCCGACGGATTTACAGTCCGCTCCCATTGGCCGCTCGGGCAATCTGCCGTGCTTGCACCAGGCTTCGATCCGGCGCATTCGCAAGTATATCGCGACGTGCGGCGGCCGAAAACGGCTTCCTCGGTGCGGTGAGAAGAATACAACGAACACACCCCCATTTTGCAAACCGGGTGGTAACGGGCGGTGCCGACCCGATAACGTCGAGGTGTCCACCGGTATGGAAGGTGGGCGGAACTCGATGTTCGTGAACTACCGGAAAGCGGGAGTGTGAAGTGGCTGATTCGTCCTTCGACGTGGTGAGCAAGGTTGACCGTCAAGAGGTGGACAACGCCCTGCATCAGGCTGCCAAGGAGTTGACCACGCGTTTCGACTTCCGAAACACGGGAGCGTCGATCGAGTGGTCTGGTGAAGAGACGATCACGTTGAACGCCGACACCGAGGAGCGACTGCTGGCCGCCCTCGACGTGTTCAAGGAGAAGTTGATCCGTCGCGACATCTCGCTGAAGGCATTCGATGCCGGCGAGCCGGCGCAGTCCGGAAAGATCTACAAGCTGTCCGGAACCTTGGTCCAGGGCATCAGCAGCGAGAACGCGAAGAAGATCACCAAGAAGATTCGCGACGAGGGCCCCAAGGGCGTCAAGGCGCAGATCCAGGGTGAGGAACTTCGTGTGAGCAGCAAGAAGCGCGACGACCTCCAGGGCGTCATCTCCCTGCTCAAGGGTGAGGACTTCGGGATCGCCCTGCAGTTCGTGAACTACCGGTAGCAGGGGCTGCGCCCCTGTGCGCCTTTTTGGTAGTTCCGACGACCAGAAAGGCTCACAGGGGCCGAAGGCCCCTACATCCCCGCCATCTTCTCCAAACGCTCGATCCGGTCCGCCATGGGCGGATGCGTCGAGAACAGCTTGCTGACCTTGTCGCCCGCTCTGAAGGGGTTGGCGATCATCAGGTGGGACTGCGCCGCGAGCTTGGGCTCAGGCGGCAACGGCGCGGCTGCGACGCCCGACTCGAGCTTGCGCAGCGCCGACGCCAACGCCAGCGGGTCACCGGTGAGCTCGGCTCCCGATTGATCAGCCTGATACTCGCGAGAGCGCGAAACGGCCAGCTTGACCACGGTTGCCGCGATCGGTCCCAGTAGGGAGACGAGCAGCAGCGCGATCGGATTGCTTCCCTGCCCGTTCCCTCGGCCGCCGAAGATGCTCGCGTACATCGCGAAGTTGGCCAGGCCAGAGATAACGCTGGCCATCGCGCCGGCCACGGACGAGATCAAAATGTCCCGGTTGTAGACGTGAGAGAGTTCGTGCCCGAGTACGGCGCGCAGTTCGCGTTCGTTCAGGATCTGCATGATGCCGCTGGTCACGCACACCGCGGCGTGCCGAGGGCTACGACCGGTGGCAAACGCGTTCGGGGCGTTCGTGGGGCTGATGTACAGCCTGGGCATCGGTTGGTGCGCCGTCGTGGCGAGTTCGCGCACGATCCGGTAGATCGCCGGTGCCTCGACCTCGGTGATGGGCTGGGCGCGCATCGATCGAAGCGCCAGCTTGTCGCTGTTGAAGTACACGTAGGCATTCATGCCGACGGCAAACAGAACGGATCCCCACAGAAGGAACGGGCTGTTGAACAGCGAGCCGATGAAGACGATCAGCGCCGACATCCCCACCAACAAGCCGAATGTCTTCGCACCGTTCGCGTAGCCGTGCAAACCGCTCACCTCTTGCCTCGCTGGAGCCGAAGGCTCACCCGAACTCCCCGGTGTATGCACCGGTTCTGTTCAGTCAACGAAGGACAGGGTCATCAGGGTTCCCACCCAGTGACTGTCGGGGTTTCCACCCGGTAGCCCCGATTCGCCGAGGTGTCAGCCGACTCGTTCGATCGTGTAATCGACGAGACGCACGAGCGCTTCGTTGGCCGGTCCCTGCGGGAGCTCAGCCAACTGAGCTTTCGCCGCGACGGCATACTCGCCCAGCTTTGCCTTCGCCTTGACCATGCCCGGCGAACGCTCGAGCAGTTCGAGAGCTTCTTCTACCAGGGCATCTTCGGTAACCGGGCCCGCGAGCAGCTCCCGCAGGCGATCTGCGTCGGCCCCTTCTTCGCGGAACGCGTACAGGACGGGCAGGGTGTGGACACCCTCGCGCAGGTCGGTGCCCGGAGTCTTGCCGGACTGCGCCGAGACGGACGAGATGTCGATGATGTCGTCGGAGATCTGGAACGCGGTGCCGACGGCGTCACCCAGGCGCTCGAGGCGCTCGATGTGAGCTGCGTCGGCGCCGGAGAAGGTGCCGCCGAAGCGTCCGGATGCAGCGATCAGCGAACCGGTCTTCTCCCACACGACCTTGAGGTAGTGCTCGACCGGATCCTGCTCCTTCTTGACACCGATCGTCTCGCGCATCTGGCCGGTGACCAGTTCGGCGAATGTTTCGGCGATGATCCGAACGGCTTCAGGTCCGAGCGTCGATACCAGGCGTGATGCGTGCGCGAACAGATAGTCGCCGGCCAGGATCGCCACGCTGTTTCCCCAGCGGGCATTGGCGCTGGGTGCTCCGCGCCGCATGGACGCCTCGTCCATGACGTCGTCGTGATAGAGCGTCGCAAGGTGAACGAGTTCGGTGACGGTCGCTGCGGTGATGATCGACGGATCGTTCGGCACCGGTCCGAGTTGCGCTGTCAGGATCGTGAACAACGGACGGAAGCGCTTTCCACCAGCTCGCGCGAGATGCAGCGCGGCCTCGGTGAGGAAGTCTTCTCCGTCGGACAGCTCGCTGACCAACAACTCCTCGACATCGGAGAGTCCACCACGCACTACTGCGGCGAGCTGTTCGTCGCCCAGGTCGATGCCTGCAACGACGGTGCTCGATGCGGTTGCGTCGGCAGCAGTCTTTTCGGTGCTCACGATGTCAGTACCCATTCCTGTCGTCAGTGACGGCTCGGTTCCCACGGTAGTGAACCTAGCGGTTCGCACTCGGGACGGCCTCGCCACGGTGGCGATCGCGAGCCTGGGAAGATGTGAGTGTGTCCGTAGAAGAGCAGTCCCCCGTCGTCGATACGCTTCCGACCGAAACCGACATTGTGGTCATCGGCGCAGGTCCCGCGGGTTCTTCGGCCGCGGCGTGGGCCGCCCGCAGCGGCCGAGACGTCGTGCTGGTGGACGCTGCCGTCTTCCCGCGAGACAAGACTTGTGGTGATGGACTCACTCCGCGCGCCGTGGCCGAACTGGATCTCCTCGGCCTCGGCGAGTGGGTTCGGTCACACACGACGAACAAGGGACTACGGTTGTCCGGCTTCGGACAAGAACTCGAACTCGAGTGGCCGGGGACGTCGTTCCCGCCGATCGGCAGTGCAATCCCCCGGACCGAACTCGACGACGCCATTCGCCGGTGCGCCGTCGAATCGGGCGCGGTCATGGTCGAGGGCACCAAGGCCGTCGACGTCGAACTCGACGGTGATCGAGTAGCCGCCGTCGTACTCGCCGGCCCCTCGGGACGCAGCACTCTTCGTTGCCGGACGCTGATCATCGCCGACGGCGTTCGCTCGACGCTCGGCAAGAAGCTGGGACGGCAGTGGCACCGGGACACCGCGTACGGCGTCGCGGCACGCGCGTATGTCGCGACGCCGCGCAGCGCCGACCCGTGGATCACCTCGCATCTGGAACTGCGGGACGCGGAGGGCACGTTGCAGGCGGGGTACGGCTGGATCTTCCCGCTCGGCACCGGCGAGGTGAACATCGGCGTCGGGACACTGGCGACGTCCAAGCGCCCGGCTCCAGGTGCCCTGCGACCCTTGCTCGACCTCTACACCGATCAGCGCCGAAGCGAGTGGCAGTGGAGCAGCGAAATACGTTCCGTCGCTTCGGCTTTGCTACCCATGGGTGGAGCAGTTTCCAACATCGCCGGACGCAACTGGGCCGTGATCGGCGACGCCGCAGCGTGTGTGAACCCGCTCAACGGTGAGGGCATCGACTACGGCCTCGAAGGCGGACGTCTGGTGGTCGAACAGCTCGGCGCCGACGATCTGACGGAGCTGTGGCCGACCGTGCTTCGGGAGCACTACGGGCAGGCGTTCTCGGTCGCGCGCCGGCTCGCAGGCCTGCTGACGGTTCCGCAGTTCCTGCCCGCGTCGGGTCCGATCGCGATGCGCTCACGGGCACTGATGACGGTCGCCGTTCGGGTGATGGGGAACCTCGTCACCGACGCCGACGCCGATCTGACGGCGAAGGCCTGGCGGGCGTCGGGGGCCGCGTCGAGAAAGATCGACTCCCGACCGCTGTTCGGTTGAGCAAGTGCTGTGCGCCTTTATTAACCGCCGGGGGTTGATAAAGGCGCACAGCAGTTCAGGCAGTGGCGTAATGCAGCGCCACGATGCCGCCGGTGAGGTTGCGCCACTTGACGTTCTTCCACCCGGCAGCCTCGATCTTGCGGGCCAACTCTTCCTGGGTCGGCCAGGCACGGATCGATTCGGCGAGGTAGACGTAGGCGTCGGGGTTGCTGCTGACGCTGCGTGCGACCTGCGGGAGCGCCTTCATGAGGTATTCCATGTAGACCGTGCGGAAGGGCCCGAAGACGGGCGTCGAGAACTCGCTGACGACGAGACGTCCGCCCGGCTTGGTGACGCGGGCGATCTCACGCAGTCCGGCTTCGAAGTCGGAGACGTTGCGCAGACCGAAGGAAATCGTCGCGGCGTCGAACACGTTGTCGGCATAGGGCAGGTACATCGCGTCACCTGCGACCATCGGAACTTTGCGCGAGATTCCGGCCTTGAGCATGCCCTTGGAGAAGTCGGTGGCGACGCACCAGGCACCGGAGCGCCCCAGTTCGACGGTCGAGACTCCGGTTCCGGCGGCGAGGTCGAGCACCTTCTCGCCCGGCTTCAGATCGAGGGCTTCGCGGGTGGCCTTGCGCCAACCCTTGTCCTGGCCGAAGGACAGCACGGTGTTGGTGAGGTCGTATCGCTCCGCGACGTCGTCGAACATCGACGCGACTTCGTGCGGTTGCTTCTCGAGAGTTGCTCGGGTTCCGTGTGTAGTGGCCACACCCGAAACGCTACCAACCCTCGTGCAGCGAGGGTGTTCAGGCTGCTCTGGCACCCGTTCGCCGCCCGAGGCCCTGCACGTCCTCGTAGTGACGGAGCAACTCTTCGCAGATTGCCGGCCAGGTCCGGTGCAGCACCGAGCGCCTCGCCGCGGAGCCAAACTGCACCCGCAGATCACGCTGACGAAGTGCGTCGACGGCGCTTGGCAGGAGTTCGGTGAACCTGTCCGTCGGCAGGAGGTAGCCGTTGCGGCAATGCGAGATCAGGTCACGTGGTCCGCCGGCGTCCGGTCCGACGACAGGCACACCGCTCGCGAGGGCTTCCTGGACCGCCTGGCAGAAGGTCTCGTGCTCGCCGGGGTGAACGAATACGTCCAGGCTCGCATAGGCGTCGGCCAGCGCGGTACCGCCGAGTTGTCCGGTGAAGATCGCGTCCGGCATCAGTCGTCGTAGGTTCTCGCGGTCCGGGCCGTCTCCGACGATCACGATCTGCACACTGGGATCGCCGGCCAGGGCCGCCAATCGTTCGACGTGCTTTTCGGGCGCGAGGCGACCGACGAAGCCGACCACCAACCGGTCGCTGTCGCCGATCCAGGACTGCCGCAACACCGAGCTACGACGCGAAGGCGCGAATCGTTGTGCGTCGACGCCGCGGGCCCATCGGTGCACGCGCGGAATGCCGTGCTCTTCGAGGGCGTCGACTGCCGACGTGGAGGGCGCGAGTGTCCTGTTGCAGCTCTTGTGGATTCGACGGGTCCACGCCCACGCGGCGCGGCTGGTGACGCCGAGACCGTAGCTTTCGGCAAATCCGGCGACGTCGGTCTGGTAGACCGCGACGGTCGGGATCCCGAGCCGCTTCGCGACGGCCACTCCCCCGGCGCCGAGCAGGAACGGTGACGCCAGATGGACGACGTCGGGCGCGAAGGTCCGCACGGCCGTGGTCAATCGTGGTTGCGGCAGGCCGACGGGAAGTGAACTGACTTTGGGCACCATGACGGCTGGCACCCGAACCACCTGAACGCCTTCGTGTTCGGTGGCGGCAGAGGTGTCGGATCCGACGGTGTCCGGCGCAATGACCATGGCGTCGTGGCCAGTGCGATCGAGGTGTTCGAGCACGCGTAGTACCGAGTTGGTGACGCCGTTCATGTTGGGCAGGAATGACTCCGCAACGATGGCTACTCTCACACCGAGAACGGTGACAGGGCCAGGAAAAGTCCACGTCATGTTCGTGTGAAGTTCGGGCGAAGCGCGAACTAACTCGAGGCGACCGGCGCCGAACTTGCCGCCTGCGCTTCCCGCTTGCGCAGGTACCAGATCGACGGTCCAGCCAGGAGCCACGTCACGACGATCACCGATCCTGCCGGGATCAGCGCCACCGTCGCGTTGCGTCCCGCTACCCGGACCAAATCAGGGTCGGCTTTGGAGTACTCCACCTCGATGCGTTGTCCCACAGTCAGATTGGTGGGGTAGAGCACGCCGAGTTCAGGGTTGTGGTTGGCGCCGTCCGGTGTCACGAAGCTGATCGCCGAACGTAGCGAGCCTGCCGAGAGCACCTCGGCAGTTGCGGTCCCCATGTTCGATTCGATGGTCCGATCGTTGCGCCAGGCACCGAGAACCAGAATCACCGCGAGCACGGAAATGCCGACCGCAACCACCAGTACGCCGATGCGGAGACGACGCAGAACCGTTTGCGTCACAGCTGTGCCCGCACGGAAGCGTGGAGTTCGCGCAGCCCACTGCGATCCGTCGCGACCTCGAGCACACGAATGCCGTTGGCCGGTTGCGCCAGCGTCGTTGCCAGGGCGTCGACGGTGACCGCTGCGTGGGGCACGCGGTAGGCCGCGCACAGCGCAGCGAGGTCCATGCCGTGTGGTGTTCCGAACACTCGCTCGAAGACGCCGGCGTACTGCGGGTCGCCTTGTTCGAGGAGCTCGAAGATACCGCCGCCGTCGTCGTTGGCGACGACGATGGTGAGGTCGCTCGGCCTCGGCTCACCGGTCCCGATCAGCAGCCCGGAAGCGTCGTGCAGGAATGTCAGGTCGCCCATGAGAGCGACGGTCCGGCCGCCCTCGTACGCCAACGCGGCGCCCACCGCCGCCGAGACGGTGCCGTCGATACCTGCGACGCCGCGATTCGACAGCACCCGCACGGCGGGCTTGGGATAGCTCACGAGGGCCGCGTCGCGAACAGGGTTGGATGCGCCGAGCAGAAGCTGGTCGCCGTCCGCGAGAGCATCCATCACAGCAGCTGCCACGTGCAGGCCGGTGGCCTTGGGGTGGGCGTCGAGTTGCTTGCGGACGGCAGTTTCGGCGTGTTCGGTCAGCGCGGCGCATCGAGCGATCCAGGCGGGATCGGGAGTCCCGGTGACCACTGCTCTGGTTCCGGTGGCGAGTACGTTGCCGGATACGTCCGGCCAGCGCGGCCCGGTAGTCAGCGCGTAGACGTCGACGCCTGGGTCGGCCAGCACCTTCGAGACCTGACGATGCAACGTCGGGCGGCCGGTGATGATCGCCTGCTTGGGCTTGAGTTGCGAGAGCGCGAGTGGATGCAGTGCTATCCCGTGCATCGGAGCCGTCGGTTCGGCCACCGTCGGCAGGCCGGCCAGCTCAGGCCGAAGTGCGCTGCCGTGTCCGGAAATGACCACCGTATCTGCGGTGAGGTCCAGATCGACCGGAACATCGAGCGTCGCGTTCTGGGTGGTGGTCCAGGCCGCACCGCCGGGACGGCCCTCCGGGACCGGTCCCTGCACGTGCACGTCCGGCACCAGCGGCTCACGAAGTGGAATGTCGAAGTGCACCGGACCCGCGTTTCCGGATCGGGTTCCGCGGGCAGCGGCGAGGACCCGGCAGACCGCCGAGCGCCACTGGCTGTTCTGCGTCGAATCGTCCTCCGCCAGGCCCAGGCTGATGGTTGCGCGGACTTGACTGCCGAAGAGCCCGAGCTGCTCGACGGTCTGGTTGGCGCCGGTGCCGAGCATCTCGTACGGCCGGTTGGCGCTCAGGACCACCAGCGGCACTCGCGCGTAGTTGGCCTCGAGGACAGCGGGTCCGAGATTCGCGACGGCGGTCCCGGAAGTCATCACGATGGGGACCGGTCGTTTCCCGGCGATTGCCAGTCCGAGTGCCAGAAAGCCTGCTGTCCGCTCGTCGATCCGCATGTGCAGACGCAACCGGCCGTCGAGGTCGGCGGCCTGGAGGGCGAATGCGAGGGGCGCGTTGCGAGAGCCTGGACACAGCACGACTTCACGCACGCCACCACGAACCAGTTCGTCGACGACGGCTGTGGCTTGTGCAGTGGACGGATTCACGCCTTCAAGAGTGTCAGATGTTCGGGCGCAAGCATGCCCAGGGGCGGGGACAGCGGCATTATGTGTGGGTGCGCACACTCTTCGATCCAGCCGAGCTCGAACCCCGCCGGTTCTATCAGTTACTCACCGCTTCGGTGGTCCCCCGGCCGATTGCCTGGGTGTCCACCCTGTCGGCGGACGGCGTCGGCAATCTGGCTCCGTACAGCTTTTTCACCGTGGCAAGTTCGGCGCCGCCGATCGTGCAGTTCACGTCGGTCGGACGCAAGGACAGTCTGCGCAACATCGAAGCGACCGGCGAATTCGTGATCAACCTGGCGACTGCCAGGCTTGCCGACGTGGTGAACCAGAGTTCCGCCTTCTACGACGCCGAGGCCGACGAGTTTCTCGAGTTGAACATCCGTAGCGAGCCGAGCGAGCGGGTTCGCCCCGTCCGGGTCGCCGACTCCCCGATCGCCATCGAATGCACGCTCCACCAGGTCATCGAGGTCGGCAATTCATTTGTCGTGATGGGAAATGTGGTGGCGGTCGCAGTACGTCCCGAGGCTGTCGCCGACGACGGCCTACCGGACTTCGCGGCAATCGCACCGATGAGCCGACTTGGCCGAGCGCAGTGGGGTCTTCCTCCCGAAGTCGTCGAAAAGGACAGACCCACCACTCCACAGCGACCGTAAATCAGGTTAGGGTTACCTGATTAGGTACGAGTAACAGATAATCAGGGAGCAACCAGTCATGGCCAAGCGCGCCAAGTTCGTGAAACCGGCCTCACGCAGCATCGTGTCGGCGCAGGTCGTGGCGAACAAACGAATCAGCCCCAGCTTCATCCGGGTGACCATTGCCGGCGAAGAGCTGTCCACCATCGCTCCGATGGGTGCCGATCAGTGGTTCCGCATGTTCATCCCGCAGGTCGGCCAGAGTGAACTCCGGTTGCCGAGCGCGGCCAGCAATCTCTGGTATGCGCAGTACCTGTTGATGTCCAAGGACACGCGACCCGTCGTGCGCAACTACACGATTCGCGCCTACCGTGCTGCCGGATCCGGTCTCTTCGGCGAGACCACGGAGATCGACATCGACTTCGCTTATCACGGCGACATCGGCCCGGCATCCGCGTGGGCGGACACCGCGTCGGCCGGCGACGAGGTCGCCCTCTTGGACGAAGGCTGCATCTACAACCCCACACCCGAGGCCAAGTGGCAACTGCTCGTCGGCGACGAGAGTGCACTTCCCGCGATCATCGGCATTCTGGAATCCGCGCCCGCAGACCTGCGTGCCGAGGTCTTCGTCGAGATTCCGAACATCGAAGACAAGCAAGACATTCCGGAGTTGGCGAACGTCAACGTGCATTGGCTCGTTCGCGAGGACGAACACGCGACGCCGGGTGTTCTGACCCTCGAGACCGTCCGCGCCGCCGAACTGCCCGAGGGGCCGTCGTACACCTTTGTCGCCGGCGAACAGGCACTCACCACCGGGCTGCGTCGGCACCTCGTGAACGACCGGAAGTTCGCCAAAACCGACATCACCTTCACCGGCTTCTGGCGCCACGGACATTCGGCTCACTGACAAACGCACCGAAAACGACGAGTGGCCCGAGAGAAACTCCCGGGCCACTCGTCGTTTTACGTTCGCTTATGCAGCGTGCTTCTGGATCACATCGCCCAGACGCGGCAGAGCTGCAGTCACATGCTTCTTCGCCGAACCGCGCAGCTTCGAGTACATCGACTTGACGACGGCCTTGTCGCTGCCCTCGATACGCTCGTCCGTCACCTCGAGGAGGGAATCGGCAACCGCGTCACCGCGGGCGCTGATGAAATCGGCGAAGCTGCCTTCACCGGAAGCCGAGAATTCCTGCCAGTACGGCTCGAGCTTTGCCACGAAAGCCGGCAGAAGCGCGGTGACGGCGTCCGGCACGATGGACGGGCTCACCTTCTTGACCGCGCCGTAGCCACCCTTGAGAGCCAGCCCTGAGGCCCCCGACTTATCCGAAACCTCTGCGTCGATCAAGGTCTGCACGTCCGCGACGACCGCGGGAACCCGTGATTCCTCGAGCAGGGTTTCGTTCAGAGCTGCAACCACTTTCGATCCCTTCATTCTTCACTGATGTTCATCAGGTCGCGCCCGAGACTATACG
Source organism: Rhodococcus sp. FH8 (assembly GCF_019266085.1). Lineage (NCBI taxonomy): Bacteria > Bacillati > Actinomycetota > Actinomycetes > Mycobacteriales > Nocardiaceae > Rhodococcus > Rhodococcus sp. FH8. Next base: position 527,041 of record NZ_LPNQ01000065.1, on the reverse strand, counting down.
AAATTCGGCTGGTCCCTACTGCCGAGTATCCGATGGCAGCGCCGAGCCCGCTCCAGCCACCAGTCGCGCCGGTCCGCGGGCGCGGCCAGCGTCTCGAGCAGAACCGGATCAGGCTCGACGGCACCCACCGACAAAGCACCGTCGACAGCTGCCCCGGTGACCGCGACATCCCGGACGAACAGGCCGCCTGTACCGAGACCGCAGGCAAACGGAAGCGAAGGCAACGCTGCCGCGGCCGCCAGTCCTGCGGACATCCCCACAGCCGTGTCCAGAGCGCTCGAGACCACCACCGGCACCCCGTAGTCCGCCAGCTGCGCCGACAGCGCCACCACAGCACGCATTCCGCCCAGCGGCGGCACCTTCACGACGGCCACGTCCGCTCCCCCCGCTCGTACGACGCGCAGCGGGTCCTCGGCACGGCGAATGCTCTCGTCGGCAGCGATCCGCACACCGGTCCCCGCGGCGCGGACCCTGACCAGTTCCTCGACGCTTCCACACGGCTGCTCGGCGTATTCGAGTTCACCGTCATCGGTGATCGCTCGCAAGGCCGTGATCGCCTCGTCCACGCTCCACCCGCCGTTGGCGTCGACGCGCACGTTCGGGATGTGCCGACGCACCTCGTTCACCCGGGCGACGTCCTGCGCCAGCGACTGTCCCTTCTCGGCGACCTTGACCTTGGCTGTCCGGGCCCCGGGGAAGCGCTCCAGCAATTCCGGAACGGCAGACGCGTCGATCGCCGGCACGGTCGCGTTGACGGGAACTGCGTCACGAAGCGCAGGCGGCGGACCCAGCCACGCCGCTTCGATACCCGCGAGCAGCCACTGCGACGCCTCGTCGTCGTCGTACTCGACGAACGGGGCGAATTCTCCCCACCCGGCCGGGCCGCGAACGAGCAGGGCCTCACGAGTCGTGATGCCGCGAAAGCGAACTCGCATCGGCAGCGCGAGCACCACGGCGTCCGCGATCAGATCGTCGAACGAGGGGAACATGTCAGGGCTGTCCCGGAAGCAGTTCGATCATGAGCGCCTCACCGTCGGCGAGGAGCTTGCCGTCGAGATCGGTCAGGCGCGCGCTGACAAAAGTCTTGCGACCCTCGACCCGATCCACCTGCCCCTCGATCACCAGTTGTTGATTGAGCGGAGTGATCGCGCGGTAATTGATGTGGAGGTAGCCGGTGCGGGAGATCGGACGGCCACCCGCGTGGACCGTCATCCCGAAGACGTCGTCGAACAGCAAGGGCAGGACACCGCCGTGAGCGGCGCCGTTACCGCCCAGGTGGTAGCGGCGGAAGACGCCGGTACTGCGGACTCCTTCGGTGTCGAACTTCTCGACCATCCACGGGAGCATGAGGAGGCTGCCGCGTCCGGGCAGTTGGATGTTCGAGCCTGCGGGCGACTTGCCTTCCGGGACCTCGTACGGAGTCAACCGATCGGCAAGTTCTTCGGCTTGCGTAGCGATGTCTGCGAGTACGTCGTCGGGAACATTGGTCGAGACGGCAAGGTCCTGCAACCTGCGCATCGCTTCGACGAAGCGGCCGAAGTCCGGACCTGCGGGAGTGTGCCGGAACCGTGGAAATCCGCCCCGCTTCTCACCGTCTGTGACGATCTCCGTGCCGTCTGCGGTTTGTTCGCTCATGACCTGCACGTTAGCGCGCCCGGGAACGTGTTCTACCTCAGGTATCCGTTAGACGCGCGAGCCGTGCCTCTATCGTGGCTCAGGTGACCTTCAACCCGCAGCTCTGGCGCCCTGTCCCCGGATTCGAGAACCTCACCGACATCACCTACCACCGGCATGTCAGCCAAGGCACCGTTCGCGTCGCCTTCGACCGACCGGAAGTGCGTAATGCGTTCCGCCCGCACACCGTCGACGAGTTGTACCGCGCGCTCGATCACGCCCGGATGACCTCCGACGTGGGAGCGGTGCTCCTGACCGGCAACGGACCGAGCGAGAAGGACGGCGGTTGGGCGTTCTGCTCCGGCGGAGACCAGCGCATCCGTGGTCGCAGCGGCTACCAGTACGCCGAAGGTGAAACGGCGGACACCGTCGACAAAGCACGCGCCGGGCGCCTGCACATCCTCGAGGTCCAGCGCTTGATCCGCTTCATGCCGAAGGTCGTGATCTGCCTGGTCAACGGCTGGGCTGCGGGCGGCGGCCACAGCCTGCACGTGGTGTGCGACCTGACGCTCGCCAGCCGCGAGCACGCACGGTTCAAGCAGACCGACGCCGACGTCGGAAGCTTCGACGGCGGCTACGGCAGCGCCTATCTGGCAAAGATGGTGGGCCAGAAGTTCGCTCGCGAGATCTTCTTCCTGGGTGAGACGTACACCGCCGAGGAAATGCATCAGATGGGCGCGGTCAACAAGGTTGTCGACCACGCTGAACTCGAAAACGTCGCGATCGACTGGGCCGGCAAGATCAACGGCAAGTCGCCGCAGGCACAGCGGATGCTCAAGTACGCGTTCAACCTGCAGGACGACGGGTTGGTCGGCCAGCAGCTGTTCGCCGGTGAGGCAACACGTTTGGCGTACATGACCGACGAGGCCGTCGAGGGTCGTGACTCGTTCCTCGAAAAGCGTGATCCCGACTGGTCACCATATCCCTGGTATTTCTGACACAGTAGGTGCGAGAGGGAGGTCGGACGTGGAGATTCTGAGCAGTCGGACGATATTGCGCCCGAGCGAGTACGAACGAACGCTGAGCTTCTACCGAGACACCCTCGGTCTGGCGATCGCTCGTGAATATCCCGGCGGCACAGTCTTCTTCGCCGGCCAAGGGCTGATCGAAGTCGCTGCGCACGGCGGCACCGGCGAGGGCGGCTTTCGCGGCGCGATCTGGCTGCAGGTCCGGGACCTCACTGCCGTTCAGACCGAACTGGTTCTCGCCGGGGTCAAGATCGCGCGCGAGGCAAGACAGGAACCGTGGGGTCTACACGAGATGTGGATCGCCGACCCGGACGGGACACCGATCGTGATGGTGCAGATCCCGGAGGACCATCCCATCCGACGCGATTCCCGGCCACCGTCCGCGTAGTCGAGACACCGCTGTAGCCGAGACACCGCTGTAGCCGAGCAATGACAGATGCCCGCCACGACTTTCGTGGCGGGCATCTTTCGGTTCTTCACAAAGATCAGTTGCGCGTGCTCAGCGCCTGAGAGATCTGATCTGTCTGTGCCTGGCCCTCGAGCAGTTGGCGAACCAACCACAGCCGCAGCACCTTTGCCACCGATGCGGCCAGGAAGAGTGCGGCACCGACCACTGTCAGGGCGAGGAAAACCACGGTGAGGATCTGGTACGACACCAGATCCCGCAGGTCCGAGAGCGTCAGCGAAGAGATGTAGACGACGAAGGCGCCGACCACTCCGACGACCATGAGCACCAGGCCCGCGATGCGCGTCGCCGCGTCGCCGCCTGCCTGCTTCTTGTCCAGCTTCAACTCTGCGATGTTCTTCTTGAATTCCTCACGGCGATCTTCGGCGAGAGTAGTCATCGTCATCCTCCTAGATAACTGGTAGAAAGTTCGTTTTCGATGTCGTGTGGATCGCCGGTCTTGACGACGCGTCCCTGCAACATCAGTGCGGCCGAGGTCGCGATGGGCAGCACCGCTCGCGCGAACTGCTCGGCGACGAGAATGGAAATGCCTTCGGCTGCAAGCGAGCCGACGACGTCGTACATCTGCGAGACGATTCGAGGTGCGAGACCCATCGACAGCTCGTCGAGCAGGAGCACCGTCGGGTGAGTGCCGAGTGCCCGTGACAGCGCCAGCATCTGCTGCTCACCACCGGACATCGATCCGGCCAACTGTCCGCGCCGCTCCCCCAGGATCGGGAACCTGCCGTACGCAACCTCTTCGAGTTCGGCCAGCCCGACGCCCGTTCCGGTGGCGATCCACAGGTTTTCCCGCACAGTGAGGTTGGCGAAGATCCCGCGTCCTTCGGGGATGGAGCAGACCCCCAGCCGAGCCAACTCCGAAGGCTCGACTCCGTTCACGACCTGGCCCGCGAGCCGGAACTCGCCGCGGGTGACCGGAAGGACGCCCGAGCAGATCTTGAGCGTCGACGTCTTGCCGCCGCCGTTGGGTCCGAGCAGCGCCACCACGGCGCCCGGTTCCAGAATCAGGTCCACCCCGTGCAGAACTTCGATGGATCCGTAACCGGCGCGGACACCGGACAGTTCGAGCAACGGTTCGGCGCGGTCGGGGCTGCGTATACCCTCGTCGATTTTCGCCTCGCCAATTTTCGCTGACGTCATACCGCCTCCTCCTCGGTCCCGATGTAGGCCGCGATCACTTCCGGATCCGTCCGGATCTTCTCCGGATCACCCGAGGCGAGGACTGCGCCGTAGTCGAGCACGTGGATGGTCGAGCACACTTTCATCACCAGCGGAATGTCGTGCTCCACCAGACAGATTCCGAGTCCACCCGCAGCAAGTTCGGTGAGCATCTCGGCAAAGACCTCGGTTTCCTGCTCGGTCTGACCCGAGGCCGGTTCGTCGAGCAGAAGCACTCGCGGGTCGGTCATGAGGGCTCGTGCAACTTCGACGACGCGAGCCCGTCCGGTGGGGATGTCCGCGACGTCCTTGTCCGCGACATCCGTGAGCCCGGTCAGCTCCAGCAGGCGATCGGTCTCGCCGTCCACGTCGATCTTGTTGCGGCCGTTCGCCTTGTGGATGTCTCCCGCGACGCGCAGGTTGTCTCGCACCGACAGCGAGACGAACAGTTCGAGCCGCTGGAAGGTACGTGCCAGCCCGCGCCCCGCCCGCTTGTGCGGCGGCAGCTTCGTCACGTCGACGCCACCGAGGAACACCTGACCGGAGGTGGGTTTCTGCAGCCCGGTGATGGTGTTGAAGAGCGTCGTCTTGCCGGCACCGTTCGGTCCGATGAGTCCTGTCACCGTTCCGGGTTGCACGGTGAGCGAAACGTCCTTGACCGCGACGTGTCCACCGAAACGAACGCTCACACCGCGCGTTTCGAGAAGTGGTGTATCAGACATGGACGGTCAACTCCTTCGGCGAGCCACCCTGGTACTGAGGAATCCCCAGTTCGCGGTCGATCTCGTCACGGATCTCGGGGCTGTAAGGGACATCGATCTCGATGTCCTCGGGAACGACTGTCGCTTTGGCGGCCAGTTCCTCCGGAGTGAGAACCGCGCTGGGCATGACCATCTCACCGATCACCGGCAGCATGAACACCACCGCGATCGTGATGGACGCGAACCACCAGTTGCCGAGTACACCGGTCAGAGCAAGGACGTAGGTCAGCAGAACGACTGCGGCGCCGCCGATCAGAACAGGCTTGGCACCGGCGAGCCGTCGGTAGCCCTCGATCACGCTGTGGACCGTTCCGCTGGGGTTCGCGCCGACGCCGATGCCGATCAGTGCCGGGCTGACTGCCGCGATGTTGCCGAAGAGCAGCCACATTCCCTCCAACTCCGGTTGCGCCGAAGCCAGATTGGTGAACGAGACCATGATGACCGCAAACCCGATTCCGGCCATCAGTCCTCCGAACAGGGCGCCGGTGACGTATCCGATACCCGCGACGACGGTCAGCATGAGCAGCGAGAGGCTGACCATGATGGCAAAGCTCTCGCCCGAGACGGACCCCATGGCGCTCGACATCAGAATGCCGCCGAGACCGGCGATCCCCGAAGAGATCATGAAGACACTCAGCTTGAGCCGAACCAGGCTCTGTCCGAGCATGGCCGAACCGGCCGGGCTGTCCTTCATCGCAGCGAGTCGGCGCCCGTAGCCGCTGTTACGCAACGCGATGACGCCGACGCCGAGTATCGAGAACAGCGCGGTCACGGTCATCAGGAACACCGTCTCGTTGCTCAGATCGAGCGGACCGATCTTCAGCGGAGGGAGGGCGATGTTCCCGTCCTTGAACAGCGAGTACTTCATGCCGAACATCTCGTGTTCGGTGGTGTCACGAAGAACCATGTTGGAGAGGAACACTCCGAAGGCCATGGTTGCCAGCGCGAGATACAGCCCTCTCAGCCGCAGCGCCGGTAGGGCGACGAGGCCACCGATCACGGCGGTGACGAGGACTCCGACGACGATGCCCCACAGGTTGAGGTGCGCAGCCAACCCGGAACCGGAGATCCCGAAGTGGAAGGCCACGATGGTAGCGATAGCGCCGAAAGACACCGGCGCCAAGTTCAATTCACCCGCGTAACCGGTGAGGAGTGTGAGCGAGAGCGCGATGATCGCGAACGTCATTCCGATGGTCAGTGTGGTGACGGCGGAGGTCACCATCAGCAGACGGATCAGGTACACGATGACGATCAGTGCCACGCCCCAGACGACGGCCTTGCGCACGCTCGGAACGTGGTAACGCTCGCGAGTACGGGTGACCGCTCCACGCAACCGGTCCTGTGGGAGCACGATCAGCACCACGAACAGCGCGATCATCGGCAGGGAGACACGGAAATTCGACGTCCAACTCCAACTCGTCGGGAAGTACGCCAATACGTACGTACCGGCAAGCCCGAGGACCACGGCGCCGACGAACGTGCGCGGAATGCTGCGCAACCGGCCGAACATGGCCGCGGCAAACGCGTCGATCACCAAGAGTGTCAACATGTTCGCCTCGAGTGTGCCGCCACTGATCGGGGTGATCAGGATGCCGGCCAGGACTGCGAGCGTCGAACCCATCGCCCAGGACAGGGCCGCAAGACGCTCCGGATTGTGGCCGTTGAGGCGCAACAGTTCCGGATCGTCGACGACGCCGCGCATCGCGACACCGGCGCGGGTGCGCGTGAACAGGATGCGCAGGCCGACGGCGATGGCGATCGCAACGAGGATACAGATCAACTCGTGGTAGCGGATGCTCGCGCCGAACACCGTGATCTTGGACTGGTCGCCGAAGAACATCTGCATCGTCCGAGCGGTCTCGGGGTGCCAGAACCAGTGCGAGATCGAGAGCATTCCGAGCAGGATCGAGACCGTCACAACGATTTTGGTGACCTCGGCGGTATCGCGCAGACCCTTCATGATCAGGACGTAGAGGCCGAGGCCCATCAGTGGCCCGACCAGGACGAGTGAAATCAGCAAAGCGACGAAAGTGGGAAGTTCCCAGCCGTAGCGCAACTGCCAGTAGATGAACGCACCGAGCATTGCCTGTGCACCGTGCGCGAAGTTGAAGATGCCTGACGTGTTGTACGTGAGTACCAGCCCGGAGGCGGCGATCGCGTACACGGACCCCAGGACCAGGCCCAGGATCGTGAAAGTGACAAAAGTGTTCATGGCTGAACCCTCGTTAGGGACTCGGGCGGCGGTTGGCGCTCGCCGCCCGAGTCGGAAGAATCAGGACTGCGGCTTGATGACGTTGGCGTTCTGGTACTTCGTCGACACGCGGTCAGCGCCGAGTTCGGTTCCCCAGGTGCTCTTGTCGGTCGCGACGAGGTACTTGGGGTCACACTTGAATTCGCCCGCGGTGGACGGGAACGCCTGCGAGTAGGTACTGCCCTTCAGCGAGGTCATGAGTCCGCAGGTGGCCGGCATGTTCTTGCCGGGATCGGTGACGGCATGCAATCCGCCGCCGTCCCACTCGTGAATGTTCGAGAGTTCGTTCACCATGCACTGACGCGTCAGATCGCTACCGCACTCGTCCGCGGCGGCCGCCCACAGTAGGAACGACGACGCCGCCTGCATACCGAGGAGCGCGGTCTTGCCACCCTGCTCGGAGACCAGATCCACGTACTTCTTCACTGCGGGCACCTTGTCCGCGTTCTCGAGCATCTGGAAGGTCATGCCCGCGTTGAGGTTGTCGAGCAGTCCGGTGTCCTTGTTCCAATCGGAGACGGTCGCGCCGTACCAGGTGGCTTCACCGAAGAAGACGGGATCGATCCCGACCTGGTCGAGGGCCTTCACGAAGTTCAGCTCCGACGGGCTTGCCGATCGTGACGTCCAGATCCCCTTCGCGCCGCACTCCTTGTACTTCTCGGCGAACGGCACATAGCTCGATTCCCCCTCGTAGTTGAGTGTGACGCCGCAATCCTTGAGCTTGAAGCCCGCAGCCTCGGCGATCGAGCGAATCTTCGTGGTGGAGCTGATGATCGTGGGCATCGTGCTGTTGACGACGTCGAAGTCGTTCACCAGATCGGGGTGCATCTCGGCCATCTGGAACCACTGCGAACCGTTCGCGTAGTCGACCGGGAACGGGACACCCTGGAATGTCATCGGTCCGTTGGCTGCGTCGGGTGACACGGTGAAGCCTGGCACGGACACCAGGTTGCACGCGACACGCGTCTGCTCGGCGGTCTGATCCATCGCGAAGCCGTAGCCGACCATCATGAACTGGCTCGCGCACGCTTCCTGCATGACCGAGTTGGCCTGCGTCATCGCGGCGTCGTAGTCGGTACCGACAACCTTGCGGCCGTTGATGCCGCCCTGATCGTTGCACCAAGAGATGAGCGCGTTCACCGCATCGCTCATTTCCTTGTTCAGCCCAGGAGACTTCACATAACCGCGGTCGTCACCGAACCCGATCTTGATCTCGGTGTCGCTGACGCCTTGATCGGTTGCGCCGGTGGCGTCGCCTTCACCACAGGGCGAATCGAGGGTGCCGAACTTCGCGTCGGATGTGCTCGACGCAAGGTCTGCGCTGACGCCGGGTCCGCCGACAGCGACGGCGTAGGGATCGTCACCACGATTCGATGCGCAGGCTGACGCCAGAACGGCGGTCGCGGCGAGTGCCACGATCAGCTTCGTGGACTTGTTGGGCTTCACGGTCGGAGCTCTCCTTCTCACTGACAGACACCGAGAAACAGGGGTGAAACCCCTGTTCCGGTGCGCTCGGTGCCCGTAGGTAATCAGCGTTTAAAACGGTCCGAATGTGCCTTCCCGGTGAGTGAGACCAAAAAGTGAGGTCCCACACAGGGTTCCGATTTCGTGGCGCTGAACACATCGCGAACGGCAGCGCCGCAGCCCACGCGCGGGGACGTACTCCGCGGAGCCCCTGTTCGCATCCCGTTCGCTGTACTTTTACGCGTTCGATACGCACAATTCACGTTGTGACCGCAGAGCTCGTAATCCTCCTGGTGGTAGTTGTCACCGCCCTCGCGTTCGATTTCACGAATGGTTTTCACGACACCGGTAACGCAATGGCCACCTCCATCGCGACCGGAGCACTCAAGCCCAAAGTTGCGGTCACACTTTCCGCGATCCTGAACCTGGTCGGTGCGTTCCTGTCCGTCGAGGTCGCTGCGACCGTGGCCAAAGGCGTCGTCAACCTCGGCGCGGTCAGTGGGCAGGATCTGCTGCTGATCGTCTTCGCCGGTCTCGTCGGCGGAATCATCTGGAATCTGGCGACCTGGCTGCTCGGATTGCCGTCGAGCTCCTCACACGCACTGTTCGGCGGATTGATCGGCGCCGCAATCGCCTCCATCGGTATGGGCGGCGTCGAGTGGGGTGGAGTTCTGACCAAGGTCGTCGTCCCCGCGATCCTCGCGCCGGTCGTCGCGGCCCTGGTCGCAGGCGTCGGTACCAAGCTCGTGTACCGAATCACCGCATCCGTCAAGGAAGACGAGCGTGAGCGCGGTTTCCGTTTCGGCCAGATCGGCACCGCCTCATTGATCTCACTTGCGCACGGCACCAATGACGCCCAGAAGACTATGGGCGTCATCTTTTTGGCCCTGGTCGCTCACGGCACCATCACCGCCGAGACCGAGATGCCGTTCTGGGTGAAGTTCACCTGTGCCGTCGCGATCGCTCTCGGCACCTACCTGGGCGGTTGGCGCATCATCCGCACCCTGGGCAAGGGCCTTGTCGAGATCGCCGCGCCGCAGGGTCTGGCAGCCGAAGCGTCGTCCGCCGCCATCATTCTCACGTCGAGCCACCTCGGACTCCCCCTCTCGACCACCCACGTCGCCACCGGATCGATCCTCGGTACCGGCATCGGGCGCAAGGGCGCCGAGGTCCGCTGGGGCGTCGCAGGCCGGATGGCCGCCGCCTGGTTGATCACCTTGCCGTCGGCCGCAGTGGTCGGCGCCATCTGCTGGGCACTCGCGCATCTGATCGGCGGCCTGGCCGGCGTGCTCGTCGTCTTCGCTGCCCTCATCGCGTTCGCGATCTTCATGTACCTGCGTTCGCGTAAGGAACCCGTAGACGCCGCCAACGTGACCGCCGAATGGGACGACAATCCGGATGCGACGGCTCGCGAGATTCCGACTGCTGATCCCACTCCGTCCACCGAACCCACTCGCAACTCCTGAAAGGGGCGCAAGAGAATGCATCTACTCACCGATACCCTCGATTCGCTCTGGCAGGTAGTGGCAGTCGGACTGCTCTTCGGAGCCGGACTGCCGGCGATCTTCGCCTTCGGCCTCAAGTCGCTGAGTCTGCCGAACGCCGACGGCACCGAAGGACCGTCCACCCTGGGTAAAATGGGTGCGTACCTCTGTTTTGCGGTCGTGCTCGTCACGATCTTCGCCGGAATACTGTTGTTGATGAAGAACTTCTTGGCCAGCACGTTCGGAATCCACGTCTTCTGAGTGGTCGTCGCGGCACACCACTGAAACCACCGAAACGAAAATGAGGCCGAGGATTTGAGCAAGTATTCATTGCGCAGCGTGCTCGACTGGCTGCGTGCCGGGTATCCCGAGGGCATCCCGGACAAGGATCATTTTGCGCTGCTCGCCGTTCTCCGTCGTCGTCTGACCGACGAGGAGATCGAGCAGGTCGTTTCGATGTCCATCGAGTCGGCACACGAAGTGCCGGACCGCCATGTCGACTACGACACCATCCGCGCCATCATCGAGGGAATCCTCAACGAGGAGCCGTCCGAGGACGACGTCGATCGTGTCACCGAAAGGCTGCGCGCAGGTGGGTGGCCGGTCATCGAAGACGTGGACACCGACAACGAAGTTCGAGACGTGAGCTGACGTCATGGCCCTTCCGCCCTTCCTCACGTCGATAGTCGGCTGGTTGCGGGCCGGCTATCCCAATGGCGTCCCCGAGCAGGACTACATCCCACTTTTCGCGCTCCTCACTCGCAGACTCTCCGAAACCGAGGTCGACGCCGTCGCCGACGCGTTGATCGAGGACGGCGATCTGCCCATCGAGAAGACCGACATCCAGGTCCTCATCACGAAGATCACCAACGAGATGCCACTCGAAACCGACGTCGACCGAGTACGAAGCCATCTGGCTGCCGGTGGTTGGCCGCTGGCCGGGCCGGACGTCCGGTGAACGTTCTTCGCACACTGGCCGTTCCACAGGGTGAGGCGGTCTTCGAGGTACTGCCTGCCATCGCGCAGATCCTGGACGGCGTGCACGACGCCGTGCTTCCCGTCCCGGCGGCCGACGCACGCGAGACGGCCCGACTGAGCGACGCTCTGCACCCCGATCAGCCCATCGACGACGGCATCTCGCTGGTGGTCGCCACGTCGGGGACCACCGGAACCCCGAAGGGCGCGATGCTCGCCGCGAGCGCACTGCGAGCCAGCGGCGACGCGACCCACGAACGCCTCGGCGGCACCGGATCCTGGTTACTGGTTCTCCCCCCGCACCACATCGCCGGGATGCAAGTTCTGTTGCGCAGTGTCCTCGCCGGAACACAACCGGTGATCGTCGACGTCAGTGCGGGTTTCGACCCTGCCGCATTGCCGGGCGCTGTCGCCGCGATGAGCGGACCGCGCCGCTACACCTCGTTGGTGCCGACGCAGTTGGTCAAGGCACTCGGTGATCGCGCCGCGGTCGAGGCTCTGGCTTCGCTCGACGCGGTTCTGCTCGGCGGCGCTGCCACTCCCGCACCGGTACTCGCGCAGGCCACCGAAGCGGGCATCACCGTCGTCCGCACCTACGGGATGAGCGAAACGTCCGGCGGTTGCGTCTACGACGGAATCCCGTTGTCCGGAGCACAGATTCGTATCGACGACGGGCGAGTACTGCTGGGCGGACCGATGCTCGCGTCCGGGTACCGCGGGCTTCCCGACCACCCTGCCTTCGCCGAACCCGGATGGTTCCGGACCGACGACGCCGGATCTGTGGTCGACGGGGTCCTGCGCATCAGCGGCCGGTTGGACGAGGCAATCTCCACCGGTGGGCTGACCGTCGTACCGCAGGTGGTCGAGGCCGCGCTGGCCGATCACCCCGCCGTTCGCGAGTGCGCGGTGATCGGCATCGAGGACCCGCGGCTGGGGCAGCGGGTGGTGGCCGTCGTCGTACCCGAGGGCGAAGCTCCGACGCTCGATGAACTACGCACACATGCGCAGCGGACACTCGACGTCACCGCGGCGCCGCGCGAGCTGTTCGTCGTGGACGCACTGCCACTCCGGGGGCCGGGCAAGCTCGACCGCGCCGCACTGGTAGCGCGGTTCAGCTAGCAGCCGCAGCCCGATTGTTCAGCCGCAGGCCTGATCAGCGCCGCGGCTGCACAATCAGCGCGCGGCTCCGCGGAGGCAAGCCCGCTCGAACCTTTCGCGGACACGTTCGAAGTCGCGAAGATCCGCCCATACCCACCGGAACACCTCGAACCCCGCGTCCCGGATCGCGTCCTCCCGCAGTTTCTCGCGCTCTACCGCCCTCCCCGGATTGTCGCCGCGATACTTGACCATCCCGTCGAACTCGCCCACCACACCGTGCTCTTTCCAGAAGAAATCGACTCTCCCGATGAACCGGCCACCGTGACGGATCTCGTGCTGCAGGGTCGGCATCGGCCAACCGTCGTCGCGCATGCGTACCCGGCTGATGGACTCCCCCGGACTCTCGGCACCTGGTTCGATGAACGTCGCCGCCACTCGAGCGCGACTCATTCCCAGCCGTCCGCGCGCATGATCGAGCGAAGCGTCGACGTTCTCACGCCTCATCCCACGTCGCAGGGCGCAATCACCGATCACCACGGCGGTCTCGAACGGCGTCGTCCGTGCGAGGTCGACGAACGTTCGCGCAAGCGACGTGGTTGCGACGCCGTCGATCAGCACGACCTCCTCGGCCGGGACCACTGCCGGATGAAGATGCAAGGTTTGACTCTTCCGCCCACCCGAGCACCGGTTACGCGTCATGTGCACGGTGTCCAATCGCAATCCGCCGCAATCCAATCCGTGCATGACCGCTGCCGAAGCGTGGCTCACGATTGCGCCTGGTCCACAGCTTTCGGTGGCTACCATGACAGCGCAGCGGTGGCGTGCTCTCGCATCGAGTTCGCGGAAGTGATCGGCGCGCATGTAGATCCCCGCTGCGATTCGGTGCAGCTCGCCGCGCCTGACCGCTCGCTGCAACTGCGCGTCGCTGGTGCCGTCCCGGTGAGCCTGTGCCCGCGTAAGAATCTCCATGCAGCGAGCGTGATGCCGCCGCGCCCGCACACCGACAAGCAAGATCCGTCTGGGGATTGTTTGCCGGTTGTGGAGCACCGACCTCGCGCGCTGTGCAAGTAACCGCAAGTTCCACGCAAGGTCCATGCAAGATCGGTCTGCCAAGCTTCATCCCATGAACCACACAGCTTCGCCTCTTGCCATCGAGGCCGACGGACTCGTCAAGAAGTTCGGCGAGCACCGCGCGGTCGACGGCGTCAGCCTCACCGTCCCCACCGGCTCGGTGTTCGGCGTCCTCGGGCCGAACGGCGCCGGCAAGACCACCACCGTCCGCATGCTCGCCACTCTCCTTCGCCCCGACGGCGGTGAGGCGCGCATCTTCGGCCACGACGTCAGCCGTGAACCCACCGCGGTCCGATCCCTGATCGGCGTCACCGGTCAGTACGCCTCCGTCGACGAGGATCTGACCGCGACCGAGAACCTCGTGATCTTCTCCCGGTTGCTCGGCCTGAGCCGCCGCGATGCGCGCACCAAGTCCCTGGAACTCCTCGAGGAGTTCGATCTGGTCGAGGCCGCGACCAAACCGCTGAAGAACTTCTCCGGCGGCATGCGTCGACGCCTGGATCTGGCGGCAAGCCTGATCGCGCGCCCGCCGCTGCTGTTTCTCGATGAGCCCACCACCGGCCTCGATCCGCGCACCCGCGCCCAGATGTGGGTGACCATCCGGCGACTCGTCGCCGAGGGTTCGACGGTGTTGCTCACCACGCAGTACCTCGACGAAGCCGATCAACTGGCCGATCGCATCGCGGTGATCGACCGCGGCCGCGTGATCGCCAACGGCACCGCCGACGAACTCAAGGCTTCGGTCGGGATCTCCTCGCTCCAACTCAAGCTGGTCGATCGTGATCGCACCGAGGAGGCTCGCTCGCTCATCGCCGCTGCGCTGAGCGTCGAGGTGGGTGTCACTCCCGAGGTCGGGCGGATCACCGCCCCGCTGAGCGACCCGTCGATCACGGCGGACCTGTTGATCCGTCTGCGTGAGCAAGGTATCGCCGTCGACGAAATCAACGTACAGAAACCCAGCCTGGACGAAGTGTTCCTGACCATCACCGGGCACCAGCCCGAAGACGGTGGCCGCAACGACGCCCAGTCCGACAACGACTCCGATCGGAGCGTCGCATGACAACCACCCTCACCAAACCCCGGTCGCCGATAGCCCAGCCGGATGCCGCACCCCGCCGCATCAGCCTGCAGCAGAGCTTCGCGAACACGTTCACGATGGCGTACCGCGGAATTCTCAAGATCAAGCACAATCCCGAGCAACTGTTCGACGTCGTCATCCAGCCGATCATCTTCACGTTGATGTTCACCTACATCTTCGGCGGCGCGATCGCCGGTGACGTGACGGCATATCTGCCGACGATCATCCCCGGCATCCTCGTCCAGACCGTCATCACCGGTTCCATCGTCACGGGCACGCAGCTTCGTGAGGACATGGACAAGGGCGTGTTCGACCGCTTCAAGTCCCTTCCCATCGCTCGTATCGCCCCGCTGTCCGGTGCATTGCTCGCCGACGTCGTGCGCTACGGCATCGCCACGACCATCACGTTCATCGTCGGTTTCGCGATGGGTTACCGCCCCGCAGGCGGCGTGGTCGGCATTCTGTCTGCCGCGATCCTGGTCATGGTGTGCGCGTTCTCCATCAGCTGGATCTTCGCTCTCATGGGCGTGCTGATGAACAAAGCGTCCACGGTGCAGGGTGTTTCGATGCTCGTGCTGTTCCCGCTTACGTTCCTGTCGAATGCGTTCGTCGATCCTGCCACCATGCCGAGTTGGCTTCAGAAGTTCGTGAACGTCAATCCGGTCTCACACCTGGTGACCGCGGTTCGCGAGCTGGCCAACGACGGCCACTTCGGTATCCACGTCGTGTGGTCGCTGGTGGGCGCCGCGGTGATCGTTGCCGTCATGGCACCTTTGACCGTGCGGATGTACATGCGCAAGACATAAGTCCCGCACCATCGTCCAGACCTAGTCCAGCACCGGTCCGCGAAGCGCAGCCAACACTGCTTCGCGGACCGCTCTGCGTGAGTAACCCGATACCTTCTCGGTTTCCACAGACCACCTGTCGGCTCCGACCAGACCAACCGCGAAGTCGGAGAGGCGCGCGTGATGGAGCGAGACGAAGTCTTGTCTCCCCGGCATTTTCAACGACAAAGCCATCAGTTCGACTCCGCGTTCGATGTTGCCCGTGACAAGATCGAACGACCCGATCGCCGACGCCAACGAACCGGCGAGTGGCAGGTCCGCGTAACCGTTGGGATCGAGCTTGAGAGCACTCGACTCCTTCATCTGCAGAACGCGGCCCGCCACCAGTTCGTGCCTGCCGTGAACTGCGTGAGCGCACACAGCCGCGGCACCGAGCAGAACGACGAAGGGATCACCGAAGATGTTCTCGATCGCAGAACCCAACAGCTCCAGCGCTTCTCGATACCGAGTCAAGCCCTCGTCGATACGGCCGTCCGCGAGATCCGCCTCGGCGATACTCGCTATGAGCGCCGCACGCCGTTGATCGGTTTCGATGGCCCCGGTCCCACCCGAATGCGCCAATGCCGGACGTGCACGATCGAGAAGCACCCGACCACCAGCGGTGTCACCGGCCGCGATCATTGCTCCGGCTTGAAAGCAGATGAGCTGCATCGCCTCGTCACGCGCACCGAGGCGTTCCATCGACGCCGCCGCGATCGCGTAGAACTCGATGGCCTCGCCATAGCGGGCGGATTGGCTGTGAACCGACCCGACATGTTGGGCCGCCATCGCCAGACCCCACTCGTCACCGATGCTGGTGGCGTAGTCGAACAGAGTCTCCCCGTCCAGCAATGCACCGCGCAGATC
The DNA here is from genome assembly GCF_019266085.1 of Rhodococcus sp. FH8. Classification (NCBI taxonomy): domain Bacteria; kingdom Bacillati; phylum Actinomycetota; class Actinomycetes; order Mycobacteriales; family Nocardiaceae; genus Rhodococcus; species Rhodococcus sp. FH8. Next base: position 510,902 of record NZ_LPNQ01000065.1, on the reverse strand, counting down.
TCCGATGTTCTCCCGCATGTTCGAACGCGCGGACAACGCCGCCATGCGGGTCTCGGGATCGGAACTGCGAACGCCTTCGGCCACCAACCGCGCAAGTTTGTGGTTGGCGATCCCACTCGTGGTCAGCTTGATCAGAAATGCGAACAACGGACCGAGATCATCGCGCTCACGCAACAGCTTTCGAAGTCGGATCCGCGCACGGGCATGGTTTCGATCGGCCTCTCCGAAGAAGAGATGCATCGCCACCAGGATGAACGTAGCGCCCACCAGTTCTGCATTCACGTCGCGCAGATCGTTGTCCGCGGTCGCCCCGACGATCTTCGACGCCCAGTTCGAGATTTCCGAGTTCGATCCTCGTACGGCCCACAGAATCGCAAGGACGGGGAAGACGTTGGCTACGGTCACCGCGTCGCCGCGTTCCACGGCCCAGCGAAGTACAGCCAGAAGGTTGTCGTGCTCGGCGTCGAGGTCGGCAATCAGACGGAGCTGATCCGTCCGTGCACGCACGACGGCATCCTCGGCGATCGCAGTCGCCCAGTCGTCGAGGCGCCGAATCACTTCCGGTCCCTCCCCGGACGCGGCGAGTTGCTCCTCGCCGTATTCACGGACAGTCTCGAGCATGTAGTACCGAAGATCTCCCTGCCCGTCGCTGACGGAAAGAAGTGACTGATTCACCAGCGCTTCGACGGCACTTGCCACATCGGTCAACTCGCCCCACCCGGCAACGGCTTGCGCCGAAGAAAGGGTGAAGCCGGCCGGGAATCGGCACAATCGACGCAACGCAATCTGATCCCCGCTGCCCAACAGATTCCAGCTCCAGTCGATCACCGCGTGCAGGGTGCGATGCCGATCCGGAGACGTCGGATCATCGGAGCGCAACAACGCGAACCTGTCTCGCAGTCTCGAACCGATTTCGTCGACGCTCATGGTGCGGACCCGCGCGGCAGCGAGCTCGATCGCCAGCGGGAGTCCGTCGAGCGTCGTACACAGCTTGACGACCGCGTCGACGTCCAGATGAACAGACGGCCGCACCGCACGGGCTCTCGCCGAGAAGAGTTCGACTGCCGAGCCGGTTCCGTCTTCGATCGCCAACGGCGGCAACGGGTACACCGCCTCGGCACTGATCATGAGCGGAGAACGACTGGTGGTCAGTACCGTCAGCTGACGACCGGCCGCGATCATCTCGGCCACGATCTCCGAACACGCGCCGATCACGTGCTCACAATTGTCGAGGATGAGCAACATCGGACCGGCGGACAGCGCCTCTTTGAGTCGCTCTCTCGCCGAATGCGTTCGGCCGACGGTCAATTTGCCTGGCGCCAGATCGGATTCGCTGATTCCGAGGGTGCCTCCGATGGCCGCGATGACATCTTCGCTGCTGCGCAACGACGCCAACTCCACGAGGACCACCGAGACGCCCGGCTGGTTCACGGATCCGCGCAGGCCCAATTCGTGTGCGAGACGGGTCTTTCCGGCGCCACCAGGTCCGAGAATGGTGACGACGCGCGAGCGGGCGAGCAAGGATTCGATCTGGTCGATGTCGTTGTCGCGACCGAGCAAGGTGTTGGGGGCAGCGCGGAGACCGATCGCACGCGCGGCCCGCGGTGTAGCCGCAGGTGCCCCGAGAAGTTCCGCATTGAGAGTCACCAGTGCGGGTGACGGATCAGCGCCCAGGCGATTGGCGAGGTGGTTGCGGAACTCCGCGAACACTTCGAGTGCCTCGTTGACTCGGCCTGCTCCGGCGAGCGCACGCATCAACGCCTCGGCCGCTGTGTCGTCGAATGGGCTCGCCAGATGGCGTCCGCGCACCAGGGGAATGGCTGCCGCGTACTCCCCCAATGTGAGCAACGCGTCGATCTGCGCCGTCTCCAGTTCGTCGTACACCCGGCCTGCGTCGAGCGCCAGACGATCTGCAACGTCGCCGACGACGTCACTCCCGGGGGTACCGCGCCACAGGCGCAATGACGCGGTCGTGACGGCGAGCGCTTCGGACGCGTCGGCGCCGACGGTGCGCAGACCATGGGCGGCGTCCGCGGCCCTGGCCAGGTCGACACGCTCCCGAGCGAGAGTGAGCCGGTATCCGGCCGCCGTGACTTCGAGGGCCCCGTCCGGGAGTGCAGATCGCAGGCGCGAGACCTGAGTGTGGAGGGCGTTCATCGGTGAGCGCGGCGGCTCCAGCCCCCAGACGTCGTCGATCAGGCTCTGCGCGGTACGTGGCTCACCCGGATTGCGAGCCAGCGCAACCAGCAGAGTTCGAGCTCGCGGACCCGGCAACGGAACCAGACGATCGCCCACTTTGGTCGAAACGGGTCCGAGCAAGGCAATGTCTGCCAGGTCTTCGCCCGACTGCGCGTACCTGGCGCGCTCACTCACGTCTCGAGTCATGTGCTGATCCACCGCGTTCGATCGTATTGCACAGTGCAAAGATCGTTGTATGGCAACAGCTGCTCAATGGATCGAAGGCGCGAGGCCGCGCACACTCCCGAACGCGATTGCGCCCGTGCTGGTCGGCACCGGAGCCGCGGCGTCCCTGGACCTCGCAGTGTGGTGGAAGGCGCTCCTGGCACTGATCGTCTCCTTGGCCTTGATCGTCGGGGTGAATTTCGCGAACGACTACTCCGACGGAATCCGCGGAACGGACGACGACCGCGTCGGGCCACTGCGCTTGGTCGGATCGAAGTTGGTCAGTCCCGGAGCTGTGAAGGCCGCGGCGATCAGCTGCTTCACCGTTGCCGCGGTAGCCGGGTTCGTTCTGGCGGCGACCACAGCCTGGTGGCTGGTTGCGGTCGGCGTGTTCTGCATCATCGGTGCCTGGTTCTACACCGGCGGCAAGAAGCCTTACGGATACAGCGGGTTCGGCGAGATCGCCGTGTTCATCTTCTTCGGACTGATTGCAGTGCTGGGAACTCAGTTCGTACAGGCCGAGCGGGTGGATCTGGCCGGGCTGGCCGGCGCGATTGCCATCGGTTCGTTCTCGAGCGCGGTGCTCGTTGCCAACAATCTTCGAGACATCCCGACCGACACCGAGTCCGGAAAGATCACTCTCGCAGTCCGGCTCGGCGACGCCAGGACCCGCACGCTGCACGTGATCCTGCTGGCCGTCCCGTTCGTCGCGACCCTGCTGCTGATCCTGCGTACTCCGTGGGCATTGCTCGGATTGCTGGCGTTGCCACTGGCAATCCGAGCCAACGCCCCACTGCGTTCGGGCGGGCAGGGTATGGCCCTGATCCCCGCGTTGCGCGACACCGGACTCGCCATGCTCGTCTGGGGTGCGGCGACCGCAGTTGCGCTCAGTCTCGCCTGAAAGTCGACGGACTCAACGGTTGTCCGGGACGAACGCGCTGAGCAGGAAGTTCACGATCGAGATGATCAGCGCGCCCCAGACTGCCGTCCAGAAGCCGTCGACCGTCAAGCCGTAGGACGTTCCGGACGAGATCCACGCCGTCAGCATCAGCATGAGGGCGTTGATCACGAGCGTGAACAATCCGAGAGTCAGGATGAGCAGCGGTAGCGAGAGAAGCTGCACTACCGGCTTGATGAACGCGTTGACCACCGTGAAGATCAAAGCGATCACCGCGATTACGAGAACCGTGCCCCAGGTGCCGTTGTCGTGGTTGGCGATCGTGATGCCGGTGACCCACGCCGACGCCAGCCAGATGGCTATGCCGTTGATGATGAGACGTGCCAGAAATGTCATGTCTGAATGCTGGCACATCCCGCCCCGTGCATGCGGAGCCGTGCCGAATCTAGGCGGCGCGATTCATCTTCGCTTCCAAGCGCTCACGGATCACCGACATCGTGACCTGCGTTTCGAGGGCCTGACGGGTAGGCCCGTCGGCGACACGCAGGATGCCGAGCAGGATGTGTTCGGCACCGATTCGATTGTCCTTGTGCGCGAGCGCTTCACGGAGCGAGAGTTCCAACACCTTCTTGGAGTCCTTCTCGAATCGTGAACGAGGGAACCCGAATCGGCTCTTGCGAGAAGTGTCGACGCCGTCCGGCACAGGAGTCTCGTCCAGCACACCTTCGCCGAAGGACTGCTCGAGACTCTCCCGAACCGCATCGAGATCGATGCCGATCGACTTGAGTATCTCGGCGTCGTCGTCGAAATTGTTGGAGCTACCTTCGTTCGATCCGGCGCCGGCGTGGCGGATCACGTCGAGCGTGACACCAGACTCGGTGAGCACCTCGGTGGCGATGCCCCGATCAGAGGTGAGCAGCGCGGTCAGAAGTTCCATCGGCGTGACAGGACCGGAGCCGGCGACAGCATCGACAACGACGCCTCGAGCCTGTGCGGAGAACCTTTCGAACATGGCAATTACCTGCCCTTCTCGCGCAGTGAACGCAGCATCGATTCCGACTGCGCGGACGCGTATTTCTTGTGGACGGCTTGACGGCTGACCTCGAGAGCTTCCGCGATCGCCTGCCAGGACCATCCGTGACGGCGCGCATTGGCGACCTGAATGGCCTCGAGTTTTTCGAGTAGACGACGCAGCGCTCGAACAGCACGCAATCCCTCGGTGGGATCCGGGCTACCGGCGGCAGCAGCGAGAGAGGTTGCTTCGGTCATGATGTCAATTTAGGTTGACAACCGGAATCTGTCAACCAAAATTGACAGGCGCGCCTAGTATCCGGCGACGGCCCCGTTCACTGCCACCTGCAAATCCGCCTGCACAGTTCGGGCGATATCCATCGGCTTGTCCGGAAGTTCGGTCACCGGCATTCCGACAAAGACACTCGCAGCCTTGACGTCGCCGGCCACCGGACCGTAGTTGATGCCGATCGACACCAGAGCCGGTGAGCATCCCAATTTCTCGGCGCGCGCGATGATGTGGCCGATTCCACTGTTGACGTGCTGCAACCGCGTCGGATCTTCGGTGTTGCACGTCCCTTCCGGGAAAATCGCCAGACAATCCCCGTTGCCCAGACGCTCGGCCGCGACGTCCATCATCACTCGGCCGGCATCCGAAACAGCCCGGAGGCCGTAGTTCTTGCTGCGAAAAACCGGGATGCTGCCCATCATGTCGACCTTCTTGCGCTGTGAAGGATCAACGAAGAGTTCGTCTTTGGCGAGGACCCGGGTCCGTCCGATCACTCGACGCAACGGAGTACGCCACGCGGTCGCGGCGAGCGTGAACTGGTCGCTCTCGGTCAGATGATTGACCGCCACGACCAACTGCGTCTTACGTTCCAGCAGAGTCTTCAGCGCAGCTTCCGCACCCGGCGCGTACCTCACTCGCGGGCGGTACTTCAGCGCCAATGCGGCATAAGCGAGCTTCGCCACGAATCGGTTCTGCTGATGACTGCGGTAGTACTCGTACACAGCCTCGTAATTGTCGAGTGAAACTTCAGGATTGCCCATGGTCCGCCCTCGCTGGAGAAGTGCCCCTTGACCAAACGATACACAACCTACGGTTGCGTAGGTTTGCGTTACAGAAGGCGTGGCGCTGGGAGAAACTCCACTCTCGAGGTAAAACGGTTTCTGTGATCCGCTCGGCCATATCCACCGACCTACCCGCACTGCAACAGATCGAGATCGCCGCGGGCGAACCGTTCCGAGACATCGGGATGGACGCCATCGCAGACGATCCACCGCCGACGCTCGACGAGTTGAACGATTTTCTCGCAGCCGAGCACATCTGGGTTCAGACCGACGCAAACGACGTACCCGTTGCGTACGCGCTCGTCGAGATCGTGGACGGCGGTGCGCATATCGAACAGGTCTCCGTTCACCCCGATCATGCCCGCAAAGGCCTCGGAGCTCAGCTGATCGACGCCGTCACCGAATGGGCGGCGGACCATCACCACGATCTCGTGACTCTGACGACGTTCGTCGACGTTCCGTGGAACGCGCCGTACTACGAGCGACTCGGGTTCGTGCGTCTGGCCGAGAACACGCTCTCTCCCGGCCTGATACGCATCAGAACGGACGAGCAGTCGTCCGGGCTGGACGCCTGGCCGCGGGTGACGATGAGCCGCCCGTCACACGGTCCGGCGCCGGCGATTCAGGAACTGGCCGTCCACGCACCCGAACGGACGAACTCGTCCAGCACTGCCGTCGGACCGAGCAGGTCGATCCCTTCCGACGCCACCCATTCGTCGTTGTAGTACGTCCCCGAGTAACGCTCTCCGCCGTCGCACAGGAGGGTGACGACGCTGCCGCTGCGCCCGGCCGCCATCATTTCGGCAATCAACGCAAAAGCTCCCCACAGGTTCGTCCCCGTCGAGCCGCCCACTTTGCGCCCCAGGGCTGTGCTGGCGTGCCGTGCGGCCGCGATCGAGCCTGCGTCCGGCACCTTGATCATTCGGTCGACCACCTGACCGACAAACGACGGTTCGACGCGCGGACGGCCGATGCCCTCGATCCGGGAACCTCGAGTACCGACGATCGACGGATCGCTCGCTCGCCACGCGTCGAAAAACACGGAGTGCTCCGGGTCCACCACGCACAGCCCCGTGTCGAATTTCCGGTAACGAAGAAAGCGGCCGATCGTGGCACCGGTTCCGCCCGTCCCGGCTCCGACGACCACCCAGTCGGGAATCGGATGTTCCTCGTGTTCGAGCTGAGTGAAGATCGATTCGGCGATGTTGTTGTTTCCGCGCCAATCCGTCGCGCGCTCGGCGTGGGTGAACTGGTCCATGTAGTGACCGTTCAACTCACTCGCGAGCCGATGCGATTCCGAGTAGATCGACGACGGATCGCTCACGAAATGACAACGTCCCCCCTGCGCCTCGATCAACGCGATCTTGGCGGGACTCGTGCTCGCGGGCATCACCGCGACAAAATCCAGGCCCAGCAACTTCGCGAAATACGCCTCGCTGACAGCCGTCGATCCGGACGACGCTTCGATGACAGTGGTCTCTTCGGTAACCCAGCCGTTGCAGATCGCGTAGAGGAAAAGCGACCGTGCGAGTCGATGCTTGAGACTCCCCGTGATGTGGGTCGACTCGTCCTTCAGATAAAGCTGGACGGTCCAGTTACTCGGCAGCGGATAGCGCAGCAGGTGAGTGTCCGCGCTGCGTTGCGCGTCGGCTTCGATCAACCGCACCGCGTTGTCGACCCACTGGCGTGAGGTCCGACGGTCGACGTCGAGCGACCCCGTGGTCACCGCCCGTCTCCGCGCAGCTTGGAGCGAAGATCGTCACGATCGGACCGACGCTGGGCGTCGACCGCCGCAATGCCCGCATTGACACGCTTGCGCAGTTTCGCGAAGAGCAGCAACGACAGCGGCAGCGCGATCAGAACTGCGAACAGCGCCGCGACGATCAAGGGAACGTCCGTGCCGGCGAGCTTTCCGCCACCGATGATGACGGCACCGATCACGACGACAAGCAGCAGCCGAGCGACCGAGTACAGCACCACGTCGCGGGCTAGTTGACCCTTGGTCACCGGCCCGGAAGCCGACTTTGCTTGCCCAGAGTTTGCGGAAGGTTTACTGGCCTTGACCGGCTCAGAAGGAACATTTTCGGGGTTTTCAGACAACTGACTCACCCTCTCAGGTTACCCATTCCGAATACGGGTGGGACCGAGCCCGCTATATCCATTTTGTCCTTTACTTAAACATTACTTTTTCTTGAAAGATCGACTACCCGGCTATATCTGTGCAAACATTGCGCTACCACTCAGAAAACGGTCGAATGTGAGCGAAGGACTTCGAAACAAACTCGACGCAGGTTTTTGGCAACTGGTCGACACACCGGTTCGGAACCAAAGTTCGGAATCACTGCTCGGTTCGGAATCACTGTTCGTCAAACGTTCGACATCAACATGGAGGACCTCACAATGAGCGCACCAACCTTCAATACCGCCGCAGACGCACTCATGACGCCCGGACAGGTAGCGGCATTGTTTCATGTCGATCCCAAGACCGTGACCCGCTGGGCACACGCAGGACGACTGGGCTCGCTTCGCACGCCAGGAGGACATCGTCGATTCCGTGAGACCGAGGTCATGCAGCTTCTGCGCTCGCTGACCACCGAAGCAGACAACAACTGAGCAAACTCGGCTCACTTCGAAGCACTTTGCAGTACCCGACAGATCTTGCAGTACCCGACAGATACAGCACTAGCGCACTGAGCCGAAACGCTTGTCCGCACCACTTCTGGTGAAGCGGGGCGGAGACTGAGTAGGCTCGACTTCAGTTCCCTGAGGAGGTGCGCCGTGTTGTATCTGTTGGCGTTGGTGGGTTTGGTGACATTGATCGTTCTGATGTGGAAGGCATTCGGGCCCGATCCGTCGACGCGCACCCCGGTGAGCGGTGTACGCGGGCCGGATGACGATCCCGAATTCCTATGGAATGTGAACCAGCAAACACGACGCAAGCGCACGGAAGGTCCGGACGTACCGCCGACTGACGCGTCGACGTAGCGTCCGGGCTCGCCCGGCTATCCGATTACCGCCCCGTCAACGCGAACGGGGAGGCCGGAAAGTCCTGCGCAACCACCGCAGCCAACTCCAGCACCGCTTCCCGAGTACCTGGACGCAGCCGGTCCAGATCGATTTCGGCGCCCTCTTCCAAATGCGGATCGAACGGAATCAGTTTCACCGCTCGACAGCGCTGCTCGAAGTGCTCGACGACCCGCGGCAGATCAACCTTGCCCGAGCGAGGCCGTACCGCGTTGATGACAGCCACGGACGTGGCGACCAGCCTGCTGTAACCGTGAGCGTCGAGCCAGTCAAGTGTTGCGGAGGCGCTACGTGCACCGTCGACGGAACCGGAACTGACGACGATCAACGAATCTGCACCTTCGAGAATGGCCTGCATCGCCGAGTGCATCAATCCGGTGCCGCAATCGGTCAGAACTATGCTGTAGAACTTCTCGAGCATGTCGACCGTGCGCGTGTAGTCCCCACCGCTGAAGGCCTCTGAAACTGCTGGATCGCTGTCGGAGGCAAGCACTTCGAGCCGGTGTCGATTTTGCGATGTGTAGCCACGGACGTCGCTGTACTTCTCGATGCTGTTCTCGTCGCGCAGCAGGTTTCGCACTGTTGCCGGAGTTTCGAGCGGGATCTTCTGGCTCAGCGTTCCCCGGTCGGGGTTTGCATCGACAGCGACGACGCGATCGCCGCGGATCGAGCCGAACATCGACCCCAGTGTCGCTGTGGTCGTGGTCTTTCCGACGCCGCCTTTGAGACTGAGCACCGCAACCTTGTAGCAGCCCTGCAGCGGCTGGTTGATCTGGCGCGTCAACTCGACGAGGTGCTGCTCTTTTGCACCGTTTCCGAGGTTCACCGATCGGCCGGACAACGTGTACAGCGCCTTGCGCCAGCCACCCACCGGGGCAGGCCGGACAGGCCGCTTGACGAGGAGCGCAGCCGAGAGATCTTGCGCAGTCATCGGGAGAGCGGACTCGAAGCGACTGTCCGGAGCCGAGGTGAGTCCGGTCTGCGGCATCGGAGCGCGAGTAGGTGGCGCCGTCGGCGGGGCCATCGGCACGGCCTGACCATTCTGGAGGGTGTGGCCGTTCTGCACCGGCGCAGCGCCGGGATGACCGAACTGCCGAATCGCGGGATTGGGCGGATGGACGCCGGGCGAAAAAGGTGCCTGCGGTTGCTGGAGCGGTCTCGCGGATGAATGCGCCGTCGGGCCGGGCTGCGAATTCTGAACAGGATGCAGGTTCTGAACAGGCTGCGGAACGCCAGTTCGTGAATCCGGAAGCGACCCTCCACGATTCGTAGGTTCGTAGGTCTGCATCGGCATCGCAGGCGAGGTCGAGAACTGGCCGTTGATCGGGCCTGGCTGCGCTGCCGGATACTGGATGACCGGAGTCTTGGGACCTGGTACCGGAGCCGCTGGGGTCGTCGTCGGCGGCGGAGCGGCGGGTGCACTGGGCGCCTGGCCGGCGACTTGCTGGAGCGGCCCGGAGTCGACCGGGGCCACGAAGAGACTACGAACGTCGCTGGGAACCGAGTCCGATGACGGCTCGGGCGCGGATGCGCGCGGCTCGCGCCGCGTCGGCTCGGCAGGGCGCACCGGCTCCCACAATCCTGCTCCGGCGTCTTCAATCTTGTCGGCCATCTCGCCGCTCCCCCTCGTCGATCCCACAGCTACCAGACAGCTAGTAATTCGCCAAGCTGCATCGTAACTGTTGCCCGCCCCTGACGTACCTACCGGTAATACCTACAGACCGGTCGGCAGCCACCCACGGTACCTCGAGAGGATCAGGTGAGTCCCGCGTAGGAGTGCAAGCCGGAGACGACCATGTTGATGATGAAGAGATTGAACAGCATCGCAACAAAACCGGCGATGTTGATCCAGGCGGCCTTCGTCTCCCGCCACCCGGAGGTTGCCCTCGCATGCAGGTAGGCCGCGTAGATCACCCAGGCGATGAAGGACATCGTCTCCTTCGGATCCCAACCCCAGAAGCGTCCCCACGCAGCTTCCGCCCAGATGGCACCGAGGATGACGCCGGCGCCGAACAGCGGAAACGCGATGATCGTGCTCTTGTACGCCAAGCGGTCGAGAGTCTGGGCATCGGGCAGTCGCTCTGCGATCCGGCCACCGATGCTCGTGCCTTCGTCACCGGGCGGGAACTTCAGTCGCAGCAGGAACAGAAGGCTCGCGATACCGCCGATCATGAAGATTCCGGAGCCGACGCTGACGATCGTCACGTGAATCGGAAGCCAGTACGAGCGCAGCGCCGGAACCACGGGAGCCGCGTCGGCGTAGAGGACCGTGCCGGCGAGGAACATCAAGATCAGAACCGGTACCAGCAGGAAGACCCACATCGGACGGTACGCCGGCTTGATCAACAGGACGTGCCCGACCAGCAACGACGCCGCACACGCCATCGCCACGAACTCGTACATGTTGCCGAGCGGGAATCGTTCCGTCGCAAATCCGCGGAGCACGATCGACGCGATGATCAGCACCGTTCCGACGACCAGGACAGCTCGGCCCATTCCGCCGAATCGTTCCGAGAGCGACTTGCTCGGAGTCTCCGCGACCCTGCCAGGCACGGACACGTCGACACCGCCGGCGGAGACCAGTTCCTTGTCCTGGACCGCCTTTGCTCTGGCCGACGCGTACTGCACGATGAGCAGCACAAACGCCAGCACGAGCACGGTGAAGGCGGACTTGAAGGCCCAGTCGCTGTACTGCGCGAGTGTCTCGTTCGTTGTCATCGGGCGTTCTCCTGCGCGTGCGGTTGGTTCACCGCGGTGGTCGGATTGCTTTTCAGCAAGCGGTCGGCGAGGCGGTCGAACTCGTCGCCCCAGCCTGCGTGGTCGGTGCGGGCAAGCCCACCAAGTTCTACTACAGTACGTCGTTCGTCATCTGGATAGATACGTGCCCAGACGCGGCGACGCTTGATCACGAGCGAGACGAGTAGGCCCGCCATCATGGTCAACGCCGAAACCAACACCCACACCTGAGCGGGATCGTGGGAGACCTGCAGGTTCACGAAGTCGACGGCACCATCGAATCGCACCTGGGTTCCGTCGGCAAGCGTCGCGCTCTCCCCCGGAAACAGATTGACTCGATCCTGCTTGACCAGTCGGCCCTGATTGATCAGTTCGGTGTTGAGTTCGAACAGCGATTGCGGGTTACCGGTATCGAGTCCGGTGTCGCCCTTGTAGATGTCGATGGCGACTGCCGGATCGTTCATCGCCGGGTAGCTCGACGACAGCAGGTTGCCGTGGAACAGCGCGGTGGGCGCGAACAATCCTTCGATGGCAATCTGATTCTTCCGACGCTCGTCCGCATCGGGATACATGCCGCCCGGCGGGTCGAAGCGCATCGCGCCACTGCTCAGGAACGTCGTGGCGTCGTCCGGACGCCACTGGAGCGTCTCGGTGCGGGTCTCACCGTTCGGGAACGTGACGGTGAACGTCGGCGCGTATCCGTGTCCCTGCAGGTACACACGATCGCCGGCGATCCGCAGCGGGTGGTTCACCTGGATGGTCGTGTCCCGCCAGGTATCGGACTCGAGGTCGTCGCCTGCCTGGTACGAGATGTCCGAGGTGAACATCTCGGCCTGACCGGTCTCGAGGTAGTCGGCCTGGAAATTCTTCACACGTACACACAGCGGGGTCATGCCGGTGCCGTCGAGGCTCAGACCGGCGACGAAGGAGTCGAACACTGCCGGCGAGGTCGTGCAGAACCCGGGGCCGTCGTTGGCGATGACGATGCGATTGCCCTCGTAGCCGAACAACTTGCCCGCGGCGATCGCGATCAACAATCCGACCAGCGAGAGGTGGAACACGAGGTTGCCGAACTCGCGGAGGTATCCCTTCTCCGCCGAGATGGTGATCTCGCCTTCGCGTCGTGATTTCGAATCGCCGCGACGCGTTTCGACGCGCCACCCGCGCAGTTCTTTCGACACCCGGGCAGCAAGTTCGTCGGGAGTCTCGCCGTCCACAACGCTCGTGGTGTGGTGCGGCAGGCGAGCAAGATTGCGCGGCGCATTCACCGGACGGGTGCGCAGCGCCTTCGCGTGCTCCACGCAACGCGGCAGGATGCAGCCGACCAGCGAGATGAAGAGCAATGCGTAGATCGCGGTGAACCAGAAACTGCTGAACACGTCGAACAATTCGAGGCGGTCCATCCACGGACCGAGCGTCGGACGCGCGGCGATGTAGTCGGTGACCTTGCCCTCGTTGAGGGTTCGCTGTGGCAGCAGGGCGCCGGGGATCGCAGCGAGCGCGAGGAGGAACAGCAGTACCAGCGCGGTCCGCATCGAGGTGAGCCCGCGCCAGGTGTTGCGCCCGAGTGCAACGACTCGACCGATCACCGACTGCTTCGGCAGCACGGGTTTCGGGTGGTCGTTATTGTCGTCAGCTGTCATATCGGCAGCGTCACCTCCGAGATAAATGCGTCGCGAACCCAGCCGACGAACTGGTCCCACGCGCCGGTGACGAGGGCGATTCCCACTGCCACCAACATGATTCCGCCGAAAATTTGAATGGTGCGTGCATTACGACGCAACCAGCCGACGCCGGTCAGCGCGCGCGCCGATCCCAGCGCCAAGATGATGAACGGCAGGCCGAGTCCGATGCAGTACGCGACGATCAACGTGACACCACGCGCGGCCGTCATCCCGTCGGTTCCCGCCGCTACGGACATCACGCCTGCCAATGTCGGACCGAGGCACGGCGTCCAGCCCAGAGCGAACACTCCCCCGAGCAGCGGCGCACCCACCAGTGACGACACGCGACGCGGTTCGAAACGAACGTCCTTCTGCAGCGCCGGAATCAGCCCGATGAAGACGAGACCCATTGCGATGGTGACAACACCGCCCACTCGCATCAGGACCTCGCGGTTGACGAGCAGCGTGGAGATCACGCCGAATACCGACGCGGTCGCGAGGACGAACACAACGGTGAAGCCCGCGACGAACAGTCCGGCCGCACCGGCCACCCTCAGGCGACTGCTCCGGGTGATCGTCCGGGTCCTCGCCTCGTCCGCGGTGATCGCGGGGGCGTCGGCACCGACGACGCCGGCCAGGTAGGACAGGTAGCCGGGAACGAGCGGCACGACGCACGGTGAAGCGAACGACACCAGACCGGCGAGCACACAGGCGCCGAGGGCGAGCAGAAGCGGACCGGACGACGCCGCGTTCTGAAACGCTTCGCCCACACCGGCACTCAATGTGTCGCTGCCGGCCAGCAGCGTAGTGGTCGTGGTTGTCATCTTTACTGCGCGTCTTCCTGAGCTACTCGCTGGACGACGGGCAGCAAATCCTCGGCGAGAAGTTCTTGGAGGAACACCGCGGCGACGCGATGCTGGCGGTCCAGGACGATCGTCGTCGGAATGACCGACGTGGGGTAGCCGTCACCGAGGGCGATCAGCGAACGCATCGACGGGTCGTAGATCGACGGGTACGAGACCTTGTTGTCGACCACGAAGTCCTGCGCTTTGTTCTTGGTGTCGTCGCGGACGTTGATGCCGAGGAACTGCACGCCCGAATCCTTGGTCTGCTCGTAGACCTGTTCCAGATCGTCGGCTTCGGCACGGCACGGTCCGCACCACTGACCCCAGACGTTGAGGACGACGACCTTGCCCTCGAAGTCGTCGACACCGACCTTCTGACCTTCGTTCATCAGATCGGGCCCGGAGAGCTTGCCGATGGTGCCTCGGTCGGACGGCGGATCGTAGAAGATCTTGGTTTGTCCGCCCGGTGAGACGAAGTCGAAAGTTCCGCCCTGTGCGACGGCGTCGTCGCCGGTCGCGCAGGACGAGAGAAGAAGCATCGCCGACGCAGCGGCTGCGAATGCTGCGGCGATGCGGCGCGAAATCATGCTCCTGTCACTCTCGGGTCGGAGGCGCCGGCAGGTTCGGAGTAGACGATGTCGACCAGGGTGTCGCCTTCGTAGACCAGTGAAGTCAACGAGGCCAGTCCACACTGACGGTGACGGGGATCGTGCCAGAGACGCTCGCCCTGCAGGAATCGACGCAGAGTCCAGACCGGAAGTTGATGGCTGACGACGACGGCTTCGTGTCCGACTGCCGCGACGCGTGCGGCATTGACGGCTGCGAGCATGCGATGGGCGATCTGCAGGTAGGGCTCGCCCCAGGACGGGGTGAACGGGTCACGCAGTTTCCACCAGTGACGCGGACGCGAGAGCGCACCGTCCCCGACGGCAACCTTGAGACCCTCGAACTCGTTGCCTGCCTCGATCAGGTTTTCGTCCGTGACGATGTCGAGCTTGTGTGCCTCGGCGATCGGAGTCGCGGTCTCTTGTGCCCGCTGCAGCGGCGACGCGACCACGTGGGTGATGTCGTGATCGGCGAGCACCGACGCGACCGCACGAGCCTGAGCTTCGCCCGCCACCGACAACCGGAAACCCGGGAGCCGTCCGTAGAGGATCCCGCGCGGGTTGTGTACTTCGCCGTGGCGCAGGACGTGGACGATGGTGCGGGTGGACGTGTGGTCGGGGTGATCGGCGTCGGTCACAGTCGAGGGTCCTCGCTGAAGATGATGGATGTCGGAAGCGTGCGGGTGTTCTGGAACTGGAACTGCTCAGGGCTTGACGGCAGCAGCCGCGGCCTTGGCTGCGTGAGGCATGGCGTCGGCGATGATCGAGAAGGCTCGATCGTCGAGGGCTGCGGAGACGAACCACGCTTCGAACGCGCTCGGCGGCGGGTACACGCCGCGGGAGAGCAGTGCGTGGAAGAAGGCGGGGAATCGCCAGGTCTGCGCGGCTTTGGCTTCGTCGTAGTTGGTCACCGTGTTCTCGGTGAAGAACACGCTCACCAAGGTGCCTGCGTACTGCACTCGGTGTTCGACGCCTTCGGCGGTGAGTGCTTGGGTCATGAGGTCGCCGAGGGCGGTCGCGTTCCGGCCGAGCTTGGCGTACACCTCGGCGTCGGCGGCGCGCAGGCTCGCGAGTCCGGCGGCGACGGCTACGGGGTTACCCGAGAGGGTGCCTGCCTGGTAGACGGGACCGTCCGGTGCGAGGTGGCCCATGATGTCGGCGCGGCCGCCGAATGCTGCGGCGGGCAGTCCGCCGCTCATGACCTTGCCGAAGGTGTAGAGGTCGCCTGCGACGTTGTCGATGCCGTACCAACCCGAGGCACTGACGCGGAATCCGGTCATCACCTCGTCCATGATCAGGAGTGCGCCGTGCTCACGGGTGAGACGACGCAGTCCCTCGTTGAAACCGGGAAGCGGTGCGACGGCGCCCATGTTTCCGGCGGCAGCTTCGGTGATGACACACGCGATGGCGCCGGGATTGGCCGCGAAGGCCGCGGCCACCGCGTCGAGATCGTTGTAGCGCACGACGATGGTGTCTTCTGCTTGAGCGCCGGTCACGCCGGGAGAGGTCGGCAGCCCGAACGTCGCGAGGCCGGATCCGGCGTCGGCGAGAAGGGCGTCGACGTGGCCGTGGTAGCAACCGGAGAACTTGACGATCTTGGTCCGCCCGGTGAATCCGCGGGCGAGGCGGACTGCGCTCATCGTGGCTTCGGTTCCGGAGTTGACCAGGCGAACCTTTTCCACGGGCGCGACGCGGGCGACGATTTCCTCGGCGAGAGCGACTTCGCCTTCGGTCGGCGCACCGAAGGAGAGACCTCCGAGCGCGGCTTCGCGAACGGCTTCGACGACTGCCGGGTGAGCGTGCCCGAGAATCATCGGACCCCAGGACGACACCAGGTCGACGTAGTTGTTTCCGTCGACGTCGGTGAGGGTGTAGCCGGATGCTTCGCGAATGAATCGCGGTGTTCCGCCGACCGAACCGAACGCGCGGACGGGCGAGTTGACGCCACCCGGAATCACGTTGCCGGCACGTTCGAAGAGCCGAGCGGAGTTCGTTGCATGCACGTCGGGATCACCGGAAGACACAGTCACGGCTTCCAGTGTCCCAGTTCTGTCGAATCTGACAACGACAGGGTGTAGGACTTCGGTGCTCGAGGCGAGTTTTCCGGTCGAACCGGGCCCCGCGTGAGACGATTCCGGGCATGAAGCGACTGTTGACGACGCTGATGGTCTCGGCTGCGATTCTTCTCACATCGTGTGGTTCGGACGCTTCGAACGACGACAAGGCGACAGTTTCGTCGCCGCCGAGCGCCACCGACTCGGCTCGAACCACCGCGGCGACGAGCACCGACCCCGCGTTTCTCGGCGGGTGTTCGGCGGTGTCCGTCTACGTTCAGCAGCGTGTTCAGAGCGGCGACACGTCGACCCAGACGGCGGGCGCCGACTTCCTGAAGATCGTCGAGAACGACCCTTCGTACCAGGCTATGTCCGAGAGCGAGAAGGAACTCTTCCGCCAAGGAATCGAAGCGGGTGCCGCGGGCTCCTGCTGAATGTGAGGTTGGGATCGAACCGGGTTGCCCGCGGTGCGCTACGCGCTATCGTCGGTTCCATGGCCACCACAGCGGACCACCTCAGGACAACACTCGACGGACGCTGGCGGGAGGTGCGTGAGCGCGTTCGCGGCGAATTGAACGACGAACGTTTTGCTCCGCACTACACACCCAACACCGCCATTGCGCGCTCCAAGGCTCTCGAACAGATGCGGGTCCTCGCCGATCTCGGGTACGCCGCAAACGGTTTCGCGGTCTCTCACGGCGGAACGGGCGACGCGGGTGGCGCCGTCACCAGCATCGAGATGCTCGCGATGTCCGACCTCTCACTGATGGTCAAGGCCGGCGTCCAGTGGGGTCTGTTCGGCGGCGCCATCGAAAACCTCGGCACCGAGCGTCACCACCAGGCGTACGTCAAGCCGCTGATCGATCTGGACCTGCTCGGTTGCTTTGCGATGACCGAGACCGGTCACGGCAGCGACGTCCAGGAACTCGAAACCACGGCGACCTACGACGTCGAGACGGGCGAGTTCGTCGTCAACTCCCCCACTCCGTCCTCTCGCAAGGACTACATCGGCGGCGCTGCCCAGCACGCCACCGTCGCAGCGGTGTTCGCACAGCTGATCACCGGAGGCGAAAGTCAGGGCGTCCACTGCTTTGTCGTGCCGATTCGTGACGACGCCGGCAACGACCTCCCCGGCGTCACGACGTCCGACTGCGGGCTCAAGGGTGGACTGCCCGGAGTCGACAACGGCCGCATCGTCTTCGACCAGGTCCGCATCCCGCGTGAGAATCTACTCAACCGTTACGCCGACGTCGCCGAGGACGGCACGTACAGTTCGGCGATCGAGAACCCGAACCGTCGTTTCTTCACGATGGTCGGCACACTGGTTCGTGGACGTGTCACCGTCGGTGGTTCCGCGGCAGCGGCCGCCCGCGTCGGATTGGCCATCGCCGGTCGATACGCCCTGCAGCGCAGGCAGTTCAGTGCTCCGAAGAGTGACGACGAAGTCCTGATCATGGACTACCTCGTCCACCAGAAGCGTCTGCTGCCGTTGATCGCCCGCTCGTACGCTCTGCAGTTCGCACAGAACGAACTCGTCGCCGCGATGCACGACATCCAGAGCAGCGACGACCCGGATCCGCAGGAGCAGCGCGAACTCGAAGGTCGCGCCGCCGGACTCAAGGCCGCCAACACCTGGCATGCCACTCGGGCCATCCAGGAAGCACGCGAAGCCTGCGGCGGCGCAGGCTATCTCGCCGAGAACCGCCTCACCGCACTCAAGGCGGACACCGACGTCTTCACCACGTTCGAGGGTGACAACCACGTTCTGACGCAGTTGGTCGCAAAAGAACTCCTCACCTCCTACGCCGACGAAGTCCGCGGCATGAGCCCGGTCGACTGGATGCGCTTCGCCGCTACGACGGTCTCCGACGTGGTCAAGAAACGCACGGCAGCGCAGCAGATCCTGCAGACGATCGTCGACACTCGCCAGGACAACGAAGAGGACGGCAGCCTCTTCAACCGCGGCACCCAGATGAAGATGTTCGAAGACCGCGAAGAGTACCTAATCGCCACTGCGGCAAGGCGATTGCAGGCAGCGCAGAAGCGCGAGGAGAACCCGTTCGACGCGTTCAACTTCGTGCAGGACCACGTACTCAAAGCCGCTCAGGCGCACATCGAGCGCGTCATCCTGGAAGCATTCGTCGCCGGCATCGACTCGTGTGAGGACGAGACCGCGAAGGAACTCTTCGGCGAGGTGTGCGATCTCTACGCACTGTCCGTGATCGAAGAGGACAAGGCCTGGTTCATGGAGCACCGGCATCTGTCGGTGGAGCGTTCGAAGGCCGTGACGCGCGGAATCAACGAGCGTTGCCGCACCCTGCGCCCCCACGTCGAGACACTGATCGACGGGTTCGGCATTCCGGACATCCTGCTGGGGTCCGCGATGCTCGACGGACCGGGCACCGACGCGGTACGGCTGAAGTAAGGGTTCGGGTGGGGTCGGCAATCGCCGGCCCCACCACACTCAGTGCGCTGCTGCCTTTTTCGACTGGCGAGAGGCGAGCAGTCCGGTCAGGCCGAGTGCCGCGACCAGCCAGATCCCCAGAACGAGCAGGTGCGGTCCGGCGCCGTTGCCACTGAAGTAGATGACGGAGCGGATGGGCTCCATGGCTGCCGATCCGAGCCAGAACGAATGGATGTGCTGCCAGAATCCGGGCAGGAACGACACCGGAATGGCACCACCCGAACTCGGGAAGTTGATGAAAACGAGCACCGTCAGCACCGCGAAGATCGCGGCTTGGCCGAGCAGTCGATTGAGCAGGATGCTCACCGCACCGACGGTGAACGTGTAAACCATCGAGATTCCCAGCAGTTGCAGGATCTGGCCGAACGACGCCCCGAAGGCGTGCATGAAGATGCTGGTGATGCCGAAGGCTATGAGCGGGGTGAGTATCGCCGCACCGGCCAGGATCGAATACTGCTCGCGCAACCGCATTCTCGGCGCAACCTGACTGAGCACCGTGATGGTCAGGTAGCCACCGAGGGTGCAGACGATCAGGAAGTAGAAGAGTCCGACAGTCGAGGAGTCGCGCGCCGTGACAGGCGCCGAGTCGATCACCGTGACCTGCTGCCCCGTCTGCTCCGCAACCGAATGCGCCAAGCTGCTCACCACGGAAACCGTCGAGGCGCCCGCGCCGGTGGCGATATGTGCGGTCACGGTGTCACCGATCTCGATAGCGCCGATCGCATCGCGGTTGTCGATCCGAGAGAGTGCGTCGGCGGCGTTGGCTGTGGCAACGATGTCGAACTTGTCACCCGACGAAGCCTGGATTCCGTCGATCAGCGGGGCCGTGACGGACGGCGACCCGACCACCACGATCGGTGCCTGATTCGGCGTCGGCGAATGGAAGGCGCTGACGTAGCACAGGCAGAACATGATGACGAAGAACAACGGAAATGCGAGTCCACTGCCCACCATCTTCCAATTGGTCGGCGGATCGACAACTTCTTCGCTGGGTACTCGGACGTCGGTATCTGTCATATTCCACGCTCTCTTCACTAACCGCATCTAGCTGTCAACACCGTTGACAGACTCAACAGTCAACACCGTTGACACGTTATAGTCAACGCCGTTGACAACGCGGTCGGCGAGCGAGCACAGAGGTCGATGTCGTGACACCCACGAGGCACACGCCAGAGCAGGAGCAACCCTCGACATCCGAGGCGATTCGCGCGGCGGCGTTCCAACTGTTCGGCGAGCACGGGTTCGGCGGCACGTCAGTTCGCGCCATCGCCAAAGTTGCCGGAATCGATCCGGCCCTGGTCATCCGGCATTTCGGGTCCAAAGAAGCACTGTTCCTGGAAACCACGCCGGTTGCGGACTACTTCGAAGGCCAGTTCGACGGCCCACTCGACACCCTCGGTGAGCGAATCGCCGCCTTCGTCCTGGGCAAGGCCGACGCCCGGATGCTGTCGGTGTACACAGCGCTCATGCGAGCATCGGACAGTCCACGCATCCGGGAGCGACTCCGAGACATGACCGGAGTATTCGCCACCAATCTCGCCGCTCGTCTAGACGGCGAAGACGCGTACACCCGCGCACTCCTGGTCTCCGCCCAGGTGTCCGGGCTGTTGAGCGTCCTCAGCGACGAAAGTATCCCCCAGTCCGCAGATCGCGACGAGTTGGCAAAACTCTACGGCCGGGCGATGCAGACGCTGATCGATCAGTACTGAGCGATGACCTCCTCGGCAAACCGCCGAACGGAGTCGAGTCGTCCCTGACGATCACCGGAGTCAACTCCGTAGTGATACCAGGGCAAAACTCTGATTTCCGTGACTCCGAGAGTCTCGAGTTCGCGATATCCGTCCAGATCACGAACATCCGTCGGCGAGACGTTGACGCCGAAAGGAACATCGGCACGACCGTACTCGACCCGCAATTCCGTGAGACGATCGATGGCGCAGGCTAATTCGGCTTTGGTCGTGTTCACCGACATCCAACCGTCAGCCAGCCTGGCTGCACGACGCAACCCCGGTTCGCTGTGCCCACCGATGTAGATCGGAACCGGAATCTCCGGAGCAGGACTGATCATCAGAGCGTCGAAATCGTAGTGCTTGCCGTGGTATTCGACCCATTCCGGCCCACGTCCCGCACACACCGCCTTGATGATCTCGATGGCTTCGTCGGTACGCGCGCCGCGGGTGCGCATCTCGGTACCGGTGAAGGTGAATTCCTCGGGAATCCAGGACAAACCGACGCCGAGAGCGACGCGGTTCCTCGACATCACGGCCATGGTCGCGACCTGCTTGGCATTCAACAGCGGATCGCACAGTGGAAGTTTGAACACGTTGGTGTAGAACTGAATTCGCGATGTGACGGCCGCCATCGCCGCCATGGCAATGAACGGATCAGGCATCGGCGTCTCGGGCGCCCACATCCGCTTCCCGTCAGCAGTGTACGGGTACGGCGCCGACACCTGCTCCGGATAGAACACGGAATCCGGCATCGCGATTCCGTCGAACCCCACCTCTTCGGCGACCTGCGCCAACTCGCACAGTTCCAGCGCGTCGATCATCGCACCCGCCAAGGACCACTTCATCGTTCCACCGTTTCGCCGTTGGGCGAGATCCAAGCGCCGCCCAAGAACATAATGTCGGTGATGTTGCGAACGACGCCGTGAACGTTGCCGTCCCATGCGGTCAACACCGACGCCGGCCCCCAGATCACGTAAGGCACAGTCGCGTTGGCGTACTCCTGCACCTTGCTGATCGCCTCACGGACAGCATTGTCCGTCGATGCCGTCTGCACAGCTGTGATCATCGCGTCCATCTCCGGGTCCGCGAAGCCGGACGGGTTGTTCTTCGAATCACTGGCCATACTGTTGTACAAATTGAGGTACGGCGCTTCTTCTCCGACCGGAGCGCCACCTCTGGTCATGTCGAAATCGTGGTCCTTGTATACCCGTCGAACCAGATCGGTCACATCGGTCGCGTAGTCGATGGTGACGTCGAAACCGATCGCGTTCAGCGAAGCCTGAACCGTCAGTGCCGTCGCCTGTTGGCTCGGCTCCGAGGTGGTGAGGTAGCGGAGTTTCCCGTCGTACCCGTCGGACTTCGCTTGATCGAGCAGCGCCTTTGCCTTCACCTGATCGAACGGAATGCCTGCTGTGTTGTTGTACCAACGTGACGTCTGCGGGACCAGTTCGGAACTGGCGGTGCCCAATCCGTTGTTCGCCCGGGTATTGACCGCCGCCGGATCCACCCCGTAGGCGATCGCCTGACGGACGCGAACATCGGCCCCGGGCTTGCCCTCACGGTTGTTGATCGTGCCGATCCCGTTCTGTCCGGTCGGACTGAGGTAACCCGAGTATCCGTCGTCGAGAGCTTGTTCGATCACGGCCTCGTCGCGGAGAATGTACGTCATGTCGATCTGGCCGCTCTTCAACGATTCGTACTGAGACTGCGCGCCCGATGTAGGAACAAACCGCACTGTGTCCAGTGGAGGTTTACCGCCCTGATAATCCGTGCGTGCGGCGAGTACCAGTTCTTCGTGCGGGGCGAACTTGGCCAAGGTGAACGGACCCGCCCCGATCGGTGTGAACGCTCCCTCCCCGGTTCCTGAAACCGACCCTGCCTCTCCCCCTGAACTTCGCGCAACGATCATTCCGGGCCCGAGCGACAACAGCGCCGGGAATTGACGCCAGGGCCGCTCGAGCACGAATTCGACTGTGGTGGCGTCGGGCGTCTCGATCCGATCCACGATGTTGAGCCAGGTCTGCGATACATCACCCTTGCCTGCCACGAATCGATCGATACTCCACTTCACCGCTTCCGCGTCGAGCGGACTTCCGTCGCTGAAGGTGAGGCCATCAGCCAAAGTGACGGTGTACGAAGTGAAGTCGCTGTTGTTCGACAGTGTCTTCGCGAGTTGTGGCACGAAGCTCCCGTTTGTGGAGTCGCTGCGTACCAGCGTGTCGTAAATCGCGGCCATTTCGGTTCCGCCGGTCGAACCGGCGGCTTGCGTTCTCGTGGGGTCCAACGAGGAAGGGAACGCATAGGACCCGAAGGTGAGAACACCGCCGTCGATCCGCTCCCCCACATCTGGGGCGCCCACAAAACCAGCTGCGCCACTACTGCTCGATGAAGCCGATCCCGAGTTGTCCCCACTGCTCGACGCGCAGCCGGCCAACATCAATGCACCGGCAAGCCCGAGCGCGACAAAGCGAGGGCCGAACCTAATCTTCCTGGTGTACATACGTTCCCAATCTCCGTCAGCGTGTCAGATCTTGACTACCTTTGACGTCGGGATCGGGTGCGAGTCCGCCTTGATCCAGCGCAGCGCCCATGTCCCCTCGGTATGCGAATCGGTGTCGATCCAGTTGCCATAACCCGGATCCTTCGCCGCTACGACGATTGTCATGGTGCCGTCGTCGTTGAGCTTCGCGGTGTGATTGTTGATGTAGATGTTCGTGCGGTTGTAGTCGAGGGACTCGACCCAGAAGTTCTGCAGCACGAAGTTGAAGTACTCGCAGTTCGGAACCTCGGTCTCGATGACCCACGCCTCGTCCTCGGCGAGCTTCCAGTAACCGTGGAAGTAGAAGATCGTCGGATCGCCGCCGGCATCCTGGAAGTAGTCCTGTCCCCAGTCGAAAATCTCGTTGGTGTGCGGCTGGAATTTGCGCGACCATTCCAGGAAGGTCTCCGCCATCCCCTTCACGATCCCGACGGACTTGGTGAGGCGCTCGCCGATCTCTTCCGGACTCAACGGGACGAACTCCCCGTCCGGGTTCAGGCATTCGATGGTCAGATCACCGATGACCTCGTTGCGCCGATCCCGGTGAGTTTGCCGAACGGAGATGAGGTTGCTGTCGGGCGCCAAAGGCAGCCAAGCACCCTCGTCGGGCTTGTCGACGCTCGCGATGAACTCGAAACGGCCGTTCTCGTCGACCTCGAGGTCGTGGATATGCAGATCGCCGGTCTGCAGCATGGTGCCGTCGATGTGGTACCGATTTACGCGCGAGCCGAAGGTGATCAGCGGGACGGTGCCTCGGGTGCCGATGATCCGGTAGTTGTACTTACCGGAAATGTTGGCGCGCATGTAGACGTTGTCCGGGTTGTCGGCACCGATCTTCGTCATCATGTTCGGGTTCGGAGCCGACGAGAACTGCGGCCACCGCGGATCGGTGTACTCGACACAGTTGATCGTGCCGTACCGCAGCAACCGACTCAGGTAGCGGACGCCCTCGGCTTGAGTCAGCGGATCCTGAGGGACGATCTCGTCTTCCAGGACCTTTCCGACCTCGAGCAGATCTGCGCAGAACTTTTCCCAAACAGCATTCATGTGAATCTCCTTGTTTCGGTTGGGGCTTCGCCCTGTGCGCCTTTTTGGTAGTCGGCACTACCAAAAAGGCGCACAGGGCCGGAGGCCTTCAGGATGTGGTGGCGAACTTCGCTTCGACGTCGGCAGCGCTCACGCCGAAATCCTCGAGCGAATAGCGATGCGACGGACGACGGTGCTCGGCAAGGCTGGCCTGATGCGACGCCTCCACCGCGGCGCGGGCGTCGTCTGTGAAGGGCAGGGCGAACTGTGCATAGATCTTCTCGACGGTGCCGACCGCATCGGCGATGAAGTCCTTGTAGTCGACGTCGATGAACTGATCGGGGTTGTAACGGCTACGGGCATTGTTGAAGTTCGCATTCCCTCGCGCCCACAACTCCAGTTGCGTGCGCCCGATGGCCGGACGATCGAAGGCCCTCGACATGTCGTGTCCGCCCTGCTCTACGAGGCTGAAGGTGGACGCCATCGATGTCAACGGGTCCCGGAAGGTCCGAACGAACAGTGCATCCGGATAGACCGACATGATCTCGTCGATCGCGAAGACATGGCTCGGGCTTTTGAGCACCCACCGTCTGTCCTGGTCGTGCAGCCCGATCAACTGCAGGTTCTTCTTGTGCCGCGCATATGTTTCGGTCCAGTCCTGCTCCGCCAGCCACCGGGTGTAACTCGGCACGTACGCCACCGTCTCGAACGCGGTCGAGAGCATCGTCTGCTGCAGCAGCCGCCAGCATTCCTCGACCTCCTCCGCCCCCATGAAATGAACCTTCATCAGGTCTGCCTCGTTACGCTGGCGAGCACGGTAGAAGGCGTCGGAGCGAACGTAATCTTCGTTCTCCGACCACGTGTCGCGCTCGGGGCGCGGCTGCGGCGTCTCGGCGAGCCACATCTCGGCGCCCTGATGCGCCGGGTCGGCACCGAGCAAGCGGTGCAGCGCGGTGCTGCCGGTGCGGGTCAACCCGACCACGAAGATCGGGCGTTCGATCGGAACATCTACGTGCTCTGGATATTTCGCGAATCCGGCCTCGCTGGTCAGGCGACCCGCGAGCGCTCCGACGATCATCTTGCGAGCGATCACCCTGCCGTGAGGAGTGAGGTCGGCCTCGTTCTGGAACGACTCGAGGAGAACTCGAAGTCCTTCGAGATAGCTTTCGCTGCCGAAGTTTTCGTACCCGGCCGCCTCGCGCGCAGCCTGGTGCAGGTCATCGATGGAACCGATGCCGTCGTAATCCTGTGTCATGGCTAGTCCTTGTATGAGTTGATCAGTGGTGCGTGTGACCGCAGTTGACGTCGAGACATTGCCCTGTGATGGCCCTGGCTGAATCGGACAGGAGGAAGACGACAGCGTTTGCGATGTCATCTGGCTCCGGCAATCGGCGCAGATCGGCGCCCGCTGCGATCTCGTCGTAGATCACCTTGGGGTCGACTCCTGCCTCCGCCGCCTTCTTCTCGAACATGTTCTTGACCGAGTCCGCCCAGATATAGCCGGGAGCAACCGAATTGACTCGAACGCCCTTGGGACCGAGATCGATCGACAAACTGCGTGCCATTGCCAGGAGCCCGGATTTCATGATGCGGTAGGCCCCGAACCCGGGAAGCTGGTTGCGCAACACCATGGACGTGACCATCACGACGGACCCGTGCGACTCGATCAATGCCGGAGCAAATTCTCTGGTGACGTTCAACGCCGCGAGCAAGTTGATGTCGATGCCCGACTGGATGGACGCCACGTCGGCGTCCAGGAGCGGGACCTGCGCGGGTTGAACAAATGCGTTGTTCACCAAGCAATGCGCCGCACCGAACTCAGCGACAGTTGTCTCCGCCAACGAAGCGATCGAATCGACGTCGGTGAGGTTCGTCGGTACGGCCAACGCGATTCCGCCGCGGTCTCGAATCTCCCTTGCCACCGATTCCAAGCGCTCGGGTGTGCGGGCAGCCAGAACAACCTTCGCTCCGGCCGCCGCACTCTGCAGCGCAATCGAACGACCCAGCGCCGGGCCCACTCCCGAGACGACGACGACCTTGCCTGCCAGCAGGCCCTGATGGGTCAGCACAGCGCCTGCGGATCGAGAACAACACTCAGGGAGATGATCTTGCCGTTCTCGTCGAACTCGAACACGTCGGTGGCAGCGAAGTCGGGGATACCGGCGCGCTGCACCCGAAGCTGCATGGCTGCGTACTTTCCCGTCACCGAAATCGGACCGAGCAGGCTGACTGTGAAATCGACCTGCGCGTTCGCGGTATCGAATTCGCGAATCTCGTCGATGCCGCGGTAGGTCTGGACCCCCAGCGGTTCGTGTTGAACTGCGTCGGGCGCAAACAGCGCAACCAGTCCGTCGACGTCGTGACTTCCGAGACACTTGACGTAATCTTCTACGGCAGAAACTATTTCAGCCCTGTCAGGCATGGATGCTCCTCGTGTTCAGGCGGATCAAGAAATGGTTCCGCGAGCGCGGAGATGGTCGACGATCGCGATCGCAGCGTCCTCGGTCGTCGTGACACTGGTGTCGATGTGAATGTCAGGGTTCTGCGGCGGTTCGTACGGCGAATCGATTCCGGTGAAGTTCACCAACTCGCCCCGTCGAGCCTTCTTGTACAGACCCTTGGGATCTCGCTCCTCTGCGACGGCAAGAGCGGTGTCGACGAAGATTTCGACGAACTGTTCGTCGCCGATCAATTCACGGGCGGCATGACGCTCGGCCTCGAACGGTGAAATGAAGGACGCGAGCACGATCAGACCGGCGTCCGCCATCAGTCGGGTGACCTCGGTGACGCGACGGATGTTCTCGACGCGGTCGGCTTCGGTGAATCCGAGGTCTCGATTCAGCCCGTGACGGACGTTGTCTCCGTCGAGGAGGTAGGTGTGCGCGCCGAGTGCGTGCAGTTGACGCTCGACATCGTTCGCGATGGTCGACTTTCCCGAACCGGAGAGACCGGTGAACCACAGAACTGCGGGTTGGTGTCCCTTGAGCCTGGTGTGCGCGGCCTCGTCGACGTCGACGGATTGCCAGTGAATGTTGTCCGATCGACGCAGCGAGTGCGTGATCATGCCCGCACCGACAGTGCCGTTGGTAAGGCGGTCGATGAGGATGAAGCTACCGGTGTCACGGTTGCCGACGTACGGGTCGAACGGGACCGGTCGATCGAAACTGAGGTTGCAGACACCGATTTCGTTGAGCGCGAGAGTAGTCGTTGCGGTCTTCTCGAGAGTGTTGACGTTGATCTTGTGTTTCGGTTTGGTGATGCGCGCAGTGACTGTGACGGTACCGATCTGGCACAGGAACGGCCGTTCGGGCAGCATGGGAGCCTCACCCATCCAGACGATGCAGGCCTCGAACTGATCGGCTACGGCCGGCGGATTGTCGCCGATGGACAGCACATCACCGCGACTGATGTCGATCTCGTCGGCGAGCGTGATGGTGACCGAGCGGCCCGCACCGGCAACGTCGAGGTCGCCACCCATGGTCACGATGCGCTCGACTGTGGACGTCTTTCCACTGGGGAGCACGCGGATGGGATCTCCGGGAGATACGGTGCCGGAAACGATCTGGCCGGAGAATCCGCGGAAGTCGAGGTCCGGCCGGTTGACCCACTGCACCGGCATCCGGAACGGAGCCGCGGCGGCAGCATCGTCGATGTCCACGCTTTCGAGATGCTCGATCAGGCTTGGTCCGGAGTACCACGGGGTATTCGCACTGCGCTCGGTGAGATTGTCACCCATGTATGCCGACATCGGGATGGCGACGAACCCGTCCAGACCGATCTCGTGAGCGAACTCTGCATAATCCGCGGTAATGGCATCGAAGACCTCTTGCGAGTAGTCGACGAGGTCGAGTTTGTTCACGGCAAGCACCACGTGCTTGATCCCCAGCAACGACACCAGATACGAGTGCCGGCGGGTCTGAGTCAGTATCCCCTTGCGGGAATCGACAAGGATCACAGCAAGATCGGCGGTCGACGCGCCCGTCACCATGTTTCGGGTGTACTGCTCGTGCCCCGGAGTATCGGCGACGACGAACTTGCGTCGCTCGGTCGTGAAGTAGCGATAGGCGACGTCGATCGTGATGCCCTGCTCACGTTCGGCGGCGAGACCGTCGACCAGGAGCGCGAAATCGAGCCCCTCCCCCTGGGTTCCGCTCTTGCGCGAATCGGCTTCGAGCGCCGTCAACTGGTCGTCGAAGACGAGTTTCGATTCGTAGAGCAGACGGCCGATCAAGGTGCTCT
Source organism: Rhodococcus sp. FH8 (assembly GCF_019266085.1). Taxonomy (NCBI): domain Bacteria; kingdom Bacillati; phylum Actinomycetota; class Actinomycetes; order Mycobacteriales; family Nocardiaceae; genus Rhodococcus; species Rhodococcus sp. FH8. The sequence goes on along the minus strand of NZ_LPNQ01000065.1, from coordinate 482,593 downwards.
TGCCGTCGTCGACGCTGCCGCACGTGATGAATCGCAGCATGCTCTTGTTCGCATGACGTTCGAGGTACGCCTCGATGTCGTCAGCGATCAGATCCGAGGAAACAGTCATCAGAAGTACCCCTCTTGCTTCTTCTTTTCCATCGACGCGCTGGAGTCGTGGTCGATGACCCGTCCCTGGCGTTCGGAAGTGGTGGTGAGCAACATTTCCGAGATGATCTCGGTCAGGCTCGTTGCGGTCGATTCGACGGCTCCGGTCAGCGGGTAGCAGCCGAGGGTGCGGAAACGAACGCTCTTGAGTTCCGGGGTCTCTCCCGGCAGTAACGGCATCCGGTCGTCGTCGACCATGATCAGCGCACCGTCCCGCTCGACGACGGGCCGCTTGTCGGCGAAATACAGCGGAACGATCGGAATCTCCTCCTGGCGTATGTATTCCCACACATCCAGCTCGGTCCAGTTCGAGAGAGGGAAGACGCGCAGGCTCTCGCCCGGCGCTTTGCGGACGTTGTACATCCGCCACAGTTCCGGTCGCTGCCGCTTGGGATCCCAACGGTGCGCAGCTGATCGGATCGAGAAGATGCGTTCCTTGGCGCGGGATTTTTCTTCGTCACGGCGGGCGCCGCCGAATGCAGCGTCGAACTTGTAGTGATCGAGGGCTTGTTTGAGGCCTTCGGTTTTCCACATGTCGGTATGGACAGCGCTGCCGTGAGTGAACGGGTTGATCCCCTGCTTCACGCAGTCCGGGTTGGTGTGGACGATCAGATCGAGATCGCCTGCAGCAGCGGTACTGTCACGAAGTTTGTACATTTCACGGAACTTCCACGTGGTATCGACGTGCAGAAGCGGAAACGGCAGCTTCGACGGATAGAAGGCCTTGCGCGCCAGATGCAGCATCACGGCGGAGTCCTTGCCCACCGAGTACAACATCACCGGGTTCTCGCTCTGGGCAACAGCTTCACGCATGATGTGAATGCTCTCGGCTTCGAGTCGTTCGAGGTGCGTCAGTGTCGCGGTCATCGGCCCAGTTCCTCCAGTGCTTTCGGGGCGAGTTCGGGTCGGCAGATCAGCAGATCCGGCAACCACGGGTTTTCCTGGTTGTAGCGCAGTTCGCTGCCATCGATACGCGAAACATGCAGTCCCGCAGCACGTGCGACAGCAGCGGGCGCCGCCGAATCCCATTCGTACTGTCCGCCCGCATGTGCGTAGATGTCTGCCTCACCCGAGACGACCGCCATTGCTTTGGCTCCGGCGGATCCCATTTCGATCAACTCCGCGCCCATCGAGTCGGCCATGCGCATGACCGGTTCCGGACGACGCGTCCGCGATACGACGACTCGAACCGGCGTTGCGGCATCCCGTTCGGTCCGATCATCGCTGCTCGAATAGGTGACGCCAAGGGCAGGCATTGCGACCGCACCGGTTGTGAGGACACCGTTTTCGGTCAGCGCAACATGAACGGCCCAGTCCGATCGTCCGGCCTCGCCGTACTCACGGGTGCCGTCGAGAGGGTCGACGATCCACACCCGATCCGCAGCCAGCCTCGCGAGTTCGTCAGCCCCTTCCTCCGACAGCACTGCATCCGCAGGAAAGCGTCGGGCAAGTTCGGCGACGATGAATTCGTGACTGAGCCGATCGGCCGCGTTCTTGAAAGTCGCGACATCACCGTCGTTTTCGCCGAGGGATTTCCGATGGTCGAGCAGAAGTTCTCCAGCCGCAGCGGCGATGTCGATCGCCGCGCGTTCATCGTTAGTGCGTGTCATAGGTACTCCACAACTGTGTAGACCTCCCGATCGATACGGGAAGAAAGGTCAGGCAGACCGCAGAGTGTCCAGCGCTTTGCACTGGCCTCGATGTGGTCTGCGCCATACCGTAACACCAGAATGAACGATGTTCATTCTATTTCGAACAATGTTCATTCTATGATCTGAGTCACATCGAATTCTGGGCGGCGTTCGACAACGAACAGTGTTCGATGTGAATTGAGGATGCCGACCACCGCGACTACGGTGATCAAATGAGCAGTACCAGCAGCAAGTCGATCTACGGCGACGCCGAAGTGCGTCGACGCCGAACTCTCGACGCGGCGATCTCGCTTCTGGACGAAGGAGGCTACTCCGCGCTCACGATCCGCGCTGTCGCCAAACGAGCCGGCACCAGCACTGGCCTGATCTACCAGTACTTCGTCGACAAGCAGGACATCTTCGCCGCCCTCCTCAGCGAAAGTCAGCTGGAAATGGCGGACTTCGTGAACTCGCTCCCCCGCGAGCAGGGACTGAGCGCCTTACTCGAGTCCATGATTTCCGAGTTTGCTCGGCACTGGGCACGGGTGGGTCGACTCACCACCACTTGGCGCGACATCGAAGGCATGGCCGGGTCCGACCGAGAAAGCATGCGGGAACTTCACGCATCCGTAGCGGTCTACAACTCGGCATTGATTCGAGCGCTCACCGAATCTGCTGCAGCCGAAGGGAGCCGGTTGATCGACGACCCCGCGTTGATCCATCTCGTGCTCTCCGGACTCAAAGGCCTGTCGGACACCATCGTCATCAACATCGCCAAAGAAGTCACACCCGAGTACTTCGTGAGCTTCTCCGCCCGGGCGCTCGCGCGGTCCATCACGGAGTGACGGACCGACACCTTACGAACGAACGAGGCGAGCGATGGCCGCCTGAGCTTCCTTGATCTTGACGTCCGCTTCCGGACCACCCTGCTTGGCAGCTTCGACGACGCAACCCGCAAGGTGGGCGTCGAGAAGCTTCAGGGACACGGACTGCAACGCGCTCGTCGCGGCGGATACCTGGGTGAGCACGTCGATGCAGTACCGGTCGTCTGCGACCATGCGTGAAATTCCGGCTACCTGACCTTCGATACGACGAAGGCGCTTGAGCAGATCGTCCTGCTCGGGGCTGTAACTACTCATACCGCAACTATACCCCCTACCCGTATGAGGGCTACTGCGATGCGACGAAGCCCACCCGGACGCGGCGCACGACATCGATGGCCATCAGCCCCGCAACCAGAATCGACAACCCGGCGCCCGAGATCCAGAGACCGTCGTAGTGCGTGCTCTCGAACGGTGGAGCGCCCTCCAGTATCGGTCCGAAGTCGGACGTCGTCGTACCCGCTCGCCAGCACACGACCGCCAGAATCGTTGCGGCGACGATACCGAGTACACCGATCCACGTCTTCACGTCGACACGCGGGGATGGCGGTGGCTCAGTCATCGGCAGACCCGTCCGGTTCGACACCAACCACAACGACCTGACTCAACGCCTCGCGAAGTGCCTGATCGTCCTTTGCCCACGCCCGCACCAATCCCCCGGTGGTCAAACGTAAGCCGATACCGTGCCGACGCCTGGGCACTCCGGACAGCTCACCGAGCGCGCGTGCCGTTTCCCACGGTTCCATTTCGTCCTCGTAGGCAGCGTCGTCGGACTCCGGGAACACCTCGGCGATCTCGGTGATCGGCACCTCTTCGGTTCCCTGACGCAACGTGGTCGCCGTCAGAAGTACGCTCGCGTGCCGCCGTGCTGCGATCACCTGCACGTAGACCAATCCGGTGAGGATCACGGCGAACATCGCCAGACCGAACCAATGCACCACCGGGCCGGTGAACAGCTCGATGACCAAGGCGATCAGGCAGAAGATCGGACCGAACGCGACGGCCCACCACCGAGAACCCGGTTCGTAGTACAGAACGTCCGGGCCGATTTCCGGCGCGCGATCAGCCACGGGCAAACCAACTTCGGGTGGTGTCGCGGTAGATCGCGACGCAGGCACAGATCAGCATGACGGGAACAACCAGCGCGAGCACGGTACTTATCCCGGCCACGACCAGCGCGATCTGCAGCACCGCGAACACTCCGGACACGATCACCAGGATCCGTCGGCACAGCGCCCTTCCGGCGCGAGTGGGACCGGCGAGGCCGCCGATCGCGAGGCCGGTCAACAGCAGAACCAGCCCTGACACCCGCACGAAGGTGACGTAGATGTCGATGCTTCCGGCCGAAACGCCTTGATCGGTGAACTGCTCACGCAACGAATACGAAGCGCTGGTGACATTGATCAGGCCGAAGAGTATGAGCAGGAACGCGCTGGCGATCCACAGCCAGAATGCTGCCTCGACAGCCGTCGGGCGCCTGACCTTCGTAGAGATACTCACGGGTTCAAGTGTGCGCTATCCGCTGACGATGCCCGGAATCATGAGCATCAGGAGTGTCACCAGAACAGAGGCTCCGAGGATCGCGAACAAGATCACTTCGGTGCGTGAACCACGTTGGCGCAGTGGCGCGTCGTGGGTGCTTTCCGTACGCAGGGCTTCCTGAGAACTCATCGCGTCCGACCTCTCCCCTACTACTTCAGTGACCCGTTTCACAGTACCCCGAGCTACCTACCGGTTCCCCGCCGGGGGAAACGAAGAAAGTACGGATTGGACTCTTTTCGGTGCATCATCACGATCGCCCCGACAGCAGCAACTGCCTGCAGGATTTCCGCTCCGCCGAACAGCAGAGTGGCCGCGCCGCCGTCTCCGCCGAGCCCGAAGATCACCGGGATCGCGGAGACCAGCATGAAGACGCCACAGAACGTCAGCAACATTCGAGCCCAGTTCTTGCCGCGACTCATCGCGCGCACGAACAGAAGGAACACGGCGGTGACGATCACGACCAAAACCGCAGAGAATACGATGACCAGTGGGAACATGCCCTCCACGTCGGAACGCGTCAGACCGGCGTCGACAGCTGCCTGATTTCTGAGCATCTCGTCGACGAACATCGACTTCTGCCCGAGCAGCATCCAGATCATCGCGCCGCCCTGGACCAACCCCAGCGCCGTCACAGCCCACCACAACTGAATCGCAGTCACGACGTCCGTCGGCGGCTCGGGTTTCGGCGCAGGTCCCGGGTATCCGTTGTAACCGGGGCCGTATCCCGGGATCTGACCCGTCGGCATCGGTCCGAGTTCGCGGTACGGCTGATTCTCGAACGGCTGGTTCTCGTAGGGAGGTTCCCGGCGGGGCGGTTCCTGGCGCGACGGCGGCCACTGCTCGGTCATGACACCAGCGTATCGGTCGATACCGGCGCAGCCACCATGCGTGACTCCGTCACAGCCATCCGGCAACTTCCGACGCCCAGTACGTGAGGACCACGTCGGCACCGGCGCGGCGAATGCTGATGAGCGATTCGAGAATCGCCGCGTCCCGATCGATCCACCCGTTCTGCGCGGCCGCAGTGATCATCGAGTACTCCCCCGAGATCTGGTACGCAGCGACCGGAACCGGGGACCGGTCGGCGGTCTCACGCAGAATGTCCAGGTAGGACATTGCAGGCTTGACCATCACCATGTCGGCGCCCTCGGCGACGTCGAGGTCTACCTCGCGCATCGACTCGCGGCGATTGGCGCCGTCCTGCTGATACGTACGACGGTCGCCTTGCAGTGAGGATCCGACGGCTTCACGGAACGGCCCGTAGAACGCTGACGCATATTTCGCGGCATAGGCGAGCTGGCCGACATCGACATACCCCGAAGCATCGAGTGCACCACGGATCGCAGCCACCTGACCGTCCATCATGCCGCTGGGGCCGAGCAGGTGCGCACCCGATTCAGCTTGCGCGAGAGCCATTTCTACGTATCGGATCAAGGTCGCGTCGTTGTCGACAGCGCCGCCGGCAGTCAACACGCCGCAGTGGCCGTGATCGGTGAACTCGTCGAGGCAGGTATCGGCCATGATGACCGTCGAATCGCCGAGTTCGTCTGCCAGAGCGCGCAATCCGACGTTGAGGATGCCGTCGGGATCGGAGGCACCGGACCCCTGGGGATCCTTGTCCTCCGCCTTCGGGACACCGAACAGCATCAGGCCACCGACGCCGGCTTCCACCGCTTCCACCGCTGCGGACCGCAGCGAATCGAGAGTGTGCTGGAAAACGCCTGGCATGGAACTGATCTCACGCGGTGCGTCGATGCCGTCGGCGACGAACATCGGCAAAACGAGGTGCCGGGGTTCGAGCGAGGTCTCTGCCACGAGTCGCCGGAGCGCAGGAGTGCGCCGGAGCCGGCGAGGGCGATGAGTGGGAAACACGAGAAGTAGCCCTCCTTCGTCGGAACCTGTGAGTGGTTGAGGAGTCCACAGACTCCTCAACCACTCACGGGTGCGCTAGCGCCTTCGAGACTTCTTGCGCGGGGGCGGCAAAGCACCTTCGGCGCGCAGACGAGCAGCATGCTCGGCGAGAGCCTCCACCAGCGGTCCCACCTGCGAGGTCTCGGGCTGCACGTCGACGCGCAGACCGAACTCGATAGCGGTTTCGGCCGTCTTCGGGCCGATGCACGCGACCAACGTGCGGGCGTGCGGCTTGCCGGCGATGCCGACGAGGTTGCGCACGGTCGAGGACGAGGTGAAGCAGACGGCGTCGAATCCACCGGTCTTGATCATCTCGCGGGTCTCGGCCGGCGGCGGCGCTGCCCGGACGGTGCGGTAGGCGGTGACGTCGTCGATCTCCCAACCGCGTTCGCGCAGGCCCTCTGCGAGGGTTTCGGTCGCAATGTCCGCCCGCGGCAACAGAACCCGGTTGACCGGATCGAAAACGTCGTCGTACGGGGCGAATTCGGCCAACAGGCCTTCGCTGGACTGCTCACCGGTCGGGATCAGCTCGGGGTTGATGCCGAACGAGCGCACCTTGGCTGCGGTTGCTTCACCGATGCAGGCGATCTTCACACCGGAGAAGGCGCGAGCGTCGAGGCCGAACTCTTCGAACTTCTCCCACACTGCGCGAACAGCATTGGTGGAAGTGAAGACGACCCACTGGTAGCGACCGTCGACGAGTCCCTTGACCGAACGCTCCATCTGAGCCGGGCTGCGAGGCGGCTCGACGGCGATGGTCGGAACCTCGATCGGGATCGCTCCGTGAGTGACCAGACGGTCGCTCATCTCGCCGGCCTGATCCTTGGTGCGCGGCACGAGGACGGTCCAGCCGTACAGAGCGCGCGATTCCCACCACGACATCTTGTTGCGCTGCGCGACAACCTTGCCGACGGTGACGATGAGCGAGCCCACCAGTTCGGATCCGGCTTCGTTGAGCGTCGCGAGAGTTGCCTCGACGGTTCGCTGCTGACGAGTGGTACCGCGGACGGTGATCGCAGCAGGCGTCTGCGGGGCCAAGCCGTTCTCGACCAGCGCGCTGGCGGTCTCGGCGAGATGTCCGGACGTCGCGTGCAGGACAAGCGGTCCCGGTGCAGCGGCCAGAGCAGCCCAGTCGACTTCACCGCGAACGTCGGCCTCGGTGTGACCCGAGCCGAGCGCCATGCCGGCGTAGCTCGGCACAGCCGAACCGGAAGGCAGACCCGGGAGAACCTCGAACTGAACCTGCGTACGGGCGACTGCGGTGACCTCTGCGATCACGGAATCCGTGGTCAGCGGGTCGCCGGAGACCAGACGCACGACGTCGTGGCCGTTCTTGGCCTCGTGCACCAATGTCTTTGCAACCTCGGCAGGCTCGCCGAGTGCCGGACGCACGTCCGCGATCAGCTCGCCGGTCTCCTCGTCGCGGCCCATGTCGATGCCGACGAGTGCGACGACGCCCTTGTCGACATCCGGATCGGTGAATGCCATTGCGGCGCCGGTGAGGACGTCACGTGCGCGAACGGTGAGCAGGGCGGGGTCGCCCGGTCCCGATCCCACGAACAGGATCCGTCCGGGAGTGTTCTTTCGGACTCGGGTCATCGGTGATTCTCCAGTGCGCTGTATCGAAATGGGAACTTGGTGCAAGTGCAAAGTGGGGCGTCAAACATCGGCTGCCTCGCCTGTAGTCACGTTCATCAACTCTCGGGCGCCGAGTTCGAGTAACTCGCGCGCTACCGCTCGGCCGAGTTCCTCGGCCTTGTCCGGCGCACCCACTGCGCCGGTACGGATGACGTCCGAACCGTCGATGGCGGCTGCGCAGCCGCGTACCGACAGTTCGTCGAAGATTCTGCCGTCGTCGTCGAGGGATTCGACGATCTCCGCGATCGCTCCCACCGGAGCGGTGCAGCCGGCTTCCAACTCGGCGAGCAGGGCGCGCTCGGCAGTAACTGCCGCCCGGGTACCCGCGTCGTCGTGCTCGGCGAGGATCGCCGCCAATTCCACATTGGCAGAAAGGCATTCGACGGCCAAAGCACCCTGCGCCGGAGCAGGGAGCATCTGCACGGGCTCGATATTCTCGGTGATGAGATCGAGCAGACCGATACGAGACAGGCCGGCGCGAGCGAGGATCACGGCGTCGAGTTCACCGGATTCGACTTTGCCGAGACGGCGCTGCAGGTTGCCCCGCAACGGCACGATGTCGAGGCCGAGACCGAGTGCCTTCAGCTGCGAAACACGGCGCGGCGCCGAGGTTCCCACCTTGGAACCGGCCGGGAGCTCCCCGAGGACCAGACCGTCACGGGCGACGAGCGCGTCACGCGGATCTTCGCGTGGCGGAATCGCCGCGATGACGAAACGCGGGTCCTGCGCGGTCGGTAAGTCCTTGTAGGAATGCACCGCAACGTCGACGCGGTTGTCCAGCAAGGCTTCTCGAAGCTCTGCCGTGAACACTCCGACGCCGATCTTCTGGACGGGATCGGTGGACTGGTCACCCTTGGTCTTGATGATGACCAACTCGGCGGGATGTCCGGCCGCAATGAGGGCATCGCGCACGGTACCGGCTTGCGTGGTCGCGAGAAGACTTCCGCGAGTGCCGATCCGCAGCGGGCTCCCCGATCGAGGGGTGGTGACGCTCATGCCTGCAGGTCCCTTCCAGTGCGGTCGCCGTCCACCAGATCGGTGGGTGTGGCCACGGCCGCGGGAGATCCGGGGCTGAGTTCGAAGAGTTCGCGCAGCGCTGCTGCGTAGGAGTCGCCGCCGGGGGCCGACGCCAGTTGCTTGACGCGCACGGTCGGGGCGTGGAGAAGCTTGTCCACGACGCGGCGCACGGTGCGCGCAACCTCGTCGCGCTGCGGATCGTCCAGGCCGGGCAGACGCGAATCGAGCCGCATCAGTTCGGCTTCGACGACGTCGGCGGCGCGCTGACGCAAAGCCGTGACGGTCGGAGTGACCTCGGCGAGACGCTGTCCCGCGAGGTACGTCGCAAGCTCACCGGCAACGATGGTGCGTGCGGCATCTGCGTCGGAAGCGGCGGCGCCTGCCGCTGGATCACGCTGCAGCGTCTCCATGTCGAGAACGGTCACACCCGGCAGGCCGGCGACGGCGGGATCGATGTCGCGCGGCAGCCCGAGGTCGCAGATGACGAGGTGCTTGGTGTTGTCGCGATCGGGCTCGGCGAGTGCGCGGTGCACATCCGCCAGGGTGACCACTGCCCCGACCGCGCCGGTACAGGTCACCATGACATCTGCCTGCGCCATCGCGGCCGAAAGCTGATCGAAGGCAACACCGTCGGCGTCGACGCCGTTGGAGCGTGCCGTCTCTGCCAGGTGCTCGGCGCGTTCCTGTGTCCGGTTGACGACGACGATGCGTGCGATTCCGGCGCGGGTGAGATGCGCAACCGACAGACCGCCCATCGAGCCTGCACCGACAACCACGGCAGTGCGGCCGACCAGGCCGCCCTCACCGATGATGCCCGCTGCACGATCGAGAGCCACGGACACGACTGATGCTCCGGCGGAGTCGATTCCGGTTTCGGAATGCACTCGCTTGCCGACGCGCAGTGCCTGCTGAGCCAGTTCGTGGACGACGCGTCCGGCGGCCTGCTGCGCATCCGAAGATGCGTAGGCCGAACGGATCTGGCCGAGGATCTGCTGTTCGCCGATCACCATGGAATCGAGGCCGCTGGCCACCGCGAAGAGGTGCTCGACGGCTGCTTCGCTGTAGCGGACGTACGCGTGAGCGTGCAGCGCTGTCAGGTCGAGACCCGAATGGTCGGCCAGGATTTCACCGACCTCGGTGAGTGCACCGTGGAACGCGTCCACCACCGCGTAGACCTCCACCCGGTTACAGGTGGAGACGATCATCGCTTCGGAGATGTGCGAAGACGCCAGAAGCTTGTCGATCAGCTTCGGACGATCGGTGTCGGTGACAGCTACTCGCTCGAGCACCGGGACGGGCGCGGTTCGATGCGAGACCCCGACAAGCAGAACACTCACGGCGCGATCACTGATCCGTTTCTTGTCGAACCTGCTCCGACCGGAGCGGGTGAACTGGTGGATGGGACTGACGAAGCGGATGCGGCGTGAGCCACTCGTACTCGCGGCGCGCTGGATGCCTGATCGGCATTGCGCGCACTGTTGAAGGAGAGAACCTGCATCTCGACGGCTAGATCTACACGTCGCAGTTCCACGTGATCGGGAACGTCGAGGGCGATCGGCGAAAAACTCATGATGCAGCGCAGCCCGGCGCTGACGAACTGGTCGCACACGCCCTGAGCTGCCTCGTCCGGTGTGGAGATGACGCCGATGGTCGCATTCAGTTCACGGCAGGCGACGGTCAGTTCCTCGGTGCTGCGCACGACGAGATCCCCGACTCTGCTTCCGATTCGATCTGCATCACTGTCGAAGAGTCCGACCATCTCGAAACCGCGGCGGCTGAATCCGCCGTAGCCGACCAGCGCCTTGCCGAGGTTTCCGACTCCGACGAGAACGACCTTGTGCCCACGATCGAGTCCGAGTGCACGCTCGATGCGGATGCGGAGCCTGTTGACGTCGTACCCGACGCCGCGGACACCGTTGGGTCCGAGGAACGACAGATCCTTACGCAACTTCGCTGATCCGACACCTGACGCCTGCGCGAGTTCCTCGCTCGAGACGATGGAGGTACCCCGGTCGGACATCACTCCGAGGACCCGCAGGTATGCGGCCAAGCGCGTCACCGTAGCCTGGGGGATGACGCGATCCTGAGCGATCGGGTCGGTAACCGAGGCGCTGGCAGCGTCGGTGACGGAAGAGCCCGCAGCGCCGGTGACGCGCTGAGCCACAGGCTCATGCGTCTGGTGCGGTTCGGTCACGTCGCTGGCTCCTCGTCCGGTCGACACGACTGTCGACCTCCACGATGCTCCGGGGGAATGTTCACACCACGGTAACCGCTTGTGAACCCATGCACAAAGTTGCTCGAGACGGGTTCGATGTGCCGTTCACCTGCAAAGCGGCTCCGCGGACAACTTTGAGGGTTGCCTTACTTGCGTAAATCGTCACGAAGGCGCTCCTCGTCGACTTCCCAGTAACCGTGCTCGCGTCCGTCGAGAAGAATGACGGGCAATCTGTCTCCGTACTCCGCTCTCAGCTCTGGATCCGTCGCGGCAGCTTCGTCCACGTCGATGCACGTCAATTCCAGCTCGAACTCGGAACAGACCCGTCGCAGGACCTCCGCCGCGCCGACGCAGGACGCGCATCCTGCGCGTGTCAACAGGGTCACTTCATGCGTAGCTGCAGTCATCGACGCATACCTTTCTTCTACGGGGACGCCATCTACTTGATCGGTCGAGTGTGCCTCCGGAGCCCCACTCGGTACCAAATCGGCGGAGAGGAACGTCACACACCACAGGGAAGGTCACCATCCAACCCATCGGGCCTCATCGCGGAGGATAGGCTGACTCGAAGAGTTCTCTGCTCGAGAATGCAACACGGGAGGTGCGGGTGCCTGCGCGATCACTACCGAACGGCTCCGGATTCGGATCAGGGCTTGCCGGGGTCATTCTCCCCGGACGTCGCCATGTGAAAAATCCGCTGGGCCCGAGTGAGTCGGAAGTTCGAGCCAATCTCGCCGGCGAGGCGAGCGCTGACGCAGCTCTGGCATTGCACGAAGCTGCCAACCCCACAGAACCGGAAACCGGCGAAGAGCCCCCGGCCGTTCCGCGCGACCTCACGGCCGCCGCATTCTTCGACGTCGACAACACCATGGTGCAGGGTGCGTCGATCATCCACTTCGCCCGTGGTCTCGCTGCACGAAAGTATCTCAAGACCTCGGATCTGGTGGATTTCGCGTGGAAGCAGATCAAGTTCCGAGTCACCGGCCGAGAAAGTAGCGACGACGTCGCCGAAGGCCGCGAGAAAGCACTGTCCTTCGTGGCCGGTCGATCCACCGCCGAACTCGCCCGCCTCGGCGAGGAGATCTACGACGAGGTCATCGCCGACAAGATCTGGCCAGGCACGAGGGCGTTGGCCCAGATGCACCTCGACGCCGGACAACAGGTGTGGTTGGTGACGGCAACTCCGGTCGAACTGGCTCAGGTCATCGCCGAGAAACTGGGATTGACCGGCGCCTTGGGCACTGTCGCCGAGAGTGAGGACGGCGTCTTCACCGGCCGACTCGTCGGCGACATCCTGCACGGCATGGGCAAGGCGCACGCCGTACGGACGTTGGCGGTGCGTGAAGGACTCAATCTCAAGCGCTGTTCCGCCTACTCCGACAGCCACAACGACGTTCCGATGCTCTCGTTGGTGGGGACACCGGTGGCGATCAATCCCGACGCAGATCTTCGTGAACTCGCGAAGAACCGCGGGTGGGAAGTTCGCGATTTCCGCACCGGACGAAAGGCCGCCAAGATCGGCGTACCGACGGCGCTGGTGCTCGGAGCGGTCGGCGGGGCGCTCGCGGCAATTCTCGCCAGGCGCAAAGAACAGAACGCCTGAGCGGGTTCGGTCCGGATCGAGCAGCGATCCGGACCGAACTCAGCCGAGAAAGACGTTGCGACGCTTGGCCAACAGTCGATACAGCGTCTGCTGAATCGTTTCTCGGACGTGGTCCGTGACCTCGAACAGGACCATCGGATCGTCGGCGGCACCGCTCTCGAAGGTATCGGTGACGATGGGCTTTCCGAACTCGATGTACCACTTCGACGGCAACGGAACCAGGCCGAGCGGCCCGAAGTGCGGAAACAGCGGTGTCACCGGGAAATACGGAAGACCGAGAACGCGTGCGAGTGTGGTGAGATCACCGATTTTGGGATAGATCTCCTCCGAACCCACGATCGAGCACGGAATGATCGGAACACCGGTTCGCATTGCGGCCGACACGAAGCCACCGCGCCCGAACCGCTGCAACTTGTACCGCTCACTGAACGGTTTCCCGATGCCCTTGAATCCCTCCGGGAACACGGCCGCGACTTCACCGTCGTTGAGCAGACGCTCGGCGTCGGGGTTGCAGGCCAACGTATGACCGGCTTTGCGCGCCAGTCCACCCACCACCGGCATCTCGAATGCCATGTCCGCAGCCAACATTCGCAGTGGACGATGCGCTGGATGGTGATCGTGCACGGCAACCGACGTCATCAGTCCGTCGATCGGGATCACACCGGCGTGGTTGGCGACCACAAGCGCTCCCCCGGTGAGGGGAATGTTCTCGATCCCACTGACCTCGACGCGAAACCACTTCTCGAACAGCGGGCGCAACATCGGCATGACGACGTTGTCCGCGAAATGCGGGTCGAACCCGAACTCGTCGACCTCGTAGTCGCCCGACACCCGACGTCGGAAGAATTCTGCTGCCGAGGCGATCTGGTCGACGATCGCCGACCTGGCCGAATCGACGAACGTGCTCTCACCGCCGTGGTCGGCCGCCGAGGACACTCCGGACGGATGCCGGCGCTCACTTTGTTCACGGATGTCACGCTCTGCACCGGTGACGGACTCACGCGAACGGGAAGTTGCCGACTTTCCGGTGTGAGTTGCGCTGGGCCGCAGGGGAATTACCTTCGCCACGTCAGTCACCCCTTCACCGCACTTCGTCCCGACAGCGGCATGTGCATCACGTCTGCACTTGTTGCCGCCGCGGCGGTGTCACCGCCGAGGATGGTGGTCAACGCATTCTCCGCCCGATCGATCCACTCGGACTTGATGATCCGGCGCGTCTGCATCGCACGCATGAAATCGTCGAGTGCTTGCATGGTGGTCCATCGCGGCTCGAACCCCAGCTCGCTGCGCATGCGAGTGGTGTCGAGTCCGCAGCCGAACCGGAAGTACTCGAGTTGCTCGTCGGTGTACAGCCTCATGGACGACCCCACCAACGCGCTCCCGACGCTGCGGAACAGAGCGAGCGGCATGGGAACTTCCACCCTGCCTGCCCGGCGGATCGCCTGCGACATCATGACCACTCCGTCGCCGGCGATGTTGTACGTACCCGAAGCGTGTCCGATGGTCGCCTTCTCCAGCGCCGCGAGGGCATCCTCGACGTGGAGCAATTGCAGGCGCGCGTTGCGCCCGACGATGGTGGGCACGAGTGGGGCGGTGACGTAGTGCCCGACGGTTGCAGTCAGCTGAGGTCCGATCAACGGCGCCAACCGCAGAATCCCGACCGAAATGTCCGGGCGCCGACGCCCCATCCCGCGGAGGTATCCCTCGATCTCGAGGCTGTCGCGGGCATATCCGCCCGGCGGCCGGCGGCGCGCACTCATTTCTTCGGTGAACTGAGCGGGATCCTTGGCACTGCACCCGTAGACGACCGAAGCCGAGCGCAGGACCACCTTGCGAACCGTCGGAGCTTTCTGGCAGACCGCGAACAGTTGCATGGCGCCGATGACGTTCATGTCCTTCATCGCGGCGCGGCTGCCGGCTTTGGGGGCTTTCTGAAGCGTCGACGCGTGCACGACGGTGTCGACCTCGGCGTTTCGGATCACTTTGCCGATCAGCGGATTGCGGATGTCTGCTCGCACGAATTCCGCGCGGCCCATTCTGCGCATCATGTCCTTGCTCGGACTGACGGCGTCGACGGCGATGACACGCTCGATCGACGGATTCTGCGCAAGCCTGGTCACCAGGTAGCCGCCGAGAAATCTGCTCGCCCCGGTCACCAGTACGACGCGAGGCGTCGTGCCCCCTGAAGTGTTGTCACCTTCAACCACCAAGTACCCCCATATCCAGTAGAAACGCGCTCTGCCGAAGCGTCCCTCCCGCGATTTTCCCCCACTTTACGGGCAGAGGGGGTCCCGCGCTGACTACCCAAATTTCGGCCATTCAAGACAAACCGCCCAGCCAATGAGACGTGGCACACATCGCTTCCCCCCGAATATGCTGATGCCCGCCACCCCGGAAGGGGTGGCGGGCATCAACAGGTACTGCTTATTTACCGAGTTTCCTGCGCTGTACTCGGGTACGACGAAGCAGCTTGCGGTGCTTCTTCTTCGACATGCGCTTGCGACGCTTCTTGATCACTGAACCCATAGCGGGTGTCCCTCACGTTCTTCTCTAGCGTTCCTGCGCACGCCGGTCACGTACGCCTGCGCCAAGCAATTGGCGCCTGGCCCTCGTTTTAACTAGCTCAGCGCCTTACGACACCAGCTTGCTGGTACGACAGTGACTCATCGTACCGGTGTGGAGTCACTCGGCATAAACCGAGCCTCCGGCACAGCAACCGCTGTGCCCGCGACTCGGCTCACGCCGAGGTCATCCTCTTCGAACCGGCTGGTCAGCCGGCATCGAAGTACGAGGTTTCGAGGTAATCGTGTACTGCCTTCGCATGTACACGGAACGAACGGCCCACTCGTACAGCGGGCAATTCGCCACTGTGTACCAACCGGTACACAGTCATTTTCGACACCCTCATCAAAGTTGCTACCTCAGCAACAGTGAGGAATTGCGTGCCGGCCACTGCCGGCTTTCCGTCGTGGGACGAACCCATGGACGGCTTGTTTGCAGACACCATTAATCCACATACCTCCAGCACGACTCGCGCCGCCGGCTTCCCCTCCGGCGGAACAGACACGTACGTACTAAGTCGAGCTTAGCTGTACTGGTGGGGTTAAAGCGACGGGTGTGGCTAAACGGACGACTAATCCGCAGCTGCACCCATTGCGGCCGAGCGCGACTTGGCGGCATCCAAGGCATCGAAGAACGCCGTCCGCAGGCCGCCCGCTTCGAGCTGACGCAGTGCCGCAGCCGTCGTTCCGCCCGGTGACGTCACCGCGGCGCGAAGATCCGTCGCGCTGTCGCCGGTGCGATCGAGCATCGCTGCGGAACCGACCATCGTCTGCACCACCAATTCGGTAGCGACCGGGCGCGTCAGGCCGAGACCGACTCCCGCGTCGATCATCGCTTCGGCGACCAGAAAGAAGTAGGCCGGGCCGGAACCGGAGACAGCCGTGACCGCGTCGATCTGCGATTCGGGAACCGTGACCACCTTGCCGACGCTGCCGAGGATGCCGCGTACGAGCTCGAGATGCTCGGCCTTGACGTGCCGTCCGGGCGAGAGCACGCTCACGCCCTCCCCGACCAACATGGGGGTGTTCGGCATGACGCGGATGACCGGGAACCCTGCGGGCAGACGCGTTTCGAAGAATCCCGTGGGGATTCCCGCCGCAAGGGAAACGATCAATTGTTCGAGGTCGCCGTCCAGATCGACCTTCGTCAACGCCGTGAGCGCTGACTCGACGTCGTTCGGCTTCACCGCGATGACGATGACGTCCGCACCCTCGGCGGCATCGGCGACCGTGCTGACGCGGATGGAGTATTCGGCGATCAATTCGTCTGCGCGAGGCTGATATTGCTCGGCGACGACCAGATCCTTGATGGCGTGGCCGGCCTGCAACAGCCCGGAGATCAGCGCCTCGCCGATCTTGCCGCCACCGATAATCGCAATTCTTGTCATGGCGAACAGCCTGCCACGACCGCAGCGATCGACCCTAGCGGGGCATCATCGCCAATTGACGACTCTGGACGACGACTGCGCCCGTCGAATCGAGAACAGCATGATCCTCTTCGAACCACGTGCTGCCCAGAACATCCGAGCTCGCCCGCACGCGAAGCCATCCCGGCGTCGGCAGTCGGCGCAGGTACGTCGTCAACTGCACGGTCGGCGCCCACCCGAACAGGCCGCGGTTCATCGTCACCGGCGCGCTGATGTCACCCGCCATGATCGCGAACAGCACAGCGGTGTCGAGGTCGTTTTCGTCCTCGGGTCGAGGACGGACCCACATCCTGACCTCGGCCTCGCCTTGGCTGCCGGTCAGGAAGTGCGCCGAGGTGGTGTCGATTCGCATGTCGCAACCCTGACCGACATGCACGACCTGCGCCATCGGGTGATCACCGATGACTGCCACCGCACTCTCCGGCGGTTCCGGTGACATGTCGTCGATCGACGAGGCCGTGACGAAGGTGGGGTCGCCGTCATCGGGGAATCCGAGCGTGACCGCCGCGCGAACAGCGCTGCGGCCCGCCTGGCTCAACTCGACGTCTAATAACGCGACCTGGCGTCCCTGCTTTCGGACGATCACCTCCAGTTCGACTTCACCCGGATCTGGGGCCGACAGATAGTTGGCGCTCACCGCGAGTGGCTGCATCTTCAGAAGCGAGTCGTTCTCACCTGCGCCGTCTCGCAGACATTGACGCGCTGCAGCGGCGCACACAGCCATCATGGAGCCGCCGTGCACTTTCGGCCCGATGGTCCAGATCGAATCGATCGTTGCGGTGTATCGCCCGTCGCCGAGCGAGGTGAGGCGATTGAGATCTTGAAAGGGACTGGTGCTCATCGATTTTCCTATTCGGTGCTTTCTCGGTGTTGCGGGAAATGTCGTGCGGCCAAATCTTGGTGCGCCAGGCGTCGCAAAGCTGTCAGGACGGGTTCGTACATGGCGGTTCCGAGGACCGCATAGCGAATGCCGTCCTCGGTCGAACTGGTAGGCATCAGCTCGATTTCCACTTCGGCAATCCCTCGGATGTGGTCACCGTAGGCGCGCAGGCGCTCGTCCGAGAGACTCAGTCCGGCATCCTCGAGGCCGATCAGTGCCCGCTCGAGGTGCGCGACCGCCACGTACCTCGGCTCGAAAACCTGACCGAGAAACTCCAGAACCTTGCGAGCTCTGGGGAACTCTGGATCCGGTTCAGGTTCGACGTACGGGGGTAGTTGCGCGATTGCGCGGCCGAAAGTCTCGAATTCGGATCGCTCGTCACTGTCCACCAGTTCGAGCACCGCGCGAATCCGTGGAATCGCGAGTCCCGCCCCGGCCAGGGCCCTGACCAACGCGAGTCGCCGGACGTGCTGTTCGCCGTACCTCGCTCCCGTTGCGCTGGTCGGCTCACCAGGCATCAGCAGACCTTCACGGAGGTAGTACTTGATAGTGGCCAGTGCAACGCCGGACTGTGCGGCCAGTTCGGAAACCTTCACCGCTCCTCCGTCCAACTCGCTCGACCCATTACTGGATAGTGATGCTATCCAATGATGGCCGAGCATCGGTAAGGAGGACACGCCTTGCGCTAGGGTTGAACCTTCTTTGCGCACATCACCAGAAATTTCCGAACGGAGCGAACAGGCGGAATGACGGATTTGCAGTCGGAGGCTCAGCCCGACGAACAGTGGCGCATCGTGGAACCACTGACGCTGACTCCCCTGCTCACCGCCGCACTCGAGGTGTTCCACGAACTCGGTTACCACGGAGCGTCGGTTCGTGACATCGCAAAACGTGCCGGTGTCACCGTGCCGACGCTGTATTACCACCACGGCAACAAACAGGGCATCCTCGTCGCGCTGATGGAACCGGGCATCGAGAACGTCACCGCACGCGCGAGCGCTGCGGTCGACGCTGCCGGACCGTCGCCGACGGCACAGTTCGGCAATCTCGTCGAGGCGTGTGTTCTGCACATGACCAGTCGCGCCGACATAGCCTTCCTCGATTCCGAACTGCGGTACCTCGAGGACGCGGAACGAAAGAGCTACGCCGCCAAGCGAAAGAAGCTCGAGAACCTACTCGTCGACGTACTGACGGCAGGCGTCGAGAGCGGTGAGTTCACGGTCCCGGACATCACCGGAACGGGCCGTGCACTACTGGGAATGTGTCAGTCCGTCGTCCTCTGGTATCGACTCGACGGACCGCAGACTCCGCGCGAAGTCAGTGTTCTCTACCGCGAGATAGCCCTGAAAGCCGTCGGCGTCACTTCTTGAGCACTGAACTTCCCGGCATGTCCGATTAGCCCTTAACTGACGAACGTCACACCTGTCGGCTGACACCGAAACCGGGACGCGCCCACGGTCGCGGGTCCACACTTAGAAGCAGAGATGCGCGGGGTGGATCCGCAGACCGAGGGAGTTCTTGACGTATGGCCAACAGCAATCCATTTGTTCCTCCTAGCGCGGTCGACGTCGACCTTTCCGCGGTCGCCTGGGGGGCGAACCGCACGATGTCCGACTTCGAGACTGGAATGTGGCGGATGGAAGAGGCGCAGCCGCAACTGCGCTCACCGATCGTTGCGGTAGAGGTACTCGATCGTGCCCCGGACTGGGATCGACTTCTCGACGCAGTCGAGTGGGCATCGCACGTGGTTCCGCGTATTCGTATGCGAGCAGTGGAACCGGCAATGCAGCTGGGCAATCCGGTGTGGTCCGTCGATCCCGAGTTCGACATCGGCTACCACCTACGACGCGTCCGCTTACCTGCACCGGCGGACTTCGATCACGCACTGCGCATGTGTCGTCACCTTGCGACGGAACCTTTCGACAAGGCTCGACCGCCGTGGAGCGCGCTGCTCATCGAAGGTCTCGACGACGGTCGCGCCGTGTTCGTGGTCAAGACTCACCACTCCATCACCGACGGCATGGGCGGCATCCAGATGATGACGCTCCTGCACAGCAGACGCCCGGACCCCACTCCGAACAAGCCCGACCGCACACCGCCTGCTCCTGAGCATCTGTCGTCGGTGGGCGCCTTCGGCGAGGAGGTGGTCAGCGAGATCCGGCGTGCGCCCTCGCGTATCGCCAAGCTGGTCCGTGGTGCCACCAATGTTGCGACCACGGCGATCTCGAGTCCGATCACGACAGCTTCCGAGGTCCTCGGTTACGCCAATTCACTCCGCAAGATCGTCACTCCCCCAGCTCGTTCCGGTTCCCCTCTGCTCCACGATCGTGGTCTCGGACGGTGGTTCGGAACTCTCGAAGTGGGTGTTCCCGAGCTCAAGGCCGGAGCAAAAGCTGCCGGCGGCTCACTCAACGACGCGTACGTCGCCGCTTTGCTCGGCGGCTTCCATCGCTACCACGAAGCCTTCGGACAATCCGTCGAGAGCATCCCGATGGGTATGCCGATCAGCATGCGCACGGGCGCGGATGCCAACGGCGGCAACCGGTTTGCAGCCGTTCGCTTCAACGGCCCGGTCGCCGAAACGGATCCGGCCAAACGCATCAGGCAGGTGCGAGAGATCGTTCTGAGTCTGCGTGAGGAACCGGCGTTGGACGCTATCGACGTCGCCGCCCCGATCCTCGCTCGCCTGCCGAACTATCTACTCGCGAACTGGTATCTGTCCCAGTCGACAGGACTGGACCTGCAGGCGAGCAACGTCGCCGGCGTACCGGTACCGGTCTATCTCGCCGGAGCGAAGATCGAGCGGATGTTCCCGTTCGGCCCGGCGCCCGGTTGCGCGGCGATGGCGACACTGGTCTCCCACGTCGGGGTGTGCTGTATCGGAATCAATCTCGACACCGCCGCGATCACGAAGCCCGCGCTGCTGATGCAGTGCTTGCAGGAGAGCCTGGACGAGATCGTCGCTCTCGGAGTCACAACGGAAGGTGCGTGAGTCATGAGCGAGAACACGACCAACCCGCGCGTGTACCTCACCGAAACCATGACAGAGGCCGAAGCCGGCGTGCTGCGAAAGTGGCTTGCCGACAAGGCAAGCTCATCCGAAACTCGGCCGGTCACCGTCAACATCACCGACAAGACCCTGGCAGAACTGGCGGCACGGACCGACGACCCGATGCTCGCACCGCTTCGCGTGGTGTGGATTCCGGACACCCATACCAAGCACAACGTCGCGGTGCGACTACGTGATGCGCTGGCACCACGCGATCCTCTCCACCCCGGACGCGGTGCACAACGCAGAACCCTGCGCACCGACCCCTCTCGGTGCCAGGTCATCGAAGGTGAACCCGCACCACTGAGCGATCTCGAGCGTCGCCTCGAAAAGAGCGGTGGCGGTTCGCTACCGGAGTTCATCCGACGGCAGGCCGCTCTGGCACTCGAACGCGCCGAATTGGGCCTACTGGGTGGCCAGTACAAGGTGTCACGGTTCGTCGTCGACGAGATCACCGACACCCGCCGATTCGCCACCGAGGTCATGGCTTTGGCCGACCGGTTGAACATCGCCGTCGCCGAAGTCGATCGCCGCGCACGTGAAGCTCTCGAAGAAATGGTTGCCACCCAGAGTCGCCAAGCCATCGCGGTGTGGGATCGCCTGGGCCGCTACTTCGCTCGCGCCTACAAGCTGGACGTGGACACGAGCCGCTTCGAGGAACTCCGTGAGCTGAACAAAGAACACTCACTGGTCTTCCTCCCCAGTCACCGTTCGTACCTCGATCCCCTCGTCCTGCGTCCGGCGTTGATCGCGAACGGCTTGCCGCTCAATCACGTCATGGGCGGCCTCAACATCAGTTTCTGGCCCATGGGCTCGATCCTCAAGCGCAGCGGCACCGTCTTCATTCGTCGAAGCATCGGCAACGACGAGGTCTACAAATGGTCGATGCACGAGTACATGCGCTATCTGCTGACCAAGCGCTTCAATCTGGAGTGGTACATCGAAGGTGGACGCGGACGTACCGGGAAACTACGCCCGCCGCGCTTCGGTCTCCTGACCTACCTGACCAAGGCATTTCAGGTCAGCGGAGCGTCCGACGTGTACCTCGTCCCGGTTGCGCTGAGCTACGACCAACTCTACGAGGTCGGGGCCATGGCTGCCGAGGCGCTCGGCGCCGAGAAGACACCGGAAGGCCTGCGCTGGATGGTGGGTTACGTACGCGCCCAGGGAAAACGCAACGGTGTCGCGCACGTGACCATCGGCCGGCCGCTCTCACTCGCGGACGCACTCAGCCAGGAAACCGATCAGCGCCTCGCCATTCAGAAGGCCGGCATCGAGGTGTGTCACCGCATCAACGAGGTCACCCCGGTGACCGTGTCTTCACTGGCGATGTTGGCGTTCCTCGGAATCGAAGACCGGGCGTTGACAGTTCGTGAACTCACCGCGATTCTCACGCCGCTGTTCGGCTACATCACCGCGCGAAATCTTCCGATCGCCGGCGACGTCGAACTGTCCGATCCGCGTGTCATCGAGAAGGCATTGCAGACACACGTCGATTCCGGGGTGCTCGAGCGCTTCGATCGGGGCGGCGAGCAGGTCTTCTACCTCGGCAAGGACCAGCATCTTGTCGCTGCCTTCTACCGCAACAACACGATTCACTTTCTTGTCGTGCGTGCCATCACCGAACTCGTACTTCAGGCAGCCGTCGAAGAGCGGTTCGAGGACCCCATCGGGGACGGGTGGGCAGAGGCCAAGCGCATCCGAGATTTGTTGAAATTCGAGTTCTTCTTCAGTGACCGGGACACGTTCGAGCAGGAGATGCGGACCGAGCTGACGCTGATAGACCCCGAGTGGGAAACCGTCATGGCCGACGACAAACGAACCGAGCACATGATCGAGACGGTTCGCCCGTACCTCGCGCACCGCGTGCTCCAACCGTTCCTCGAGGCGTACCAGGTTGTCGCCGATCAGCTTGTGCTCGCGCCGATTTCGACATCGTTCGACGAAAAGTCGTTCATCAGCAACTGCATCGACGTCGCACATCAGCGTCGACTGCGGCAGCAGATCGCCAGCAACGAATCCGTCTCCGGCGAGTTGTTCGCCACCGCACTGAATTTGGCGCGCAACCGTAACTTGATCGAAGTCGACGACGACGGAGTCCGGGCCAGGCGCCTGGCATTCGCTGCCGAGATCAAGGTTCAGGTCGAGCGCCTGCGTCACCTTCGCGCACTCGCGCATGCACGACTCGATCAGGTGGCGATGCCGGTACCGGACGCCGCCGCGGTAGTGACCATTCCAGAAGCAAACCGAGCGCCCGCCGCGAACGAGGAAGTAGGACTGTGACCGGACTCGAGCGTCTGCACTCCGCCATCGAAGCCGCCCCGCCCGGGCCCGGAACGATCGCCGCCTTCGACCTCGACGGCACCTTGATCAGCGGGTACTCGGCCAGCGTTGTGTACCGAGACCGCCTGCGACGCTTGGATATCAGCGTCGGCGAACTCTTGCGCACCACCGGTGCCGCGATCGACACCCAATTCCGCGGTGCTGACGTCGGAGCACTCATGGACATCGGCGTTCGAGCCTTGGGCGGCCGTACCGTCGAGGAACTGAACGACTGGGGCCGACGGCTGTTCAAGCAGGAAATCGCCGCGATGATCTACCCGGAAGCCCGCGGGCTACTGGCGGCACACCGGCGAGCCGGCCACACGATCGTGATGGCTACGTCGGCGACTCCGTTCCAGGCCAAGTACGTCGCCGAAGATCTCGACATCGAAGACGTGCTGTGCACCGAACCCGAAGTCGTCGACGGCATGCTCACCGGCGAACTGTCTTCGCCCGCACTGTGGGGGCCGGCCAAGGCCAATGCCCTTGCAGGCTATGCCGAGAAGATGGGCGCCGATCTGAAGAACGCGTTTGCGTACTCCAACGGTGTCGAAGACGTCTTCATGCTCGAGGCCGTCGGGCGACCTGTCGCGTTGAATCCCGATCGTGGTCTGGCCAAGATCGCGTTGCGCAATCACTGGCCTTCGGTCAGCCTGCGTAAACCGCAACGAGGCGCAACACCGATCTCCACGATCCGAACGGCGACGGCCATGGGCGCGCTTGCTGCCACCGCCGCCCTCGGTGCGTCGGCAGGCATTGTCACCGGGAACCGTCAACTGGGTGCGAACCTGGTCGGCACGTACGGCCCCGACATCTCGCTCTCACTGCTGGGCATCGACGTCGAGATCGACGGCGAGCACAACGTGTGGGATCACCGCCCGGCGGTGTTCATGTTCAACCATCAGAGTTCCCTGGACATGTTGGTCCTGGGCACCGTGATCAAGCGTGACGTGACCGGCGTCGCGAAGAAGGAAGCGGCAAGCGATCCGCGGTTCATGCCCGTCGGTGCACTGCTCGACGTCGCCTACATCGACCGCACCGACACCACGAAGGCGAAGGCTGCACTGCAACCGGCAGTCGACAAGCTGAAGAATGGTGTCTCGATAGTCATAGCTCCGGAGGGCACCCGTTCTCCGACGCCACGTCTGGGCCCTTTCAAGAAGGGTGGATTCCACTTGGCGATCCAAGCCGGTGTGCCGATCGTGCCCGTGGTGATTCACAACGCGGGTGAACGGATGTGGCGCAATTCGCTTGTCGCCCATCCAGGCCCGGTCTATGTCTCGGTGCTCGATCCCATCTCGACCGAAGGCTGGGAGACCAAAGACCTCGACGCACACGTCGAGAAGGTGCGCGCGCAGTTCGAAGCTGCGCTACTTGCCGGCCACCGCTGAGCGTGCCAGGTGCTCGCGTGCAAACGCGAGCGCCTGCGCCAGCATCGACGACCGCTCCCGCCGGGTGCGCGCGTTCTGCGTGTTGATCTCGATGACTGCCTGGCCGCTGAATTCGCTCGCAGCCAATTGCTGACACAACTCCGCGCACGGCTGTGAGCCATGCCCCGGAATCAGGTGCTCGTCCATCGACGCCCCGCGACCGTCGGCCAGGTGCAGGTGCTCGAGCCCCTTGCCCATACGGGAGGCCAACTCCAGGGCATCCATGCCCGCCGTCGCGGTGTGCGACAGGTCGAGTGTGTAGTGAGCATGATCGGAATCGGTCGGGTCGTACGACGGACTGAACGCGGACAACGCTGCCCCTGGACCGCCACGTTTACGCAGACGCTCCGCGGACTTGTCCTTGCCGCCGAAGAAGCTGTCGGCGCGCATGGGGAACATGTTCTCCACCGCCACCACGACGCTGCTCTTCGATTCGAGTTCGACAACCTGTTCCGCGAAGCCTTCGGCGTACTTGCGCTGCCACCGGAACGGCGGGTGGACGACCACCGTCGTCGCTCCCAAGGTTTCGGCGGTGCGCACCGAACGCTCGAGCTTCTCGACCGGATCGGAACCCCACACGCGCTGCGAAATCAGCAGACACGGCGCATGCACCGCCTGCACCGGAATGGCGTACTTGCGAACGAGGGCGGCAACAGCACCGATGTCCTGACTCACGGATTCGGCCCACACCATCAGTTCGACACCGTCGTATCCGAGATCAGCGGCGTAGCGAAATGCTGCTTCCGTGTTCTCCGGATATACCGAAGCCGTCGACAGGCCGACGGCTATCGGCCGACGAACCATGCGCTGCGATCCCCCGATCATCGTCCGATCAACCCGAGGTCAACAAGAACGCCAGTGGACCGAGCGTCACGATCATGCCGACGACCACCGCGATCACGAAACTCGTGATGTCGTCCGTCTTCCGCAGAACCCGCACGACAGCAACCAGGCCGACGATCACGATCAGCGCGAGCACCAACGCCACCCACGGCAGCATGTCCCACAGCTTCTCGAAGCCCTTGAACATCGCGCCGCCGACGATCAGTGCAACAACCACCTGACCGGCAAGCACTGCCCATTCACGGATCGAGTTACGCTCGCCTGCCTCTTCCGCTGCCGGTTCGGCTTCGACATCGGACTCCGCGGCGGCACTGGTCTTTTTTGCACCGTCATCGACAGCCGGCGCCTTGACCAGATCGACCACGGCGGTGGATTCGGCCTCGCCGGCATCCGCGTCTGCGATCTTGTCGATCAGTTCGGTGCTCTCTTCCGGCGCGGCCGGAGCGGGAGCGGTCTGTGCAGGTGCCTTGGCGACGGGAGTGGGGACACGCGGCGGCAGGATCGGCGGACGCAACGACGGCGACTGCGTTGCGGCGCGCTCCTGACGCATCAGGTCGCCCGCCAGGGTCTGACCCGACAGCAGGGCTGGTTCCTGCGTTACCTGCGTCGGTGACGAGGAGTTGAGCGGTGCCCGGCTCACCCACTGCCCGGGCGAGGACTTCGAGGTCTGTCCCGGCGAAGGTGTGGAAGTCGGCTTCGGAGTGGTGACCGGCGGCGCAGCAACCGGCTTCGACTCACCCTTGGGTGCCTGCGGCTCGTCATCGTCATCGTCGTCGTCGAACGAGACGGCGAAGGCTGCGGTGCGATCGGCGGGAACCTTCGGTGCCGGTTCGACTGACTTGGCGGTTTCCGCGACGGCCTCGGCCGGCGCTGAAGGTGCAGAGTTTTCCGGCGCAGCGGCTTCGGGCCGGGCTGCTGGTTCGTCGGACTCGGGCTCGGCGGCCGCGCGCGATCCCGATTGGCGAACGATCGGGATCTCACCCGTCAGTTCGGCGACGGAGATGCCACCGGCTACGCCGCGCCGGCGTCGTCCACCTCGGGATTCGACGCTCTGACCGTTCCGCTTGAGCAGTTCCGCTACGGAAATCTGCTGACTGTCCTCGGTCATCAAGCACTCACCACCAATTCACCGCCCATTTCTGTGTCGAGCTTTCGCAGAATCAGACCCTCACGCAGTGCCCAGGGACAAATTTCCAGTTCGTCCACTCCGAGCGCCCGCATGGTTGCCTCTGCGATGAGCGCGCCGGCCACAATCTGCTGTGACCGATCCGAGCTCACTCCTTCCAATTCTGCACGGTCCGCCGCCGTCATCCTGGATATGAAGGCTATGAGTTGCCTGAGTCCGCTGGAAGTCAGGGTCCGTTTTGCCCGGGGGCCTGCGGCAGAAGGGGCCGCGCCGGTGAGCCGAGCCAACGATCGGAAGGTCTTCGAAGTCCCGACCGTGCGGTCCCAGTCGCCGGCGGCGCGCAGTTCCTTGGCTGGTCCGACCAACTCCGCGTCCAGCCAGTCGCGCAATACAGCGACCCGGCGCTTGCCCGGCGGATCGGCCTGTAGCCAGTCGCGCGTCAACCGTCCGGCACCGAGTTGCAGTGAGAAGGCGACGTCCGGATCCTCGTCACCACCTGCTGTGAGTTCGAGCGAGCCGCCGCCGATGTCCAGGTTCAGGATGCGTCCGGCGCTCCAGCCGTACCAGCGGCGCACGGCCAGAAAGGTCAAGCGGGCTTCGTCGACCCCGGACAGAACCTCGAGGTTGACTCCGGTCTCGGCGCGGACGCGGGCGAGTACGGCTTCGGAATTGTTGGCGTCACGGACCGCGGAAGTGGCAAAAGCCATCATTTCCTCGCACCCGGACGTCTTGGCGATACCGGCGAATTCGGAAACCGTCGACACCAACCGATCGGCTCCTGACGTGGTGATATCGCCGCGGTCGTCAGTGTTTTCTGCCAGCCTCAACGTGGACTTGGTCGAGCTCATGGGTGTTGGGTGGCCGCCCCGATGGGCGTCCACAACCAATAGATGGACGGTATTGCTTCCGACGTCGAGTACCCCTAGTCGCACATCGCCACGTTACTGGGTCTACGGTCGGCCCTTGTGACAGCAGGTAACCCAGACCGGTCCCACAAGATGACTCCGAGCCCCGAGGTCGATCTCGATTTCCCGCGCGAATGGGTCGAATTTGTCGATCCGGATAACTCCGAACACCTCATTTCCGCTGATATGACGTGGTTGCTCTCGCATTGGACCTGCGTGTTCGGTACGCCGGCGTGTCAGGGCATCATCGGAGACCGCCCGGACGACGGTTGCTGCTCGCACGGCGCTTTCCTCTCCGATCAGGAAGATCAGGACAAGCTCGATGCGTCAGTGAAAATGCTCACAGCCGAAGACTGGCAGTTCATGGAAAAGGGTCTCGGCAAGAAGGGCTACGTCGAAGAAGACGACCTCGAGGACGAGCCCGCGCTGCGCACCCGCCGCTACAAAGGAGCGTGCATCTTCCTCAACCGGCCGGGTTTTGCCGGAGGCGAGGGCTGCGCTCTGCATTCCATGGCGCTCAAGAAGGGCATCGAGCCGCTCGAGGTGAAACCGGACGTGTGCTGGCAGCTACCGATCCGCCGCACCCAGGACTGGGTCGACCGGCCGGACGGCGTCCAGATCCTCAAGACCACGATCACCGAGTACGACCGCCGCGGCTGGGGTGAGGGCGGCGACGACCTCGCCTGGTACTGCTCCGGCTCCCCCGACGCTCATGTCGGGGAGCGGCAGGTCTGGCAGTCCTACGGGCCCGAGTTGACGGAACTTCTCGGAAAGCGCGCGTACGACGAGCTGGCTCGCCTCTGCAGGCGTCGCGCGGGCCTCGGCCTCATCGCAGTCCATCCGGCGACCACGATCGCTCAGAACAAAGCTCAGGGCTGACTCCGCCTGAACAAAAAGAATTCAGCCGCTCACACGATCGTGTGAGCGGCTGAATTCTTCTCGACATTTCTTCTCGACGAGGTTCGATCACGCTTCGAGCTTGTAACCCAATCCACGGACCGTGACCAGATGTTCCGGCTTGGCCGGATCCGATTCGATCTTCGAACGCAACCGCTTCACGTGTACGTCAAGGGTTTTGGTGTCACCGACGTAGTCGGCGCCCCAGACGCGGTCGATCAACTGTCCGCGGGTCAGCACCCGACCGGAGTTGCGGAGCAGGTACTCGAGGAGATCGAACTCCTTGAGCGGCAACGTCACCGGGTTACCCGCGACCTGCACGACGTGGCGCTCGACGTCCATCCGTACCGGTCCGGCCTCGAGCACCCCGTTGTCGGAGGCGAGGTCCGCCTCGTTCTCCACCCCGCGGCGCAGCACCGCACGGATGCGAGCGATCAGCTCACGCGCCGAATACGGTTTGGTCACATAGTCGTCCGCACCGAGTTCCAGGCCGACGACCTTGTCGATCTCACTGTCACGCGCCGTCACCATGATGACGGGGACGCCGGAGCGCGACCGCAGCGCCTTGCAGACGTCCGTGCCACTCATGCCGGGCAGCATGAGGTCGAGCAGGACGATGTCCGCTCCGGAGCGATCGAATTCCGCCAACGCCGACGGTCCGTCGTTGACGATGGTGGTCTCGAAGCCTTCCTTGCGGAGCAGGAACGCCAGCGGGTCCGCCAAGGACTCCTCGTCCTCCACGATCAGCACACTCGTCATCGTTTGGCCTCCATGCCGTTTTCTCTACTGCCTTGTTCTCGTCTGCCGATCCGCGTGGAACCGGCGGTTCCCGCGTCGTCAGAGTCGATGTCGTCGTCCGACTCCACGTGTGCCGGTATCTGCAACGTGAAGGTAGACCCTGTACCCGGTTTGCTCCACAGTTCGATGGAGCCGTTGTGATTGGCCGCGACGTGTTTGACGATCGCCAGCCCCAGACCGGTTCCACCGGTCTGCCGTGACCGCGCCTTGTCCACGCGGAAGAATCTCTCGAACACTCGCTCCTGGTCCGCTTTCGCGATGCCTTCTCCTCGGTCGGTGACTGCGATCGCGACATTGTCGCCGCGTACCGACCGACTGACGGAAACCGGAGAACCCTTGGGCGAGTATGCAATAGCGTTCTCGATGAGGTTGGACAATGCCGTGACGAGGAGAGTCTGATCCCCGAGTACTTCCAGCCCACTCGGATGGTCGGTGGTGACCGTGATCCCGGCGGCCTCGGCCGACAGATTCGACCTCGACAGTGCTTCGGACACCACGGTGTCGACGTCGACCACGTCGAGATCCGGCAGCTTCTCGGCACCTTGCAGACGCGAGAGTGCGATCAACTCGGTGACCATCTTGCCCAGACGAATCGACTCACCGAGCACCCGTTCGCCGAAGTGGCGCACCGATTCCGGGTCGTCAGCGGACTCGAGCAGCGCCTCCGCGAGCAAGCTCATCGCACCGACCGGCGTCTTGAGTTCGTGGCTGACGTTCGCGACGAAATCGCGTCGGGTCGCCTCCATGCGGACCTGCTCGGAATCGTCGTCGGCGAACAGGACCACGAAGTTGCGATCGTCCTTGCTGAGCAACCGGGCCGTGCCACGTACCGCGATCTTGTCGCGGCCCCGCTGAGCGGTCTGCGCCGTCAGATCGACCTCGACGGGTTGACCCGTCCGCAGAACTTCCTGAGCAGCCCGCCAAGCTCGCTCGTCGACCAGACGATTCTTGACGAGACCGAGTTCCTCGGCGCGAGGATTGAAGAGCACGACGTCGTGAAAACCGTCGACGACGGCGATACCGCTTTCCGAAGCCAACACGATGAGGTCGAGAACCTGGGACATCGTGAGCCCGGTCTGTTCGTCCGAGCGCTGACTCTGGCGCGACGACAGCCTGGGTACCAGCACCCCGCCGACGAGGTAGCCGACCAAGCCGGCGACCACGACCAGCAGCACTGCAATCACGACACTCACG
The DNA here is from genome assembly GCF_019266085.1 of Rhodococcus sp. FH8. Classification (NCBI taxonomy): domain Bacteria; kingdom Bacillati; phylum Actinomycetota; class Actinomycetes; order Mycobacteriales; family Nocardiaceae; genus Rhodococcus; species Rhodococcus sp. FH8. The sequence continues at coordinate 452,576 of NZ_LPNQ01000065.1, read as the reverse complement.
GCGCAATCGTACGTTCGCGCGAAGAGTCGGTTACGGCGGGTTCGGACGTTCCCACCCGTGTAATCCGCCAGGTGGACGGCGTTGGTTCGTCGTTCATCTGCTGTTGGCCGAGGCCCCCCGAAATCACTGTTCGGGGGGCCTCGACGCACATCATCGGGTTGCTACTTTCCGCCCTGATTCGCCACCGCGGCGGCGCCGGCAGCTGCGGCCTCCGGATCCAGGTAGGTGCCGCCGGGATTGAGCGGCTTCAGGTTCTCGTCGAGGTCGTAACGCAGCGGGATTCCGGTCGGGATGTTCAGGCCCGCGATGTCCTCGTCCGAGATGCCGTCGAGGTGCTTGACCAACGCACGCAGCGAGTTGCCGTGCGCGGTGACCAGCACGTTCCGGCCGGCGAGCAGCTCCTGGGAGATGGTGTCCTCCCAGTACGGGATCAGACGCTTGACGACGTCGAGCAGGCACTCGGTCAAGGGAACCTCGTCGAGGTTCGCGTACCGGGGATCGGTGTCCTGGCTGTACTCGCTGCCGGCTTCGATGGCGGGCGGCGGGGTGTCGTAGCTACGACGCCAGAGCATGAACTGCTCGTTTCCGTACTCTTCCTTGGTCTGCGCCTTGTTCTTGCCCTGCAGAGCGCCGTAGTGGCGCTCGTTGAGACGCCAGTCGCGCACTACCGGGATCCAGTGGCGATCGGCGGCGTCGAGCGCGAGGTTGGCTGTGCTGATCGCGCGGCGCAGCAGAGACGTGTAGAGAACGTCGGGCAACAGGTTGTGCTCGGCGAGCAGTTCGCCGGCGCGCTTGCCCTCGGCCATGCCCTTGTCTGTCAGGTGTACGTCCACCCAGCCGGTGAACAGATTGAGTGCATTCCATTCGCTCTCGCCGTGGCGGAGCAGGACCAGGGTTCCGATACTCATGGCGTTCATCCTGGCACGAGTACCGGAACCCTTCTTGATCAACCCTGTCCGGAAATCAGCTCGGGGCAACTTCCGCAGTTCGCAGATCCTTGCGGAGGATCTTTCCGGCCGCGGATTTCGGCACGGTGCTGATGAATGAAACCTGGCGGACCTTCTTGTGCGGCGAGACGCGCTCGGCGACGAAGGTGATCACGTCGGCTTCGGTCAACTCGGCGCCGTCCTGGAGCACGACGAATGCCTTCGGGACCTCTTCGCCCTCGGCGTCGAGCACACCGATCACTGCGGCGTCGGCGATCTGCGGATGGGTCAGCAGCAAGGCCTCGAGTTCCGCCGGGGGAACCTGGTAGCCCTTGTACTTGATCAGTTCCTTGAGGCGGTCGACGATCTTGACGACGCCGTCGCCGTCGACGGTCGCGATGTCACCGGTGTGCAGGTAACCGTCGTCGTCGAGGGTGTCCTTGGTGGCCTGGTCGTTGCCGAGGTAGCCGAGCATGATGTTCGGGCCCTTGCACCACAGTTCGCCGGGCTCGCTGACGCCGTCCGAGCCGAGAGCCGGGTACGCGACCTCTTCGCCCGTTCCGGGGTCGACGAGCTTGCATTCCATGTTGGCGATGGTCGGACCGCAGGTGTCGAGCGCGATGTCGTCGCGGTCGAACGGAATCGCGTGCGAGACCGGGCTCATCTCGGACATGCCGTAGCCCTGGCGGACGTGGCAGTTCAACCGGTCGGCGACGGCCTTGCCGAGCGCCGCGTCGAGCGGGGCCGCACCGGAGAAGATGGTGTGCACGCTCGAGAGGTCGTACTGATCGACGAGCGGATGCTTGGCCAGCGCGACGGCAACGGGTGGTGCGACGAAGATGTACGTCGACTTCTGCTCGGCGACGATCCGCAGGAACTCGACGAGATCGAACTTCGGCATCGTGATGAGGCTCGCGCGGCGATAGAGCGCAGCGTTGAGCAGGACAGTCATGCCGTAGATGTGGAAGAACGGCAGGACCGCGAGAATCTTGTCGTCGGTCTCGATGCCCATCCGCGGAATGATCTGGCAGACGTTGGCCACGAGGTTCCGATGGGTGAGCATGACCCCCTTGGGTCGGCCGGTGGTGCCCGAGGAGTACGGCAGCACCGCGAGTTGGGTGGCCGGATCGAAGGAGACCTCGGGCGCCGCTGCACCCTCGCCGAGCAGATCACGCAGCGAGAGGTGGCCTTCGGCCCCGTCGAGTACGAACACGTTCTCGGCCGGGATACCGACCAGGTCAGCAGCGGCCTTTGCCTGCGGCAGGAGCGGCGAGACGGTGAAGAGGAACTTGGCCTTGGAATCGGTGAGCTGCTTGGCGATGTCCTCGGCGGTGTAGAGCGCGTTGATCGTGGTCGCGACGCCACCGGCACGAAGGATGCCGTGGAAGACGGAACCGAAGGCCGGGACGTTGGGCGAATGCAGCCCGACCACGTCGCCGACGCTGAGTCCGCGCGCTGCGAGAGCGCCTGCAACGCCGTTGATCTGTGCGATCAGCGAAGCGTATGTGGTGACTGCGCCCGAACTGCCCTCGACGAATGCCGTCTTGTCGAGGTCTGCGGGGTCGGTGTTTCCGAACAGGAAGTCGTAGACGCTGAGGTTGGGGATTTCAACGTCGGGGAACGGACTCTTGAAGCTCACTGTGCTCCTCGAAAAGTTGCGCGGCGGGGTGGTGTGACCAACTTACTGTGACTCACGGGAACAGTATTATTCCGTGACGACAGTCACAAGTAAAGGTCACTTTACGTGACACATCCGCGATGTGTCTCACCCCGCTCGATCAGCTCTGCGCGGGCTCCTCCTCGATGAGGTGCTTGAACGGTTCGAGATTCGCCAGCGACTCGCCTCGCGACACCCGCCACGCCCACTCACGCTTGATGGACGAGGAGAAGCCGAGTTCGAGGATGACGTTGAAATCGCCGTCGGCGGCTTCGAGAACCTGACCGAGCACTCGGTCGAGTTCATCGCCGGTCACGGCATGCTCCGCGATCTTGCCGACCAGGTAGATGTCCCCGACCTTGTCGAGTGTGTACGCCACCCCGTACAGACGGCGGTTGCGCTTGAGCAGGAACTTGTAGACGCCTTCGAAGTTCTCGTCCACCTTGCGGCACACGAAGGCCTCGACCCGCACACCGTGATTGCCAACGGTGAGCAGAGTCGACGTCTTGAGTTTGTGTTCACCGGGAAGTTCGACGATGAAATGCGCGTCGTCTTTTCTGGTGAAGTCGAGTTCACGCTCGGTGAGGGCCTGCTCGATGGTGTCCGAAATGCTGCTCATGTACGCACTCCCCCGGTCCGGCGCAGACGCCACAGACCCCGCGCACGGCGGGGCGAGAAGTCGCTGGGACCGGTTCCGTTGTTGTAGTTGACTGCGGCTTTGCGATAGCTCTCGAGCAAACCGTCCGCGGTGTGTTCCCACGAGAAATTTTCGGCGTGACGCGGTGCCTGCGCGGCGAGTTCGGCCAAGCGCGTCGGTGCTGTCACCAAAGATTCGAGGGCGCCGGCCCAGTCTTCGGTGCGGTGTCCTTGAACCAGCAGGCCTGTCTCCCCGTTGCGTACGGCTACTCCCAGTCCGCCGACGTCGGCGGCGATCACGGGAGTTCCGCAGGCTTGAGCTTCGATGGCGACCAATCCGAAGGACTCCGAATAGCTCGGCACCGCAACCAGATCCGAGGCACGGTAGACATCGGCGAGACGCTCAGGAGCCTGCGGCGGCAAGAACGTCACCTGCGCTGTGATGCCGAGTGAGCGTGCCAGTTCGATCAGCACGTCCGGCCGCGCGAGGCCAGTTCCGGACGGCCCGCCGACGACGAGGATGCGCAACGGCAACTCGGGGCGACGGCTGATCACTTCGGCGGCAGCACGCAGCAGAACGTCCGGCGCTTTCAGAGGTTGGATCCGGCCGACGAAAGTCACGACGACCTCGCCCGGGTCCAACCCCAACGACGCGCGGGCGGAATCGCGATCGCCCGGTCGGTAGCGGGTGAGATCGGCGCCGGGAGCCACGACGTCGATACGCGTGGGATCTGCGCCGTACAACTCGTGCAGCGCCTTGGCTTCGTCGGTGGTGTTGGCGACCAGGCGATCGGACTCGGCGACTACTTGCTGCTCGCCGATCTGACGTGCTGCCGGCTCCGGGGTGTCTCCCTCGGCAAGCGAAAGATTCTTCACCGCCGCGAGGGTGTGGGCGGTGTGTACGAGGGGCACGCCCCAGCGGTCGCGGGCCAGCCAGCCGACCTGACCGGACAACCAGTAGTGCGAGTGAATCAGGCTGTAGTACCCGGGCTCGTGGCGCGCTTCCTCCCGCAGAACTCCTGCGACGAAGGCACACAGTTGAGTCGGCAGATCCGCCTTGTCCAGCCCTTCGAAGGGACCAGCAGCAATGTTCCGAACCCGCACTCCGGGAGCGGCGTCCACCACGGGTGCGTCGGCCGAGGACGTCGCGCGGGTGAATATCTCCACCTCGACGCCACGTTTGGCGAGCTGAATGGCGGATTGCAGAACGTAGACGTTCATCCCACCCGCGTCACCGGTGCCGGGTTGCGCCAATGGCGAGGTGTGGACCGAGAGAACGGCCACCCGGCGAGGGCGCGAAATGTGCATGGGCGTCACGACTCCATACTGCCCCCTCACCGGGCGCGAACTCTAACCGAGGCTCGAGATGAAGGTTCGCACTTCGGACACGAATCGTGTCGGATCCTCCACGAACGGGCCGTGATTGCAGCCTTCCCAGTACGACGCCTGGGACTTGGGAATCAGTTCCTCGGCGTGCTTACCTGCGCTCACGTCGACGACGGAGTCGTCGGTTCCGTGCAGAACGAGGACCGGGATGTCCAGGTTGCGAAGCAACTCGTCGTGACCGACAGCACGGTTGAACAGTGCTGCGCGCACCCGCGGACGCGTCGAGAGGCTGTACCCGAACAAGGCCTGCGACGCTGCACCCTTGCCCTCGGGTGGGCCGGTGAGAGCATTGCCGAAAGCGCCGAGTGCACGGATCGCCTCGCGGGGATCTTCGGACATCGCGCCGGGAACTGCGCTACGCATCGCCGAGCCGACCTTGCCACCTTTTTCGCCGCGCCCGATGCTGGTGATCGCCCCGACCAGAACCGCGCCCGCCACCGCGCCGGTGCCGTGCGCTGCCAGGTAATCGCAGATCACCAGACCGCCGTACGACCAGCCGAGCAGGATCGCGTTCTCGGTGACGCCTTCGGCCGCAAGAACAGCCGCGACGTCGGCGGCCCAGTTCGCGGAATCGTCGTATCCGGATTCGGGCGCATCTGAGTAACCGTGGCCGCGCAGATCGACGGCGATCAGCCGATAGTCCGCGGCCAGGTCCGCGAGGACCTGCTCGCCCCAGCACTGCGAGGACTGAGCCCAGCCGTGCAGCAACACCAGCGGGGTCCCCGCCGAATTTCCGGTTACTCGATAGACGATGGACGTGCCGTCGACGCTGACGGCTTCACGAATAGACATGCCGTCACGATAGAGGCTGCGACTGCGGCGCCGACGGCGAGCATGTAGGCCGACGGGACGCCGTAGCGATCGATCAGCTGTCCGGCCAGCGCAGACCCGAGCGCCACGCCGACGCCGAGGCCGGTAACCGTCAGGGTCATTCCCTCGGTGAGCTTTTCCGGTGGGACGATCTGTTCGACCAGGGCTGTCGCGATGATGAGCGTCGGTGCGATGGTCGCGCCCGCCAGCACGTAGGCACCCGCAAGTGCGGCCACGTTTCCGACCAACAGAAGCGGGACGCTGAGAACGGCGACCGCCGAGGACGCGATCATCAACTGCCCGCGCAGCGATCGCGCCGGGTGCATCGACCCGAAGATCAGTCCCGCGATTCCCGAACCGCCGGCGAACAGCGCGAGGACCAGCGTCGCCGACCCCGGCGAATTCTGTTCCTTGGTGAACGCGATGGCGCCGACGTCGATGACGCCGAAGATCGTTCCGAGCATCACCATGATCACGATGACGATCCACATCACGTGGTTACCGAGAACCGATCGTCCGCGGCCGGGTCGACGCGGATGCACCTTCGGTTCGGTTCCGCGCTGTATGACCAGCAGCAGGGTTCCGGTGACCAGCAGGATCAACCCTGCCAGTGGTCCAGCCTCGGGGAAGAGCCCGATGCTCAGACCTACCGATATGACCGGGCCCGCCACGAAGCAGAGCTCGTCCACCACCGATTCGAAGGCGAAGGCGGTGCGCAGCTGAGGTTTTCCGACATAGATCGCCACCCACCTGGCGCGAATCATCGCGCCGATCGTCGGAGTGGCGCCGCCGGGGACGACCAGAACGAACAGCAGCCAGTCGGGAGCTTCCATCCGGACTGCGAGCAGGAGCGCCCCGATCGCGGTGACGCTCACGGCTGCGGCAATCGGCAGGACCGCTCGCTGTCCGAAGCGGTCGACCGCACGCGAGACCGCGGGCGCGATGATCGCCGACGAGAGCGCAAAAACCGCGGCGAGCGCGCCGGCGAGCGCGTAGTCACCACGAAGTTGCGAGATCATCGTCACGATTCCGATACCGATCATGGCGATCGGCAGCCTTGCGACAAATCCGGCGGCCGAGAAGGCGACCGATCCGGGGGCGGCAAAGATCTCGCGGTAGGCGCTCAGCAGGCCTTTGTTGGTGGATTCGCTCATGTCAGCTTCTCGTGCACTGAACAAGGTTCACAGAGCCGAGGCCGACTCGACAAATCGTTTTCACTGTGCGCTCGGGTTGACCTGTCGGTAACTTGCCTTACGATTGCGCGAATGAGTGTCCTGGTGTGTTTCCACGCCCATCCCGATGACGAAGTTTTCACTACGGGCGGCGTGATGAGAATGGCCGCCGACGCAGGTCACCGCGTCGTAGTCGTCACCGCTACCGACGGTGCTCTCGGTGAATTCCCCGACGGACTGTTGGACGAATACGAGACGTTGGCTCAGCGCCGCAGCCGTGAGCTCGAGGCGTCCACCGACGCGTTGGGTGCCAGTCGCGTCGTGTCCCTGCACTACCCGGATTCGGGGATGGTGGGTACGCCCGAGAACGAGAATCCGGAAGCGTTCTGCAACGTCGACGTCGAGAAGGCCGCCGAGCGTCTGGCCGAGGTTCTTCGTGAAGAGAACGCCGATGTCCTGACCATCTACGACCCCAACGGCGGATACGGCCACCCGGATCACATCCAGGTCCACCACGTCGGCGTTCGTGCTGCAGAACTCGCGGGCACGCCATTCGTCTACGAGGCGTCCACCAACCGCGATCACATGAAGATGCTGATGCAGGCCAACCCCGAGTGGACCGAGGAGGCGCAGCCGCCGGACATCGAATCGTTCGGGCTTCCGGCTGACCAACTCACCACCGCGGTCGACGTCAGTTCGGTGATCTCGTCCAAGCGCGCGGCCATGTACGCGCACGCAACGCAGGTCGGCGATTTCGGCCCGTTCCTCGAAATGCCGACGGAGCAGCTCGCCGCGGCATTCGGCACCGAGTGGTTCCGTCGTCGCAACGCGCCGGAAGGGCTGTCGGAAACCGCCCTGCCCCTGTGAGTCACCGCCCTCGATAAACCGAAGTCCCGACGGAGGTTTCGGCGGCTCGTTAACATCGGTAGGCATGGACCTCGAACAACTTGTCGCGAGCATGCCTTTTGCAGTTCACACCGGAATTCAGTTGGACAGCGCGGCACCCGAACAGGTTGTCGGCCATCTGGATTGGGACAGCCACCGCACCACCGCCGGCAACGGAATGCACGGCGGCGCCTTGATGACGCTGGCAGACAGCGTCGGCGCCGTCTGTGCATTCCTCAATCTGCCGCCCGGCGCAAGTACGTCCACCACCAGTTCGTCGACCGTCTTCACTCGCGGCGTGCGCAAGGGCACGGTCACCGCCACCGCCCGGCCACTGCACGCGGGGCGCAGCACCGTCGCGGTGGTGACCGAGATCCGCGACGACGAGGGCCGCCTCGTCGCTCAGGTCACCGCATCACAGGCAGTACTGGGATCGTGAAGCTTCCCGCGTACCGCGCCTCGGGTGCCACCCTGCCGTACGGCAATCTGCTTGCCTCCCATGACGTTGCGATGGAGGGTTACTTCTGGCGATTCACGATGCCAGACAGCGGACGGGTGGTGATCGCGCTCGCCGGAATCAACAAGGCCGACGGCGGCAGCTGGTCGACGCTCGGTCTCGCGGCACACCCAGGCGGATTCCTCCGCACTGCTGAGCATCCGAACGGATCGGCCGATCCCCGTATCCTGGGGGCCTACGCCGACAACGCTTTCCGCGGCAATGCCGATCGACTCCAGGTCGATTTCGGCGACAGTCATCTCGACGTACGCATCAGTAATCAGCGATTCTGGCCGCACCGCCGCTTCGGGGGGTCGAGTTACTTCCAATCAGTTCCCGCACTCAATCAGTACTGGCATCCGTGGCTGCTCGGCGGCCGGGTCGAGGGAAGCGCCGTCATCGACGGACAGAGCTGGGATCTCACCGGAGCGCAGGTGTACGGCGAGAAGAACTGGGGAAAGGGAGGATTCCCGGAATCCTGGTGGTGGGGACAGGCACAGGGGTTCACCGATCCTCGAGCCTGCGTGGCGTTTGCCGGCGGACAGGTCAGCGCCGGACCTCTGCGCACCGAAGTCACCGCCGTCGTTGCCGCGCTACCGGACGGAACGGTGTTGCGGCTGGGTAATCCTCTGACGTCACAGGTGGAGACGACGGTGTCCGACGATCGCTGGACGCTTCGGGGTTACAGCCGGAAGTGGAGCGTCGACATCGACGGGACCGCACCCATCGCCGACGCACACATACTTCCTGTTCCGATACCTGCCGAGCGTCGAAACGTGCCAGGAGCGCTCGAGCATCTCGGTGGAACGATGTCGGTCATCGTCCGGCGACGCGGCACCATCGTCTGGAAGGACAGGTCGAGGTTGGCTGCTCTCGAGCACGGCGGATTGGATCGGGCGCAGGCCGAACTCACTCGGCGGGAACAGCTCTCGCAAGATCGATGAGAGCGGAGGCCGCAGGATTCTTGCCGCCCGACGAACGCCAGACCAATTCCAGCCGAGATCGCGCCTCCGGTTCGAGATCGATCCGATGCAACTCCCCCACTGCCGACTCGGGAAGCACGGCCATTCCCAGCCCCTGCGCGGCCAATGAAACGATGATGCCGAGGTTGCTTGCCTCAAGCGCAACCGTCGGCGTGGTGCCGGCCGCGGCGCACGCGAAGTTCAGACACGTCCTGATACCGGTTCCCTCCGGCAGACAGATGACCGATCGCGTGGCGAGCTCGGCAAACGGTAGAGACGACACCTCGGCCAGCGGATGATCCGTTGCCACTCCGGCCACCAGTCGTTCGTCGGTGATCACCCTCGATTCGAGCCCTTCCGGCAGCTCTCCCGCCACCCCGATGACGGCTATGTCGAAGGTTCCGTCCGACACTCCGGCAAGCAGACTGCGCGAATCGTCCTCGGCCAGCGAGATGTCCAGGCCGGGGTGTCTGGTGTGCAACCGACTGAGCAGATCGGTCAGATCGGCGGAGGCACAGGCGGTGACCATCCCGACCGAAACGGAGCCGCGAACAAGTCCGTTCAGGGCATCGACAGCGTCGCGGGTGCTCTGAACGGAAGCAAGTGCAGCGTAGGCGTGTGGGAGGACAGCTCGCCCGGCGTCGGTCAGACGAACGGTTCGACCACTACGGTCGAGCAATTCCTGCCCCAGCTCACGTTCCAGCCTTTTGACCTGCGCACTCACACCCGGCTGGGCTACGTGAAGCCGCTCGGCGGCGCGAGTGAAATTAGCTTCCTCAACGACAGCGACAAAGTACTCGAGTTGCCGAAGTTCCATAACTGCTAATTCTAGCTGCGAGACAAACTAGATCTTGGACTTATCGCCGGTGCGGTAGAACGATGGAAGCATGACAACAACAGATGACGTTCAGAAGGCCGGAACCCCGGAAGACATCGCGAAGCTTTTCGTGCAGTTTGCCAACGCTGGTGACGCAGACGCCGTCGCCGCACTTTACGAGGAGGATGCGGTGATGGCCTTCCCTCCCGGATCCCTCACCGTGGGCCGCCAAGCCATCCGCGAGGTGATCTCTCAGATGCTGGCAGCTGCACCGAGATTCACCGTCGAGGAATCTCTACCGACGGTGATCAGCGGCGACCTGGCCATGACCTCGACCAAACCTTCCGACGGAACCGGCGGGCGCACGCAGGTCGCGCGCCGCCAGCCCGACGGATCATGGTTGCGAGTCTTGGATCGACCGGAACTCTGACTGCCCTCTTCGCAGTCAGACGGCCGACGCGCGGCGCATAGCCGCAGCGGGATCAGCAAACAGTGAGCTCAGTGACACGACCGTGGAAGCGTATTCCTGAACCCGATTGCCGAAACCGGTAATTCGAATGTCCTTACGCTCCAAGGAGGATGCCGTCGAGAAAGCCTCGGCGACATGGGGCACCCCGGCCGGATAGTCGGTGAATGCCTGACCACCCAGAATCACACGATCCGGGTTGAACAGGTCACGCAGCATCGCCACTGTCCGGCCGAGGACGCGTGCTCGATCAACCAGAAGCTCGTGTGCCGGAATGGAACCCGACGACGCGGCCCGGTAGACGTCCGCGATCGTGACACGCTCGCTGCCCTGGATCACGGCGCCCGAAGACAAAGCCTGCGCGACTACGGCGCGGTCACTGATCGTCGCTTCAAGGCAACCCACGGCTCCGCAGGTGCACCGTGCGGACGAACCGGTGGGGAGGTGCGCGATCGAACCGGGTCCGCTGGACGGCGTGTGCACTCGCCCTTCGAAAGTGATTGCGATGCCGGCAGTTTCACGAGCGTAGAAGTACAGGCCGGTAGTGCCCGGCGTCGGGGCTTCGGCACGGTCGGTGCTGAGCAGTAGTTCCGACGCGGCCATCGCCTCGACGTGGGCGGCTACCGATACAGGGAGATCCAAGCCGGCTCCGATGATGGACCCGACCTTGGCGCCCTTCCATCCCAGACGCGGGTGATCGACGACTCCGGTCGCTGAATCGACGCGACCGCCGATGGCCACGCCGACGGCGAGCGGACGACGCTTGTGCCACCGCGAGGCAAAGGATTTGGCCGAGCGCGCAATGGTGGCAAGCGCGACAGCAGAATTGGTGGCAGGCGTCGGAATCTCGACGGCGCCGAGCACCTTTCCACGAATGTCGCTGGCGATGATGCTGGTGACGACGGCACCGATGTGGATGCCGACTGTCAGATAAGGCTCGTGGTTGACCTCGAACGGAACTCGCGGACGCCCGATTGCTCCGGAGGCCGTCAGGTCCGCGCGTTCGCGCAGGATCCCGAGGTCCAGCAGGCTCGTGACCTGCCGGTTCACGGTGGCGATGCTCAGCCCTGATGCCTTTGCCGCAGTGTCACGTGAGAGCGGCCCACGGGATCGAGCAATGCGCAACACAGTCGCGGACGGACCGTCGGCGATGCGTAGTTCGGGCGCAACTATCTGGGTACGGGTCCGGGTTCCCGAGAGCGCGGTTCGCGATCGGATGTTCGGAATGGCGGAGATTGTGGGTGTCGACATGGCTGTCCCTTGCAGAAGGAGGAGAAGGCGCATATCTCTGTCGACCGAGAAATCAGCGTTTCCACTGGTCACACGAAGAAATAGACAGAAAAGGCGCAGAAATTAGCTGCAGAAAGAACGGCGGCGACAACACAGCTCTCGCGCCAGAGGCAGACGCGAACCAAGCGCAGCGGTCACATAGGTGACCCGCAAAGCGGCAGGCTGGTCGGTCGACATGGCTCCAAAAGTAGCAGCTTCACCGAGATTCACAAATCAGGTGCGGTAACGATCACACTGAACGCAACCCTGTCGGGGCGAAATCTCGCGTGTTTGGGTGGGCACACTCCCCACGAAAGGTGCACCATGTCTACAGCTTTCGCCAAGCCGACCCTCACGAATTCGGCATCAACGAACGGAGCGGCCGTTGACGCCGCTCGCGGCACTGTCACCACCCTCGGCGCGCATATCGGCGCCCGAATCGACGGAATCACTCTCGGCGGGCATCTCGACCCGGCGACGATTTCCCTCATCCGGCAAGCACTTCTCGAACACAAGGTGATCTTCTTTCGCGGGCAAGACCACCTCGACAACGATTCGCAGTACGAGTTCGCCCAGCTGCTGGGTACCCCGACCACTGCCCACCCCACCGTGAAGTCGCACGGCGCAAAAGTTCTGCCCATCGACTCGGACCTGGGCAAGGCCAACAGCTGGCACACCGACGTCACCTTCGTCGACCGCATCCCCAAGGCTTCGATCCTGCGCGCGGTGCAGCTACCCGAATACGGCGGTTCCACGACGTGGGCGTCGGGGGTAGCCGCCTACAACGGACTGCCGGATCCGCTCAAGGCGCTCGCGGAGAACCTCTGGGCTCGCCACACGAACGTCTACGACTATGCGGCAACCAGCGCCGAGCGGCTCACCGAAGATCGCACGGCCGCCTACCGCGAGGAGTTCCAGTCCACGTACTTCGAGACGGAACACCCGGTGGTGCGGGTCCACCCCGAAACCGGAGAACGCACGCTCGTCCTCGGACATTTTGTCAAGAACTTCGTCGGGTTGAGCACCGAACAGTCGAACGGTGTATTCAAGCTCTTGCAGGATCACGCCATCAAGCTCGAGTACACGACGCGGTGGAACTGGGAAGCGGGTGACGTCGCGATCTGGGACAACCGCGCCACCCAGCACTACGCGATCGCCGACTACGACGATCAGTACCGGCGTCTGGAGCGCATCACCCTTGCCGGCGACATCCCGGTCAACATCCACGGGGAACGAAGCCGCAGCATCGCCGGCGACGCTTCCGAATACTCGATCATCGAAGGCGCCTCGACTCTCCCATGACTTCACCGGATTCCGCCCCTCCTCCGCACGCCCGCGGATACGAAGGCTTCGAGGGTCGAATCGGCCGCACCGCAGCCGATTCGACCCCGTCGTGGCCCACCTCCACGACCCCGATTCCCGGATCACCCAACATCGTCGTGGTTCTGATCGACGACATGGGGTACAGCGACATCGGGCCGTTCGGCTCCGAGATCGAGACTCCCACCCTCGACCGCCTTGCCGCGCAGGGCATTCGGATGACCAACTACCACACGACGCCCCTCTGCTCGCCGTCGCGCGCAGCTCTTCTCACCGGCCTGAATCCGCACCGCGCCGGGTACGGTTTTGTCGCCAACGCCGATCCGGGCTACCCCGGACTGCGTCTGGAATTGGCCGACGACGTCCAGACACTCCCCGAAATCCTCCGCGGCGCGGGCTATGCGACCTATGCCGTCGGCAAGTGGCACCTCGTACGCGACGCCAACCTGGCCCCGGGACGAAGTCGTGACTCCTGGCCGACGCAGCGCGGTTTCGATCGCTACTACGGCTCACTCGAAGGCCTCAACTCCTTCTACTATCCCAATCAACTGATCTCCGACAATTCTGTGGTCGACGTGGACGAGTACCCCGAGGGGTACTACCTCACCGACGATCTGACCGACAAAGCGGTCGGGTACATCAAGGACCTCCGCGCCCACGATCAGGACAAGCCGTTCTTCCTCTACTTCGCACACGTCGCCATGCACGGACCGTTGCAGGCCAAGCCTGCCGACCAGGAAAAGTACCGCGGCCGCTACGACGAAGGGTGGGATCGAATCCGCGAGTCGCGGTTCGCCTCTCAGCTCGTGCAAGGCCTCTTTCCGGAAGGTACGCAACAAGCACCGCGAAACTCCGAACCCGGCTTCGACGTCCCCGAATGGGAATCACTCACGCCGGAAGTGCAGTCCAGGTTCGCCCGCTACATGGAGGTGTACGCGGCGATGGTCGACTCGATCGATCAGAGCGTCGGACGCATCGTCGACACCCTGGACGAACTCGGCGAGCTCGACAACACGATCATCGTCTTCACCTCCGACAACGGCGGCACCGCCGAGGGCGGTTCGGACGGGACCCGAAGCTACTTCGCACAGTTCGCGCATATTCAGGATCCGGACTGGGTGGGCGATGTCCCCCACGACGAATCCCTCATCGGCGGACCTGAATTGGGCGTCCACTATCCACGTGGATGGGGACAGACGTCCAACACCCCGTTCCGGTTCTACAAAGGGCAATCCTTTGCCGGCGGGATCCGTGTTCCTTTTCTCCTGTCCTGGCCCGCTGGATTGAAACCCGGAGCAGACGACAACGGGATTCGCGACCAGTTCGCGTACGTCACCGACCTGACCCCTACGCTGCTCGAACTGGCCGGAATCGACGCACCCAGTGTGCGAAACGGGCTCCCGGTGAAAGAGTTCGACGGGGTGTCTTCCGCGTCCGTTCTGCGTTCGTCTGCCGCTCCGAGCACTCACACCGAGCAGTACACCGAGATGACCGGCAACCGTGGCTACTACAAGGACGGCTGGAAACTGCTGGCTCTCACCCCGGCGGACATCGACAAACCGCACTGGCAGTTGTTCGACGTCCGCACCGACCCGACCGAGCTCGACGACCTGGCATCACGGTTTCCCGACAAGGTTCGCGAACTCGCCGAGGCCTGGGACCACTCGGCGTGGGCGAACACCGTGTTTCCTCTACTCGGCAATACCGTCGGCGCGGTTCGCCGTCCGGAGGAAGGAGCACTCTCACGCCCGGTGCGACTACTTGCCGGAACGCCCCCGCTGGAGCGCTACCGCTCATCCAAGCTGATCGGGTTCCGCGACTTCGACATCACGGTCGAACTCGACGGTTACCGCGAAGGTGACGCCGGTGTCCTTGTCGCCCATGGCGATCCGCAGGGTGGGTACCTTCTCTACGTCGAGGACGGGCACCTGCATCTCGGGTACAACGCGTTCGGTTCCTACTCCGTTGTCGACGCCGGACCGCTGGCGCTCGGCACCGAACGCATCGAGCTGTCGGTGACGGTGGTACCGCGGTTGCGTTGGGATCTCCACGTCAGCGTCGACGGCATTCACGCGGGCCAGCTGCTCGGGCAAGTACAACTGGTGGGAATGGCGCCGTGGACCGGTATCTCGGTCGGTGTCGACGCCAGGGGACCTGTGTCGTGGGAGGTACGACGACGCCATGGTCCCTTCCGGTACAGCGGCGCGCTGCGCGCCGTCACCTACACACCCGGTCGGATACAAGTACCGCGTCGTCACATCGAATCCATCGAACGGGAAGCAGAGTATGCCGCCGACTAGCCCTACGATTGCATCATGACCATTTCTTCCGATGCCCGCATCGCCGTAGTCACCGGAGCCAGCTCCGGAATCGGTGAGGCCACCGCCCGCACCCTGGCAGCTCAGGGATTCCACGTCGTGATCGGTGCTCGCCGCGTCGATCGTCTCGAGAAGATCGCCGAGGAAATCGGTGGTACCGCTCTCGAACTCGACGTCACCGACGAGGATTCCGTCGACGCGTTCGCGGCCGTGGTCCCACGTGTCGACGTGTTGGTCAACAACGCGGGTGGTGCAAAGGGTCTGGCAACAGTCCTGGACGCCGATCTGGACGACTGGCGGTGGATGTGGGAGACCAATGTTCTGGGCACGTTGCGTGTGACGAAGGCACTGCTGCCCAAGCTGATCGATTCGGGTGACGGTCTGGTCGTGACCATCACCTCGGTGGCCGCGCTGGAGGCATACGACAACGGCTCGGGCTACACCACCGCCAAGCACGCTCAAGCCGTCCTTCATCGGACATTGCGTGGTGAACTGTTGGGCAAGCCCGTTCGACTGACCGAAATCGCGCCGGGAGCCGTCGAGACGGAGTTCTCACTCGTCCGGTTCGAGGGCGATCAGGACAAGGCCGACAAGGTGTACGAGGGAATCACACCGTTGGTGGCGCAGGACATCGCCGAGATCATCGGTTTTGTCGCGTCGCGGCCGTCACATGTGAACCTCGATCAGATCATCGTCAAGCCGAGGGATCAGGCAAGCCCCGGTCGGTTCCACCGCACCACCAGCTAGTTCGAATCGTTCTGACTAACCAGTGCGAATCACCCGGTGCAGGACGAGGCCGAGATTGCGTGCAATCTCGGCCTCCGTCATTTCCGTGGAAGCGCTACGGGCACTTACGGTTTCATCAGCGGTGACGATGTACCGACCATCTCCGGCATAGTCGTACCAGTGGAACGTTATGCCGTCGTCTGTCGGTCTGCTGTCCACTGCTCCTCCCGGGTATGTGGTGACTTCACCGATCGAGGTCCGCTCTCGGCCGAAGAATCTGCTCACTTCCTCGCTCCCGCGCGCACCGGCGGCACTGCTCAGGAAGCTCGCTCTACCGGAAGTTTTCGGCCTTTCGATGCTCACACCACGCTCCGATCCAGCGGGGCAGGTCGGCAGGTGATCGACGAGCATCCGTGGAATTGCCGATGGGCGTACCACGGTGAAAACCACGTCGGAGCCACAGTCGACAGTCCTGCCGGGCAGTTGAGTCAGGAGCACCCCCAGGTCGCCGGCAACAACGCCGTGCAATCGCGTCACCGTACTCATGTTCTGCCCGTGAAAACCGGAAACCTCAACGCGAGCATCAGGATTCGCAAGAGCACCGAGAACGTGATGCAGCCGATCGTCGAGCAACCAAGCCAGGTGTGCTCCCGCTCGACGTCGCTCTTCTGTCAGCTCGTTCATGGTTTCGGCCGTCGGACGAAACCGCAGCGGGTACGGGAGTCGGTCACGTCCGACCGCTTCCCAGAGAATCTGGAATTCGAGGCCGGTGAACTGCCACTGCATGGTGGTCATTCGCCCAGCACCGCCGGGGAGACCATCGGTAGGTCGCCGACCAGGGCGTTGCCGTTCTCGACTGTGACGAGGTAGCCGGGGGTGTCGTGAACGTTGTCTTCGTCTTGCCCTTGCCCTCGTCCCGGTGCCATGCCGCCGACGCCACCCATCGCGCCCCGACCGCTCTGCGCGCCCGTCGCCGAGGTACCGCCAGCTCCGTTGACGCCCCCACGTCCGCCACCGGCGAGGCCACCGGTGCCGCCAGGGCCGAGGGCTCCGACTCCGGTTCCGCCTGGCCCGAAGCCTCCGGTACCGATTCCACCAGCAGGACCACCACCCGAACCGCTACCTACCAGGCCTGACGGCGTTCCGGAACCAAGCTGAGCGCCATTCGGAGTTGCACGAGCTAGGCCATCTGGCGCTGCACCGGCGGACAGTGGACCGGCATGTGCCGCCGTGGTCCCGGCCGGGTCGGAACCGGTTCCGGATCGAACTGCATCGACGTTCGGATTCCCTTGGGCATCAACGCCGCTACGGTTGTCACCATTTCCGGTATCGGTGCCGGACGGATTCTGACCGGAACCGTGTCCGGGCGGGTTTGCCCCGCCGGAGTTTCCACCGTCCGCTCCCCCACCGACTCCGCCACCCGATGTAGATGGCGTGCCGAGCCCGTTTCCTGAACCCGAAAAGTTCCCGCCGTCGGCACCACCACCACCGAATGCGCCGCCACTTCCAGCCCCGCCACTTCCAGCCCCTCCATCGCCGGTGACCGGATTGAATGCGGCCGGGAGGATCGGCACCTGATCGTCCGCACGCTTCATGGACGGCAGATACACGTCCTTCATCACCTGGCGCGCTTGACGTTCGGCTTCTTCGGCTTCGTATTGGGCCTGCTTCCATGTAGCCCCGGGAACCATGCTGAGAAACCTCTCGACCGTCGAGGCGCCGTCGGGGGCCGGAATCGAGCGTTTGGCCTCGTCGAGTGCGATCTTCGCCTCCTCGATCTTGTTCGAGATCAGATCGACCCGCACCTTCAGCTCACCCGCATCAGCCGAGTAGGCCAGCACTGCTTCCAGCGCAGCCGAGCCGCCGCGCCCCTGCCAGCCTTCGGTGATCGCACCGTTCACGTCGTTCTGGAACTTCCCGATGCCGGCTTCGACCCGGCCTGCAATGGCCTTCCAAGCCTCACCGATCGCACTCAGGGTTGCCGGATTCATCTCGTTGACGTGGTCGAAGATTTCGGAGTGCGACATCGCATCGAACGGATCGTCGTCCACGATTGCGTGTTCGCTGTACTCGAGCGACGACGTCTGGGCGGTGAGGGCATCGCGCTCACCCCAGGCTCGTGCGCGCTCCACATCGGCGTCGACGGTCGCAGCAGCCATCTCGTCGTCGAACGCGCCGCGGTCGTCGGTTATGGATTGCACCAGAGCAGATGTAGCGATTGCGCTCGCGATGGGAGTGCCGACAACTGGCAATGCCGCCACGCCAGGAGGCACGGCCTGCGTCGCTTCGGAGATTCTTCCCAGCACGTCTTCCAGAAATGGAATGCCCACCGCTGTCCCCCTGAAGTCGAAAACCCCCGTCGGACTCCCCCGAGCCGACAGCACTTACCTGTACAGACGCAAGCAGAGCCCGGACGGTTCCCTCATCCACGGATTTACCGCAGTACAGAGTTACGGCAGTGCCGACATCGACTTCCAGGTCGGCAGATCGATTGCCCAGTCGTAGATGTCGCCGTCCGCAGGAGACAGGTCGATCGACGTGCCGGTCACCTCTACGGGGTCACCGTAGAGGGCGGTTCCGAAGTATTCCTGCGCGTCGGATGTCGACAGGTTGATGCAACCGTTCGTGACGTTCGACGAGCCCTGCACCCCGGTGGTCTCAGGATTGGCGTGGATGAATTCGCCGTTGTTGGAGATGCGCACAGCCCAACGCTCGCGCACGTTCTCGTAGAACGGCGGATTGGACATCATGAAGTCTTCGTACTTCTCCGTCACCATGTGAATGCCGCTGCGCGTGACGTTGCGAGGTTCGTTTCCCTCGCCGTAGCTGACGGGAATGTCCATGATCGTCTGACCGTCGCGCACCACCTGCATGCGGTGGCTGGGCGCATTCGCCTTCACGATCTGGCTACGACCGATCGTGAAGTCGAGCGTGAGATCCTGGTCGCCGAAGGCGCCACCGCCGTAGTTCAAGCCGTAGAGCTTGGCGTCCAGATGGACAGTCGTGCCCGGCACCCAGTAATCGGCCGGACGCCAATGGGCCCGCGATCCGCCGTTGTCGTCGGCCAGCCAAGCCCACGATCCGGCGGTGGGCGGCACGGTGGTCACGACAAGCGCCTTCTCGACGGCCGCCTTGTCGACGACGGAGTTGTCGAACTGCAACGTGATCGGTGCCGCGATACCAACTTCTTGGCCGTCGGCGATGTTGAGGGTGGCGCCGGTGGTCGACTCCGGGGCAACCGTCGTAAAGCTCCCTTGGACTGGCACGGATTTACCGTCGGTCCCGGTTGCCGAGCCCGACCACGAATACGTGGTGCCGTAGCCGAGTGCCTCACTGACGGTGAACGATGTCTTGTCAGGCGACAATTGTCCTGCAACGGCTTTACCGGCTGCGTTGCTGAGGCTGACGTCGGACAGCGTTCCCTGGGTCACCGCCACCGAGACGGGAGCGACCGGGCTGACATCTTTGGTGCCGGGCGCCGGCGTCGACACCACAGTCGCCACCGGTGCTGGTTCGGCGGCCGCCGCGCCGCCCTGTCCGTCCTTGCCGCCGATCGTGCAGCCGACGACGGCCACCATCACAGCGAGCAATACAGCTACCAACGCAACAAGACGCGAACGACTTCTCCTACCACCCAGCTCATGCACTTCAACAGGCTACCTGCGGGCTCTGTCAAGAATCAGACGGTGCAGCCCACAGTTACCGGTTCCGGTTCCAGGTGGACACCGAACGCGGCTTCGACGCCGTCGCGCACTGTCCGCGCGAGCGAGACCACATCCGCGCTCGTTGCCGACCCTCTGTTGGTCAACGCCAAGGTGTGTTTGGTCGACAGCCTGGCCGGTGCATCTTCGCCGGGATAACCCTTCGAGAATCCGGCCCGTTCGATCAACCATCCGGCCGAGAGCTTGGTTCCACCACTGCCGGGGAACTGCGGCACGGTGACGTCGCCGAGCTGTTCGGCGATTGCTTCGAGCACGGCAGGCAGCTTGTCGTCGGGCACCACGGGGTTGGTGAAGAAGGAACCCGCGCTCCAGGTGTCGTGATCGTACGGATCGAGGACCATCGCCTTGCCTGTCCGAAGTCCCAGAACTGCCTCACGGACCTGCGACGCAGGCAACCGCGCGCCTTCTTCTGCCCCCAGCGCGGTGAACAGTTCGCGGTACGCGAGCGGGGCACTCAGTCCGTCGGTCGACGCATCGAATTCGACGGCGAGAACCACTGCTGCATCGGAATGCTTGAGAACGCTCGAACGGTAACCCAATTCGAGTTTCGACGGTTCGACCCACGACACTTCGCCACTGCGTCGGTCGAGCAATTGAACCCGCCGGAGCCGCGAGCCCACCTCGACGCCGTACGCGCCGACGTTCTGCACCGGCGTCGCACCAGTGGAGCCCGGAATCCCGGAGAGACACTCGAGGCCACCCAACTCCGCGGCGACGGATTGACCGACTACTTCGTCCCACACCGCGCCCGCTTCGGCGACGACGCGGCCCGTGTCGAGGCTCACGGTGGTGTTGGCCACACGAACGACAACTCCGTCGAATCCCGAGTCGGAGATCACGAGATTGGATCCGCCGGCGAGAATCAGCGTCGGGATCTGCTCGCGATCGAGCAGCGTCACGACGTCGATCAACGACTGCGTCGTCGGACATTCGGCGAGCAGCCGCGCCGGTCCCCCGATTCGGAGCGTCGTCAATCCCGACAAGTCAACGTTCTCGGACACGAAAGCGCCTGATTCCACGACGCGTCTGCCAATGGTTACGTCCCACACATCGATAAACGGTAGCCTCCACAATCGTGAGCCGTCGCATCGAGCATTCGTCGAAGTACACAGTCCCCGCCGAGAAGGTCCATGAGGCGGTGACCTCCGAGCAGTACTGGCGCGACCGAATCGTCGCTGTCGGTGGTCCCGGCGCAACGATCGAAGAGCTGACCGTTCGCGACGAGACCGTCGCGGTCACGATGTCGCAGATCATTGCCGCAGAGCATCTCCCCAGCATGGTGTCGAAAGTCGTCAACGGCGACATCGTCATCAAGCGCAGTGAAACGATGGCGCCTTTCAAGGACGGCAAGGCCACCGGCACCTTTTCCGCCCACGTCGACGGCGTTCCCGCCCGTGTCGAGGGCACGCAGGTGCTGACAGGTGACGAGAACTCCGCCACTCTCGAGATCGACGGTGAGGTCGAGGTCAAGATCCCGTTCCTCGGCGGAAAGATCGAAAGTGCGATTGTCGACGAGGTTGTCCGGCTCATCCAGGCCGAACAGGACTTCACCCGGGAGTGGATCACGAAGTAAAACCCTGCGAGCGGCGGCAGTTGTGGATACAGCCGATTTGGCTTGTCACAGCGTGTAACCGGTATTCTTTACGATCATGGCTCGCCGCATCGACTACTCCGCCCGCTATCAGCACTCCCCCGAGCAGGTCTATGCGGCGCTGGCGGACCGCTCGTACTGGGAGGCCCGTGTCGAGGAGATGCGCAAGCATTCCGAGAACCATGTGGAACATTTCGAGGTCACCGATTCCGGAATCGATCTCGTGCTCCACCACATTCTTCCGCGCACGGATTTGCCTGACATCGCTCAGACGGTGATGAAGAAGGATCTTGTCATCACTCGTAAGGAGTCGTACGGCGCCTTCGGTGACACCGTGACCGGAACGTACGAAGCGTCCATCCCGGCCGGGCCGGGGAGTTTGTCCGGCACCATGGAGTTGTTCGCGACCGATACCGGGTCCACGCTGCGAACCACGTCCGAGGCCAAGGTCTTCATACCGTTCATCGGCGCGAAGTTGGAGCAACTGATGCTCATCAACCTCGTAGATCTGTTCCGCACCGAAGCCCAGGTCACCGCGACCTGGCTCGCCGCACGCTGAACCCGGCGTGAAGAAAGCTCCACCCCCGAAGATCGAGGGGGTCATCACCCGTGGCACGACGGGAATCAACAGACTGCGACGTAGTGACCGGTGGATCGTGCACAACCGCACTATCGCGCACGCCCTGAACAACGCGACCGATCCGTTGATCGTCGACCTCGGGTACGGGGCGAGGCCGGACACCACCTTCGAGATGGCAAGCCGCCTCACCGCTGTCCGGCGGGATCGACGCGTCATCGGGCTCGAGATCGACCCCGCCCGCGTGGTCGAGAGTCGTGACGGTGTCAGCTTCGCCCGTGGTGGATTCGAACTTGCCGGTCTCACACCCGTCTTCGTACGCGCCTTCAACGTGCTCCGGCAGTATCCGGAGGAGGCTGTGGACTCTGCGTGGGCACACATTCAGTCCGGTCTCGCACCGGGCGGGCTGCTACTCGACGGAACCTGCGACGAACTCGGGAGACGTTGCGCTTGGGTGCTTCTCGACGCTGATCGTCCATTGACCCTGACACTGGCCTGGGATCCCTTCGACATCGAGCGCCCTTCCGACATCGCGGAACGTCTCCCGAAGGCTCTCATCCACCGCAACGTTCCCGGTGAGCCGATCCACGCGTTGCTCAGCGCGGCCGATCGAGCCTGGGCCACCGCCGCGCCGCACGCCTCGTTCGGACCTCGCCATCGTTGGGCTGCCGCATTGGAAATTCTTCGGGCGCAAGGAATTCCCGTGCAGCCCGCGCGGCGACGTCTTCGTGACTGCATCCTGACCGTGCCCTGGCACGTCGTAGCGCCGAATCCCTGAACTCATAGACGGGAAACGCCCCGCCGCGGAGGTGTTCTCCGCGGCGAGGCGTCTGTGTGCAGGCGTCGGGCTAGGACCCGAAGATGTTTTCCAGGCTTCCCAGTGAACCGGTCGAACTGCCGCCGTTGCCGGGATCCCCGCCGTCGGACGCTGCCGTTACCCTGACAGTGACTGCGGCCTGGGTCTCGGAACCGAGATAGCCGTCAGTTCCACTGAACACCGCGGTGATTCGGCGATCTCCGAGTTCGGTGAAGGTGTGCGAGAGCGTGGCCTTACCGTTCACCACGGCAACCGGTCCACCGATCGGGGTGGTTCCGTCCATGAACTGGACCGTTCCTGCGCTGAGCGTAGGTACCACTGCCGCAACGAGATCAACCTTCGCGCCCTTGACCGCTGACGCCGGAGCGCTCACGGTGATGGACGTTTCCTGATCCTCCGCGGCCGGAGCCGTGACCGAAACCGACTGAGCGGCCGAGGTAGAGGTGAGGAATCCTGTTGCACCCGAGTAGACGGCCGTGATGTCGTGCGTACCGACGCTCGCGAACTCGTGCATGATCGACGCCTTGCCCTCGACGACCGGCACCGGCGAGCCGAGATTGCCCGAGCCGTCCTTGAACTGCACTGTGCCGCCCACCGGCGTCGGCGTAACGGTTACGGACAGACCAACTGCCGTACCGGTTTTTGCATCCGCCGGAACGGTCAAGACCGTCTGGGTCTGCTGGTCGGTGGGAGCCGGCGCCTTGACGTTCACGGTCTGGGCGTTCGATGTCGAGCCCAGGTAGTTACCCGAACCCGAGAACACTGCGGTGATGCTGTACTCACCCGCCACGTTGAAGATCGGCGTGGTTGTCGCTTTTCCGGTTGCGTCCACGGGAATCGGGGAGCCCAGATCCCTGCCACTTTCCTTGAACTGCACGGTGCCACCTGCAACACCGGTCGAGACCGAGGCAGTGAACGACAATGTCTCTCCGGTCGAAGCGGTCGACGGGCCGACGAGGGTGGTCGTTGTGTTCTCCTCGACCACCACCGGAGCGACTGTCAGCGCATGCGGCGCTGACGTCGAAGTCTGGTAGACACCGGAACCGGAGTACACCGCCACGATCGAATGCGCTCCGACTGCATAGGAATTCGTCAGCGAGGCTTTGCCGTTGGCATCGACGGTAACGGCGCCGCCGAGGTCGGTTGCACCGTCTTTGAACTGCACCGTGCCACCCGCCGGAGTGGGCGACACCGTAGCCTCGACGGTCACGGACTCACCTGCAACTGCACTTGCGGGACCGGTGATCGCGGTTGCAGTGCTCTTGTCCGCTTCGGACACGACGACGTCGACAGCCGACGACGTGGAGGTCGCCACCTTTGCATTACCGAGATACTTGGCCGTCACGCTGTGGGTTCGGACGTCAGCCGGTGTCCAGGCAAGCGTTGCAACACCATTGGCGAGCGCGCCCGCACCGACCTTGGTGGCACCGTCGAAGAACTCCACCGAATCACCGTCGGCACCACCGGTCACCGTCGCGCTCAACGGAACAGGTTGTCCCAACTTCACGCCACTGGTCGGTGACAGCGTCGTCGTCGAGACGTTCTTCTGAACGTTGATCGACGGACCACGACCATTCGTCGTGTCGTCAACGAACACCGTGCCGTCGAAATGCACCGTCGTCGACAAATCAGTACCACGAGCACAATCCGCACCGACGCGATACTGGAATTCGAACGTCTTGACGTCACCACCCCACATCGGCCATTCCGTAGCACCCGCACTCAAACGAACAGAATCAGTAGCCACCTCGTTGACACGGAACGCACTACCGTTCACCGTCGCCGAACCATCGACATACGTCATACACGCCGGATGAAAATCGCGCACCGCATACAGATTGTGAACCGCGGCAGTTCGCTTGAACACCGTCTTCGACGTGATCACATCACCCTCGGACGGCGTCCCGTTACTGATCGTCCGAGTCACCTTGTACCCGTCGGAATTGAACTCCGCCGTCACCGGAGCCGCACCAGCAACCCCGACACCCGCAACCACCGCGAAACCCGCAGCAACAGCAAACACACTCAGACCTGCAACTGCACGACGTGCAGAACCTACAGACATAGATTTTCCTTCTCGAGAAGTGAGGGATATGGGTGATGCCCCACCACCTGAAGCGGGCGGGGCATCACCGGGTATCGATTGCTAGGAGCCGAAGATGTTGCCGAGGCTGCCGAGCGAACCGGTGCCGTTGCCTGGTTCTTCACCGTCGACGGGTGCGGCGATCTGGACGGAGACCTGATCGGACGATGCCGTCACCGTGCCGGCGCCCGAGTACTCCGCCGCGACAACTCGCTGCCCTTGAGTTGCGGGCTTCCACGAAAGGCTGGCCTTTCCGGATGAATCGACCGTGGCCGTGCCGATGACGGTCTCGCCGTCCTTGAAGGTGACTGTGCCACCCGCATTGGCGGGGCTGATTTGAGCGGAGATCGTCTGGGCAACGCCGACCTGGCCCGCTACTACGCTGAGATCTGTTGTGGAGCTTGTTGTTCCGGCGGGCTGTTCGGCGACTGTCACATTCGCGGTGGTACTCGACCCGGTGACACCGGATCGACCGGCGAATACGGCTTCCACCGTCTGTGCACCGGCGACCGTCGGAACCCAGGCATAGGTCGCTTCACCGTTGCCTGCCACCGGCACCGAAGCGAGCACCGTTCCGCCGACCTTGAACGTGACCGTTCCACCGGTGCCCGACGCGGACACAGTCGCTTTGAGATTGGTCGACTTGCCGACCTGCGCGCCCGAGATCGGCGCCAGAGTCGTGCTGGACTGAGCATCGGCCTGCGAAACGTTCACGATCAGCGCTGCCGAAGCGGAGCCGACGGCACGCGCCGTGTCGGCGAACTTCGCTGTGATCGAGTGGTCTCCACGGGTGGTCGGTGTCCAGGCAAGTGTTGCAACACCATTGGCGAGGGTACCCGCACCAATCTTGGTGGCGGCGTCGAAGAACTCCACCGAATCACCGTCGGCACCACCGGTCACCGTCGCACTCAACGTCACCGGCTGCCCCACCTGAGCGCCACTGACCGGTGACACGGTGGTCGTCGACACGTTCTTCTGAACGTTGATCGACGGACCACGACCATTCGTCGTGTCGTCAACGAACACCGTCCCGTCGAAATGCACCATCGTCGACAAATCAGTACCACGAGCACAATCCGCACCGACGCGATACTGGAATTCGAACGTCTTGACGTCACCACCCCACATCGGCCATTCCGTAGCACCCGCACTCAAACGAACAGAATCAGTAGCCACCTCGTTGACACGGAACGCACTACCGTTCACCGTCGCCGAACCATCGACATACGTCATACACGCCGGATGAAAATCGCGCACCGCATACAGATTGTGAACCGCGGCAGTTCGCTTGAACACCGTCTTCGACGTGATCACATCACCCTCGGACGGCGTCCCGTTACTGATCGTCCGAGTCACCTTGTACCCGTCGGAATTGAACTCCGCCGTCACCGGAGCCGCACCAGCAACCCCGACACCCGCAACCACCGCGAAACCCGCAGCAACAGCAAACACACTCAACCCACCGACAACACGACGAACACCACTCACGGACATCCAGATCCCTCTCGACAACGGGGCAGACAGGCGTCCAGGACAAGCGTCCGTCTGCTTTCGATGCCGTGACGTTATCCCATTGACTGTAAAGTAACTACGCTTTTCGCAGATTTAGTTCATCGGCGACATCGCCGAACTGCAGTAACAGTGGGCTGAACGTCCCGCACCGCACATCTGGATGCGTTCTTACCTGCGCTAAAGACAAAACAGTCGCCCGAAAATAGCGATTTACAAATCTCTGATATCGGCGTCATATTCGATTTCGGGCGTGATGCCAGAAGGTCGCAGGAGCCTCGAAGATCTCTCTCGGCTACAGGCTTGCGGCCAGAGCCAACTCGACCCGAACAGCAACGTCGACGCTCGCGTTCTCACACGAGAGATACAGCTCGTGCGCGTCCAGTCGACCTATCGCGACCGCATCGGCGACTACTTCGTTGAGCAGGACTTGAGAAATTCCACCGGAAGCGAGGTCGTGCACGGTACGCAAAGGCGTGGTGATGCGGATGGGCCCGATCTGTTCACACTCGTCGTCCGCGAGCGGCAGTCGGTGCAGCGCTACCTGGCGGGTCGGCGCCGCGAGAGGGTGCGCAACGGAGAGGTGAATGAAGCGAGGTTGCAGGTGCCCGAGGCCATGCAGATCTGCGGCACTGTAGTGCGAGACGGTGGCGCTACCGGCGAACCACGTGCACCACTTCGCGAACTCGTCCAAGGCGGTATGTCTGACGCGTTCGAGGCGAAAAAGCCCGCGGCACTCACATGTCCATGTTCCGGATTCCGTCATTTCTTCCATCAACGCCAGACCGAAACCCAGTTCGGATGCCTGGAGAGCCGTGACAAATCCGCACTGTCGCAGCGCCAGCAACTCGAGTGATTCGTAGTCCGAAGCCATGACCACCTCCGGTGACCGTCGAAAACGCCGTTTCGAACAGACTACGGGCGAGTGTGTCGCGCATCACAGGAATGAGGAAGTGCGTATTCACAGAGTTCGTTCAGACTCGTCGGGAAGAATCTGGCGAATGACTGTCGCAGCGAACAACCCTCGTCCGCGCAACCGAGTGCTCATCATCCTTCTCGTGGTGATCGCCGTACTCGTCGCGGCGCTCGTCGGTGGAGAACTGTACGTACGCAACCAGGTGAAGACCTGCATGGCCGATCAGTTCCAGAGCGAACTGGGATCCCAGGTCGACGTCGGGTTGAGCTGGAAGCCCGTACTCCTGCAGGCAGTCGACAAGAAGGTGCCGTACATCAGCATCGACAGTGACGACTCTTCGTTCGGCCCCGCAACGGGAATGCAGGTTCACGCGAAGGTGAACGACATCAACTTGCAGCCCTCGGCGGGCAACAGCGGCACCATCGGCAGCTCCAGCGCCGACGTCACCTGGTCTACCGCAGGCATTCTCGCCACCTTGCAGGAACAGACCTTCGGCGGGCTCGTCTCCGGCGTCACCGCCGACTCGAGCGCCGGAACACTCGCGTTCGACGTCGGTCCGGTCGGGCTCGCGAAGCTCACGGTCAAGCCCACCGTCACCAACGGTGTGGTCGACGTCCAGACCGTCGGCGCCGAGATTCTCGGATTGGGTCTGCCGACCGATCTGGTCGACGGCATCGTCCAGACACTCACCGACAGCCTGCAGACCTACCCGCTGGACATGAAGCCCACGAAGCTGACCGTCACCGACGACGCTATCCAGATCTCGTTGGAGGGCGGCGCTTACGCCATGCCCGTCGCCGACGCGAACAACCAGAACACCTCGGCGGTTCCGGACAGCTGCGGCCTGCTGACCTAGTCGGCCAGACCGTCCAATACTGCTCGACTTCCGGATAGTCCGAGGCGGGTGGCGCCGGCCGCGATCATGTCGAGCGCTGCCTGCGTCGTACGTATTCCGCCACTGGCCTTGACTCCCACGCCCGGGCCGACCGTCTGCGCCATCAGTGCGACGGCCTCAACCGTCGCTCCACCCGCGGGGTGGAAGCCGGTCGAGGTCTTGACGAAGTTCGCCCCGGCATGCACAGCTGCGCGGCAACATTCGACGATGGCCTCGTCGGACAGCGCTGCGGTTTCGAGGATCACTTTGAGGATCGCACTCTCCCCCATCGCCTCGCGGACGGTGAGGATATCGGCCAACACCGCGCTGTAGTCGCCGGCGACCGCCGCTCCTACGTCGATGACCATGTCGATCTCGGCTGCGCCTTGATCGACGGCCAGTCGCGCTTCAGCACCCTTGACCAGCGAATGATGTTTCCCCGACGGGAATCCGACGACGGCCGCCGTCACAAGTCCCTCGGCGCGAATCGGCAACATCGACGGCGAGACGCAGACAGCCAGCACACCGAGGCTGCGTGCTTCGTCGATCAGGGCGGTCACATCGGCCGCGGTGGCTTCGGGTTTGAGGAGAGTGTGGTCCACCATCGCGGCAACCTGGGAACGAGTGAGTGCAGCTTCAGACATGTTGGAAAGCTTGGCACACCACCACGCGACCGTCGCTGCAGCCGCACCTGAGAGACTAGGCCGCATGACCGCTGCACCATCGATCGATGATCGTCGCTATGTTCTGTCCCTCGGCTGCCCCGACACCACGGGCATCGTCGCACGCATCTCGACCTTTCTCACCGACGTCGGTGGATGGATCGTGGAGGCTGCATACCACGCCGATGCCGACACCGGATGGTTCTTCACGCGTCAGGCGGTCCGTGCATCGTCGGTGAGCATGAGCATCGACGAGCTTCGTGAACGGTTCAAAGCTGTTGCGGCCGAGATCGGTCCGGAAACCGAGTGGACTCTTCACGACTCCGGCGCACCCAAGAAGATCGTGTTGCTCGTGAGCAAGGAAGGTCACTGCTTGCATGACCTCCTTGGCCGCGCCGCGGGCGGGGAACTCCCGGCAGAAATCAGCGCCGTCATCGGAAACCACGAAGATCTGCGCAGTGTCACCGAGCGCCACGGGATCGACTTCCACCATGTTCCGTTCGCCAAGGACCCGGCAGAACGGGGACCGTCCTTCGAGAAGGTCCGCGCCCTGGTCGACGCTCACAATCCCGACGCCGTGGTGCTTGCCCGATTCATGCAGGTGCTGCCCGAATCACTGTGCGAGCACTGGGCCGGGCGCGCGATCAACATCCACCACAGCTTCTTGCCGTCGTTCATCGGTGCCCGCCCCTATCACCAGGCTTTCGCCCGCGGCGTGAAGTTGATCGGCGCCACCTGCCACTACGTGACCGCCGAACTCGATGCCGGTCCGATCATCGAGCAGGACGTGATCCGTGTGGACCACGCCGACGATGTCGCCGACATGGTCCGTCAGGGTCGAGACATCGAAAAGCTCGTACTCTCCCG
The DNA here is from genome assembly GCF_019266085.1 of Rhodococcus sp. FH8. NCBI lineage: Bacteria > Bacillati > Actinomycetota > Actinomycetes > Mycobacteriales > Nocardiaceae > Rhodococcus > Rhodococcus sp. FH8. The sequence continues at coordinate 423,112 of NZ_LPNQ01000065.1, read as the reverse complement.
CGGACTGCGCTGGCACCTCGAGGATCGTGTGCTGGTCCACGGGCGCAAGACGGTCGTCTTCAGCTAGAGCTGCGTTGCGCTAGAGATTGCGCAGTCGCACGATTTCCTTGTCGAACTCGTCGATGTTCTCGATCGACGACATGTGACCGACGCCCGGCAACACGATCAACCGTTCGAGGTTGCCGGCGTCGTCGAGGACCTGCGCAAGCTTGCGCGCATGGACCGGCGGAGTGAGCCGATCGAGCGAACCGACGAGCACGGTGGTCGGCACTTCGAGATTGTCGAGTCCCTCGTGAATGTCGAGGGTGCTCAGCGCTGCTCCCCAACCTCCACGGATGCGGGGCTTGCACTCACGAACGATGTTCTCGCAGAACTGAATCTCGGCCTTGGTCGCGTTCGGTGACATCGAGACGTACTGGATCGCCTTCGTCATGGCGCCCGAGGAGACGAACGGAACGGGCGAACTGAGGATGGCGCGGCCCACGGGGACCGGCACGCGAGGGAAACGATTGGGCAGTGGGATGACCGTGGTCTCGGCGATCAACCTTTCGCTCGCGGTGCTCGCGAGCATGACCGCCGACGCGTACTTCTTGACCTCGTCGGGGTGACGACCCGCCCAGGCGATGATGCTCATCCCGCCCATGCTGTGACCGACGATGACGGCCTTCTTGTCCTCGCGAACCGTGGCCGCCAGCACTGCAGAGAGATCGTCGGCAAGGACGTCCGGGCCGAGCGGAAGATTGCCGACGGTGCTGCGGCCATGACCGCGCTGATCGTAGGTGATGACGCGATATTCGCCGGCAAGCGCATTGACCTGCGGGTACCAGAATTCGGTGGAGCACGTCCAGCCGTGACTGAGAACGATCGGATCGCCGTCGACGGGACCGTAAGCCCGGACATTGATGATCGCACCGTCGTCGGTGGTCAGTTCGCTGATGTCAGCTTTGAGAGTCGGAGTCTTCAGGAGTGCATTGGGCTCGACGTCGCTCGAAAGAGTCAACCCACGCGTGGATCGCCGATGACGGATCCCAGCGACGGCCGCGACGAGTGCTCCCACTCCGACGGCGCCTGCCAGTACTCGAAGCTCTGTGGTGCGCGAACGACTGGACATGCATTTACCCCTGACTGCTGCTGACGACAGACGGATGCAATCTATGTGTGACTGCCGTTAACCGACACTATCACTCGAACAACGCCCGTTGTCAGCGTTGGAGAGAAGAGTGGGGCAGCACACCATGAGCCGGGAACCACGGCTCGGAATGAGCGGGAGTGCGGCAAACTACCAGCGAGAACCGCCGTGCTGAATGTCGTCCACCCGCGGGCGAACGTCGACGAGATACACGCACACTGCAACGACCGCGATGATGCCCAGGAGCCCGACAGGGGACGTCGCCAAGAGGATCAACGCCGCGACGATCAGAATTCCCAGCCAGATCGGCTTGGTCAATTTGTTGACCGCGGTGAAAGCGTCAGGACGCTGCCTGACGGCATGAACGATCGCGTAGACAGCACCCACCAATGCGAGCACTTTGAGTGCGAGAAAGATCAGACCGACTAGCCCATCGACTTGAGTCACAACTACATCCTAAGTTCTCATCCGGTTCCCGACGAACACGAAGGCTCCCACACTCGGCTGAGCGCGGGAGCCTTCGTCAGGTGGAGCTGGGCAAATCAGGCCTTCTTGGCCGGAGCAGCCTTCTTGGCCGGAGCCGGTGCGGTGGCCTTGGCCGGAGCAGCCTTGGCGGGTGCAGCCTTGGCCGGAGCGGCCTTCTTCGCGGCGGTGGTCGCGCGCTCCTGGACGTCGGAAGCAGCAGCGGTCACGCGAGCGGCAGCTTCCTTGGAAGCCTCGTCAGCCTGGTCACCGAGGTCGAGGACCTTCAGTGCAGCCTCGTCGCCTGCGTCGGCGATCTTCTCACCGGCGTCAGAGATCTTCTCGCCGACCTCTTCTGCGGTGTCGGAGATGCGTCCGGCAGCGCGGCCGGCCAGCTTGGCAGCCTGCTCGCCCACGGCGCGCGTCTGACGAGCAACGGTTCCGAGTGCGTCTTCGGTCAGCTCGACGGCGTCGCCGAGTGCCGACTCTGCAGCAGCGATGCCTTCTTCGACTGCGGGCTGCTTGCGGATGCGCTCGACTGCGTCTTCGCCACGTTCTGCGAGGGAGTTGTACAGATCTCCGGCAACCTTGAGGTATGCCTCGGCGACCTTGCGGAGTTCCTCGGGTGAGAACTTCTCGCGCAGCTCGGCAAGCTCTTCGGGCAGCTCGGACGGCAGGCCGGCGAGACGCTCGCGCAGCGCATCGACGCTCTCGGCAACGTCACCCTGGACGGAAGCGAGCTTCTCGCGAGCACCGTCGACACGGCCGTTGACATCGCCCTGGGTGTTCTCGGCGCGCTCACGAACCTGAGCAACTACATCGGCCACGGCCTGGACAACCAGGTCGCCTGCGCCGACGGCGGCGTAGAGCGAGGTCTTGACGCTGTCGATGGCGTTCTTGTCAGTCATCTTGTTCTCCTAGTGAAGTCTCGGTGTCTGGAATTGCGGCCGATTCAGCGAAATCGGGCGCTGCGGCTGGTCTTGACGACTCGTTCTCGCGACAGAACGAGTCGTAGATTTCGAGCAGTACTTGCTTCTGCCGTTCGTTGATGGCCGTCTCGGCCAACACCGCGTCCCTGATGGGACTGTGCGGGCGTTGCTCGAGATATCCCGCTTGGACGTACAGCACTTCTGATGAGACTCGAAGGCCCTTGGCGATTTGCGCCAGTACGTCCGCCGACGGTTTGCGCAATCCGCGTTCGATCTGACTCAGATACGGATTGCTGACGCCGGCGAGTTGAGCGAGTTGGCGCATCGAAACTTGGGCGGCTTCCCGCTGTGCACGAATGAACCCCCCGATGTCGTGTGCCGCAGAGCTGACGACGCGAGCTGCCAAGTCGCTTGCTCCGGCTGCGGCACCGGATGATTCACGATCTCCGTCATCGGAGTTCGTCGACTTCGCTGGCATTGCGTCCTCCCTTTCCAGTGGACATTTCCCAGGATAGGAGAGGGTGCTAACTATTGCAAGCACTACTGCTAGCACTCGTGGTGGACGTCACATACCGGACAGCTCAGCCGAAGATGAGCGTCGAAATCGTGTAGATCAGCAGTCCGGCGATCGAGCCCACAACGGTGCCGTTGATACGGATGAACTGAAGATCTCGACCGACCTGCAACTCGATCTTCTGGCTCGCTTCGTCGGCGTCCCACCGCTCGACGGTGTCACTGATGACTCCAGTGATCTCGTCGGTGTAGTTCTCCGCGATGTACTTGGTGCCCTGCACCAGCCAGCCGTCGACCTTCTCACGCATGGACTCGTCGTCACGCAGCCTGACTCCGAAGCCGGCGACGTTCTCGGCGACCTTGGTCCGCAGGGTGCTGTTCGGATCGTCGACGGACTCCATGATGAGCCGCTTGGCAACCTGCCATGTCGACGACGCCAGACCCGTCACTTCCTCGCGACCCATGATCTCGGCCTTGATCCCCTCGGCCTTCTTGATGGTCTCCGGGTCGTTCTGCAGATCATCGGCGAAGTCGATCAGGAAGCGGTTGGCGGCGAGGCGTACCTCGTGTTCGGGGTTGGAACGGACCTTCCAGGTGAACTCGACGAGTTCCTTGTATATCTTCTCCCCCAGCATGGCGTCGACGAACTTCGGCGACCACGCGGGCGAATCGCGAACGATCACACGATCGATCGTCTCCTGGCTGCCGAGAGCCCACTGATGCGCCCGCTCGGCAAGCAATTCGATGATCGGCAGTTGCTTGTTGTCCTTGAGAAGTTCACCGAGCACTCGGCCGATCGGCGGTCCCCACATGGGCTCGGCCAGACGCTTCACGATCGTGTTGTCGATGATCTGGGCGATGTCCTCGTCGCGAAGAACCTCGACCATGCCGCGCAAGACCGTCGACGTCTCGGCGGCGACGCGAGCGGCGTTGGCAGGTTCGGCCATCCACGTACCGAGGCGGAGCGGAATCTGCGCCTGCTGCACCTTGGCCGACACAACTTCGGGAGCCAGGAAGTTTTGACCGACGAATGAGCTCAGGCTGGCTCCGAGCTGGTCTTTCTTACGCTTGATGATGGCAGTGTGCGGGATGGGAAGGCCCATCGGATGACGGAAGAGCGCGGTGACGGCAAACCAGTCGGCAAGCGCGCCGACCATGCCTGCCTCGGACGCGGCCCGGACGTACCCGACCCACTCTCCGGCGCCGCGGGATTCCTGCCACCGGCAGAAGATGTAGACCACCGTCGCGAAGCCCAGAAGGCCAGTAGCGAAGACCTTCATCTTGCGAAGGTCCCGACGCTTGGCGGCGTCGTCGAAGGCGGAGAGGCTCAGTTGCTGCACCCTCGCCATTGTGCCGAAAGGTGTGACGCGGCGTAGCGCGAGCGACACGAAGTCCGATTCTGCAGGACCTAATCCCCCGAACTGCGGATGTGAGTGCCCGAGATAAAGGCGCGGACATTAAGCTGGACCGGAAAGTAGACCGATCGGACGTGGCTCGCACCACAGATATGAGATGACTCGTGGCCAAGAATGCCGTGCAGGACAACGAGCAGGTAGACGGCCCAGTCGTTGCTGATGCGAAGCCCGAGAAATCCGACGGTCGTAAGCGTCGTTGGCGTGAGCACAAGATCGCTCGCCGCGAGGAACTCGTCGACGGCACCATCGCCGCCATCCGCGCGCGCGGCCGTGAGATCGGCATGGACGAGATCGCGTCCGAGATCGGTGTCTCCAAGACCGTGCTCTACCGATACTTCGCCGACAAGAGCGACCTCACCACCGCCACGATGATGCGGTACGTCGAGACCATCCTGTCGCCGCGTATCTACGAAGCGATCAGTGGCGATCTCGACGATTTCGAACTCACCCAGGCGAGCATCACCGCATACGTCGAGACGGTGGCATCCGACCCCGACATCTACCTCTACGTCATGGCCAACGGCGCCGGCGCCAACCGCGACGTCGTTGCCGATTCCGAGCGCATGATCGCCGAATTGCTCTCCACGGTGTTGGGCAATCGTCTTCGCGAGATGGAGATGGATTCCGGCGGTTCGCTGCCGTGGGCGTTCGGGATCGTGGGCGGAATTCAGCTCGCGACGCACTGGTGGATCTCCAACAAGTCGATGTCCGCGGAATCGCTGATCGACTACCTCACGATGATGACGTGGGGCGGCATCACCGGCATAGCTGCGGTCAACGGATCACCGGCCAAGTTCAAGTCGGTTCCGCATCCCCTCGTCAAGCCTGCCGAGGACTGACTCGCCCGAGACCGAACTTTCGGGCCACCGGGCGCGATCCTGTGGCACTCTTTCGGCATGGCACAAGACTCGCTGTGGGAAACACCGGCCGCCAAGACCCTGCGGGCGGAGCCCGGGTTCGAACTCGATCAACTCGATCGCAACAGCACTCCGGGATTCACCGGAAACAAAGCTGACGGCGAACGTCTGCTCGAGGAGCGCGGCGCGGTTCTGTCCGACCTGCAGGAGTTGCTGTACGCCAACGGCCGGTCCGGGGACAGTCGTTCAGTCCTGCTGGTTCTGCAAGGAATGGACACCGCAGGCAAGGGCGGCATGGTCCGACACGTGATCGGTCACGTGGATCCTTCGGGAGTTCAGCACGCGGCCTTCGGCGTCCCGACCGAAGAGGAAAAGCAACATCACTACCTTCGGCGGATCAAGAAGGAACTCCCCCGCGGCGGCTATCTCGGTGTGTTCGATCGCTCCCACTACGAGGACGTCCTGGTAGTGCGCGTCCACGATCTTGTCCCGGAGGATGTCTGGAGCAAGCGCTACGACGAGATCAACCAGTTCGAAAAGGAACTCGTCGACGCCGGAACCACCATCGTGAAAGTCGCGATGTTCGTCTCGCTCGACCAGCAGAAGAAGCGACTCGAAGAACGTCTCGACCGCCCGGACAAGTATTGGAAGTACAACCCCGGCGACGTGACCGAACGCGGTTTGTGGCCTGCATATCAACAGGCGTATCAGGCAATGCTCGACAAGACGTCGACCGAGCACGCGCCGTGGTACGTCGTGCCGTGTGATCGGAAGTGGTACAGCCGCATTGCGGTAACCGAGCTACTGATCGACGCTCTGGAAAAGCTCGAGCTCGACTGGCCCCCTGCCGACTTCGACATCGAGGTGGAGAAGGCACGACTCGCACAGTCTTGATCAGAAGCAGGCCTGATCAGAACAGGTGTGGGGATTCGCGGTGCACTTTGTGGTCGTGACGCACAGTACTGGCGTACAGGGCTACCGCGAGGCCGATGCACGCGACGCCGGCGAGGCCGGCGATCAATGCCCAACCACCCTGGCCTGAACCTGCCGCCACCAGAAAACTGCCGAGGCAGACCACTGTGGCCAGCACCAGGAAATACGACGCCCACGCTGCAAAGAGATTGAGCTTCATCGTTCGCTCCTCCGGTCGGATCTCTTTCGTTTCGACCGTACGCCGGAGCATGACGGTCGACAAGACACCGCCGTCGCGAGGTTTCCCGACGTCTACGCCGGGTAGCCGAATTACATGGACATCGGAACTCTTTATCGCGGAATCGAATCCGCTCGCGGACTGGACGGTCCGTCCACTGGCCTCAGGCGCAGAATCCTCGAGATCACGGAGCGATCCGACCGATCGCGCACTGTCGCCGCACTTCTGCGCGGCGCCGCCGTCGGGCATCCCATCCATCCTGCCCTCGTGACCATTCCCGCGGGCGCGTGGACGGCTTCGTTGGTCTTCGATGTTCTAGGCGATCCGCAGACTGCACGACGGCTGATCGGGCTCGGATTGGTTTCGACTCCGCCGGTTCTGCTGACGGGATGGCTGGACTGGTCCGAACGTGGCGACGTCGCACGCCGAGTGGGGCTGGTGCACGCGGCGTCGAATGCAGTGGGGATCTGGTCTTTTGCGGCGTCGTACAGGCTACGCGGAAAGGACTCACTCGCGCTGGCGCGAGTGCTGTCGGTGCTGGGGCTCACCGCGGTCGGTGTCGGTGGCGCGCTCGGTGGTCACATCGTTTTCAAGCTCATGGACGATCCGGCCGTGGAGGCTGCAGCGACTCCGGTTCTCGATCCCATCCTGGATGTAGTCAACTGAGCCGATCGGACCTCGATACTGTTCAGGCGTAAGCACTTCCGGAGTAGCTCCGCAGTTCTCGCGCGGTCTCGTCCGAATCCGCCAATGGTCTGTTCATGACCCAGTGTGGGCTGCGCGTGCCCAGTGTCGCGGCAAAATCGGCGACGGCGTCCGGGGTCGGCACTGCGTGTTCGCCCAGATATCCGAGAACGATGAGGTCCTCCCCTGATCTGGTCTCCACGGCCAGGGCCCAACCGCACGTCTCCTCCCACAGCAAAGCCACCTCGCGCCCGGGGAAACGCGGCACAGTTCGGTCCAATGCGATGTAAGCCTCCAGAGGGTGCTCGCGCCTGCAACACCACTGCTCGATGCCGGCCCCCACACCGACCGCCACCCGTTGTACGTACCGCTCGAACCCGAGTCCGACGGTTGCGTCGACCAGCATTTGTTCTGTCATCGAACCTCACTCCTCGCCATCGTGTTTGGAATGTGCCCAGCGCTGACCGCGTCGAAACCCGGTTCAGATCACGGACTCCGGGTATCCCCAGACGAACCGATCAAGTGGAGAGGGGACCCGATGAAGTACTCGCCCGCTATGGCTCCCGGACGAATGCTGAAGATCTCCATGGTGTCGGTGAACGCCGATCCACTCGCACCGGTGGGCTGCTCGGCAGCCGGTGCACAGAACCTGCACGTCGACGAACTGTCTGCCGCCTTGGTTCGTGCCGGACACGACGTCACCGTCTTCACCAGGCGTGCCCACGTCGGTGGGCCGGACCGCGTTCGCGCCCGCGCCGGGTACTCCGTCGACTATCTCGAGGCCGGCCCGACGCAGGCTCTTCCGGATGCCGACATCCTCCCTCACCTGGGAACCTTTGCCAGCATTCTGCGCGCTCAGTGGAGTACCGACCGACCCGATGTGGTGCACTCGCACTTCTGGATGTCCGGTGTGGCAACGGAACTCGCGACCCGATCGCTCGGCATCCCCGTACTTCAGACATTCCATTCCCTGGGATCTGCGGCGCACCGCCACCTCGGAGCAGCCGACGACAGCCCCTCGGAGCGGACTCACCTGGAACCGTTGATCGCCAGGGGCGCAACCCATGTCATCGCGACCAGTTCGGACGAAATCTTCGATCTGGTCCGGCAGGGATCACCACGATCACGGACCACGATGGTGCCCTCGGGCGTGGACACCGAAGCATTCACCCCGGAGGGACCCGCCGCGAAGAAAACCGCACCGCATCGATTGATCTGCGTCGGAAGACTGGTGGAGCAGAAGGGCTTCGATGTTGCCGTCGCCGCGCTGGCTTCGCTGCCGGATACGGAGTTGGTGGTGATCGGCGGGCCACCCGTCGCGCAACTGAGCACCGACGAAGTGGCGATCCGCTTGGTCAAGCTCGCCGAGCGCCTCGGCGTCGCAGATCGCGTCCAATTGTTGGGACGGGTTCCGCACCGCCAACTACCGAAACTGATGCGATCGGCCGACGCCCTCGTGTGCACCCCTCGATACGAACCGTTCGGAATCGCGGCACTGGAAGCAATGGCGTGCGGAGTTCCCGTAGTCGCGACTCCTGTTGGCGGACTGCGGGATACGGTGATCGACGGACTCACCGGGCGTCGGGTCCCGGTCAACAACCCGGTGGAAACCGCTCGCGCAGTCCGCCGTCTTCTCGACGACGAGGACGAAGGCGCGGCGTTTGCACGGCAGAGCCGGGCCCGAGCGTGCGAATCGTATTCGTGGGATCACGTCGCCACCGAAGTGGTCCGCACCTACGGCCGCTGCGTCACAGCACCGCCGAGAGCCCGCCAACACAAGGGCACTCACCGAAGTGAAGTGCACTGACGCTGACGGGCTCTACGAAACTGAATTCACGAAGCTTGGACTGAAACTGCGTGATCAAGCGGGGAAACGTCGGGTCTCTTCGAGTCCGATTGCATGATCGAGCGACTCGTAGCAGGCAAACATCGACTCCTGACCAGCTGCTTTGAGCAACCTTTGCACCGGGCGGGCGCAGACGAGCGCGAGTGTGCCGCCCACGTCGCGTGATCGCGTCGACAGGACCGACAGTACGGACAAGCCGCACGTCCCCATGAATTCGAGTTCGGATAGATCGACGACCAGCGTCCGGTCCGCGGCCACGTGGTACGTCAAGAAGTCACGAAAAGCATTGGCGCTCATCAGATCGATCTCACCACGAACTTTGATCACAGCGGTGTGTGCACTGATGCGGTGCGCGTGAAACGATGCGGTCGCTGTCCCGGTCGCGGGAGGTCCGTAGTCTACCGATCCCTTCGCCGCGTTCGTAAAGCCTGAAATAGATGATCCTGGAACAACAGTCATGGTTCTCCCATCCCGCAACGGTTTACACTCTGCAAAAGAGAAGGGACCTCCGAAGGAGACGCACGATGAACGGGTCTCCAGAAATACGGATAAATCCCTCATCGGCTGTGTGCTCAACCTCGGTTTGAAACAGTACGCCAGCATGACGGACGTCACAAGTGCGTTGCGACCATTCGTTTCGGTGTTCCGAACAAAAATGTGGTTTGGTCTGCGGTTCCGCGAGGTAATCCGATGTTGCGATCGCCAACGGTCGTGAGCAGAATCGTGTCGTTTACCCCGGCACCACCATCGACCAAATTTCGTGTTCGGGGGTCACTGTGAAGGTCGGGATGGGTATCGTTCTCGGCACCAGACTTCACCGCGACCCCTGGTACGACGATCCGGAGAACTTATGGCACACCTCAGCGCACTCGAGCCCGATCAGGATCAGACTCAGCCAGTTGTGGAGTTGAGGATTCAAGCGACTCTCGATCAGCTGTCGATTTTGCGTGCACTGGCCGCCACCGTTGCCATTCAGGAAAACTTCGACCTCGACGCCATCGCCGACATCAAACTGGCCATGGACGAAATCTGTACGCATCTGATCGTTCGCGCTGCGCCTGATTCGGTTCTGGTGTGTCGGTTCGTCTTCACGCCGCCGCAATTGCACGTGTCCGTGTCCACGACGACCACGGAGTACGAGGACAGCAGTCAGCGTTCGTTCGGGTGGCACATCCTCACCGAACTCACCGATTCGATTTCGCTCGACCAGGAAGAGAACCTCGGCGGCGTCGGCTACATCACCACCATGAAGTTCACCAAGGCCCTCAGCGGGCGCCTGTGACCGCTTCCGCAGACGGCCCGTCACGCCCGCGTCGGCGGTCCACCGACGAATATCGGGACGTAATACCAGTTTTCGAGGAACTGCGGACCCTCGAGCCCCACAGCCCGGAGTACGAACGAGTGCGCACTGCACTCATCACCAGATGCCTACCGTTGGCCGAGCACATCGCCAGACGATTCGACGGTCGTGGCGAGGCACACGACGATCTGGTTCAGGTGGCGCGTCTCGGTCTGGTCAACGCCGTCGACCGTTTCGATTCCACGCGCGGATCCGATTTCGTCTCGTTCGCAGTTCCCACCGTGATGGGCGAGGTTCGACGACACTTCCGCGACACCGGTTGGGCATTGCGGGTTCCCCGCCGGATGAAGGAGTTGCACTTCCAACTCGGGCAGGCCATCAGCGAGCTGTCACAACAGCTCGGGCACGCGCCGACCGTCGACGAGTTGGCCGAGACGTTGGGGATCGAACGCGAAGAAGTTGCCCAGGCCTTGATCGCCGGCAACGCGTATCAGACGGTCTCGGTCGACGGTGCCGCGTCCAATCACACCGACGATCTCCCGCTCGTGGAAACACTCGGTGACTACGACGCAGCACTCGAGAACGTCGAGAATCACGAGGCGTTGCGTCCGCTTCTCGACAAGCTGCCCGAGCGAGAGCGGACGGTGTTGATGCTCAGATTCTTCGGAAATCTGACGCAGACACAGATCGCCGAGAAAGTCGGTGTGTCCCAGATGCACGTGTCGAGGTTGCTCGCGAAGACATTGAGTAATCTTCGCGAGCAACTCGACTGAGCTCCGCGAACAATTCGACTGAGCAGGACCGGGCGGGTCAGATCGTTGCGGTGTCGATCACGAATCGGTATCGGACGTCGCTCTTGATCACGCGCTCGTAAGCGTCGTTGATGTCGCTCGCCGGGATCAGTTCGATTTCTGCGCCGATGCCGTGCTCGGCGCAGAAGTCGAGCATCTCCTGTGTCTGCGGGATACCGCCGACCATGGAGCCGGCGAGGCTACGACGGTTTGCGGCGAGCGAGAATGCTCGAACTTCGATCGGCTTCTCGGGCAGGCCGAGTTCGACGAGAGTGCCGTTGATGGCAAGCAAGGACATGTAGGCGTCGATGTCGAGGTTGACCGAGACCGTGTTGAGGATCAGGTCGAACTCGCCGCGAAGAGCCTTGAACGTCTCACGGTCGTTGGTCGCGTAGTAGTGATCGGCGCCGAGGCGAAGCCCGTCGTCTTTCTTGCCGAGCGTCTGGCTCAGGACGGTGACTTCCGCTCCGAGCGCCTTGGCGATCTTCACACCGACGTGCCCGAGGCCGCCGAACCCGATGATGGCGACCTTCTTGCCGGGGCCGGCGTTCCAGTGCCGCAGCGGTGAGTACAAGGTGATGCCCGCGCACAGGAGCGGCGCTGCAACGTCGAGTTCGATGCCCTCCGGGATCGAGAGCACGAAGTGCTCGGTGACGACGATGTGCGTCGAGTAGCCACCCTGAGTGCGCTCGCCGTCGCGGCCGGTGGCGTTGTACGTACCCGTCACACCCTTGCGGCAGTACTGCTCTTCACCGGCGGTGCAGGCGTCGCACTCCCCGCACGAGTCGACGAAGCAGCCGACGCCCACTCGGTCGCCGACCTTGTGCTTGGTGACATCGGAACCCACGGCGGCGACGACGCCGGCGATTTCGTGTCCGGGAACGATCGGGTACTTGGCTCCGCCCCACTCGTTGCGAGCGGTGTGGATGTCGGAATGGCAGATGCCGGCAAATTTGATGTCGATGAGAATGTCCAGTGGACCGAGCTCGCGGCGTTCGACAGTGGTCTTCTCGAGGGGACCGTCAGCGGACGTCGCGGCATAAGCAGCAGCAGTAACCATGCACACATGCCTACCCGTGCATGGAGGGACCTGCAACTCGCAGGCCCCTCCATGACTTGTTCTTTACGTGACTTACCCGGCGTCGCGCTCGGCTTGCTCGGCCCGACGACGCAGGCGCCTCGCGGCCGCAACCATATTGCGCAGCGAAGGCTCGAGTTGCCACGGATGGCGGGTCTTGAGGCCGCCGTCCGGGTTTGCCCACAAGCGATCGAGAGAGATCGATTCGCTTGCCTCGGTGAGCAATTCGTCGAGTTCGTCGATGTCGGGAATCCGAGCCGAGCGAGATTCGTAGACACCGGGGCCGACGCCGTGCGTGAGCGCGCCTTCCTTGAGTGCTTCGAGAACCCACGTGATGGAGCGGGTCGCGACGATAGCCGTCACATCGGCGTCCAACCGTTCGATGGCGTCGACCACCGACGACCGAGCGGAGTACGTCAGATGTGTGTGGATCTGTGTTTCCGGCTTCGCTCCACCTGTTGCCAGACGGAACGCGTCGACGGCCCACTCCAGGTAGGCCTCCCGGCCGTCCTCACGCAGTGGCAGCAGTTCACGAATTGCCGGTTCGTCCACCTGGATGATGGCGATTCCGGCAGCTTCGAGATCCGCGATTTCGTCTCGAATGACAAGTGCCAGTTGCTCTGCCGTTTCGTAGAGCGGCTGATCCTGGCGAACGAACGAACGGGCGATCATGGTGACCGGACCCGTCAGCATTCCCTTGACCGGCTTGTCGGTCAGCGACTGCGCGTACGCAATCCACTCGACCGTCATCGGCTTCGGACGTGCGATGTCGCCGTAGAGGATCGGCGGACGCGTGCAACGAGATCCGTAGGCCTGAACCCAACCGTTGTGCGTGAAGGCATAGCCCTCGAGCAGTTCGGCGAAGTACTGGACCATGTCGTTGCGCTCGTGCTCGCCGTGCACGAAAACATCGAGACCGATGTCCTCTTGCAGACGGATTGTGCGCTCGATCTCTTCCTGGATGCGCTTGTAGTAGTCGTCCCACTCCAAACGCCCCTGGCCGAGTTCGTAACGAGCCTGGCGAATCGCGTCGGTCTGCGGGAACGAACCCAGTGTCTGGGCCGGCACCAAGGGCAGATTCAACCGTTCCTGCTGAGCCTTACGACGCTCCTCGTACGGGGCACGCACACGATCTTCGGGCTTGATCGCGTTCACCCGAGCACGGACAGCGTGCTTGAGCTTGAAGTGCACCTTCGTCGGACGCTTACGCCACTTGTCCGACGGACCTTCGGTGAGCGCCTTCGCCAGTGAGACGACTTCGCCGACCTTCTGCTTCGCAAAAGCCAGACGGTCTGCGACGTCTCCCGGAATGTCGTACTCGGAGAGCACGTCGTACGGCACGTGCAGCAGCGACGACGACGTGGAGACGACGAGGTCAGGCACAACGTCTTTGAGTTCGTTCAGGTACGTCAAGGTGTTGAACCGGTCGACGCGCCAGACGTTGCGACCGTCGACGACGCCCGCGTAGATGCGCTTGCGCTTGATGTTCGGCACCGCGGCCAGTTCCTCGGCCGTGATCTTGCCGTGCACCAAGTCCAGACCGAAGGCTTCGATCTTGGTGGGCGCCAAGATGTTGAGGGCTTCGCCGAACTTGCCGTACGGACCCGTCACCAACAGGCGCGGGCGCAGCGGGGCCGTCGAAAGCTTCTCGTACGCACGTCCCAGAGCGGCTAGCTCCTCGGGGGTGCGGTCCTCGGTGACCGAAGGCTCGTCCAACTGAACACAGGTCGCACCGGCCTTGGCGAGCTGCTCGAAGAACTTCTCGTACTCGGGCAGGAGCGCGTCCAACAGGTCGAGCGGGGTGAAGTTCGGATCGGACTTCTCGGTGGCAGGTCCGACCTTCGAAAGCAGAAGCAGCGAGACGGGCCCCATGATGACGGGGCGCAATTCGATGCCGCGCGCCTTCGCACGTTCGAACTCGTCGAGAAGTGCATCCGAGTTGAGCGAGAACACTGTGTTCGCGTCGATCTCGGGCTGACGGTAGTAGTAGTTCGTACCGAAGAAGCGCACCAGCTCGAGAGGCGGGAAGTCCGGGCGGCCGCGGGCCATAGTGAAGTAGAAATCGAGCGGCTCGAGGGCGCCCTCGAGCGGCTTGAACCGCTCCGGCACTGCGCCGAAGAGCAGCGCATTGTCGAGCACGTGATCGTAGAAGGAGAAGGTGTTGCCGGGAACCTGGCTCAATCCCGTCGCAGCCAATTCGCTCCAGGTCGATTCCTGGAGTTCCTTGGCGACCGCGAGAAGTGCGTCCTTGTCCGAAGTGCCGTGCCAGTAGGACTCGAGGGCGCGCTTGAGCTCACGGCGCGGCCCGATGCGCGGATACCCCAGGACGCTGGAGCCGAATGCTGCAGTGCTGCTGGACATGCGGTCGACCTTTCTAACCGAGGGGCGCGAGCGCCCTGTGCGCCTTTGTGGTAGCCGGAACTACCAGAAAGGCGCACAGGGGCGTTGGGCCTTAGCTTGCCTGCTTGGTGGAGCGACCGTTGTCGGCGTATTCGTAGAAGCCCGCGCCGGACTTCTTGCCGGTCAAGCCGGCTTCGACCATACGCAGGAGCAACGGCGGAGCGGAGTACAGCGGCTCCTTGAACTCTTCGTACATGGAGTCGGCGATGGACTTGACGGTGTCGAGTCCGACCAGGTCCGTCAGAGCCAGCGGACCCATGGGGTGCGCGAGGCCGAGAACCGTTGCCTTGTCGATGTCTTCCTTGGTCGCGAAGCCCGACTCGACCATGCGGATCGCCGAGAGCAGGTACGGCACCAGGAGTGCGTTGACGACGAAGCCGGAGCGGTCGGCACTGCGGACGACCTGCTTGCCGAGGATGTCGCTGGCAAAAGCCTCGGCGCGCTGCGAGACGGAGGCACTGGTCTTGAGCGTCGTCACCAATTCGACGAGCGGCAGAACCGGAACCGGGTTGAAGAAGTGCATGCCGATGACTCGCTCGGGACGCTTGGTCGAGATGCCGAGCTTCATGATCGGGATCGACGACGTGTTGGACGCGAGAACCGCATCCGGGTCCGTCACGACCGCGTCGAGCTCGGCGAAGATTTCGCTCTTGATCTTCTCGTCTTCGACGACGGCCTCCACGACGAGCTGGCGGTCCGCGAAATCTCCCAGATCGGAGGTGAAACGCAGACGCCATGCGGCCTGCTCACGCTCACGTTCTGTGATCTTTCCGCTGCTCACGCCGCGGTCGAGCGAACGCAGGATGCGTGAACGCCCGGCTGCTGCAAGCTCGCGAGTCTGCTCGAAGACCAGAACATCGACATGTGCGCGGGCGCACACCTCGGCGATTCCGGCACCCATGATTCCGGCGCCGATAACGCCGACGCGCTGAATTTTTTCGCTGGTCACGTCAGCTCCTTGTTTGTCTCGTGGAGTTTGTCTGGTGAAGGTGTTGCAAAACAAGCACTTCGAACTGCGTCGACGCTGGTGGCCGACGCAATCGGAACTGCCTTGAAGACGAGAGAAAGTAGTGCGGTGATACAAGCAGGGGAGAGACCCGAAGCCGAGCCTCTCCCCCACCCGAAGTCAGTTCTTAGTGGAACTGTCCCTCTTCGGTGGAGCCCTTGAGAGCTGCCGTCGAGGTGTTGGGGTCAACGGTGGTGGCGATGGTGTCGAAGTAGCCGGCGCCAACCTCACGCTGGTGCTTGATGGCGGTGAAGCCACGCTCTTCGGCAGCCTTGAACTCGCGCTCCTGCAGGTCGACGAATGCCGTCATGCCTTCGCGGGCGTAGCCGTAGGCAAGGTCGAACATGCCGTAGTTGAGCGAGTGGAAGCCGGCCAGCGTGATGAACTGGAACTTGAAGCCCATTGCGCCGAGCTCCTTCTGGAACTTCGCGATGGTCGCGTCGTCCAGGTGCGCCTTCCAGTTGAAGGAAGGGGAGCAGTTGTAGGCCAGGAGCTGGTCCGGGAATTCGCTGCGAACGGACTCGGCGAACTTCTTTGCAACCTCGAGATCCGGCACGCCGGTCTCCATCCAGATGAGGTCTGCGTACGGTGCGTAAGCCTTGGCGCGAGCGATGCAGGGCTCGATGCCGTTCTTGACGCCGTAGAAGCCTTCAGCCGTGCGGGTTCCGTCGAGGAACGGGCGGTCGCGCTCGTCCACGTCGGAGGTGATGAGGGTTGCAGCCTCAGCGTCGGTGCGGGCGATGATGACGGACGGAACGTCCGCAACGTCGGAAGCCAGGCGAGCCGAGGTCAGGGTGCGGATGTGCTGCTGCGTGGGGATGAGCACCTTGCCACCGAGGTGGCCGCACTTCTTCTCCGAAGCGAGCTGATCCTCCCAGTGGACACCGGCAGCGCCGGCGCCGATCATGGCCTTCTGCAGCTCGTAAGCGTTGAGAGCGCCACCGAAGCCGGCTTCGGCGTCGGCAACGATCGGAGCGAGCCAGTTGCTGACGGAGGTGTCACCCTCGGTCTTGGCGATCTCGTCGGCGCGCAGCAGTGCGTTGTTGATGCGACGAACGACGGTCGGAACCGAGTTGGCCGGGTAGAGGCTCTGGTCCGGGTACGTGTGGCCCGAGAGGTTAGCGTCGCCGGCAACCTGCCAACCGGAGAGGTAGATGGCCTTCAGGCCGGCGCGAACCTGCTGCACAGCCATGTTGCCGGTAAGTGCACCGAGGGAGTTGATGTAGTCCTCGTTGTTCACGAGATCCCACAGGATCTCGGATCCGCGACGAGCGAGGGTCTGCTCCTCGACGACGGTGCCCTGGAGCTTGACG
Organism: Rhodococcus sp. FH8; assembly: GCF_019266085.1. NCBI lineage: Bacteria > Bacillati > Actinomycetota > Actinomycetes > Mycobacteriales > Nocardiaceae > Rhodococcus > Rhodococcus sp. FH8. Next base: position 406,239 of record NZ_LPNQ01000065.1, on the reverse strand, counting down.
ACCTGATCGGCCGTGTAGTTACGAGTAACGCCCTTCCAGCGAGGGTTGGTGTCCCAATCCTGCTGGAGCTCAGCTGCGGTCTTCGGGGTGCCGGTGGTCGACATCAAGACTCCATCTCTTTGATCTGCTGGTCCGGCCTGTTGTGAGCAGTACGTGCGTACTACTTCACATACTTGCCAGGCCCTTCTTGTGTACTTACCGAGAATGGCACATCGAAAAAGTGCCGTCTACCTGTTGCTAATGCCAATCTTCGCTACCTTTTCAACACACTTTGCTAAGTCTGTGAAGATTCCTATGCGGCTGGTACTACCCGATCGGACAGGTTCCGTACTGGCGAGTAGGAAAGAAACCGCAGGCTGTGAACGAAATGCACTCAACTCTGCCGCTTGCGAATTCCGGCAGTTCGCACGCCACTCGGAACAGGCCCGTCCGCTACTTCGGAGCCAACTTCACTACCCGCGAGTGACCGCAATCACTCCTCGGCAACAGCCTTCGCTAGGACAATTCCGGGATCTACCCCTGGGAAAGCCGGAGACAACCCGTTCGCCGGCCATATGCTGTCGAACCATGACTTGTCGTTCGACGCCCCCGACCGGGCGATAAAGCGGTGCCGGACAACTATCAGCGGCCACCGAACAACCAGGCATGGTCGCAATCCGGTCCACAGCCGCCGCAGTTGGGCTACCGAGCCGCGCCGCAGTCGTATCCCCCGCCCCAGGGATTCCCGCCTGCACCGCCACGTGGAAATCCGCCGCCGCGTCGGCCCGGCTGGGTGATTCCGGTATCCGTAATCGGAGTCATCACTGTGTTGGCTCTCTTCGGCGGGCTTGCCTGGGTCCTCTGGCCGAAGGACGTCCCCAACTCGGCCGCCGGTGGCGCCGCCCACACCACCATCAGCGCCGCGAACACACCCGGCACCACGACAACCGCTCCCAGCACGACATCCCCGACGACCACACGCGCCGCGAACTTCCCGGCCGGTGCGTCCGCCTGCCCCGGCGGGCAGCCGGCCGGAAGTTACAAGGAGTCCGCGACAAGTGGGGGCAAAACTTCATGTGAGTTTGCCGAGGCGGTTCGGATCGCCTACGGGAACTCCGGTGCAACCGGTGCATCCAGCACCGTGTCCGCACGTAGTCCGGTGACCGGCAAGGAGTACACGATGGCATGCAAGGTGACCTCCGGCATCGTCACCTGTACCGGCGGAGACAACGCGGTTGTGTACTTGCGCTGACTACCCGATTCCGAGCCGTTCTGAATCCACAAACAAACCCCGACCAGGAGTCCAACTTCATGCCTTCGATCGAAGAAGCCGTCGCGAACAAATATCACGTGCGCGAACCTGATTTGGCACAGCAGCAAGAACAGCAACATCGGGATTTCTTGAGGCAGTTCCCACGAAGTCGTTGGCGTGATTTGACACTCGACGACTACGCACTGGGGACCGAATCAAGCATCGATGGATACTCGTACGCTCTCGAGTGGGGAACAACGGTCCTGGGCAGCATCAAAGGCGGCAGCGCGCTGAAACATGTCATCTACTTCAAACGAAAGACGTCGGAGTGGCACTTTCCCACCGACTTCGACCGCGTCGGAGACGCGTGGGATGCGCTTCATGCTTCGTTTCTCGAGATGTTGGACATGGCTGATCACGGCCAATGGAATGACATCGGACAAATCCCAATCCTGAATCGCGCGAAGACAGTTCGACTGAAAACACTCTTCCTTTACTTTCCCGACCAAGTACTGCCTGTCTACAGCCATAATCACCTCAGCTATTTCGCCCGCGAACTCGGAATCGAAGGCGACACAGACCCTCTGGTCGTAAATCGAAGAATTCTCGCCAAACTTCGGACGATCGAGGGACTGGAGTCCTCAGATACCAGAGACCTCGGACAGTTCCTCTACGAGTGGGCAACACCTCCGGGATGGATAGCCGCCAGGTATTGGAAAATCGCTCCTGGTCACAACGCTGACAGGTGGGCCGAATGCCTTGGAGGTGGTTACATCTGTGTGGGCTGGGATGAGATCGGCGATCTATCGCTCTTCGACTCGGTCGAGGATTTCCGTCACGCGTTCGCTGAAACCTACTCGGATCGCTACAACGGCAACAAATCGAAACTGACGTTCAAGGCCAGAGAACTTTACCAACTGACCGAAATACGTGCGGGAGACAAGATCGTCGCCAACAACGGCGTTAGCGAAGTGCTGGCGGTTGGAACCGTTCTTGATTCAACGTACCAGTGGCAACCCGACCGCCCGGACTATCGACACACAATTGCTGTCGATTGGGATGAGTCGCTCGCTACAAGGCTTGATCCTCCTGAACGATCATGGGGCACAGTCACGATCAAGTCAGTCACCCCAAAGTTGCAGTCGCGAATCCTGAACCCGGTCGCCCACGATCCGTCGGACGAGGAGGTCGAAGTCCTCCCGATCGATCCTGCCCAAGAGGCGTTGTACCGGACTTGGATGTCAGTGCTCGAACGCAAGAAACAGATCATCTTCTACGGGCCACCCGGCACGGGAAAAACCCGTGCGGCGAAGGGGTTTTCCCAATGGATTCTCAACCAGCAGTATGCATTGCCCGACGCAGATTCAGATGACTGGATGGAAGCCACCTATGACACCAGCAAGGCTTGGTGGGTCACAGCGAATCCCGAACGCTACTCTTGGAAGAGCATGTTCGACGAGGGTTGGGTCGACTTTTCACGCGGTGAGAAGAAAAAACACTTCAGTCAGATCAATACCGGAGATGTCGTGGTCTGCTATGAAGCGGCACCGACTCAGCGAATAGTCGCACTGGCTCGAGTAGTCTCAATCAACGACGACCTCGAGGATCCGAATCCTCTGATGCTCAAGCCAATTCGAAGGCTCCCACGCGGACCACATTGGAAGACCATCAAGTCGGACTCCGTCCTGGCAGGGTCTGAACCGGTTCAAATCAGTGCCTCTGGCACCCTGTTTGCACTCGATCCCGGGCAGTTCCGCCGTATCCTAGAACTTTCCGGTGTCTCCGATGAATATCTCGGCCAACCCGCAGACGACATCGCACCATATTTAACTCAGGTCACTTTTCACGCGTCCTACTCGTACGAAGAGTTCATCGAGGGATACCGCCCAGTCGAAACAAGTGGAGGTCTCGCACTCGGACTACGCGACGGTATCGTCAAGCGAATTGCTTCAACCGCAGTCGCGGAACCGGACAGCGTGTACGTCCTGCTGATCGATGAGATCAATCGCGCAAACATCCCACGCGTCTTCGGAGAACTCATGACGGTAATCGAGGCGGACAAGCGCGGAATCCCGGTCAAGTTGCCGGCGAGTGGCGATCTGCTTCGCATACCAAATAACTTGCACTTGATAGGAACAATGAATACCGCTGATCGCAGTATTCGTAACCTGGACAGCGCTCTACGACGGAGGTTTGGGTTCATCGAATTGCTGCCCGATGTAAGCGTTCTCGAAGGGGCAGTCATCGACGGACTGGAACTCGATTTCTTCCTGTCGGAGATGAATACAAGGATAACCAACAGCGTCGGTCGCGAACATCAAATAGGCCAGTCGTACTTCTTGCTCGACAGTGAACCCATCACCACCGCGGCACAATTCGCAGAAATCATGAGAATGGAAATAATTCCGCTCTTGCAAGAGATCGTATTCGACGACTACTCCAAGCTCGCCGATTACCTTGGCCGCGAGATCGTTGATGCAGCGAACCAAAGTTTGATCTCCATTGAGGACGACGGCATTTTGATCTCTGCACTGATCAAGGCATACCGCGTCGAACTTGGTGACAATCGGTGACAGCCGTCGTAGAACTCCGGGAATTTCAGACGAAAAACGTATCGGCGCCCGCCCCGCCTCCCCGTACGAGGGAGGCCATCTCCCGCGACTTGGCGGGCCGTATCGATCTGCAGTGGCTCACCGATGATCTCCTTCGGATCACAGCGACGTCGTGGGTCGGAGTTGCACGACTGCCCAGAGGCCCGAGCATCCACGTCCGGCCCAAATTGGCCGGTTCCGACCTGAACGTCATCACGATGATCGGTGCAACCGGAGATATCCGGATCGACGACATGCCCACAATTCACCAACATGTCGACACGACGACCGGTGACAGCGCTGTCGAACTAATATGTCAGTTATTGGTATCCGCTGCGCACGATGTGATGAAGCGGGGAGTAGTCCGGGACTATCGCGCTGCGGGAGATGACTTAACCGTGATGCGGGGACGACTCGACCTGAACCGACAAGCCTCGAGACATTTCTTGCGCGTCGATCGATTGGCGTGCCGTTACGAAGAATTCGACTACGACACCACTGAAAACCGGATCATAACGACCGCACTCCGCCTCGCGGGACAGCTGACTTCGAACGCTAATCTCCGTCAGCGTGCATGGATTCTGTACGAGAACTTCAACGCGATGGCACCCACCCCCTTTGTGTACACGCCTTCGATCAGGAAATCGATGACATACCACCGCGGAAATGAACACTATCGGAGTGCTCACGTGTGGTCGCTGGCCTTGCTCGACGGCATCTCGATCAACAAGCCATTCGATGATGCTGGTGACCGCGCAACGACGTTCATGATCGACATGAACCGACTGTTCGAGAAGTTCGTCGGATGGCTACTTGGTCAGATGATTACCGATCAGATCACGCAGATTCGCGCCCAAGGTGTGAACCGATCGGTTTTGCACAGCGGCGACCGGCCATGGGGCTCAATTCGGCCCGACTACGTGGTCACCCGCAACGGAATGCGCAGTGCGATCGATGCCAAGTACAAACTGTACGACCGAAAATCTCCGAGCGCGGCTGACGTCTATCAACTACTGATTTACTCGCAGGCCTATCGCGGAACCGAAGGTCGCCCCCACTCCATCCTGATCTATCCATCGGAAGACAGCGTCAGTGATTTTCGGGTTGACTTGAAACCCGAAGGCTCGATATTGGGCTCGGTTTCCACAGTCGGTATCCCACTCGCTGAACTTGTGCAGGCTGTGCGTTCTGGATTCCCCCTTGCATCAACCACGACCGCATCCGCGCTGCGGCGCCTACTTGGTCTCGATCCAGATACAGGCGATCGTCGAATTGGAGGACACGACACAGGACAAAGACATGCGGGTCCGGCGATGCTCCGATAGCGTGACCGCATGCCTCTGTACGAGTTTCGCTGTACCGGCTGCGGCCCGCTCGAGCGGTCGTTCGCGATGGCCGAAGTGCCCCAGTCGATTACTTGCCCCCAGTGCAGTCTCGAGTCCAAGCGGGTGGTCTCGTCTCCCCGGTTGAGTCACGCGTCGTCGGCCGCGATGGGTCTACTGGACAGCACTGCTCGATCGGCTCACGAGCCTGCCGTGGTCAGTGGGTCGCTACCCGGCCGCGGCCGGCAATCTGCGCCGACGACATCCAATCCGTTGCACCGCAAGCTACCTCGCCCCTGAGCGTCCTCACCGCGCGCCCTCGCCGTGAGTCCCGATCCGACACGAAAGTCCTGCCGCCACGAGTTTTCCGTTTCTTCGAGAATGAGGAGTGCATATGCCTGAACTGCTGTTTCCACTCGATTCCGCCAAGAAATTCACCGACCAGGCAATCGTCGGCCACAATCGGTGGCACCCGGACATCCCAGCGGCGGTGACGGTGAAACCCGGTGATGCGTTTCGTGTCCATTGCCGCGAATGGTTCGACGGCGCAATACACAACGACGACTCGGCCGACGACATTCTCAATGCACCACTGACCACGGTCCACACGCTGTCCGGCCCCTTTGCCGTCGAAGGCGCGAAGCCCGGCGACCTCTTGATCGTCGACATCTTGGATATCGGGCCTATCCCCCAAGAAGATTCGGGTCCGTTGGCCGGCCAAGGCTGGGGGTACACGGGCATCTTCCCTCGGAACAACGGCGGCGGCTTCCTCACCGAACAGTTCCCCGATGCGTACAAAGCCGTCTGGGATTTCTCCGGCCAAACGGCGACGTCGCGTCACATTCCGCACGTCTCGTTCACGGGCATCGTCCACCCGGGACTCATGGGCACGGCTCCGTCGGCAGCCTTGCTCGCCAAGTGGAATGCCCGCGAGGGCGCCCTCATTGCCACCGATCCCAATCGGGTTCCCCCGCTTGCACTTCCGCCCGAGCCCCGCGATGCAGTACTGGGAACCTTGACCGGTGACGAGTACACACGCGTGGCCGGCGAGGCGGCGCGCACCGCTCCCCCTCGCGAGAACGGTGGAAACCAGGACATCAAGAACCTCACCAAGGGCAGCCGAATCTTCTATCCGGTATTCGTGGACGGTGCGAATCTGTCGGTCGGCGATCTTCACTTCTCCCAGGGCGACGGAGAGATCACTTTCTGCGGTGCCATCGAGATGGGCGGCTTCATCGATCTTCGTGTGGACATCATCAAGGGCGGAATGGATACCTACGGCGTTTCCGAGAACGCCATCTTCATGCCGGGCAACACGGATCCGCAGTATTCCGAGTGGCTTGCGTTCTCGGGCACTTCCGTCACGTTGGACGGCGAACAGAAGTACCTGGATTCACATCTGTCCTACCAGCGTGCGTGCCTGCATGCGATCGAGTATCTGACCAAGTTCGGGTACGCGCCAGAGCAGGCGTACCTGCTACTCGGTGCGGCGCCGATCGAGGGTCGCCTGTCGGGTGTCGTGGATATCCCCAACTCGTGTTCGACGGTCTATCTCCCGACTGCGATCTTCGACTTCCCCCTTGCACCCTCGTCGAGCGGGCCGTTCCAGATCGATCCCGGAATCGGCGCCCCTCGTTCGGAGAACAGGGTCTAGGCCTCCGGCCCCGTGAGTGGTTAGGGAGTGCCGAGGCTCCTCAACCACTCACGGGGGCGGAGCCCCTGTGCGAAGACTGCGAACCCACCTTTGCGAAGCCGGACTGTCACTCGTATCCTGGGAAAATGTCGAAAACCTTTGTCGGTGTCCGGCTCCGCCAACTGCGGACCGAGCGCGGGTTGAGTCAGGCTTCGCTGGCCAAGACGCTCGAGATCTCGGCAAGCTATCTCAATCAGATCGAGCACGACGTCCGGCCACTAACCGTGCCGGTGCTCCTGCGAATCAGTGAAGTCTTCGGTGTCGACACCACCTTCTTCTCCCCGCAGGACGACACACGCCTGATCGCGGAAATGCGTGAAGTTGCCCTCGATCAAGAGATGGGTATCGACGCCGACGCCCACGAAATCGCGGAGATGGTCTCCACCCACCCGGGCCTGGCCAAGGCGATGGTGAACATGCATCGCCGCTTCCGGAACACGACGGCGCAGCTCGCCGCAGCCACGGAGGACCGTTTCTCGGACGGCAGCGGCAGCGGTTCGATCACCATGCCGCACGAGGAAGTGCGCGACTACTTCTATCAGCGACAGAACTACATCCACGATCTCGACACCGCGGCCGAAGAACTCACTGCCCGGATGCGCTTTCACCGTGGCGACGTCGCCGGCGAGATCGCCAGACGCCTCGAGTCCGTCCATGACGTGCAGATCGTTCGACGAGTCGACTTGGGCGAGAACATACTTCATCGCTACGACCCGGACACCAGGGTCCTGGAAATTTCCGCACGACTCTCCGGCGGGCAACAGGTCTTCAAGTTCGCGACAGAACTCGCATACCTCGAGCATGGCGACCTGCTCGACTCGTTGGTGGCCGAGGGCAACTTCACCAGCGAAGCGTCGGTTTCCCTGGCGAAGCTGGGTTTGGCCAACTATTTCGCCGCGGCCACCGTGCTGCCCTACAGCCAGTTTCACGAGGTTGCCGAGGACTTCCGGTACGACATCGAGCGTATGTCTGCCTTCTATTCCGCGAGCTACGAGACGATCTGCCACCGCCTCTCGACCCTGCAGCGCCCCAAACTTCGCGGGGTTCCGTTCATGTTCGTGCGTGTCGATCGTGCCGGAAACATGTCGAAGCGTCAGTCCGCCACCGGATTCCACTTCTCCACCAGCGGCGGTACGTGTCCGCTGTGGAACGTCTACGAGACGTTCTCGTATCCGGGCAAGATCATGCCTCAGATCGCACAGATGCCCGACGGCCGCCGATACCTCTGGGTTGCTCGCACGGTCGAACGTCGAGCGGCTCGATACGGACAGCCCGCAAAGATCTTCGCCATCGGATTGGGATGCGAGATTCGACACGCCCACCGACTCGTCTACAGCGACGGTCTGGATCTGGACGAGTCGAATCCGGGAACGCCGATCGGCTCGGGCTGCCGTGTCTGCGAACGCCTCAATTGTCCGCAGCGTGCCTTCCCTCCGTTGGGTAAAGACCTCGACATCAGCGAGCACCGGAGTTCGATTTCGCCGTACGTGATTCGCTGACCGCGCTAAAGCACGTGGTCGCGTAGGAACGCGACTGTGCGATCGAACGCGACCATCCCGTCCACGGTGTCGAGGTCGAACTGATATTCGTGGTCGAGTGCAGGCTCGTGATCGTCCGGGTAGAACAGTGCATCGACCTCGACGCCCAGATCGGCGAGCCGTTCTGCCATGGGTTTCGACTGGCTGGCGGTCAGTGGGTCGACATTTCCGCCGGTGATGAACGTCGCTGGAAAGTCCGAGGTCACATGACCCAGTGTCGACATCTGACCCACTGCAGTCGACCCGTCGAAGTCCCTCGTTCCGAGGTACCCCCACAGCGATTGCTTGTCGACGCCCCAACCGAAGTACTTCCCCTGTGACAGCAGCGGTTTCAGATCGAAGACCCCACAGTCGAGGACAACTCCGCGTATCTGCTCGGGACGTAATGCCGGCTCCACACCCATTTCCGACGCGTAGTCAGGGCTGGTCATGACGGTCGCCAACTGACTGGACAACTGCGCGCCTGCCGAATCTCCCGCAAGAAAGAGATTGGTCGAATCGACATGCAACCTGTCCGCATTGCTCACGATAAATCGATACGCGTCGTTCAGCTGATTCACTGCGGTGGGGTAATACGCATCTGGTCCCAGTGAGTAGTCCACCGAAATCACAGTGAACCCTTGATTTGCCAACAGTTTGTAGTAACCGTCGGCATCAGTTCTCGATCCTGATATCCAGCCACCGCCGTGCACCCAGACCACCGTGGGTAGCGCCGAAGTGGACTCCGACGGGTAGTACACGTCGAGTTGTGCATCGTCGTCGCCTTCGCGGTACGACTGATCGAGAATCGAGACCATTCCTGACGGTGCATGCCTGTCGAGTTGTGCGTGAGTCGATTCGGAGCCACCCGCCGACATCCACCGTACGAGGAGAACTCCTGGCCACGGACTGACGAGTGCCGCGGTTACCCCGGACAGCAGAATGACGACGAATACCGCCGCGGTTCCGACAATGCGCCTTCGCCGTCTGTCGGGGGAAGACGCGCGCACAACAACTCCTGGGGTCGGATCGGATTCACCCAGGCTAGACCAAAAGGACTAGTTGAGAATTCCCTGGCAACGCACCCGCGGAGCTTTGTCCAAAATGACCATTTTCTCAGTGGTTCACCACAATCCGACATTTAGCCGGTATGAGCCTCGAGAAACTGAACCGTGCGATCGAGCGCAGTGAGACCGTCGGCATTGTCCAGATCGAACTGATACTCGTGACCGAGCGCCGGAACGTGATCGGCCGGGTAGAACAGTGTGTCGACCGCAACTCCCAACCCGGTCAATTTGTCAGCCATCGGTTTCGACTGAGAATCCGTCAACGGATCGGCGTTGCCGCCGCTGATGTAGGCAGGCGGAAATCGATCGGTGACGTGGTTCAAGGTCGACATCTGATCCGCTGCGTCGGTACTCATGAAGTCACGCACGCCGGTATACGCCCAGAGGGACCGATCAACTCCCCAACCGATGATGCCGGGTCCGCCGACCATGTTCCCGACGTCGTAGATTCCACAGTTCAGGATTACTCCACGTAACTGATCCGGCCGCAGCGACGGGACCACGCCCACACGGTTCGCATAGGCGGGATCAGTGATGAGAGTGGCGAGCTGACTCGAGAGTTGCGCTCCCGCAGAATCACCGGCCAGAACGACCGTCGTCGGATCAACATGCAGCCGTTCCGCATTCGCGACGACGTACGCGTGAGCGTCGTTGAGCTGCCGCACTGCCGTCGGATAGTGGTGCTCAGGTCCGAGTGAGTAGTCCAGGGACACAACTGTGTAGCCACGCGAGGCCAGCAACTCGTAGTACGGCGCGTAGTTGGACTTGCTTCCCGAGATCCAGGCACCGCCATGAGTCCAGATCACCGTAGGCAATGCGGTCGTCGTCGCTGCGGGAAAGTAGACATCCAGGTATGCGTCGTCGTCATCGGCGCGGTACTGCTGGTCCTTGATCGAGTCGACGCCTTCGGGCGCGTGCTTCTCGAGCGCCTCGGTGACTTTCACCGCATCACGATCGAAGACCCATCGCACGGTGAGTGCGCCAGGTCTCGGGCTCAGAACGAAGGCCAGAACCACGGCTCCGACCAGAACGAACACAATTGCCAGAGCCCACAGCAAGCGCCTGCGCCACCGATGCGGTGAAGGGTTCGTCATCGGGTTTCCTTCACTCTCGGCACAATGTCCGGATCAGCGTAACGCGAAGCCGGTACCGCCAAGTGCGATCAGCCGAGTTCAGCGATCCGCCTCTGCGCGAGTGCCTTGACTTCACCCTTGGCTACTTTGCCGCCTGCCGCCATCGGCAATTCGGCGACCGTCATCACGTACTCGGGTATGTACTCGCGGGTCACTCCTCGGCTCTGCAGCCAGGCGGTCAGATCCTCCGAACTCAGATCGTCATCGGCGGACACGACGACCGCACAGACCTTCTCACCGAACAGCGGATCGTCGACCCCGACCACGGCGACCAACTCCACCGAAGGGTGCGCGCGCACGTACTCCTCGACTTCGACCGCGGAGATGTTCTTGCCGCCACGAATGATGATGTCGGCTTTGCGCCCGACCACTCGCACCCGTCCTGTCTCGTCGATCTCGACGATGTCGCCGAGAAGCATCCAACCGTCATCGGTGTACAACTCGTCGTTCGCATCGGTGTCCCCCCAATAGCCCTGACACATCAGCGGTCCGTTCACCCCAGGCTGACCGCGGCGGACGGAGCCGGTCATTTCCTTTGCCGCATCGTCGAATACACGAACTCGCATGCGATCGATGTCGTGGCCGCACGTCTTCAGTCGGGTGTCGGAATCGTCCGAAACCGTCGTCACCGAGACGGCGCCGGTTTCGTTCGATCCGTAGAACTGCAGGACAGCCGCTCCGGTACGTTGTTCGAATGCCAGCGCCTCCGAATAGGGCACGGCTTCACCACCGGTGAACATGAAACGAAGTGACGAGAGATCGGCCGATTCCGCGGCCTCCGAACGCAACAGCATCTTGAATTGTGTACTCACACAATTCAAAGCAGTCACCCGTTCGCGCTCGATCAACTCGATCATCACCGAAACGTCGAAGCGTTCCATGACGACATTGCGAGCACCGAGTAGTGCCGGCAGGAAATGCGAAGTCCAGAGGCCGAATCCGAAAGGTGCTGGAACCGCGCCGAGGAACACCTCATCCGAACCGATCGCCGCCGCCTCGGCGGCAATCTCGGAGAAACCAACCCAACGATCCTCGGTTTGTGTGACCAGTTTGGGTAGGCCCGTTGTGCCGGAGGTCGAGTTCAGCATCGAAACGGCTGACGTGACAAAACACGGACTGGTTGCGGGGAACTGCTTTAGCTCGACCGGCAACGAGGTGAGTTCGCCGTTTGCGCTCACGCGTTCGAAACTCACGTCGGCGCGTTCGTCGGCGAAGACGACGTCCAGTCCGGGATGCTCTGCCCGCAGACTCGCCACGAGTTCGGCGGTATCGACGCCGCGCAGCGTGCGAGTGGTGACGAGTACGGAGGCTTCCGAGCGGGCGATCAGATGAGAGATCTCGCGAATGCCCGAGCGCGAACCGATTCCGACGGCGACGCGGCCGGTACGAAATGCTGCGCAGAGAGCCGCATGAAATACAGCGGTGTCGGGGAGCAACACGGCTACATGTCCGTATCCCTCACCAGCTAGATCCAGCGCCGACGCGATCGCATCGGCAGCCGCGTCGTACTGCTTCCACGACACCCTCGATTCCGGAGTGACAAAGGCGGTTTCGTCCGGGATGGTCTCAGACCAATGCCTGACCATTTCGCTGATGCTGACGCCGGCGAAGCGGTCCGGATTCGTGGCGAATTCACCGACGGTGAAGTCGAGTGTCTTCGTTTCAAGCATGATCGTCGATCATCTCCCGTCGGCGCTGAGGACGCCCATCGATTGTTTGTACGCGTTGTCCAGTGTCGCTGCGGAATCGCATTCGCGGACGAGTTCGCCGCGCTGCATGACATATCCGCGGTCGACAACCGATTTCAGTGCAGTAAGTGCCGGTTCCGTCACGATGACGGTCACACCCTCGGCGGCCAGACCCCCGACCAATGCTCGCAGCTCCGCGACGATTTTCGGTGCCAGTCCTGTCATCATCTCGTCGAGGAGCAACACCTTCGGGGTTTCCAGAAGGGCCCGCCCCAGAACCAACATCTGCTGCTCACCACCGCTGAGGACCCCGGCATAACTCTCCGAGCGTTCACGCAGGATCGGGAACCTCTCGAAAGCTGTTTCCACGGCTTCGGCTTTCAATCCCAGCAGGTCTGCGCCGACGCGTAGGTTCTCGCGAACGGACATTCGCATGAACAGTTGCCTGCCTTGGGGAACGTAGGCAAATCCGCTGCGGACACGATCCAGTGCCGATAATTTCTGGATCTCTCGACCATCGAATTTGATTGTCCCGGTGGCGGGAACCGAGCCGTAGATGGATCCCGCCAAGCTGGTCTTGCCCGCACCGTTCGGCCCGACGATCGCTGTCACTTCACCGGCGGGGGCGACAAGGGAGACTTCCCGGACGGCGACAGCGGATCCGTATCGAACTGTGACTCTGTCGAGTTCGAGCATGTCAGGCGCCTTCCTCGTATTCGGAACCGAAATAGACTTCTCGCATCGCGTCGCTGGCCAAGCACTCCTGCGGTGGTCCGTAGAACGCCACTGATCCGAAATTGAGCAGCACGATCTTGGTGGCGAGCGCCGCGATGAGATCGACGTTGTGATCGACCAGGACTACTCCCTTGCCCTGCGCGGCAATCGATCGCACGGCACCGGAGATGGCAGCGATGCCGTCGTGATCCGCACCGGCAAACGGTTCGTCCAACAGGAGGACTTCGGGTTCGGTCGCCATCGCCCGCGCCACCTCGACCAGACGCTGCGCGCCCAAACTGAGATCCCCGCAAGCACTCTCGACGTCGGTGACCGAGTATCGCGCAGCAATCTCTCGGGCCCGCTGTGCTGTCCGGTCCCAGTTCTCGAAAGGTCCTTTGATCGCCCACCACAGCGAGTGCAGCGGTGAGGTGATCTTGTGCCCGTACAGTCCCGGGATGATGTTGTCGACGGCATCGAGTTCCGCCGCGAGCTGCGGATGTTGAAACGTGCGCGAGAGCCCTTGCCGTGCACGGCGCTCCGACGGCCCCGTCAAGGCAGCACCCGCGAGCGCGACGGTTCCGGAATCTGCTTGCTGTGTGCCGAAGATGCAGTCCACCAGGGTGGTCTTGCCTGCCCCGTTCGGGCCGACCAGTCCGATCACCTCTCCCGGTCCGACGCTGAACGAGACATCGTCGACAGCGCGGACGCCGCCGTAGGACTTGTGGAGCCCGCTCACTTCGAGTAGCCGAGTCATCGATTGCCACGCTCCTTGTACAGACGGTTCATTCGACCCAGAACGTTCTGACTCCACCCGATCACCCCACCAGGCGCGACGATGAGGATCACCAGGACGGCTCCGGCAAGCAGGAGTTCGCCGCTTCCCTGGTACCCAGGCATGTTCAGCGTCACGATCACCACGATCAATGCACCGAGCGGAGCACCCCACGCCGAACCGCGACCGCCGATGATCGGCATGAAGATCGCAAGGAAAACAATACTGAGAGTGAAGGTTTCAGGAGTGACAGCCTGCACCGACACGGTGAAAAGCGATCCGCCGGTCGACGCGATCGCAGCACCGATCGCCAGCGCCACGCCGGTCAGGTGCGCAGGATTGACGCCGGAAGACCGTGCGACATTACGATTGTCGCGGGCAGCTTGCAACATCAGCCCCCACACCGATTTCCGGAGTCGATCGACAGCGACCGCGATCAGACACACAAACAAGATCGCGAACACGACCAATGCGTAGCGCGGTGGCTCCCAGCCGAACATCGTCACAGTCTCGACGCCCGAGATCCCGGCCGATCCGCCGGTGAAACTCGGCCCGTCGATCAACCAGTGCTCGAAAGCGATACCGAACAACAAGGTCACCGCGGCAAGGTAGAAGCCGGAGAGTTTCTGCGTTGCCAAGCTGAGGAGTACTGCAACCGCTGCAGCGGCGAGGGCGCCGAGAATCCATCCCCACCACATCGACAACCCGGTCCGAACCGAGATCAGCGCAACGGCATACGCGCCGATCGCCGCATACGCGCTGTACGCCATCGACAGTGATCCCGCGAGCACGAATGGCACGTACATGCCGAGTGCGATCAGCGAATACGTCGCAGCGAGGAACACCAGATCCTGCCGGTACAGACTCGGCCCCATCCACAGCAGCACGGCAGCAACCACGACCACGGTGATCAGCGCTTCTCGTGACAGGGCGAGCATCCTCGTCCGGGAACGGCCGGATGTAGCGGGCGGATTTGACGTCAGCGGACTGGTAGAAAGCGAGGCCATCAGACGCGAACCTTCCTCGAGAGCAAGCCTTCCGGACGGAAAGCGAAGAACACCAGGGCAATCAGCAGAATCGCGGTTTGCGCAGCACTCGCACCGAAGTAGTACGGGGCGAATACCTGGACGACGCCCAACACCATTCCGCCGATCAGCGGAGCCCAACTCCGGCCGGTACCACCGATGACGAGTGCGATGAATGCCGTCAGCGTCCAGGACAGACCGCTCGTGAACTGAACACCGGCCTTGGGAGCGAACAGAAGTCCGGCGACGGCGGCGATCACACCCGCGAGGGTGAACGCGATGAGGCGTACCCGATCCACCGGCAAGCCCAGGACGCGGGCGGCATCCGGATTGTCGCCGACGGCGCGAAGCAGACGGCCCGAGGTGGACCGGTTCAGCCACAGTCCGATACCGACGAAGATCACGGCAGTTCCGACGACGAGTACAACGGTCGAACTGTCGACGGTGGCACCGAGCACCGATATCGGATCGAAGTCGAAGATCTTCTGTCCGGGAAGTGGTGTTCGGCCGAAGACCGTGCCGGCGAGCTGCTGGATCCCGAACAGTACTGCGGTCACCGCCACCAACGCCGGTAGTTCCCCACGACCCGAACGCTTCTGAACCTGTTTGACCACAAGCTTTTCCGTCAGGATCGACAGCGCCACCGCTACCGCGATCCCCAGCGGCATGGCAATCCAGAGAGCGAGCCCGTAATTGATCGCGACCCAACTCGACGCCATGGCCGCAGCCATCGCGTACGGGCCCATCGCAAAGTTGAAGAAATCGGCGCCGACCACCACGAGATACATTCCGAGGGCTATCAGTGAGAAGAATGCACCGATCTCGATGGCTGCGAGCCACAGTTGTGCGTCTGTCATGTCAAGGCTCCTCGGTTATCCGCACGGGGGTTGGTAGGAATCCCACGGATGGGCCGGCTTGTTGTCCTCACCGAATTCGACGAGCACCAGTCCGCAGAGGCTGTCCGGAGCCAGGTGATCCTGCGAAGAAAACGACAGTGTCAATCCGTCCTGGCCGAAGCTGGCGGGAAGTGCCGAAACCTGTTGAAGAGCATCACGAACGGCCGGCCGATCTCGGTGGTCGCCGGCAATTTCGATTGCCTCGGCCAACATCATGACGGCGTCGTACGCCTGTGCGTCGTAGGCGGTCAGTTGATAATCAGGCCCCTTCACCGCCTGCACCTTGCGACGCAGTTCGGCGGTTCTCGGGTTGTTCTCACTGAGCGAGCCCATGTACACCATGCCGCTCAACGCCTTCGGGTCCGCCAAAGCCCAAGATGCGGGCTGGTTTCCGATGGAAGCGAGTGAGAAGCGTTGCGTCTGCGGGGTGATTTTCGACAAGGTGTTGTGCGCGAGGATTTCGAAGTGCCCGCCGATACTGGCGACCAGAATCGCGTCCGGTTCGGTTTCCGCGAGACGTGAGACCTGTGCGGTGATGTCCGCGGCATCGACCGGCGCCTTTTCGACGCCCGTCACTCTCGCGCACTTCTCGAGCGCCGGCCGCAGGGTCTTGATGATTCCGTCGATGGACGCACTCGCGTCACCGAGAATTCCCAGGGACTTGTACCCCATCTTCTCGAAAGCCCCGCAGTACACCTGGGCGTACTGCTTCAACGAGTTCGGAATCATGAACGAGAAGTCGTTGTCGGGCGCCGAGGCAAAGGCGTCGCTGAGAACGACCGGAGCTATCGCAGGAATCTTCGACTGCTGGAGAATCGACTTGGCCTGCAGCACCGACCCGCTGCCCGTGGCGAGGATGACCGCACTGGACCCATGATCGACCAACTTCCGAATGATCGACGGGGTCTTGGTGGGACTGCTCTCGTCGTTCTCGACAACCAATTCGACTTGCTTACCGTTGATTCCGCCCGCCTGGTTGATCAGGTCGACGGTCATCCGCACCGTCTTGCCGGCGATCGTGCTGTACGACGCACCGGGCCCGGTGGAGTCCTCGTCCAAACCGATGACGATGGTGTCTTCGGGAATGACACCGGCAGATGCGCACGCGCTCGCCCCGAGGACCACTGCCGCGCAGACGGCGATCGCCTTTCCGAGTCTCACATCGAACTCCCGTCCAAACTGTGCTTGGTAAATCAAACAAGCGCTTGATTTACGAGTGTGGACAGAAGTATGCACTGGGTCACACTGATAGTCAAAATCCGAACTACACGCGCAGGAACTGCGGTGTTACGGCTTCTGCAGCTGCCGGATCGAGGAGCTGAGTTCGCGAATGACGGACTTCAATTCGTCGACATCAGAGCGGAGTTCGGCAAGGTCCGAGTCGGGAGATTCGGTCTGCGCTTCCTTCTTCGCCGTGCGCCGCGCAATGCGCGCCACCGGCTCGCCGTCGACGGAACGTGCGGCAAAGCCGTCCAGGAAAACCGAAATCAGATTGCGCTGCAGATCTTCGGCCAATTCGGAAAGCTGCGGGCGATACTGTGCGACGGTGGACCAGACGGATTCACGCAGGAGACGGTGAAACTGTTCGGGATCGATGTCTTCCCGAAACTCCGCGTCGGCAATTCCGCGAGCGATAGCCGATCGCCAGTAGCTGTGTGCCTTCTGAACCAGGATGGTGATGGGCGCGTCCGCCGATTGCGACGAAAGTATGGCTTCTCCCTGATAGACCTCCGTGGCATACGGGTGATCCACCGCCGAGGCAAAAGACACCGACACCATCGTGGCCAGGCGATTTCGAGCCGAACCTTCCGGTTCGATCGAGTCCTCGTACCGGACGTTGAGATCTTCGAGGAACCGGACGACGATCTCGTTGGCTATCGCATCCTTGGAGTCGAAGTAGTGATAGAGGCTGCCGGAGAGGATCCCGACTTCGTCGGCGATGTCTCGCACCGTCGTCGCGGCGATTCCCCGCTCACTGAACAGCTTGGCCGCATGAGCGAGTATTTCGTCCCGTCGGGTCGAGCGCACGAGAAGATCCTTCCGACGTTCCGATCGTCAAGCGAGTGCTTGATCAATTTCTCGTCGATGCTAACACCGCACCCTCGCTGACCTGCGGTGTGAGGCCCTGGACACCCAATCGAAACACCGGACACACACTTGTCACCGACAGTCATTCCACCGCAACAACTTCCACCTACTCTGTGCACTCGACGAATACAGCGTTGTATACGCACTCCGGATACAGATCTGTCAGAGCCATTGTCTGCCAGAGCCATCGACACGAAAGGCCCGTACATGCGAACCTTCTCGAAGCGCACCCTTGCCGCGCCGGCCGCTCTCGCCGCGCTGGGCTTGGTTCTCACCGGCTGCGGAAGCAAGGCAACAGACACCGCATCGGGAGATTCGACGGCTACGTCGTGCGTCGACACCTCGGGGGACACGATCAAGGTCGGTTCCCTGAATTCACTCTCGGGCACCATGGCCATCAGTGAAGTGACGGTCCGCGACTCCATCTCGTTGGCGGTGCAGGAGATCAACGATTCCGGCGGTGTACTGGGTAAGAAGATCCAGATCGTGGCAGAGGACGGTGCGTCGGAGCCGACAGTGTTCGCCGAGAAGGCCGAGAAACTGATCAGCAGCGATTGCGTCGCAGCAGTTTTCGGTGGCTGGACCTCCTCGAGCCGCAAGGCCATGCTGCCCGTGTTCGAGGACAACAACTCTTTGCTCTACTACCCGGTCCAGTACGAGGGACTGGAAGATTCGAAGAACATCTTCTACACGGGCGCAACGACCAACCAGCAGATCATCCCGGCTCTGGATTACCTGAAGGAGAAGGGCGTCAAGTCGCTGTATCTGGTCGGCAGCGACTACGTGTTCCCGCAGACCGCCAACCGCATCATCAAGGCGTACGCGGCAGCGAACGGCATCGAGATCAAGGGCGAGGATTACACGCCTCTGGGTTCGACCGACTTCTCCACCATCGTGAACAAGGTCCGCACAGCCGACGCCGATGCCGTGTTCAACACACTCAACGGCGATTCCAACGTTGCGTTCTTCCGTGAATACTCGAATGTCGGCCTGAAGCCTGCCGACATGCCCGTCGTCTCCGTCTCCATTGCGGAGGAAGAGGTCGGTGGTATCGGAGTCCAGAACGTCGAAGGCCAGCTGACGGCGTGGAACTACTACCAGACCATCGACTCCCCCGAGAACAAGAAGTTCGTCGCGGCGTACAAGGCAAAGTTCGGCCAGGACAAGCCCACGTCCGATCCGATGGAAGCGGCATACACCTCCGTCTACCTCTGGAAGAACACCGTCGAGAAGGCCAACTCGTTTGCGGTCAAGGATATTCAGGACAACGCCGACGGTGTGACCTTCCAGGCGCCCGAAGGACTCGTCACCATCGACGGCGACAACCACCACATCACCAAGACTGCCCGGATCGGCGAAATCCGTTCCGACGGACTGATCTACACGGTCTGGGATTCGGGACAGCCGATCGAGCCGGATCCGTACCTGAAGAACTACCCCTGGGCTGAGGGGCTCGGTAGCTGATCGACAAAAGGCGGAATTGACGGAATCGACGAGTAGAGAGGTGGAGCGTCTGTCATGGATGTTGTGATCGGGCAGTTGTTCACGGGTTTGAGTATCGGATCGATTCTCCTGTTGGCAGCGTTGGGGTTGTCTCTCACGTTCGGGCAGATGGGTGTCATCAACATGGCACACGGCGAGTTCATCATGGCCGGCTCGTACACCGCATATGTAGTGCAGCAAGTGATCTCGAATGCAACGGGATCGTTGATCATTTCTCTGCTCGTCGGTTTCGTCGTCGGCGGACTGATGGGTGTCGTGCTCGAAGTGGTCCTGGTATCGCGGATGTACCACCGACCCCTCGACACCCTGTTGGTGACATTCGGCGTCGGATTGATCCTTCAGCAGTTGGCGCGCGACATCTTCGGCGCGCCGGCAGTCAATGTTTCGGCGCCGAGCTGGCTTTCGGGCGGGGTCGATATTTTCGGCGCCGTGGTGCCGAAAACCCGCATCTTCATTCTGGTGTTGGCGATCGCAGCGGTGATCGCACTTTCGGTCGCACTGAAGCAGTCGTCGATGGGTAGACGCATCCGGGCCGTCGTCCAGAATCGCGATCTGGCCGAGACGAGCGGAATCTCCTCTCGTCGTACGGACATCACGACCTTCTTCCTCGGTTCCGGGCTCGCCGGCGTCGCGGGTGTCGCGTTGACGCTCATCGGTTCCACCAGCCCGACCATCGGCCAGTCCTATCTGATCGACGCCTTCCTGGTTGTTGTCGTCGGCGGTCTCGGTCAGATGAAGGGAGCCGTGATCGCAGCCTTCGCCCTCGGCATCTTGAACTCGTTCATCGAGTACTCGACGACAGCGTCGATCGCGAAGGTGATCGTGTTCGTCATCATCGTCGTCTTCCTTCAAGTTCGGCCGCAGGGCCTGTTCGCAGTCAAGACGAGGAGCCTCGTATGAGCATCCTGAACAATTCCCGAATTCGGGTGTGGGGCGGTTTCGCACTTGCCGCGATCGTGCTGTTCGCCGTCGCTCCGGCTGTGCTCTCGGACTTCAGGCTGTCACTGTTGGCCAAATTCCTGTGCTTCGCCATAGTCGCTGTCGGTATCGGCTTGGCTTGGGGCAGAGGCGGAATGCTCACGCTCGGCCAGGGCGTCTTCTTCGGAATCGGCGCATACGTGATGGCGATGCACCTCAAGATCGCCGATGCCGAACTCAAGGGCGACGCGGTCCCGGACTTCATGTCCATCGCCGGCAAGACCGAACTGCCGGGATACTGGCAACCGTTCGCCTCGCCATTCGTGGCGATCTTCGCCATCCTTTTCCTGCCGGCCGCTGTTGCCTTTCTCCTCGGACTCGGTGTGTTCAAGCGGAGAGTCAAGGGCGCGTACTTCGCGATCCTCTCGCAAGCACTCGCCGCGGCTTTCGCGATCCTCTTGATCGGCCAGCAGTCGATCGGTGGCAGCAACGGCCTCAACCGCTTTCGCACGTTCTTCGGTTTCAACCTCAACGATCCGGCGAACAAGCAGATGTTGTTCTTCATCGCCGCCGGAGTTCTTCTCGCATCGGTCGCTCTGATTCGCCAGCTGATGAACTCCCGATACGGCGAACTCCTCGTCGCCGTCCGCGATCAAGAGGAGCGCGTACGTTTCCTCGGATACGATCCGGCGAACATCAAACTGGTCGCCTACGTGACCGCGGCGTTCCTCGCCGGTATCGCCGGTGCGCTGTTCGTTCCGATCGTGGGCATCATCTCCCCCGCCGACGTCGGGATCGTTCCGTCAATCGCCTTTCTCATCGGGGTCGCGATCGGTGGCCGCGCAACGCTTCTGGGTCCGGTACTCGGTGCGATCGGCGTCGCGTGGGCGCAGTCGACATTCTCGGAGAAACTCCCTTCGGGATGGATCTACGCACAAGGGTTGATGTTCATCGTCGTGGTCGGGTTCTTCCCGGCAGGTGTGGCCGGATTGTTCGCCCTGATGCGCCACCGCAAGAAGCGTGAGACCCCGGCCGACCCGCCGGTCAAGGTCTCCCAACCCGAACCAGTGGAGGTGTCGTCATGACCAACACAACCGCCACCAGCGAACCCGCACCGGCACTGGGTGGCAACGCCGGAATGTCGTCCGAGTACCTCGAAGTACGAAATCTTTCGGTCAGCTTCGACGGTTTCAAGGCCGTCGACGGCGTCGACTTGACCCTCATGCAGGGCGACCTGAGGTTTCTCATCGGCCCGAACGGGGCTGGAAAAACAACGTTGGTCGACGCCATCACCGGACTCGTTCCCGCGACGGGTTCCATCACTAAGTCCGGCGAGCAACTGCTCGGCAAGAAGGTTCACAAGATCGCCCGCCTCGGCGTCGGGCGAACCTTCCAGACTGCAAGCGTCTTCGAAGAGCTCTCGGTGCTGCAGAATCTCGACATCGCGGCCGGAGCCGGCCGATCACCGTGGAACCTGCTCAGAAAACGCAAAGGTGTGCTTCCCGAGATCGAAGAGGCGCTGGAGACAACCGGGTTGGAGCACCTCAGGGACACCGCCGCAGGCATTCTGGCGCACGGACAGAAGCAGTGGCTCGAAATCGGAATGTTGTTGGTACAGAACTGTTCCGTGCTCCTGCTCGACGAGCCCGTCGCAGGCATGAGCCTCGAGGAGCGCGAGGAGACCGGGAACCTTCTGCGGCGCATCGGCGGTGCGCGAACCGTCGTCGTAGTCGAGCACGACATGGACTTCATGCGATCCTTCGCCACGTCCGTCACAGTGCTCGCCGCTGGGAAAGTGCTTGCCGAAGGAACTGTGGCGGAGGTCCAAGCCGACCCCAAGGTGCAAGAGGTCTACCTCGGCACAGCCGCTGCCGGAACCGATCTCGGCGCCGACACCGAACCGACCCCGGAGGACTGAATCATGCTCGAGCTCGTCGACATCCGCGCCGGCTACGGACGCACCGAAGTGATCCACGGCGTATCCCTGCTGGTTCCCAGCGACGGAGTTGCGGCAGTCATGGGTCACAACGGTGCGGGTAAAACCACCTTGCTGCGCGCCGCCGTCGGTCTGATCAAACCTACACGGGGAAAGGTACTTCTGAACGGTGAGGACATCACCGGTCTACGGCCGAGCGCCCGCGTCGCTCGCGGACTTGCCTACGTACCCCAGGGTCAGCAGTCGTTCGGACAACTGACAACTGCCGAGAATCTTCGGGTGGTCGCCGACGGGCGCAAACGCGGAAAGGCACTCATCGCAGAGGCATTGGATCTGTTTCCCGCACTCACCACGCTCCTCGACCGTCGCGCGGGACTTCTCTCCGGTGGGCAGCGACAACAGCTTGCCATCGCTCGCGCCCTGATCACCGAGCCCAAGATCCTCATTCTGGACGAACCAACCGAGGGCATTCAGCCCAACGTGGTCGCCGAAATCGAAAGAACCGTCATGGAACTCACCGAGCGCGGCGATCTCGGTGTCCTCCTCGTAGAGCAGCACATCGGTTTCGCGCTCCAATCTGCTCAGCATTACAGCATTCTCGCGGCCGGACACGTGACCTCGACCGGTGAGGGCGGCACCACGTCCACCGAGGCGGTTCGTCGAGCGATGGCAATCTGACATGAGTGTGCGGCCGCCGCTGCGCGAACAGGTTTACCGGTCGATCCGAAACGATCTGATGTCCGGTCAGATCGCGCCCTCGGAACGACTGGGCGAGGAACGCCTGGCCCATCTCTACGGTGTCTCGCGAACACCGGTGCGCGAAGCGCTCGCGAAGTTGGAATCCGACGGGCTGGTCGAGCGCGACGAACACGGCCTCTTTCCGTACCGACCGCACCTCGACGAGTTGGGTGGCCTCTACGAGCTGCGCATACTCCTCGAGGTACACGGACTTCGGCGGGTACTCGACGGTGAGGCCCCCGCTCATGATCGAGACGCGCTCGGTTCCGAACTCGACAAGTGGTACGCATTTCTCAAACAGATGCCGGTACCGGACGCCGGTTTCGTGACGCTCGACGAGGAGTTCCACATCGCGCTCCTCGCCTCGTCCGGAAACCACGCGTTGGTCGACGCTCTTCAGGCCGTCAACTCGAAGCTGCGCCCCGTGCGGATGTTCGACTACCTGACTCCCGACCGTATGAAGGCCACCGTGGAGGAACATATCGCCGTCGTCGAACTGGTGCTGGACGGCAAGATTCCGCAAGCACACGAGGCAATGGTGTCGCACATCGACATCTCTCGTGCGGTTGTCCTCGACCGCGCTCGGCAGGCCCTCTCGTTGGCCGCCATGGCCAACGCTGTGCGGAACTGATCAGCGTCGTGTCGCTGACTTCAGGGTGAAGACTTCGGTGACGTGGTCTCTCGTCAGGGGGATCCTGAGGTACTCCCCCGGTACGGTTGGCTTCGGGCCGAGTACAGAACCGGGCACCGTACCCGTTGTGCCGTCCGAGCATTCGACTGCAACTTCGCTCGTGTAGTCCGCATCAGGCGCAACGTCGCAGGAGAGTCCGGTATCCGTGGTGAAGGCGGAGATGCTCGAATCGGCGGGGCCGTGGATCGCTGTCCCGATTGGATCCGCCGGCGCCGGTGTGCTCGTAGTTGGTGTAGCCGTCGTTGTCGGGGTTGCTGTCGATGTCGGGGTTGCTGTCGATGTCGGGGTTGCTGTCGGTGTCGGCACAGACGCGGTGGTCGTCATCCCTGCCGTGTTCTCAGCTGCCGTGGTCTCAGCTGCCGTGGTCGAAGAAGTCGTCGATGACGGGGGTTCGCTCACCGAAGTAGACGTCGGGCTGACCGCACGCGCAGCAAATCCGGTTGGGAGGCTCAGCGGCGTGACCGGGTATGTCGCGCTGCCAATTCCGCATTGGGCCGTTACAAGATTGAATGTCACGTTTGTGGTGCCCAGTATCTGCGCCCCCAGAATCGCAAAAGCTGCCATCGAAAGACTCACGCTCAGCGTCGATTGCGCCGTTGTTGCCGTGGACGTTCGCGTGCTCACGAGCTTGATGTTCGTGTATTGAATCGTCGCCAAGCCAGCGGCGTTCACAGTGGCGTCCGCCCCTGTTACCGTCACCGATGCGTTCTCGGCAGGCTGTGGAATCGTGAGGACGCGAGATCCCACCGTCACCTGATTCGTGGGGCTACTCGCCGATACCGATGCCCTGTTCGAGGTATCGCACGCAGCCCCTGCCGTAATCGGCGATGCCACAGTGACTATCGGCGCACTGACCAGATCAACCCCCAGTAGAGACAGCAAGTTCACTGTCACGGTCATCGAGGTGAGTGTCGACGTCGCATCGGTATCCGAAACAATTGCCGACTGGCAGCGGCCGCTCGCTGGCTGCCCGACCGAGTAGGCAGCGCACGACGAGATCGATCCGGTCCGGGACAACGAGTTGACGCCCAGTAGCTTTGCAACCACCAGATTGGTTGTGTCCAGGTCCTTTCCAATCGTGTTCTGTTGTGAGACACCTTCGAACATCGAACTGCCGAAAAGATCTATCACGATTCCGCCACTGGACAACCCGAGCCCGCCGGCGCCTCTGCCGTACCCACTCGTCGTCCATGAACCGGTGGAAATCGGGCCGGTAACGTACTCGGAGTCTGTCCACGCCGCTTCTGTCTCTCCGAGGAGTGGGTGAGACGAGAAACCAGAGCCCAGAACAACCGCAACTGCCAATATGATGACTGAAAACAGGTGGCGACGCTTCATTGTCTACCGCCGTCTGGCGGTAGAAGAACCTGAATGGGTTCGGTTTTCGGGTCGGCCGAGTCGGCATCATCGTCGTCATCGGTATTGCGCGGCCAGAATACCGCGACCACCAAAGCGGCCATGGTCAGCGTGATCGCCCCCAGAACAAGAGGATTCGAGAAGTAGACGATCACCCGCGCCAATCCCGGAACGTGCCAGAGCACCTTTCGGACCGTGGTGACCTCGTATACCGCGGGATCAGCCGAAGCGTTGGCATCACCCTTGAGATCGAGAATCGTGATGCCGTTGTCCTGGGTACGAGCGGAGACGACCCGGTGGGTCACCGGCAGTTCGGACACTCCCCGATCGACGGTGACGACGTCGCCCACCTCGACGGAATCTGCCGGTACTTCCCGCACAACTGCCAGAGATCCGGTTGGAATGGTCGGCGACATCGATCCGGTCTTGAACATGATCAGTGTGATGTCGAAAACGAAGGCACAGATCACCAAAGCGATACAGATGACCCCACCGACTGCAAGAACCTGAAGGATGCAGTCCCCGATGATCGTGGGGACCGAACGCTTCTTCGTCCGGGCATGTGTTGCCCGGGCATGTGTTGGCATTGCAGCTCCTTCAGGGTGTTGCACTGAACTGCCAAGTGGGAGTTGCCGTTTTACCGGTCAGCGCCGAGTTGCTCCAATTAGCCGAGGTTGCGGGCAGCGAAATCTCGAAGCACAGCGCCACCGCGGCGCCCGGGGACGCTCCACCGGTGGGTAGCGCGATGGCCCCGACTGCGGAACCAGTTGAGAGCGACGGAAACACCGTCGCACTTCCCACCACGAATTGTGGTGTTCCCGCGGAGAAGGCCGACGCATCACAGGTCGTCGACTTGACCACCCGATACCGCAGCGCCGACGCCAGAGTGGAGTCGCCGGCAACCGTGGCCGCCTGCAGAGTGACGGATGCTGCCGGCGAGACCGGCACTGTTCGAAGAGATATCGGGCCGTACGAGAACGCACCGGGGCGAATCAGGAGCGCCGAGGGCGTGTACGTGAAAACGCCAGGGGCACTGGATGAATGCGACGACCATCCGCCGCCGACGTTCGACTCGATTCCGAATGTTCCGGTGCGAAACGATGCATCGCCCATCGTGCTGTCCACCCAACTGGCCGCCACGGTGGTTGCACCGATACCCAGGACGAGTCCCGAGGCCGCCAGTGCGTACACCTGACGCATTCGCCGTGTGACCACGCAGGCGTCAGGGGGTGGACTGGCCGGTGAACTGCCAGAGCAAGCGCCCGGTGTTCTTGCCCGACACGATCGAAGGGTCGACTCCGGCAGGCAGCGTGACCGCGAAGCACAGTTCCACCGGCACGCCCGTGCCTAGCAAGGTGACATCCGAACCCGAACCTGCCGTCAAGGCCACCGGACTGGCTGTCGTGCCTACCCATGCTGTTCCTGCTCCAATTCCCGCTGCCGTGCAGGTCGTGGAGGGGACACCTCGATACACCGAGTACCGCAGGGCGGGTTTGAGGTCGGTATCACCGCCCGTTGCACCGAGTAGTTGTACCGTCGCGCCGGAAGTGCTGGCCGTGGGACCGATCCGAAGCGCTACCGGCGCGTATACCGTCGTTCCGGGTGAGAGTGCGTCGAATCCCGTGCTGAATTGGAAGTGGCCGGCGGAAGCGTCCACTTGATACTCACCCCAGGTCGTCAGTCCGTCGAAGCTGCCCTGGAGATTCCAACTTCCCGTCTTGAACTGCGCGTCGCCGAAAACGTTGTCTGTCCACGCCGCCAAGGTGACAGCGGCGCCGATACCGAGGACAAGTCCTCCGGCAAGTAACGCACGTACTTTGCGCTTGTTTACAGCCTTCCGATCAGTGGCCATGCTGGTCTCGATTCACTTGGAATGCGAAAGAACCTCCGATTCGGGAAATCTAGCCCCCAATTTCATCCGAAATATCCGAAATGACCGAAATCGAGACAAGAACTTCACGCCTTGTCCGCCTCGCTACCATTCGTGGGCGCTGACCAGGCGGAAATAGGAAAGCCGGCCAGATGGTTGCACCTTCCAACGACGTTTGCGTTCTATTCGCTGAGAAAGGCACCACATTCATGGCCGTCCCACTTTCCATCCTCGATCTCGCCCACATCGGCGACAACGAAACCGCCAAAGACAGCTTCGACGCCAGCGTGACCTTGGCGCAGCGTGCCGAGGAGTGGGGTTACAAGCGAATCTGGTATGCCGAGCACCACAACATGGGTTCCATCGCGTCTTCGGCCACCAGCGTTCTGATCAGCCACGTCGCCGCGCACACCAGCAAAATCCGCCTCGGCGCCGGTGGAATCATGCTGCCCAACCACGCGCCGCTGACGATCGCCGAGCAGTTCGGCACCCTCGAGACTCTGCACCCGGGTCGCATCGATCTCGGTCTCGGTCGCGCGCCCGGTAGTGATCAGAAGACCATGCAGGCTTTGCGACGCGACCCGAGTTCTTCGGACAGCTTCCCGCAGGACGTACTCGAGCTTCAGGGCTACCTCGGCGACACTTCGCGCGTCCCCGGAATCAATGCCGTTCCCGGTAAGGGCACTCACGTTCCGCTCTACATTCTCGGATCGTCACTGTTCGGAGCCAAGCTCGCCGCGATGCTCGGCCTGCCGTATGCATTTGCCTCGCACTTCGCCCCCAACGCCCTGCGCGACGCCGTCGCGATCTATCGACGCGAGTTCAAACCGTCGGAGCAGTTGGCGGAGCCGTACGTCATCGCGGGCGTCAACGTCATCGCCGCCGACACCCATGAGCAGGCTCAGCAGGACTTCCTCGCGGCCAAGCGTTCGCGCGTCAGCCTTCTTCTCGGACGCGGACGCAAGTTCACGGACGACGAAGCGGACATGCTGCTCGACTCCCCCGCGGGTCAGCAGGTTCTGCAGATGACCAAGTACAGCGCCATCGGCACGCCCACGGAGGTCCGCGCCTACCTCGACGAGTTCACCGAGCATGCACAGGCCGACGAGCTGATCACGGTGTCGACCGGCACCAACCGCGAGGCTTGGTTGCGCACGTTCGAACTCCTCGCCGACGTGAGCGATCTGGTACCCGCCTAAGCTGCCGGTATGGGCGATCCATCCCGTCGCGGGTTCATCTCGGTACTGGCAGTTCTACTTTCGACGGGTTGGGCCGCCAACCACTTTGCTTCGCTCATCCCGGTTCTCCGGGTGGACGAGGGTCTTTCGCATACCGTGCTCGACGGTGTTTTCGGTATCTACGCGCTCGGACTCCTACCCGGCCTGTTAACCGGTGGAGCACTGTCGGATCGCGTCGGCCGAGCTGTAGTCGTCCTGCCCGGAGCGCTCATAGCCTCGCTCGGAACCTTGATTCTTCTTCTCTGGCACGACGCGCCCGGGCTCATGGTCGGGCGCCTCGTTGTCGGTATCGGTGCCGGTCTGGCAATCGGCGCCGGCACCGCGTGGGCGGCTGACCTTCGCGGCAAGTCCGGAACCGTGATGGCGGGCGTAGTACTCACCTCGGGTTTTGCACTGGGACCACTGTTTTCGGGTCTGTTGGCACAATTTGCCGCCTTCCCACTCGCTACGCCCTTTGTCGTCTCGGCCGTCTTGTCGGTGGGTTCGGTTACCGCGGCAGCTGTGTGGAGTCGTACACCCGTTCCCGTAGAAGCCGCGACCATCACACCCGTCCCAGACGGCGCGGAGCGCTCCGTCGCAAATGCGCCAGACGGCGCGGAGCGCTCCGTCGCAAATGCGCTGCTCTGGGCACTTCCGTTGGCTCCATGGGTGTTCGCCAGCGCAACAGTGTCTTTCGTGACCATGACGGCCAGGCTCGGGGACCGCTACTCAGGTCCTCTCCTTCCGGGTTTCGCCGCGGCGCTGACTCTGGGTGCTGGAATCCTGGTTCAAACCGCTGCGCGCCATCGCAATTGGGGTCCTCAGGCCGGCACGACAGGCGCCGCACTGGCGGCACTCGGATACTGCCTGGTCGCAGTCGGCGGCGCGCACCCCGCGCTCGGGTTGTTCATCGTCTGCGCGCTCGTCCTCGGTACGGCCTACGGACTGTGTCTACGCGAGGGACTGCTCGACCTCGAGTCGCTGGCTCCCCCCGCCTCGCGGGGCGCCCTGACCGGGATCTTCTACGTCGGCACCTATCTCGGATTCGGACTGCCGGTGCTACTGGTTGTCATCGAACCCACGATGGGTCCGTCGCTGCCGTTGGTGATCCTCGCCGCTGTTGCCGCCATCGTTGCCGTGGTCCGATTCCGTCGATTGCGGTCGACCCAGGCTTCCACGTCACATCCGCGTCTCGAAGCCGCATCGGTCTGAACACCCGTTCGGACGGAGTTGGCGGTACTTGCAGTCGCAGCTACCCGGCGGTGTTAGCGTCGGAGGACCAGAAGGTCACTGCGTAGGGACACAGCAATGGGCAAGAGCGAGGCGGGCAAGGCCGAATCGGCCAAGAGTAGTGCGGACGACCTGACGGGTCGGCGCATCCTGATCACCGGCGCTGCCCGCAATATCGGTTCTTCGCTGGCCAGACGCCTGTACGACCGTGGTGCGTCCGTGGGACTGCTCGGCCTCGAGCCTGAACTTCTCGAACAAGTCGCCACTTCCTGCGGCCGCGCGCCGTGGCAGTTGTGCGACGTCGCCGACCTCGAGCAGGTATCTCGCGGCGTCGACTACATCGCTGAGAAGCTGGGAGGCATCGACGTCGTCGTCGCCAATGCCGGTGTCGAGGCGAACTCGTCGATCCTCGGCGGCGACCCTGCGGACATGCGCCGCGCCGTCGAAGTCAATCTCATGGGCACGTACTACACCCTGCGCGCAGCCGGTCCGCACATCAGTCACGAAAACGGTTACGCCCTGGTGGTCGCCTCGGCTCACGGCGCCGCCAAGCATCCGTTTCGCGGACCGTTCGGTGCTTCGCGCGCCGGCGTCGAAGCCTTGGGTGACGCGTTGCGCTTGGAAATGAAACACCTCGGCACCAAGGTGGGCGTCGCGTATATCGGCGACATCGACACCGATACCACCGCACTGTCGTTCGACGGAGCACGCGGAACCCTCGCCAGCGCCGGCACCACGACCGTCGCTGACGCCGTCGACGCGTTCGAGCGCGGTATCGTCGGCCGGAAGTCACGCGTACACGCGCCCCGCCGCAGCGCCGCGGTTCGCCACATCGCGCAACGAGCTATAGACCTCCGTCCCTCTCACATCCGTGGAGTCGCATGAACCCCCGCATCCCGCCCGGCCGATTCAAGGACCTCGGTCCGATCAACTGGGGAATCTGGCGTGTCCTGTCGAAGGCTGCCGGAGCACCCGATGCGCATCTGTTCAGCACCTTGGGGCGCACGGGTGGACTCTTCCGCGGTTGGCTGCACTACTCCGGCTCACTCATGCCCGGCGGCAAGATCTCTCGCCACGACACCGAACTGATCATCCTGCGGGTCGCGCACCTGCGGGACTGCGGTTACGAGATGGATCACCACATCAGGCTCGGCCGCAAAGCCGGAATCGACGCAGAAGAACTGGCCCGAATCATCGAGGGCCCTGGCGCTTCCGAGTTGAGTCCGCGTCACCGTGCGATCTTGACTGCGGTCGACGAGTTGGTCACCACCAAGGACGTCACCGACGACACGTGGGGAACGCTCTCGCAGCATCTCGACGATCGTCGGTTGATCGAATTCACCTTGTTGGTCACTCAGTACGACGGCCTGGCCACCACGATCGGAACCTTGCGGGTTCAGCGCGACTTCTCCTGAAGTTCCGCGGCGGCCGTAACTCAGCTCTAACCCGAAGACATCTGGACGAAACACCTGATCAATAGCGTATACAGGTATGTCGACAGGGATGAATACGGCGCCGGAGCCACTGCGTGAGGTGGTCTACCGGGAACTACGCACCGAACTGGTCAACGGGACTATCGGGTTCGATCAGCGCCTGACGGAACCGAAACTCTCCACGCGTTTCGGCATTTCTCGCACACCAGTACGGGAAGCGTTGACGATGCTGTGCGCCGATGGACTCCTGCGCCGGGAAGAGTACGGGTTCTCCGCCGTGCGCCCGAGTATCCCGCGGATCCGAGATCTGTATGAACTCCGAATCACTCTGGAACTACAAGGAATTACCCGGGCGATCGCAGATCCGACGATCCGGCACGACCGAACAATCCTCGACGACGAATTGGTGCGGTGGCGTGCCCTGGCTCTCGATCCGCCCGCTCAGGAACCGGGGTTCGTCGAACTGGACGAGGAATTCCACGTCGCCGTACTGAGGGCGTCGGGAAACAATGAACTGGTCGCGTCGCTGCTGTCGGTGAATTCCCGTATCCGGCACGTTCGGATGTACGACTTCATGGTCAACGGCCGCATCGACACCTCGATCGCGGAGCACATTCGAATCCTCGAAGAACTACGTGCCGGCAATCTGCCCGAGGCCCGCACGCTTTTGCACCAGCACATCGGCGAGTCTCTCGACGTCGTCCTCGACCGGGTGACCCGCGCGATCACCGCGCTCTCACTCGCCAACATCACGGACTGATCGGAGCAGTACACACCATGACCATCGCAGCAGAAGTTTTCACCCCGACAGCCCGGGTCGAGCAGGCATTCCAGCGGATCGAGGAAGTAGATCGCCCCGAAGTCTGGATCACGTTGCGCCGCAAGGAAGATGTGCTTGCCGATGCCGCTTCGGTCGAAGCCAGAATCGCCGCGGGCGAGCATCTTCCTCTGGCTGGGCGTCTGGTCGCCGTCAAGGACAACGTCGACGTCGCCGGTCTGCCGACCACAGCGGCGTGCCCCGAATTCGCGTATTCGCCGGACGAAACCGCCAGTGCCGTTGCGCGGTTGATCGAGCACGGGGCTGTTGTTCTGGGGAAGACCAATCTGGACCAGTTCGCCACCGGACTGGTCGGAACGCGCAGTCCGTACGGAGCCGTTCGCTGCGCCTGGGACGAAGAGTTGATCTCGGGCGGTAGTAGCTCCGGATCCGCCGTCGCTGTCGCGCTGGGAATTGCAGACATCGGAATCGGCACCGACACCGCCGGTTCCGGCCGGGTGCCGGCAGCGTTCCACGGGATCTACGGACTCAAGCTCTCACTCGGCGTCATCCCAGCCCACGGAGTAGTGCCCGCCTGCGTCGACTACGACGCTCTGACGGTATTTGCCGACGACCTCGAATCGGCAACCGCGGCAGCGGCAATCATGATCGGCCACGAACCTCGAGATCCCCGCAGCCGCGTCTGGCCTTCCGACGTTCGTCTCGCGGCGGCGCCGAATCCCCGCGTCGCCGTCCCCCGAATCGAGGATCTCACTCAACTGAGCCCGTCGTATACAGCAGCATTTCAGGACACTGTGGCAGCTCTGGTAGCCGGCGGCGCCGAGACCGAGACCGTCGACATATCCGGACTGCTCGACGCGGCCCGATTGCTCTACGACGGCGCCGTAGTGGCGCAGCGGTACGCCGCTGCCGGCGAGTTCCTCGAAACTCGTCCTGCCGGAGCAGATCCCGCGGTGTCCGACATCGTGCTCGGTGCGAAGCACCCCACCGGATACCAGCTAGTCGACGATCTCGATGCTCTCACCCGCGCCAAGGCTGCCGCCCGGGAACTCCTCGCCGGGTTCGACGCCCTACTGCTTCCCACCACCACCGAACATCCGACCATCGCTGCCGTGACCGAGGATCCGTTCGGAATCAACCGCCGGATGGGAACTTTCACCAACTTCTGCAACCTGCTCGACATGGCGGCCGTCGCGGCGCCCGGACACCGCACCGCCGAAGATCACCCGTTCGGCGTCATGTTCGTCGTACCCGCTTTCGACGACCAGATCGCCATCGACCTCGCTGCGCGACTCGGCGGTGTGCCTTCACCCACCCTCGTCGATACCGGAATCGATCTCGCAGTATTCGGCGCTCACCTGCGCGGGCAACCCCTCAACACACAGTTGGTCGACCTCGGCGCGCGGTACGTCGAAACCGTCACGACCTCGGATGCCTACCGGCTCTTCGCTCTCGACACGACGCCACCGAAGCCCGGCCTGGTACGCCGTGGCCCTGGACTCGGCGCACCGGTCGTCGGCGAGATCTTCCGAATCTCACCGGCCGGGCTGGGAACGTTCCTCGCCGCCTTGCCTGCACCGATGGCGCTCACCAGCGTCGAGTTATCCGACGGCAGAACGACAGTCGGTTTCAGCTGCACTCATGACGCCGTAAACGGCGCAGCTGACATCACCGACTACGGCGGTTGGGCCGCGTACCTCTCTCGCTGACAGTCACGGCTTGCAGATTCGAGTGACGGCCTCGCGCACCACTTCACGGCGGCGCGCGATCTCGTCGGCGTCGACGTTCTGGTTGTCGGCCACACCGGGGGCCACCACCCAGCCGAACACGAGGCCGAACAGCATCGTGATCAGGTCCTGGGGGTCCCAGTGCTTCGAGATGAGGCCGTCTTCTTGAGCCTTGCGGATCGTGGCCATTCGCGGAACCCAGCTGGAATGTTCCTCGGCCAACTTCTTCATCCGTGGTGCCTCACCCTGCAATTGACCCCAGATCATCATCCGTTGAATCTGTGGTTTGCCGAGCATTGCGTCGAACAGTTCGACAGCATGCGCGGGCATGTCTTCACCGGTGAACTCGACGGATTCCATCGCCTGCTCGAAGTCGACGTCGAGCACCGCGTGGAACAACGCGACCTTGTCACCGAAATAGGCGTAGAGGCGCTCCTTACTGGCGTTTCCGTTCTTCGCAATCCGATCGATGCGCGCACCGGCAAGCCCGTAGGTGCCGAATTCTTCTTGCGCAGCGTCGAGGATTCGCTGTTTCGTCGCGGTCACGTCAGTGGGAGCCATAGTGATGATGGTAACCGAACGAACTATTTCGTTTGACTCACCCGAGAAGGCTGGAATACCTTTTTCCAATGACCACCACGTCCCACGTCGACGGCGGCACTCTGCCACCGATCCCGGCTGTCTCCGAGAATCCGAATCATCAACGTCGCTGGCTGGTGCTCTGCATCGTCGCGTTCGCTCAACTCATGGTGGTACTCGACGGCACCATCGTCTCCATCGCCCTACCGGCAGCCCAGGAGGAACTGGGCATCAGCGACCTTGACCGCGCGTGGGTGGTCACGTCGTACGCCTTGGCGTTCGGTGCGCTGCTGCTCCTCGGCGGACGTATCGCCGACTACTGGGGCCGAAAGCGATCCTTCATCGTCGGCATGGCGGGCTTCGCGGTTGCCTCCGGCATCGGCGGCATCGCGCAGAGCGGTATCGAACTGTTCATCGCCCGCGCCGGCCAGGGCGTCTTCGCAGCACTGCTCGCGCCCGCCGCGCTGTCGATGCTCACCACCACCTTCATCGGAGAGAAGGAGCGCGCCAAGGCTTTTGCCGTCTACGGCGCGATCTCCGGCGGTGGCGCTGCCATCGGCCTGCTCCTCGGCGGAGTGCTGACGCAGTACGTCGACTGGCGTTGGTGCCTGCTCGTCAACATCCCGATCGCGCTGATCGCCATCGCTGCAGCTGTCCCGATCGTCAAGGAAACCAAAGCGCACGGCGACACGAGCTACGACCTTCCCGGCGCTGTCCTCATCGCCCTGGGGCTCGGCTCACTGGTCTACGGATTCACACGCGCCGAGCACGGCTGGGGTCAGGCGGACACTTTGCTGTTCATCGCACTGGGTCTGGTCTTCCTCGCGATCTTCGTGGTCGTCGAGAGCCGCAGCAAGAATCCGCTTCTACCGCTGAGCGTTCCGTGGCATCGCGATCGCGGCGCTGCTCTGATCGGCTCCATGCTGGTGGGCGCCGCCCTGCTCGGCGGCACGTTGTACCTGACGTTCTACCTGCAGATCGTGCTCGGATTCAGCCCGGTCATGGCCGGCGTCGGATCGCTGCCGATGGCGTTCTTCATCGTCTTGGCGTCGACCATCGCAGCGCAGTTGTCCACCAGGATCGGCCCCAAGCCGCTCATGGTCGCCGGCCCGCTGGTGGCAGCAGTAGGACTGCTCATGCTGACCCAGATCGAGGTACACAGCTCCTACTGGACGCACGTGTTCCCCGGCCTCGCCATCTTCGGCTTCGGACTCGGTCTGCTGATGGTGCCGATGCAGAACCTCGCACTGATCGGTGTCCCCGACCACGACGCCGGCGCTGCCAGTGCCCTGGTCAACGCCACCCTGCAGATCGGCGGCGCACTCGGAACCGCACTGTTCACCACGATCTACGCTTCGGCAAAGTCGGCCTTCACCGCCGACAACGCGGCGCCGATCCCGCCGGAAGGCATTCCTGTCGACATGTCGAACGCGACCATCCCGACTGGTGACCAATTGGCGCTACTCCCCCAGCCGGTGCAGGACTTCGTCGCCTCGATGACGGACTACTTCTTCGGCGCCGAGGTATCCGGATACTCGGCCGCATTCGGTTGGGCGGCAATCCTGTTGGCGATCATCGCACCGGTAGTGCTGGTTCTGGTCCGCGCCAAGAAGGGTGATCTGCCCGCCGAGGGTGCAGTCCACATGGGGTAGCCCCCTGTGCGCCTTTATTAACCGCCCGCGGTTAATAAAGGCGCACAGCAGGTCAGGCCTTCCTCAACACCTCAGCCACCGGAGTGCTGCTGCGGCCGATCAACTTCTGCAGGTCACCAGACTCGGTGTCCAACGCCCCCTTGGCAATTGCAGCATCGGAATCAGCGAGGATCTGCGCAACCGGGGCAGGCAGTCCGACGCTCTCGAGAATGCCTTCGTATGCCTGCTCGTCCACGAACTGGTACGCGACGGGCTTGCCCGCGAATTCGCTGATCTTTGCGGCCAATTCGGCGTAGGTGAGCCTCTCGTCACCGCCCAACTCGTACACTGCGCCTTCGTGGCCATCGGTGGTCGCGACTACTGCTGCGGCGTCGGCGTAATCCGCACGCGCCGCAGCCGCGATCTTGCCTTCCGCTCCCGCACCGACCAGTGCGCCGCGTTCGATCACACCGGCCAGGTCGTTGGTGAAGTTCTCCCAGTACCAACCGTTGCGCAACAGCGCGAACGGAATACCGCTCCGAGTGAGCACGTCCTCGGTCGCCTTGTGCTCGGCAGCAAGCTTCATCGGCGTGTCCTGAGCATTCAAGATGCTCGTGTAGGCGATGAATACGACGCCGGCAGCCTTCGCCGCGTCGATGATGTTGGTGTGTTGCGCGAGCCGTGACCCCACTTCACTTCCCGAGATCAGCACCAGCTTGTCGACGCCCGCCAATGCGGTTTCCAACGCCGAGGCATCGGCGTAGTCCGCTTGGCGTACAACTACTCCGCGGGCGGCGAGGCTTTCCGCCTTCTGTGGATTGCGGACCACTGCGACGATGTCGGACGCGGCGGTTCCCCGCTCGATCAACGACTCGACTACCAGTTGTCCGAGGTTTCCGGTTGCGCCGGTGACTGCAATGCTCATGCGAACTCCCGATCCAGGTTGAAGCGTAAATGCGTTCTGCAACCATCATGCACTTATTTTTCGTAAGTGCAACACGTCAAGTTAGCGCTATGGGATCGTGCAGTAGTAGCCTGGGTTCATGACCAGCACCGACTCACCTTCACGTGCTGCCCAGACTCCTGATCCGAATGCCGACGTCGCGGACCCAACCCTCGAGGCTGACGTCTTCGCTCGCGGGTGCAACTCTCGGGCGGCATTGCAGAATGCAACCGGACGCTGGGGCGCACTCGCACTGGCAGCACTGAACGAGGGTCCGTACCGGTTCAGTGCCCTGCGCCGACGCGTCGACGGAGTCAGCGAGCGCATGCTCTCGCAGACCCTGCAAACACTCGAGCGGGATGGCCTCGTGCACCGTGAGGTACTCGAAACCATCCCGCCCAAAGTGGAATACAGCCTGACCGAACTCGGCGCCGACGTCGCCGCAAAGATCACGGCCCTGATCGAACTACTCGAATCGCAGGTGCCGAAAATCGTTGCGTCACAAGCGTCGTACGACGCCCGGAATCAGCTCAACTTGTCCGAGAGCTGAGCGATGAACTCGTCGAATGCGTAGGGAACGCTCAGCACCGTCGGAGCGGACGTAGCCATCGCGTAGTCCATTCCGACCAGACGAACCAGACGGCCGTTCGACACCGAGGTCATGTTCGCGAACGGACCGAAGGACATCAGCTTGTCCAGGTTGGTGCCGTCGGCGTCGACGAGAATGAAGACGTCGGCGTCGAGTGTGTCGATGGATTCCATGCCCACGGACACCGAACTGTCGCCGGAAGTGCACACTGCGTCGACACCGGGCGAGGTCTTCACCCCGAGCTGGCCGAGAAGACGGATCCGCGGGTCGGTGCCGCAGAAGACGATCAGGCCCTCGTCGGTGCGCATTGCATACGTTGCGGTTTTGCCCTGGAACTGTGGGTGATCAGCGGCTTGCTTCTCGAAGTACGCCCCGGTCTCGTCGATCAGCGTCTGAGCCTGCTCCGGCTGTCCGAGCGCTGCACCGATCATGCTCATCTGCTTGTCCCACGCCGTATCCCACGGCTGGTCGGGGAACGCGACGGTCGGCGCGATGTCACTGAGGCGCTTGTACTCGCCCTCGTCGATGCCGGAGTAGACGGCGAGGATCACGTCGGGATCGAGCCCGAGGATCTGCTCGAACGGGATATCGGGATTGGTCGTCATGAGAACGGGCTTGGCACCGTTCAGACGCGAAGCGTCCCAGGGCAGGATGTTGTTCTCGATGCCGTCGCCGGAGAAGCTCTCCATGGCGACCGGAACCTTGTTCAGTGCGATCACCGCATCCTGGCCACTCCATCCGATGGTCACGATGCGCATAGGCTCCGCGTCGATCGCCGTCGAACCGTAGGCGTGGTCGACGGTCACGGGGAACGCCCCCGCCTCGGCGGCACCCGAAGCTTCGGTGTCCGATCCGGAGTCACCTGAGGTTCCACAGGCGGAGAGCGTCAGCGCGACGCAAGCCGCGAGCAGTACGGAACGAGTTTTCATGAGTGGTCCTTCGAAAGCCGAATGGTCGACTCGGGACGCTAATGCGTTGCGCGCCTACACCCCGACTCGAAGGCCTCAGATGGCGGTTTCGCAACACAACTCGACACAAAAGACGAAAAACCCCGTGTGCCTTTCCGGTAGTGCGAACTACCGAAAAGGCGCACGGGGCCGAAGGCCCTGCCGTCAGAAGTTGATCATGTGGCCGGCGAGGCCGTGGATCGCTTCCTGCAGTGCCTCACTGAGTGTGGGGTGGGTGTGGACGTTGCGTGCCAACTCGTTGACCGTGAGGTCCCACTTCTGGGCCAAGGTCAGCTCAGGCAGCAGTTCCGAAACGTCCGGTCCGATGAGGTGCCCGCCGAGCAGTTCGCCGTACTTCTTGTCGGCGATCAGCTTGACGAAACCGGTCGGGTCACCGAGACCGTGTGCCTTGCCGTTGGCAGCGAACGGGAAGTTCGCGACCTTGACGTCGTAGCCCTCGGCCTTGGCCTGCTCCTCGGTCAAACCGAACGAGGCGACCTGCGGCTGACAGAACGTCGCACGCGGCATCATCCGGTAGTCACCGAGTGTCTGCGTCTCCGCGCCGCCGATGGTCTCGGCAGCAACGACAGCCTGAGCTTCTGCGACGTGCGCGAGCTGCAGCTTGGCGGTGACGTCACCGATGGCGAAGATGTGCGGGACGTTGGTGCGCATGTAGTCGTCGATCGCGATGGCGCCGCGATCGGTCAACGCGACCCCGGTGTTCTCGAGACCGAAGCCCTCCACGCGCGGTGCGAAGCCGACGGACTGCAGAACCTTGTCGACGACCACGGTCTCGATCTCGCCGGACTTGTTGTCCTTGATCGAGACGGTGACCTTGCTGCCGTCGTCGCTGATGGACTGCACAGCGGCACCGGTCTTGATGGTGACGCCGAGCTTCTTGTACTGCTTGGCGATTTCCTTCGAGACGTCGGCGTCCTCGTTGGGCAGTGCCCGATCGAGGAACTCGACGATCGTGACGTCGACGCCGTAGTTCTTGAGGACGTAACCGAACTCCATGCCGATCGCGCCGGCACCGACGATCAGGATCGAACCCGGAAGGTCACGGGTGAGGATCTGCTCTTCGTAGGTCACGACGTTCTCGCTCAGCGAGGTGCCGGGCAGCAGCTTGGTGTACGAACCGGTCGCGATGATCGCGTTGTCGAACGTGATCGTCTCGGTGCCACCCTTGCTCAGCTCCACGCTGATGGTGTTGGCGTCGACGAACGTGCCCTTGCCGTCGTACTCCGGGATCTTGTTCTTCTTCATCAAGAAGTGAATGCCCTTGACTCGCCCGTCCGCGACCTTGCGGCTGCGATCGAAAGCGGAGCCGAAATCGAAGGACACGTCTCCGGACATGCCGAACGTCTTCGCTTCTTTCGTGAAGATGTGCGCGAGTTCGGCGTTACGGAGAAGCGCCTTGGACGGAATGCAGCCGACATTCAGGCATACACCGCCCCAGTACTTCTGCTCGATGATGGCGGTGCTCAGGCCCAGTTGTGCCGCGCGGATAGCAGCGACGTACCCACCGGGGCCGGCTCCGAGGACAACGACGTCATAGTGTGAGGTCACGATTCACCAGGGTAGTCCTGCATCGTTTCGCTGTCCCCAGATGGTCGCATTACCCGTCGGTAGCCCACACTTCTCGGGCAACTCGGGCGAAATTTCCGCCGTACACGGCCTCGATCGACGGCTCGTCGAATCCCCGGGCACGCAATACCTGATCAAGTGTCAGCACGTCCTCCGGAGGAGTCCACTGCAGTGGCCCCCACGCGGTGTACGCCTCGGAGAACGACGACGGGTTCTGCTCGATCTCTTCGCGGAAGTCGTCGGCGTCGAAGGAGAAGTCGGAGCCGATCCCGACATGATCGATGCCGACGAGTCCCACAGCCTCTTCGATGTGGTCGGCCATCGCGGACAGCCGAGCCTGGTCGTCATCCGGTCCGTTGACGCCGAGGAATATGCCGACGCCGTTGATCCCGATGACGCCGCCGGTCTCCGCACACGCCCTGGCCTGATCGTCGGTGATGTTGCGCGGATGCTCCCACAACCTTCGGAGATTCGAGTGGCTGTAGATCATTGCTCGCTGGGTGATAGCTGAGATGTCCAACCCCGTCTGTACCGAACAATGTGAGCCGTCGACCGTCATTCCGACGCGATTCATCTCGGCAACCAGGTCACGGCCGTATCCACTCAACCCCGTGTCCGCCAGGTCCAAGCAGCCGCAGCCGGCAGCATTCATGTAGTTGTACGTCGGCAACATCGAGCGGACTCCGAGGTCGCAGAAGTACGAGACGTTGGCCAGGTCTCCCTCCAGCGGATTCGAGTCTTCCAGGTCGAAGGCCAGGGCGATTCCGCCGGACTCCTGAATCTCCACGACGCCGTCGACGCTGAAGACAGGGGTGATCTCCGGGAACTCGACCCGCGCCTGCCACGCGAAACTCTTGGCGATTGCCGTCGAGTCCGCGCGAGTCTGCGGCGAGTAACCGACGTTCACCGAAACGTAACTCCCCGCTGGGCGCTGATATCGGAGAAGATCTTCGACAGACGCGTTCGACTGCAGAGGTAGGCAACAATGTTGTTCCCATAGTGGATATGTCCGGTTCACTCACTAATCCCGTCGATGATCAGGGAAATTCACCTGAAACTGGTCGTACGTTCAGCAAATCTCTGGTTCACTGGCGGATAACGCACCGATGCGGTAGAACTTACAAGACTCACACGCCCTGTACCTATCGACAGAGCATGTACCCAGCATGAATTCCCGTACGGGAACAGCAACAAAGGACCGTTCACTCCTGGGCGGATTCGAAGGAATTTTAGGTGGAGGTTTCTGAACGTATGCGTGCTCGCACTTTCAAGCGTGGCCGTCTGGTCGCCGCTGTAGCCGCAGTATCCGTGCTGCCGATGCTGATCAGCCCTGCAGTGTCGTCCGCAGGCGGAGATCCGTCGACCACCACGGCAACTGTTGCCAAGGCAAACACAACGGGTTCCAAGCTCTCGAGCCGCACGGACAACGGGCGCATCGCCACCATCAAGGTGTACTCCCCTTCCATGGAACGCGATATTCCGCTCGAGGTCATCCTCCCGGCAGACGGCAGCGAACCCCGCCCGACCCTCTACCTGCTCAACGGTGCAGGCGGCGGCGAAGACCGGGCGACGTGGCAGCGCCAGACCGACGTCAACGAGTTCTTCGCTGACAAGAACGTCAACGTCGTCACCCCGCTCGAAGGTGCATTCAGCTACTACACCGACTGGGTGAACGACGACCCGTCCCTCGGCCGTCAGAAGTGGCAGACGTTCCTGACCCAGGAACTCCCGCCCGTCATCGACGCCGAGTTCAACACCAACGGCGTCCAGTCGATCTCCGCGATCTCGATGACCGCGACCTCGGTCCTCAACCTCGCCATCGCAGCTCCGGGCCTCTACAAGGGCGTCGGTGCATACAGCGGATGCGCCGAGACCAGCACACCGGTCGGCCAGTCCTCCATCGAACTGGTTGTGGGCATGCGCGGCGACGCTGACGTGACCAACATGTGGGGCCCCCTCGACGGCCAGGGCTGGATCGACAACGACCCCGTCGTCAACGCCGAGAAGCTCCGCGGCACCGAGCTCTTCATCTCCACCGGCTCCGGACTCCCCGGCCCGCACGACACCCTGAACAACGAGGCGATCAACGGACAGGTCGGCACACTCGCCAACCAGGTGATCGTCGGCGGCGTCATCGAGGCAGCAGTCAACTACTGCACCCACAACCTCGCCTACCGCCTCAACGATCTCAAGATCCCGGCCACCTTCGACTTCAAGCCGACCGGCACCCACTCGTGGGGCTACTGGGAAGACGATCTCCACAACTCCTGGCCGATGCTCGCTCGTTCGATGGGCATCTGACCGAAATCGTTCCGACTCGACCCCGCTCCCTGCACTTCCGGGAGCGGGGTCGAGTGCTTGTCTGGGCCGATTCGGGGGTTAGTTCGGGGGTTAATTCCGGGGCCAATTCAATTGTCAGGCAATCGAATCGCGTCACTTTCTGCGCCCGCTCTGCTTTACTGACACATAACAAAAAGTGAACCTGTTCCAGTAAGGGCTCACAGGCACTTCGATCCGTTCCGGATCCGAAGACATTCAGGTGGAGGATCCGAACGTATGCGTGCTCGAATTTTCAAGCGTGGCAGTGTGATCGCAGCTCTCGCAGTGGCCACGGTGCTGCCGATGCTGATCAGTCCGGCGACAGCTTCTGCGGGCGGTGACACGTCC
Organism: Rhodococcus sp. FH8; assembly: GCF_019266085.1. Lineage (NCBI taxonomy): Bacteria > Bacillati > Actinomycetota > Actinomycetes > Mycobacteriales > Nocardiaceae > Rhodococcus > Rhodococcus sp. FH8. The sequence goes on along the minus strand of NZ_LPNQ01000065.1, from coordinate 364,159 downwards.
GGATCGCACGTCGTGAGCAACACCAAGACCGGCGACCGCAAGGTCACCATCTCGGTCTTCTCCCCGGCGATGGATCGCAACATCCCGCTCGAGGTCATCCTCCCCGCAGATGGCAGCGAACCCCGCCCGACGCTCTACCTGCTCAACGGTGCAGGCGGCGGCGAAGACTCGGCGACCTGGCAACGCAAGACCGACGTCATGAACTTCTTCCAGGACAAGAACGTCAACGTCGTCACTCCACTCGAAGGCGCGTTCAGCTATTACACCGACTGGGTGAACGACGATCCGGTTCTCGGTCGCCAGAAGTGGCAGACGTTCCTCACCAAGGAACTCCCGCCCGTCATCGACGCCGAGTTCAACACCAACAAGGTCCAGTCGATCTCCGCGATCTCCATGACCGCGACCTCGGTCCTCAACCTCGCCATCGCGGCTCCCGGCCTCTACAAGGGCGTCGGGGCGTACAGCGGATGCGCTGAGACCAGCACCCCCGTCGGTCAGAGTGCGATCGAACTTGTCACAGGTACCCGCGGCGGAGCTGACATCACCAACATGTGGGGCCCGCTCGACGGTCAGGGCTGGAAGGACAACGATCCGGTCCTCAACGCCGAGAAGCTCCGCGGCACCGAACTCTACGTCTCCACCGGCTCCGGACTCCCCGGCCCACACGACACTCTCGCCAATCCCGCGATCAACGGTCAGGTCGGTGCGCTCGCCAACCAGGCGATCGTCGGCGGCGTCATCGAGGCAGCGGTCAACTACTGCACCCACAACCTCGCCTACCGCCTGAGCGATCTGAAGATCCCGGCCACCTTCGACTTCAAGCCGACCGGCACCCACTCGTGGGGCTACTGGCAGGACGATCTCCACAACTCCTGGCCGATGCTCGCTCACTCCCTGGGCGTCTGACCCGATTCGTTCTCACTCGACCCCGCTCCAGTGTTTCGGGAGCGGGGTCGAGTGCTGTCGGGAGCGAGCAGTAAGAATGGACGTATGACTTCCGATCAGCAGCCCACCACCGGCGACGACCCCTACCTCTGGCTCGAAGACGTGACCGGTGAGTCTGCACTCGATTGGGTCCGTCAGCACAATGCCGTGACCGAGGAGCAGCTCACCGACAACGAGCGCTTCGATCGACTACAGAGCGACGTGCGCGAGATCCTCGATACCGACGCGCGAATCCCCTACGTCCGCCGTCGAGGTGAGTTCCTCTACAACTTCTGGCGCGACAGCACCCACGTTCGCGGATTGTGGCGACGCACGACGTTCGATCAGTACGTCACCGACGACCCGGAATGGGACGTCCTGGTCGACCTCGACGCCCTGGCCGAGGCCGAGGGCGAGAACTGGGTCTGGAAGGGCACGCAACTTCTACGGCCACACCGCAACCGTGCATTGATCAGCCTCTCCCGCGGCGGGGCAGACGCGGCGGTCGTTCGCGAGTTCGACATCGACAAGCGCGAGTTCCTCGCTCCCGAGGGCGAGAATCCCGGCTTCTACCTTCCCGAGGCCAAGACCGACATCGACTGGATCGACATCGATACCGTCTACGTCGGAACGGATATCGGACCGGGGTCGCTCACCGATTCCGGATATCCCCGTCTGGCCCAGCGGTGGAAGCGCGGCACTCCCCTCTCCAGCGCCGAGACCGTCTACGAGGGCCAGGCCACGGACGTGGCCATCTCGGCTTCGCACGATCCGACGCCCGGGTTCGAACGGGACTTCGTCACTCGCTCGGTCGATTTCTACAACTCTCAGCATTTCGAAGTTCGCCCCGACGGTGAACTGGTGCTCGTGGACGTCCCCGAGGACGCCGGGATCTCGATTCACCACGAGTGGTTGTTGATCCGCACCAAGTCCGTGTGGGCCGTCGAGGACACCGAATATCCGACCGGCGCACTGCTTGCCATCCGTTACGACGATTTCCTTGCCGGCTCACGAGCACTGACATCGATCTTCGAACCCGACGCACATTCCTCGCTCGAGCACTACACCTGGACACGCGATCATCTGATTCTGGTGGTCCTGACCGACGTGCGCACGACGCTGCGAATCCTGACGCCGGGCGAAAACGGCTGGGAGGATCGACCTTTCGAAGGGCTTCCAGAACTGACCAGTATCGAAATTCTCGACACCGACCCTGATGTCAGCAACGAGTACTTCGTCAATTCGAGTGGATACACCTCCCCTGCAACTCTTTTGCACGGCGTGATCGGCGAAACCGAACCCACTGCCCTCAAGCAGGCTCCCGCGTTCTTCGACGCCGAGGACATCACCACGGAGCAGTTCTTCGCCACCTCCGCCGACGGCACCCTCATCCCCTATTTCGTGGTCCGCAATCCGCGTAGCGAGCCCGGCCCCACCCTGCTCTACGGGTACGGCGGATTCGAGATCTCGCTGACGCCGTCGTACAGCGGTTCTCTGGGCCGTGCCTGGTTGACGCAGGGCGGAACCTATGTGGTTGCGAACATTCGTGGTGGCGGCGAGTACGGACCCGGTTGGCACACACAGGTTCTCAAGGCTGGGCGCCACAAGGTGCACGAAGACTTTGCTGCCGTCGCGAGAGACCTCGTCGATCGCGGAATCACGACCCCGGATCTTCTGGCAGCTCAGGGCGGAAGCAACGGCGGCCTGCTGATGGGCATCATGCTGACCAAGTACCCCGAACTCTTCGGCGCCATCGTCTGCCAGGTCCCGCTGCTGGACATGCGTCGATTCCATCTCCTGCTGGCCGGCGCGTCCTGGATGGCCGAATACGGTGACCCCGATGTCCCGGAGGAGTGGGCATTCATCTCGGAGTATTCGCCGTATCAGAACATCGACGCCGCCGCGTCGTACCCACCGATCCTGATCGCGACATCCACCCGCGACGACCGCGTCCACCCCGCGCATGCCCGCAAGATGGCCGCACGGCTGGAAGAGCTGGGCAAGCAGGTGCTGTATTTCGAGAACATCGAGGGTGGCCACGGCGGCGCCGCGGACAATGCTCAGCTGGCATTCAAGACCGCGCTGACCTACGAGTTCCTCTGGCAGAAGCTCGCCTGATCTTTCAGCGGTCGCGCAACCACGCGACGACGCGCTCGCTCACAGCGGTGGGATTGCGTATCCAACCGTTGTGACCGAGTGGTTCGTCGATGTGCGTCATCGTCACTTGGGCCCCGGAGAGCTTGTCCACCAGGTTCTTTGCCGACCGGCGTGGAGCGAGATCGTCCCCTTCGATCGTGATCGACAGAACCGGCAAGGTCAGGCGAGCGATCCGCTCCTCGTAGTCGATATCCGCACCGATGGGTTCCATGCGACCGGTCCTGGCGAACCGTGCCCAATCGGTGATCAGTACTTTCGACTGTCGACCGAAGCCGCCGACGTTGACCCGGTCTCCCGGCCAGAAGCCGGCAATGTTGGCTGTCACCGACATCGCGGACGAACCCAGATAGAGTCCGGGCGCACGGATTCCGGGGAATCCGCGGTGATACGGCGATCCGGAGGCAACCAGGATCAGTCCGCCGAGCCGGCCCCGAATCCTCGACGCGTACATGACCCCGATCTGGCCGCCCATGCTGTGCCCCATCAGAAATGGTGTGCTGGCCGGAAACCGCTCGCGCACCACCTCGAACGTCGCCGGACAATCGATCGAGACCAGTTCCTGATATCCGAAAGCACTCGACGCGCTCGGGCGCGGTTTGCTGTCACCTTGGCCGCGCAGTTCACCGATGGCCGCATTGAAGCCGGCTTCGACCAGGGCCTGCGCCACCGGATCGTAGAACCCGGCGGGAACTCCGAGCCCTGGCAACATCACCACCACGGGTGCGTCGTCGTTCGGTCCGGGAAACAGACGGATCGGGGTCACGGTGCCGTCGGGGAGTTGGATCGGTACGGTCTCCATTCAACTCACACTAACCACCCACGCCGCGGATGGGCAGAGCCCACGCGCCGACTATTCGAGGCTTCCCACGATCAGCGGATCCGGAGTACCCACGATCTCGTAATCCTTGTTGTCGTAATCGAACTGACTGAGCACGTGACGCATCGCGTTTATCCGCGCGCGTTTCTTGTCATTGCTCTTGATGACGGTCCACGGAGCGGTGTCGGTATCGGTGAACCGAATCATCTCTTCCTTCGCCGCCGTGTACGCATCCCACTTGTCCAGAGAAGCGATGTCCATCGGCGAAAGCTTCCACTGCCGAACGGGATCGACCTGTCGGATCGCGAACCGCGTGCGCTGCTCCAGCGGTGAAACCGAGAACCAGAACTTGATCAAGCTGATGCCGTCGTCGACGAGCATCTGCTCGAACAACGGCACCTGGCGCAGAAAACGCTCGTGCTCCTCGTCGGTGCAGAAGCCCATGACCCGCTCGACCCCGGCCCGGTTGTACCAAGACCGATCGAACATCACCAGTTCCCCGGCAGCCGGAAGGTGCTGCACATAGCGCTGGAAGTACCACTGCGTCGACTCGCGGGCCGACGGCTTCTCCAGCGCCACGACGCGAGCGCCGCGAGGATTGAGGTGCTCCATGAATCGTTTGATCGTTCCGCCCTTGCCGGCAGCGTCGCGTCCTTCGAACACGATGGCGTGCCGTGCGCCGGTTTCCTTCGACCAGTTCTGCAGCTTGAGGAGTTCGATCTGCAGCAGACGCTTGGACATTTCGTACTCGTCCCGAGGCATCCGTGCGTCGTACGGGTATCCCTCCCGCCAGGTGTCGACCTCGAAACCGTCCGGCGACGTCAGCAGCACCGGATCGTCGTCGTCATTGTCGTCGACGGTGAAGGCGGCGGTGTCGGCCAGATCGACGGCGGTCGAGAGGTCCGCGAAGGCGCTGAGGAACGGTCGGCGTTCTGCTAAATCGGTCACCGCCGACAAGTTAGTCTCCCGCAGCAACCGTTCGGTGAAGCTGGGATGAACTACCGGGGTATGACACGACGGGCTCAAAAGATCAGGGTGCAGATGGGGGTCGTCCCCGATGGTGCCTGATGCGATCTCGCTTCAGAATTGAAGCATGACATTCGAAAGCAACACACCTCGCCCCTTCACCCGTTCCAACGACAAGAAAATGTTCGCCGGAGTGTGCGGCGGAATTGCAGATTACTTCGGCGCCGACGTCAATCTTGTCCGTCTACTCGCCGTTATCGCCGCTATTTGCACGGGTGGAACCGCGGCATTGGTATATCTCGCCGCCTGGATGCTCATGCCATTAGGGTGAGAATTCCGGCAATTCACATGGCGAGAATTACGCGCCGACAAAAGGTATTTCGGGGCCTACGCGCCAACACGAGCAGGCCCCGAAATCAACAATCCACTTGGCGGCCTTCAACTCTCCACCGCTGAGCGCAGCGAGGGCCTCGAGACCCTTGACGGCCAGGCCACTGACGCTGCCCAACCAAGATGTTCAGTGGTTCGCTTGGGACGAGGAAATGACGCCAATCCGAAAACTCAGGGAATGACAGGCGGCGTAAAGCCGGGGGTGCCGAGAGATTATCGTTCGACCAACTCACGATTTTGGTCGGAAACTGCCTGCAGAAGCGTCGTGAACCCCACCCGCAATAATTCGATGTAGTGCTCGATATCCGGCATCGTCTCTCGCGAGACGATGACATTGAGCGTCAGAGAACCTCCACGCGCAGCAATGAGGAAGTGGCGCAGAATGTCTCCGTCGACCGGCGCCTGCCCGCCGAGAACTGCCACCGCCGGCGCACCTTCGAAGACATTGCCGTCGACCGATACCGGGACATTGCTGATCGTCGTGTTCTGAATGACCTTGTGCGAAGGGTCAAGCTTGTTGATCCGACGCGAGAGACCGGTGAGTCTGAGCAGAGCCGCGGGCGACGTTTCGATGCGTGTGCCGTATCGACGGACGGCTGGGTGCAAACTCCGCCCCTTTGCCATCAGCGCCGAATCCCTGATTCGTGTCAGCCGCTCGACCGGATCTTCGACGTCCGTGTGCAGATCGACCGTCAACAGCGCCAGTTGGTTGGCCGATTCCCATTCGGCGATCTGCCGCATCGATCGGGGAACCATCGCCGCCAACCCACTGCCTGATTTCTCGCCCTTCTCCGACAGGTATGCGTCGAGAGCGCCGGCGACGACGGTCAGGAAGATGTCGTTGACCGTCACGTCCGAAATGGCCGCTCGGATCGCTTTGATGTCTGCGCCGTCCAGCGTCAGGAAATCGATCGTGATGTCTCCGCCCAGCATGCCGTTGAATCGGGTCGGCAGGCGGTCGGCCGAGTACGTAGGCAGCTCTCCGGCCTCTTCCGCCTCCCGAACCGTCTCGGCCGCAACCTTTGTCACGGACAGACCCCGGCCGAAACGGATCGCCTGGCCGGGCAAACCCACGACCGTGCGCCCGATCAAATCCAGCGACGAAAGCCCCGAACCGGCACGCTTCGTCTCCGGCTTCGGCGGACCGGAGAACAGAAGGTTGGTCAGATCGCGGATCGCCAGACCGTCACCGGCCCCGTGGTGGGTCTTGAGCATGATCAGCGTCAGATTGCCCGGTAGCTCGTCGATCCCGTGCACTCCGGTCATGACGTGCAACTCCCAGGGCGGCCGGGACAAGTCCATCGGCTCACCGAGCGAGCGCCCGAGCAATTCACGAATCGGCGCCCACCCGGCAACCGGGGCACGATGGACGTGCACGTGATCATCGACGTCGAAATCGGCCGGGACCCAATAGGGATAGTCCAGATCCAGCGGAACTCGCTGGAGTCGACTCGTGAACAGTGGCCAGTATCCGAATCTTTCGGTGATCCACCGAACCGCGTCGTCGTGCGTCATCTCTGCGAGCGGATGGCCCGTCGTGTCGAAGAAGTAGGCGCAGACCATGTGGCTCAGATGTCCGCCGGACTCGTTGTAGACGAACTCCGCGTCTCGCGGCCCCATCTGAGATACCGCGGCTGGCAACGAGTTCCGAAAGATCATGCATGCCCCTCAATTCCGACGCTGAACGAATGTCCGAATTGTAGCGAGCTGACATGCCGATCCTCTGGGTTCTGCTCGGAATCGTTGGGTATCACCGGATCCAGCAATCGGAAAAGGTGCCTGTGATTCCGAGCGATCAGGAGGCAACCTCTTGGTTAGGTGAATCCGCAATCTGCATCGCGGCTGCCGCTGCCAAGTCATGGAAACTTGCCTCCCCCGCACGAGCAAAAGCCCGGCCCACCGAATGGTGGGCCGGGCTCTAGGAGCTAGGTGGAGATGGACTCAGAAGTCCATGCCGCCCATGCCGCCGGTCGGATCGCCTGCAGGCGCTCCGGCCTTCTCGGGCTTGTCAGCGACAACGGCTTCGGTCGTCAGGAACAGAGCCGCGATGGACGCTGCGTTCTGCAGTGCCGAGCGGGTGACCTTGACCGGGTCGTTGATGCCTGCAGCGAGCAGGTCGCCGTACTCGTTGGTCGCAGCGTTGAGGCCGTGACCTGCGGGCAGGTTGGAGACCTTGTCCGCAACAACGCCGGGCTCGAGGCCTGCGTTGAATGCGATCTGCTTGAGCGGAGCGGACAGTGCAACGCGAACGATGTTCGCGCCGGTTGCCTCGTCACCTTCGAGCTTGAGGTCGTCCAGTGCGGGAGCTGCCTGGAGAAGTGCAACGCCACCACCGGCGACGATGCCCTCTTCGACGGCTGCCTTTGCGTTACGCACTGCATCTTCGATGCGGTGCTTGCGCTCCTTGAGCTCGACCTCGGTAGCAGCGCCGGCCTTGATGACTGCAACGCCGCCGGCCAGCTTGGCCAGACGTTCCTGCAGCTTCTCACGGTCGTAATCCGAGTCGCTGTTCTCGATCTCGGCGCGGATCTGGCTGACACGACCGGCGATTGCGTCGGCGTCGCCGGCACCCTCGACGATGGTGGTCTCGTCCTTGGTGATGACGACCTTGCGTGCCTGGCCGAGGAGCTCGAGGCCTGCGGTCTCCAAGGAGAGTCCGACCTCTTCGCTGATGACCTCGCCACCGGTGAGGATGGCGATGTCGGCGAGCTGAGCCTTACGACGGTCACCGAAGCCGGGAGCCTTGACGGCAACAGACTTGAAGGTGCCACGGATCTTGTTGACCACGAGGGTGGAGAGAGCTTCGCCCTCGACGTCCTCGGCGATGATCAGGAGCGGCTTGCCGGACTGGATGACCTTCTCCAGCAGGGGCAGCAGATCCTTGACCGTGGAGATCTTGGAGCTGACGAGCAGGATGTACGCGTCTTCGAGGACGGCTTCCTGACGCTCTGCATCGGTGGCGAAGTACGCCGAGATGTAGCCCTTGTCGAAGCGCATGCCCTCGGTGAGCTCGAGCTGCAGGCCGAAGGTGTTGGACTCCTCGACCGTGATGACGCCTTCCTTGCCGACCTTGTCCATAGCCTCGGCGATGAGCTCACCGATGGACGGGTCGCCGGCGGAAATACCGGCGGTAGCAGCGATCTGCTCCTTGGTGTCGATCTCCTTGGCGGTCTCGAGCAGGCGAGCTGTGACAGCCTCGACAGCCTTCTCGATGCCGCGCTTGAGGCCGAGCGGGTTCGCGCCGGCTGCGACGTTGCGCAGACCTTCACGGACCAGAGCCTGTGCGAGAACGGTAGCGGTGGTGGTGCCGTCGCCAGCGACGTCGTCAGTCTTCTTGGCGACCTCCTTGACGAGCTCGGCGCCGATCTTCTCGTACGGGTCGTCGAGTTCGATCTCCTTGGCGATGGAAACACCATCGTTGGTGATCGTGGGGGCGCCCCACTTCTTTTCGAGAACGACGTTGCGACCCTTGGGGCCCAACGTCACCTTGACAGCGTCGGCGAGGGCGTTGAGGCCTCGCTCGAGGCCACGACGTGCCTCTTCGTCGAACGCGATGATCTTTGCCATTGCGAAGTGATCCTCCGGATAGGGGGTGACACACAAGGTGACCGCTCGTCGGGTCACCTCATCGGCACAAGGCGACCGTTTGACCGGTCACCTCATTACACGGGCGACCGATTTGCCTGGTCACCCATCTACGCCTGTGGTCTAGTCAGTGCCCGCGACGGACGACCGGGGGTGTCTATGGTTCCCGGTCTCACTGCCTCGACCTGGCACTCACGGTTCGCGAGTGCCAACTGCATTTTTAGCACTCGAGCGTGCCGAGTGCAAGGTTGAGCCTCAGCCCGCGATGCAGAACTGTCCGTTACTCAAATTGACCGCAAACGAGAGCACTCCGACGCAGTCGACGCCATTGGCATCGGCTGTAGCGCCCGCTCCGTAACCAGCGATGGCGAAGGTGACATTTCCGTCAGCCGCCCCGGCCCGCGCGATACCGCCGCCGAGTGCAAATGCCTGCGCCTGACCGTTACCGCGAGAAGCCCCCAGCGCGGTTCCGAAGCCGTTGGCATATGAATTTGAGTAGCCGTTGTCGGCGGCGACGCTCACAGCGGTACCGCTCTCGGCGGCACCGGCCTGCGAACGGCCGGCTCCGACGGACTGCGCGCCGCAGCTCGCGGTCTCGGAGACCTGGATGTCATTGGCCGACGGCGGCGAGACACACGTGACGGGGGCTGCCGAAGCAGCTCCCGCACCGGTCAGCGCCAGCCCGGCGGCGAGCCCCATACCTACAGTCATCACAGCCCCTGTTCTCGCCAGGCGGCCCCCCAACCGACTACTGGAAATTCCGCTGACTCGAGAGGATGAGCGGCGGAACCAGACTGACGAGATCAAGGGCATAGAAACTCCTTCGTGGAACAAGTTCATTGGATTCGGGCGCGAGAGTACCCGCTCGAGTGAAGTCCGTCACCCCCGCCTGGTCAAGCCTCGAGGACGACCCCGAGAAGGGCCGGAAGATCCGCGACCGAATCGATGACGTGGTCGGGCTTCTGAACCGAGAGGTCGAGCACTGTTTGCCGAAACTTGCCTGTGCGCACCAGAACTCCGGTCAGGCCGACCCGCTGTGAGGAGAGGACGTCCCCGATCAGATCGTCGCCGACCATCACCGTCGCCTCAGGTTCGACATGCATCAACTCCGTGGCTGTAAGGAACCCCGTGAGAGACGGTTTACCCACCGCGGCGATATTTACACCCGCCACTTCCTCGAAGCCGGGCAAGTACGTTCCGGTGTCGATTCGAAGGCCACCTGACGTCTCCCACATCATCCCGCGGTGCATCGCGACGACGGGCACTCCGGCGAGCAGTAGTTCGAGCACTCTGCTCAGCGCCTCGTGGGTGAACTCCGGGCCGGCGCCGCCGAGAATCACGACCTCGGGATCGGCGTCGTCGAATTCGATTCCCTCGAGATCGGCGGACACGTCACCGTGATTGAGTACCCACGCCCTCGCGTCCGGGTACGTCGCCCGCACGTACTCCCCCGTGAGCCTGGCGGCAGTAACTATCTGGCTCGCCTCCACCTCGATACCGGCGTCGCACAACCCCTGCGCGATGAGTGTCGAACTGCGCGAGGTGGTGTTGGTCAGAAACCCACAGGCCAATCCGCGCCGCCGAACTTCGCGTACTGCTTCCCCTGCTCCCTCGATCGGCTGCCAGGACGTGAGCAGGACTCCGTCGATATCGAACAGAACACCTTCGATGTCGGCCATTGCACCAGCCTATATTCGCCATCGAGGTCCTGCCGAGGCGTCGAAACCCGAAATCCGTCGATCGCTCAGTAGGCTCCCACCCATGGACCTGCGCGACGACGACCTCTTCTCCGTCGCCGGTTCTCTGGCCGAATTGCTCGGCGCTCCCGTCACGATCGAGGACGAGAACTCGACGGTTCTCGCGTACTCCGGCGGCGAGCAGGCCGTGGACGAAGCTCGCATCGGCACGATCCTCGGTCGGCAGGTACCCAGCCGATTCCGCCAATTACTCTCCGATGCAGGAGTATTCGATCGGCTTCACCGAGAGAGCGATCCCATCTACGTCGACCTCGAAGACCCCTCGATCACGCCGCGACTGGTTATCGCAGTTCGCGAGAACGATCACCCCGTCGGCTCGATCTGGGTCGCACTGGCCGGATCACCGACGCCCACACAGGAATCGATACTTCGTTCCGCGGTATCTGTCGTGGCCGGGAGAATCGCCTCGGAGCGTGACCGGGTCGACAGCACACGCCGTCGCCAATCCCAGCGCGTCCAAGCATTGATCGGCGGTGGCGAACCCGCATTCCGCGCCGCAGACGACTTGCGGTTGGCAGGCCCGCTCACCGTCGTCGCCGTCGGAACCGTCGCGGGACCACTGCCGGCGGGGTTGGTCGCCTCCTTGAGCTTGTACCTGGACACTCTGGCCGTCGACGCCGTGATCGCACAGTTGATCGACTCGACGTACCTTGTTGTCGCCGCTGACGAAGCGAACGCCCGCCGACTGTTGGAGGACTTCCTCAGCCGCGCCCGCACACGAGCACAACTTGCCGTTGCGGTGGGCCGCACCGTGAAATCAGCCAGCGAATGCCATTTGTCACGCGCCGACGCCGACCATGTTCTGGGCGCGCTGCGACACAACCGGTCCGGCGGGATTGTCGCGGGTATGAACGACACCTTGGCGTCGGTACTGGCCTTACATGTTGCCGACATCTTCGACGGACTGAGCACCGCCACACCTATGCACGCCCTGGAAGGGTACGACCGTCGACATGGAAGCGAACTCGTCGCAACGGCCCACACCTTCCTCGACAAGGGCGGTGATGTCGCGAGTTCTTCCGCAGCATTGCATGTTCACCCCAACACTCTCCGCAATCGATTACGCCGCTGCAAGGAGATGTGCGGGGTTGACCTGAGCGACGCGGACACTCGACTGATCCTGATGCTTCAGTTCAAACTACGAAGTTCCTGAGCCGGCGAAGAAGGTATCGGAGCATCTCCCGTGCCGCTCCACTTTGGGAGGTATTCGACAAAATATCACCCAAAAGTATTAACGACCAGTCCGCCAAAAGTCATAATTACCGGCCACGATTCCCAAAACCCAGCAATTCGGCAATCATCAATCTTGCAATCTGGTTAGCGTTCCGCAAGATCTTCCTCTCACGGCCCAAATAGGCCATTTTGGTTGCCTGACCAGCATAAATGAAACACGTTTCAGTTTGGTTCTACAAATTCCTAGTCAAAGTGGACTTGCTCGAGCTAACCTCATTCTCGTCACGCCACATAAGACCCCGAACGCCACACGGATCTCTTAGCAGAACGATCGCAAGGGTCCGTGCACTAGTCGAACCTGCTCTTTGTGGAATGCAACAAGCATGCGCCGATGTACAAAAAGTCTTCCAGATCTATCGAAAGGATGGAACTTCATATGATCGCAATGTTCCTTCAAGCAACGGCTGCGTTGTTCACCGGATTACTGGACAATGTATGGAGCGGATCCCTAGTGCCCGGCATCGAGGGCGCCACCGGCTCGCTAGCCGGATTAATCGAGACCGGCTCATCGCAACCCTGATCCATTTCAGAACATCACCCAACGACAGGAGTAAACGATGGATCTAGGATCGATGGTGCCTTACCTCAAGGAACCGATAATTTTGCAGATCATTTCATTGCTCGTATACAGAGGCTCCATGGCGTCAGTCGACTTCGACTGGCAACCCCCACTCGGCTGACTTCAACAGAATTTCCTACCGTGATAAAAATCTACCGCAAGGAGCGTTAGCATAGTGGATACAGCAAGTATCATCGACGCAGTCACGAGCATTGATTCGCAATCATTGCTTCCCCCGTTCGTTTATGTGCAGGCAATAGTCGACGGCATCTTCAAGTCTATCTCCGCAGCCATCAACCTAATGGCTAGCGGTTCTGCAGGTATTGGTGGAAGCATTCAGACCGCCCTCGGCTCGACCGTTGCCCCGTAGTCGGGAGAGGAGACAATAATGTTCGATCTTTCAATGAGCTATCTGTCGGATCTGGTGGGATTTGGCTCAATCGACCTAGTAGGTACGTTCGCGAAGTATCTCAACACCCTGTCCGCGTACACGCCGACGCCGCTCTAAGGAAAGGTGATTTACAATGCTGCAAAGATATATCACCAGTTTGATCGCCTGGGCTACTGGGACCATAGAGTTGACCGGCCTGGGAAGTACCATTCTGCAGAAGTAAATTCTCTGGTGCAACTTCTCTACTCTGAACTTCGATGATCCCCGAGGCTCCAATTCGCCTCGGGGGTCATTTCGCGTTCCAAGCACGAGAGTTTTCCAGGCACGAGAGTTCCGGGCCACGAGAGTTCCGGGGCACGGACACTTTGATCCGGCACCCGCCACGTGAGGAGTTCGACATGAGACTGCCCAACCTGCTGGATGCGGCTGTCACACAGGTGAATCCGCGAGACGCGGACTTCGTCTACAACGAGTCCGCCGGCCACCTGAAGCATCTGGTCGGCGTGTACTTCTTCGAAACATCTCAGCACCCAGCCGCAGAATTCACGCAGGCGCAAGCCGTCGATTGGGTCACCGCCAGGCTCGGACACAATCGCATGTTCACCCACCGAATCCAGCACACGCCACTGGGACTCGGCCATCCGTACTGGGTTCCAGACCCCAACCTGGATGTGGGCGACCACGTGCGGGTCAACGCGATTTCCGAGCCGGGTTGGGCACCATTTCAAGAAATGCTCAGCGCCCTGCTGACCTCGAGAATGGATCTCAGCCGCCCACCGTGGGAACTGCACTTTTTCACGGGGATCGAGGGGCTTGACGCTCTACCCGGCAGGCTGACGGCGGTTGTGCTCAAGTCTCATCACAGCGCGGCCGACGGAATCGCGATCCGAATGCTGGGTGAAGCCATATTTTCGGATGCGCAACGGCCGAGGAAATCAGCACCTGCAATACGGTTCCTACGGGGACGTCTCTTCACGCGATCAGCGCTGAGTTTCCCCGGCCAACTTATCCAGTTCGCCAAGAGCATTCCGGGCAATCGGGCTGCTGCCCGTGCGGTAGTCGAGGCGAAGAGTGCTGGAGAATGGGACGAGTGCATCTACGAAAGTACTAGCACCCGCTTCAACTGCAAGGTAAGCGGGTCGGCATTGGTGGAGCCGATCATCCTCGCAGGCAACGAGGTTCGGCATGTGAAGAACGCAGTCCCCGGAGCGACTGTCAACGACGTCCTTCTGGCTGTGGTCGGTTGCGCGATGGCGCGATACCTTACCGAGAAGAGCGAAGCGCCTCGAGGTTCTCTGTTCGCGATGGTTCCGCGGTCCATGCGCAAGCAAGAGGAGTGGGAGTCCGCAAACCAATTGGTGAATCTGTCCGTGAACATGCACACCACGATCACGGATCCGCTGAAGAGACTCGCTCTCATCGCAGAGTCTGCACGCTCGGAGAAGGCCCGTACGTCCCACACAGCGGTCCGGCGGATGAGCACAGTGTTGGAGACCCTACCCGCTCCGATAGCGCGGTTGATGGCATATTCACGTCACCATGACGACTACAGCCCGGATGGGCCGCGGTATCAGCACACGATGGTGAGTAACATTCCGCTCTCGGTCAACGGACTGACCCTGAACGGGGCAACTGGCACTGCCGTACTCGCTAATCAAGCACCGGTCGACGGTGACGGGCTGCGGCACTTCATGGTAGCTGCGAGTGGCGGCAACCTAACGCTCAACGTTATTGCAGACGCCGCAACGATGCCAGATCTAGGCCACTACCTGGAGTTGCTTCGCGCGAGTTTCGAGGAACTGAAGGAAGCCGCAAAGACGCGTGAGCTCGAGAGCAACTCGACCGTCATCGCATCCTGATCCCTTATTCACCAAGACATTACGATCCCGGCCTACCACTGCGGTAGGTCGGGATTCTTGTCGAGCGGGTAATTCTGCACGTAACTCGCATCCACATGGTCTGGAAGCGCCTCCCGGCACACACTTCTGGCACTCACGCACAAGACTACGCAAAACAGCGCTGCCTGAGTGGGGTGTCAGGCAGCGCTGCTAATCACCGGGGTCCGGATTGACTATGGATGCAGAACGCCCGCACCCGAATTCAGTGCCGGGTAACTACCGGTCGCACCCACCGCATTGGCGGGAATGCATGAGGTCGGCGCACTGACTGTCCCGAAGATAGGCACTGACGCCTTCGATGTGAAACGGAAGTAATTCGCCGAGAAGTTATACATCTGGGCCGCGGTGCCCTGAGTGTCGAACTTCACGTCCAACGCACTGTTCCGAGTTTGGAAACTAATCTTCGGAAGCTGGTATGTCACGCCTACGCCGACATCCGCACCGTCCACGATCAGTTGCGATCCGGTATCGGTGAGAGTGACCGTGCCTGTGTAGCCCGAACCGGAACCGGCCACCAGTGCGGCCGATCCTGCGACGAACGTCGCTGGGTCATAGCGGTAGACAAGCCTGACGTCATCAATGCCGAGGAATGTGACACCCGAGACGCCAGAACTGCTGGGTGTCGTCGCTGAACCGGGCTGAAGGGTGTATGAATTTACCCCGGGCGTGGCATTCACAGTGACGTGGTTAGCCGTGACCGAGGTTGGAACTACCTGATCCACGGTCTGCCCAACACTTACAGCGCGGCACGCCTGGTTATAGCTCGTCACCGTCGTACCTGCAGTTGCCGACGCCGGTGCAACTGCTGCGAATACCATGCCCGCCGAAGCAGTTACTACTGCTAGAGCGGCCACCGTACGTTTTGCCGTTGAAACATGCATATCTTCTACTCCTCATTCCCTTTCGGGATCGGTTTATAGCGTTGATAGCACTTCCTGCCAAAACGCAGTTCGAGCAAAGTTGAACTACTGCATTGACAGCCTCCGCATCACCGGAAGTTTCGCGGCGAAGGGGAAGTCTTTGAGGCCGTGCGCAGCACGATAGGATTTGTTCACTACCGATGCACGACCGAAATCTTGACAACGGAGATTAGCGATACGACATCACCCGGGAATCATGTCTCGATTCCGAAAAAGATGACGTCCGACCGTGAGAAACCACCTCCAATCAGCTGGTTTGGTAGCACCAATTCCACTGGATGCTCACACCGAGCGGTAAGTTGGAACAGCTGATCGACGATTGAAAGCCATTCACGATTTGCCGCTTATGTGATGACCGTCACCATACCTCAATTACTAGAACCTGTAACAATTTTTGAAAGAAATCTCTCGACAACTTGAAACGGCGACCCCACTTACATCGAGGATTTGCACGCGACTAATACCAAGGAACTAACATTCAGCGAAACATTAATACTAAAGTATTAACAACGCAGCTCATTCCAGAGATGGTTAATACTTTAGTATTAATTCAAAAGTTCCAGTGCATTCACGAATCGACTCACTGTGATTCGCTTCCCAAGCGAGGGCTGTGCACTCGCACAACGCATTCCCCGAAGCTGTGGCCGAACGGCCAGTCCTTTTGCCACCCCTGCGATTCATGCTTGAGAGAAGAGCCGGATGTGACCGGCGTCTCGGTTCGAGCAGAGTCTGTAGAAGGAGTGCGTCATGGGAACTCGTCAGAGCCCCGATCGTGTGGTCGTGGTCGGTGCGGGCGTTGTCGGATTGTCGACGGCCTGGTTCTTGCAGGAACGTGGAGTCGAGGTCACCGTCGTCGATCGCGACGGGGTCGCAGCCGACGCGAGCTGGGGCAACGCCGGTTGGCTTGCCCCCGCATTGACGCTTCCGCTGCCCGAACCCGCAGTGCTCCAATACGGCTTGCGCGCGATGCTCAGCCCGTCGTCCCCGGTGTACGTGCCACTGACCACCGATCTGAAGCTGATTCGGTTCCTGGTCGGGTTCGCGCGCCACTGCACGCCGTCGAAGTGGCAGGAAGCGATGTCGGTCTACACCGAGGTCAACCGAACAGCCTTGGGCGCGTATGACGAACTCGCCGACGGTGGCGTCAAAGAGCTGACCCGCCTGGCCGATCCTTTCCTCGCCGCGTTTGCATCCGAGAAGGACCGACAGACTTTGGTGGACGAGTTCCATCACGTCGAGGCCGCGGGCGGCGAGGTCGACTTCGACCTCCTCGACTACGACGCGATTCATTCGCTCGAGCCTTCACTCGGCCAGGGTGTGAAAGCCGGTTTGCGCCTGCGCAATCAGCGTTTCATCGATCCCCCGTTGTTCGTGAACTCGTTGGCGAACGCGGTTCGTGAACGCGGTGGAGAAATCGTCAGCGGTTTCGACGTCACGCAGATCGACGATCGGGTCGGCGGAGTCACTGTTCGCAGTGCACACGGTGATTCACGCGACGGTGACTCCGTAGTCATCTCGAGCGGTGCCCGCTTGAACAAGCTCGCAGCACCGTTCGGTGTGCGCAAACTGGTGCAGGCCGGACGCGGATACAGCTTCAGCGTCAAGCCCGAGCACCTCCCCAAGAACCCTGTGTATTTCCCCACCCAGCGCGTCGCATGCACTCCGTTGCACGATCGCTTCCGAGTGGCCGGAATGATGGAATTCCGCAGCCCTGACGCGCCGCTGGATCCGCGCCGCGTGCAGGCGATCATCGATGCGGCCAAGCCGATGCTCAGCGGCATCGACTGGACTGCGCGGGAAGAGGAATGGGTGGGATCACGACCGTGCACTACCGACGGCTTGCCGTTGATCGGAGCCACGCGCTCGCCGCGCGTGCACGTCGCCGGTGGCCACGGGATGTGGGGAATCGCTCTGGGTCCGTTGACGGGAAAGATGGTGGCCGACTCGATGACCGGTGCTCAGACGCCGACCGTCATGAGTCACTTCGATCCGCTGCGCTGACAGCCGGTTTCACCCACTTGTAGTACGCGCCCGTCAGCAGAACCAGCCATCCGGCGCCGACGAGCAGCGCAACTCGGGTATCGGCGATGACGCCGAGCAACACGATGACAAAAGCCAGGAACACGATCGCGAAGATCTGACCGTACGGCCACAGCGGCACTGGAAACTTCAGTGCCGCTGTTTCGTCTGCACTCATCTGAGCGCGGGAACGGAACTGCGAGAGCAGGATCATGATCCAGACGAAAATGGTGGCGAAGGTCGCCAGCGAGGCGATGACGAGGAACACCTGGTCCGGGATCAGGTAGTTGAGCACTACTCCCACCAACAGGGCAACGGTCATGATGACAACGGTCATCCACGGAACACCGTTGGCGGAGACTCTCTTCATCACCTGCGGGGCCTGGCCGGCATGCGACATTCCGAACATCATGCGACCCGCACCGAAAACGTCGCTGTTGATGGCTGACAGGGCTGCGGTGATGACGACGATGTTGAGGATCGATGCGGCCGTTCCCAATCCGAGGTTCTCGAAGATCTGGACGAACGGGCTGTTGTCGGAGTTGATGGTCTGCCACGGAATGATCGCCATGATGACGGCGAGGGTGCAGATGTAGAAGAGAATGATGCGCACCGGGACCGTGTTGACGGCTTTCCTGATGGTCTGCGCCGGATCCTCGGCTTCGCCCGCGGTGATACCGATGATCTCGGTGCCACCGAACGCGAACATGACGATCGCGAAACACGCGACGAATCCGCCGAAGCCCGTCGCGAAGAACCCGCCGTCCGACCAGAGGTGGCTGATTCCGGCATCGGTGTCGTGAACGCCGAATCCGAACACGATGATCGCGATGCCGCCGGCGATCATCGCGATGATGGCGGTGATCTTCACGAGCGTGAACCAGAATTCCAGTTCGCCGAACACCTTGACGCTCAACAGGTTTATCGCGCCGATGAAGAAGACGACAGCCAGAACCCAGATCCATCTCGGTACGTCCGGGAACCAGAACTGCATGTACAGGCCGAAGGCGGTGACGTCGGCGAGGCACACGATCACCATCTCGAACGTGTACGTCCACCCGGTCATGAAACCGGCGAGTGGTCCGAGGTGCTTGTTCGCGTACTCGCTGAACGAACCGGAAACCGGGTTACGGACCGCCATCTCGCCGAGCGCTCGCAACACCAGGTAGACCGCGATACCGCCGATCAGGTAGGCCAGGAGCACCGACGGGCCGGCTCGTTTGATGGCCTCGGCGCTGCCGTAGAACAGTCCGGTTCCGATGGCTGATCCGAGGGCGATGAAGCGGATATGGCGCGCTGTCAGCCCTCGCTTGAGGCCATCCTGCGTCGCGGCGTCGCTGTTCACTTCTCGGTACTCCAGTCGGATGGATCGTCATACGTGCGCGAACCATTGTCCGCTACCACCGCGCGTGTTCCCGCACGACCCTGTTGGACGGCCGTACAGTGACCTGACACACATGGTCCATTGACGGATCGCTTACGATCGACAAAAGTGTTTGTAACTTTACGTAGCATCAACTCGACTGGAGAGACTGTGTCCAACACCCTCGAAGCAAGCATCGACATCGACGCATCACCGCAGGACGTGTGGGCAATCGTCGCCGACCTGCAGCGCATGGGCGAATGGAGCCCCCAGTGCAAGGTGATGAAGGTAATCGGCGGGACCGTGCGTGAGGGCGCCAAGACGATCAACGTCAACCGCAAGGGCCTGCTGGTCTGGCCGACGTCGTCGAAGGTCGTTCGCTTCGAGCCCAACAAGTCGGTGGCGTTCCGCATCGCGGAGAACCGCACGATCTGGTCCTACGAACTCGAGCCGACCGCTACCGGCACCAAAGTGACCGAGCGTCGCGAGGCTCCCACCGGAACGTCGAAGGTCTCGCAGTTCCTCGTCAAGACCGTCCTGGGCGGAAACGCCGACTTCGAGGTCGAGCTCGTTGAAGGCATGAATGCCACCTTGAAGCGTGTGAAGAGCGAGGCCGAGGCGGCTGCACGCACCTCTGCTTGACCCTCGACCTGGTCGAGGCATCAGGATCCGTTCCATGGATCCCGTGATGACACAGATAGCGCAGGCACAAGAATTGGCGAGCTCCGGCGATCGAGCCGGGGCTCGCTCTGCGTTCGAGAAGGTGTGGGAAGAGATCAGCGCCGCCCCCGATGCGCTCCACATCGTCTCCCTCGCGCACTACATGGCCGACGTTCAAGACGATCCGGCTCAAGAGCTCTGCTGGGACCTGCGCGCCCTCGACGCTGCAGATTCGTTGACCGACGCGCGAGCCCAGGAACACCACGCATCGCTGCAGGTCGCCGGTTTCTATCCATCGCTGCACCTCAACCTGGCTGCCGACTACCGCAAACTCGGACGCGACGCCGAGGCCGTCGAGCATCTGACGAAGGCCGAGGCGTCGGTCGGCACACTCGCCGACGACGGTTACGGCCGGATGATCAGGGGCGCTATCGAGCGACTGCGGGCAGAATTGATCCGTGACCACTAGTTCCGCCCTCTTGACGATCGGCGAGATGTCCAGGGCGTCGGCGCTCCCGATCAGCGCGCTGCGGTTCTACGACAAGGAAGGCGTGCTCGTCCCGCATTCCGTCGATCCGCACACCGGTTACCGCTGGTACACCGACGACCAACTCCGCGACGCACGCGTGATCGCCGGTATGCGGCGCGTCGGTGTTCCGATCCGCGACATGATGGCCGTCCTGACCGGACCGGAACCCCATTCGTGCCTCGACGCCCATCTGCGCAACCTCGAGGACGGTCTCGCCGACGCCCGGGCCGAACTGGGACGAATCCACCGCCTGATCGACGCGCTACCTATCTCCGGCGGCGTGGACATCGACTCGTGGGATCTACGACGCGCACTCGACGCCGTGCTGTTCGCCGTGAACGAGGAATCGGAGTTCCCGATACTTCGCGGCGTCCACCTCGACATTCACGACGGCGTCGCTGCGTTTGTCACCACTGATCAGTTCCGGCTCGCGGTCGCCGAGGTGAAAGTTCACTCCGCTCTGACGGTGTCCGCTGTCGTTCCCGTCACCTTCGCGCGATTGTTGCGCGACGTCGCCGGCGTCGTGACGCTGACTTTCTCCGCGCGCACGGTGACTGCGTCGTATCCGGGAGGTGAGGTGTCCAGCCCCCTGATCGAGGACGGAGAGTTCCCCGATCACCGAATCCTGCGCGAGCACCACAACGCCGTCGAACTGAGCGGCGACCACCTTGCCGCCCTGCTCAACGGCACCGAGGACAGTGCCGTCGTCAGCGTCGGCGAAGACGGTGGTGCCCGGGTGGATCCGGGCGGAACGGATCCCCGTGAGAAGTTCCGAGTACTGGTCGACCGGCAGCGACTGCGCGACGCCGCCGCAGCCCAACCGGGGCGGCAACTGGTGATCCGAGTAAGCGGTGCGACGCTCCCGCTGGCGATACGCACCGGCGACTGTGTCGGGTACTACTCGTACTTGATGCCACTACAGCCTGTAGGAGAGAAGGCGTTCACGTAATCTATGGATGCTCTACCACCCCGTACTGTCAGTGCGACCAGCAGAAGACCTACCGAGTAGTTAGAGGAGCCTGTGGCACGCCGACCCACACCCCCCGGAACCCCGCAACCCACCGGGATCGGACATATCGTCGATCTGGTTCGCCATGCGATTCCGCCACTTCATCCCGCCGGCCTGCCGTTCGTGCTGGCCCCGCTGGGAGTTGCAGCTCTGGGCCGCAACCGCAAGTGGGTGCGCCGAGCCGGTCTGACCACCGCCGCCGCATGCGCCACGTTCTTCCGTCACCCGCACCGGGTGCCGCCCAACCGCATCGGCGTCGTCGTCGCACCCGCCGACGGCGAGGTGGCGTTGGTCGACAACGCCGTTCCGCCCGCCGAGCTCAATCTCGGAAGCGAGCCGCGCCCGCGCGTCAGCATCTTCCTGTCGGTTCTCGACGTGCATGTCCAGCGCAGCCCTGTCGGTGGAACGGTCAAAGAGGTCGTTCACCAGGCAGGCAAGTTCCTCTCCGCAGATCTCGCCGACGCCAGCGAGGTCAACGAGCGCAACAGCATGCTGATCGAAACCGCCGATGGTCACGACGTTGCGGTTGTCCAGATCGCGGGACTGCTCGCACGCCGCATCGTCTGCTACGCCGGTGTCGGTGACGTCCTGCCGATCGGCGACACGTACGGACTGATCCGTTTCGGCTCACGCGTCGACACCTATTTCCCCGCCGGAACCACACTCCTGGTCGAGCCGGGACAACGCACGATCGGTGCTGAAACAGTTATCGCGCAACTGCCGTGAAGACGCCGAAGATGAAGTCAGCCGTGAAGAAGCCGGGAGCAGCCCAACCCGGCGCGAAGATGCCCAAACGCACCCAGGCGGTGCGGTTGTTGCCGTCCGTCATCACCATCCTGGCGCTGTGCGCCGGGCTGTCCGCCGTCAAATTCGCTCTCGACGGACAACCCGGTACCTCGCTCGCGATGATCGGCGCAGCTGCCGTCCTCGATTCACTCGACGGCCGCATCGCGCGACTGCTCGACGCCACCAGCAAGATCGGCGCCGAACTCGACTCACTGGCCGACTCCATCTCCTTCGGCGTCGCCCCGGCCCTGGTCCTGTACGTGACCTTGCTGGACGGCACCAGCATCGGCTGGATCATCGCGTTGATCTACGCGGTCAGCATCGTGTTGCGACTCGCACGTTTCAACACTCTGCTCGACGACGACGACGTCCCCGCGTACGCACGTGAGTACTTCGTCGGCGTTCCGGCTCCGGCCGGCGCACTCATCGCCCTCACTCCCCTGGCCGCGACGGCTCAGTGGGGTGACGGCTGGTGGTCTTCGCACTTCGTCGTCATCGTGTGGACGCTCTTCTCGGCTGCACTGATCGTCAGCCGCATCCCGACGCTGGCGATGAAGTCGGTATCCGTGCCGCCGCACATGGCGGCCGGCCTGCTCGTCCTGGTGACGTTGGCTGCAGCCGCACTCATCACCTACCCGTACATCCTGCTGATCGTTCTCATCGCGATCTACCTGGTGCACATCCCGTTTGCCGTGCACTCGAAGCGGTGGGTGGCAGCACGTCCCGAAACCTGGGACATCAAGCCTTCCGAACGCCGCGCGATCCGACGCCAACCCAACGTCGGTGGCCGCCGCTCGGCCGCTCGTCTCGGATTGCGGCGACCCCGCTAGTCCACGACGTACTCTCGAGAGGTGACTTCGCCGGAACTCGCCCTCACCGTTCGACTCAACACCTCTGCCGCCGACCTACGCCGCGGGGTCGTGCGCTTGCACCCCGAAGCGTTGGCGGCGTTGGGCATCCGCGAATGGGATGCCATCGCACTCATGGGAGCCCGCGGCACCGCGACCGTCGCGGGCCGTGCGCCCACCGGAACCCCGGCAGGCACGATCCTTCTCGACGACGTCACCATGTCGAACGTCGGCTTGACCGAGAACTCTTCCGTCGTGGTCGGTCCGGTGACGGTGTACGGAGCGCGATCCGTCTCCGTCACCGGCTCGTCCATGGCGACAAATTCGATCAGCTCGACGGTTCTGCGACAAGCTCTTCTGGGCAAGGTCGTCAGCGTCGGCGACACGGTCTCGCTCCTCCCCCGCGATCTCGGTCCGGGTACGAGCACTTCCGAAGCCACCCAAGCGCTTTCCCGTACCTTCGGCGTCGCGTGGACATCCGAACTGCTCACCGTCACGGCCGTCGAACCTGCCGGTGGTCCGGTCAGCGTCCAGCCGAATTCGGCAGTCAACTGGGGTTCCGGCTCGGCGGGCACACTGACACCGAGTGCGCTTGTTTCCAGTCCGGCCGCCGTCGCGATCGAGCCTGCACCGTCGGTTCCGCTGGATCACCTCGTCGGCGCGCAAGCGCAGGCAGCCAAGCTGACCGAGTGGCTCGGCCTGGCACTCGACGAACCAGAACTGCTCCGTACGCTCGGCGCCTCACCGCACCTCGGCGTCCTCATCACGGGCCCCGCCGGCGTAGGCAAAGCCACGTTGGCCCGCTCGGTCCTGTCCTCGCGCAAACTGGTCGAACTCGACGGCCCGGGAGTCGGTGCCACCGAGGCGAATACCCGCCTGCAGCGAATCGTCGACGCCGTTGCTGCCGTGCGCGGCGGTGGTGTACTGCTGATCAGTGACATCGACGCTCTGCTTCCGGCCACCGCGGAACCGGTGTCCGCACTGATCCTCGAACAACTGCGCAGCGCCGTCGCAACCCCGGGCGTGGCATTCGTCGCGACCTCCGCCCATCCGGAGACCGTCGACGCGCGCCTTCGCGGCCAGGATCTCTGCGATCGAGAACTCGCACTTACCCTGCCGGACGGCGCAACCCGCAAGGCGTTGCTCGAACTCCTGCTCCGCCGCGTGCCCACCGGAACCCTCGAACTCGACGCCATCGCCTCGCGCGCACCGGGATTCGTGGTCGCCGACCTCGCGGCGCTCTGCCGTGAAGCTGCCTTGCGAGCGGCGACGCGGGCGTCCAAATCCGGTGATTCTCCGGAGATCACGCAGGAAGATCTTGTCGGTGCCCTCGAAGTGATTCGGCCACTGTCCCGTTCGAGTACCGAAGAACTGTCGATCGGCAGCGTCACCCTCGACGACGTCGGCGACATGGTCGAAACCAAACAGGCCCTCACCGAAGCGGTGCTGTGGCCGCTACAGCACCCCGACTCCTTCGCACGCCTCGGTGTCGACCCACCCCGCGGCGTGCTCCTCTACGGCCCTCCCGGCTGCGGTAAGACGTATCTCGTTCGTGCCCTTGCCAGCTCAGGTCACCTCAGCGTCCACGCCGTCAAAGGTGCGGAGCTGATGGACAAGTGGGTCGGCGCCTCCGAAAAGGCCGTACGCGAGTTGTTCCAGCGCGCACGCGATTCGGCGCCCTCGTTGATCTTCCTCGACGAAATCGACGCCCTTGCCCCGCGTCGTGGTCAAAGTTCCGACTCCGGGGTGTCGGATCGCGTCGTAGCCGCGTTGCTGACCGAACTCGACGGCGTCGAACCGCTACGCGACGTCGTGGTGTTGGGCGCCACCAACCGACCGGATCTGATCGACCCGGCTCTTCTGCGCCCCGGCAGACTCGAACGTCTCGTATTCGTACCGCCGCCGGATGCGGAGGCCCGCAAAGCGATTCTGCGTGCTTCCGGCAAGTCGGTACCGCTCGCCGAAGATGTCGATTTGGACATTCTGGCCGTCGATCTCGAGGGATACTCGGCAGCAGACTGCTCGGCTCTCCTGCGTGAGGCTGCACTCGCCGCCATGCGTCGGAGCATGGACGCGGCCGACGTGACGGCCGCGGACGTGGCAACCGCCCGTGAGAAGGTACGTCCCTCACTCGATCCCGAGCAGGTGGCACACCTACAGGCGTACGCGGACAACCGATAAGGACTGACCATGGCTGCTGATCTGGTTCTGTACGGCGACATCGTGACCATGCACGAGGAAGCACCACGCGCCCAGGCGCTCGCCGTGACGGGCGGCCGGATCACAGCCGTCGGCGCGCGCACGGACGTCGAGGAACTGGTGGGGCCGGATACCCGCGTCGTCGACGTCGGAGGTGCCACTGTTCTGCCGGGGTTCATCGAGCCACACGGTCACCCTTTGGAAGAAGCCATCGTGCTCGGGCCTGACGTCGTCGACATCCGGCCTGTCACGATCGCCGAGGCGGACGCCGTAGTTGCTGCCGTCGTCGACACTGTTCGTTCGCGAGGTGCTGCCGGCGCTTCTCTGAACGGTTGGGACCCGTTGCTGCAGAAGGGCCTACCCGACCCGACCATCGACTGGCTGGACTCCGTAGCGCCGGAGTACCCCCTCGTGATCATGCACAACTCGGGACACGTCGCGTATTTCAACACGGCGGCAGCAGTGCAGGCCGGCATCACCCGCGATACCCCCGATCCGATCGGCGGATCGTACGGCCACGACGCGACGGGCGCACTCGACGGAGCCGCGTACGAAATGCCTGCGGTGTTCGCAGTCGCGGGCCACGCAGTCACTATCGGTGACGACTTCCCCGCACTGGTGGCGGCCGAATGCGCCCGAATGAACGCCGCCGGAATCACCACCATCGCCGAATTGTCGTTCGACCCCAAGATGCGGCCCGCCCTGGCCGCAATAGCCGACGCCGGACTGCTCACCACCCGCCTGCGGCTCTACGAAATGTCCAACGACGCACGCACTACCGAGGCGTCGCCGGGCGACGGAAACGACCTGGTGCGCCAGATCGGCATCAAGGTCTGGTCCGACGGTTCGCCGTGGGTCGGCAACATCGCCACCAGTTTCCCGTATCTCGATACCGAAGCCACCCGTGCGCTCGGGATCGCCTGCACGCACGGGCATGCCAACTACACCGGCGAACAGATCCACGACATCAGTTCCGCCTACTTCGCCAAGGGGTGGCAGATGGCGTGCCACGCCCACGGCGACGACGCGATCACCATGGTTCTCGACGCGTGGGAGCAGCTTCTGAAGGAGCACCCCCGGCCCGATCACCGGTTGCGCCTCGAACATGTCGGCGCGATGCGTCCGGATCAGTTCGCCCGCGCAGCGGAACTGGGCGTCACGGTCAGCATCTTCATCGACCACTTGCACTACTGGGGTGACGTTCTGGTGGATGACCTGTTCGGCCCCGAATACGGATCCGTCTGGGCCGCAGCAGGATCTGCACTCGCGGCCGGGCAACGGTTCACCTTCCACAACGACGGTCCCGTCACCCCCGCCAATCCGCTACGGAATATGCAGGACGCCGTCACCAGACTTTCGCCCAGCGGCCGCGTCGTGGCACCCCAGGAACGGATCCCCGTGGATGCCGCAGTGCGCGCCCACACGGTCAACGCCGCGTGGCAGCTGTTCAGCGAAGATCACATCGGGTCCATCTTTCCCGGTGCCTACGCGGATTTGGTTGTGCTGTCGGCAAATCCCCTCGACGTCGAGCCGGCCGAGCTGGCCGACATCACGGTGCTCGCCACCGTCCTGGAGGGCCGGACGGTGTACGGGGACCTGAGCGCGATCGGCTGATCGGTCGCCGAACGCCGTGGACAAAGGCCGATAACCTTCTCTGCTCGAGTTCCAAGGATTGTTGCGAAACCGGAGACGGCGCAGGTGGTCTCAGGGTTCAGTGCGGATGTCGTCAACGACCTGAGCGATCGCATGTTTCGCCCAGGCCGTGATCTGCTCGTTCGTGTCGCGGTAGTACGGCAAGGCAACCAATGCAATCGACAGAGCCCATGCGCGGCCACGCGTCCAAGTGCCCTCGTCCACGTCAACATGAAGCCGGAATGTATGCCGAGCGCTCGGCGTCAGCAGAGTCCATGCAATGAGGCAGTCGAGATTGCCTGCCGCAAATCGAATGAAGATCCGAAAAGTCCCAGAAATCAAAATTGTCGAAAATTATTGCATAGGAACACTTTTCGAGATCCAAGTCTTGTGTTCGAAACTTTGTTCGATTAAACTTTGAGCATGGACAGTCGGGATGCGTGGCAGCTGGATGGCGAGGACCTCAAGAGCGAGGTTCTGGGTCTGGTGCGCGCCCGACACGAATTGCAGTCGCGGATGGTGTTGCTGATCGTGGAGATGTTTTCCCGGGAAGTTCTCGGCGGGAAGGGTTTTCGGGCGATCGCACAGTGGTTGCATGGTTCGACGAATCTGGAGATCGGTGAGTGCAGCCTGCTGGTCGGGTTGGCGCGGTTGTTGATGCTCGAACCTGTTGTCGCGGATGCATTCCATCGCGGTGACGTGGATGCGTTGAAGGCGCGGCAGGTGGCGTCGTTTTGTCAGCATCCGCCGAAGAACATGACCCTGGCGGATGTGGACAAGGCCCGCGGGATTCTGTTGGGGTTGGCGTCGAAGAACATCGCCGATTGTGATGCGGTGCGGGCAGCGATCCGGCGGATCGAGAAGCAGTACGGCAAGCGCGAGGACGGGGTTCCGGTCGGTGAGGATTCGGAGCGTAACGAGTTCTACGCGTCGAAAGGTTTGTACGGGCGCGTGTCGGCGAAGGGTGACTTGGATGCTGTGAACAGGGCCCGGTTGATCACGTTGTTGTCGAGCCTGTCGGCTCCGACACCGGAGAAGGACGGCGTCAAAGACACCCGCACCCCGGCGCTGCGGCGTGCGGACGGGTTTTGCGAGTTGTTGCGCCGGTATGAGCGGGCGGGGTTGGGCCCGATCGAGGGCGGGGTGAAACCGCACATCACGGTCACCGCCAGCGCGAAAGACATGACGGATCTGCAAGCGTTGAAGGACTTGCTGCCGTCGACCGATGAACTCGGGTTTGCGTGGACGGATTGGGTAGGTCCGATCAGTATCGATACCGCGCGGATGTTGGCGTGCGACTGCACCGTGACGCGGATTTTGTTGGATGAGAATGGTGTTCCGCTCGAGTGCGGTAAGGAAGCGAGAACAGCGACGGTGCCGCAGCGGCGGGCGTTGGCGGTTCGTGATGGTGGGTGTGCGTTTCCGGGGTGCGGAACGCCGTCGGGGTGGTGCGATGCTCATCATATTGTTCACTGGAACGATGGTGGCCCAACAGATCTCGACAATCTGATCTTGTTGTGCGGTCATCATCATCGGACGATGCACCACACCGAATGGCGGGTGGAGATCGGGCCGGATCGGAAAACAGTGTTCTATCCACCGATGTCGATCGATCCGTATCAGCAGCCGATCGGCGGGAACAGCCGACCGACAGCAGCCTGAAGTGAAACAACTCGAGACGCGAGCACCGGGGCACGATCATGCCCCGGTGCTCATGCTGCGTTCCGTCATCTTCGCGGAGACGTACGGCCTACCAGCGGTTCCGAACCTCCTCGGCAAATCCGAGGAGATCTCGAACCACCACGGAGGTACCGTCGTCGAGGATTACTGTGCCGGAGAACTTTCCGAACACCTGATGCTGAATCGAACGCAGCACCCCGACGTCGAAAGTCGCGGCACGGTCGATGATCGGCTCGAAAGTCATCTCGAAGCGACCATCGTTGCTCGAGAAGTTCCACGGAGCGCCGTCGTACGTTCCCTGCGGGATGCCGAAGTCGATCCTGTCCAGTTTGTGTGCCCGGCCGCCGACAAACACGATGTTCTCGCTGGCCGCCGTAGTGTCGCCGAAGCCGTAACCGATGTTGAATCCGAACCGCTCGCCGTTCACCAGTCCGGATGCAGAACCCCAGTACCAGGTGTTGTCGTAAGTCCAGACTCCCCTGCCCCAATCGAGAACGCCGAACGAGTCTTCCGAGCGAAATGTGAAGTCGTCGCTCCCGATTCGCACGGTCCCGGCAGCGGGCAGGCAGTTGATCTTCTGGTTGTAGTAAAACGAACGGGACGCCTTCGGAAACGGTGTGGCGATCACCATCCGGTCATCGGTAGGACTCGCCAGGAACAAGTCGGCATGAAGACCTCGTCCACCGTCGAAAGCCGGGTAGTCGACAATCAGGTGGCGCCCACCGTCCACATGGCGAAACTCGAAGCGAGCTTTACCTTTCGACACCACCACATCACCGTCGTCGGCGCTTTCGGGCAGACCGAGCCTTCCCATCGGGAACGGCAGCATCACGTTTTCGGTGATCTCGTGTGGTGTTCGGAAATCGAGCCAGGAGACCCCGAGCAAGCCCATGTACCCGTTGTCGGCGACGGTCAGCGCGATGCCGTAATCCGCAGTGAGAACGCAGTAGTAGTCCCACTCCTTGATCCGGAACTTGGGAGCGGTGATCGCAGAGCGTCGATACTTGCGAATCTCCGATGGGGCCCAACCCGTCTCGACCAAATGTCCGCCATCGTCGAGAAGCGGGCCGGGCGACATCAGTGTCTGCATTCTTACTTCCAGCGTCCCAAGATCTCGTTCGCACGGTTGGCCAATGCCATCTGGAAGAACGGACCGAAGCTCACACGTGCCACTCCGAGCGGACCGAAACTTGCCGGATCGTCCTGGTCCGGGATTCCGATCGCATTGATCGGAAGTGGAAGTTCGGACGTCAGGCGGCGCTGGGTCGCGTCGTCATGGCGCCCGACGGGGTAGAGAACGTCGGCGCCGGCGTCGGCCGCCAGCTTGAGGCGTGCGATGGCGCGATCGACGCGATCGGCCTCGTCACCGACCTGCTTCACGAACAGGTCGGTGCGCGCGTTGACGACAACGTGAACTCCGGCTGCGTCGGCGGCCTGACGAAGCCCACCCACGAAGTCGGCGTGCTCCTGCGCCTCACGCAAGCGTCCGCCTTCACTGTGAACGGTGTCCTCGATGTTGAGTCCGACAGCGCCGGCATCGATCAACCCGTCGATGAGAACTGCCGGCTCGAGCCCGTAACCACCCTCGATGTCTACCGAGATCGGGGCGTCGACCGCACCGGTGATCTGCTTGATCCGGTGCAGAAGTTCGTCGAAGGTGATGCCCTCGTTGTCCGGCTTGCCGATGGAATCGGAAACCGGATGACTGCCTACCGTCAGGGCTGCAAAACCGGCAGCCACCGCAAGATTCGCCGACCACGCGTCCCACACCGTCGGGAGAATGACCGGATTACCTGGCTGGTGCAACGCCAGTAGAGCAGTTGCCTTGTCGTTGATCGAAGTCATGCGGTGGCTCCTCGAGATCGTGGGGTGTACCTCTCACCTACCGACTCTAGTGAGCGACCGGGCAGCCTGTGCTCTTGTAATCGACCTGGAACTCCTTGATGCCGTTGATCCAACCCGAGCGCAGACGGCGCGGATCACCGATCTTGGTGATGTCCGGGACGTTGTCGGCGATCGCGTTGAACATCAAGTCGATCTCCATACGAGCGAGGTTGGCACCGATGCAGAAGTGCGCGCCCGTTCCGCCGAAGCCCAAGTGCGGATTGGGGTTACGAGTGATGTCGAACGTCATCGGGTTCTCGAACACGTCCTCGTCGAAGTTCGCGGAGCTGTACAGCATCACCACGCGCTGCCCCTTCTTGATCGACACTCCTGCCAATTCCGTGTCCTCGAGCGCGGTGCGCTGGAAGGCGGTGACGGGTGTCGCCCAACGGACGATCTCGTCGGCCGTCGTCTTGGGACGTTCCTTCTTGTACAGCTCCCACTGCTCGGGGTTGTCCAGGAACGCGATCATTCCGTGCGTGATGGCGTTGCGAGTGGTCTCGTTCCCTGCGACCGCCAGGATGAGCACGAAGAACCCGAACTCCTCCGGGCTCAAGGAGTCGCCGTCGATGTCGGCCTGGACCAGAGTGGTGACGATGTCGTCTGCCGGGCAGGTACGACGTGCGTCTGCCATTTGGTACGCGTATCCGAGGACCTCGGTGGACGCGACTGCCGGATCACCCTGGTATTCCGGGTCGTCGTAGCCCATCATCTCGTTGGACCACTTGAACAGCTTGTCTCGATCGTCCTGCGGTACACCGATCAGATCCGCGATCGCCTGGAGCGGCAGCTCGCTGGCAACCTGCTTCACGAAGTCGCCCGGGCCTTCGCTCACAGCGGTGTCGACGATGCTCCGTGCACGACGATCCAATTCGTCGCGCATGCCGTTGATCGCGCGAGGCGTGAACAGCTTCGAAATCAGCTTGCGGAGCTTGGTGTGCTCCGGTGCATCCTTGTTGAGCAGAAGATGCCGGAGCATCTCGACGGCCTCACGTGGCATGTCGTCGGCGAAACGCGCGATCGCGGTGTTCTCCCAGCTCGAGAACACATCGCTGCGCTGGCTGACCTCTTTGACGTCAGCGTGACGCGAGACCACCCAGTAGCCCTCGTCCTGGAATCCACCGACCGTCGGCGGCTGCTCACACCACCACACGGGTGCGTTGCGACGCAGTTCGGCGAATTCCTCGAAAGGGATCCGCTCCCCGAGGACAGCAGGATCGGTGACGTCGAATCCGGCCGGCAGGTCAGGCGTGCGTGTTGTGTCCGAGATGGTCATGGCGTCCTCTGATCGGTCGAATGTGCGCTACACCACAGAGTAGCTTTCACTAACGGACTGTCAAGTGAAAGACGGAGAGTCTCGTGCAACTGACCCGTGAGAGCCCCCGCGGCACTAGGATCCTGGTAATGACAGATACCTCCGGCAGACTGACGCTGCGAGAGAAGCAGAAGCAGCGAACCCGCGCAGACCTCGTGGATGCCGCCGGCGCGCTCTTCACCGAACGCGGATACGCGGCTGTCACCGTCGAGGACATCGCCGGCCGGGTCGGTTGCAGCCGAGCCACCTTCTACCTGCACTTTCCCGGAAAGATCGACATCCTCAAGGCGCTCGGCTCGAACACCGTCGTATCCAGCACCCTCGCCATATTCCAGGATCTCGACCACGTACTCGATTCCGGTTCGCGCGAAGAATTCGCCGGCTGGATCAACCGCGCTCTCGACTGGTGCCGCGATCACCACCACATGATGCGGGCGTGGGACGAGGCCATGGTCCTCGAACCCGAGTTCCGCACACTGGCCCGCGAAGGCATCTCTGCACTGCCCAACGCGATGCCGTCGTACCTCGCCCGTTGGCCGCAGAGCCGACACGACGAGGCGAAACTCCGGGTCGAACTCCTGCTGACACAGGTCGAGCGCTTCTTCATTCGCTGGGCGGAACAGGGCGCGATCACCGCGGGTGCGGACGTCGCAGCAGACGTTCTCACCGACATCTGGTTTCCGGCACTCACGCCGCCCACGACCGATGTCGCGGCGCCGCGATAGGTTGGCCCGATGCCACTCGATCTTCGAGCGATCCTCACCACCGTCGCTGCGCTCCTGTCCGGGATACTCGCGGCGCTGGCCCTGACCAATCCCGTTCTTCGCGACTGGGCCATCGTGGCCTCTCCGTCGGAAGTAGATCGCTGGATCAGCAGTGGACCCACCGCTGTCGGGCTCGGCGCCGTGGTTGCCGTGCTTGCCTGCGCACTCTCACAGCGTCGCGGCTCCCGTCGGGCAGCCTGGATCGCGATCACCGTCGGGGTCGCCGTCATCGCGATCATTCGGGCAGTCGTGCCCGAGGTTGCGTCACTGGACCTGCTGATCGCCGTGATCATCGTCAAAAGTGTTGCAGCCGGTGCGATTCTGGGTTGTGTGGTTGCCGTCAGTTGGGATCGCACCGCCACGAAGAACGCCACCCTCCTCGGCGTGCTTGCCGCCTTCCTCGCGGTTCGCACGTTCGCCGGCGGGACGGGCCGAATGAGTACGTCTTCGGTAGGTGAGCCGTCGTGGTGGCTGATCGGCGCCACGGCCGCAGCAGCAATCGCCTGTGCAGTGACCGCGCAATCCGGCTTCCGGATCCGCAAGCCCGACGCGGGCGAAATCCGCATCGCGCTCGTGGTGATCGCCGCGCTGGCGATCGGGCATCGAGTGCTCGGCGCCGTGATCGATCGCCAGCAGTACGCGTCCGAGGCAACTGCCTGGATCGTCATGGTCTTGGCAGCGGGCGCTGCGCTCGCGTTGACATGGATCGCCGCCTACCGTCTCGGCGACACCTCCGGTGCTGGTGGCAAGTTCCTCTGGGCCGCAACCGCTCTGGCCGCTGCGTCGGCTCCGCTGTTCGTCGACATCGCGAAGGGTTCCGGCCACTGGGGAGACCTGAAGTCCCCCTGGGTACTGGTGCTTTTCGCAGCCCTGCCGGTCGCCGTCGGATTGCGACTGCACAAGCAGGTGCCAAACCTCGTTCCCATCGCCGTTCTCGTTGCGGTACCGCTGTCAGAACTACTGCCCTTCGACTCCGCGCACGGTGTCTGGTCAATCGCACTGAAGATCGCCTCGCTGGGTCTCGCCGCCGGATTGCTGTTCGGTGCCCTGGCTCCCGGCAGCCTGGTCGACGCCACACTCGGACTCGCCATTCCCTTTGCCGCAATGACCTTCTCGTCGATCGCTGTTCTCACCGATCAGCTCGCTTTCCCACCGATGATGACGTCGATATACATCCAAGGCCAGCTCGATATCGATGCGGTCTCTCCCCACGGCGACGGAGGATTATTCGGACGCGGCGTCGGAATCACCGTCGACTACGTCACCCCTCAGACCGTCGGCACTGCAATCCTCTTCGCCTTGATCATCGGCTTCTGCGGTGCAGCGATCCTCCGACGGTCCCATCCACCCGTCGACACCACGGAATCTCGGATCGAACCGGAGCCAGTCGACTGACACACCGTCACCGGACTGAGACCTGCTATTGCGGTGCAACTGGTACCGGATTGACTATTTTGGAGCAGTGCCCATCGCCCGCAGGACGCTGCTCGTCGCGCTGAGTGGCGTGACGGCATTCGTCGTCACCGTCGTCGCCTTGGCACCGTTCGTGAACAGCCAGTCGACGTCGATTTCGACGGGCGACAGGTTCTGGTCGATCTCGACGATCGGCGCCGGCGTTCTGGCTGTGGTCGCGGTCGGGACAGCCGCGATGATGGCCCGCTGCCGGTTGCGGACCGCGGCCATGACGGTCTTCGGTGGACTCCTACTCGAACTGCCCGGGCTCTACGATCACAACTTCGAGGCACTCTCACCCGTCGGTGCGGGAGTCGCTGTCGGCGCGGTCACGGTTGCTGCCGCTCCCCGGGTCCGAGCCGCTTCCGTCGCGGGAACGATTGTTGCCGTGCATGTCTCGGATTCACTCCTCGACGAAGACGCTATTCCTCGGCGGTACGCAGACTACATCGCCGACAACACCAACCAGTTTCAACCACCAGTGTTGGGGGCAACACTGCTCGCGCTGGCATTGGCCGCCGCCTGCGTCGCCGCGTTCTGGTTCCACGACTTCGACAAGGACCACCCCAAAGAACGGATGGCCGTTCGACCGGTGACTATCGCGGCGGTGCTCACTCTCTTCGGGGTCGCTGCGAATTGGTGGTTCGAGATCACCACCGTCACGGCGGCGGTGCCTCTACTACTCGTCGCGCTGGTGATCACGGTGATCTGCGCGCGGGTGCTGGGCGACGGCAGTCGTATCCTGCTGATGTGTACCGCTGCCGTCGCAACTCTGGCGGCGGTCTCGGCGAACCGTCCCGCAACCGAAGCTATGGAATGGTCGAAAACCCCCGCCTCCACCGCCGTCGTGATCGGACTCGTCATCGTCGCCGCGGCAGCGATCGGCGCGATCGCTCCCTCGCGAGTCGTCGGCTACGGATTGCTCCTGACGGTCACGGTCGCCGGGATCGTCAGCTACGCCACGTCGCCGTCGCCGAAGATCGGTGACGTTCTCACGATCAGCGATCTTCTTGTCGCCTTCACCGCTGCGGTCGTCACATACGCGATCGCCAGCGCGATGTACCGAGAGCCACCGCGGACCGGAGCGTCGCGAGCACTCGTCGGACTCGGTGTCATCTTCGGCCCGACGGCGCTGGCCCTGCTCGTCTATCCGCAGTTCGACTACGGATGGACGGCGTACACGCCGCTCGACGAGAACAAGCCCTTCAACGGCATCACGACGGTCGGCCCGTTCGAAATCTCGACCGACATTCTGATACTCGACGCCGTGGCGCTGATCATCGTGGCCGTCTGCGCCTACGTGAGTCTCCGATTGGGGCGGATCAATCGATCCGTTCCTCCGCCGATCAGTCGATCAGATCCATCGACGCCAGGCGATGGAACACTTTGAGCGATCCGGGCGCCACCTCGTCCATCGCTGCGTACTCGGCGAGCGTGAAGTAGCGGAACTCGGCGATCTCGCTGGTCGGGTGCGGGTCTCCGGCCATCTCCGCCAGATAACAACTCATGTGCAGGCCCGTGTCCGCGGAATGTCCGAAAGCGTGAGCCTCGAAGACGTCGAGGAACGTGACCGTCCCGTCGACCAGATCGACGTCGAGTTCCTCCCGAATTTCGCGGTGCAGTGCCTGCTCGGGCGTCTCCCCCGGGTCGATCTTTCCGCCGGCCATGTAGAACGCCGTCTTGCCCACGGAGCGGGTCTGGATCAGCTTGCGGTCACGAATGTGTGCAAGGGCGGCGGTACGGATGATCGTGGTGGGTGTCGACGAATTCACGTCGTCCAACCTACGTGTATCAGCGAGTGCCGATGATGTCCGAATCGACTCGCTGCACATCGAAACTGCCACGCCCGGTAATATGTACGCAAAGACAACCTCTCCGACAAGGTGAATTGTCTCGTTAATCCGATAGGTTCGATTTTGTTCGGACACCCCGCCGCCCGCTGACAACACGACGGAGTGCCTTTTGCTCGCTATCTTGCTTGCCCATGCCGTTGCCGCCCTCTTGGCTCCGCTTGTGGTGCGCAGGTTAGGGCGAAACGGCTTCTTCCCCCTCGCGATAGTCCCCCTCGTCGGCCTCGGCTGGGTCATCGACAAATGGGGCACCGTCGAGACGCTGCACATCACCTGGGTTCCAGGGCTGTCGATGGACATCGACTTCAGGTTCGACGCGCTTTCGGCCATCATGGCCGTGCTCGTCCTGGGTGTCGGCACGCTCATCCTGGTCTACTGCGCCCGCTATTTCACCGACGACGAACCTCGACTCGGTATCTTCGCCGCCGAGATGGTCGCCTTCGCGGGTGCCATGTTCGGGCTAGTGACCAGCGACAACATGCTGCTTCTCTACGTGTTCTGGGAACTGACAACGGTCCTGTCGTTCCTGCTCGTGGGTCACTACGCCGAACGCGCCACCAGCCGCCGCGCCGCGACCCAGGCACTGCTGGTCACCACCGCGGGTGGTCTGGCGATGTTGGTCGGCATGATCATCCTCGGCCAGGTCGGCGGCAGCTACAACCTGTCCGAACTGGTCGCGAACCCGCCGACGGGGTGGCTCCCGTCCGTCGCGATCGTCCTGATCCTGATCGGTGCGCTCTCCAAATCGGCAATCGTGCCCCTGCACTTCTGGCTTCCCGGTGCAATGGCCGCGCCAACCCCTGTCAGCGGTTATCTTCACGCTGCTGCAATGGTCAAGGCCGGTATCTACCTCGTCGCGCGCCTGGCTCCCGGGTACGCCGATTCGCCGCCGTGGCGCATCACCATCATCAGTTTGGGTCTGCTGTCGATGATCCTCGCCGGTTGGCGAGCCATGCGCGCGTACGACCTCAAACTCGTCCTCGCCTTCGGAACCGTCAGCCAACTCGGCTTCATGATGGTCCTGGTCGGCATCGGCACGCGTGACGCCGCCCTGGCCGGCATGACGATGGTCGTGGCGCACGCGATGTTCAAGGCCGCACTCTTCATGGTCGTTGGCATCATCGATCACACGACCGGCACCCGTGACCTGCGCAAACTTGCGCACCTGGGTAAAGCGGCACCCGCTCTCGCGATCATCGCGAGCCTCGCTGCCGCCAGCATGGCCGGTCTGCCACCGCTACTCGGATTCGTCGGCAAGGAAGCCGCACTCGAATCGGTGCTCGAAACGAACGCGCTCGGCCACTGGTCGTCCATCGCCGTCGTCACGGTGATCGTGTTGGGCTCGATCCTCACCGTCGGCTACAGCGTCCGCTTCATCTGGGGCGCCTTCGGACGCAAGACCCTGAGTAAGCCCAGCCCAGCCGTGAGCAAGATGCACAAGCCTGGTTGGCTGTTCCTGTTCGCGCCAGGCCTGCTCGCTGTTCTCGGTCTGGCCGCCGGCATTCTCTCGCCCCAGCTCGAGAAGCTGCTGACGCCGTACTCGACCACACTGGCCCCCGGACCGCACGCCGACTACCACCTCGCGCTGTGGCACGGATTCAACACTCCGCTGCTGCTCACCTGCATCGTCATCGCCGGCGGCATCGCGCTCTACATCGCGCAGCGTCAGATCAGCCGACTGCACTTCGAGCACCCGCCGCTCGGCAACGCCGACCGTATCTACGACGCGACTCTGCGCGGGATGGACACGATCTCGATGCGCCTGACCGGCGCCACTCAGCGTGGTTCGCTCCCCCGCACACAGTCGACGATTCTCGCGACGCTGGTCGTTGTGCCGCTGTTCCTGCTGATCATCGACACCGATGGCGGCGGAGTCGACCTTCGGATGTGGGATTCACCCATCCAGTTCACGATCGCGCTGATGATGATCTCGGCCGCCATCGCCGCGACGCTGATGCGCAACCGACTCGCCAGCGTCATCCTCGTCGGACTGACCGGCTACGGCTGCGGCGTGTTGTTCGCGCTGCACGGCGCACCCGACCTCGCGCTGACCCAGTTCCTCGTCGAGACACTGACACTGGTGATCTTCGTGCTCGTGCTCCGGAAGTTCCCCGCCGAAGTCGACGAGAGCAAGGCGATCGGCTTCAAGTGGCCGCGTGCCGCCCTCGCTGTCGCCGTCGGTATCACCGTCACCACCATCGCGGCCTTCGCGACCAATGCCCGAAACACTCGTCCGATCTACGAGCTGCTTCCCGACGCGGCCTACGACCTGGGCAACGGCAAGAACGTCGTCAATGTCCTACTCGTCGACATCCGCGCATGGGACACCCTCGGTGAGATCTCGGTGCTGCTGGTAGCTGCGACGGGCGTCGCCAGCCTCGTCTTCCGCAACCGCCGGTTCGGTATCGCACCGCGAGTCGCGGACGCCCCCTCCGTCATCGTCGACAAGGCAGCTGCCAACTCGGACACGACGTGGTTGCGCGGCGGAGACCTCATCGATCCTCGACACCGTTCGCTGGTTCTCGAGGTCACCACGAGGTTGATCTTCCCGACCATCATGGTGTTGTCGATCTACTTCTTCTTCTCCGGTCACAATGCCCCCGGTGGCGGTTTCGCCGGAGGCCTGACGGCGGGCCTGGCGCTGGTACTTCGGTACCTCGCCGGCGGACGCTACGAACTCGGTGAAGCCGTACCCATCGACGCGGGCAAGATTCTCGGCCTCGGTTTGGCGCTGGCCGCGGGCACCGCCCTGGTGTCGCTGTTCCTCGGCGCCCCGGCGCTCTCGTCCGCCGTCTTCGAGTTCACACTCCCGCTCATCGGCCACGTCAAACTGGTCACCGCACTGTTCTTCGACCTGGGCGTCTACCTCATCGTGGTCGGCCTGGTCTTGGACGTACTCCGAAGTCTCGGCGCCCGCCTCGACGCAGAAATCGAGGTGAAAGCACCATGAGCGCAAATATCGGAATGCTGATCCTGATCGGCGTCCTCACGTCGGCCGGTGTCTACCTGCTGATCGAACGAAGCATCACCCGGATGCTCCTCGGACTGCTCCTGTTCGGTAACGCCATCAACCTCTTGATCCTCACTGTTGGTGGATCGGACGGGAATCCGCCCATCGTCGGCCGAGATTCGGTCCACGAGGAAATAGCGGATCCGCTCGCCCAGGGCATGATCCTGACGGCGATCGTGATCACGATGGGTATCGCCGGCTTCGTTCTGGCACTGGCGTACCGGTCTTACAAGATCAACACCGCCGACGCCGTCGAGGACGATCCCGAGGACACCAAGGTTCTCAAGCGTCGCCTGCCTGCCGACGCTCCCGACCACGACCGCTCCGACGACCCGGTCACCGGTGCCCCGAGCATCGGCGGCGACGCATTCGACAAGGACGGCAACCCTATTCCCCTCGAACAACTGGTCAACCTCGAGGACATCGAATGCTACGACGACCTCCACGACGGCGACTTCGAGGACGAACCGGTACCCGACTGGGCCACCGACCTTGCTCGTAAGAAGGAATCCGAGAAGCGGCGCAAAGACGCTCGCCAGACCAAGATCGAGGGAGGTGGAGGCGCATGACTATCTCGGACAACCTGATGGGAGCCCTTGCGCCCCTGCCCGTCTTGATCCCGATGCTGGCCGCAGCTGCGACGCTGGTCGTCGGCCGACGTCCTCGTTTTCAGCGCGTGATCACACTGATCGCGCTCGTCGGCGTCGTCGCGGTGTCGGGCTTGCTGCTCTACCTCGCCGACCGCGACGGTACGACGGCCGTTCAGGTCGGCGGCTGGGACTCCCCCATCGGCATCACACTCGTGGTCGACCGTCTCTCGGCGATGATGCTCGTGGTCTCGTCGGTGGTGTTGCTCGCCGTCATGATCTACGCGATCGGTCAGGGTATTCGCGACGGCAGCGAGGCCCAGCCGGTCTCGATCTTCCTGCCGACCTATCTCGCATTGACCGCCGGTATCTCCAACGCGTTCCTCGCCGGTGACCTCTTCAACCTGTACGTCGGATTCGAGGTTCTGCTCGCTGCGAGTTTCGTGCTCCTGACGCTCGGTGCCAGCGCCGACCGCGTCCGGGCCGGTGTCTCTTACGTGATGGTCTCGATGGTGTCCTCGCTGATCTTCCTGGCGGGCATCGCCTTCGCCTACGCGGCGACCGGCACCCTCAACATGGCCGACATGGCCCTGCGCTTCGACAACATTCCGCCGGGCACACGAACCGCCATCTTCGCTGTCCTTCTCGTGGCGTTCGGCATCAAGGCCGCGGTCTTCCCGCTGTCTGCGTGGCTACCGGACTCGTATCCGACCGCGCCCGCACCGATCACCGCCGTCTTCGCCGGGTTGCTCACCAAGGTCGGTGTGTACGCGATCATCCGCGCGCATTCACTGCTGTTCCCGCAAGGGGAACTCGACAACGTACTGATGGTGTGCGGCCTGCTCACGATGGTGGTCGGCATCATGGGTGCCATCGCGCAGAGCGACATCAAACGTCTGCTCTCGTTCACACTGGTCAGCCATATCGGTTACATGATCTTCGGTATCGCACTGTCCACGACGTCCGGGCTGTCCGGCGCGATCTACTACGTCGCCCACCACATCATCGTGCAGACGACGCTCTTCCTCGTCGTGGGTCTGATCGAACGACAAGCCGGGTCGTCGTCGCTGCGCCGTCTCGGCGGTCTGGCGGCGGCCAGCCCGATCCTCGCGATCGTCTTCCTGATCCCGGCGCTGAATCTCGGTGGTATCCCGCCGTTCTCGGGCTTCATCGGCAAGGTCGCGCTCCTTCAGGCCGGTGCGGCCGACGCCAGCGCGTTGGCTTGGATCCTCGTTGCCGGCGGCACGATCACCAGCTTGCTGACGCTCTACGCCGTCGCCCGCGTGTGGACCAAGGCTTTCTGGCGAGCCCGGGCCGACGCGCCCGAAGGTGACCTCGCCGACGTCAGCCCGTCAGCGTTGATCGACGAGTCCGAGGAGGACATCGCGTTCGTCGACCGCGAGGATGTCGGCAAGATTCCGCTCTTCATGCTGATTCCGACGGTCGGGCTCGTCATCGTCGGTCTGGCACTGACGGTGTTCGCGGGCCGGATCATCGACATCAGCGACAGAGCGGCGAAGGACCTGCAGGACCGGTCCATCTACATCGACGCGGTTCTCGGCAACCACCGGCCTGTGCCGGTCGACGAAGCTCCCGTCGCTGCAGACGACCCTGCTGTAGCTCCCAGTACCGACGTCCCGAACACCGACGTCCCGAACACCGAGGAGGCTCCGCGATGAAACGCGAACAGGTACTCCGCGTCGGGATCCTGCTGTGGCTGATGGTTGTATGGATCCTGTTGTGGGGCAACATCAGTTTCGGCAACATCTTCGGCGGACTCGCCGTCGGCCTGATCATCATGGTCCTGCTTCCCCTCCCCCGCGTACCGGTCGAGGGTCGGGTACATCTGCTGTCGATTCTGCGTCTGCTGTGGATGATCGTGTACTACGCGATCCAGTCGAGTATCCAGGTCGCGTGGCTGGCGATCCGTCCGTCGCCGCCGCCGGTCACCGGAGTTCTGCGGTACCAACTCGGGATCAAGTCCGACCTGGTTCTCACGCTGTGCATCGACGTTCTCAACCTGATCCCCGGCACGATGGTTCTCGAGATCGACCAGAACCGACGCATCGTCTACGTCCACGTGCTCGACGTCGGCTCGCAGAAAGCCGTCAGCGCGTTCTACCGCTCGGTGGAGGACCTCGAGCGGTTGTTCATCGCGTCGTTCGAACGTGATTCGGACTGGCAACCCAGCCCATGGCACCAGCGCGACTACGAATTCGATGCACCCCGGCAGGAGGACCAACCATGAACGGGTTCATCACCACGATCTTGATCATTTCCGGAGTGATTCTGCTGATCGCCGCCGTACTGACCACGTTCCGATTGCTCGACGGTCCGAGCTCACTCGACCGCCTCGTAGCCCTGGACACGATCATCGCGGTCTCGATGTGTGGACTCGCGGTCTGGGCCGCGTACAGCAAAGACACGACCATCGTTCCCGCGATCGTCGCGCTGGCGCTGGTCGGCTTCATCGGTTCGGTGTCCGTCGCGCGCTTCCGGGTGAGTGACCAGTGATCGGCAACATCCTCGACACGATCGGGGCCATCTCCATCTTCCTCGGCGCGCTGCTCGCGCTGACCGCCGCGGTGGGAATCGTTCGCTTCCCCGACACTCTGCGTCGTATGCACGCGGCCACGAAACCTCAGGTGGTCGGACTGATCCTGGTCCTGATGGGCGCCGTGTTCCTGCTTCGTGGGAGCGTCGACATCTGGATGTTGGTCCTGGTGGGCATCTTCACGCTGCTGACGGCGCCCGTGATCGCGCACAGCGTCGGCCGAGTCGCCTACCGCGAACAGCGCGAAGAGGACGACCTCATGAAGATCAACGAGCTGGAAGACCCGGACTCTCTCCTGTAACGGCATCCCACTCGCCGTCGCGCTCGCCCCACACCGCAAGAGCAGTGCCGGGGCGGGCGAAGAAGGTGGCGAAGTACGCCACCGACATGAGAACCAGGACAGCCATCAGCAGCGGCCCGAAGATCGCCGGGTACTCGGCCATCTGCACCGCAGCGAACCGGTACGAGAGCAACAATCCCGCCAGGAGTGCCGAGCCACCGATCAACAGACGCACTCGGAACCACCCCCAGCCTCGCTCCGGATCCCGTAGCGCCGCATCGAGGGTCAAGCACAGGACGGCACCGGCAATGAGGTCGACGCCGTAGTGGAATCCGAAACCGAGCGTCGCGGTCAGGGTCGCAACGAGCCAGAACGATCCCAGGCTGCGAATCCACCACGGCCCGCTGCGCGAGTGGATAAACAATGCGACCGCCCACGCGGTGTGCAGGCTCGGCATGCAGTTTCGCGGTGCGGCGTCGTCGAACGGCAGCGACGACGGTGATGCGAAGTCGAAGTTGGGCACGATGTTCGGCCAGTAGTCACCGATCTGGAATCCGAACCCACGCGGACCGAAGGCGAACACCGGGCCGACCACCGGGAACAGGACGTAGAAGATCGGGCCGATCAGCCCGATGAGCAGGAACGTGCGCAGCAGGTGATGCGACGGCCATCCCTTACGTACTTGATAGAGAGCAACCACGATCACCGCGACCGGCAGTTCGACGTAGATCCAGTCGAGGGCTGCTGCACCGACGGGGCCCATGGCGTCGACGATCTGGCCCATCACCCACGACGGATTCCCGAGAGCCTGGTCGGCGAGGAACACGTACTCGTCCCACACGTCGGTGCCGACGAGAATGGTGATCTCCAGCCACGTCTCGGCAACCTTGGCCGCGATGATGAGCAACGCGCCCAGCGCGACGCCGTGCAGAACGCTGAGTCGACGCTCACCGGACAACTTCCACACCGCGTACACCGCGATGGCCGTCAGCACCCAGGTGCCGCCGGTGCCCATAGTCAGCGGTCCACCCGAGAACCAGCGGATCGCGCCGACGACCACGTCGATCACGACGGCCGCGGATACCGCGTAGATGCGTTCTTTGTTGTTCAGTCCGACGAGCGCGAGAGCGAGGCCCACCCAAGGCATGGTCGCGGAGCGGGGAACGAGGAAGTAGTCACCAAACAGGCTTTCCACCGGACCGAGATAGCCCTTGTACGACGCGAACGCCTGCACGCCCAGGACCAGCACGGTCAATGCTGCTGTGCCGATCAGAAGGAGTCGGTGAGAACTCGACCACGAACGGTCCGACTGTCCGGGTGCGCCCCCTCGTTGGGACCAACTGTCTATCAACACCGGACAATAGTAAACGGCGTGTGAACTGAATATGGACACCCACTGGACAAACGGTTGGTATGCCCGGATTTCCAGTCCGCGAAACAGTCCTTCGCACTGTGAACCTGCTAGGTGCCCAACTCTGCGACCAAGGCGTCGACGACCGCAACCAGATCGCCGCCCGTCGCTTCCGCTACACGACGTTGCCGCTGGTAGGACGCGCCGCGACGGGGAATGTCCGCCACCGACGCCAACTCGTCCGCGCAGCCGAGCGAGACCGCGATCGGCGCCAAGTCGTCGAGTAGGCGATCCAGATCGTCAGTGACGAGGCACTCGTTTGCGTCGGAGTCGAGGATGATCTCGGCGTCCAGTCCGTATCTCGCTGCGCGCCACTTGTTTTCCTTGACGTGCCACGGCTGCATGTTCGGCAGAGTCTCACCGGCACTCAGTCTGCGGTCCAGATCGACGATGAGGCAGTGGACCAGAGCAACGAGAGCACCCAGTTCAGCGCGTGTCGAGACGCCGTCGAACACCCGGACCTCGATGGTTCCCCACTTCGGCGCGGGACGGATGTCCCAGTGCATGCCACCGATCTTGGTGATCACACCGGTCTTCATCTGGTCGTCGATGAACGACTCGTATTCGGCCCAGTTCTCGAACTGGTACGGAAGGCCCGCGGTGGGGAGCTGCTGGAACATCAACGCGCGATTGGACGCATAGCCGGTGTCCACACCGGCCCACATCGGCGAGGACGCCGACAGCGCCAACAGGTGCGGATAGCGCTGCAGCAGTGCGTTGATGATCGGGAAAACGCGATCCGCGGACGAGACACCCACATGAACGTGCACGCCCCAGATCAGCATCTGCCGACCCCACCACTGCGTGCGTTCGATGAGTTCGTCGTAGTCGGGTGTCCGGGTGACCAGCTGCGTCGACCATTGCGCGAACGGGTGCGTGCCCGCGCTGATGAGGTCGACGCCGAGCGGATTCGCAGCGCGGCGAAGCAGATCCAGTGACCTGTCGAGATCACTCATCGCCTCGCCGACCGTCGAATGAATACCCGTGACGAGTTCGACGGTATTTCGCAGTAGTTCCTTGGTGATGTGCGGGGTTTCGGAGCCGGCAAGCTCTTCGACCGCCGAAAACACCTCGGCTGCTGTGTTGGAGAGATCTCTGGTCTTGCGATCG
This sequence comes from Rhodococcus sp. FH8, assembly GCF_019266085.1. Classification (NCBI taxonomy): domain Bacteria; kingdom Bacillati; phylum Actinomycetota; class Actinomycetes; order Mycobacteriales; family Nocardiaceae; genus Rhodococcus; species Rhodococcus sp. FH8. Next base: position 319,620 of record NZ_LPNQ01000065.1, on the reverse strand, counting down.
ACCAGCGCGATCTCCCACTCCACGCCCAGCGTCGGGCGCGGCGAACCTGGAAATGGAACTACCACGCAGAGAATCCAATCACAGTGTCGGTAAAAACACCGTGCTGGCTACTGCGTGGTAGTCGCCGGAAGTGATGCAAAACTCAGGTGAGTTTGTCAGCTCTTGGTGATGACACCGCAAGCAACGCGTCCGCCGGCGTCACCGGTGTCGAGGGTCTGCTGATCCGGTGCCGGCGCGTAACGCGTCGGGATGTTGCCGAAGTTGTCCGCTCCGGCGTGGATCATGACGGATGTTCCACCGTTTGCGACCAGTTCGTCGACGGTGAATGCATCGGTCGTGGTGACCAGTGTGGCGGTGCCGTCTTCGAGGACCTGAACCGAAGTGAGGTCGCCGCTCGCCGGGTGGCCCGTGTGACCCTCGGCCTGGAAGTGTCCGCCTGCCGAGAGGAAGTTACCCGGCTCTCCGCCGCTGGGGGCAACGGAATTGGTCTCGCACTTGGCGACCTGGTGGACGTGGAATCCGTGGAAGCCGGGGGTGAGGCCCTTGGCGTCGAGGGTGACCTTGACGTCGCTACCTTCCTGCGCGAACGTGACCGTTCCGACCTTGGCGCCGTCGGTGCCGTTCAGCGTTGCGGTGACCGTTTCGGCAGAAGCGCCGGCGTGAGCCGTCTCGGAACCGTGGCCGCCCGCGCTTTCGTGCGCGCTGGGATCGGCTGCACCGGTCCACACCGGAGGAGTCGTGCCGGGGACGCTGCTGGGCTCTTCGCTGTTACTGCAAGCGGTCAAGCCGAAAGCGGCAATCGCGACTACAGGGGCAACGACGCGCCAGGACATACGCCGGGTGCTGCTGGGGGCCATCGAACCGCTCCTTTGAGGTGGCGAGAAAGTGCTTCTGATCATAACGGCGCGTGTAGTAGCTGGAACCGACGGGTCAGTTCCACCTTCACGACCGGTCAGTTGGAGGTCACGATCACGATCACGCCAGGTGACGCGTTCGCGATGCCGGCGAATCGAGGCTCTGCGGAGACTCCGAGTTCAGCCGCGATCTTCTGCGCCGCTGCCTTCTCCGCCGCGGACGATCCGTAATACACCGTCGTCGTACTGACGGTGCCCTCGCTGTAGTTACCCGTCTCCTCGACGTTCCAACCTGCTGCCGTCAATTCCTCGGCGGTGCCTGCTGCCAGACCGGAGACGGTGCTGTTGTTGAGAACTCGAACGCTGACATTCGACGTGTCGGTGCCGCTCGCGGAGCTGGAAGTCGTGGTCGTCGCAGTTCCCGAGGGTCGCGACGTGGTGGTGGTATCGCCCGAAGCGGGTTGTGTCGTCGCTGCCGGCTTGGTGGTGGCCGGCGCGGGGGCGCTCGTCGTGGCAGACGCCGAGGATTCGGTCTGCTCTGCTGCGGTGTTCTCGTCGCCCGATCCACCGTCGCTCGATCCACCCAGTGAGGCTGCTCCGAGACCGATGAACACGATCGCCAACGCGATCAACACCATGGCGATTGCGCGAAGCGGAGGTCCGGACGGCTGCTCTTTCGGGGTACTCACGATGTCGACCTTATCGCCAGTGCGTGGACAGCCCGATCATATGTACGCGTGATTCAGGTGACCTCGAAGCCGAGGCGACGCGCGGCCCTGGCCTTCTGACGGCTGGCACGCAGACGACGCAGGCGCTTGACCAGCATGGGATCAGCCGCCAAGGATTCGGGGCGATCGACCAAGGCGTTGAGAACCTGGTAGTAGCGGGTTGCCGACATGTCGAACAACTCCTTGATGGCTTCTTCCTTCGCACCGGCGTACTTCCACCACTGACGCTCGAAAGAGAGGATGTCGTGCTCCCGGCGGGTGAGGCCGTCTTCGCCGACCTCGTGCATGCCTGCTGTATCTACTACCGAATCGTCGGCGCCAGTGCCTTCGGACTGGTTCCGACTACGCGCGGTTGCGCCGTCCATGTCACTCCTCGACTGCTGTGCTCGGCGTCAGCGAGACTCGTATGCCCGGTGTTCTTTTTCCGACCGAATTCTCGCGGCCGTGAGTTTCCCGGTCCCCTGGCCCGAAGGTAACTCACAATTTCCCCCGCGGCCCACGTTCCGACCGAGCAACGAATTACATCGCTGTTCTTCAGCAACCATTGAACCATGATCGAGTGTGCGGGCCGTGATAACTACGCGGGCGCGCCGCACTATCCTTGTCCGCATGGCTATCCTCCCCATCCGAATCGTCGGCGACCCGGTACTGCACAAGGCGACAGAGCCGGTCACTCAGTCCCCGGCCGAGATCGCCGAACTGATCGCAGACATGTACGAGACGATGGACGCTGCCAACGGCGTCGGTCTGGCGGCCAATCAGGTCGGTGTTCCACTGCGAGTCTTCGTCTACGACTGCCCCGGTGACGACCGCAGCAGCGAGCGTCGACGCGGCGTCGTCGTGAACCCGGTACTCGAGACGTCCGAAATCCCCCAGACGATGCCCGACCCGGACGAAGACTTCGAGGGTTGCCTGTCCGTTCCCGGCGAGCAGTTCCCGACGGGTCGCGCCGATTGGGCGAAGGTCACCGGCACCGACGCCGACGGCAACCCGATCGAGGTCGAGGGCACCGGATTCTTCGCACGGATGCTCCAGCACGAGACCGGGCATCTCGACGGTTTCCTCTACACGGACGTACTGATCGGCCGCAACGCGCGCGCTGCCAAGAAGATCATCAAGCGTTCCGGTTGGGGCAAGCCCGGTCTGACCTGGACGCCGGGGACCGTCGACGATCCGTTCGGTCACGACGACGACGATTACGAAGACTGAGAATTCTGCTCTGAACGGCAACATTTCGATCGGTAGCCGGGTGGTTTTGCGATACAAGCTCCCACCCGGCTATTCGCATCCCATGACCGACGTCATCGGCATCCTCGAGGGCGCCGATCCCATCGCCGTTCGCGCCGGCGACGGTCGGCTGGTCCAGGTCTCCGCCGATCAGGTGATCGCGCTCAAGAGTCTCTCGGCCCGCCCGATTCGCATCGGCGAGATTCGAAACCTCGAAACGGCTGCTGCGGCGGCGTGGCCGGGGGTCGAGCGGGCGTGGATCGACGGTTGGTTGCTGCGCGCCGGTCACGGTGTCACCGGTCGCGCCAATTCGGCTTTGCCGCTCGGTGGTGCGGGGGCGGTTGCCGGCTTCGACGCGAGCACCATCGAGCGGATACGCCAGTGGTTCGGTGACCGCGGACTGCCGACCCTGCTGCTCCTCCCCGATCGACTCGGCACCGCTCCGGACGGGTGGAGCAGCGAGAAGGAAACCATCGTGATGGCCGCCGATCTGGGCAATGTCACGCTGCCGCTCGGTCCTCCGGTCACCTCGTTCGCCGACCGCCCCGACCACAACTGGCTGTCGATGTACGACACCCACGGCGATCCGGCGTACGTCGAGGCGGTCCTCACGGCTGTCGTGGGCACTGCAACTTTCGGCGCGATCGGAAACACCGACACGACGCTTGCCATCGGGCGCGCTGCGCTCACCGAGGCACCCGACCACAAACGCTGGGTAGGACTGACCGGCATTCACGTCGCCCCTGAACACCGTCGTCACGGAATCGGGTCGCTGATCTGCGGAGATCTACTCTCCTGGGGTCGTGAGAACGGTGCGACGCACGCGTACCTCCAGGTTTCGGCGGACAACTTCGCGGCGATCGCGCTCTACGAGCAGCTCGGATTCGTCGAACACCACCGCTACCGATACGCCACCGATCCTGTCGGCGGCTGACGCTAGGCTTGCCCTCGTGCGCATCGCTACCTGGAACGTCAACTCCGTCCGTGCCCGTACCGACAGGATCATCGACTGGCTCGGTCGATCCGACGTCGACGTCCTGGCAATGCAGGAAACCAAGTGCAAGGACGAGCAGTTTCCGTACGAACGCTTCAAGGAAATCGGCTACGAGGTCGCCCACGTCGGGTTGAGCCAGTGGAACGGTGTCGCCATCGCTTCCCGCGTCGGCTTGGACGACGTGCAGATCGGATTCGAGGATCAGCCCGGGTTCGACAAGGATCCCGAGGCAGACCCGGTCCGCGAGGCACGTGCGATCGGTGCCACCTGTGGCGGTGTGCGGGTGTGGAGCCTGTACGTCCCCAACGGCCGTGAGCTGGAAGACCCGCATTACGCCTACAAGCTGGATTGGCTGGCCAAGCTGCGCGACGACGCGGAGGGCTGGCTCAAGCAGGATCCCGACGCGCAGATCGCCCTGGTCGGCGACTGGAACGTCGCTCCCACGGACGACGACGTGTGGGATCCCGCTTTCTTCGAGGGCAAGACCCACACGTCGGAGCCGGAACGAGCTGCGTTCACCGCCTTCACCGAGTCCGGGTTCGCGGACGTAGTTCGCCCGTACACACCCGGTCCCGGCGTGTACACGTACTGGGATTACACGCAGCTTCGCTTCCCGAAGAAGCAGGGCATGCGAATCGACTTCATCCTCGGCTCACCGGCATTCGCAGCACGCGTCGAGGCGGCCGAGATCGATCGAAACGAGCGAAAAGGCAAGGGCGCCAGCGATCACGCTCCGGTGATCGTGAATCTCGGGTGATCGTGAATCTCGGAGCCTGATCGTCTGTTTGCACCCTCGGGCTTCTAGTCCTCGACGAGCAGTTCCAGATACTCGGGGTGCTCGCCGAGGTACCGCTGAACATAGGTACACACGGGCCGTACCGACCATTCACGTTCACGGGCGCAGTCCATTGCGAACTGCACGAGTACGGCTGCCAGTCCCTGCCCGCCGTACTCCTCTTTGACGACGGTATGCATGTACGCAACCACGTCGCCCGCTTCGGCTCCGCTCCCCGAAATCTCGTCTTCGTCGCGGTATCCGAGGATGCCGACCAACTCGTCGTCGGAGAGCAGTTCGAATCGTTCGTGCGACGGATTGTCCACGAGCGTGACTTCCGGTGAGGTTCCGGTTTTCGAATTTTCGATGTCGTTCATTGCGGCGACCTCCACGGCACGATGTGCACCTGCGCGATCGGCGACAGCTGCGTTCGCACGCTCTCCATAACTGTGATCCATGCCACTCATAGAATCAGCTACCGACGACGCTGTCCCGGGTTCGACCAATTTTTGCACCGGGAACGACCGGATCGCAATCGCAGTTCGCGCCGTCGTTCCCGCGAGAGGTGGGACCGAGCTGCCGTTTCCCCAGGTCCGATCGGTAGGCTCGTCGTCGTGAAGCTGCTGCCCCTGACCCCCGCCGGACAGACCCCGATTCGGGCATTGACCATCGCCGGAACCGACTCCGGTGGCGGAGCCGGCATTCAAGCCGATTCCCGCACGATGGCGATGTGCGGAGTTCACGCCTGCGTGGCCGTCGCCGCAGTGACGGTCCAGAATTCGGTGGGAGTCAGCGGATTCCACGAGATTCCGCCGGAGATCGTCGCCGACCAGGTGCGCGTCGTGGTCTCGGACATCGGCGTCGGTGCGGCGAAGACGGGAATGCTCGCGTCGACGACCATCATCGAAGCGGTGGCCACGGTTGCCGCCGAGGTTGGGATCGGCCGCGACCGTCGGATTCCGCTCGTGGTCGACCCGGTGTGCGCGTCGATGCACGGCGATCCGCTGTTGCACGAAGAAGCTCTCGACGCGGTCCGCAACACCTTGATTCCGGCAGCCACGGTGGTCACTCCGAACCTCGACGAGGTTCGGTTGATCACCGGTATCGAGGTCGTCGACGACAAGAGCGCCCGCCAAGCGGCAGAAGCGCTGCATGCGCTCGGCGCTCAATGGTCCATCGTCAAGGGTGGCCACCTTCGTACTTCGGAGTTGTCCACCGACCTGTTGTTCGACGGCGACCGTTTCCTCGAATTCAGCAGTGCCCGGATCGACACCGGCAACGATCACGGCGGCGGAGACACGCTGGCTGCTGCGATCACTTGCGCTCTCGCACACGGCTATTCCGTTCCGGACGCGGTGGCGTTCGGCAAGGAGTGGGTGACCAAGTGCCTCGAGGCGTCGTACGACCTCGGCGCGGGACACGGTCCGGTGTCCCCGCTCTGGCGGCTCCAGGTCTAGCGCTCGAGGTCCAGGGCGCTAGTTCCGGCGTACGCGCCAGATTCCCAGGTCGACGGGAACCCCGTTGGGCGTCGTGGCGAAAAACCCTCGTCGCCATGGCCGGATCGTGAGATCGAGATCCTCCAGGGTGCCGGCTTCGAGTTCCTCGAGAGTGGTCGCCGACATCATGACGTTTCCGTCGCCGCCCAAGCCCATCATCCGGGCGGCGATGGTCACGTCGACGCCGAGCCAGTCGTCACCGATCTGACGCGGGGTACCCGTGTGTAGGCCGACGCGCATGCGCGGGGTGTATCCGTCGAGATCGACTTCCGCGAGCGCGTCCTGCGCGGTGAACACCGCCTTCAAAGCCGCATCCGGGCGAATGAACACTGCCATCAGACCGTCGCCCATCCGTTTGACGACGTGTCCGCCGTTGTCGGTGATCGGAGTTTCCACGGCCTGCGCCACCGCACGCAGAAGGGTCAGCGTCGCGCCGTCACCGGCTGCGAGCGACCAGGTGGAGAAGCCCACCAGATCGGTGAAGACGATGGTCAGTTCTTGATCGCCACGTCCGCGGCCCATCTTTTCCAGCGCTGCCTGCCACACCTGCAGTGCTCCGAGGCTCACTTCGCGAGTGGCTGCCGGCTTCTGATCGAGCAATCTGTCAGCGACGCGCGCGACGGCGCGCGCACCGCCGGGGCCGGCGAGCGAGAGCGGATCCCCAAACCCTGGATCACCGGGTAGTGCCCGCCTGAGGCGTCGTAGCGCGTCGATGAGCTGCTGCCGACGGTTAAGTTCTGCCGCAGAGTTCAAGACGACGTCGACGACGCCTCGAACCGAGGAGGAAGAAGCACCTGCCGTGTCGGTGTTCTCCGGGGACAGATCAGCCATAACTCAAGCGTAACTCAGAGTTACAGACAGTGTGCTGCCGCCGTTCTCGCACAGTGGCCTCCTGGTCGCTCGCACAGTCGATCATTCGGTCAGTCGATCATTCGGTCAGTCGATCATTCGGTTCTGGCCTGTGTCCGGGCATCGCCGACGGGAACTCCGTTCGGCCCGCTCAAATCCTGGGCATACGTCGCAACTCCGAAGGCTACTGCAGAAGCGTTGGCAGCGAGCGCTTCGCGATCGATGTTCGCGAGGTTGTCCTGGGCACTGTGGTAGTTCGGGTCGAAGGTCTCCTCCGCTTCTCCGCCCCACTTCTCGGCCTGTGCCGGCGTCTTGCGCTCGTCCGCGCCGCTGAACACGCCACCCGCCGGGATCCCGATCTCGATGAACGGGCCGTAGTCGGAGCGCCCGTCGAAGTCCGTTCCGTCCGCCGCAATCCCTCGCCCGGCGAGAAAATCGACGAAGGTGCGCTCGATGCCCGCCGACCCCTCGGGCCCGGGCCCCTCCCCGACGGCATCCGAGTTGTCGCCGTCGTAAGCCAGGTATCCGGCGTTGGGCGAACCGAGCATGTCGAAATTCAGGTACAGGGCGATGTCGGCCCGTTCCTGATCGCTCAGACCCTCGACGTAGCGGGTGGAGCCGACCAATCCCACTTCTTCCGCTCCCCAGAAAGCGAAACGCACGGCATTTTCGATGCTCGGTGAGCTTCCCATCTGCAGCGCGGTTTCCAGTACGGCTGCGGTACCGCTTCCGTTGTCGTTGATTCCGGGACCTTCCGGCACACTGTCCAGGTGGGCGCCCACGACAACCACGTTGTCGGTCGCGCCGGTCTTGGTCTGCGCAATCACGTTGCGCGACTTCGTCGTTTCCGTCGACGTGTCGAGAATCAGCGTGAGGTCTCCGGGCGCTGCGGCAAGAGCCTCGCCCGACGCCTTACTCACCCCGCCGGTCGGAATGCGGGCGTCTTCGGGTTCACCCAAGGTAGCCCCGCCCAGCATTGCGTCCTCGTTGTTGGCAACCAGCAACGCCGCCGCGCCGCGATCAGCGGCGATCTTCTGCTTGTCGCCGAACGGGCACACTCCGCGGGTGACCAGCACGATTGCACCGTTCACGTCGCGGCCGTCGTAGTCGGTGGCCTCGCAACCGGGGGTCTCGTCGGCGGGAATCGCCACCAGACGCGCCGTGATTCCGGTCGGTCCCGTGGAGGTGGAATATGTCAGCGCCCGCACCGGAACATCGGAGCCGTCAGCGGCTTTCAGGGATTCGGTGCCGGGATCGAAGGAGCTGAAGTCGAATTCCGGGGTGCTGACCTCGAAACCCTTGTCTTCGAGCAGGTTTGCCACGTAGTCGACACTGGCGTCGTAGCCGGGGGTACCGGCCGATCGATTGCCCTCGTTGTTGGCGGCGATCTTCTCGAGTTGCTCCAGATGCCCGGTCACGGCGTCGACCGTGACGGTCTCGGAGAATGCAACCGGGTCTGTCGGGACGGCCGCTTCACTTCCCGACGAGCATCCACTCACCACGAGTGCTCCAGCCATTGCGACCACAACCACACCGAAGAGTCTCATCTTCGGAGGATATCGGCCGAAGCACAGGAAAGGGACCCAGTACGAATGGTTTTTCGTACTGGGTCCCTACTCTGCTGTCACTCCTGGTTCTCGGTAGGTCTCCCGACAACACCTACCGAGGGAGCGACAAGATCAGGCGTCGCGACGATTCACGATGACGATACTTGCTCCGAAAATCACCAGAACGAAGGCCGCGAAGTAGATCAGGCTGCCCCAGGGTCCCCAGTGGAAGTCGACGCCACCGCTGCTCGCACTGAGGAAGTGGTTTGCATTCGCGAACGGCAGGAACGGGGTGATCTTCTCGCCGAAGCTGCCGAACAGTCCGAACAGGCTCTCGATGAGCAGCGGCCAGAGCAGGAGCAACGCAATTGCGCCGGCCGACTGGCGAATGATCGATCCGACGCCGACAGCGAGAATCACGCACAGGAAGGCGTAGATCGGGATGCCGTAGATCGCGCGCCAGTCACTGCCGCTCGACAGGGTCAATCCGGCACTCGCCTCGGTACCGGCGATGGCCTTGGCCATGGCGTACGCGCCGAAGGCGAGAACAAATGTCAGTACAGCACCGAAAGCACCGATGAGGCCGGCTTTGGCGATCAGAACCGAGGCACGGTTCGGAACGGCCTGGAAGGTGGTGCGGATGGTCCCGAAGCGGTACTCACTGGTGACCGCGAGGGCCGCCATGATCATGAGAACCATGATTCCGAAACCCGAGATGCCGGCCGTGGCAACGGCGGTGTCGAGGTCCGGTGCTCCCTGGACGTCGGAGGACGTCAGAGCCGACTTGGCAACCGCGCCCATGATGGCCGCGAAGCCGAGCGCGAGCACGACGATGATGACCGAGCACCACAGCGGCGACTTGGTCGTGGTGATCTTGATACGTTCAGCACTGAGAACAGCCATTACAGTGCACCTCCCATAGCCTGCTGCGTGTTTGCCTGCTGTGTATTTGCGTGGTGTGCACCGACACCCGGATCGATACCGGATGCGTGGTACTGGACATCGTCCCCGGTCAACTTCATGAACGCATCCTCGAGCGACCCCTGCTGAGAAGCCAACTCGTACAACACGATTCCCTGCGAACCAGCTAAACCACCGATCACATCGGTGGTCGAATCCACGACCACCAATGCCGGGGCAACGCCGGAACCGTCTTCACGCACCGTCAGCCCCTGCGAGAGCAACACACTGCGCAACGCATCGAGCTGTGGGCTGCGCACGCGCACCGTCGACTCCGACGAACGATCCACGAACTCCGCGACCGTCGAATCCGAAATCAACCGACCCCGACCGATCACCACCAACTGCTCCGCCGTGAGCGCCATCTCCGACAGGAGGTGACTCGACACCAGCACCGTGCGGCCCTCGGCCGCCAACCGCTGCATGAACTTACGAATCCAGACGATGCCCTCCGGATCGAGACCGTTGACCGGCTCGTCGAACAACAACACCTTCGGATCCCCCAACAACGCACCCGCCAACCCCAGACGCTGCGACATACCGAGCGAGAACCCGCCGGCCTTCTTGCCCGCCACCTCGGACAACCCGACCAACCCGAGCACCTCGTCCACGCGGGACTTCGGGATCCCGTTCGAAGCAGCCATCCACTGCAGATGTGCACGCGCACTGCGATTGGGGTGCACCCACTTCGCATCCAACAACGCACCCACCGTCCGCAACGGCGTCTTGAGCTCGCGGTACGGCTTGCCCTCGATCAACGCCGCACCCGACGTCGGCTGATCCAGACCCAGGATCATCCGCATCGTCGTCGACTTACCTGCACCGTTCGGGCCCAGGAAGCCCGTCACGATGCCCGGCTTGACCGTGAACGACAAATCGTCCACCGCTTTCGTCGGTCCGTAAACCTTGGTCAATCCCCTCAGTTCAATCATGAGGAGAACTTTGCCCTACCGGCAATGACCAGCACATCGGCCACAGGTCTAGTTCCGAGTGGTACTCAGGTAGGACACGAAGCCGGACAATCTGGGCATAACCCTGAGAAAACACCCGGAAATGGTCCGTCAGGACGATGCTTGGGCCCAGAACCGCTTGGGAATCCGGCCGGCGTGACGCGCTTCGAAACCTGCTACCACTGCGTGCCGCATCGCCGACGCCATCAACGCGGGATTCTTGGCCCGCGTCACCGCTGTCGCAAGTAGGACGGCGTCGCAGCCCAACTCCATGGCAAGGGTGGCGTCGCTGGCCGTTCCGATTCCGGCGTCGAGGATGACGGGCACGCCGGCGCGCTCGACGATCATCTCGATATTGTGCGGATTCGCGATACCCAGCCCTGTCCCGATGGGTGAACCGAGCGGCATGACTGCCGCGCAGCCGACCTCTTCGAGGCGAAGCGCCAGCACCGGATCGTCCGTCGTGTACGGCAGGACGGTGAATCCGTCGTCCACCAATTGTTCTGCGGCGGAGACGAGTTCGATTGCGTCGGGCAGCAGAGTCCGCTCGTCGGCGATGACTTCGAGTTTGACCCAGTTCGTCTCGAGCGCTTCGCGTGCCAACTGCGCCGTCAGGACCGCTTCGGCGGCGCCCCGACACCCGGCGGTGTTCGGCAACGGTTCGATTCCGAGGCGACGAAGCAGGTCCAGAACGCCGGTGCCGCCGGCCGCGTCGACTCGCCGCATCGCGACGGTGGTCAGTTCGGTACCGGAGGCGACAAGCGCTTCCTCGAGGACCGCAAGGTTGGCGGCGCCGCCTGTCCCCGTGATGAGCCGGGAACCGAAACTGCGGCCCGCGATAGTGAGAAGGTCCTGCTCAGCCACCCTGCACCGCCGTGAGGATCTCGATTTCCCAACCACGTCCGACGGATTCGTCCCAACGCCCGCGAGGAAAGAGCGCACCGTCGACGGCGACGGCGATGCCTTTGCTCGGCAACTCGAGGTGCGTCAGAAGTTCGGTCACCGTGACTGCTCGATCGAACTCGAGATCTTCGCCGTTGACGGTGATCCCGATCGGGACCTGCTCACTCATGAATTTTCCTTAGCTACTGCGAACCGCTCGGGTTCGGTTCCTTTTACCTCGACCAAAGATGTGCCGTTCAGCAACGCGACCGTCGCATCGGCGGTGACGGGCGTCAGCAGGACTCCGTTGCGGCCGTGCCCGGTGGAGACGACAACACGATCGGACACGCGCCCGATCAACGGCAGGTTGTCCGGCGTCATGGGACGCAGACCTGCCGCGCACTCGTACAGTTCGTATTCGCCGATCGCCGGCATCAGTGCCTCGGCGTCGTTGATCAGGTCCCGTACTCCGGCCATCGTGACCTGTGTGTCCTCACCAGACTCGTATTGTGTTGCGCCGACGACGATTCCGTCACCGCGCGGGACGAGGTAGGCGGGCCGCCCGTGGACGCTTCCGCGGATGGTGCGGCTGGGCGCCGGGGTGACTCCAGGCCTACTGCGCAAGCGAAGGATTTCGCCCTTGACCGGGCGTACAGGTAGCCCGGGCCACAGCTTGGGTGACGCGATACCGGCGGTGAGCACTATCTGATCGGTATCGAGTTCGGCGAGGTCGTCGACGGCCCGCGCGATCAATTCGACGCCGGATTCCGCACAGGCCTTCTGCAACGCCGCCAGCAGAAGTCTGTTGTCGACGGCGGACTCACCAACAGCCATCAACCCCGACCGGATGCCCCGGCCCAGCATCGGTTCGAGTTCACGGATGCGCGCGCGACCGAGAACTTCGAGTTCGTGCCCCTGCGAGCTCACCCACTCGGCGATGGTCTGCAGGTCCTGCGCGTCGGCAGCGTCGAGCGCAACCGTCAGCGAGCTGTCCGCGGTGAAGACCGATTGCCCGAATTTTCCGAGCTCCTCACCGAACGTCGGCCACCGTTCCAGGGACGCTGCACCGATTGTCAACGCGGTTTCTTCACCCGGCCAGCCTTCGGAAAGCGGGGCAAGCATTCCGCCCGCCACCCACGAAGCACCTGATCCAATGGACGGGTCGTACAACCGAACGGCCCACCCGTCGCGGGCTGCTCGCCACGCGATAGCGAGACCGATGACACCGCCGCCGACAACCGACACCGTACGAGCGTGTGTACTCACGAAACTCCACCTCCACTTCCTGCGCCGGCATGATCCGGGTCAGGTCTGACGGTCGGGATCTGGTCGCGATCCCCTCTCAGCCCTACGAACCTCGCAGTCACGACAAAAAGTGACGACGACGTTTCAGGACTCCCGTGTCGAACCTTGCTCCCTAGAGGCTACCGTTTGCTCCGTGCACCCCACACATCCCAGTAACGACATCGACCGGCGCGAGCGCCTGGCAGCAGCACGGCTGTACCTGTGCACCGACGCGCGCCGCGAGAAAGGCGACCTCGCGCAGTTCGCCGAGGCAGCATTGTCCGGCGGAGTCGACATCATCCAATTGCGTGACAAAGGCTCTGCCGGTGAGCGCGAGTTCGGCCCGCTCGAGGCCAAGGACGAACTGGTGGCGCTGGGCATTCTCGCGACCGCAGCGCGACGCCACGGCGCATTGTTGGCCGTCAACGATCGCGCGGATCTCGCGATGGCTTCCGGCGCCGACATCCTCCACCTCGGCCAGAACGACATTCCCGTCCCCTACGCGCGAACCGTTGTCGGTGAAGACGTAGTCATCGGCCGTTCGACGAGCAGTCGCGCGCAGGCGAGTCTGGCCGCCATCGAAGAGGGCGTCGACTACTTCTGTACCGGGCCGGTCTGGGCGACACCGACCAAACCGAATCGAAGTGCGTCCGGTTTGGAACTGGTTCGATCGACCGCCGACGCCGCACCGCCGCGGCCCTGGTTCGCGATCGGCGGCATCGACGAAGAACGTCTGCCAGAGCTGCTCGATGCCGGCGCCACGCGCATCGTCGTCGTGCGTGCAATCACGCAAGCATCGGATCCCCAGGCGGCCGCGCAACGCCTCGCCGCAGCCGTCGCTGGGCGCTGAAAGCCGGTAACTGGCGTTCGTCAAGTGTTTGCCGGGCGATTTCCGCACAGTTACGGGTCAGCACGCCTGACTCGAATTGTGAACGGAAGTTGTCCGATCAGACAACAAACTCCCAGTTCCTAGGTGCGATTGGATGTCCGAAAAGTCGGATTAAGTGATCTTGCTCACAGTTGCTTCGATTGCGTGTCACATCCCATTCGGTTTGTTGTAGTTTACCTCCAGTTACTAACTGAACCTAGGAGCACTAAATGGGATCCCTCGACACCGGCTCGCTCAGCACCGAATCGCTCGAAGACCTGAACCTCGGCAAGATCAGCGAGCTGCTCAAGCTCGGTATCACCGCGGTCAGCTTCATCACGGCGCTGAACTCGCTCAGCTGAGCCTCGTTTCGGTCGACGACCGAAACACCGAAGGGCCGGACTCCCGCGGAGTCCGGCCCTTCTGCTGTGTATGAACTGTGAAGACTCGACTGCTACGACTGGGTACTGCTCGCCTCGGACAGGTTCTGGTCGCTGCCTGCCTGGTCGCTGCGTGCCTGGTCGCTGCGTGCCTGGTCGCTGCCTGCCTGGTCACTGCCGTGGCGGGAACTACCCGACAACCATCCGAATCCGCCGTCCTCGAGCACGACGGTGTGCGGATCGCCGTCCACGGCCACAACAGGCTCGGTCCGGAGGTCGGGCCATGAGGAACCGAAGCCCGGATGCAGCGGCAGTGAGTCGACGTCGGCTTCGCGTACCCACCGCAACTCGGTGCTCTCACCATTGGCAACCGTCGACAGTGGATGCGCCGCGTCAGCCACGACGGTGGTGTAAGTCCACCCGCTCTCGGCGCGCATCGTCACTACTTCCCCGCGGACACGGACGGCGTCCTCGGCGATACCTGCTTCTTCGTGTGCTTCCCGGACGGCAGCGTGCGTCGTGCTCTCGTGTGAGTCCCGCGCTCCGCCGGGCAGTGCCCACGTTCCGCCCTGATGGCTCCACGCCGCACGATGCTGCAGCAAGACCATGGGTGATCCGTCCGAATCGGGGGCACGCAGAAGCAGTCCTGCGGCTCCGTGTTTACCCCAATGCCGAGTACCGTCCGATCCGATGGACCAACCGTCACCGTCACCACGCATCGACTACCTCGCTCCGCCTGCTCTCGCCGTTGTCCCACACTAACCGTTTCAATCTGCTCCAGGTGTAGGTGATGCTTATATGCTCGCGAAGATGCCCTGAATCATTTCTCGGCGGCATCATTTCTCGGTAGCCCGCCTACAGCGAAGTGAGGTGCTCGATGGTCGACCGTGTCGTCCCGTCCATCGAACCCCGGTCGCTGCCGCACTCCGAGGCCACATCAGTGTCGGCGGAGGACGAGCAGGCACTTCTGCGGCGCGAACTGCAGGCCTTCATGTCCTCGACGCCTGGCCGGTTGACCGTCGTCGGACTGATCCTGATCGCGATCACTTTGATCGCCGGACTCCTCGCCACCGCAGCGATCGAGAACCGCCAGGCGAACCTCGACCTCCTCCTCGTCGAAACCGAGCCTCTCGCCAACTCGGCCCAGAATCTCTACAGTGCGTTGTCCTTGGCAGACGCCGCCGCGGCCACCGCCTTCATCTCCGGCGGCCTCGAACCCGCCGAAGTCCGCGACCGATACACGCAGTCGATCGGTGAGGCCTCTGCGGAGATCGTCCAGGCGTCGGCCGGTCTCGACTCGACCGATCTTGCCGGTCACAGCGCGTTGACCACCATCTCGACCGACCTCTCGGTCTACACCGGGCTGGTCGAAACTGCACGGGCGAACAATCGCGTCGGAAACCCGGTCGGGGCAGCATATTTGAGCGAGGCCTCGCAGTTGATGCAGACCTCGCTGCTGCCGATGGCCCAGCAACTGCACGCCTCGCAGGAGACGCTGGTCTCCCAAGTACAGCGCGATTTCGAGACTCCACCGTGGTGGCCGATCGTGGCGTTCGTCTTCGTGCTGTGCGCGCTGGTGGCGACACAGATGTACTTCTCCCGCAAGAGTCGCCGACGCTTCAATCTCGGGTTGATCCTTGCCTCGCTCGCGGTCGCTGCAGCTCTGCTGTGGCTGCTCACGGTCGGACTGGTCTCCGCGCTGGCCACCGGGCGCGCGCTCGACGCCGGGGCCGAGCCACTGCACGAACTGACCGAGGCACGAATCATGGCGCAGCAAGCACGCACCGTGGAAACCCTCACGCTGGCGAGGCGGGATTCGACCGCCGAGGACAACGTGACGTTCACCCGCAAGGTCGATGCTCTGCGGGACATCCTCGAGGGCCTGCAAAGCGACGAACGCGCCCGAGTGAACAGCGAAGTGCTGACCGCCGCACTCGACTCGCGCCAGCAGTGGGTGGCTGCGCACACGCGCATGTACGACCGTCTCGGAAACGGCGACTTCACGTCCGCCGCAGCCATCACCATCGGCGCCGGAGAACAGGATTCGGCCGCGGAGTACGGAAAGCTCGATCACGAACTCTGGCAGGGAATCGTGGATTCGCGCACGAATCTTCGGTCCGACGTCTCGTACGCCTCCCGGGTGTTGGCTGCCTCTGCACCGGGCATGTCTGTATTGGCAGTTCTCGGAGTTGCCGGAATCTTCATCGGATTCTGGCCTCGACTGCGGGAGTATCAGTGACGGGAGTACCGGTGATGCGGAGGAAGAGCCCGGCCGTATGTGTCGCGGTTCTGGCAGCGGCCATGCTGGTGCTCGCCGGTTGCGGTGCGAATCGAGCCGAAGACTTGGACAACGCAGGCGCCACGTCGTACACGGAACCGCCGCTGCCGGCCGAGGCCACCATCGCTCCCAGCCCGACACCGACGACTACCGCGTCGTGCACCAACCTCACCGCGAGCCTGCGGCCCACCCCCGCAGACGCATCTCCGCAGCCACCCACGCCGAGCCTCGACGCCATCCGCGCCCGCGGGCGGCTGATCGTGGGCCTGGACACCGGTTCCAACCTCATGAGCTTTCGCGATCCGGCCACCGGGCGCCTCGAGGGTTTCGACGTGGACATCGCCCGCGAAATCGCCCGAGATCTGCTCGGTGACCCGGAGAAGATCGAGTACCGAATCCTGACGTCGGACGATCGGATCGCCGCACTCCAGGAATCGATGGTCGACGTGGTCGTCAAGACCATGACCATCACGTGCGAGCGGCGCGAGAAGGTCGACTTCTCGACGCAGTACTTCTCCGCTGAACAACGAATTCAGGTCTTGCAGGGGTCATCCGTCCGCGGCATCGACGACCTCGCAGGCAAGCGGGTCTGCGCTGCCCGGGGAACGACCTCGGCGACTCGAATCCAGCAACTCCAACCCGAAGCCACCGTCGTCACCGTCCCGATGTGGTCCGACTGCCTCGTCGTCCTCCAGCAGGGGCAGGTGGACGCGATCAGCACCGACGACACGATCCTCGCGGGCCTCGCCTCGCAAGACCCGTATCTGATGATGGTCGGTGGCTCACTAGGCGTCGAACCGTACGGAATCGGAGTGAACAAGGACAACCCCGACTTGGTCCGATTCGTCAACGGAACACTGGATCGGATCCGGAGCGACGGGACCTGGAACCGTATCTACGACCGCTGGCTCAGCGTCCTCGGTCCTTCGCCCGGTCCCCCGCCGGCCGTCTACCGGGATTGAGGCTGACATGACCGAAGAAACCGGCCCCGAGCCCGACGCCACGCAGGCTTCCATGCGTCCCGAACCCGAAGCCACCGGCGCCTACGAGCGGCCCGAGCCCGAAGCCACCGGCGCCTACGAGCGTCTCGAGCCGACTTCAGCGCAGATACGGGGTACCACGCCCTCCGCATCCTCCTCCCCGACCGGCCGCTCCACTCGATCCCGCCGCAGCCGGTCGGGGCGAAAGCTACGTCTCGGCGGCGGCCTGGTCGAGGTTCCCCCCGTCCCGCAGATCGACCCCGCATCTGCGGTGATGAGTGACCCGACCGTCCCCGAGCGGAAACGGTTCTGTTGGAAATGCAACGAACCAGTCGGTCGTAAGAGCGCAAGCACCAAGGCAACTCAGCACGGCACCTGCCCCAAGTGCGGTTCCACTTTCGACTTCCGTCCACTCCTCGAAGAGGGCGAATTGGTGTCCGGTCAGTACGAGGTTCAAGGGCCCATCGCGCACGGCGGCCTGGGATGGATCTACCTCGCGATCGATCGCAATGTCAGCGACAGGTGGGTAGTTCTCAAGGGGCTCTTGCATTTCGGTGATTCCGAAGCGCAAGCCGTTGCGGTGGCCGAGCGTCAGTTCCTCGCCGAGGTCGCCAACCCCAGCATCGTCAAGATCTTCAACTTCGTCGAGCATCCGCGCCCGGACGGCACACCCATGGGGTACATCGTCATGGAGTACGTGGGTGGGCGATCATTGCGCGAGGTGCTGGCCGAATTCCCGGACGGCAAGCACATGCCGATCGAGCAGGCAATCGGCTATGTACTGGAAATCCTTCCGGCGCTGAGCTATCTGCATTCCACCGGCCTGGCCTACAACGACCTCAAACCCGAGAACGTGATGGTCACCGAGGATCAGTTGAAGCTGATCGATCTCGGCGCCGTGTCCGGAATCGAAGACTACGGGTACCTGTACGGTACCGCCGGCTATCAAGCACCCGAGATCATCGAGACCGGTCCGACCATCGCCTCCGACATCTTCACCGTCGGAAGAACACTCGCGGTTCTCACCCTCGACATGCCTTCGAAGCACGGACGGTACCTCGACGGCCTTCCCGAACCCGAGGACGAGCCACTACTGCGCGACCACGAGTTCTTTCACCGTCTCCTGCTACGCGCTACCGACCCGGATCCGAAGAAGCGATTCCAGTCCGCCGAGGAAATCGCGGGACAACTCACCGGCGTTCTGCGAGAAATCCTCGCCGAGCAGACCGGGCAGGAGAATCCCGGACTCTCGCTCGTGTTCAGCAGGCAGCGAACGTCTTTCGGCACCGATGAATTGGTCGGGCAAACCGATGTGTACGTCGACGGTATCAGCCACGACGCCGCTCTCGATCCGCGCGAAGTTGCGCACGCACTTCCCATTCCGTTGGTCGACCCCACCGATCCCAGCGCGCCGTTGCTGGCAGCGGCGGTGCACAGCGAACCGTCTCAGACTCTCGATGCTCTCAAGCATGCCCGCGAGAACGGAATCGACCGAACGTCGGGCACACCCGCGGCCGCCGTCTCGGGCGAAGTTCGACTGGCCGAGGCCAAGGCTCATCTCGATCTCGGTGATCCGGAAACCGCACTGACAGTTCTGGGCGAACTCCAGCAGAACATCGGGGACCACTGGAAGATCGAGTGGTATCGAGGACTTGCGGCGTTACAACTGGACCGATTCGAGCCCGCTTTCAGTCACTTCGAGGCAGTTCTCACCGCACTGCCCGGCGAGGCTGCCCCCAAGCTGGCGTTGGCAGCGACGGCAGAACTGATTCTCCAGCACTGGGAGAGCGACGACCCGGACCAATGGTGCCGCTTCTCCGAGAAGTACTACCGCACCGTCTGGCGGACCGAACGGAACTACGTGAGCGCAGCATTCGGGCTCGCCCGACAACTCGCCGATCACGGCAACAAGAAGGCAGCCATCGCCGCCCTCGACGAAGTACCCACGTCTTCCCGGCACTACAACGTCGCACGGATGTCCAGCGCTCTGACGATGCTGTCCGGCGTTCCGATCGCCGAACTCGACGAATCGACTCTGCGGGAAGCCGCCCGTCGTGTTCGGGCGCTACCTGCTGAAGAGAGCCGAAGCCTGCAGATGCGAACCCTGGTGTTGGGCACGGCACTCGATTGGATTCGCTACGGCAATCGCTCGCACACCGAACTCGAACCCATCCTCGACCTGCCCTTCACCGAGCAAGGTCTGCGCACCGGAGCCGAAGCCTGCCTTCGCGCCCTCGCTCGCGCCACGACCTCCCGCACGCACCGCTACGCCCTCGTGGACCGGGCGAATGCGGTGCGTCCGCGCAGCAATTTCTGACGGACTCCCCGAGGCTTACAGTGCTGCAGAAACCTACAGTGCGGCCACCAAAGCCTTCGCCGCGCGGGCGATCGCCAACTCCTCGTTGGTGGGGACCACCAGCACCTCGACGGCCGACGAGGATGCGGAGATACGACGCTCGTCGCGACTCTTCGCCTCGTTGAGAGCCGGGTCGACCTCGATACCGAGACGGGAAAGCCCGGCCAGGCTGTCGCGTCGTACGTCGATGTTGTTCTCGCCAACACCGCCGGTGAAGGTGATGACGTCGACGCCACCGAGTTGAACGATGAAGGCGCCGATGTACTTACGGAGCATGTGTACGTAAACGTCGTACGCAAGTTGTGCGTCTTGGTCGCCGCCCTCGATCAGTGCGAGCAGGGCACGGAAATCGTTGACTCCCGACAGTCCCTTCAAACCGGAGCGCCGGTTGAGGAGGTCGTCGATCTCGTCGACCTTCATTCCCGAGTTGCGATTGAGGTGCAAGATGATGCCTGGGTCGATGTCGCCGCTGCGGGTGCCCATGACAAGACCCTCGAGCGGGGTGAGGCCCATCGTGGTGTCGATGGCCTTGCCGCCCTTGATTGCCGAGGCCGAAGCGCCGTTTCCGAGGTGCAGGACTATCTGATTCAGCTCGGCGGGATCCTTGCCGAGGAACTCCGCGACCCGTCCAGACACGTATTCGTGTGAGGTCCCGTGGAAGCCGTACCGGCGAATCTGGTTGGCCTTGGCCACATCCCGATCGATCGCATAGGTAGACGCCGCCGCGGGCAGTGTGTGAAAGAAGGCAGTGTCGAACACTGCGACGTGCGGAACGTCGGGCAGTTCCTCGCGCGCCACCTCGATACCGATCACGTTGGCCGGATTGTGCAGCGGCGCAAGGTTCGACAAATCCGCGATGGCTTTCACGACGCCGTCGTCGATGAGAGTCGGCGAATAGAAGATGTCACCACCGTGCACGACTCGGTGACCGACTGCGATGATTCCGGCCTCACTCAGCGGCCGCCCGACCTCGGCGACGATGTCGAGCACCATCTTCAGACCTGCGCGGTGGTCGGCGATCGGAAGGCTCCGGTCTTCGACTCCGGTGCGGTGGTTGTAGACGATGTGTCCGTCGGGCTCACCGATGCGCTCGATGAGACCGTGCGCCACCGATTCCGCCGTATCCGGATGCACGAGTTGAAATTTGATGGATGACGAGCCGGAATTGATGACCAGTACGGTGCCGTCGCTCACGCTTGCGCTCCCTGTGCCTGTATTGCCGTGATAGCCACGGTGTTGACGATGTCCTGGACCAACGCTCCACGCGAGAGGTCGTTGACCGGCTTGTTCAGTCCCTGCAGAACCGGTCCGACGGCGATAGCACCGGCGCTACGCTGCACTGCCTTGTACGTGTTGTTGCCGGTGTTCAGGTCCGGGAACACGAACACCGTTGCTTTGCCCGCCACCAGCGAATCCGGCATCTTCTTGTCGGCGACACTCTGCTCGACGGCGGCGTCGTACTGAATGGGCCCTTCCACCAACAGATCCGGTCGACGCTCGCGCACCAAAGCGGTCGCGGTGCGAACCTTGTCGACGTCGGCTCCGCTGCCCGAATCCCCGGTGGAGTACGAGAGCATCGCGATGCGCGGATCGATCCCGAACTGCGACGCCGTCTGTGCGGACGAGATCGCGATGTCCGCCAACTGCTCCGACGTCGGGTCCGGAACCACGGCGCAGTCACCGTAGGAGAGAACGCGGTCGGCCAGGCACATCAGGAAGATGCTCGAGACCGTCGAGACACCGGGGGCGGTCTTGATGATCTCGAACGAGGGTCGAATCGTGTGAGCGGTGGTGTGTGCAGCGCCGGACACCATGCCGTCGGCAATTCCCAAGTGCACCATCATCGTTCCGAAGTACGAGATGTCGGCGATCACCTCGCGGGCCCGCTCGATGGTCATGCCCTTGTGCGCACGCAGCGCGGTGTATTCCTGTGCGAAGCGCTCGGTGTACTCGGACTGCGCGGGTGCGAGTACCTGCGCGCCACTGATGTCGACGCCGAGTTCCGCGGCGCGTCGACGCACACTGGGTTCGTCACCGAGGATCGTCAGGTCGGCAACCTGGCGCTGCAGCAACCGGCCGGCCGCGCGGAGGATCCGGTCGTCGTCACCCTCAGGCAGGACGATGTGCTTGCGATCGCGTCGAGCGCGGTCGATCAGCTTGTACTCGAACATCTGTGGGGTCACGACGGACGGGATCGGCAGTGCCAGTCGGTCCATCAGGACGTCGGCGTCGACGCGCTGTTCCATCAAGCTCAACGCGGTGTCGACCTTGCGCTGCGAACCGACTGCCACGCGTCCGCGGGTTTGGGCTGCGGCGCTTGCGGTGTCGAAGGTACCGAGGGTTGTCGTCAGGATCGGAAGACGCTGTTTGAGGCCGGCCATCAACGCTGCGATGGCTGGGTGCGGTGTGATTCCGCCGTTCATGATGATGCCCGCGAGCGACGGAAATCCTTCCGCCTCATGTGCATTGAGCAATGCGAGCAGTACGTCCGAGCGATCGCCCGGTGCGATGACGACCATGCCCTCGACCAGACGCTCGAGGATGTGCTCCGCGGTCATGCCGCCCACCATCACCTTGAGCGCTTCGCGATGCAGCAGTTCCGGGTCACCCGAATACAACTCGCCGCCGGTGGCCTCCATCAACTCGGCCATCGTGGGCGAGACGAGCAACGGAATCTCCGGCAGGCTCCACGTCGGAACTCCGATGTCGGACAGCGCTGCGGTGACCTCGTCGAGCTTGTCGGGATCGCAACGATTGGCGACGACGGCGAGCAGATGAGCGTGGTTGGCGGCCAACTCGGCGGCGCATAGATGCGCGAGCTGGGCGACCTCCTCGACACTGCGCCGAGCGCCGCGTACCGCCAGCAGAACCGGCGCGCCGAGGTTCACGGCGATGCGGGCGTTGAAGCTCAGCTCGCTCGGGCTTGCTACGTCGGTGTAGTCACTTCCGATGATGACGACGGCGTCGCACTGCTCGGCCACGGTGTGGTACTTCGCGACGATGTCGGCCAGCGCGGCTTCAGGATCGGCGTGAACCTGCTCGTAGGTGACGCCGAGTGCGTCGGCGTAGGAGAGATCGGCGGTGGTGTGCTCGAGCAGCAGTTCGAGGATGTAGTCGGTTTCCTCGGTAGAGCGGGCGATCGGGCGGAAGACACCGACCCGGGCGACGGTCGCGCACAGCATCTGCAGCACGCCAAGCGCGATGGTGGATTTTCCGGTGTCACCTTCAGGAGAGGCAACGTAGACACTCGACACGGCAGCGGGCGCTTCTGGCATGCCCAACAGCCTAGTGTGGGCCGCCGCCCACCTTGCCACTGATCGTGGTCACGCTCACGCTCGTGCCGACAACCGGCGGCTACGAGAAAGACGAACGGTGCCTGCCACACGTCGAGTGGCAGACACCGTTCAGTTGATCTCGAGGATCAGCCCAGAGCACGCAAGCGAGGCGCGATGTCACGCTCGAACAGTTCGAGGAACCGGCGCTGATCATGGCCCGGTGCGTGGAACACCAGGTGATTGAGACCGGCATCGACGTAGGCCTTGACCTGCTCGACGGCGTCGTCCGGATCGGAAGCGACGATCCAGCGCTTGGCCACCTGCTCGATGGGCAGAGCGTCGGCAGCGGCTTCCATTTCGATCGGATCCTCGATGCTGTGCTTCTGCTCCGGCGTCAGGGACAGCGGAGCCCAGAAGCGGGTGTTCTCGAGTGCAGCCTCCGGATCGGTGTCGTAGCTGATCTTGATCTCGATCATCTTGTCGATGTCGGCGACGTCGCGCTCGGCCTTGGCTGCGCCCTCGGCAACGGCTGGAAGCAGCTTCTCGGTGTAGAGCTCCATGCCCTTTCCGGAGGTGCAGATGAAGCCGTCACCGGCACGTCCCGCGTATCGGGCGACAACGGGTCCGCCGGCCGCGATGTACACGGGAATGCCGCCCTCGGGAACGTCGTAGATCGACGCGCCCCGAGTGGTGAAGTACTCGCCTTCGAAGTCGACACGATCGCCCAGCCACAGCTCACGCATCAACCGCACGGACTCACGCAGCCGCGCGAAGCGTTCCTTGAACTCGGGCCACTCGCCCTGGAAGCCGGTGGCGATCTCGTTGAGAGCCTCACCACTGCCGACGCCGAGCATGATGCGTCCCGGGTAGAGACATCCCATCGTCGCGAACGCCTGAGCGATGACTGCCGGGTTGTAGCGGAACGTCGGCGTCATCACGGACGTGCCGATCTGCACGCGCTCGGTGCGCTCACCGACGGCGGTCATCCAGGCGAGCGAGAACGGTGCGTGGCCACCGTTGTGGCGCCACGGCTGGAAATGATCGCTCACCGCAACGGAATCCATGCCGTGCTGCTCTGCCAGAACTGCCAGCTCTACCAGTTCGCGAGGGCCGAATTGCTCAGCCGATGCCTTGTATCCGAGCTTGAGTTCCTGCGCCACCGTGCACTCCCTTGTCGTCTGTTTCGTTTACTTCTCTGACATGCTTCACGTTCTTTGCAGACTATCCAGACACCGCTCGGACTTCTCTGCGTATCTCAGCGAGCGAGGCTGGTGACCACCGTTGCCACGCCGGCTGCGACGGCAACCCCGGCCAGTGCCAGTGCAAACAGCCACAAAGCGTGCGGTTCCGGCATCGCCGCTCCGTCCTCGAGCGCCTTCTTCACCTGTAGCCAGCGTCGCATACCTACCAGTGCGGCTGCCGCCGCGAGTGCGATCAGGGTCAGACCGAGAGTCGTGCGAACCCACCCGGTACTCCATTCCGGTACCAATTGGACGACGGCGATGCCTCCGGCCAGCAGGGCGAGTGAGCTACGCATCCAGGCGAGGAAGGTGCGCTCGCTGGCAAGGGTGAAGCGCTCGTCCGGGCGGTTCGGTTCACTCATGCGTGCTCACCTCCGTGCGGTGCCACCAGATCCGGGTCCTGACGCCAGTCGTAGACGACCTCGGTGCGCAGAACGATGTCCTGCAACGAACGTCGTCGTCGATCGACCGCCGACCACAGCAATCCGAAGGCGAAGAGCACGCAGAGCACCGCACGGATGAAGGCCAACGGCCAGCGCACGAGGCGATGCCCGGACGTGATCACCCGCAGCCCCATCACGAGGGACCCGACGGTCCGACCGGTGGTCGCCCAGCAGGCGGTCAGATACGCCACCGAGACACCGAGAAATGCCGTCGTGGACAGGAAGATTCCCGGTTCCGAGAAAGTGAAACTCTGTGGCGAGAAGAGCAGTCGGACGAAGGCGAAGCCCACGTACACGGAACCCATCAGGAGCAGGACGACGCCCAGGTCGATCAGTCCGGCGAGTCCACGGGTGACGATGCCGGCTGGGCCGGAACTCTCCTGGGCCACTAGCGTTCGCCTGCGTTCGTCTTCGGATCGGTCTCTGTCGACGGTTTTTCTGGTGACGGTTTATCTGATGACGGTGCGTTGTCGCGGCCGAAGAGTCGCCCGACGAAGCCGGCGACAGCGTCGTCCGCCTGCATGCCCTGCACTCGAGCTCCGTGCACGGCTTCCGTGGAGAGTGAACCGGTCGATTCACGAATCATCTGGGGCAGGTCGACGCCCTCGATGACCTGGTCGGCGATCTTGACGAGGTCGATGCGGTTGACCTGGCGTTCGAGGTCGACCGTGTCGACTATCCCGTCGAGATCGAGGCGATCGATCACCGCTTTGACGTCGAGGCGGCTTGCGATCTCGTCCACGTCGACCCGGTCGATGATCGGTTCGAGCGAGACCCGTTCGGCAATCTTGTCCACGTCGATGTTCTCGGCGATCTTGTCGATGTCCACGTGGTCGACGACGATCTTGGTGATGTCGACTTCGGACAGAGCAGCGTCGACGACAGCTTTGATCACCGTCCGCAAGGTCGAGTCGGCGAACTCCACGGTCGAGTGCATCGCTTCCGTGCCGCGAGTGGTGACCTGGGTGATCGCGCCGTCGAGTGCGTCACCGACGACAGGGATCCGCTGCACGGAATCAAGTGCGAGACCAGCGGTTCTGCGCGCCGCACCAGCCGTGATCGCGGCCAGCCCGAAGGCCAGCCGAATCACGTCGGATTCGGGGTGGTGCGACTGCGATCCCACGCAATTGTCTCCATCTTCTTATACGACTGTTACCCGGACATTCGTCACTCCTCTTCGCATTGTGCCACTGTTGGAAGGCACAAATACGCTGTCCGGCTTGCGCCTGGGGGGAAATATGAAGACACGTCGTTTCACGGTTCGGCTGACGATGGCGGTGGCCATGGCCGCCGGCTTTCTCGGCCTCAGCGCGCCGACCGCGAGCGCGGATTCCGTGGTCAGTCGCATCGACGTCTACTCCCCCTCGATGGACCGCTGGATCGCCAACGACGTGATTTCGCCGGCCGGAGGAGGCCCGGCCCCGACCTTCTATCTGTTGACCGGTGTCGGCGGCGGCGAGGACGGGATCTCGTGGTTCAACAACACCGGAGTTCGTGACTTCTTCGACGACAAACACGTCAACGTGGTCATGCCGGTCGGCGGCAAGTTCAGCATGTACACCGACTGGAACGCCGACGATCCGGTGCTGGGCCGCAACAAGTGGCAGACGTACCTCACCAAGGAACTACCGGCGGCGGTCAACGCTCGGTACAACACGACCGGTGTCAACGCACTCGGCGGTGTGTCGATGGCCGGCGGACCGGTTCTGGACCTCGCGATCCAGTCGCCGGGCACCTACCGCGCAGTCGGCTCGTACAGCGGCTGTCCGCGCGCCGGCGACCCGCTCGGCCAGGCAGCGGTGCGCTCGATGGTCGAGATACTCGGCGGCGGCAACGCGGCCAACATGTGGGGGCCGTGGGGTAGCCCGCAGTGGGCGGCGCACGACCCGTTGATCAACGCCGAGAAACTGCGTGGCACAGCGCTGTTCATCTCGACCGGCAACGGCCTCCCCGGCCCGGTGGACGGAATCAACTCGCTGGCGATGGCCGCCGGCGTCGTTCCCGGCGCGGTCCTCGAAGGCATCACCAACATGTGCACCGCTGCCCTGCAGGGGCGATTCGGTCAGCTCGGCATTCCCGCGACGTTCAGCTTCCGACCCGAAGGCACCCACACCTGGGGGCTCTTCGAAGCCGACATGCGCGCGTCGTGGCCGATGATCGCGGGCGCTATCGGGGCGTGAGCCTCACGGCCCTCCTTACAAGCCATGGCGTCAGGTGAGACTGCGCGCCCAGTCCCGCATCCCGGCGGGGCCAGTGCCGGTGGCGTATTCAGCGAACAGATTTCGCGCTTCGTCACGGCGGATGCCGCCGAGGACTTCACGCGGCTTACGGAAAAACGGAAGTTCCACAGGCGGCGCCCACAGCTGCACGAGTTCCGCCGCACCGTCGTTCGGGGACTCGAGAGCGAACCACACCCGGGTCACACCGAGCGTGATCGCGGCACCCATACACATGAGACATGGTTCGAGATTGACCGCCAATGTCAATTCACCGGACGCTCGAGTGAATCCGAGAGCCTCGTCGGCCTGCAAGAGCGCTTGAAGGTCCGCATGGACTACCCGTCGGCCGAGTGCCCGTTCTTGCGTATACGCCCGCCCGAGCACACGGTCGTCGTCGAACACGACTGCGCCGATCGGCATCTCCCCGAGCTCCATGCCCTCACGCGCTACGTCAAGAGCAACCGCAAGGGCATCTCGAGGTGAAAACATCACTCGACACTAATGGACCAAGGCAAACTCACGCTGCCAGTAGTGCGGGTAGTCCCCATTCCTTGGCAAGCAGCTCGTACGAGCGCAGACGATCCTCGTGCCGATGGGTCACCCCGGTGATCACCAATTCGTCCGCTCCGGTGAGCTTCTGCAAACTGTCGAGCCTGTCGGCGACGGTAGACGGTGAACCGACGAACTGCGTGATCAGCCGATCCTCCACCACTGCTTTGTCGGCGTCGGAAAGTGGGAGCGCTGTCGCGGGATCGGGGTACGGGATGGCGCCGTGTCCGCTGCGAATGCTGTGCGTCCAGTGCGCGAAGGTCGACGCCAACTCCCTCGCCGTCGCATCGTCTTCCGCAGCAACAACATCCGCGGAGACGACGACATACGGCTCCGACAGAACTGCCGACGGTCGGAATGCTGCACGGTATGCCTCGACGGCATCGAGCGTACTCGAGGGCGCCACATGGTAATTCGCACCGAACGGCAATCCGAGTCGTCCGGCGAGCTCGGCACTGGGGCCCGCACTGCTTCCGAACACCCACAGTTCGACGTCGGCATTCTCGCCGGGACTGGCGTGCAATTCGATGCCGTCGCGGGTTCTGTAGGTACCGTTCAGGAGCGAGCGTATGTCGTCGACCTGCTGCTCGAAATCGGGCGCCTGCGCGCCCGGAAACGCCAATGCCTCGAACGACGCCTGCAACCGCGGTGACGTGAGAAGACCGGTTGGATCGAAGGGTGCCGGGATCACGACGCCGTCGCGTACGACGTTCTCTCGCTTCGATTCTGCCGGCGCAGGCGTTCCGGCAGCGACGGCGCGAAGTGCCTCCACCCGACGCTGTCCGCTGCGCCCGATACCGAGATCGATACGACCCGGATACAACGCTTCGACGGTACCGAAGGCCTCGACCACCTGAGCCGCCGTGTTGTTGCCCAGCAGCACGGCGGCCGAGCCGACACGAATGGTGTTGGTGGCGGCCGCGATCAGCCCGACAAGCACTGCTGGCGACGAAGAGGCAACGCCGACGAAGTGGTGTTCGGCGACCCAGTAACGCTTGTATCCCCACGCTTCGGCAGAACGAGCGAGGTCCAGCGAGTTCCGCAAAGCCTGGCGGGCCGTTCCGCCCTCACTGATCGGCGAGAGGTCGAGTACGGACAGCGGCGCGCTCACCTCGGTCCGCTTTCGTAGCGGGTGTCCGGTGTCTTCTCGCCGGCTTCCACCGCGAACGCCAGGCGGTTCTCGGCGGGGGCCACCGGGCACGTCGCGTAATCGGTGAACGCGCAGGGCAGGTTCGACGCCCGATTGAAATCGAGGACTACCGCGCCACCGGGTTCAGGTGCGCTCACGTGCAGCGAGCGTGCGGCCGGGTAGGTGGACACACCACTGGTCGCGTCGGTGAACAGGATGTGAAAGCCGTTGTCCTTGCCCGCGAACGCAATCAGCGTATACGTTGCACCGTCGTGTTCGAAGCTGATGGTTCCTAGGGCGTCGTGATGATGCTCGAGGCGCTCGACGACCGCGCCCGTCGTCACCGTGCGAGCCTCCTCGAAAGCTGTGAAGACACCCTCGATGCGCCACTGCGGGTTCGGCTCGAAGGTCGGGATACCACTGAACTGCGCCAATGCCGGGGCCGACGAATCGTGGATCCGCAGAGCCACCTCGCCGGTGCGGCGGATGACCTCGACCAACCGTGCGCCCTGCTTGACGATCAGTCCCGGCGCCCCCTCGATCGGATTCAGAGTGGCCGAACCGTCCACGGCGACGCCGTCGATCGACAAGTCGTCTGCGGGCGTCGCGGTGACGACAACGGCATTCGCGTCGGCGCGCCATGCACCGGGCAGGTCCGCGAAGGTGGAATCGGTGTCCACCAGCCAATGCAACGCAGTCAGGCTCAGCCAGCCGAGGGGTTCGCCGAAGGTGGCGTCGCGCGAGGCGTGCCAGGCATTCCAATCGCCGGTGAAGGTACTGGTGGAAGTGTCGGTAACGGTCATGATGCGCGGACTCCTTCAGCCTGCTCGTGCGGGTGGCGCAGCCCGAGATGGCTGCGCAGGGTGGTTCCTGAGTACTCGGTCCGGAAACTGCCGCGGTCCTGAAGTTCCGGTACGACGGTGTCGATGAACTCGTCGAGGCCCGCGGGGGTGATGTGGGGAACGAGGATGAATCCGTCGCTTGCGTCGCCCTGGACGTAGCTGTCGATCTCGGCAGCGACCTCGGCGGCGCTACCCACGAACTGTTGGCGGGCAGTCACTTCGATGATGAGTTCACGGATGCTGAGGTGTTCGGCCTCGGCCTTGGCACGCCACTGATCTGCGACCGCTCGTGGATCCTTGACGTGGCGGACGCGTCCACGGGTGATGTTGACGTCGTCCGACGGATCTTCCTTCGGCAACGGGCCGTCGGCGTCGTACTGGGAAAGGTCTCTGCCCCAAACCTGTTCGAGAAAAGCGATGGCAGTCTGGGGTCCGACCTGCTGCCGCCGGATGTGATATGCCTTCTCCTGTGCGTCCGCGGCGTTGTCACCGAGGACGAAGGTGGCGGCGGGGAGAATCTTGAGGTCTGCGTGCGTGCGTCCGTACTTGGCCAAGCGTCCCTTCACGTCGGCGTAGAACGCCTTGCCTGCTTCGAGCGTTCCGTGCCCGGTGAAGATGGCATCGGCCTTGGCCGCGCCGAACTCGCGTCCTTCGTCGGAGTCACCGGCCTGCAACAGAACTGGGTGCCCCTGCGGACTCCGTGGAACTTCGAAGCGTCCGGCGATGTCGAACTGCTTACCGGAGTGCTGGAACTGGCCGACCTGCTGGTCGGTGGCGAAAACACCGCGCTCACGGTCGACGATCGGACGATCGATGCTCCAGCTGTCCCACAGCGTCCGTACTGCGTCGACCAACTCGTTGGCGCGTGCATACCGCTCGGAATGCTCCAGATAGCCACCGCGGCGGAAGTTCTCGCCGGTGAAGGCGTCCGAGGAGGTGACCAGGTTCCAGGCGGCGCGGCCGTCGGAGAGATGATCGAGCGTCGAGAACTGCTTGGCCAACTCGTACGGTTCGTTGAACGTGGTGTTGATCGTCCCGGCCAGGCCGAGATGCGTTGTCACACCGGCAACCGCATTGAGAATGCTGAAGGTGTCCGGGCGACCGACTACGTCGAGGTCGTGAATTTTGCCCTGATGCTCGCGTAGGCGCAAACCCTCTGCGAGGAAGAAGAAGTCGAACAATCCGCGTTCGGCACTGCGGGCGAGATGCTCGAACGAGCTGAACTCGATCTGGCTCTTGGACGCCGGATCGGTCCACACCGTGGTGTTGTTCACGCCGGGGAAGTGAGCGCCCAGATGAACTTGCTTGCGAATCCTGTTCTGTGTCATCGGTGTTCCTGTTCTCTGCTCGCGCTACGCGAACTGATTGACGGGCAACTCGAAACCCAACCGCTCGCGCAGCGTCGGGCCGGTAGTCGGTCGCGGATTGAGATTCGGCACCACGTCCGCCGCGATCTTCTCCACTGCGGCAGCCAAAGCCAAGGGACGCAGGACAACACCGTCGACCCCGGCCAGCCCACCGATCTCGCGAAGGAGGACAGTCAGGCCGGCACTGTCACCGCGATAGAACAGCGAGTGCGGGGCGTACGGCGCTCCCGCCCATTCCTCGAGTTCGGCCAGAGCGTCGTCGGCGGCTCCGCGATCAGCGCCGAGAAGCACGTCGACGTCGAGGAGAACCCTGACGCTGCGCCCGAGGGCGGCGGCACTCGCGTGGACCAGCTTGGCCGTAGTTTTGGCCTCGGCGAGATCGGTTGCCGAGATCCGAATCAGATCTCCGCGCGCAACCGCGAGTTCGCGTGCCTCCGGCCTGCTCGCGTCGACGGCGATCAGCGGCTGCCCCTGCGGGGAGCGCGGCGTGATGGACGGCCCTTTGACGGAAAAGTTCTTTCCCTCGAAGTCGATGTAGTGCAGCTTGTCTCGATCGATGAATCGTCCGCTCGCAGCGTCCCGTATCTCGGCGTCGTCCTCCCAGCTGTCCCACAGCCGACTGACCACCTCGACAGCCTCGGACGCTTCCTCCCACGCGGACTCGGGGCCCTGCACTGCCTTTCGGCCGAACAACGACGCCTGCTCAGCGGTGTCGGACACCGCGACCTGCCAGCCGGCCCGCCCCGCTGACGAGTAGTCGATACTCGCGACGGCCTTGGAGATGTGGAACGGCTCGGTGTGCGTGACTGTCGCAGTGGGGATCAGGCCGATACGCGAGGTCACAGCACTCAGCCGCGCCGCAGTTGCAACCGCCTCCAATCTGCCCCGCACTGCGTGCTGGCCCTCGGATTGCAGTCCGAACGAGTCAGGGAGGAACGCCAGATCCACCCCACCCCGATCCGCGGTGGCCACCAGGTCCACCCAGTACGACGGTGTGAACAGATCTTCGGCGCGTGAGTCCTCGCGTCGCCAGGAGTACGGATGAGCTCCGGTGCCCTCGAATTCGAGACCGACCAGGAATGCTCCGGAACTACGCTCGGACATGTTCGGCCTTTCGTGTCGAATGATCCCGCCCGGGGATCGCGTCGAGAAGTGTGCGTGTGTACTCGTTTCGGGGATTGTCGAAAATCTCGGTGGTAGTACCGATTTCGAGCAATCGCCCGGCCTGCATGACGCCGACGACGTCGCTGATCTGGCGAACAACCGCAAGATCGTGGGAGATGAAGAGATAGGTCAGGCCCAGTTCGCGCTGCAACTCGTCGAGTAGCGCCAGAATCTGCGCTTGCACCGAGACGTCGAGAGCGGACACAGGTTCGTCGAGAACGAGCAGGTCCGGCTTCAAAGCGAGCGCACGAGCGATCGCCACCCGTTGACGCTGGCCGCCCGAGAGTTCGGCCGGTTTGCGGCTCAGGAACTGCTCGGGAAGTGCAACCTGATCGAGCAACTCTGCTGCACGACTCTGCTGCTGGCTGCGTCCACCAACCTTGAAGGCCCGCAGCGGCTCCGCAACGATGTCCTGGACGGACAATTTCAGGTCGAGTGATGCATAGGGGTTCTGATACACGAGCTGGATCCTTCGGCGCAGCTCACGCAGGTCGCTGCCCTTGACCTTCGTGATGTCCTGGCCGTCGAAGGTGATGGTGCCGGCATCCGCCTGCTCCAATCGCACGACAATGCGTGCGGTGGTCGACTTGCCGGAGCCCGACTCCCCCACCAGCGACACCGTCTGACCCCTCGGAACAGTCAGCGACACTTCGTTCACCGCGGTGATCGAACTCCCGCGTCCGACGTTGAAGTGCTTGGTGATTCCCGTCAGGGTCAGCAGCGGGCTGGTGTCCTGGCGGACCGGGCGAACGACTGGTCCCGAGGACAGGCTCGGCGCAGAGCTCAGAAGTTTCTTCGTGTACTCGTCTCGCGGGTTGTCCAGAATATCCGCGGTGCGGCCGGATTCGACGATCCTGCCGCCCTGCATCACCAGGATCCGGTCCGCGCGGTCTGCGGCCACACCCAGGTCGTGCGTGATCAGGAGCACGGCGGCACCGGATTCGGCAATCCGCTCGTCGAGATGGTCGAGAATGCGCCGTTGAACCGTGACGTCCAGAGCACTGGTCGGCTCGTCGGCGATTACGAGGGCCGGGTTCGCGACAAGCGCGATACCGATCAGAACGCGTTGCCGCATACCGCCGGAGAGCTCGTGCGGGTACTGGCGTGCTCGGATTTCCGGCCGGTCGATACCCGCGCGCTCGAGCACCTCGACGGCGTCCAACCGGGCTGTGCGACGGTCTGCGAGGCCGTGGATCCGGAGGACTTCTGCAACCTGGTCACCGATCCTCGTCACCGGGTTGAGCGAGGTCGTCGGATCCTGCGGCACCAAACCGATACGCGCGCCGCGGATTCGCTGCCACGCACGGTCGGAATACGAGTCGATCTGTTCACCCTCGAACTCGACGGTCCCGCCGGTGACGTGGCCACTGCCGGCGAGCAGACCCAATATCGCGTGGGCCGTGGTCGACTTACCGGAACCCGATTCCCCTACCACCGCAACTACTTCGCCCCGACCGACGGTGAAGCTCACGCCGGATACCGCGGGCTCGGCGCCGTAGGCGATCTGTAAGTCGGTGACGGAAAGCAACTGTTCCTCGGTCGTGCTCATCGCCGGTTGTTCCTTTCGATCTCGTGGCCGATACGGTGTGCCGAGATGACCACGGCGACAATCGCGAGACCGGGAAGTGTGGTCATCCACCAGGCATTGGCGAGGAAATTACGTCCCTCGGATACCAGCGATCCCCATTCCGGGGTAGGCGGAACGGCGCCGAATCCCAAGAAGCTCAGAGCCGACACCGCCAGTACTGCCTGCCCGAACTCGACAGCGGACAGCGCGACCACCGGCGCGTAGGAGTTGGGAAGCACGTGCCGACGCAGGACACCGAGCCACTGCACACCCGAACTGAACGCGGCCTCGACGTACTGAGCTCCGCGCACCCGCATCACTTCGGCACGCATCACTCGCGCGAAATTGGCGACCATACTGACGCCGACAGCAATGGCGACGTTGATGGTGCCGAAGCCGAGTGCGGTCACCAGTGCCAACGAGAGCAGCAGCGCCGGAATGGACAGCAGCACGTCGACGATGCGCATCAGCACGGCGTCGACGACGCCACCGACAAAGCCCGCGAGCAAACCGATTATCGATCCCGCCACCAATGCGATTCCGACCGCCACCAAGGTTGCGGTCAGGGACAGCGCGGCGCCGTGCACGAACCGTGTGTACAGGTCACGACCGAGATTGTCGGTTCCGAACCAGTGAGCCAGGCTCGGGCCCTGCAGTTTGTCCGCCGGGACACCGGACAACGGATCGCCGCTGGCAAAGAATCCGGGTGCGACGGCAAAGCCGATGGCAAGCAACACGATCAACACCGGAATCACCAAGCCGGGCTTTCGGATCCAGCCGATGGCCGTGGACTTTCGGCGCGAAACAACAGGTGCCTTCGCCTCGACGGTCGGATCGAGGAGTAGGGGTTCGATCAATGTGTCAGACATGAGCCGGCTCCAGATCGGTCGAGCTTTCGGTATTCGACTTTTCGGTGTGACTCTTCTTCGTCTGGATGATCCGTGGATCTATCAAGGGGTAGAAGAGGTCGACCGCGAGGTTGACGAGCACGAACACGAGAGAGGCGAACACAACGACTCCCTGCACCACCGGGATGTCCTGCGCCATCACCGACGTCTGTGTCAGACGGCCGACGCCCGCGCGGGAGAACACCGTTTCCACAACCACCGAGCCCGCCAGCAGCGTGCCGACCAGCACACCGGCAATGGTGAATGCCGGAATGCTCGCCAGTCGCAACGCGTGACGGGTCTGCACGCGCCAACGGCTTGCGCCCTTGGCGTACGCAGTCTCCACGTGCGGCGAACGTAGCGTCGACTGCAGGCTGGTCGTGAGCACCTGCGCGATCACCGCGCCGGTCGGGATCGCCAAGGTGATCGCCGGAAGAATCACCGTTGCGAATCCCTTGTCTCCGAATGCCGGGAAGATGTGCAGACGGAACGAGAAGAGTTGCAGAAGAATCAGGCCCACCCAGAAAGTGGGCACTGCCACACCCAGCGGCGGCAGCGAGAACAACAGGTTCGCGAGCCACCGCCTGCGGGTGTAGGTAGCGAAGAACGCGATCGCCACTCCGAACAACACGGCCAGAACCAAAGCGGTGGTTGCCAAGACCAGAGTGCTCGGCAGCGCCGAGAAGATGGCATCCGTCACCGACTGACCGGTGGAGATGGACGTACCGAAATCGCCGCGAAGAGCATTCGTCAGCGACGTCCAGTACTGCACCCACACCGACTGGTCCAAGCCGTACCGCGCCCGAAGCTGATCGAGCGCAGCCTGATCCACTGCGACACCCTGACCGGACGAGTCGGCAGCCATGCTGACGGGATCACTCGGCAGGAGGAACAGAATCACGAACGAGATGGTGAAGGCGGCCCACAGGACCACTGCGGCCTGACCCAGTCGGGTGAGTACGTATCGAGTCATGATTACTTACCCGACAACCATGCGTCGTAGAACTGCAGGCGTGAGGAGGCTTCGAAGTTCAGGTCCTGCACACTCGACCCGGCGCCGATGGCCTGCGAGAGCTCGATGGTCGGGATGGAGAGTCCACGGTCGAGGATCAATTCCTGTGCAGTGGATACCAGTTCGCCGCGTTGGCCGTTGTCCGTGGCTGCAAGCTGGTCTGTGAGTACCTTGTCGAGCTCCGGATCTGCGCCGCGACGGTTCAGGTTGCGGCCCTCGGTGCTGAACGATGCCCGCAGGATGTCGGCGTCCGCGCGAGTGCTGTTGTAATACAGCGAATCGTAATCACCCGATACTCCCTTCT
Organism: Rhodococcus sp. FH8; assembly: GCF_019266085.1. Lineage (NCBI taxonomy): Bacteria > Bacillati > Actinomycetota > Actinomycetes > Mycobacteriales > Nocardiaceae > Rhodococcus > Rhodococcus sp. FH8. The sequence continues at coordinate 284,213 of NZ_LPNQ01000065.1, read as the reverse complement.
CGGTCCATTCACCGTTCGAGACCAGGTTGAGCTGCAGGTCGACGCCGACCTTCTTGAGCTGCTGCTGTACGAGCTCGAGGATGGCCTGGTTACCCGAGAACACCGGACTGAAGGTGACGCTGAAAGTGAGCTTCTGCCCGTCCTTCTCGCGGATACCGTCGCTGCCGGTCTTCCAACCAGCCGCGTCGAGGAGTTTCGCCGACTTGTCGGCGTCGTACGTCACGACACTGGATTCGTCGCTGTAGAGCGGAGTGGTGTGAGCCAGCGGGCTCGTGGCCGGGAAGAACGACGGATCCAGAACGGTGTCGACGAGTTCTTGGCGGTTGATCGCGGGAATGATGGCCTGACGAACAGCCTGATCAGCGAGAACGCCGCGACTGACGTTGGGCTGGAAGAAGAAGCTCACACCCGGGTTCGGCCTTGTGAGGATTCGTCCACCCGCGCCCTCGATTTGCGGCGCATCCTGCGGAAGCGCATCGCTGACCGCATCGAGCTGGCCGGAGGCCACGCTGCCCGCCCGCACACCGGATTCGGGAACCACCGTGAAGTCGACGCCATCGAGGTACGCCTCGCCCTGATGCGCGACCGCATCCGAGGCCCAGTTGTATCCCGCACGCTTGGCGATCTTGACGCTCTTGTCCTGCTGCCAGTCGGTGTACACGAACGGTCCGGAGGCGATCACCGCTGCACCGGGGCAGCGCTGCTCGGATGCCAGCGCGGTGGTGGAATCGGCGAGGATTCCGAGCTGTGGCGTCGAAGTTGCTTGCAGGAACTGAACATTGGGTCCGGAGAAATTGATCTTCGCCGTGTGAGCATCTACGACGTCGGTACCGGTGTACGAGGACAGGTAACTCTTCGCCAACGACGCGTTCGGTCCCAGGTTCTTGACCGAGTCGAAGGTCTTCTTCACCGAATCCGCCGTCACCGGTGTGCCGTCACTGAAGGTGGCGTCGTCGCGAAGGACGAACGTGAAGCTAGCGGCGTCGGGGCTGATCTCCCAACTCTTGGCGAGCCACGGGGTGATCTCTCCGGTGTCGGGATTTTGATCGGTAAGCGAATCCACCACTGTCCGAGTGACATACACGGTCTGGTTACTGCCGGCCTGGGCCGGATCGGCGCACGTCGGCGCCTGCGACAGACCGTAGCGAAGGGTTCCGCCGGACTGGGCGGGGCCTGCGTCGGCAGCACTGTCACTCCCGCTGCTGCAGCCGGCGAGGACGGTGCCGAGAACCGAGACAGCACCGATACCGGCGATTACGGTCGCGCGTTTGCGGGCACCGAATGAGGGCGAAGACACCAAGAACTCCTAAAGAGGCATGCCGAAGAGCGCACCCGTCGCCTGAGACGAAAAAGGCGATCGAGCACGAATCACTTGTGAGAGAAGAGAAAACAGACTTGTCGACGACTCGCCTGAGTGTGAATGACTGACCGAGAGGTCAGTTGGTACAGAAAGATCCCGCGGTGCGGCACAGGTCTACGTGACGACGCGACCAGGCGGTATCGAAACCGCCTTCGACTGCCTTCATTTCGTGTTCCTCCATCGGTCCTGGCGGTAGCACCCGCACCCGATCACTCGGGGGGTTGCTGCGACTTCAATGAGCCAGGTCTCTCGGTCGCTCTGGATGGTCGTTCGCAAGTGTACGAGGTCAAACCCGGGTGTTGTCAACCCGGTCGGTAGGAATTGCTGCTCGAGTCACATTTTCGAGCACCCGAAGTTGTTTCTCGAACGGGTGGACGCCCACCTCTTCGGGCGAGAGTGAAGCGTCGTAAAGCGGTGTGTATCCACTGGACAGATACAGCGCGACGGCCTCCGGCTGCCGAGGACCCGTCGTGAGAAACACACGGTTGTATCCACGAAGTTCGATCTCTCGTTCCAACTCGCGAACGACGGCCTTGCCGAGGCCGCGCTTCCGATAGTCGACCGACGTCCAGATTCTCTTCAGTTCGGCAGTGGTGGAATCGAATTGACGAAACGGACCACCGGCGATCGGCAGACCGTCGTGGGTGAGCACCAGAAGCGCACCCTGCGGGTAGGCAAATTCTTCTGCCGGATACGTCGTGAGATCATCGAGCATCGCTTCGCGAGTCCCGCCGTAACGCGAACTGTATTCGAGTGCCAACTCCGCGATCAGTGGAGCTGCCAAGGGATCGTCCTGCGATACCGAATAGACCTCTACCGCTCCGACACCCTCGAGCTGTCGAGTTCCGAGCTCCAGTGCCACAACACTTTCCTCCATGAATCTGGTCAACGCTCCCCCAGCCTGAAAACTTCCGGAGCGAGGGTGGTTCCGTCGACGAGGTCCGCCACAAGTTCACCCAAGGCCGGACCGAACTTGAACCCGTGCCCCGAGAATCCCGCCGCCACCGTGACGGCGCCGACTCGGTCGATGACGAAGTTACTGTCCGGCGTGCTCGTGTACAGGCACGTGATCGACTCGACACGGGTGGAATCGACGCCGGGCAACCACGACTCGGCGTACTGGGCCAATCGCCGCTCTCCGTCGACGTCAGGGGTGTAGTCACGGGTCTGCGGAGTCACCACCGGCCCGGTCGCGTGTTCGCCGATCTTGATCCCGTCCTCCGAACCGAGCCCGTAGATCCCCGCGGTCTCCAATTCTGCGCCGGTGTGGTGAACGAAACTCGGCCACTCGACTCCGGGATCGAGCGGTGCGAAGTGTGCTGGTTGTTCCTGTGTCGTGCGCAGTGTCGGCAATACGATCTCGGAGCCGAGACCGCTGTCTGCGATCAGGTCCGCAGTCCACGCACCGGCCGCGATCACGACCTGACGAGCTGCGAGCGTTCCACTGTCCGTCACCACGTCCACGCCGTAGGACGCTCGCGCGAGTGCCAACACCCGAACATCGTGACGGACCTCGGCACCGGCAAACACCGCTCCCGCCTTCAGAGCGGTCACGGCGCGGTCCGCGTGCAACCGGCCTGCGTCGGGGTGATGGAGCACCGTGGTGTCGAATCGCAGCCCCGGCCAACGGGCGGACGCCTCGGCAGGAGTGAGGATCTCACCCTTGATGCCCGCCTCGCGAAGTATCTTCGCCTTGGACTGCACTGCCTGCGGCAGGCCGTGATCGACGGCACCGGTGAGTTCCAGGAACCCGATGTCCGTCGTGGTCTCCAACTCCCGCCACAGCGGCAGCGCGCCGGCCGCCAAACCTGTGTACAGGTGATTGTCGTACGCCTGCCGGTAGATACGCGAAGTACCGTGCGACGCACCGTGCTTGTGACTCGGCCCGAACTGTTCCAGCTGAACTACGCTACGTCCGCGTGCCGCGAGCCGCCATGCGGCGGAGGACCCGACGAGTCCTCCGCCGATGACGATCACATCGAGAATCTCACTCATGGACGAGAGCTCACTTGGTCTTCGGAAGGCCGGGCGGGTTGATCAGGGACGTGTCGACGGCTTCGCTGGTGATGTTCCAGCGCTCGAGGATCTGCTGGTACGTGCCGTTCTCGATCGTGTGGTTGATCGCGTCGTTGATCGCCTTGATCAGGCCGTTGTCCTTCTTCACCAGCACCGCGATCTGCCCCTGCAGGGTGTCGCCGGCCCCGGAGAACTCACCGACAACCTCGGTCTCCCCCGACTGCTTGGCGTGGAACTGCGACGACGGGTTCGGGCCGAAGTAGGCGTCGATCCGGCCGGACTGCAGCGGGAGGTAGTAGTCGGTGGTGTTCTGGTAGTAAGAGATGTCGGTAGGCGCCAGGCCGGCCGCGACGTTCTGCTCACTCCACTTGACCAGCAGCGCTTCCTGATTGGTGCCCGAGGAGACGGCGATCTTCTTGCCCGCGACGTCCTTGGGTTCCTTGATGGAGATTCCGGCACCCTTCTTGGCTTCGAAGGCGAGGGTGTCGAGACGGTAGGTCGCGAAGTCGTACTTCTCCTTACGCTCTTCTGTGACAGTCACATTGGAGAGGAAGGCGTCGGCCTCACCGGAGTCGATCCGGACGAAGTTCTGTGCCCAATCTGCTGTCTGCAGGTCGACCTTCAAGCCGAGAACGTCACCGATCAGATAGGCGAAGTCGGTCTCGGAACCGATGAGGGTGGTGTCGTCGTCGGCGTAGAAACGGAGCGGCGGAGCGGAACCGGCACTACCGGTGACGCGCAGCGTGCCACGATCGCGGATGTCCTGAGGTAGCTCGGCGGCGATGGAATCCACCTTGTCGGTGGTGATGCGGTTCTGATCGGCCGTGAGGTTGTAACCCGCAGCAGCGGTGACCTGGGCGCCGTCGGACTCGGCGTCCGCGCTGCTGCATGCAGCGCTGAGCAATCCGACGGTGGCAAGCGCCGAGATCAGAAAAGTCGCGCGACGGGATGTGGAGAACATCAATTTTTCCTTCCGGGAATGAGTCTGGGTCGCGTCAGAGGACGCGGGAGAGAAAGGCTTTGGTCCGTTCGTGGACCGGATTGTCGATCACCTGCGAAGGCGGGCCCTGTTCGACGATGACGCCGCCGTCCATGAAGACCGCAGTGTCCGCCACTTCCCGAGCAAATCCGACCTCGTGTGTGACGATCACCAAGGTGGCGCCGTCACGGGCCAGCTGAGCGAGGACTTCGAGAACCTCGCCCACCAGTTCCGGGTCGAGCGCCGACGTCGGCTCGTCGAAGAGAATGACCGCCGGCCGCAGTGCCAGCGCTCGCGCTATCGCGACGCGCTGTTGCTGGCCACCGGAGAGTTGGCGCGGATACTCGTCCGCCTTGTCGCCCACCCCCACTCGCTCGAGCAGCGCGCGGGCCTCGCGGTACACCTCGTCACGATCACGCTTCTGGGCCGAGAGCGGCGCTTCCACCACGTTTTCCAACGCGGTCAGGTGCGGAAACAGGTTGAAGTTCTGGAACACGAATCCGATGTGCGAACGCTGTTTCAGGATCTCGCGGTCACGCAGTTCGTGGAGTCGATTTCCCTTGCGCCGGTATCCGATCAGCTCTCCGTCGATCCGTACGGTTCCGCGGTCGACTTTTTCGAGGTGATTGAGGGTCCGCAGCAAGGTGGACTTACCGGAACCCGACGGACCGAGAATGACGGTCACTTCGCCCTTGCGAACCAGGAGATCAACGCCGGCAAGTACTTCCAAGGCACCGAAAGACTTGTGAATTCCGCGTGCTTCGACGGCGTACACCGTATCTTCGGCCAGTTCTGCGGTCATCGGGTCGCACCTCTCGGAATATCGAGACGCGCATCGCGAATCTCTTCGAACTTCTTGCGCGCCTTCTGTACCGGAGTCAACGGAAGAGCACGGGCGGATCCTCGTGCATAGTGGCGCTCCACGTAGTACTGACCGATCGAGAGCAACGTCGTGAGGATGATGTACCAGATCGTGGCGACCATCAGCAGGGGCACGACTCGTCCGTTGCGTCCGAAGATGACCTGCACCTGGTAGAACAGTTCGGCGATTGCCATGGTGGAGACGATCGACGTTCCCTTGAAGAGTCCGATGACCTCGTTGGCGGCGTTGGGGAGGATCGCCCGCATTGCCTGCGGGAGAACGATCTTGAAGAACTGGCGACTGCGCGGAATACCGAGCGAGTGAGCAGCTTCGATCTGACCGTGATCCACCGAGATGATTCCGGAGCGAATGATCTCGGCCGAGTATGCAGCCTGGTGCAGCGCCAAACCGATGACTGCTGCGGTGAATCCGCCGATCACACCGCTGACCTGGAAGGTGAAGAACTCGGGACCGAAAGGTATTCCGAGAGAAAGCGTCTGGTACAGGTATGTGATGTTGAACCAGAAGAGCAGCTGCACGATGAGTGGAATCGAGCGGAAGGCCCAGATGTAGGTCCAGGCGATCACCTGCAGGACCGGATTCTTCGACAACCGACCGAGCGCCAGGAAGACACCGAGACCGAAACCGAGGATCGTCCCCCACAAGGTCAGTTTGATCGTCATCCACAGCGCGGCGAGCACTGATTTCGCGGTGAAGTACTGCGCGAACGTCGGCCAGTCCCAGCCGGGGTTGACGACGAGCCCGTGGATGAACTGAGCAAGCAGGACCAGCACGACCGCACTGATCACCCAGCGCAGCGGGTGCCAGGTGCGAGCGACGACAAGCTCCGAGTCGGGAAGTTGCGACTCGGACACCGACTTTTCGGGGCGGACATCGGTGGGCGCGCTCACGGCGCGCTACCTGACGGAGTGGACATCACGAATAGACCTTTCGGGGAAATGGGAACGCAGCTGTGTCCTCGAGTTGGTGCGCTCGAGTTGCGAAGACGACGAGAGTTCGGTCAGCGACAGTGACACGAAGCGGTGCGGCACAGATCGATGTGACGTCGCTTGTGCGCAGCGTGCGAAGTGGTACCCATGTGATGCCTTCCATCGGTCCTGGCGGTAGCACCCGCTCCCGATCACTCGGGGGGTTGCTGCGACGTCGACGAGCCAGGTCTCTCGGTCGCTCTGGATGGTGAGCAAAGACTAGACGCGAAATGTCGAGTCGTCAAATGTTGTATTTCCCTGCACTGCAAGGGAAATGAAGGGTCCACGATGTTGAAATCGCATTGATTCCAACGGTGTCCGCAGCCGCGCTCGGCGTGTTCAATGGAGCGTTCGAATGAAGACCGGGACCGCCGTCCGGACTGACTTTTCCTCTGCCGTACCGTCTGCGGAGTGAGTGGACTCGACGCTTTCTTCATCTTGTTGGCCGGTATCGGCGCGGGCGCGATCAACGCCGTGGTCGGCAGTGGAACGCTGATCACGTTCCCGACGCTGGTCGCCTTCGGCATGCCGCCCGTGACCGCAACCATGTCCAACGCGGTCGGGCTCGTCGCCGGCGGAGTTTCGGGTACCTGGGGCTACCGACGTGAGCTGTCCGGACAGTGGGATCGACTGAAGTGGCAGATTCCGGCGTCACTCGCCGGGGCACTACTCGGTTCGTGGTTGCTCATGCATCTACCCGAGAAACTGTTCGAGACCATCGTTCCGGTGCTGCTGGTCCTCGCTCTCGCGCTCGTCCTCCTCCAACCACGCATCCAGGCGTGGGCCAAGAAGCGTTCCACCGAAGAAACGACGCTGTCCACCAAGAGGCTGATGCTCCTGACCGCCGGCACTTTTGCAGTCGGCATCTACGGCGGGTACTTCACTGCCGCGCAGGGCATCCTTCTCATCGGTGTGATGGGTGCCATCCTCCCGGAAACCCTCCAGCGCATGAACGGCGCGAAGAACCTGCTGTCGCTGCTCGTCAACATCGTTGCAGCAGGGATGTACATCACTCTGGCATTCGATCAGATCAATTGGGCAGCAGCCGGTTTGATCGCCGTCGGCTCACTCGGTGGTGGCGTTCTCGGTGCCCGCTACGGACGGCGCCTGTCCCCCACTGCACTGCGCTACACGATTGTCGTCGTCGGCCTGATCGGACTGTGGCGCCTTCTCGCTTGACCGCCCACATCGGGCGCCACCCGCACATACTGGAGTAATGACCAGTACAGAAGATCAGACCGGTTGGACCTACCTCATGGACATGGACGGGGTTCTCGTCCACGAGGAGCACTTGATACCTGGAGCGGACACGTTCCTGGCAGAGCTGGCGTCGAACGACATCCCGTACATGGTGCTCACCAACAACTCCATCCGCACCCCGCGTGACCTGCGAGCACGCCTGCTCAATTCGGGACTCGACATCCCGGAGAAGTCGATCTGGACGTCAGCGCTCGCAACCGCGACGTTCCTGGCCAACCAGCGGCCAGGCGGCAGCGCCTACGTGGTCGGCGAATCGGGCCTGACCACTGCCCTGCACGACATCGGTTACGTGCTGACGGACAGCGACCCCGACTACGTCGTACTCGGCGAGACGCGAACGTACTCCTTCGAGGCAATCACCACCGCCATTCGCCTGGTTGAGCGTGGATCACGGTTCATCGCCACCAACCCGGACGCCACTGGACCGTCGCGAGACGGCTCGCTGCCGGCCACCGGCTCGGTCGCGGCACTCATCACCAAGGCAACCGGACGCGATCCCTACTACGTCGGCAAGCCCAACGCCTTGATGATGCGCTCAGCCCTGCGGTCCATCGGCGCTCATTCCGCCAATACGTTGATGATCGGCGACCGCATGGACACCGACATCGTCTGTGGCCTCGAAGCCGGACTGCAGACGATTCTGGTGATGACCGGGATCTCGACCCGCGCGTCGGTAGAGCTCTATCCCTACCGCCCGACCATCGTCCTCGAGTCGGTCGCCGATCTTGTGGGAACAACAACCGATCCATTTCGTAGCAACACAAACAATTGATTCAAATTGCAAAACAAAACCGAAACTCGGTAATTAACTGGTAAAAAACAGCAGATTTGCCAGGTTCCGACTCGTCCGCTTTGTCCAACTGAACAAACCAACGGTTTTATTCGCACCAAACTTACAAACGAGTAGTTAGACGCAGGTCAAAGATCATTTCGACACCGAGTGACAGTTGGACTCCAGTCGTAAAATTGATTTTTCGAAAAGTGGTAACGAATCGTTTGCCGTGTCTGATACTCATGTCTGAATGGCCCCATTTCGGGCCCCAGACATGAAATGAGATTTTCATGAAGAAGCAGACCAAGGGTGCGATCGCTGCTGCGGCGGCCGGTGCCCTCCTCCTCGGCGGTGCCGGCTCGCTCGCAATGTGGAGTGACAGCGAAGTTGTCGGCGGCGGCGGCGCTGTCACAGCGGGCACGTTGCAGCTCGCTCCCTGCGCCCCGGTATCCGGAACTGGGTGGCAGTCCACGAACCCGACGGTGAAGCCGATTGCAGATATCACCGCATGGCGAATTGTGCCGACCGAAGTGCTCACCTTCGACTGCACAACGTCGATCACCGCAGATGGCGATCGCCTCGCCGCAACTATCGCAGCGGACACGAGCACCATCACAGCCGGCACGACGGCAGCTCCAGGAGCCACCGCGAATCAACTCAAAGACAACATCACGGCAACAACGGTGGTGACCGTAGGCGGCACCGTAGTCACGGCCGCATCCCCACTGACCGAAGCCGACAACGGCAAACCTGTGACGGTGAAGGTCACATTGACCTTCGCTGACGTTCAGCTTCTTGTGGCTCAGGGCGCGTCGGTCAACTTGTCGAACCTCGCCATCAAGCTGCAACAGCAAGCAATCCCGGCATAAACGATCCATGAAGGGGAGAGCTTGGGGAGCCCTTGCGGGCGCGTCGGTGATTGTGTTGATGTTCGCATCAGCGCAAGGCACCGGCGCGCTTTGGAAGTCTGCTGCCCCGATCAGCAACGACGTACTGACCGCCGGTGGTAGCACGTTTGCACTCAAGGTTGGTTCTACGGCTGCCAACGCCGCCAGTACCTACACCTGGAGCACGTTCGCGGGGACTGGGATGACGTCTACAACCGCCGTGCAGATGCCGCTGACCATCCTGAACCCGGCAACCAACGCTTCCGGTCTGAGATTCAGATTGGCTTCCGTGACTGCCACCAACACAAATCCTGTTCTCGACCTCAAGATATCGACCGTGTTGAGCACCACGGATTGCCCGAACAACGTATCAACAGGCTCACCCGTTGCCGGAACCTCTGTCTATTCGGGACCGGCAACAAGCGCCGTATATCCGGTGCCCGCGAACCCCGGAATCTCCTTGGCCAACGGCAGTTCCACGGTCTGGTGCATGCGCGCGTCGGTGAACATGACAGGAACCACAGCGGGCGGGGTGTCGACCAAGCTCGTTTTCACCTTCACAGCAGTTCAGGTGTAGGACTCGATCAAAATGACAGGCGACAAGCGAATGAACACGAAACACTCCCATCGACGTGAACGGACCGGCCCGTTGTGGTGGGTCAGCTCAGTTGTGACCTGGGTTTTACTGTTCGCTCTGTGCGCGGTCATCGTCGTCACGATCGTGATACCGATCGTGACTGGCTCACAACGTTTTACGATCCTCACGGGCTCGATGCGCCCTACCTACCAACCGGGCACACTCATCATTGTCAAACCTGTGGACGAGGGCGATCTGACCGTCGGCATGCCTATCACCTACCAACTCGAATCAGGCCAGCCGACTGTTGTCACACATCGAATCATTTCGATGAGCATCAACACCAAAGGCGAACGCACGTTCATCACGCAGGGCGACGCCAACAACACCCCCGACGAGAAGCCCGTACGCCCCGTACAGATTCGAGGCAAGGTGTGGTATTCCGTTCCCTACCTTGGACACGTCAACAGTTGGTTGACCGGCGACCAACGCAAGACCATTCTTACTGTTGCAGTCGGCACGCTGGGTGTTTACGCGCTGTACATGATCGCCAGCGGGACACGTGAAAGTATGCGCTCTCGCAACAAGAACCGGAGCGAGCCACAAGGATCCGCACCAGACGATTCAGCTGACACCGCAAATCCGGAAACAACCAGATCGACGAAAGATGGTGTGCACCATGGCGGGCAATGACAGCTCGTTGCGTCAGCGTTTTTCCGGAGCCCGAAGCACTCGTATTCGGGCGCTGCTCTCACTCGGTATGGTGCTCGGAGTCGGCACTTTGAGCACTATGGCGGCCTGGGGTGCAACAGCCACATCCACGTCAGGAGACTTCTCCGCGGGAACCGTCAACCTGGTCGCATCGAGCACTGGTGTGACCGAGGCAAAGAACATCACCATCGACCTGTCGTCGAGCGCCATGACATCCACAACCGCTGTGACACAGAGTCTGACCGTGAAGAACTCCGGGTCCTTCGGTGCCTCTCTCGCCATCACGGCCCAGTCTCCCGCATCGACTCCGCCGAGTTTCGCTGCGGCGCTGAAAATCTCGGTGTATCTGGATAGCACATCCTCTGGATCGGCGTGCTCCGGCACTGCGCAAAAGGCAGAGCTCGCGCTGGTCGGCGGTGGCAGTACAGCGGCGCTCCTCGCAAGCCCGATAACGCTGGCCGCTGGGGCCAGCAGGATTCTGTGCGTGAAAATGACTCTGGCCGCAGGTACTCCGGCAGGCGGAAACCTCCCCTATACGCAACTCAACATCGTGGGAACGGCGGTCTGAATCGATATGTCACATCCCAACCGCCCGGACACGATCAATCGCCTCAAGCAGGCTGCGCTGACAACGGGCGCAGTACTCGGAATTCTGTGCATCGTCGCCACAGCACTGTCATTGGCATTCGGCATCAAACCCGTCGTCTTTCGATCCGGCTCGATGTCTCCCGCGATACCGACCGGCTCGTTGGCATTTGTGAAATCCCAACCGGTATCCGAGTTGACGGTTGGCGACATTGTCAGTGTCACCACCAACGGCGGAGATCGACTCACTCACCGCGTGTACGGAATCGATCAGCTGGACAACAATCTGTCGTCACTGACACTCAAAGGTGACGCCAACAATGCTCCCGACAGCGAAACATACGCGGTCGCCGACGCAGACCTGGTTGTATTCAGCATGAGTCGAGTCGGCTACGTACTTGCGTGGCTGTCCGGTCCGATCGGAATCTTCGCCGGCGGATTGTTCGCCGGCACCCTGTTGATGATCGCATTTCGTCCAGCACCGCGCGGCGAAGGTCCACCGAGCGGCGGCATGCCTGAAGAGGGCATACCCAACGACACTCCGACTGTGCCCGAACACAATTCGCCTCGTTCAGGTTCGACGCAGGTCTCGTCGCGCATCCTCACAGCACCCTGGCGGCAGAGGGAATTGATCCTCGTTACAGCTGCCGGACTGGGTGCACTGCTGGCGATGTCACCGATCGGTAATACCGCCGCCGCGATCACCGACACCGCAACCGCAAAGACCGGCCAGTTCGCCACAGTCCAGACATTCACATGCGAGGACTATTCGCCGGGTCTTTTTGCCTCCAGTGCTCGAATCACGTGGACGGCGCCAGGACCGGGAACCTACACCTATCGTGTTCTGGTACTCAAGCCCGACGGAACCACGTACAGCGACAACACCCAGAGTTCCACTAGCGTCGACATCACGCTCCCACCCGCACTTCTCGATCTGAGCGGCACATCTACAGTACGGATTTACTCGATTGAAAACGGACGGACGGCCCCTATGTGGACGGGCTTCACTCTGACCAAAGGCCTTCTCTTCGGTGGAACATACTGTGGCTCGAAGATTTCCGGAACCAGCGCCGCCAGCAGAATGGCTGCCAGTGCACCCACGCCCACATCGACTCAGTCGACCGTAACCACTACTCCGGCAACAACAACACCGACGGCAACCACCGCCACAGGTACCACCGAACCGACTCCATCAACGTCCACGTCGACCACAACGACACCGACTACAACCACGCCGACGACTACTGCGAGCACAACACCGGAAACCACGACCACTACCGAGATCACAGCGATAACAACAACCCCGCCCCCGACTGAAACACAGATCGGATCCGACCTCGTCTCAACAGGTCCGGATTCATATACCGCCCGCAGAATCCACAGCGACACCGGAATTTTGCTTGACGTGTACGACGCGCTCGGGACTCGGATCTATCGCACGTCCATCGAATCGACCGATGTACTGCACTGGCTATCCGGCACCAATCAGTTGTGGATCATCGGCACCGCAGGAGCGGAATTCGTCGAATTCACAACGGGAGCGGGAGTGCGACAGACAGCAACGGGCGAACTTCCGGCCGAGATCGAGGATTTGGTGCCCTGATGCAGAGACAAATAAAGGGTGCGCTTGCAGCGACCGTCGCGCTGGCGGTCATGCTCGGCGGGGGGAACTCACTCGCAAAATGGGTCGACCAGGAAACACTGTCCGGCGCGAAGGTCACGGCAGGCACGTTGTCACTAGGGGCGTGTGTCAAAGACGGCGCGAGCGGGTGGTCCGAGAGAGTCTACGCCCCAGACCCCAACCCGAACGTTTATACCGAAATTGCCGATATCGCTTCGTTCAGACTGCGGGCAGGCTACGACTACGTCTACTACTGCTATTCACCGGTTTCAGCTACTGGCCCTCGGTTGCGAGCATCGGTAACCGCGGACCCATCACTTGCCGGCGGCACCCTGCCAACTACTGTCAACGCATTCAGAACCTATGTAACAACACAGTCGAACGTCGAATTGTACAACAGCACACTGACTCCCAAGATTCGCAGTGACCTCACCTCAGCGCAGAATGCCCAAGACGTTCTGGTAACCGTGGCGTTCAGCATCCTTCCGAACGACCCACTCAGCGCAGGTGGAACCCTGAACATGGCCGGCCTCAGCCTCGTCACACAACAATTGGCGCCAATCTGAGCGGAGAGTTTCGACGGCACTACCCTCGAAACTCTCCGCGGTTTACGGCGGGACTACCCCAGAGCTCGCTTCAGATCAGCCAACAGATCAGCCGTGTCTTCGAGCCCGACGGACAGACGGACAACGCCGTCTGTAAGACCCACTGCTGCACGGCCTTCCGGACCCATGGCCCGGTGCGTTGTCGTGGCGGGGTGAGTGATCAACGACTTGGAATCTCCCAAGTTGTTGGAGATGTCGATGACGCGCAGACCGTTGAGAACCTCGAACGCCCGCTTCTTGCCCTCTCCGTCAGGCGCATCGAGCTCGAACGTGACAACCGTTCCGCCACCGCTCATCTGAGACTTCGCGAGCTCGTGCTGCGGATGCGACGTCAGGTACGGATACTTGACCCACTTGACGCCGGAGTGTCCTTCGAGGAATTCGGCGATCTCGAGTGCCGAAGCCACGGAGTGCCGAATACGGACCGGCATCGTCTCCAGGCCCTTGAGCAGAGTCCACGCATTGAATGGACTGAGCGCAGGACCGGTGTGCCGCATCAGTTCTCGAACGGGACCGCTGATGTATTCCTCGGTACCGAGGATCGCGCCACCAAGCACGCGGCCCTGACCGTCGATGTGCTTGGTGCCGGAGTACACCACGACGTCGGCACCCAGATCGAGGCTGCGCTGCAGAAGCGGCGTCGCGAAGACGTTGTCCAGCACTACCTTTGCACCGGCTGCATGAGCAAGCTCCGACACCCGTCGAACGTCGACGAGAGATTGCATCGGGTTGGACGGCGTCTCGAAGAACACTGCCGTGGTAGGCACGGACAGCGCCTCTTCCCACTGCGCGTTGTCTTCACCGTCGACGAAGACGACCTCGACTCCCCAGCGCGGAAGAATCTCGTTGCACACGACGAAGCAGGATCCGAAGAGGCTGCGCGCAGCCACCAATCGGTCGCCGTTGGCCAACAGTGCGCCCAACGCCGTGAAGACTGCCGACATTCCGCTGGCAGTCGCAAAGCAGGCTTCCGCGCCTTCGATGAGACGCAGACGCTCTTCGAACATCTTGACGGTCGGGTTGCCGTAGCGGGAGTAGACAAAATGATCCACCTCGCCGGTGAAGGCTTGTTCGGCGGCTTCTGCACTCTCGTAGACGAATCCGGAGTTGAGGAACAGCGCTTCGGAAGTCTCCTCGAACCCGGTACGCATCAGTCCGCCGCGAACTCCGAGAGTGCCGAGACCGACGTCGTCCGGCAGCGCTCGTTGAAATGCGCCACCCTGGGGAATTCCGCTCACTGCTGCCTCCATGGCAAGCCGATGGCCCGCCAACCTACAAGTCCGCGATGTCCGTCGGCACCCAATGCGCCTTCGAACCCGTCGAGCACGTTGTACGACGGGCCGATGCCCGCCGCAGTCGCAGCTTCCGCCGCACCGATGGAACGCTGTCCGGATCGACACAGGAAAATCACCGGACGCTCCGACCCGGAGGAATCAGCAGTGATGCCGGCTTCCTTCAACTGGTCGACGAAGTTGTCATTGCGCGCGCCGGTCGGGTGGCTCACCCATTCGATCAGTGCGGCCTGCTTGCCGAGGGAGGACACATCGGGGACGCCGACGTACTTCCACTCCGCATCGGTCCGCACGTCGACCAGCACGGCGTCGGGGTTTTCGCGGAGCAGCTCCCAGGCTTGCTCCGGCGTCAGATCGCCTGCGTAACTCACGTAGTCCATGTTTTCACAAGACTGCCGTGAGCGCCTGAGCGGGCCGTCAGTTGCAGACGACCCAACGGTTGCCGTCACGGGTCAGGGCCCAGGTCGAGACTCGCTCGCCCGCTCCGCCACCGGTGATCGTCACGTCGGCCCGGGCGCGATCGCCGTTGACCGCGACCCCGTCCACACCCTTCAACTCGACCGTCCCGTCGACGCCGGCCATAGGACCGTTGCTCGAATTGAAGCTCGCGCAGGTCAGGGTCTTGATCGTCTCCGCGTCATTCCGATTCTCGGCATCGACGTAGTCGGTGACGGAGCGGCTCACGCGGTCCGACTCGGTGACGTTCTCCTCGGCCGGCGAGATCCACGAGGCGACGAAGATTCCACCCAGGATCAAGGCGACGATGGCGACAGCCAAGAGGAACGGCCCCGCAGACGCCTTCTTGCCATCGATGTTGTCGGATTCGCGCAGCTCGTCACTCATAACGCCAATAGTCCCCCACAACTTGAAATTGTGGCCCGTCAAGGATCAGGCCCCTACCCCGGATACCCGAGACAACATGAGAATGGGAGGAAAGAATAGGTTTACCCACAACCGATCGAGTGAGAGTGTGGATCCGTTCGGCCGCAACCGAGGCACTGTGCTTAGGTTCGGCTAAATTGGATACTTGTCGATATGTTGTCCGAACTTCGAAGAAGGTAGCTGTCCTCACGATGACTGACTCCAACCGCCCACTCCGGGTCGCGATCGTCGGCGCCGGCCCCGCCGGCATCTACGCCGCCGACGCCCTCATGAAATCCGACACCGCAGTTTCCGGCCGCGGCGTCAGCATCGACCTCTTCGAGCGCATGCCCGCGCCCTTCGGCCTGATTCGTTACGGCGTCGCGCCCGATCATCCGCGCATCAAGGGCATCATCACCGCCCTGCACAAGGTGCTCGACAAGCCTCAGGTACGCCTGCTCGGCAACATCGACTACGGCACCGACATCACCCTCGACGACCTGCAGTCGTTCTACGACGCGGTCATCTTCTCCACCGGCGCCAACGCCGACCGTGCGCTCGGCATCCCGGGCATCGAACTCGACGGCAGCTACGGCGCGGCCGACTTCGTCTCCTGGTACGACGGCCACCCCGACGTACCGCGTACGTGGCCGCTCGAAGCCGAGAAGGTCGCCGTCCTCGGCGTCGGCAACGTTGCCCTCGACATCGCCCGCGTTCTCGCCAAGACCGGCGACGAACTGCTGCCGACCGAGATCCCCGCCAACGTCTACGAGGGCCTCAAGAACAACAAGGCCGTCGAGGTTCACGTCTTCGGACGCCGCGGCCCGGCCCAGGCCAAGTTCACCCCTCTCGAACTGCGCGAACTCGACCACTCGCCGACCATCGAGGTCATCGTCGACCCCGAGGACATCGACTACGACGAGGGTTCCGAGCAGGCTCGCCGCAACTCCAAGCAGGTCGACATGGTTGCGAATACGCTGCAGGACTGGGCAATTCGCGACGTCGGAGCCCGTCCTCACAAGCTGTTCCTGCACTTCTTCGAATCTCCCACGGAGATCCTCGGTGAAGACGGCAAAGTCGTCGGCCTGCGCACCGAGCGCACTCAGCTCGACGGCACCGGCAACGTCAAGGGCACCGGCACGTACAAGGACTGGGATGTCCAGGCCGTGTACCGCGCCGTCGGTTACCTCTCGCAGAACATCACGCAGTTGCCGTTCGACGACCAGGCCGGCACCGTCCCCAACGACGCCGGACGCGTCGTCGCCGACGACAACGCCGAGGGCGCAGCCCGGTTCATGCCGGCCACCTACGTCACCGGCTGGATCAAGCGCGGCCCCGTCGGCCTCATCGGCCACACCAAGGGTGACGCCAACGAAACCGTCGCGAATCTTCTCGAGGATTCCGTCGACTTCGCGGGCGCCGCGAACCCCGACGAGAACGCCGTCATCGAGTTCCTCGAAGGCAAGCAGGTTCCGTACACGACCTGGCAGGGCTGGTACCGCCTCGACGCGCACGAGCGCAGCCTGGGCGAGCCCGAGGGCCGTGAGCGCATCAAGGTCGTCGAGCGTCACGACATGCTGAAGGCATCCGAGCCCGACCGCGCGAACTGAGTGCGCGGAAGTAACTGAACAGAAGCCCTCCACCGGCCCGACGCGACCCAGGTCACATCGGGCCGGTGGTGTGTGCAGGGACCCAAGGCAACAGGGCAAAATAGACCCCGTGTTTGACGCCCATGTGCATATCATCGACCCGCGCTTCCCGCTGGTCGAGAATCACGGGTACCTGCCTGAGCCCTTCACCGTGGCCGATTACCGGGCCCGGATTGCCTCGCTGAAGGGCCTCAGCGTTGACGGCGGCGCGGTGGTGACCGCGTCGTACCAGGGCAATGACCAGGAATACCTGAAAGCTGCCTTGTCCGAACTCGGCGAAGGCTGGGTGGGCGTCACTGCTTTGCCGCTCGATGCGACGGATGAAGACATCGTTGCCCTGGACGCACTGGGAGTGCGTGCCGTCCGGTTCAACCTGCGCCGCGGCGCCACCGACCTGCGTCTGCTTGCCGATCTTGCCAACCGCGCTTTCGATCTGGTCGGCTGGCACGCCGAGTTCTACGTCGATGCCACGCTGTTGCTGTCGTTGGAACCGGTCTTCGCCAAATTGCCCGCGGTGAGCATCGACCATTTGGGAATGTCCACCCGCGGACTGCCGTATCTCCTCAACCTCGTCGACCGCGGAGTGCGCGTCAAAGCCACCGGGTTCGGCCGCACCACCATCTCCGACGTCAGCGATGTGCTGCGCCAGATCCACGCGGTCAATCCCGCTGCGCTGATGTTCGGCACCGATCTACCCGGCACACGGGCACGTCGAGCGTTCGAGGTCCACGACCTGGACGTGATCGCCGACGCTGTCGGCGACGACCTGCCCGCGGTCATGTGCGACAACGCCCGCTCCTGGTACCGCTGCGCTCAGGTGAACGCAACGGCTCCCAGCCACAGCCCCGCCGCGATCAGCGCTCCGAACAGTTCCACCAGCATGGACAATCCGACTGCCTTCACCGCGTGAAGCGTCGACGACCAAGCGATGTCGTAACGGCGCAGCCGCGCTAGTTCCGCGAAATACGTTCCGACGATGAATCCCAGGAACAAGCCCACGACCGGAATCACGAAGAACCCGATGATGCCGACGACGCCGCCGACCACAACCGACAGGTTGGGCACTCCCCCGGACTTCATCCGCTTGCCCGGCCACGTGTACTTCACGATCCCGGTGACCACCAGTGCCAGCGCGGACAGCGCGAACACCGTCCACGCCGTGGCACCACCGGTCATGATCGCCCACACCAGAATTGCACCGAAAACGAGAAGCGTCCCCGGGAGAATCGGAACGACGACACCGATCAGACCGACCAGGATGACCAGCCCGACGAGGACCTCGGCCGCTGGACTCATCCGACGGGACGCACCTTCGACGCAGCCTCGCGAGCACGGTCGCGTGCAGTAGGCACATCGGCGGCCGTCGACACTGCAACACCCATGCGACGACGCGTGAAGCTCTCCGGCTTGCCGAAGAGCCGCAGGTCCGTCTCGGGAACCGCGAGCGCCTCGGCGACGCCGTCGAATCCGATCCCCTTTGCCTCCACTCCGCCGTAGATCACTGCCGATGCTCCTGGAGACGTGAGCGTCGTGTCGACCGGCAAGCCCAGGATCGCGCGGGCATGCAGTTCGAACTCCGAAAGTCGCTGCGTCCGCAGAGTCACCAATCCGGTGTCGTGCGGCCGTGGGCTCACTTCGGAGAAGAAGACGTCGTCGCCCTTCACGAATAGCTCGACGCCGAAGATGCCTCGCCCGCCCAGAGCCGTGGTCACCTTCTCGGCGACGTCTCGGGCCGAGGCGAGGGCAACCGCGGACATCTGCTGCGGCTGCCACGATTCGATGTAGTCTCCGGCCTCCTGCAGGTGCCCGATCGGTTCGCAGAACGACGTCTCGACCTGACCGCTCTCACCGACGGCTCGAACTGTCAATTGCGTTATCTCGTAATCGAAATCGACAAAGCCTTCGACGATCACCCGGCCGTGATTCACACGACCTCCGGCCATCGCGTAATCCCATGCGGCGTCGAGATCTTCGGCGGATCGAACCGTCGACTGTCCCTTCCCCGACGAGGACATGACTGGCTTGATGACGCACGGGAAACCGATTCGGTCTGTCGCTGCCTGCACTTCGGCAAGCGAGTCCGCGAAAGCGTACGGCGAAGTGGGCAGGCCCAACTCCTCGGCCGCGAGCCGACGGATTCCCTCACGGTTCATCGTGAGCTGGGTGGCTCGGGCGGTCGGAATGACCACCGCACCCCCGCGTTCTTCGACGAGTGCAAGCGCATCCGTCGCGATGGCCTCGATCTCGGGAACCACGAAGTGAGGCTTTTCCAACTCGATGACGGCAAGCAGTGCTTCCGGATCGGTCATGTCGACGGTATGAGCACGATGAGCCACCTGGTGCCCAGGGGCATCGGGATACCGATCCACCGCAATCACTTCGACGCCCAGACGCTGCAGCGCGATGACAACTTCCTTACCCAACTCGCCTGATCCCAACATCATCATGCGGATGGAGTTCTCGGTCAGTGGGGTTCCGAATCGGAGCGGAAGCGTCGGCAGGGGCGAAGGCGTCGAATCAAGCTGCATGGGTGCGACTATATGCCAATCCCGATGCAGGTCAGCGCGGTTATCGGCCGTCCACCACACCTTCGCGGCCAAATCCTCGCCGGATCGTTCGGGGTAGCGCAGGTTTGCGATAGGTGCGGGTGGCAGTGTCCGGCTCGGAATTCCGTTGCGGCACGGTGTCGTTGCCGACGCGGTGCACTTTCACGAGGTTGCGCCCAGCACGCTTGGCGTCGTACAGAGCCTCGTCTGCGACGCTCATGAGGGTCGACAGCGCCGGCGTCGCATGATCGACCCACGCGACGCCGACGCTGACGGTGCTCGTCACATCTGATTCGGCCGAGTACTCGACTTGCGCGCCGCGGACCGCCTCGGCGACATCGATTGCTCGCGCGTAGCTGCAGTCCGGAAGCAGAACGGCGAACTCCTCGCCGCCGAGCCTTCCGATCAGATCGCCGTCCGACAATCGGTCAGCGGCCCGCTCGGCGAAGTTCGCGAGAACGCTGTCACCGGTCATATGTCCATGCGTGTCGTTGATGCTCTTGAAGTGGTCCAGGTCGAGCATCAGCAGGCCGACCGGAGATTGTGTGCGAGCCGCGTCGGCAAGTTCCGCTTCCGCGTGGCCGAGGAACGCACCGCGCGAGAGGACCCCGGTCAGATGGTCGAATTCGACGGCAAGGAAGAGCTCACGCTCGGCAGCACGGCGTTCCTCGGTCGCACAGGCAACCGCTATCGGCCCCAACGCGATCAGGGTGACCGCTATGGACGTGATGACGTCCTCGTTCCACGTCGAGGCGGCTTGATCTCCGATGTCGAGTCGACCGCTACCCGCCATCATGAGTGACCACACCGACCAGACCACTGAAACGAAGGCAGTGCTCGGAACCGAGATGCGAGTGGCACACCAGAGGAGAGCTGGAATCGGCAAGACCAGCGCAATCGGCCCTTCGATACTGAGGGCGATCGGCACGCAGGCTGCAGTGGCGAGTAGCGGAACGCTCAGAGCGGCGACAGTTCTGGCGGTCAGTTTCCTGCGGAACTCGGCAAGGCTCGACGGGATGGTGAGAGTGAGAATGAGAGGAAGGACCAGCAGGTACGCCATGACCTCGGTGGCACCCCAGTGGAAAAACGTGTCGGCAAAGGACTGACCGCGTAAGAGCCGGTCCAAGGCGCCGGCCGTGGCCGCGGTACCAGTCGCCGCGACGAACGAAACGAAGACCATCCATACCAGCGACTGCGAATCGACCAATCGGAACGGTGTGCGCTTCAAGTAGTACAGAACGAGAACACCGAGCGTCACTCCGGCGAGGTTGGCCCCGTTCAGCTGCAGGGCAAGCGACAGCGAGTTGCCCGTAATCAGGTCAGCGCAGACGTATCCGACGGCCGCGGCGATCCACGTCCGCCATTCGATCAGGACCGGCCATCTGACCATCATTCCCAGCAGAATGGCGTTGGCGCACCAGAAAGTCGCGAGCAAACCTGGTGGGCGCGTGAGGATGCCGATCAACGATGCCGCAAGTACGACGGCCAGCACTAGGAGAAGGCGCAGAAAGCGACTCGTCCCTACCATGCGTCACCTCGCGGTCGGCTACCTCTGAATTCGGGAGCACCGGACGTCGCGGTGACCGTATGCCGATGTCGTCGAACCATCGTACGCAGGTGCTGCCACTCGCAGTTCTGTGTTCACATGCCAAAACGGCAGCTGCGACCATCTCCGCAAACGCGAGTGCCCTCCGGCCACGACAGTGGACAGAGGGCACCTGCATGCAATCCGATCGGCAGAGCCGAATGGACCTGCCGGAAGGGATGACTACTCGGCGGATCCGCTGGACAGACCCGAGAGTGAACCGGTGGACGAGCCCTCGCCCTTGCCGGACAGCGATTCGGTGGGAACGGACTTGAGGAAAGCTCCGAGCGCGGTGAGCAGGGGTCCGAGGGTGCTGAGTGATCCGAACATAGGAGGTTCTCCTGTATGTGAGGTGGTGTGATGTTCCAGCGCCATTCCGGCCGCAGGCGGTGGCCGAGATGGTTCGGGAACTTCTGCCGCACGGATGGCTGAACCGCCCCCGAACAACATCCCGAGCTGTGATGTAGCGCACTTACTTGGCGCTGCCTGCATTTATAGACCGGCTTTCCACACTTGTCTAGCTACCTAATAGCTATCAATGCGGACTTTCGGTCACACCTTTACGGATAATTGCAGTTCAAAGCGCAAATCCACCCTCTAGAATGTCCCATAATGTGATTTAGCTCACAGTGAAAAGCCGAAAAGTGTGACCCGCAGACAACTGCGAGCCACACTTTCGGACAAACTGGACTTACTTATCGGCCGCCGATCCCGTCCCAGGGGTGAGAGAGCCACCACCGAGTGCCGTGAACAGGTCCTTGAGCACCGGAATGAACGTCTTGACGACGCCGCTGAAGTCTTCGAATGAACCCATGTCGGGCCTCCTTTTGTCGGAATGCAGTTGAGATGAAGTGAGGACCGAGAACTACTCGGCGGCCGAACCGGCCGAACCCGAGCCGTCTGCCGATCCCGCGTTCAACTTGGTCACGAATGCAAGAACGCTCTTGAGGAAGGCGTCGAGATTCTGAATCGAGGTCATGCGACTACTCCTGTGTTGTTTCGGAAGATTTCTCGAGGTCGAACGTCAGGAGTTCGAGCTCGCGGTGTCCAGCCCCTGAAGGGTTTTGAGCATGTTGACCAGGGGCAGAAGCTGGAGAATGCCCCAGCCCATACCGTTGGCCTTGAGGAGGTTTCCGAGGGACCCCATATGTGACTCCTTGCATGAATATCTATGACGCGGCGCACGTTTTGTTCGCTGCACGTCTTTGTAGCCAAGCTAAATACGTACGTCCAGTTTGTTTCCGTCCAATCGAAAACGTGACACATTGGATGAATATGTAAACCTGCAGTTCAGGTGCTGTGACCTGAATCCAATCTCGAATTCGAGTGTGTTCGAGATCACAGTCAATTAGGACAAAAGGATGCAATCGTCAGAGTCGGTGCCAACCTCGACCGCGATCTGTCATACCGTGTGCGTGTGATCAATCGCGAACGAGCGGCAACCGAGGCAACTCACCGGGAACCGTCGTGCTAGCAAAACTCCTCAAGACGTACCTGCCGCCGTACCGCTGGTTGCTTGCCGGGGTCCTCGCACTGCAACTCTTCGGGGCCATCGCGTCGTTGGTCCTCCCCACACTCAACGCGCGGATCATCGACGACGGCGTCGCCCGAGGCGACACCGGATTCATCATGTCCACCGGCGGGATCATGCTCCTGGTCTCGCTTGCGTCGATCATCGCGTCGGTCGCATCGACCTATCTGGCTGCAAAATCGTCGATGGGCTTCGGCCACGACGTTCGAGGCGCCTTTTACAAGGCAGTCAGCAGTTTCTCGGATCGCGAATTCAACAGTTTCGGTGCGCCGACGCTGATCACACGCAACACCAACGACGTCCTGCAGATCCAGGCCCTGGTCATGCTGACGTCCTCGATGCTCGTCAGCGCCCCACTTATGTGCATCGGCGGCATCATCATGGCTCTGCGCGAGAACCTGCAGATGTCCTGGCTCCTGACGATTTCGGTACCACTGCTCGGCATCACCGTCTCGGTCGTGGTGGCCAAGCTGATCCCGCATTTCCGGACGATGCAGACGCGGATCGACAACATCAATCGATCACTGCGCGAACAGCTCACCGGTATGCGTGTCATTCGCGCCTTCGTTCGCGAACCCGACGAAACGATCCGCTTCGACAAGGCCAACAAGGAACTGACCGACACTTCGCTCCTCATCGGCCGGTACCAGGCGGTTCTGCTGCCCACCGTCATGTTGATCGCCAACCTGTCGAGCGTCGCGGTGCTGTGGTTCGGCGCGCATCTGGTCGATACCGGAGACATGCAGATCGGCCAGATCAGCGCCTTCCTCGCCTACGTCATGCAGATCCTGATGTCCGTGGTCATGGCGACCATGTTGGCCGTCGTGATCCCCCGCGCGGCCGTGTGTGCCGACCGCATCACCGAAGTACTCGACACCGAGCCGACCGTGCCCGCGCCGGCCCAGCCCCTTCGCCCGACCAGCCCCTACGGCGTTGTCGAGTTCGGTGGAGCCGGATTCACGTATCCGGGAGCTGAAACGCCGGTCCTGTCGAATGTCTCGATGCGATGCATGCCAGGAACGGTCACCGCGATCGTCGGCAGTACCGGTAGTGGCAAATCGACCCTCGTCTCACTCATCCCCCGACTGTTCGACGTCACGGCCGGCGCCGTCTTGGTCGACGGCTTGGACGTCCGTGGCTGGGATCAGGACGAACTCTTCGCCAACTTCGGATACGTGCCCCAGAAGGCCTATCTGTTCGCCGGCACGATCGCGAGCAATATCCGCTACGGAAACCCGACCGCCACCGACGACGACATCTGGGCAGCCCTCACCATCGCCCAGGCAGACGACTTCGTCCGAGAGCTGTCCGACGGTCTCGAGTCACCGATCGCCCAGGGCGGCGGCAATCTCTCGGGCGGACAAAAACAACGTCTCGCCATCGCCAGAGCGGCGGTCCGCAGACCCCGGATCTTCGTCTTCGACGATTCGTTCTCCGCTCTCGACATGCATACGGACGCCGCGGTCCGACGCGAACTCCGGACGGTTTCGACTCATTCGACGGTCATCATCGTGGCTCAGCGCGTCGCATCCATCATCGATGCCGACCAGATCATGGTCCTCGAAGACGGTGCGCCGGTCGGCCTCGGCGACCATCAGTTCCTTCTGGCCAACTGTCCGACGTACCAAGAGATCGTGGCTTCCCAGATTCCCGCGGAGATGAGCGCATGACCAGCCCGCAGGACCCGACATGGGGCGGCCCCAACAGCCAGTACTTCGACGATGCCCCGACGGTGGTGTTCGCCAAGATCCCGAGCGAACCTGAATCCGCGGACGGGGATGCGAAGTCGAGTAACCCCGAGACCCCCGACAAAGAGCCGAAGCCCGCGCTGACCGCGACTGACACCAAACCTCGCCACTTCAAGGCGACGATGAAACGGCTTCTCTCGCTTCTGCAGCCGCACAAGTTTGCGGTCTTCTGTGTCGTCGTTGCGACGATCGCCAGCATCGCGCTGTCGGTCGCAGTGCCGAAAATCCTCGGTCACGCGACAGACCTCATCTTCGCCGGGTTCATCGGCAAGAGCCTGCCCGCCGGACTGACCCGCGAGCAGGCCGCAGACGCCATCCGGGCATCAGGGAATTCGACGTTCGCCGATCTTGTCGCCAACTCGACCGACGTCGTTCCCGGTGTGGGACTGAACTTCGACGCCATCGGCAAAGTCGTCATGCTCGCGATCGGCGTGTACTTGCTCTCGTCGCTGCTTGCCTGGTTGGAAGCATTCCTCCTCAACATCATCGTCCAGAAGACCATCTACAACCTGCGTGCCTCGGTGGAGGCGAAGCTTCACCGTCTCCCCCTTCCGTATTTCGACAAGACACCGCGCGGCGAGATCCTCAGCCGCGTCACCAACGACATCGACAACATCTCGTCGACGCTGTCGTCGACGTTGACCTCGCTCCTGACGTCGGTGCTCACCGTCCTCGGCGTCCTGACGATGATGTTCGTCATCTCTCCGATGCTCGCCCTGATCGCCCTGATCGCGGTGCCGGTATCGGTGCTCCTCGTTGCCAGGGTCGCCAAGCGAGCACAGGTGTTGTACAAGGCTCAGTGGACCGAGACGGGCAAGATCAACGCGCAGATCGAGGAGAACTACAGCGGTCGCGACCTGGTACGCGTGTACGGGCATCAGGCCGAAGCCGAGCGTGAATTCGCCGAGCAGAACAAGAAGCTCCTCGACGCGTCCTTCGGCGCACAGTTCCTCTCCAGCCTGATCATGCCGGTCATGAACTTCGTCGGAAACATCACCTACGTGCTGCTCGCTGTGGTCGGCGCTCTCAAGGTCGCCAGCGGCAACATGTCACTCGGTGACGTTCAGGCCTTCATCGTCTATTCGCGCCAGTTCAGCCAGCCACTGACGCAGATCGCGTCCATGTCGACCAGCCTGCAGTCCGGAGCCGCGTCGGCGGAGCGGGTCTTCGAGCTTCTCGACGAACCCGAGCAGTCGCCCGACATCGACGTGCCGCTTCTCCCCGAGCCCGCCGGACGTCATCGCAACGTCGGTCACATCGAGTTCGAGAACGTCTCGTTCCGGTACGAGCCGGACAAGCCGTTGATCGAGAACGTGTACCTCACGGCCCGGCCCGGGCAGATGGTCGCCATCGTCGGGCCCACCGGTGCCGGCAAGACCACCTTGGTCAACCTGCTCATGCGCTTCTACGAAGTCGACTCCGGCCGAATCACTCTCGACGACGTCGACATCTCGCAGATGCGCCGCTCCGACTTGCGCAAGCACGTCGGCATGGTTCTGCAGGACACCTGGCTCTTCGGCGGCACGATCCGCGACAACATCGCATACGGCCGACTCGACGCCAGCGAATACGAGATTCACGAAGCCGCACGCGCTGCCTTCGTCGACCGCTTCATCCACACCCTCCCGGACGGGTACGACACCGTGCTGGACGAGGAGGCGTCGAACATCAGCTCCGGCGAGAAGCAGCTCATCACGATCGCTCGTGCATTCCTGTCGGAGCCGTCGCTGCTGATTCTCGACGAGGCGACGAGCTCGGTCGACACACGTACGGAACAGCTTGTGCAGCAAGCAATGTCCGCGTTGCGCGTCGGGCGGACCAGCTTCATCATCGCGCACCGGCTCTCCACCATCCGTAACGCCGATCTGATCGTCGTGATGGAGTCGGGCAAGATCGTCGAGCAGGGCACACACGACGAACTCATCGCAGCGGCGGGCGCGTACTTCCGTCTCTACAACGCTCAGTTCGAGGGTGCCGCCGTCTAGTGATCGGCGCCTCCCTCGGTGGACACAGTGCCCCGGAGCACACCTGATCGATTCGACACGTTACCGTCGGGTCAGAAGTGTTGTCACCGTCTGAATTGGGAGTGCGTGTGTCTGCAGAAGCTGTGGAGAAGAAGGGCCCGCTCGCGGGCATTCGGATCGTGGAATTCGCTGGATTGGGACCGGGCCCGCACGCCGCGACACTGTTGGCGGACATGGGCGCCGACATCGTCATCGTGCAGCGCGCAGGGCAGATTCCGCAGGACTCGAACGCAACCGACCAGATCAAGCGCGGCCGCCGCATCGTCGAGGCCAACCTGAAGGACCCGGCCGACGTCGCGAAAGTGCTCGATCTCCTGGGCCGCGCCGACGTCCTCATCGAGGGTTTCCGCCCCGGCGTCATGGAACGCATGGGACTCGGACCCGACGTGGTCTCGGAGCGCAATCCGCGCCTCGTCTACGCCCGTATGACGGGCTGGGGACAGGAAGGACCGCTCGCCAACGCCGCCGGTCACGACATCAATTACATCTCACTGACCGGTGTCCTCAACGCCATCGGACGCAAGGGTGAACGTCCCGTCCCGCCGCTCAACATGGTCGGCGATTTCGGCGGCGGTTCCATGTTCCTGATCTTCGGCATTCTGTCGGCTCTCGTCGAGCGCTCGACGTCCGGTAAGGGCCAGGTCGTCGACGCGGCAATGGTCGACGGAACCCTCGCGCTCTCCCACATGATGTGGGCATTCCGCGGTCGCGGCGTCTGGTCCGACGAGCGCGGCGTCAATCTCCTCGACACCGGCGCTCCGTTCTACGACACCTACGAGACCTCCGACGGCAAGTACATGGCCGTCGGATCCATCGAACCCCAGTTCTACGCATTGCTGCTCGAGGGCCTCGAACTCGATCCCGCGACGCTCCCTCACCAGATGGACACGTCCAAGTGGGACGACATGAAGAAGCTATTCACCGAAAAGTTCCTGTCCAAGACTCGCGACGAGTGGGCCAAGATCTTCCTCGGCACCGACGCCTGCGTCTCCCCTGTCCTGACTTTCGCCGAGGCTCCGTCCAACGAACACATCGCGGCTCGCGGTTCGCTCATCGAACTGGACGGCGTCACCCAGCATGCTCCCGCACCGCGCTTCTCGCGCACGCCCACCACGACGCCTGCTGCGCCAGCGCGTGAGGCGACGGATATCGATACGGTCTGGACCTAGGGCCTTCGGCCCCTGTGCGCCTTTTTGGTAGTTACTGCAACCAAAAAGGCGCACGGGGCGTCAGCCCAACCTGTAGAACCTGAACATCTCGTGCTCGATCGGCAGCACGTCCACCCGCTCGAAACCTGCCGCCTTGGCATAGCTTTCGAGTGTCGAGTGCCTCATCACCGTCCCGGTGGCAATGCTTCCCGGATGCGAAAGACTGTCCGGTAAGCAGCAGGTCAGCGAAAATCCGTACAGCAATTGCTCGATCGGACCCGCCTCGGGATCGAACTCATCCGCCGTTCGTTCGTCCATCACGATCACCGGAGCGCCCGGCTGGGCAATCGCCCGAGCCGTGGAAAGAAAACCCACCGGATCCGGAACGTCGTGAAGGCACTCGAAAGCGAAGACGGCGTCGTAGGTCCCGGCATCGGCTCGCCCGGCCTCAGGAGCCTGTCCGGCGACGTCGACCAACGAGAAATGCACGCGGTCGTCCACCCCCCGATCATGAGCGTTACGACGGGCAGCGTTCACCGACGCCGCGTCGACGTCGAAGCCGTGCACTTCGATCTTCGGGTATCCGAGGGCGAGCGCGATCGACGACCAGCCCTCCCCCATCCCGAGATCAGCGACCTGCCCGCCGTCCGAAAGTGTGGCGTGCAGGTCGGTGACTACCGGCAGAAACTGCTGACAGAGCTGATGGAGATACATCGGCCGATTGAGTAGCGCCTGACCCTCGCGAGCATCGGGGCCCATCGATTCCCACGTGACTCCCCCACCGTGACGATAAGCGTCGAGTAGACGTGGCATCGACGACGTCGTCGCGACGAACAGCCTCGCCAGCGGCGCCAGGAAAAGAAGGTTCTCGTCGTCGACCAGAACATCGGCGTGGGCCTGCGGCAGGCTGTACCGGCGATCGGCATCCGAATTGACGTCCACATAACCGGCGACGGCCTGCTGCTCGAGCCACTCCCGCGCATATCTTTCGACGGTCCCTGTCCGGTCCGCCAGCTCCGTCGACGTGAGCGGGCCGTGATCGCTCAGCGCGCGGTACCAGCCCAACCGGTCGCCCAGATACACGGCCTGCAGCTCCGATGCCCCGAGCGTGGCCGCGAACAATCGTTCTGCGAGCGCTTCCGCCGCACTGGTTCCCGCTGCGCCTGTACCGTCTACCGCCGTCATGCCCTACCTCCTGGTTTCACACCACTTTCAGGGTGTGTACCCAGTTCTCAGACGACGACCATTCGTTGGTCTGCCGTGTCGCGATCCGTCGCGAGAGTGTCGTACGCAGCGGCGATGGATGCAACGCCGCGAATGAGGTCCTCGGGAGAACGTGCGTACGGCACGCGGATGAATCGTTCGAACGCACCTTCTACGCCGAAACGGGGGCCGGCGGCAAGGAGTACGCCGAAGTTGGGTGCCACCGCCGCCAACGCCGTCGAGACGGGCGCGGACATTCGCATCCAGACCGACATTCCGCCGGAACCGATGGTGGGACGCCAGTCCGGCAGATGCTCGGCCACCGCACCGAGGAGTACCGCACGCTGTTCTCGCAGAACTTCGCGACGCTGTTCGAGCAACGCGCGGTCGTCGGCGAGCAAGTAGGCGGCTGCCAACTGATCCATGACGGGAGTACCGAGGTCGACCGCGGCACGCGCCCCCACCAACTGGGTGATGAGCGCGGCATCGGCGCGAATCCAACCGACA
Organism: Rhodococcus sp. FH8; assembly: GCF_019266085.1. Classification (NCBI taxonomy): domain Bacteria; kingdom Bacillati; phylum Actinomycetota; class Actinomycetes; order Mycobacteriales; family Nocardiaceae; genus Rhodococcus; species Rhodococcus sp. FH8. Next base: position 254,895 of record NZ_LPNQ01000065.1, on the reverse strand, counting down.
CGTAGCCCGCCCCACAGCGACTTCGCGGTCGAACCGAGCGTCACCACTTCGGTTTTCGCTGCGCCTCGCCCATGTGAGGCGACCGGCGCCGGCGGTGGTGCGTCGAGCCACAGATCCACCATCGTCTCGTCGACGACCAGAGTCATTCGCGTTTCGTGCGCAATCTTCGCAAGCTCGGCGCGGCCGGAAGAGTCCATGCAGAGGCCGGTCGGGTTGTGAAAGTCAGGGATCAGGTATGCCATTCTGGCTGCGGTTTGCCTTGCTGCACTTCGAATCCCGTCGAGATCCCAGGCTCCGGCTGCCGCGAACTCCGGTCGGACCGGAACCGGTACGGGCCGAGCGCCGTTTCGCCGAATCGCTTCCAGCGCATTGGGATACGTCGGATGATCGACCAGCACTCGCTCGCCGGGTGAGGTGAGCACCGACAGCAACAATCGAAGCGCGTGCTGCGCACCCGAGGTCACCATGATCTGTTCGGCGGTGGTGGGAAGACCCCGCGCCGTGTAGCGCTGCGCGATCACGTCACGCAAGTCGGCGATCCCGACCGGTTCCATCCCGTGTGTGGGAAGGAAGTTCGGAAGTTCCTGCAGCGCAGACGCATACGCCAGTTCGACCTGAGCGGCGGGAGCTGCCATCGCCGCGTAACTGAGGTCGACGACGGGTCCACTCGGCCCGGGTTGATGGGAGCGGAACATCAACCCGTTCGGCCGCGCGCCGGCAGGCAATGCCACGGTGCTTCGCGACCCCTGCCTGCTGATCAGGTACCCCTCGTCTCGCAGCACCGAGTACGACGACGTGATCGTGGTTCGACTGAGTTCGAGTACCGCCGCAAGTTCACGCTCACTCGGCAGTGCGACTCCCAGCGGAACGCGACCGTCGTGCACGAGCAGGCGGATACCGTCGGCAAGCGCACGGTACGCGGGCCTGCGTCCGGACTCTTCCTGCCAGGATCCCAGATCGCGAGCAAGCGAACGGGCACCGAGAACTCGAGTCATCATGCAGTCCAGTATCGACAACTTGGCTATGTAACTCAATACCAGTCGAGTTGATCATATGTCCATGACTACCTTCGCAACCCTGATCGGCATCGGACTCTTCGTGGCACTCGTCTACTTCTTCGCGCCCGCCGAAGGTGAAGGTACATACATTCGGTTGGAGCAGTTTCGCCTGGCAGCACCCCTCGGCGGCATCTTCCACGACAAGACTTCAGACCGCGAGAACGACGCTGTCAGACCCCCGTGCGATTGTGATCAGGGGGAAGAATTCACTGATCTCAGTCCAGTTGGGTAAAACTGGACTCTTTTCGCACTCAGAAAGTCTCCAGAGAGGGTTCCCATGCCGGCTTCCAAAAAGATTCTCTATATCGATCTCGACAACACCTTGGTCAACTTCCAGTCGGGCATCGATCGCCTGACCCACAGCGTCCGAGAGAAGTACAATAACGACCTCGACGAAGCGCCGCACATCTTCTCTCGCATGGATCCTCTCGACGGCGCTATCGACGCCTACCACCAACTGGCACAGCAGTTCGACACCTACATCCTCTCGACAGCGCCGTGGAAGAACGCCACAGCCTGGCACGACAAGGTTCTGTGGGTCCAAGAGCACCTCGGAATGGAGGAAGGCAGCGTCGCATACAAACGTCTGATCCTCTCGCACCACAAACACCTCAATCGTGGCGACTACCTCGTCGACGACCGCGGAGCAAACGGAGCAGATCGATTCGAGGGCGAGTGGATCAAGTTCGGCAGCACCAAGTTTCCCGACTGGAAGACCGTCACCGCACACTTGTCGAAGCTGGCTTGAAACACGAAATCCCCGCTCATGCTTGCATGAGCGGGGATTTCGAGGGAACGAACTAGCGGACGATCTCGCGCCGGACGATCGTTTCGTCGCGGCCGGGGCCGACACCGATGCAGGAGATGAACGCACCCGAAAGCTCTTCGAGCCTAAGCACGTAGTTCTGCGCATTCTGCGGCAGTTCCTCGAAGGTGCGAGCCTCCGAGATGTCTTCCCACCAGCCGGGCATCTCTTCGTAGATGGGCTTGGCGTGGTGAATGTCGCTCTGTGACATCGGCATTTCGTCGTGGCGGACACCGTCCACCTCGTACGCGACACAGATCGGCACGGTGTCGAGGCTGCTCAGCACGTCCAGCTTGGTGAGGAAGTAGTCGGTGATGCCGTTGACGCGCGTCGCGTAACGCGCGATGACAGCGTCGAACCATCCCGTACGACGAGCGCGTCCGGTGGTGACACCGACCTCGCCGCCCTGCTTCGCCAGGTATGCGCCGTGATCGTCGAACAGCTCCGTCGGGAACGGACCGGAACCGACACGCGTCGTGTACGCCTTCAGGATGCCCAGCACTGTGGTGATCTTGGTGGGACCGATTCCCGAACCGACCGCCGCACCACCCGAAGTGGGGTTGGACGAGGTCACGTACGGGTACGTGCCGTGGTCGACGTCCAGCAGAGTGCCCTGCGAACCTTCGAGCAGAACGGTCTCGCCGCGCTCGAGGGCGAGGTTGAGTTCCAGGCGCGTGTCCGAGATGCGGTGCTTGAAACCCTCGGCCTGCGTCAGTACTTCTTCGACGACCTGCTGCGGGTCGAGTGCCTTGCGGTTGTAGATCTTGACCAGCACCTGGTTCTTGAATTCGAGTGCTGCTTCGACCTTCTGGGTCAGGATCTTCTCGTCAAGGACGTCCGCGGCACGAACACCGACACGGGCGATCTTGTCCTGGTAGCACGGGCCGATACCGCGGCCGGTCGTGCCGATCTTCTTCGCTCCCAGGAAGCGTTCGGTGACCTTGTCGATGGCCACGTGGTACGGCATGATCAGGTGCGCATCAGCAGAAAGCAGCAGGCGGGACGTGTCCACGCCGCGCTCTTCCAGGCCTGCCAATTCGGTCAACAACACACCCGGGTCGACGACGACACCGTTACCGATGACGTTGTTGACGGCGGGGGTGAGGATTCCGGACGGGATGAGGTGCAGTGCGAACTTGTCACCGTTCGGCAGAACCACGGTGTGTCCGGCGTTGTTACCGCCCTGGTATCGCACGACCCACTGAAGCTGCTCGCCCAGTAGATCTGTAGCTTTGCCCTTACCTTCGTCGCCCCACTGGGCGCCGATCAGGACGATTGCCGGCATGACGTTGTCTCCTACGGTCGACGTGCAGCAGTTGTCCCGCCGCATTGGTACTGCCTGGCTTCCGCGCACATGATGCAGCGCCGAACTGTTGCAGTGACCGAAGGAGCAGTCTAGCCCAGAGCATCAGACCAGACCTGACGGTCCAGAATTTGGCCGGTGACCATCACGATTGCGAGTCGACACAGAGACTCGCACTAAGATCGTCGGCAGTGATTCGGACGGCCATTTCGGGGAAGGGTGGCGAGGTCCCACTACCCGTGAAGAAGTCTTGATCGAGCTAGGAGTGGCTTTGACCCCTGTGGTGCTCAAATGTGGCGATTCGCCGGTTCCACTCCCCCTGGGTGAACTCACGTCGTTCACCGTCCCTGAACTTCCGGAGAAGCAAGACTTCGACGAGGCCCTGTCCCAACTGCAGGTCGTGACGGAGCCTCGCTTGATCGTCGTGGGTAACGACGGCGCGTTTGCCGCGGCATTGACGCGGTTGATGCGATTGGAGCGACTCAACGTCGAACTCGCCTACGTCACCGAGAACAGGTCCGACGCAACCGACGCGTACAAACTCGCGACCGGTGCAAGAGCTGCGCGCGCGGCCTTGAAAGGCACAGTCCACACCGTGCCGCTCATTCGCGACGACGCTGGAATCGCGCTGGTAGGCGCAGCAACTGTCACGGGTCCGGCGGATGCAGACGAACTGATCGGCGAGGCCTACGTCGACGACAACAAGCTGTTCTCCGGCACAGTCCCCGGCATCCGGATAGTGCCGAGCCCCAAGCTCCCCGGGATCAAGGCATCAGTCGACCGCAAGAGCCGCTGGAGCGGGCGACGCTGGCTGGAAGGCCGAGCCATTCAACTGGGCTCGCCGGCAGCGCGACTGGTTCGCGATGGGGTGGCCAACCCACGCGATCTGAAGCGTTCGACCTTCTACCGGCACGACAAGACTTGGTTGTTGGTCAGGTGAGAACCGGAGCAGCACGGTCGGCGGTTCGGCCGAGCCCTGTCTTCCTCGGCGTAGTTGCGATCACTGTCATCGCCGGAATCGTCGCTTGGAACTCGACGTGGGGTTCCATCGCGGGCCGCGCGGGTGTTTTTGTCCTCGTGGTTGCCGGCTGGGTGGTCACGCTCTGCTTGCACGAATTCGCGCATGCCTATCTGGCGTGGCGTCATGGAGACACCGACGTCGAGGCTCGTGGCTACCTGACGCTCAACCCGCTCAAGTACAGCCATCCGATGCTCTCGATCGGTCTGCCGGTGCTGTTCATCGCATTGGGCGGCATCGGGCTTCCCGGCGGCGCCGTGTACCTGCGCACCGGGATGTTCCCGCCCAAGGTGCAGGCCCGAATATCGCTGGCCGGTCCGTTCACGAATGCCGCCGCCGCCGTGATCCTCCTCGTCGTCATACGTACGTACGGCTCATCGGCCGAGCATCTGACGTTCTGGGCCGGCCTCAGTTTCCTGGCTTTCTTGCAGGTCATGGCAACAGTTTTGAACCTGCTCCCAGTCCCGGGTCTGGACGGTTACAACGCGCTGGAGCCCTGCCTCGCACCCAATACACGGCACCAACTCGACCAGTTCAAGCCGTACGGACTGCTCCTGCTGGTTGCGCTCCTGTTCGTCCCACAGATCAATGTCGTCTTCTTCGACGCGATCTACTGGATCTTCGAATTGAGCGGTGTGTCCGACTACTACGCCATGCTCGGTAACGCCCTCATGCGTTTTTGGACGTGATCGAGTGCGCTGGAGGAGACTCGTGAGAGTCTGACATTTCAGACATTCATTCTTCTTCAGGGGAGCATCGATGATTGCGACGTCATTTCAGTCCGGCGGAGTGGAGTACACCCTCACGCGGGCCGAGATTCGACACGTGGAGGCACTGATCGACTTGCTCGCCGACGACCCGATCGGCAGCACCCGGGAGACGACCAACCCCGAAGCCCGAACGATCTACGAGGACGCGTTCAAGCGAATCGACGAGGATCCGGCTCAACTTCTCGTCACCGTTCTGGTTGGCGACGCGGTAATCGGCACAATGCAATTGACCTTCATTCCGGGTATGAGCCGGATGGGTGCCACGCGACTGCAGATCGAAGCTGTTCGCGTCCACGAGGACTACCGAAGTAAAGGCATCGGCAGTTCGATGATCCGATGGGCCTGCGAAGAAGGTGCCCGGCGCGGCGCGTTTCTGGCGCAGCTCACCTCGGATCAAACTCGCAAGGAAGCTCACGACTTCTACGAGCGACTCGGATTTGTGGCCTCCCATGTCGGGTTCAAGAAGTCACTGAGCTGACGCCCTGCCACAAAACTCCCAAACGCGAGCTCGAGCACCGGGGCATGGTTGTGCCCCGGTGCTCACGTCTTCAGTTGTCGCGATTCACGCCGCGGTGGGCGGACTGTTCCCGCCGATGGGCCGCTGGAACGGATCAATCGACATCGGTGGATAGAACACTGTTTTTCGGTCGGGGCCGATCTCGACCCGCCATTCGGTGTGGTGCAGCGTCCGGTGATGATGACCGCACAACAAGATCAGGTTGTCGAGATCTGTTGGGCCACCATCGTTCCAGTGAACGATATGGTGTGCATCGCACCACCCCGACGGTGTCCCGCATCCCGGAAACGCGCAACCACCATCACGAACCGCCAACGCCCGCCGCTGCGGAACCGTCGCCGTTCTCGCTTCCTTGCCGCAGTCGAGCGGAACACCATTCTCGTCCAGGAGGATCCGCGTCACGGTGCAGTCGCACGCCAACATCCGGGCGGTATTTATACTGATCGGGCCCACCCAATCCGCCCACGCGAAACCCAGTTCCTCGGTGGACGGCAACAGGTCTTTCAGAACTTTAAGGTCCGTCATATCTTTTGCCGACGCGGTCACCGTGATGTGCGGTTTCACTCCGCCTTCGATCGGACCCAACCCCGCCCGCTCGTACCGGCGCAACAACTCGCAATACCCGTCCGCACGCCGTAATGCAGGCGTGCGTGTGTCCTTCACGCCGTCTTTTTCCGGTGTCGGCGCAGACAGGCTCGACAGCAACGTGATCAACCGGGCCCCGTTGATCGCATCCAGATCACCCTTCACCGACACACGCCCGTACAAACCTTTCGAGGCGTAGAACTCGTTACGCTCCGAATCCTCACCCACCGGAACGCCGTCCTCACGCTTGCCGTACTGCTTCTCGATCCGCCGGATCGCCGCCCGCACCGCATCACAATCGGCAATGTTCTGCGACGCCAGGCCAAGCAGGATCCCGCGAGCCTTGTCCACATCCGCCAGGGTCATGTTCTTCGGCGGATGCTGACAAAACGACGCCACCTGCCGCGCCTTCAACGCATCAACATCCCCGCGGTGAAACGCATCGCCGACAACAGGTTCGAGCATCAACAACCGCGCCAACCCGACCAGCAGACTGCACTCACCGATCTCCAGATTCGTCGAACCATGCAACCACTGAGCGATCGCCCGAAAACCCTTTCCACCGAGAACGTCCCGGGAAAACATCTCCACGATCAGCAACACCATCCGCGACTGCAACTCGTGTCGGGCGCGCACCAGATCCAGAACCTCACCCTTGAGGCCCTCACCATCCAGTTGCCATGCTTCCCGACTGTCCATGCTCAAAGTTTAATCGAACATACTTTCGATAACCAGAGACAAACCGGACAACTTCAAGAAGACCTACACTCGAGAGCTGTTGAGATGCATCGCTATTCGCGCAACCGCCGACGCGATTCGTTGACAGAGACTCGCAACTCCCCCAAAGGCACTTCACGACCCGACTCACTGCGCACCTCGACGCGAACGCGCTCACCAGTAGCGTCGTCGGCCACCTCCAACGGTCCACCTTTTCCGCCGTGCAGATACTTGTCGCCCCACTGCATCAGCGCGAGAACCGCCGGCAGCAGGTCACGGCCCTTCTCAGTGAGCACGTACTCGTGCCGCGTCCGCTTTCCAGGCTCCTTGTACGGCACACGCTCGAACAGTCCCGCCTCAGTGAGTTCTTTCAGCCTCGCCGACGCAACCGCCTCGGTGATGCCGACTCGCGACGCGAAGTCGTCGAAACGCGTTGTGCCGTAATAGGCCTCTCGCAGAATGAGTATCGCGGATCGAGTGCCGACCACTTCCATGGCCCGCCCGATCGAACAGTGCGTGGCCCGCCAGGCGTCGCGATCTTCGAGCACTCCGGTCAGTCGTACAGCGTCCATGCAATTCACCATACCCCCTGGCTTGCCATAACCATAGCCAGAGTCTAGATTGCTGACTATGGAACTTCATAGCCAGCCGGTGCGGACCGGACCCCTGCTCGCGATACTGTCGGGGGCGCCGTTTATCGCCAGCCTCGATCTTTTTGTGGTCAACGTGGCCTTCGGCGACATCGCCAAGAGCTACCCGGGTCACTCGCTCGGCGAGTTCAGTTGGATCCTCAACAGCTACGCGATCGTCTACGCCGCACTGTTGATACCCCTCGGACGCTGGGCGGACAGGATCGGGCACAAGCGCGCCTTCATCGCCGGCCTCGCACTGTTCACCCTCGCCAGCGCCGCCTGTGCCTTCAGCCCGTCCTTGTGGGCACTGGTGGCCTTCCGTATCGTCCAGGCAGTCGGTGCCGCTGCGCTCACCCCGGCCAGTCTCGGGCTTCTGATCAATGCGCTTCCCGCCGCGAAACGTCAATCCGGCGTTCGCATCTGGGCAGCCGCCGGCGCTGCAGCAGCTGCATTCGGCCCTGTCGTGGGCGGCATCCTCGTAGAGGCCTCGTGGCGCTGGGTCTTCCTGATCAATGTTCCAGTGGGCATCGTGTTGCTCTACTTCGCAGTCCGACTCGTACCGGATACAACACACAAGGACCCCGATGCCGGTATCGACTTCGTCGGCGCTGCCCTCCTCACCGTCGGAATCGGCTCTCTCGCCCTGGCACTCGTCCAGGGTCCGGACTGGGGATGGACCGACAATCGCGTTCTGATTGCCTTCGCCGTGGCCGCCGTGACACTACTCTCGTTCTGGTGGAGCAACTCTCGTCACCGGACTCCGTTGATTGCTCCGGATCTTCTGAAGATCCGCTCGTTTGCCTGGTCCAACGTCACCGCCATCCTGTTCAGCGCAGCATTCGCCGCGGGTCTTCTCTCGAACATCCTGTGGCTCCAGGAAGCCTGGGGATACTCCGCTCTGCGAACCGGTTTCGCCGTCTCACCGGGTCCGCTTCTCGTTCCGCTGTTCGCCATCGCCGGCGGATCGCTGACGCGGAGGTACTCGGCGGGACGCGTCGCCGCACTCGGCAGCCTTCTGTGGGCAGTCGGAACCGTACTCGTTCTCGTCTCGGTTGATACGACACCCAACTACGCGACCGGACTCCTACCAGGCTGGATCATCGCCGGGATCGGTGTCGGCCTTGCCCTGCCGACCATCCTGTCGCAGGCCACGGCTGATCTGGCACCTGCCAGATCGGCCACCGGTAGCGCAATCGTCAGCATGAGCCGACAGATCGGAACCGTTCTCGGCGTGAGCGTTCTGATCGCGGTTCTCGGCTCTGCTGTCGACTACGACACCTTCCGCCAGGCCTGGTGGGTGATCTTTGCCGTCGCGCTTGTGTCTGCCCTGGCATCACTGGGAATGACGCCTGCGACCACACCCACCCCGGTTGTCCCTGCTGAATCCGCCATCCCTGAAAGGAATTTGTCATGAGAGACGCAGTTATCGTCGAAGCCGTTCGCACTCCGATCGGCAAGGGAAAGGCGAACGGCGCCCTGCACGGCATCAACGCCGTCGACCTCCTCGCCCACAGCCTCAAGGCGGTAGTCGAACGCACTGGAATCGATGCAGCACTGATCGACGACGTCATCGGTGGAGCGGTAAGCCAAGTCGGTGAACAGAGCCAGAATGTCACTCGCACTGCCCTTCTCGCCGCAGGCTACCCTGAGTCGGTACCGGGAACCACCGTCGACCGACAGTGTGGAAGTAGCCAACAAGCAGTTCATTTTGCCGCTCAGGGCGTCATTGCCGGTGCGTACGACATCGTTGTCGCTGCCGGAGTCGAGTCGATGAGCCGAGTCCCTATGGGCTCGAGCAGCATCGGGCGCGAATCACTCGGCGTGGGTTTCGAAGAGCGCTATCCGGACGGTCTGGTACCGCAGGGCATCAGCGCCGAATTGATCGCCGCCAAGTGGGGACTGAGCCGCACCCAACTCGACGAGTTCTCGGCGTCGAGCCATCGGAAAGCCGCGCTGGCAACCGAGAGTGGTTACTTCACCAAGGAACTCGCCACGCTCCCGCAGCTGTCGGTCGACGAGGCCATCCGCCCCGGCACCACGGTCGAGACCCTGGCCGGCCTACGGACCGCCTTCGAATCCGACTACTACGCACAGCGATTCCCACAGATCGACTGGTCCATCACCGCGGGCAACAGCAGCCCGCTTTCGGACGGCAGTTCGGCGGTGATGATCACGACCAGTGAGATCGCCGCGAAACTCGGCCTCACCCCGAAGGCACGATTGCACAGCTTCGCAGTTGCCGGCGACGATCCGCTCTACATGCTCACCGCGGTCATCCCGGCTACGCAGAAGGTCCTGGCCCGTGCGGGATTGACGGTCTCGGACATAGATCTGTTCGAGGTCAACGAGGCCTTTGCCCCAGTGGTCCTCTCGTGGGCAGCGGACACCGGCGTCGACCTGTCCAAGGTCAACGTCCACGGCGGCGCCATCGCGCTCGGCCACCCACTGGGCGGCAGCGGAACGCGGATCATGACCACCCTGGTCAACGCGATGGAGCAGCGCGGCGCGCGCTACGGACTCCAGACCATGTGTGAGGCAGGTGGGTTGGCCAACGCGACCATCCTGGAGCGCCTGGGCTGAGCAATCCCCGATGGACGGCATTCCGACATCAGTGACCGAGTGCCGTCCATTCGGGATCCGGCTTGCGCGCAACGACCCGAAACACGATTCCGCCCCGGCCGCTGCGCTGCACCTCGTCGATCAGGAAACCGGCGTTTTCGAGGTATTCAACCGGTTCACGGGTGAGATGATCGGCACCGAACCGAACAAAAAGCGGTTCGACGACCTTCATCAACGTACGAGCAACAACGTTCTTGCTCGGTCCGTGCTCGGCGAGGACGAATCGACCACCGGGTACCAGGACTCGAAATGCTTCGTTCGCAACTCGGTCCGGATCGGGGATCGTGCAAAAGGCGTAGGTCGAGACCAACGTGTCCACGCACTCGTCGGGAACATCGAGTGCTTGCACGTCTCCGAGTCGTAGGTCGACTTCGGTCTTCACTCCCTCGGAGACCTTGAGCCTGGCCTGATCGAGCATCGCAGTCGAGATGTCCACGCCGATGACGTAATCGACGTCGTCTCCGTAGAGAGGCAGGTTCAGTCCGGTACCCACGGCGATCTCGACCACGCGGCCATGCGCCTGGTCCACGGCCCATTTCCGGGCGTCACCGAGCACAAAGCGTTCGAAGCGCCCGATCTGTCGGTCGTAGTGCGCCGCCATTGCGTCGAAAGTCTTGGCGACCTGTGCAGTGTCTGGTTCACGCATAGTGCCCCGTTTCGATCGATCTTCTGTGCAGTCTTACACGCGAGCACCGGGTCGGGAAGACCTTTCGTGACGAAGGGCAACCGACCTCGCGAGGTCGTCCCTGACGGATGCCCCCGGTATCGTTCCAGGTGACCTGACCTCACCTACGACGATCATGGATAGAGACCTCGTGCGATCAAGTAACTGCGTCACCGGTTCGGTCCGGCCACCTTTTTCCACTGATTCCACTGGAGGTCTGTGATGGCCGGCGGACTCTTCGCCCTGCTCGACGACGTCGCAGCCCTGGCTCGTATGGCTGCCGCCTCGATCGACGACGTTGCCGCCGCAACCGGTAAGGCGACCGCCAAAGCTGCCGGCGTGGTCATCGACGACGCAGCCGTCACGCCGCAGTACGTCCGTGGGCTCGCAGCCGAACGCGAGTTGCCCATCATCAAGCGCATCGCCATCGGATCGCTGCGCAACAAGCTGCTGATCATCCTTCCGATCGCTCTGCTGCTGAGTCAGTTCCTCCCCTGGCTGCTGACGCCACTGTTGATGGTCGGCGGCTGTTACCTCAGCTACGAAGCGGTTCACAAGATCTGGGGTGCAATCTTCGGCCACGGTGACCACCACGAGGCCGCTGACGAGCATCCTCGCGACGAAGAAGCAGTGGTTTCGGGCGCCGTCCGCACCGACCTGATCCTGTCCGCCGAGATCATGGTGATCGCACTCAACACCATCGCAGGCGAAGGCTTCTGGAGCCGATTGGTGATCCTTGCCGTCGTGGCGGTCGTCATCACGGTGGTCGTCTACGGCGTCGTCGGACTGATCGTGAAGATGGACGACATCGGATTGAAGATCGCCGAGACGTCGTCTGGCTTCACCCACAAGGTCGGCCGAGGCCTCGTTCGCGGCATGCCTCACGTGATGTCAGTGCTCTCGGTCGTGGGTACCGCCGCGATGCTGTGGGTCGGTGGCCACATCCTGTTGGTCGGCATCGACGAACTGGGCTTCCACCCGCTCTACGACGCCGTTCATCACGGCGAAGAAGCAGTCAGTGACATCGCCGGAGTCGGTGGCGTGCTGGCGTGGATCGTCAACACACTTGCCTCGGCAGCACTGGGCCTGGTGGTTGGCGCCGTTATCGTCGCCGCTCAACTGGGTATCACCCGCATGCTCGCAAAGCGTTCTGCGACGGCTTAGCTGTCGTGCCCGTGGCGGAGCACCATCTGCTCCGCCACGGTGCGTATCCCTTCACGCAAAGACGAGGGTTCGAGCACCTCGACGTCGGCTCCCAGCCCGATCAACTGGGAGAGCGCGACATCTTCGCTCTCGAGTTTCAGCTCGGCACTCACCCATCCGTCGTCGTCCTCGGGCCCCACTCCGACGGCAGCGGCAAGCTCGCCCACCACATCGGGGAGCCTGCGCCTCCCCTCGGGCGACAACCGCACCCGGCAGTCGAAGCGAAGCAGCGACCGGTCGAACTCGGCCATCGACGCTGCCCACCACGACGGCAGGTCGAAATCCGCCGGCCGAGTGAACGAATCATCTTCTACCACGGCATTTTTGATGCGCCCGACTCGAAACGACAGCGTTCGACCGTTCATCCCCGCCACCAGATACCAAACACCGGCTTTGATGACCAGACCCAGCGGTTCGACCGTCCGCTCGCGATCGCGATAGGCGAAGCGCAGTCGACGTGAGTCCAGCACAGCGGATGTGACGATCGGAAGCGCAGAGATGTCGTCGACGCCGCCGAACCAACCCGGAACGTCCACGAGAATGCGGTCCTGCCACAGTCGTGCACTCTCGCGCAGGGGACCGGGCAGGGAGCGGAGCAGTTTGGCCCCCGCCGAACCGACGGCGTCGGATCGCCCGAGATCTGCAGCGATGGACGGCACGCCCAACAGCATGAGTGCGGACGTCTCGTCGTCCGTCATGCCGGACAGCTTGGACTGCCATCCGTCGAGCAGACGGATGCCACCACCGGGGCCGCTCTCGGTCCAGATCGGCACACCGGCAGCCGACAACGAGGCCACGTCGCGGTAGATCGTCCGCACTGACACACCGAACTCGTCGGCCAACTGCTCGGCGACGACGCCGCGACTCCCCTGCAAACGCAGCATGAGTTGGAGTAACCGCGCGGATCTCATGGACCGAACATTACCAAGAATCACTGACAGAAGTTGTCAGGAATAGGGGTGCACAATGACCGTCATGGTCACCTGGAAGCAGTTCTCCGAAGAAGTACCCGCTCTTGCCGACGCGGTCCAAGCGCGGTTCAAAGCCCACAAGCATCACGTCCTCGCAACGCTGCGCAAGGACGGCTCACCACGGGTCAGCGGCACCGAAGTCGAAATCCTCGACGGGCGCCTGGTGCTCGGTTCGATGTTCGGCGCACTCAAGGCGAAGGACCTCATCCGTGACGGGCGCTACGCCCTCCACAGCAATCCCGGCGAGCACACCATGGAGGGCGGTGACGCGAAGATCGCCGGACTCGCACGCGAGGTGACCGGCGACGAGTTCGAAGCCGTGCTCGCAAGCTACACCTACGAGGTTCCGAAGCCTCTGCACCTCTTTGTCCTCGACATCGACGAGGTGGTGCACACGACTGTCGACGACGAACACATGTATGTCGATCTCTGGAAGCCGGGCAAGGAGATCACCCGCTTCACCAAGTGACGTTCTTCTCGCAGTGCTCGCCGTTGGCACACGATTCCACCTGAACGGTGGCGTGGGAAAGACCGTGACTCTCGAGGACGGTGCGCGCGGATTCCAGAACGTTCGACGAATTCGCGTCACTGGTCAGGTGGACTGTCGCGACATCCATGCCGGTGGTGAGCGTCCAGACGTGTAGGTCGTGAACACCCATCACGCTCGGCAGCGCCGCCAGGTCGGCCTCGACCGCTTCGACGTCGACGTCGGCCGGCGACGCCTGCGTCAGAATGCGCAGCGATGCTGCGGCCAGTTTGATCGCACGCGGCACCACCCACAGCGAGATGAGAACACCGACGACGACGTCTGCCCACGTCCAGTTGAACAGCAGGACAAGGCCACCGGCGATCAGAACGCCGACGCTACCGACGGCGTCGGCAAGCACTTCGAGGTAGGCACCACGCACGGCCAGGCTGTCCTTGGAATCGCCGCGCAGCATCAGCATCACGACGATGTTCGCGGCCAGGCCGGCGGCCGCCGTGATGATCAGGGCGCCGCCCGGGATCTCGGGTTCGTTACCGATGCGGCCGATTGCCTCGTAGAAGACCCAGGCGGCGACGGCCAGCAGCATCACCGCATTGGCCATGGCGGTCAGCACTTCGGCGCGGTGCCAACCGAAGGTCCTGGCCGCGGTGGTGCTGCCCCTCTTCGCGAGCAGCAGCGCCGTCAGTCCCATGGCCATACCCACCACGTCTGTGAGCATGTGACCGGCGTCGGCAAGCAGAGCCAACGAGTTGATCAGGATGCCGACCGTGGCCTCGAGTACGAGGAACGCAACGAGGATCGCAAGCGCGATCGCCATTTTTCTGATGCGTTGCGGTGACGGTCCTACGCCGACCGAATCTGCTGCCGAGTGGCCATGTGAATGACCGTGCCCTGCTCCCATTTGTCCTGTTCCCTCCCAAGTCCTTCTCAGAGCATATGCATACATTCGCATACATACAATGAGTTGCTCAGTGAGCGGGAAACGGCAGAGGTCAGTGATCCGGCTCGTAGGCGGGATGAGGCACGGTGGGCGGCAGAGTGGCGATCGACGAGATTCGCTTCATGCCCGCGACCTGCAACAGGTCGACGACCAGCGATCGAATCTGGGCGAACACCACCGTCGAGGACAAGCCCGCGTTCTCCACTATCGCCGGTTTCAGTTCCTTCGCGACCGAGCGCAGGACGCGCGCTGCTTCGGCCTGATCAGGCTGCTCCCCCGGCTCCGCCAGGATCATGTCCTCGAGAACTTCGACGGCTTTCGACAAGCGCTCGACCTGAGCCACCAGACGCGGATCGAGGATCTCGTCGTCCCTGACCAACGTCAACGAACGACGCGCGAGCACTCGAATGTTGCGCATCGCGTTGTCGATGGGATCGGCTGTCGCCATGAGCCTTTCGAGGCGAGGCCGACTGTTCCAGTACAGCGGGGAGATTCGGCTGATCTCGCGCCCGCCGAGAAGGTTACTGCGCAACCCGTCGATGGCACCCTGAGTTGCGCGCGCCTTCTGCAGTGCCTTCACGATCGGGTCCGGGTCATTCGCGACGAGGCCGTCTGCCACCAATTGCAGTACCTCGGAAGCGGTTCCGAGGATCGATGCAGCATCCTTGCGCGCGCGTCGTACCGGGTGGGTGGGGATGATCGCGACCACCGCGATACCCACCAGGCCACCGACAAGGGCATCGATCATGCGATCGGGACCGCCGCTGCCGCCCGGCGGGATCAGCGTCGCCACCAGCACAGCCGAGTTTCCCGCCTGCATGGAGAAGATCGGCCCGCTGTTGAGAAGCACCGCGACGGACATCGCCAGCACGACAACCAAACTGATCTGCCACGGTCCGCTCCCGATACCGGAGATGATCAGATCACCGATTCCGATACCGACCGTGACTCCCGCAACCAACTCGAACGAGCGTCGTAGTCGTGCACCCAACGACAGACCGAGCGAGACCACAGCGGCAATCGGCGCGAAGAACGGCGCGTGGTGCCCGATCACCGTGGTGGCAACCCACCACGCCAATCCGGCCGCCAAGGCACATTGAATGATCGGTAGCGCCGACGTCTGAAGCCGACGCACCGATTTGCGAGCCCGGTCCTTGATGCCGGCCCGGCTCGGACGGAAACTGCTAACCGAGGCCAAGCGCTTCGGCGGCGTTGGGATCGCAGTCTTCGAGCAGATCGAGGCAACGCGCGTACTCGTCGGCTTCACCGATCGTCTTCGCGGCCTTGGCCAGGACTGCGACGCAACGCAGGAAACCACGGTTCGGTTCATGGCTGTAGGGCACGGGACCGAAACCCTTCCAACCGTTGCGACGCAGTTGGTCGAGTCCGCGGTGGTATCCGGTACGCGCGTAGGCGTAGGCCGTGATGGTTTCGCCCTTGTCCAGGGCAGCCTCGGCCAGGTAGGCCCACGCAATGGAGGCAGTGGGGTGGTCGGCCGCTACCTGGGCCGGTTCAGCGTGGTTGAGCAGTGCCGATTCCGCGTCGTCGTCGCCGGGAAGCAGAGTGGGCTTGGGTCCGAGCAGGTCACCGAATTGGGTCATGCGCTCATTGTGCCCGCTACGCCTTTCTGCCACAGGACCGCCTCGCCGACGGTCGGAGTTATGCAGGCTACATACCGGTCGTTACCCTGACATGGTCATTGCTGCATAAGACCGAAGGGTTACCCGTGCCGGACTCGAAAGACGACAACTCGAAAAAGAGCGCAGCACCGAAGGGTGCGCCCGAGAAGTCGGCCCCGACCGAACCTGCGACTGT
Organism: Rhodococcus sp. FH8; assembly: GCF_019266085.1. NCBI lineage: Bacteria > Bacillati > Actinomycetota > Actinomycetes > Mycobacteriales > Nocardiaceae > Rhodococcus > Rhodococcus sp. FH8. The sequence continues at coordinate 238,791 of NZ_LPNQ01000065.1, read as the reverse complement.
GGCGATCCAGAAGACAGACAAGGCCTCGAAAGCGGACGGCGACGCCAAAGCTGCCAGCGCACCAACCGTCGCGATCCCCAAGGCAACTCAGGCACCCACAGCAGCACCGACACCCCAGCCCAAGCCGGAGCCTGCCACCGTCGCGATTCCGAAAGCCACGCAGCCGACACCACCACCCCGGCAGGCTCCGACCCCACCACCACCGCAGCAGCGCGCCGCGCCTCAACGTGTGGGTGTCGCAGCGACCCCACCGCCGGCTCAGCCGATGCCGACTCGCATCGAGCCCGCCGCGCCGGAGAAAACCAAGCGCAGCGGCAAGGGTTGGTACATCGCGGCAGCAGCGGCCGGCGTCGCCGTCCTCGCGGCGATCGGCGTCGCCGTATTCGTCTCGTCCAACAGCGGTAGCGGTGAAAGCTCACCCGAAGCTCAGGTCCAGACCGCCATCTCGACGTATGTCGACGCTCTGCAGACCGGCGACCTGGCAACGCTGCGAACGTCGACCTGTGGGGCGTTGGGCGAGTACTACCGCACCATTCCCGACGCAGCGTTCGCTCAGGTCCACGACAATGCCGTCGCTCAGAAGACGATCCCGCAGGTCGGAGCCGTCGACGCGGTGCGCATCACCGACGACACCGCGATCGCTCAGGTCCAGGCGAGTTTGCCGAGCACGGGCGAGCAGTCGTGGCGCACGTTCGACCTCGAGCGCCAGGACGGCACGTGGAAGGTCTGCGATCCCAGCAAGTAGGTACCTGAACAGAAAATGCGCGCCGGCGAGAATTTCGCCGGCGCGCATTTTGTTCTGTGAAGCGCAGTTGTGAAACCGATCAGCCTGCCGACACCGAGCGTCCGGCCGACTTCAGGTCGTTGCACGCCTCGACGACGCGAGCCGTCATGCCGGCTTCGGCCTTCTTGAGGTAGCTGCGCGGGTCGTATGCCTTCTTGTTTCCGACCTCGCCGTCGACCTTGAGGACGCCGTCGTAGTTGGTGAAGAAGTGTCCGGCGATCGGACGGGAGAACGCGTACTGGGTGTCGGTGTCGACGTTCATCTTGACGACGCCGAAGTTCAGCGAGTCCTCGATCTCCGACTTCAACGATCCCGATCCACCGTGGAAGACGAAGTCGAAGGGCTGCGAACCGGAAGCCAGGCCGAGCTTGGCAGCGGCGACCTTCTGGCCCTCTTCGAGAACCTCGGGCTTGAGCTTGACGTTGCCCGGCTTGTAGACGCCGTGGACGTTGCCGAAGGTGGCGGCAAGGAGGTACTTGCCCTGTTCGCCGATGCCCAGAGCATCGACCGTCTTCTCGAAGTCTTCGCTCGAGGTGTAGAGCTTGTCGTTGATCTCGGCTTCGACGCCGTCTTCTTCGCCGCCGACGACACCGATCTCGACCTCGAGGATGATGCGTGCAGCCTTCGAGAGGGCGAGCAGTTCCTTGGCGATGGCCAGGTTCTCGTCGATCGGGATAGCCGAGCCGTCCCACATGTGCGACTGGAACAGCGGGTTACGACCGGCGTCGACGCGCTCCTGCGAGATCGCGAGCAGCGGACGCACGTAGGTGTCCAGCTTGTCCTTCGGGCAGTGATCGGTGTGCAGCGCGATGGTGACGTCGTACTTTGCCGCGATCACGTGTGCGAACTCGGCGAGCGCAACAGCGCCGGTGACCATGTCCTTGACGCCCAAACCGGAACCGAACTCGGCGCCGCCCGTCGAGAACTGGATGATGCCGTCACTGCCGGCGTCCGCGAAGCCCTTGATGGCTGCGTTGATGGATTCGGAGCCGACACAGTTGATGGCGGGGAAGGCAAAGGAATGCTCCTTGGCCCGACCAAGCATCTCGGCATAGACCTCGGGAGTTGCGATAGGCACGGCGGGAGTCCTCCATATACGTGTCGTTCGGAGCGCTCGGCGATGTGAAAGCGCTTCGTGTGGTCCTAGCAGTATGGCAAGTCCGACTCGTCACGTCTCTTTGCGGTCTCGGCCCGCCGCCACCGACGCGATGACCTGCGGTGGTGGGAAACACTCAGATTCGGCCGGTACTCTGGCCACCGTGAATGTGCAGGCAGCAACTGAATCCGTGACGAACCTGGCCTTGCTGCCCGGCTTCCTCGATCCCGTGAACCTCTTGAATTCCTTCGGAACGTGGGTTCTGGTGGGATTGCTTCTGGTGGTCTTCATCGAATCAGGCCTGCTGTTTCCGCTCTTGCCCGGCGATTCGCTCCTCTTCACCGCAGGGCTGATCGCGGCGTCCAAGTCCACCGAGATCGAACCGTTCGCGCCGCTGTGGGTGCTCCTGGTGACCATTCCGATCGCCGCGATTCTGGGTGACCAAGTCGGGTTCTACATCGGCGCCAAGGGCGGAACTGCCCTGTTCAAGACGGACGACGCGCGGTTCTTCAAGAAGAAGTACATCGACGAGTCACACGCCTTCTTCGAAAAGCACGGCCCGATCACCATTATCCTGGCTCGGTTCGTGCCGATCGTGCGTACTTTTGCTCCGGTTGTCGCCGGCGCTTCGAAGATGAAGTACTCACTGTTCCTGACGTACAACATCGTCGGCGGCATCCTGTGGGGTGCCGGCGTGACTTTGCTCGGCTACCTCCTGGGGCAGATCGAATTCATCCGCGACAATGTCGACTACATCTTCATCTTGATCGTCCTGGTGTCGGTTCTGCCGATCGTCTTCGAAATCGGGAAGCGAATTCTGGCGTCGAGACGTGGTGAAACGGCGAATACTTCCACTACGGACAATTCGACGGTGACAGTCCCCGAAGACCCCACCCCCTGATTGCAGAACGAGGCGAAGAACTGACGACGATGACGCTCGCATCCGGCAGTTTCTCCCCGCTCGAGACTGCCGGGCCTCTGTTGGTCTGGATCATCGTCGTCACGTTCGTCTTCATCGAGTGCGCGATCATCCTCGGGTTGTTTCTCCCCGGTGATTCGCTTCTGATCACAGCCGGAATCGTTCTCGCCGGCCACGAATCCGGCGCGGGCCACGTGTGGGCGTTGTCTGTCGGTGCGATGATCGCGGCCATTGCCGGCAACCAGGTCGGGTACGTCATCGGCCACCGGACCGGCAATCACATCAAAGCCCGTAAGGGCGGCAAGTACTTCACCGAGAAGAACCTGCACCGCGTGAACATCCTGTTGGAAAAACACGGATTCTGGGCGGTCCTGATTGCTCGCTGGGTTCCGTGGGTGCGCACCCTGTGCCCGATGGTCGCGGGCGCAGCCAAGATGAACCACACGCGCTACACCATCGCGAGCACCATCGGCGCGATCATCTGGGCGCCCGTGCTCCTGCTACTCGGTTTCTACGGTGGCTCGTTCCTCGATCGCGTGCCGTGGTTGCTGCCCGCCGTGCTGATCGTGATGATGGTCAGCTTGGTCATCGGTACTGCGCTGGGAATCTGGCAGTACCGCAAGGAGATGGCCCGACCGGCCGAAGACGTCGAGGTCGAACAAGTCCTCGACTAGAAGCTGACTGCTCAGTGCAGGTGGCTCTGGTCCCACGCGGGCAGCGGGTCTTCGTAGCGAGTCCATGCCCGCGGTCCTTCGCGTAGTTCGTCATCGGTCAGCAGAGCCGGATCGAGGATTCGTGACGGCGCCGCCGGGTCCAGTTTCACTCCGATGAACACGATCTCCTGCCCTGGCACCTCCGCCGCCGACGCCCACAGTTGAGCCGGTTCGATGACGAGGTTGGGGCCTGCCTGCGACCAGATCGCGGCGGACTCGGGCCGACTGGCGATCCAGCAGAATCCCTTGCTCCGCAGGAGTCCGGCGAACTGACCGAGCGCGGCCTCGAGTCGCGCCGGATGAAAGGGTCGCGAGGCGCGGTATGTGACGCTGCGTATTCCGTATTCCTCGGTTTCCGGGGTGTGCCCACCGGCCAGTTCCTCGTCCCAACCGGATACCTGCGCAGCAAGTTCCGGGTTGTAGAGACCGGTTTCGAGGACACGGTCGAGGGTGACTTTGCCGTGATCTGTTCGAATCAGTTGAGCGGTGGGGTTGAGCCTACGAAGCGTCGCCTCGACGGTTCCTGCCGCCCGCGGGCTCACCAGGTCGGTTTTGTTCAGCAAGATGACGTCGGCGAACTCCACCTGATCGACCAGGAGATCGGAGATGCTGCGTCCGTCCCCCTCCCCTGCTTCGAGGTTGCGTTCGTCCAGTCGTTCGCCTTTTGCCAGCTCGCCGAGGAAGGTCGACGCGTCCACCACGGTCACCATGGTGTCGAGCTTCGCGAGCGAGCCGAGGCTGAAACCGTCCTCGAATTCCCAGTCGAAGGTGGCCGCCACCGGCATCGGTTCGGAGATGCCGGTGGACTCGATCACCAACTGATCGAATCGCCCCTCTCGGGCCAGGGCGCCGACGGCGTCGATCAGATCCTCACGCAGCGTGCAGCAGATGCATCCGTTGGTCAGCTCGACCAACTTCTCTTCCGTGCGGTCGAGATGACCCTGGCCCGCGACGAGGGCCGCGTCGATGTTGATCTCGCTCATGTCGTTGACGATGACGGCGACCCTCCGGCCATCGCGATTGGCGAGAATGTGGTTGAGGAGTGTGGTCTTGCCTGCGCCCAGAAATCCGGACAGCACGGTTACCGGTAGCTGCTTCATTCCTTAATGGTAACCATTGTCATTATCGACAACAGCGGGCGGGCCTACTGCACTGCAGAGGCACTACCCGAGAACTGGCTCTCGGGCCTCGGCAAACCGAAATGATCACGAAGGGTCGTACCCGTGTATTCAGTCCGGAAAAGACCGCGATCCTGCAGGATCGGGACCACACGCTCGGTGAAGATCTCGAGCCCACCCGGGTAGTACGGCGGCATGACGTTGAAGCCGTCAGCAGCACCGCTGGTGAACCATTCCTCGATCGTGTCAGCCACCTGCTCGGCGGTTCCGGCAAACACCCGGTGTCCGCGCGCACCCGCCAAACGATGAAGCAGTCCCCGAACCGTCGGACGCTCACGCTCGACTATGCCGGCGATCACCTGCAATCTGCTTTGCTTGTTGTCGGTGACATCACCTGCCGCCGCGAACAATTCGACAGGAACCGGTGCATCCAGTTCCAGATTCCGAACATCGGTCCCGGTGAGTGCACCGAGTTGCGCGAGCCCGTACTCCGGCGAAGTCAACTCGTTGAATTCTCGCTCGAGCGCCTTGGCTTGTTCCTCGGTGTCACCGATGAACGGGCTGATTCCGGGCAGGATCTTGACATGATCGGGGTTGCGCCCGAACTGAGCAGCCCTCGACTTGATGTCGGTGTAGAACGCCTGCGCATCGGAAAGTCTCTGGTGCGCTGTGAAAATCGCCTCCGCATACTGACCGGCAAACGCGCGACCGTCGTTGGACGCCCCGGCCTGCACCAGCACCGGGTATCCCTGCGGCGTTCGCGGTGCGTTGAACGGTCCCCGCACCCGAAGATGCCGGCCGACGTAGTTGATCTCGTGAATCTTGTTTCTGTCCGCGTAGATTCCGTTCTCCCGGTCCAGACTGATCGCGTCGTCCTCCCAGCTGTCCCACAACCGCACCACCGCGTCGACGAATTCCCGTGCACGCGAATACCGGTCGCCGTGGTCCGGATGCTTGGCCAGCCCGAAGTTCGCGGCAGCCAGATCCGTACCCGTGGTGACGATGTTCCACCCAGCACGTCCGTTCGAGATGTGGTCGAGCGAGGCGAACAGCCGAGCCAGGTTGTACGGCTCGTAGTACGTGGTCGACGCCGTCGCGATCAATCCGATCCGCTCGGTTGCCACTGCAATGGCCGTCAACAAGGTGATCGGCTCCAACGTTCCTGCGGGGCCGTGCTCGACGTCGCTGCGCAACGCGGGACCGTCGGCGAAGAAGATTCCGTCGAACTTCGCCGCCTCAGCAGTGCGAGCGATCTCCTGGAAATACGTGACGTCGAACAGACGTTCCGGTGTTGTCCACGGATGACGCCACGCCGCTTCGTGATGACCGGCGGGGTGGATGAACGCGTTGAGGCTCAGTTGGCGCGGAGAATCAGACATGCCTGAATGCTGGCAACTGCCGCCGCAGTCCGACAGGGTTAGGGTTCGCGTGATTCCAACTCGGGGTTGGCAGCTCGGTATCGTCACATGGGTGAGCCGCGTAGTCGTAGCCGAGTTCGTACCGTCCGGATCGACAGCAACTGTTCTTCACCAGTGGTGTGAGGTCTTCGCCGAAGGCCAGCGTCACCTGTCCGGAACTGCGCCGACAGCGACGGCGCTGATGGAAATGATCGAGGCCGAGGACAATTCGGCCGATGTATGGCGTTGGATCGCACGCGACGGTGGAACGGACGAAGTCCTCGGCATCGCCCAGGCGCGACGCAACTCGGCGGAACCTGATCTCGCAGAGTTTCGGATGTACGTGACACCCCACGCGCAGCGACGAGGGGTAGGACGAGCGCTTGCCGAACTCGCCGAAGTCGACATCGCCGGGTTCGGCGTGCGAAGAATCAGAGTGACGGCGCTCGTCGGAAGCGCAGCCGAGCATTTCCTGGGATCGTTCGACGGCCACCGTGTGTTGCTTCGGTTGGCCAACCAGGTTCAGCACCTCAGCCCTCCCACCGCACACAGCACCCGCCCCGGCTATCGAATCGTCAGTTGGCGCAACCGAACCCCGGACGAGCTGGTCCACTCCTTCTCGGAGGCTTTGAACCGACTCCTCGACGCGCCGGGCGCCGAACTGCAGATGCCCGAACGTAATTGGGGAGCTGACGAGGTCAGATCGTGGGAACAGAAGATGACGGGTGGCTCTCAAGTGCTCCTGGTGTGCTGCGCGGTCGACGACAGTGTCGGCGAAGTAGCCGCAGCGACAGTGGTGACGGTGGACGAACATGACAGCACCCACGCATCGCAGCACGACACCGTGGTACTTCCCCAGCACCGCGGACACGGTCTCGCTCGGTGGGTCAAGGAGCAACAAGCGTCTGTGTTGGCAGCTGAATTTCCCTCCCTGCGAAAGATTTACACAACGGTGAACGCGGAAAACCACCCGATGCTGACCGTCAATCGGAGCCTGGGATACCAGACCGTTGCGGAGCGGATCCTGGTGGAGATCAGGAGAGTCGAGAGTGCGTCGCACAAGCCTCGGTGACGATCTTCCTCCACAGGAGCGGGTGAGACTGCCAGAAGTTGTGCGCGACACCGTCGACGACCTCGAAACTACCGTTAGGCACGAGCTCGGCCAGTTGCTGCAACGGCCACGACGGGCGAATGTCGTCGGCCGCCGCGAGAAATGTCATGGGCACTGGTGAGTCGGCCAACTGCCGAAACAGCTGTGGTTCATGGATCCGTTCGATGAACGATTCTTGAAGCGATTGCCAGACAACAGGTTCCCAAGGTATCTGCGGGTCCGGCTCGATTCCCGCTTCGTACTGCTTCGACCATGTCCGGTCCTTGTGGAGGCCGTGCCCCGCGATGCCGACGACGCCGGACACCGATTCCGGACAGTCGAGTGCGTACCGCACCGCCAAGTCGGATCCCCACGAGTGCCCCAGCACGACCCAACTGTCGATCTCGAACGTGCGTCGGACGAGTTCGAGGTCCGCAACCGCCTGCGCCATCGTATGAGCGCCGCCACCGGACCGGCCGACTCCGCGTGGCTCAGGGCACCACGCGCGCATTCCTTCCGGAACCAGCTCGTCGTGAGCAAGATAGTGAACGCATCCCGGGCCGCCGGAGAGAACCAGAACGTCCGCCCCTGCCCCACCGACATCGATGTGAAGACGTACGCCGTCCGTGTCGACCGCGTGCCGGGATTCCATGAGGGAAAAGCCTAACGCTTACGCGGGTATCCAGCCGCCGAGACGACAAATGCCGCCTCCATGAGCATCCACCCACCTACCTGCACCGAGAGGTCTCGCTCGGGCACGCTCGACGAGCGCACCGTTCCGGCGGCGAAGGTGGCGATGTCGCCGGACAGACTCGGCAACTGAGCATCCTTGGTCCAGTCGTGCCCGAACAGCGGCAGGCCTTCGATCTGCAGTCTGTTGTTCCAGGCAGCTTCCGCGGAGGAGAGAACGATCTGCGCTGCGAGTTCGCGCGCTCGCAGGTCCTCGTGAGTCTCCCAGGACAGGTTCACCACCACGAACGCGAGGTAGCGAGCCAGGATTGCGTTGAACAGTCCGCCGTCGCCTCCGCCACCGCCCGTGATGACTCCGTACTCGGTCATGCCGTCGTACACCGCGTCGACGAGTTTGTGGACTCGCTCGCGGTGGCGCGGTTCGCCCAATCGCGTCGACAACTCGGTTTCCAACCCCAGCGTGACGCCTTGACAGTACGAATAGATCGCGCGCTCGAGGGTGCCGTCGCGGCGGATACCGTCGAAGATCAGTCCGGAGTCCGGATCCCGCAGTGTCTCGTCGATCCAGTCGGCCGTTGCCTGCGCACGCCAGAGTTTTCCGGTGCGCGCCAGCATGATTCCGGCGGGTCCGTTTGCCGGTGTGTTGTAGAAATCGGAGCCTTTGCACCACGGAATACCGCCGCCGTCGGCCGGGGACCACGAATCGAAGAGTTGCGATTCGAGCGCCTGAACCGCGGTTCGGTGATCGACCGAGAACATGCGTTGCGCACGTTCGAGCGAGAGGCCCAGCCACGCCATGTCGTCGTAGTAGTTGTTGGTCCACGCCGAGACGTTGCGGACCCGCACACTGCGGGCAACCTTCGCGACCCGGCGACGACGCTTGGGGGTCGGGTCACGTTCGAGTGCGTCGATCGCAGTATCGAGCAGGTGCGCTTGCCACCAGTAGTGCCACGGCTTGAACATCCGCTCGCGTCGAACAGCAGGCCAGGCAACCACGCCGAGTGCTGTCCGGGGCATTCCCCACAGGCGCCGAAGGTGACGACTGACTATCGCGCCCTCAGCCGCATCGGCCCGCTCTGCCCACACTTCCTGCATAACTACCTATCCTGTCTGGTCGAGGCGCTACACGCTAGCCGGAATTCGCGAGCGAGATCAGCGGGAATCGGCGAGATCGGCATGCTCACGTACCCACGCGTGCATCGCGATGCCGGCCGCGACACCGGCGTTGATGCTGCGAGTCGAACCGAATTGTGCGATCGAGACCGTCATGGACGCAACCTCTTTCGCATGATCAGTCACTCCGGGGCCTTCTTGACCGAACAGCAGGATGCACTCCCGCGGCAGGCTTGCCGTTTCCAGCGGCACCGACCCCGGGGTGTTGTCGACGGCCACGATCGTGAGTGAATTCTCACGGGCGTACTCGACGAGTTCGCCGATGTCTGCATGGTGAACGATGTGTTGGTATCGATCGGTCACCATGGCGCCCCGCCGATTCCAGCGCCGACGCCCCACGATGTGGACCGCGGCCGCGGCAAACGCGTTGGCCGTGCGGACCACCGTGCCGATGTTGGCGTCGTGCGCGAAGTTCTCGATGGCGACATGCATCGTGTGACGGCGCGAGTCGATATCCGCGACTATCGCTTCCCGCGTCCAGTACCGATACTCGTCCAAGACGTTTCGACGATCACCCTCGGCCAGAAGTACCGGGTCGTAGCGCTCGTCGGTCGGCGGTTCCGTGTCGTGCTCCTCGGCCCAGGGTCCGACGCCGTTGGGATTCTCGCCCCACTCGGTGGGTCCCGGTTCACCGGCTCCGCCGGACACGTCGTCGGCTGCGACTTCGGTCATCAGAACACCTCGTTGGAATCTGCAGCCACGGTGAAGCCGTGCGTGGTCTGATCGTTGACACACGAGACGTCTGTCGCGGTGGTCGTACAGGTGAAACCCAGTTTGCTCAGCGGTTGACCGGCCGCCAACACCGGATCGGCGTCGGGGCCGCCAGAGGTGTACACCTCTCCTCCCGAACACATGAAAGCACCCTCACCCTCGTCGGTGACGCGAATACCGTTGCCCCAGTTGACCATGCAGCTCTCCGGCCGCGGCGGAACGGGAGTGGTCGTTCCCTCGCACCCGGCTTCGATTCTGGTGGGCAACTTGATGATGCCGCACTGGAAGTTTCCGTCGGGAGTGGTGAAGTAGTACGACTCGTTGCGCTCGAACTGCACGTCCGTGAGTGTCGTCGTCGGTGGCAGCGTCGTGGTCGGTGGTTCGGTGGTCGTGGGGACGACGGGCGCGACGGTGGTGGTTGTCGTCGGCACTGCGGTAGTGGTGGACGAACTGGGCTGCGCCGCTACGGTCGGCGCTGAATCCGCCTCCCCGCTGCACCCTGCGAGCACGAGCGCCGACCCGACGCCCAACAAGACGAACCCCACCCGAACACGAACCACCCGACTACCTCCACACACGTCATCTTGGCCCAGCAACAGCCGACAGTGCACTCTATCGTGCGGTCGACTAAGTGCTGGTGACGCGCTTGTTCATCAGCCGTGAGAGCCACGCGGGCGAGAACCGCGACGCGCTGAGGAAGAGCTTCGCCTGAGTTCCGACCGGGTAGTGAACCTTGTGCATCCGTCCGGCGCCGCGTGTGGCCGCCCACAGTTCCTGCGCGACGTCGGTTGCAGTCAGCTTGATACCCAACGATCTGGTGGCTCCGGTGTCCATTCCAGTGACCATCGCGGTCTGGACGAACAACGGCCAGAGCGCGAGAACACGGATGTCGTGCTGTGCCCATTCCAGATCGAGCGCCTCGGTCAGGCCGCGGATCGCGAACTTGGTTGCACCGTACGTCGCCAGTTCGGGCTGGCCGTAGATCGCCGAAGCGGAGCACAGATTGACCACCTGGGCGCCGACGGTATCGCGGAGGTACGGGAAAGCCGTGTACGTGCCGTTGAGGGTGCCGGTGATGTTGATGTCGACCATCCGGCGATGCGCCGCAAGAGAAATATCCTCGAACCGTCCCGAGGAGAGCACGCCCGCATTGTTGATCAGGATGTCCAGACGCCCGGACTCCCCGGCAAAATCGGCCAGACACTGCGCCCATCCGTCCGGATCGGTGACGTCCAGGACACCTGTCACGACACTGCCGCCGAAACCGTCGATCTCGGCCTGCAAGGAGGCAAGGCCGGCGTCGTCGATGTCGAACGCGCCGACGCGGTATCCGTTGCGCGCGAACAACAGCGACGTCTCCCGCCCGATTCCAGCCGCAGCACCGGTGATGAAGACGTTCGGTTCGCTCATCCGGTCAGGCTATCCTGGATGTGGAGGAAATCTGATGAATCACCGTCGCGTCGTACACACCGTGTGTTTCATCGCGGTGGGGTATCTGATCGTGCTCGCCGTGTGGCTCGGATGGCTGGTCGAGCACACCCCACCTGGCACGCTGCCCTATCAGATCGGCGGGCTGCTCGCCGCTTTCGGCTCGGTTCTCGGATTCGGAATGGCATGGGCCAACCGCCCGACCCGCGCCGAGCGCAAACTCGAAAAGCACGGCCTCGAAGGGTGGGCACGAATCGACACCGTCACACCCCTGCGCCGAACCGTCGACGGCGAATTGGCCAAGCTCGCACTCCACCTCACGGTTCCAGGTTCCGATTCGTACTCGGGCCGGATCGAGTACGAGATCCGACCCGAGTACAAAGACAAGATCACTCCCGGATCCACGGTCACCGTCATGGTGGACCCGAAGAACCGAGACCGAATCATGCTGTGCCTGTGAAAGACTAGACGCTCTTCTTGCGCCCCAGCGCCAACATGCCCTCCACCAGCATCAGCTGCGCTCCCGCGTACGACGCCAGGATCACACCCTCGGCAGCAGCGCGGCCGGCGGTCCCGCGGATGAACAGACGACGCACCACGATCAGTCCGTCGGATGCGGTGAAGAGCACTCCGCCCAATCCGAGCCAGGAGCGTCGATCCTTGTTCGGGACGACCACGTCGAGCACGGCCTTGGACTGCGGTGCCAGAGCGGGGTCCGCCGACAACGTCGAGGTGGTTCCCAACATCAATCCGTATCCGGTGAGCGGCGTCGACACGCTCGGGGCCTTGGCACGGAGCAGTCCGGACGCCGTCGACCAACCGCTGATGCGGGGCCGCAGGGCAGCGCGGGTCGGCCGAGCGCCGCGGCGCAGCAGGAGCGCCGAGTAACTGGCCTGCATCACCGCGAACGAGGACGCGCCCTTGATCAGACGAGCATCGTTGTCCGGGTCGATCATGAACACGTCGCCGACAGTTGCAGCGGCGAGACCGGCCAGAAGCAGTGCGGTATCGGCAGTTTCCGTCTCCGAGCGCTTGCGCAGCACTCGGGCGGCCAGAGCGGGTGCGATCAACGGCTTCGCGATCTGCTGAACCCGCTCGTTACCGACTACTGCCCCGACCACTGTCGCTGCCGTCGCCGCCGCAAAAACTGCGTGCTCGATGCCCCACTTGCCCGCCATCACAATCCTCCTGTTGGTTACACGTCCAACAGCGACCGTACTGGGTCACTCAGGCGGCATCGCCGGATTTGACGTCCGCGCCGTAGACATCGACGTATTCCTGCCCCGACTGGTCACAGAGCACTGCCATCAATTCGTCCGTCGCCGCACGCACGACGGCCTGGTAGCCACGAAGTTCGCGGTACCGAGAGAAGTCGATCGGCTCCCCTACCGTGATCCGGACCTTGCTGAAGCGCCACATCCGCGTACCCGGCGGGTTGACTGCGTCGCCGCCGTGTACGACGACGGGAATGACCGGCGCCCCGGTTTCCAAGGCAACTCGAATCGCTCCGGTCTTTCCCTTGTACAGGCAACCGTCGGGTGATCGTGTTCCCTCGGGGTAGATCCCCCAGACACCACCCTTGTCGAGAATCCCGATGGCCGTGTCCAACGCCGCACGGGAGGCGTCGGCGCCGCTACGGTCGATCGGCACCTGACCGGCCCCACCGAAGAACCAGCGCTGCATCGCGCCCTTCACACCGGTCCCGGTGAAATATTCACTCTTCGCGACGAAGGTGATGCGTCGGCGCACCATGAGAACCAGGAAGAACGAGTCGACGACTGCCCGATGGTTGCCGGCGAGAATCACCGGCCCTTTCTTGGGGATGTGGTGCTGACCCTCGATCGTCGGCCGCCCGAACAGCCAGAGGACCGGGCCGATCAGGACGTATTTGAACAGCCAATAGAGCACAGGGCATCACCTTTTCCGTCTAGTAGACAGTGTCTACGTCGAGAATAGTAGACACTGTCTTCCATGACTGTCAGCAGCCTTCGCGAAACACTCGTCGCCACCGGCGTCGAGATTCTCGATGCCGACGGCGCCACAGAACTGACGCTACGGGAGATAGCGCGTCGAGCGGGCGTGTCGCACGGCGCCCCGCGGAGATACTTTCCGACCCACAACAGCCTGCTAGCCGCAATTGCCTCACACGGCCTGCGCGATCTCGCCGACAGACTCGATCCCGTCCTCGCCGGCAAACAATCCGCTCGTAGCCGATTGATCTCGGCAGCAATCGAATACGTGTCATTCGCCCAGGAGCGACCGGCGATGTTCGAGTTGATGTTTCGCCACGACCTCCTCGAGGGCGCAGGCAGCAACCTCCGAGAGTCTTCTCTCCCACTCTTCGCCGCCCTGCAATCCCTGACCGAAGAGGCCGACGCCTCCGATCCCACCACATCTGCGTTGAACATCTGGACCGGAACCCACGGCATCGCAGTGCTGGCGGCAAATCGAAGCCTCGCACTCGTCGCACCCGACCTCGATGTGCCGTCGCTGGTAGCCACCGCCGTGACGGACCACCTTCCACGGACTCGTTGATTTACATAGTTAACCTATGCAATAATATTCTTCGTGACAGACGAAGAACAGCAACTGCACGAACTACTCGTCGACCTCGTGAGCAATACGCACCGCTTCGCGAAGCTGGCAGGCTCCTTCGCGTCCGATCAGTACCCACGCGCCTGGCTGCGCGCACTCTCGTTACTCGAGGAATACGGCGAAATGCGGATCAGCGACTTCGCTCGACTCGACAGAAGCTCGCAGCCCTCTGCCACTGCACTACTGCGCAAACTCGGCGAGAACGGTTACGTCGAACGCCGCGCCGACCCCGAAGACGCCCGGGCAGTTCGAGTGGCCATGACGGACAAGGGCCGAAAGATCTTGAACGACGGTCGAAACGAGATCGCCGACGCTCTAGTCCCCCACTTCGTCGAACTCGGGCCTGAGCAGATCAAGAAACTGGCCGACGGATTGGCCGAATTGCGGTCCATCATCAAGACTTCCGATCCCAGCTGAAACACCCACCACTGAAAAGGAGGTGGCCGTGAGCAACACGACCGCGACATCAACGCACCAGAACGAGGCTCCGCCGAGCCTCCTGAAACAACCGAAAGCGGTGTGGGCGGTAGCCTTTGCCAGCGTCATCGCCTTCATGGGCATCGGATTGGTCGATCCGATCCTCAAGCCGATCGGCGAACAACTCGACGCCACACCGTCGCAGGTTTCGCTGCTGTTCACCAGCTACATGCTCGTCACCGGCGTGGCCATGCTCATCACCGGTGTGGTGTCCAGCCGCATCGGCGCCAAGAAAACACTTCTTGCAGGCCTTGCCATCATCATCGTGTTCGCTTCTCTGGCAGGCGCTTCCAGCACCATCGGCCAGATCGTCGGATTCCGTGCGGGCTGGGGACTCGGCAATGCACTGTTCATCGCAACGGCGCTCGCGGCAATCGTCGGCGCGGCCAGCGGCGGCGTGGCACGGGCGATCATCCTGTACGAGGCTGCATTGGGCATCGGTATCGCAGTCGGACCGCTGGTCGGCGGAGTTCTCGGTGACATCAGCTGGCGCGCACCGTTCTTCGGCGTCGCAGCCCTGATGGCGGTCGCCTTCATTCTCATCGTGGTGATGCTTCCGAGCGCACCCAAGCCCGAACACCACACGTCCATCGCTGCGCCCTTCCAGGCGTTGCGGCACCGCGGGCTACTCACCGTTGCCATCACCGCGCTGCTCTACAACTACGGATTCTTCACGCTGCTCGCGTACACGCCGTTCCCCCTCGACATGGGGGCGTACCCGATCGGATTCATCTTCTTCGGTTGGGGCCTGATGCTGGCGATCTCGTCGGTTTTCCTCGCCCCTCGCCTGCAACGACGCTTCGGCACCCTGCCGATGATGATGCTGGCACTGACCCTGTTCGCACTCGACCTGGGCATGATGGCGCTGTTCACCGAGAACAAGATCGTCTTGATCGTCGGTGTCGTCCTCGCCGGTTTGTTCCTCGGCGTGAACAACACACTCATCACCGAAACCGTCATGATCTCAGCTCCCGTGGAGCGGTCGACCGCCTCGGCTGCTTACAGCTTCGTTCGATTCGTCGGCGGCGCCGCTGCTCCGTGGGTAGCCGGCAAGCTCGGCGAATCCAACGTCCACATGCCGTTCTGGGTCGGCGCGGTGCTCACCCTCGCCGCCGTATTCGTCCTGTCGAGCGGACGTAAGGTTCTCGCTCACGTCGACGACCACGATCCCGCGCCGCACAGCGTCGACGAAGCACTCGCCGTCACCGTAGGCGACTGACCCCTGTGAGTGGTTGAGGAGTGCAGGGACTCCTTAACCACTCACGGGGCGTCAGCTCAGGTTCAGATCTTCCAGGCCCAGCAGCGAGCGGTACTCGACGCCCTCGGCACCGATCACCGCATCCGCACCCGTCGCGCGATCGACGACCGTAGCGACTCCGACCACGGTGGCCCCTGCCTCGCGCAGGGCCTTCACTGCTGTCAACGGCGAATTGCCCGTCGTGGTCGTGTCCTCGACAACCAGGACACGCTTGCCGACGATGTCCGGGCCCTCGATCTGGCGCTGCATCCCGTGGGCCTTCGCGGCCTTGCGGACGACAAACGCATCGATCGGTCGGCCGGGAGCGTGCATCACCGCCATGGCAACCGGGTCGGCGCCCATCGTCAAACCGCCGACGGCGTCGAAATCCCAGTCCGCGACCAGTTCACGCAGCAGCGAGCCGATCAGCGGCGCTGCCTTGTGGTGAAGTGTCGCGCGGCGAAGGTCGACGTAGTAATCGGCTTCCTTGCCCGAGGACAACGTCACCTTTCCGTGTACAACAGCCAATTCGCGCACCAGCGCAGCCAAATCCTCACGATCGCTCATGAGTGCTCAGCCTACCGACCACTGCCTTGTGTTCGGCTTCTGCCTCTGGGCTACGTCCGGCTTCCGCCTCTGGGCTACGTCCGCCCGCGGCCACGTCCGACGATGTTGGTCAGCCGGCGAACCAGCCCCTTGGGAACGAGACGCCCGGCCGTCGTGAGGACCTTGTACTGGAATCCCGGAATACTGATGACCTTGTCGTCACCGAGATCCTTCATCGACGCCGCAACCACCTGGTCGACGCTCAGCCACATCGGCTTGGGGATCGTGGACATCTCGATGCCCGCGCGCTCGTGGAACTCGGTGCGAATGAAGCCCGGGCACAGCGCCTGCACGCGCACTCCCGTCCCGGCCAACCCGCCGGACAGCCCTTCGGTGAACGAGATGACATAGGCCTTGCTTGCCGAATACGTCGAACCCCGCCCGGACAGCAGGCCCGCGACGCTCGCCACGTTGACAATCGTTCCGTGCGCCGACGCGATCATGCTGGGCAGCGCCGCACGGGTCAGCCGCATCACGGCGGTGACGTTGACGTCGAGTTGAGACTGAAGGAGCGCCGGATCGGCGGTCCAGAACTCGCCGGAGGTACCGAATCCGGCGTTGTTCACCAACACCTCGACGCCCTTCTCCAAACGAAGCGCGACCGTGTCGCGTCCGGCCTCCGATGCGAGATCGGCAACCAGAATCTCCGACTCGGTGCCGAACATCGTCTTCAACTCGGACGCGAGGTCGTGCAATCTGACCTCGTCACGTGCGACGAGAACCAGGTCGTATCCGAGGGAGGCGTATTTCTTGGCGAAACCGGCGCCGAGACCAGAGGTGGGTCCGGTCACCAGGGCAACGGGACGCACAGGGCGATCCGAGTGGGAAGTCGACATACCGGCCACGCTAGTGGTTATCGCGCCTGGACGGGAACCTTAAAGGTCAGTCGACCGGACGAATTGTGCCCGAGCGCTGCGACGCCGGGCGCTGAGCCGGCTTGTCAGCCGCCTCGGGCTTGCGCAGCGATTGATCCGGACGTGGCGCAGATTCCCGCGGTGCGGGCTCACGCGGTGCGGACTCACGCGGGGCAAATTCACGCGGCGGAGCGTCACGGGGCGGCTGCTCTTGACGCGAACGGGGCTGTTCTACCGGATCCGGAGTTGGGCGAGACTTCTCGGCGCCCGGCCGCGGGCGGCTCGGATCGTGATCGACCTCGAGTTCGTTGGGATCGGTGACGGGAGGCAGGACATGCAGAATGCCGGACAGGCGCGCAACCGACTCGATTGCCGCGTCCCAGTCCCGGCCGTTACTGGTCACCGGAAGCGAACCGAGCGTCCACTGCCCTTCGCTCCACAGCATGCTGATCGACGGCGGAACCGATTCGGTGAACGCCACCATGCGCTGATCACAGACACGACGTGCGATCTCGAGATCGGTCGCGAAGACGACTCGTGAACCGATCGCACCCAACAGGTTCAGGTCGCCGTCCTTGGGCGGAGCCGTCGACTTCAACCGAAGATCGATGTCGACGTCCGACCCGATCTCGCGGCGAACAGCCACGATGGTTGCGGTCTCCTCCAGGTCGAACAGCACGAACTGCTCTCCGCGACGGCGGCCGCGGACGACGTCGGTAGCAGTGAGGTAGTCCTGCTTGGCCATGACCGCGCGGTGCCATTCGCCTGCCAGCTGATCGTCAGTGGCCGTGTACGTGTAACCCTGCGCCTTGGCCCAGATCTGACGCACTCGCCCGGATTGATCTCGCCTCGTCCTGTCGACGTACAGAAGCGCACCCGCGCCTGCGAGTGCAATTGCTGCCAGTCCGAACCACATTCCAGTCATCACCCTCCAGGGTAGCGACTCGCGGCCTCAACCTCCCGCGACACCCTGGTGGACTCGCCCGATGTGTCGTGAACGACTCAGTTGCCGAACTTCGGCAGCGACGTACTCAGAATCGTGTTGGCGGTCATCGTGCCGTTCTCCACCGGCGTTCCGTCGACGACGATGTTGTCTCCCGGTTGCAGATCGGCGATGGTGGCGCGGTTGAGCGCGATGAGCGTGGTGTCCGCGGTGGTCAGAATCGTCACCTGCGAACCCCCGATCGAATCGATGACCAACGTGCCGCCGTCGTTCGACTTCACGGTGCCGACGGCTCCCCCGGCGTCACCGATGACTTCGCCGAGCCCGCCTGGAAGCTGGCTGAGCGGAGAATCCGTCGTCGGAGTCGGCGCCGTGGTGCTGGCCTTCGGCGGTGTCGTGGTGGGCGCCTGCGTCGTGGTGGTCGGGGGAACGAAAGCGGTCTGGGTGCCCTTGTCGTTCGAGCCGAACGCCGAGAACGCGATGATCGCGATCACGGCGACCAGGATCCCGACCACACCGGCGGCCACCCACGTCGCGAGCTTGCGCTTCTTACCGCCGCCCGACGATCCATCGTCGATGAACGGCTGTTCCGGCGGAACTCCACCGCCACCACCGGCAACCGGATACTGCTGTGTATTTCCGTACTGCTGCGTGTTCCCGTACTGATCCGGGTTCCCGTACTGCTGAGCGGTGTACGGCGGATAGGCCTGCGTCGCACCAGGCGGCGGCGCCTGCGGATCGAACTGCGGGTTGTAGGCAGGGAACGCCTGAGTGGGATTCGGCTGCTGCCCCTGCTGCCCCAAGTACTCCGTGTTCTGATCCGGTCCGCCGTAGGGATACTGCTGTGCCCCCGGATACTGCTGTGCCCCCGGCGGCTGACCGAAATACTCCGTCGGCTGGTTCGGATTCTGGCCGGACACCGTCCCGTACTGCTCCGTCGGCTGGTCGGGCGTACGCCCCCACACCTCGGTCGCCTCGGGATCCTCACGGCGCGGCCCACCCGAGTTACGCGGATCGTTCTGATCGGTCATGCCTGGCTCACCTTCGGTTGGGACGAAAGAGCGTCGGAGTCGTTCGGAGAGGCGCGGGTGCACTCGTCCCCGGTTCGAGCATCCAGCCATCCAGGGTAGAACAAAATGCGAATGCCCCGCCGATCCAAGTGGATCGACGGGGCATTCCGCTTACCGAATCAGGAGAGAACCAACTGATCCGCGTCCTCGCTGACACCGACGTGCACGGTGTCGCCGTCCTGGACCTTGCCGGCCAGGAGCAGCTTGGCGAGCTGGTCGCCGATCGACTGCTGAACGAGTCGACGCAATGGCCGAGCGCCGTACAGCGGGTCGTAGCCGCGCACTGCGAGCCACATCCGAGCCGCACCGTTCACCTCGAGGGTGAGACGACGCGCAGCCAGACGCTTCTGCAACTGCTCGAGCTGGATGTCCACGATGTGCTCCAACTGCTCCTCGGAGAGCGAGTCGAAGATGACCACGTCGTCGAGACGGTTGATGAACTCCGGCTTGAACGCGTGGCGTACCGCATCCATGACCTGCTCCCGCGTGCCACCGGATCCCAGGTTGGAGGTCAGGATCAAGATGGTGTTGCGGAAGTCCACCGTGCGGCCTTGACCGTCGGTCAGTCGGCCTTCGTCGAGTACTGCGAGCAAGACGTCGAACACGTCGGGGTGTGCCTTCTCGACCTCGTCGAAGAGGACCACCGAGTACGGGCGTCGTCGAACTGCTTCGGTGAGCTGGCCACCGGCTTCGTAGCCGACGTATCCCGGAGGAGCACCGACGAGTCGGGCCACCGAGTGCTTCTCACCGTATTCGCTCATGTCGATGCGGATCATCGCGCGCTCGTCGTCGAAGAGGAAGTCCGCCAAGGCTTTGGCGAGCTCCGTCTTGCCGACGCCGGTCGGGCCGAGGAACAGGAACGAACCGGTGGGCCGATTGGGGTCGGCGACACCTGCTCGGGCGCGGCGAACCGCATCCGAGACGGCGACGACGGCGTCGGTCTGGCCGACGACACGCTTGCCGAGTTCGGACTCCATGCGGAGCAGCTTCTCGGTTTCGCCTTCCATCATCCGGCCGGCGGGGATTCCGGTCCAGGCTGCGACCACGTCTGCGACGTCGTCGGGCCCGACCTCTTCCTTGAGCATCACGTCACCGTCGGAGGCAGCTCCGGAAGCGGCTGCTGCCTCTTCCAGTTCCTTCTCGAGCGCCGGGATACGGCCGTAGCGCAACTCGGCTGCCTTGCCCAGATCGCCGTCACGCTCAGCGCGTTCGGACTCTCCTCGCAGGGTTTCGAGCTGTTCCTTCAGCACGCGCACCGAGTCGATGGCCTGCTTTTCGTTCTGCCAGCGGGTGCTGAGCTGATTGAGCTTTTCGCGGTCGTCCGCGAGTTCCTGACGCAGCTTCTCGAGCCGCGCCTTGGACGCGTCGTCGGTTTCCTTCTCGAGTGCCACTTCTTCGATTTCGAGTCGGCGAACCGTGCGTTCCACCTCGTCGATCTCGACGGGACGCGAGTCGATCTCCATACGAAGTCGCGATGCGGCTTCGTCCACGAGGTCGATGGCCTTGTCCGGCAGGAACCGCGACGTGATGTAGCGGTCCGACAGCGCGGCAGCCGCCACCAACGCGGAGTCGGTGATGCGCACGCCGTGGTGCACCTCGTAGCGCTCCTTGAGGCCGCGCAGGATACCGATGGTGTCCTCGACCGAGGGCTCACCGACGAGCACCTGCTGGAAACGACGCTCGAGTGCTGCGTCCTTCTCGATGTACTTGCGGTACTCCTCGAGTGTGGTCGCACCGACCAGCCGCAGCTCACCACGGGCGAGCATCGGCTTGATCATGTTGCCTGCGTCCATCGCGGATTCACCGGTGGCTCCGGCGCCGACGATGGTGTGCAACTCGTCGATGAAGGTGATGACCTGTCCGGCACTGTTCTTGATGTCGTCGAGGACAGCCTTGAGGCGTTCTTCGAATTCACCGCGGAATTTGGCACCGGCGACCATGGACCCGAGATCCAGGGACACGACGGTCTTGCCTCGCAGCGATTCCGGGACGTCACCCGCGACGATGCGTTGGGCAAGGCCCTCCACGATCGCGGTCTTGCCGACGCCGGGCTCACCGATGAGTACCGGGTTGTTCTTGGTACGACGCGAGAGCACCTGCACGACACGGCGAATCTCGGTGTCGCGACCGATCACCGGGTCGAGCTTGCCGCTACGTGCAGCTTCGGTGAGGTCGGTGGAGTACTTTTCCAGCGCTTGGTAGGTGCCTTCGGGCTCCGGGCTGGTGACGCGAGCGCTGCCGCGGACGGTGGTGAAGGCTTCACGCAATGCGTCCTGGGTAGCGCCATGACGTACGAGCAACTGTGCGACGTCGGAGTCGCCGCCGGCCAGTCCGTAGAGGACGTGCTCGGTGGAGACGTATTCGTCGTCCATCTCGGTGGCGAGGTGCTGAGCAGCAGTGAGTGCCGCGAGTGCCTCACGCCCGAGTTGCGGGGTGGAGCTTGCGCCGGTTGTCTTGGGCAGGCGATCGACGATTGCCTGTGCTTCACGGTGTACGACCGTGGGGTCGACGCCTACAGCTTTGAGTAGTGGGGCAGCGATGCCGTCGGTCTGGTCGAGCAATGCGACCAGCAGATGGGCAGGCCGGATATCGGGGTTACCCGCCGACGACGCCGACTGCAGTGCAGCCGTCATCGCAGCCTGGGTCTTGGTTGTTGGTGTGAACGAGTCCACTTGTCACCTTTCTGGCGAAGTCGAACGGGAAGAGCCGCGACCGGTTGGTATTGCGACTGTGTCAATATGCTCAACGCGGACAAACTTGAGTCTATTCCGCTCAAGTTTGTTTTCGCCAGGCCGAGTTGGTTTCGTAGGTCACATTTTCAGCCGTACTAGAATTGTGGCGAGAGTTGCAGCTGGTGCGAAAGGGGGATGGATTGGATCCGACAGTGATCGCCCGTCTGCAATCCAGCCTCGATTCTCTGACCGACGACGAAGAGAGCCGTGCGCACTTCTCGGCAGTGTTCTACACCGGCCTCTTTGCGGAACATCCTCTGTACCGCTCATTGTTCCCGGCCGGGATGGAATCGCAGGGCCACCGTTTCTTCAGAGCCATCGAGTTCGTCGTGAAGAATCTGCCCCAGCATCGCCGAATCCGGAAGTTCCTCACCCAACTCGGCCGCGACCACCGTCGCTACGGCGTCGAGCGTGAGCACTACGAGGCCGCCGGCGTCGCTCTGAAGCGTGCGGTTCGGTCGATGTACGGCACGAGCGCGCACAGCCGCTACAAGTGGACGCCGGATCTGGACGAGGCCTGGTCTCAGTTCACCGACCTCGTCGTCAGCACGATGGCCGACGGCGCCGAATCCGATACGACCCCGGCGCTCTGGGGCGCAACCGTGGTCAGCCACGAACGAGTCCTCGACGATCTGGCGATTGTGCGCCTCGAAGCCGACCCACCCATTCCGTACGGGGCGGGGCAATACGTAGGTGTTCAGATTCCCCAGCGCCCGAAAATGTGGCGGTACTACTCACCGGCGATTCCGACCAACCCTTTCGGTCAGCTCGAGTTCCACATCCGCAAGGTGTCGGGAGGATGGGTCAGCCCCGCGATCGTCAGCGAAACCAACGTCGGTGACCGCTGGGTCATGTCCACTCCCCTCGGCGGTCTCGAGGTCGACTTCACCAGCGACCGTGACGTTCTCATGATCGGGTCCGGCACCGGTATCGCTCCACTGCGGGCACAGGTGATGGAAATGTCTCAACGCGCGCACAACCCGCGCGTGCACCTGTTCGTCGGCGGCCGCTATCCGTGCGATCTCTACGACCTCGAAACCCTCTGGCACATCTCGCTCAGCAACCCGTGGTTGACCGTCGTGCCGGTTTCCGAAGAACCCGAAAACCCTTGGTGGCACAACGGACCGGTGCTCGAACCACCGTTCGGAATGCACAGCCGGCTGATCGGACCGATCGGAAAAGTGGTCGCGCAGTTCGGTTCGTGGGCCGACCGTCAGGTGCAGATCTCGGGGTCACCGTCGATGATCAAGACAACCGTCTACGCCTTGCGTGCCGGCGGAACTCCGCTCGACCAGATCCGGCACGACCCGCTCTACTGACTACAGGAGAACTTTCATGGCCCAGCGAACCTGGTCGAGCACAGTCGTCGAACATCACCGTCTCCGTGAGGATCTGGCGGTTGTTCGTCTTGTCGGCGACGTCGTCCCGTTCCGACCGGGCCAGTACGTCGACGTCAGCGTCCCGCAGAATTCGCGGTTGCTCCGTCGACTCTCCCCCGCACTGCCTCCCTCACACGACGGGAAGTTGGAGTTTCACGTCAAGACGGTTCCCGGTGGTTGGGTCAGCGGTTCGATAGTCAAGGACACCCAGCCTGGTGACGTCTGGCAGATCCTCGACCCGCGCGGCAACCTGTCCGTCGACGAGAACGGCCCCACCGTCATCATGGTCGCGGGCGGAACCGGTTTGGCCCCACTCCGGTCGATCATTCTCGATCTGGCTCAGACCCCGAACCCGCCGCAGGTGTACCTCTTCTTCGGTGGCCGAACGCTTCGTGATCTCTACGCTGCGGACATGCTGTGGCTGCTCGCCGACCAGTTTCCGTGGTTGCAGCCCATTCCTGTCGTCGAAGATCTCTCCGACGGCGGCCCGCCCGACGGATGGTTCGACCGGTTGAACGTCGACATCGGATTCGGCGACGATCATCTCATCGAAGGCACGCTCGCCGACGTCGTCGCGTCGTACGGTGCGTTCACCGAACATCAGGTCCTGGTGTGCGGATCGGCGGCCATGGTTCGGTCGACGCGTGATCGATTGATCGAGGCCGGAACGCCGGCCGAGGTCATTCAGTTCGATCCGTACTGACGGTCAGTACGTCGGGTCGTTGCGAACGGTGTCGACGTCGATGCCCACTGCGCGAAGCCTGAATTTGGTGCTGTTGACCATGGATTCGCTGCCGACGACCTGAATGTCGTAGCCCGCCCAGTCCCCGAACGAGGTCACGACCTTACCGACCTTGCCGACGATGCGCCGCTTCATGCCGATCGGCGGCAGTGGCTCCGCTTCGGTGTGCCACCACGGATTCTCGTCTTCTTCGGAGACCGGGATGATCGTGAGCCACGGGTACTTCTCGGCCAGCTTCCACAGATGCGGAAGGTCGTAGAGATCGCACGGATGCTGTCCGGAGTAGAACAGTTGGACCTTGCGAGTGTTGCCGCGTCGGATCAGTTCGAGGATCTGAGCGCGAAGAGGCGCGACACCTGTTCCCGACGCGATCATCAAAAGGTCCTTGGAGTTCTCCGGAATCCCCAAGGCGCCGATGGGCGAACCGACCACCCAGGTGTCACCGACAGCGGTCTGGTTCACCATGACCGGGCTGACCCACCCGCCGGTGACCTGGCGGATGTGGAACTCGAGGATTCCGGTCCCGTCGTACGGCGTGGCCGGAGAGAGGTAGCGCCACATCCGTGGCCTCGCGGCGACCTGCACGCTGACGTACTGACCGGCGCGGTACTCCATCGTCTGGTCGAGTTGCAGCCGCACGACGGCGACGCCCTTGATGACCGGGCGGCATTCGATGACCGTGGCACTCCACGCGGGCGGACCGTCTTCCGCGTTGGCGGCATCCATCATCGCCGCCGAGATGATCGCGAGCGCGTTACGCCACGCGCTGTCGACCTCGTCGGTCCACATTTCGGCGCCACCGAAGGTCTCGAGTGCTTCGATCAAGGCATTGCCGACTGCCGTGTAGTGCTCGTCGGTGACGCCGTACTTACGGTGATCGCGGCCGAGCTGTGCGAGGTACTCGAGTATCGCGTCGGACTCGTCGAGGCGTTCGACGACGTGAGCGATAGCGCTGACAAGCCGGTCACGCTGCACATCCATCGCTGCCGGAAAGAACTCCCGGGTTTCGGGCGATCGAGCGAACAGGATCGAATAGAAGGTACGGGCGAGCCGTTCCGGACCATCTTCTACCGCAGCGACGGATTTGAAGCTCGACCGGACCAGAGAGATTGCTTGCGAATCCACGCTCATCCTCGTCCCGACTAGACGCGGCAAGACCCGCCGCGGAATTTCGTCTGCAGCTTATGTCACAAATGTCTGACTCGTAAATCATTCTGGACAAGTGTCACAATGCGACCCCATTTCGCGGTGTGACCGTCCCTTTCTTATTCTTGCGTGCAAGATAAACAAGAGCTTCGACACTCTCGATCGCCGAGCTAACGTTCAGCGAAATCTCAACCAGCCAAACAGGAGTCGTGCCGTGGATTTTGTTCGACAGGACGAATTGCCCACCGATAGCGGGCTTACGTCCCAGATCGCCTCCACTACCCCGACGCTGACCGAGCTTCAACGTCGGGAACTCGAGTGCGTCGAATTTTTCGACTCTCCGGAACTGGGCCACCTCCCGACGTCTCGGCGGCGTGAGGCCTTGCGTGAACTCCATCGGACCGGCACCTACACGCACACAGCGGAGGAATTGCTCGTCGGCGCCAAACTCGCGTGGCGAAACCACGCCAGGTGCGTCGGTCGCGCGCATTGGCGGACCCTCAAACTCATCGACGCGCGCGATGCCGTCACGGCTTCCGCTCTCGCCGAAGCATGCTGGGAGCACCTGCGACTGTCGACCAACGGCGGCGCTCTGCAGTCGGTCGTGACGGTCGGGCCACTCCCCCGCGAGGACGGTCAGGAGTACCGAATCCTCAGCCCGCAACTGATCCGCTACGCCGGCTACCGGCAGCCTGACGGCACCATTCTGGGCGACCCGTGGCACGTCGATCTGACTGCTCAGGTCACCGCGATGGGGTGGAAGGGCGCCGGTACGCCGTTCGACGTTCTCCCCGTACTGATTTCGGTTCCCGACGAACCCCTGCAGTACTTCGACGTCCCGACCGACCTGGTTCTCGAGGTCGAGATCGAGCACCCCGAATACAGCTGGTTCGCTGATCTGGGGCTTAAATGGCATGCCGTCCCTGCGGTCTCGGACATGAACCTCGACATCGGCGGAATCGTTTATCCCTGCACGCCGTTCAGCGGTTGGTACGTCAGCACCGAGGTAGGCGCACGCAACTTCAGCGACACCGATCGCTACAACATGTTGCCCACCATCGGAGCGATGATGGAGCTCGACATGAGCCACGACCGCACGCTCTGGAAGGACCGCGCACTGGTCGAACTGAACCGTGCAGTTATCCACAGCTACCGCAAGGCCGGCGTCATCATGGTCGACCATCACACTGTCGCAAAGCAATTCATCGATCACATCGCGCGTGAGGACAAGGCCGGGCGCAAGTGCCCGACCGACTGGTCATGGGTGAACCCGCCCATGTCCAGCTCGCTCACGCCGACGTTCCACCGCCTGTACGACGAGCCCGATCTCGACATCCGGCCCAATTTCGTGACAAAAAAGAAGAAGGGCACCGACCAAGGCCGGTGCCCCTTCCACAACTGATCGCGCTTAGAAGGGGATCTGCCCCAATCCGACGCCGACCACGAGCATCGTGATCGAGATCAGGCCCGCTCGCCACAGAACCTTCTTGTGGTGATCCGCCAGAGAAACACCGGCGAGTGTGACCAGTAGCAGGATCGCCGGGACCAGCGGGCTCTGCATGTGCACGGCCTGCCCGGTGATCGAGGCGCGCGCCATCTCCACCGGCTCGATGCCGTACTGCGCTGCAGTCTCGGACAGCACCGGCAGCACACCGAAGTAGAACGCGTCGTTGGTCATGAAGAACGTGAGCGGGATACTCAGGACGCCCGTGATGACGGCGAGGTGCGGGCCCATCGCGTCGGGGATGACCTGAAGCAGCCACTCTGCCATCGCCTCGACCATGCCGGTTCCCTGGAAAACGCCGGTCAGCACCGCTGCTGCCAGCACCATCGCGACCACCGAGACGATGCTCGACGAATGGCGTGCGATTGCTTCACCCTGATCCTTGACCGCCGGGAAGTTCACCGCGAGGGCGATCGACGACGCGATCATGAACAGCACCGGGATGGGCAGGATGTCCATCACGAGTACGACGAGAAGGATCGTCGTCAGCGCAGCGTTGAACCAGAGCAATTTCGGCCGCAAGGTGTCCCGCTTGGGGTCGAGGCCGTCGATGAATCGTCCGGTGTCGCCGCCGTCGTCCTCGGAGTCGTTCGAGCCGCCGGTGCCGGCGCTACCGGTGCTGGAACTTCCACCGTTTCCGACCTTTTCGAGGATGCGCTCAGAAGTCAGGACCAAAGTCCCGATCCTGCGGCGCTCCATGATCCCGAGGTGAATCGCGAATCCGAGCACCATGATCAGGCCGACGATCAACGACGGCACCATCGGCACGAACACGTCGGAGGGCGAGAGTCCCAGCGCGCTCGCGGCCCGGACGGTCGGGCCGCCCCACGGAATGATGTTCATCGTCGCGTTGGACAGGCCGGCGATCACCGTCAGAACGACGGGACTGACACCGAGTTTGAGGTAGAGCGGAAGCAGCGCCGAGGTCACGATGATGAAGGTCGTCGAACCGTCTCCGTCCAGCGAGACCACCATCGCGAGCACTGCGGTTCCGACCACGAGCCTCATCGGATCGTCTCGCACCATCCGCAGGATGAGCTTGACCAGCGGATCGAAGAGGCCGACGTCGATCATGATTCCGAAGAAGATGATCGCGAAGAACAACAGCGCCGCGGTGGGTGCGAGCGACTTGATGCCGTCGGTGATCATGTCGCCGATTCCGAGGCCGGCCCCGGCAAGTAGTCCGAAGGCCACCGGAACCAGAGTCAGTCCCACCACCGGGGTCGCGCGTTTGGTGAGGATCAGGAACATGAACACCGCAACCATGAGAAAGCCGAGTGTGACGAGCATGATGAACTCCTTTAGTGCTGAATTGCCGAGAAAAACGGCACGGCAAATCGAGCCGGTGACCTTCGTGGAGGTGAAACGAAACTTCGGTAGTGCTCAGTTGATGCCGGGCGGATCGAGTGTTGCGTCGACGAACCGGGATTGATCGGTGAGGAATGCGGAGAACTCGGGTTCGGTGAGAACTGCACTGTTCCAACCGTTTCGGCGAGACAGCTCGTTCCAGCGCGGGCTTGCCGCCAGATCCCGCACCAAATTCTGCAAGTGCTGACGCTGATCGTCCGTCAGGCCCGGCGGCGCCATGAGCCCGCGCCAATTGGTGAACGTGACGTCGACGCCAGACTCCGCCATCGTGGGCGCATCCACCGCCGGGGTACGGGCCGGCGAACTGACCGCAAGGACCCGAACCGTGCCTGCCGCAATCTGATCGAGGTATTCACCGATACCGGTGGCGGCTACGTCGACCTGCCTCGTGAGCAGTGCGGGAAGCAGTTCGCCGCCGCCGTCGTAGATGCGGTACGGGGAGCGCGACGGATCGACGCCGACCGCCCGTGCGAACAGAAGGCGGAACAACCCGTCCGGTCCACCTTCACTCGAACCACCGCCGATCGAGATCGACGACGGATCCGCCACCCAGGCCTGCGTCAGATCGGCGAGAGTTTTGTACGGCGAATCTGCCGGGACCAGTACAGCTTCCGGCTCTTCGACCAGTCTCGCGATCGGTGTCACGTCGGAAAGGGTGTGCTCGGACGGCAGTATCTCGAGCGAACCGAGAACGCCGAGTCCCATGACCATGAGTAGATCGGGATTTCCGCGTTCGAGAGCCAACCGGTTGAGTCCGACGATGCCACCCGATCCGGGCAGAACAACGACGTCGGCGTCGACGGTCCCTTCGTCGGCCAGTGCCTGCACCATGGTCCGGGCGGTCAGGTCGTAACCACCACCGGCCACCGAGGGCACCAGTACACGCAGTTCTTCGGAACTCTCACCCGCTCGGCCACCGGCGAAGAAGGACTCGACCGGAGTGCATCCGGTCGAGAGCACGAGAGTCATCGCGCAGGCACCGAGCAGGGCGATATGCCTGCTCAGCCGCTTCGATGTGCTCATGGCTTCGTCCTTGTCTGCCGGTACCGATGTGTGAACAGGTTTCATACTGACGCACTTTGTGACTGGGGTCACCATTGGGAAAGCAAATTGATTTGTGCTCATTGTGCTCACGAACGACCGCTTTCCCGGCATCGAACTGAAGGCTAGGGTCTGGCTGGTGTCCTCAGGAAACGAGCAGGCGGAGCGAGAGAGCAAGTCGTCCCTGTTTGCCCGGCTGTTTCGCCGCCGGCACACTCTGGCGACACAACTTCTCGAACTGCAACTTCTGATCGTCGTTGCAGTTCTCGTGTGCGTCACCGCCCTCTCCCTCGCGCAGTCGTCCGCGAGTTTCCAACGCGAGGAGGGACGTCGCGCACTCTCGGCAGCGGAATCGCTCGCAGCCAATCCGGCAGTACGCGAGCTACTCCCCCAGGCGCAGACCCGTCTCCGCTCCGGACTACAAGGTTCGGTCGACTCGGTACGCGCCATCTCGGGCGTCACCTACGTCTCGCTTGCCGACGCCGACGGCAGTGTCGTCATTTCGACGCGTCCCGGTGATGTCGGCATCGACGCACGTCAGACGGAGGATCGGTCGTGGACGGGTTTGGTCGACACGCCCTCCGGCAAGGCCGTGGAGGCGCACGTTCCGATTCTCGGCAGCGAAGGAGCGATTACCGGAACCGCGATCGTCGGCATCGAGTACCCCTCGATCTGGACACGGCTGCTGCAATCTGCACCGAATCTCCTGGTATACCTCGCGGTGGCATCCCTTCTCGGCGGCGTCGGGTCGATCCTGTTGGCCCGCAGGGTAAAACGGCAAACCCTCGGCATGGAAGCCGGCGAGATCCTGGACCTGGTTCGCCAACGTGAAGCAATGCTGCGCGGTCTCAAGGAAGGCGTCATCGCATTCGACGCGCAGGGAAAGGTGGTGCTGATGAGCGACAGTGCCCACCAACTCCTCGACATCCCACGCGGCAGTGCCGGCAGATCGGTGCGGGACCTCGGTCTCGACGACCGCCTCCAGAGTGTACTGACCTCCGGCACAACCGAATCCGATCAGTTGGTTCTTGTCGGTGATCGCCTGCTCGTCCTCAACACCGTCTTGATCGAATCGAAAGGCCGCACCATCGGGTCGGTCACCACTTTCCGCGACCGCACCGAATTGCGCTCCGTGGAAGAAGAACTCGACGTGACCAAAACCAGCACCGACGCACTACGCGCCCACATCCACGAGTTCGACAATCAACTGCACACCATCTCCGGCCTCATCCAGCTCGGCGAATACGACGAGGTGGTCGGCTACGTCGAAGGTCTGACCATGGAGCGCGCGCAGGTCAGCGCGACCGTGACCGAGAAGATCGCCGACGTCGGCACCGCCGCACTCGTGATCGCCAAGATAGGCGCCGCTGCACAGGGGTTGGTCACGATCGAACTGGCGGCGGACACGCATCTGGAGACGGTGGACCGCAGACTCGGACGAGATCTCGTGACAGTGGTCGGAAACCTCGTCGACAATGCCGTCGACGCCGTCGGCGAGATGCCGGAAGCCTCGCGCCGCAAGGTTCGGTTGTCGATTCGGGGCCGTGGCACCGCGGTCGAAGTTCGGGTCGAGGACGCCGGCCCCGGTATCGCGCCGGAGAATCGCGACAGGGTGTTCGGCCAGGGTTGGAGCACCAAGGGACAATCGAGCGACGGACACGGTTTCGGTTTGGCGCTGGTGCGCCTGACGTGTCGTCGGCGGGGCGGCGACGTCACCGTGAGCACTCGTTCGGCAGAGGACATCGAGTGGACTGTCTTCAGCGCAGTCCTACACGACGGAGAGGGCGCATGATCCGGGTACTGGTGGTCGACGACGACTTCATGGTGGCGAAGGTGCACAGCGGATTCGTCTCGCGGATAGACGGTTTCGAAGTGTGCGGCGTTGCCCATTCGGCCGAGACCGCACTGGCCGCAGTCGGTGAGTTGCAACCCGACCTGGTTCTTCTCGACGTCCACCTGCCCGGCACCACCGGACTCGATCTGATCGCCCCGTTTCGCGAGCTGGCACCGGAGCTGGATATTCTTGTCATCACTAGTGAGCGTGAGGCCGGCTCGGTCAAGAAAGCGCTGCGCAGCGGCGTCGTGCATTACCTGATGAAGCCCTTCACGTTCGAGGTTCTCCGTGAGCGTCTCGAGCGTTACCGATCGACATACGCGAACCTCGACAGCTCCGGCGAAGCAGAACAGGAGGCGGTGGACGAGGCTTTCGGCGTGGCAGGTGGCGCGACAACGGCGTCGTCCCTCAAGGGTCTACCGAAAGGACTCAGTCCTGAGACCCTTCAGCTGGTCGAGGCAGCACTACGAGACGAAACCGAACCCGCCTCGGCCACAGACATTTCCGAGAGGGTCGGCATCTCACGCGCGAGCGCGAGGCGCTACCTCGAATACCTCTACGAAACCGGGCGGTCCACCACTTCGCTGAAATACGGAGTGGTGGGCCGCCCGGAACGTCGTTACGTCTGGAAACGCTGACCCTTCGCTACACGACGCTGGCGCCTAGACCGCGCGGGCGCTGGTCTCCCAGTACCTCGCGCGCAGCGCCTTCTTGTCCAGCTTGCCCAGCGGCGTCAGCGGAAGGGAATCCACGAAGTCGATGCTCTTGGGCGCGTGAACCGAACCCTTGGCTGCCTTCACCTTGTCGACCAGTTCCTCGGTGTCGACGGTCAGTCCGGCACGAAGTACGACACAGGCCTTGACGGCTTCGCCCCACTTGTCGTCGGGCACACCGACTACCGCCACCGACGCGACGGACGGATGCGCCGAGATCACGTCTTCGATTTCGCGGGGGAACACGTTGAAACCACCGGTCACGATCATGTCCTTCTTGCGATCGACGATGGACATGAACCCGTCCTTGTCCTTGCGCGCGATGTCGCCGGTGTGCAGCCAACCACCCCGGAACGCCTCGGCGGTTTCGGCCGGCTTCTTCCAGTAGCCCTTCATGATCAGCGGGCCACGGACGCAGATCTCACCGAGTTCTCCCTGCGGCACCTCGTTGAGGTCGTCGTCGAGCAACCGGACGTCGAGCCACGGCACCGGACGCCCACACGTGGCGAGGCGGGCCGGATCGTCGGCGAGGTGTTCTTCCTTGCGCAGCACCGAAATAGTCATGCCGCACTCGGTCTGACCGTAGAACTGGAAGAAGATCTGACCGAACTTCTTGATGCCCTCCTGCAATCTGGCGGGAGACATCGCGGACGCTCCGTAAAACAGCGTCTGCAAACTCGAGACGTCCCGCTTGGGCAGATCGGGGTGGTCCATGAGCATGTAGATCATGGTGGGCACCAACATGGTTGCCGTGATCTTGTGCTTCTCGATCGCTTCGAGCACAGCACCTGGCTCGAAGGCAGGCAGGACGATCAACGCACCGCCGCGCAGCAAGGTCGGGATGAAGAACGCTGCACCTGCGTGTGAGAGTGGCGTGCAGATGAGGAAGCGGTTGTCCTCGGGCCACTGCCACTCCGACATCTGGATCTGATTGAGCGCAGCACCCGAACGGAAGGATCCGACAACACCTTTGGGCTTGCCGGTCGTTCCACCGGTGTACACCATGCTGCTGGCGTCTTCGGCGTCGACGTGCACTGCCTTCAGCGGCGCGGGCTCGAACGTGGCAGCCAGCGCGAGGATGTCGATTCCCACCTCGGACGGCCCCATCGAGAGCACGTTGGTCAACGAGGGTGACGACGCCTTCAACTCGGCGGCGCGCTCTTCGAAGGCATTGGGATCGAAGATCAGCGTCTCGATCTCGGCGTCGTCGACGATGTACTTGTGGTCGTCGAGCGATCCCATCGGGTTCAAGGCGCTCGCCCGGCAGCCGGTGATCATGGTCGCGCCCATACTGATCAGAACCTCGGGGCGATTCTTCGACAGCATCGCGGTGCTGGTGCCCTGAGTGATTCCCAAAGACGCGAGCGCCTGGGCGAAGCAGCTGATCTGATCGCGCATCTGACCGCCGGTGAGGATCACGTCGCCGAGGTACAGCGCGGGCTTGTCGTGATTGCGTTCCAGAGCGGTGATGAGCAGGTCCGGACCGTATACCGGTCGGTGCAGGTCAGCGAACTCGTCTGTCATCTGGTCTTCCTTCTGCTCGGCGCGTGCAGTCATCGAGATGTGCTCCCGGTCACGGATACGATATCCAGAATTGCACAAAACTGGAACAGGTTCCACCTCTTCGATCGAATCCGAGAATGCTCCCGATCAGCGGGAAGCCCGTCGTCACCCGCGTGAGCGGTGGTTAGCGTCGATGTACCCACCGAGACGACAGCGTCTCGGTCGCGTCCAACGGAGAGTGTCATGACTACCAACCTCGGTACCGCCCACTTCACGGCAACTGCTCCGCGAACTGCCACCACGCTCCTCTCCGATTTCGACTCGTTGTACGGCACCGTGCGCTCGGCACCCGACGGGGCCGTCGTCGAGCAGGACGTCGTGTTCTTCGGACGCCCCGATCCCGGCGCACTGCTCACCGGATCCGTGAGGGCGTTGAGTTCGACACTCGAGCGGATCACCGAATACCACGACCAGACCGGGCATCTGGTGGCCGAGGTCTTCGTCCGGGAAGTCCCGACAGCGGGCACCGGAACCGATTCCGTTGCCGCCCTTGCTGATTTCGCTGCTCGTCGTTACGGCTCGGCGTCACTACGACGCTTCCGCGGACGTTCCACCGCGACTTCCACGGGAGCAGATCTGCACTGCTCCGTGACAGTGCTCGCGACGTACGAGAAGGACCACGAGAGCGTGGCCGACGTAGCTCTGGTCGCCACCGATCCCGCTGGGGTCGTCACTGCCCGGGCCTGGGCGACTTACGCGATCGACGATGTGGCGACACTCGCGAGCTGAATCTCTGCAGGTCACCGAGTAGGCGTTCCATCCAGCGGGAACTGCCGTATCTCCAGCGGACGCTTCGTCGTTGTATGAGACGGATCACATCACTGGAGCGTCGCAAGACGCGGCTCGGAGGAAGACATGGCACTCGGAACCGGCCCACTCACCACTACGGACACCCCGACGCAGACGGGCGCCGGCGAGGAAATTCGAGAAATCGAAGCAGCAGCGCCTCCCGCACGGTTCGCACGTGGATGGCACTGCCTCGGACTGAGCAATACCTATCGCGACGGTCAGCCCCACCAGATCGAGGCATTCGGCACCAGCCTTGTCGTCTTCGCCGACAGCAAGGGCGACATCAAGATTCTCGACGCATACTGCCGCCACATGGGTGGCAACCTCGCTCACGGAACCGTCAAGGGCGATTCGATCGCCTGCCCGTTCCACGACTGGCGTTGGAGCGGTAACGGAAAATGTACGGCGATCCCCTACGCACGACGCGTTCCGCCGCTGGCCAAGACGCGGGCATGGATCACTCTCGAGAAGAACGGTCAGCTGTTCGTCTGGCACGATCCCCAGGGAAATCCCCCGCCCGCCGAGGTCACGATCCCCGACATCGAGGGCTTCGGAAGCGATGAGTGGAGCGACTGGAGCTGGAACACGCTCACCATCGAAGGCTCTCATTGCCGCGAGATCGTCGACAACGTCGTGGACATGGCCCACTTCTTCTACGTTCACTACTCGTTCCCCAAGTACTTCAAGAACATCTTCGAAGGTCATGTCGCGAGCCAGTACATGGAATCGGTGGGACGTGAGGACGTCATCAGCGGCACCAACTACGGCGATCCCAACGCTGTGCTCCGTTCGGATGCTTCATATTTCGGACCGTCTTACATGATCGACTGGATCAAGAGCGAAGCCAACGGGCAGATCATCGAGACCGTCCTGATCAACTGCCACTACCCGATCTCGAACAATGCGTTCGTCCTGCAGTACGGCGCGATGGTCAAGAAGCTACCCGGTATGGACGACGAGTCCACTGCCGCGATGGCCGCGCAGTTCACCGAGGGCGTCGAGATGGGATTCCTTCAGGACGTGGAGATCTGGAAGAACAAAGCTCCGATCGACAACCCCCTGCTCTCCGAGGAGGACGGCCCGGTTTACCAGTTGCGTCGCTGGTACAACCAGTTCTACACCGACGTCGAGAATGTCACGGAAGACATGACGAAGCGCTTCGAATTCGAGATCGACACCACCCGCGCAGTGGAGAGCTGGAAGCGGGAAGTCGCCGAAAACGTTGCCGCACGCGACGCCCAGGCACTCGAGACAACCTCCTGATCCGCAGTCGAAAACACTGCTGAGACAACCAGACTGGATGCAAGGAACAACATGACGTACGAAGTGCTCGAACAGATCAACGCGATGGCCGACGACATCTTCGCCGAAGGCATCGAGGCCGAGCGGATCGGCCGGGTGGCCGACGACACCGCCAAGAAGATGAAGGCAATCGGTTCCATCCGCATGCTGCAGCCCAAGGAGCATGGCGGCATGGAGGCGCATCCGCGCGAATTCGCCGAAACCGTCATGCGCATGGCTTCACTGAACCCGTCGGCCGGCTGGGTCCACGGGATCGTCGGAGTTCACCCGTGGCAACTCGCGTTCGCGGATCCCAAGGTGCAGCAGGAGATCTGGGGATCCGATCCCGACACCTGGATGGCATCGCCGTACATGCCCGGCGGAATGTGTATCCCCACCGACGGCGGCTACAAGTTCTCCGGCCGCTGGCAGTTCTCCTCCGGTACCGACCATTGCGACTGGGCATTCCTCGGCGCGATGGCGTGTGACAAGGACGGCAACATGGAGATGCCGCCGCGCATGCTCCATGTGATCATTCCGCGCACCGACTACGAGATCATCGAAGACTCGTGGGATGTCATGGGACTTCGCGGCACCGGCTCCAAGGATCTCGTAGTCAAGGATGCGTATGTCCCCGATTACCGCGTCATGGACTGCGACGAGGTCATCGACGGCACGGCAGTGCGCAAGTACGGGCGCACCGAGACGCTGTACCTCATGCCGTGGTCGAACATTTTCCCCCTCGGAATCACCGCCGCCACGATCGGCATCTGCGAGGGAATGCTCTTCCACGCCAACGAGTACCAAGCCGATCGCATCAACGCGCAGGGCACGGCGATCAAGGACGACCCGTACACCTTGTTCGCCATCGGTCAGGCAACCGCCGACATCCGGGCTGCGCGCGACACCCTGCTTGCCAACGTCGACCGCATGTGGGACCGAGTGGACGCTGGCAAGGAAGTGACCTTCGAGCAGCGCGCGGAGGGACGTCAGACTCAGGTACAGGCCGCCTGGCGCGCCGTCAACGCAATCGATCAGGTCTACCCACGCTGCGGTGGCAACGCATTGCGGATGGACAAGCCGCTTCAGCGATTCTGGCGCGATGCTCATGCTGGACAGCATCACGCAATTCACGTGCCGAGCACCGTTTTCCACGCCGCATCACTGAGCCGTCTCGGCGCAGACCCGCAGGGTCCGCTGCGGGCGATGATCTGATCAGACTTCGACACAAGAAATCGACAGGAAAAAGACACGATGACACGCACCGACATCAAGGGACTTGGCTACGTCAAGATCTCGACCAACGACATGGCACGTTGGCGCACTTTCGCTTTCGACGTTCTCGGCTTCGCCAAGGGCAGTGGGCCGGACGAGAACGCGCTCTACCTACGACTCGACGAGCGTGCTGCTCGCATCGTCGTCGTCGAGGGTGAGCGCGACGAGATCGTCAACATCGGTTGGGAGGTCGCCGACCACGCCGCACTGCGCCGCGTTCAAGAAGCACTCGAAAAGAACGGCACCGAGGTCGAGCAGCTTTCGCTCGCCGAAGCAGATGCTCGACGGGTCGAAGAGGTCATCGCCTTCACCGATCCCGGCGGAGCAGCCATCGAGGTCTTCCACGGAGCGATCCTCGACCACAGCCCCGTGGTGACGCCCTTCGGCGCTCGATTCGTCACCGGCTCACAGGGTCTCGGCCACGTCGTACTCCCCGTCATGGACAGTGCTGCGAGCTTCGACTTCTACACCGAGGTGCTCGGCTTCTACCCGCGCGGCGCCTTCCGCCTGCCGGCCCCGCCTGAATTCGGGCCGCTGCGAATCCGTTTCATGGGCGTCAACGAGCGTCACCACAGCTTGGCCCTGTGCCCGGCACCGCACGGCGGCGCACCCGGCCTGATTCACATCATGGTCGAGGTGGACACCCTCGACGCCGTCGGCCAGGCACTCGACCGCGTGATGAAGGACGGATTCTCCGTGTCGTCGACCCTGGGTCGTCACACCAACGACAAGATGATCTCCTTCTACGTCCGCGCACCCGGCGGCTGGGACATCGAGTTCGGCACCGAGGGCGCGAGGGTGGATCAGGACTCGTACTCCTCCGAGGAGATCACCGCTGACAGCTACTGGGGCCACGACTGGTCCGGAAGCGAACCACTGGCAGCTATGTAGTACCGCCGGTGGCGATTAATACCTGCCGGTGGCGATGTAAT
Organism: Rhodococcus sp. FH8; assembly: GCF_019266085.1. Taxonomy (NCBI): domain Bacteria; kingdom Bacillati; phylum Actinomycetota; class Actinomycetes; order Mycobacteriales; family Nocardiaceae; genus Rhodococcus; species Rhodococcus sp. FH8. The sequence goes on along the minus strand of NZ_LPNQ01000065.1, from coordinate 201,591 downwards.
ACCTGCCAGTAGTTAAACGACGAGGGGGTTTGCGCGAGCATTCGCGCAAACCCCCTCGTCGTTTCCACCGCGACGCGCCCGAAAACAGACCGGTGATCCACTTCACAAATCCGTAACTCTATGACACTATTTCTAATTGAAATAGCCAGTTCACTGGTTGTGGAGCTCTAAGAGAAGTGAGGTACACGATGACACTGCAGGCTGTGGATGCTTTAGGCGCCGATTCGGCCCCGACAGCAATTCTCGATCGCGTCTCGCTGGTTCTCGACGCCTTCGACGGTCCCGGCAGGTTGACGCTCGCTCAAGTCGTTCGGAGCACGGGCCTTCCCCGCTCGTCTGCCCACCGCATGCTCGAACGTCTTGTCTCGATGCGTTGGCTGCGTCGCGACGGCCGTGACTACGAACTCGGTATGCGCCTCGTCGAACTGGGATCGCTCGCGGTTCATCAGGACCGCCTCCACGCTGCAGCCATGCCCCTTCTCCATGAGCTCTACCGAGTCACCGGATTCGTGGTTCACCTCGGCATCCTCGACGGGCCCGATGTGGTCTACATGGAGAAGATCGGCGGACGCCTCGCCGCCGCAGTGCCGACGCGTGTCGGTGGTCGACGCCGCGCCGAGACCACTGCGATCGGTCAGGCACTGCTCGCGTTCGGTTCGCCGAAGTCCTCGGGCTACGCACTGCCCCACCTCGCCAGAATCCGCGAGTCCGGGGTGGCCTTCGAATCCGGAAACGGCCTACCGGGATTCAGCTGTCTTGCGGCACCGATCGGCCCCATCGGCCGCGCCGTCGCCGCGGTATCCATCTGCGCGCCGTCGAAGGCCCTCCGCCTCGACCACGTCAGCGCAGCGCCGGTCCGTATGGCGGCCGCTGCCATTTGGCGAGGCATCGACGGCGGATCGCTGAGCGTCACTCCGACTTTGCAACGTCGTCATCTGCTGCGCAACATGCCGACCGCAGCCGGGGCCTGACTCAGATACTCGAACCGTTGCCGGTGAGCCCGGCTTGCTCGAGCGCCAACACGTACTCCTCGACGTTCTTCCATTTGCCAGGCGTCGAGGGCAACGGTGATCCCAGTCGGTCGTGCTCGGCGACGTTCGCGAACTCGGCGGTCGCACGATCGATGTCGTCGAGCAGTTCGCGAGCAAGTTCGATCTCGGCTCGGAAGTACCGTTCCGACCATCGCAACGTCATGACCGGGAACGACCAGGCCGGCTCGTTCTCGGCATGATCTGCGTGGAGTTTCGCGCGTCGAATCTGCTCTTCGACATTGGCGATGTGGGCTTCCACCAGCGCCTTCAGTCGCTCGGGCTCGTTGAGGTGTCCCATCCACAGACGCAACATCACACCGTGCTTGAGCACCGGAACTTCCACCGGTGCCTCCCGTGACCACGTCCGGACGGCGTCGGTTCCTGACTGAGTAATGGAGTAAAGGCGCTTGCCTCGCACCCCTGGTTCGGAGACGACCCGGGACTCCACGAACCCGATGCTTTCGAGCTTCTTCAGTTCTGCGTACACCTGGCTGATGGACGGGCTCCAATAGAAGAAGCCGACACTCCAGTCAGCCCACTTCTTCAAATCGTTTCCGGTCAGCTCCTCCCCGAACGTCAGCATCCCGAGCACTGCCCAGCTGGTAGCGGGAAGTCCTCGGGACACGTCATCAGGTTCGGACATGCCCGAAGTCTAACAATCACTGGTCATTTGCTGGTTTCGTAGAATCCGAACGGACCGCTGAGCGGGATCAAATTTGCTCGAAACCCCTCCACCTGCCACTCGGTCGGTCCTGACCCGTGCCGAGAAGCCATTGCTGCCATTGAGTGGGACTGCCGCTGGATTACGGCCGCGGCGCCACACATCGTTGCTTCTGAAGCTGTTTGCAGAGTTTTGAACAAAAGATTTGAACAAGGAGACGACATGACCGTGGAAAACGCCGAGCCGCCAGTTCTGGACGGACGCACACTTCGCAACGTGATGAGCAATTTCTGCACCGGCGTCACCGTCATCACCGCTCACGACGGAAATTCACCCCTCGGTTTCACCTGCCAGTCCCTGGTCTCGGTATCGCTTGATCCCCCGTTGCTCTCGTTCTGCCCGGCGAAGACGTCGACAAGTTGGCCGAAGCTTCGCGAAACGGGAACTCTCTGCATCAATGTTCTCGCCCACGATCAGCAGGACATGTGTTCGGCGTTCGCTCGCGGCGGGACGGACAAGTTCCTCGGCGTCGAGTGGGATGCCGCCGGCAACGGTGCTCCGGCGCTGAGCGGCGCGCTCGCCCGCATCGAAGCAACGGTCGAGCAGGAGCACGACGCCGGTGATCACACCATCGTCGTCGCACGCATCACCGATCTGAACGTGCTGCGCCACGACGGTCCGCTTCTGTTCTACCGCGGCGGGTTCGGACGCTTCGACGCCTGAGTGCTCAGGCTGTCCCGCTGCGTGGGAGATGCCGGCGCCGAATCGAGCCCGCACCGATAGCGTCCGAAGTAGTTGTCAGACCCTGAACTTCTCGACTGATCGGACTAACTCGATGACCACTCTCGAACCAGACACCACGGCCGCGATCACGGCGACGGTTACCACCTACCTCGACGCCGTGGCTCGCGGATCGTCAGCGGACATCGCCGCCCTCTACGCCGAGAACGCGACGCTCGAAGACCCGGTCGGCAGCGAACCCCGCGTCGGCAAGGCCGCGATCACCGAGTTCTACGGCGCTCTCGAGGGCGGTTCGCAAGAGACAGAACTGCTTACCTTGCGGGTGAGCGGATCCAGCGCGGCCTTCCACTTCCGCGTCGTCACACCGGTGGGCGATCAGGTCTACGAGGTCGAACCGATCGACGTCATGACTTTCGACGAGGACGCCAAGATCACGAGCATGCGCGCCTTCTGGTCACCGGCCGATCTGATTGCACGCTGATGCGTCAGGTCAGTTGCCGCAACTGCGGAAATCGCGTCCTCGTCGAGAAGTACAGCGAAGCGCACACCAGCGTCCAATGGCTCGAAGAGTCGCAGGAAGTGTGCCCGGAGTTGGGTCGCGTGAACAGCCGTGCCAACGCTCAACGGACGTGTGGCGCTCTGCGCCAGACGATCAACGACCTTGCCGACGCCGGTGAGCTGGAGATGAGCCTGCGCAGCTACCCGGTGCCGGGCAAGCTGTCCTGAACGCTTCCGCGTAGCATTTCGGCGAACATGCGCGCCGATTCCAGGTCGTCGGCGTTCGGCCGCCCCTTCCGGATACCGCCGAACGGCTTGAACGGGAGATAGGTATCCCACGCACGGGACGAGAAGGCTGCGACCACATCGAAGCCCTTCTGTTCGAGCAACTGAACCAGTGGACGCGAGAAGCGATGAATCCCCTTGTCAGGAAAACCACTGGTGGCGAAGACAAAAGCCTTGGATCGCCGTTCTTCGGGGAGTGCCTCGACGAACGAGCGTAAATCTGCGTGGTACGAGCGTAGGTAGATGCCGGAGCCGAACCCCACGAGGTCGTAGTCGGCGAGCTGCGCGGCGTCGATGTCACCGGGCTCGACCACGCGAGCATCGAGAACTTCTCCGATGACGTCGGCGATCAGCTTCGTATTGCCATGGGAGACAGAGGTACACACGATGATCGTCTTCATTGACTTCTTTCTTTCGTCGCAGCGTCTCCGGTGCTCTCTTCATTTGCGCGTACGTAGATCCAAGTGATGAATCCACCGCACATTGCAAAGATCACGGCGACAATCGAATACATGTCGAGGGGAAATCCAGTCCAGATCAAGCCTGCAACAAGAACCATCGCACCAACAGCCAGACCCGCCGATACTTCCTTGGACATACGCACCCCTCCCCTGGCTTGTCACCGACAGTTCCAGGATAGAGGTCCCGGCGAAGCTACGGAGAGGGTGGCGATGGGGAATGATGCCGGTATGTCAGCACGATTGAAGGGGCGAAGACGTGCGGTGAACGCGCTGCTCGTCGATGTCGAACGATGGGCCGCTGAGCACGATGACGTCAAAGCTGTGGCGCTGGTCGGGTCCTACGCGCGCGGCGCGGAGCGTATGGCGAGTGATCTTGATCTGATGATCCTGGCCGACGACGCGAACGCGCTCGCAAATGAAGACTGGTTCGACCGGCTCCGCCCCGACGCGCGATTCATCAGAGCCGCCAACTGGGGGCCAGTCCGAGAACGACGCTTCCGCCTACGGTCCGGCCTCCTCGTCGAACTGAATTTCGCGAGCGAGAGCTGGGCCGACCTTCCGCTCGACGCGGGCACTCGACGCGTCCTCGAAGACGGCCACCGAATCCTGTACGACACCGGGCCTCTTCGCGTCGCTACGAGCGCGGGAAGAACTGCTCGATGAGCACCAAGACGGTCTTCGAGACCTTGGCCGCCGAAATAAACGCGCTGCGCGGCTCTCCCGTCGTCGCGATCGACGGCGTCGACGGGAGCGGCAAGACGACATTCACGAAAAGTCTTGCAGCACAGCTGAATGAACGCCCCGCCATTGTGATTCACGTCGACGACTTCCTCAATCCGCCGGAGATTCGCCATCGCAGAGGTCGGCTGTCACCGGAAGGCTTCTGGCTCGACAGCTACGACTACGACGCCCTCGAGCGTCATGTTCTCGCCCCTCTGAGACCGGGAGGTAACCGCGAGTACCGACCACGACGGGACAGCGACGCGTACTTGCATGCAGCCGACGGAGCCGTGGTCCTCGTCGAGGGACTCTTTCTGCATCGAGACGAATTTGCTTCCCGATGGGACTATTCGATCTTTCTCGACGTGCCCTTCGAGATCACCGCCGAGCGAATGAACCTTCGCGACGGAACGAACGCGGATCCGGAACACCCGTCGATGAACCGTTATGTCGGCGGCCAACGTCTGTACTTCGCGGCTGCAGAGCCCTGGACCCGCGCGGACAGTGTCATCGACAATTCAGACCCGAAACTGCCTCGAATCACGACACATGCCGCCCACTGGAGTTGGCAGTCCGCATCGCCGGCCCCGCGTTTCATCGGTGCGCTGTGGATGTGAATTGGAAGGTTGCGGCATCCACGATCTCAGCGGGCGTGATGTCGATTTCGCCGTTGAGCCAGGCCGTCACCAATTCGGCCAGGCCGCCCACGAACAGTAATCCGTTGATCTCACCCTGATGGGGAGGCCAAGCTCGATCGCCGTACAAGAGCGCAGCCTCGTCGGCCACCATCTGCGCGAACCCACGCAGCGCTCCCCGCCGGTGAGTGCGCAGCGGCTCGTAAGCCACCGACTCGACCATCGCGACACGCCCTTTTCGAGGATCGTCCGTCAGGATGTTGACGAACGAAGCAATGGCGCTCCGCACGCGCTCCTCCCGTGTCCCCTCGGTCGTTCGGAGTGCAGCCATTCCGGCCACGCGCACCTCGTCGACGATTCCGTCGAAAACCTGCTGGAGGAGTTCGTCCCTGCTGGTGAAACTCTCGTAGAAATATCGCTCTGTCAGCTTGGCATGCGCACAGATGGCGGTCATGGTGGCACCCTGCCTGCCCGCGGCCGCAAACACGTCCAGTCCTGCTGCAAGCAAGCTTTCACGCCGAAGCGCGGCCCGCTGCTCACCACTCAGACCGGCATATCGACGGGGTGTGGGAGAAGCCATGAGTCGATCTTGACAGACGACGCGACTGTGACGCAGACTACCCCCATCTGACAGGCGCCACTGTCAGATGCAAACGGAAGGCAGGTACGTGATGTCGAAAATCCTGGCCGCTCCACCCATCCGGTCGCAGTTGCGTCCCATCTCAGGCAATTCGGGATTACCCGGAATAGGGCAAACTTTCGAATACATCCGCGACCCTCTCGCTCTGATGCAAAAACGCTGGGATCGTTACGGCGAGGTCTCGTGGTTCTCGATGGCCGGTAGACGGTGGGTCGCAGCCCTCGGACCCGACGCATGCCAAGAAGTTCTCCAGAACAAGGACCGCGCTTTTGTCAACAGCGACGGTTGGTCAGTGCTCATCGGTCCCTTCTTCCACGGGGGTCTGATGCTTCTCGACTCCGAAGAGCACCTACGACAACGACGCATCATGCAACAAGCCTTCACGAGATCGCGTCTCGAAAAGACCGTGGACGTGCTGAATCCCGCGATCGCCTCCGCGCTCGACGCCTGGACTCCGTCCGATGGCTTCCGCGCCTACACCGCTCTCAAAGCTCTCACACTCAACCTCGCGACCGACATCTTCATGGGCGGCGCGGAAGGGACCACTGACAACGAAATCGACTCTGTGAAAAAAGCTTTCGTCGATTGCGTGCAAGCTGCAACCTCGGTGATCCGTTATCGAGTTCCCGGCACCAGATGGAAGCGCGGCCTCGACGGGCGCCGAACCCTCGAAAACTTCTTCCGCCGCTACCTACCTGCGCGCCGTTCACGCGAAACCGACGACCTGTTTTCCGTTCTCTGTCACATCGAATCAGACACCGGACAGCGCTTCAGCGACGGCGAGGTGATCGATCACATGATCTTCCTGCTGATGGCCGCACATGACACCTCCACCATCACCATCTCGACAATGATGCAATATCTCGGCCAGAATCCTCAGTGGCAGAACAGATGTCGGGCGGAATCACTCGCACTGAGTACGTCGACGCCGAGCTATGCCGAACTCGACCAACTCGCCGGCTTGGACCTGGTGATGAAAGAATGCCTCCGACTCGTCGCTCCCGTGCCGGTCATGGCTCGCCGAGCGGTGTGTGACACCCAGATACAGGACCACTTCGTACCCGCTGGGACCTACGTGTCAGTGGTGCCACATTTCACTCACCACATGCCGCAGTACTGGCCCGACCCCGAACATTTCGATCCCGAACGTTTCGCGGACCACCGACGTGAAGACAAGGTGCACCGGTATGCCTGGGAACCGTTCGGTGGAGGCGTGCACAAATGCCTCGGCATGCACTTCGCCGGCGTCGAAATCAAAGCGATCATGCACCACCTGCTCACACGCTTCGATTGGCAGGTCGCGCCCGGCTACACCGCCCCTCTCAACTACATGTCCTTGCCGTTCCCCTCCGACGGACAGCCGATCGATCTGAAACCACTCACGACTTCTCATGACCGGTAGCGACCGAACAGACGTCAGGATCAACTCGCACATGACTACCGGCACAGACGCTTTCGAAATCCAGAGGAAAACATGAGCACTCGGCCTGCCCGAAACCGGCATGCACGCGCTGCTCCGAAACCAGAGGTCGTCGCAGCGGCGGAGTTCCTACTCGCAGAATCCGACGCCCATGTCTTCCGTCGCCGCTATCTCGAACTGCTCACCCACTCCACAGCACCGGATGGCGCAACCGTCACGGACTACACGGTCGCCGAAAGGTATCTACTCAACTCTGCAGCAAAGAGACGTGCTGCGCGGCGCCCGGCCAATCCTTAGCCACGATCGCCGGTCGGGCAGCGCTCGCGGCGAACGTCGAGAACCTCGGCACCGGTTTCACGAATTCGTCGTGGGGTAACGACGAAGAATAGAGTGCGCTGCCTGGGTGACGGCGGTGCGATCGTAGGTTTGCACGAAGTCGAAGGTCCGCTCGAGATCTGGACCGTTGTCATGAAGATCTCGCGCCGACAGCATCGCCGCATGGTGCGGTCCCAGAGTGACGACCGTCCACTCGTTGACGAGATCATCACCCGGGTCGAGCGGCGCGTGTTGAACTTTACCGTCGAGCATCACGGACAGTCCGACACCGTAGACACCGGCAAACCCTACGGTGTCGGCGAGGTGACGCCACCGTGCTGTTGTGGATGCGGTGAAATGCTCGGCTTGTTGAAAGGTGCCCAGAACAAGCATCGAGGAACCCGATGTGGCGGCTTGCGCTTCGAGGGACTTGCTCAGTTGGATCAACAGACGCTTGGTACCGCGCCGGATCCGGCTGTGAGCAGACACGATCGAGTAGGGAGTGCCCACCTCGGGGATGGGATCACTCCACACCGGACTGTCGGGCATCGCGACGACCGGTTCGGACAACAGTGAACTCGGATCGTCGACTGCGGGATACAACTCACCCGTTCCGTATGTGGCTCCGATGGTGATTGCGGCAAGACGGGACGATTCCGAGTCGACACCCTCGGCAAGGATAATCGCGTTCGATCGCTCGACGTAGGCGCCGAGCGCGTGCACCGTCGTTCCCACTTCGAAATATGCTGCCTTGGAAAGCAATTCAGCGGAAGTGATAATGATGTCGGGTTCGACCAAAGACAGAAGTGTCGCCGAGTGCCTGTCGATGCCGACACCGTCGAGTGCAATCAGACGCCCGCCCGCGCGGGCTTCTCTGATCACTGCCAGAGAGTTGTGGGGATCGGTAAGCACCGATGCGCTGTCAACCGTGATGACGATCCGTTGCAGATTTCTCGTCGCTCCTTCGATACCAGGAGCGTTCAGAGCTGCTCGGGAAGCCGAGTCGACTGCCACCAGCAACGGCAGGCGATCCGCGACGGTGCATGCGAGTGCAGTACGGGACATGGCCAGTTTGTGACTGTCGAATTCCGAGCGTTGCTGCATCAATTGCGAGGCGCGACGGAGGGCATGCGCCGAACACAGAGAGGAATTGTCAGGCCCACGCAATTGCAACTCGGCGCCTGCAAGTGCGTGGTCGTCGAGGCGGCGTATCGGTGCGAACTGCATGCTTACTTCCAGACCAATCACATCGGAGAACTGGGTGATCGGAGAATTCGACGATGTCGAACCGTTGCTGGTGTCATACGCCATGGTGTGGCTCTTCACTACGAGTCGGGACCACCAAGCGTTCATGCGGCCGGACGCGTCGATGGCAGCGCCGGCTGCTCGACACCGAACGAGACTACCGCAAATCTCGGCGCAACCCGGTGACGACAACCTGATCCCGCGCCGCAAAGTGCACATCGACACGCAGATCAGACCAGATACCAAGTCAACGCGTATCGAGCACTGCTCACTTCACATCGTTCGTGGGAGTTGTTTCCGGCTCAAGCACCGAGAGCATCAGCGGTCGACGTGGCAACGCCCGCAATGAGTTCGGAGGCGCCGAGAGCCTGAAAGATCATGAAGACCGCTCGCGTCGGGGCAAACAAGCGAATGCGGTTGTTGCCACGCCCCGCAGCATCGACAACGGCATTCGCCACTCCGGACGACATGAAGGTCACGCCGGAGAGATCGACGTGAATATCGGTTCCGACCAGGAGAAGTCGGTCGAGCGCGTGCACCAATTCCACCCGCTGACCCATGTCCAATTCTCCGGCAAGTCTCAGTACCGCATACGAAGGGGTGTAGCTTTCCACGTCGATACTGTACCGATGCCCTTCTCGGCCGGCGCTGTCAAAGAGATCGAGAACATTTGCAGCTGAAGAACGTTCGTTGATCGTAGTCATGAAAGCCTCTTGTCTGGACTCGGCGTGCCCCACCGCCCGAATCAGCGATGAATCACTGTGCGTCGGATAACCAACCGTGTCGGTCACTGCGTTCCAGACGAACTCTGCCACCGGCAGGTTTCGCCGACACAACCACATCTATAACGCTAGGGTCTCGAAAACGTCACAGCGCGATATCGCACTTTTGGCGCCACCCCCGACGCACTGAACCGCTACCTCGCCTGGCCCCCGACGTGCCTGCGGGGCGACGTCTCTGCGGCGTCGACCACTGGCTTTCTCGCTCATCGGGAAGGTGGGTTCGCCGCACCACCATTCCGCAATACCTTCTGTGACATGGATAACATTGTCGACGTACTCGTCATCGGATCGGGCGCTGCCGGATCGGCCGCAGCGCTCCAAGCGCACGCCGACGGCGCATCGGTCGTGATTCTGGAAAAGAGCGGACCTGATTCCGCGGGCGGCAACACTCGACTGTCCGGCAGTGGATGGTTCGTCAACCAGGACCCCGCTGCCGCCCGAACCTTCCTGCGTTCGTTGAACGGGGAGTTCCCCGTTGCCGAGGACGTCATCGATGCCTGGGCCGAGAACACTCACGGACTGTCCGACTGGATCCGCAGTCTGGGTGCAACTGTAGCGATGACCGGCGATTTCCATTCCGCGGCAGAGTTCGCCGAACTTGACGGAAGTTCTTGTTACGCAGGGATGGACACCGTCGAAGGGAAGATGGGCAATGAACTTCTCTACCGGTTCCTCGTCTCCGCTCTCGCTGAACGCGGCGTCACAACACTATTCGACACCGAAGCCACCGGACTGCTGACGGATGAATCCGGAGCGGTGACCGGAGTCGAGATCCGTTCGGGTGAAAAGACTTCGCAGATCCAGGCACGCCGGGGCGTCATCCTTGCCACCGGAGGATTCGAAGCAAATCCGACGATGGTGCGCGACTACTTGCGTCTGGAGAATCCGAAGATCTGGGGCTCACCATCGGCAACCGGCGACGGTCACCGCATGGCACAGGCCGTGGGCGCCGATCTGTGGCACATGAACAACATGATGACCATTACGGGAATTCCCGGCGACCTCGAAAATCCGACTGGATTCTTCCTCGCACTGTGGAACGCGCACAACTATGTGTTCCTCAGCCGGGAAGGTAGACGCTTCACCGACGAGTCAGCCGAAATGCGGCATGGTCATGTGTTCAGAGAGGGTTCTTACCAACACTTTCCGGTGCAACCGATGAACGTCGTCTTCGACGAGACGATGAGGTTGGCCGGACAGCTGAGCCCCGGCCGCGACGCACTGCCCGTCGGCCACAGGGTTCTCGACGAAGGGTACGAGTGGAGCTCGGACAATCAAGCCGAGATCGACAAGGGATGGATCCTAAAGGCGGACACGCTCGCCGAACTCGCCGAGAAACTCGGACTGGACCCAACAGTCGTGGAAACGAGCGTGCGACGCTACAACGAGGCGTGCGCGGACGGCATCGACCATTCGTTCGGCCGCAATCCCGAGACTTTGGCCCCGGTGGCTACCGCTCCGTTCTACGCCGTCTCCGGGTCGCCACTGCTGGGATGGAGTAGCGGTGGGCCGCGCCGCGACGGTCATTCCCGCGTACTCGATACTGCCCGCAATCCGATTCCTGGCCTCTACGCCGCGGGCGCGGTCAGTTCCACCTACAGCGCGGCCAAGGACGGCGGATTCCACATTGCCGACGCCTTCGCATTCGGCCGTGTCGCCGGGGCCCATGCCGCCGCGCGTAAAGCTTGATATCGCCGGCCTTTCGACTGACTAGCCACGCACGATTACGTGGCTGGTCAGTTGTGGTCGATCGTCACGCAGATGAATCCTCTGCGCCGGATGAAACCGGGATTCGTACCGGGACGCTATCGCCTCGGCCGTCCCGTAATAGCTCACATCGCGCGGACGTCCCTTCGCACGCCGCAAGGACTCGTCGAAGCTTGCTTCAACCCAGATTCGTAGGTCGAACTGATCTCGCATCAGTCCGCGAAAAAGCAGCACTCCCTCGACGATCACAATGGCGCGATCCGGGACTCGTGGCTTCGACACCACAGATTCGTCTGTCTCCGGATCAGTCGAGACGTAGGAAATTTCGGTAACTTCGGCCAACCGTAGCGGCACCATCACACGGCTACTCAGGTTCGAATAGTCGTACGCATCCTCGAGATACCCACGCACCGTGTCAGGATCTTTGTTCCGTACCGCTTTCGCAGTCGAGAACTCGTCCCCATGGATCATGATGAAGTCATGGCCCGACTTCGAGATACCGGCAGCCAACTCGTCCGCGATCGTCGATTTTCCGGAAGCCTCGATTCCCGAGATCCCGACAAAAGTGCGTCCGGCCCGATCTTCGTGGCAGCGCACGACGTGCTCGACTAGAGAACCCGAATCATCCGCGCCGAAGGTCTTCTGCCGATTCACACCCGAGCAGCCTTGACCTCGTCGAAGAACGCGATGACGGCTGCCTCGTTCTCCGGCGGAACAGTCAGCGATGCCCGTGGACCCGCTACCGCGATCGAGTCGTCGGCGAGCCTGTTCCCGATGGTGAGTTTCAGTCCCGACTTCGACGGTTTCGCCTTCACCGCAATGTGTTCGACATGCCAACGAGCCACTTCGCTCGTGCTCGCGGCGGTGCGGTCGAAGACCTCCACCGTGCGGTGGTCGAGGACCATCACGATGTTGATCCCGACGGTGACTTCCAGATAGCGCCGTTCCGCCACGGTGTACGCCTTTCGGTTAGGTGAAACCGACGCTACACACCGTGGCGGAACTCAGCGTGTCAAAACCTCAGCTGTTCAAGATTTCAGCTGTTCGAAACCTCAGCGGGACGAACTTCCTGCATCCACCGGCAGGGCGACCGACGTGATGTAGCGAGCCTCGTCGGAAGACAGGAACAGAGCAGCGTTCGCTACGTCCACCGGTTCGATCCACGGAATGGCGAGCATGTTCATCGTCATCGCTGCGGCAGCAAATTCTTCGCGCGTCGGGTTCTCGAGATCGGGGCGGAACTTGCCGCGCACCAACGGGTTTTGAATCATGAGGGTGTCGACGTTGGTGGGATGGACCGTATTGACGCGTACGTTGTGCGGAGCCAGTTCCTTTGCCAGCGAACGCATCAGACCAACGACTCCATGCTTGGCTGCGGTGTAGTGCGCGACTCCGACCAGCCCCCGAAGTCCGGCGATGGAGCTTGTGAGTGTCATCGATCCCCCGCCCCGCGCGATCAAGTGCGGAGCCGCGACGGTCGTGGTGTGCCACACGCCGGTCAGATTGACGTCCAGCATGGTCTGCCACATCGTTTCCGACATGGTCAGGGCCCCGTCGGAGGACGTGATACCAGCTGTAGCGCAGACGATGTCGAGACCACCGAGCATTCCGACGGCCGAGTCCACGGCACTGCGTAGTGCCTCGAGATCCCGAACGTCCACTACCGCAGATTCGACCTTTCGCCCCAGCGCCCGGATCTGCGCCACTGTCTCATCGAGATCGGCCTCCGTCGCGGGCGGCGTGACTGTGGTTTCCACCGAAGTGCACACGTCGACCGCGATGATGTCCGCGCCCTCTTCGGCAAAACGCACGGCCTGAGCCCGCCCGATTCCTCGTGCCGCACCCGTGATCAGCGCGATCTTGCCTTCCAATCGAGAAGTCATCAATTCACACTTTCTGGGTCAGGCCGGCGTCGACAACCAACTGACAGCCGGTCATGTAGCGGGACTCCGCGGATGCGAGAAACAGGACCGCATTACTGACGTCCACCGGATCGACCCAGGGAACGGGCAGCAAGTTGCGAGCGCTGAGCACTGCAGCAGCGTCTGCTTCGGCGGGATTCTCGATGTCCGGGCACAGGTTCGCGAACACTCGCTCGTTGATGATCATCGGGGTACGTACCGAACCCGGATGCACGGAGTTGACGCGGATACTCTGCGCCCCCAACTCGTTGGCCAGCGTTCTGGCCAGGCCCACCACGGCATGCTTGGCTGCGCTGTAATGACTTGCTCCGGCAATACCTTTGATTCCCGCTGTCGAGCTGACCAGAACGACGGATCCACCGTCGCCGAAGTGCGGAACGCAGGCCTTGACGGTGTGCCACGCGCCGGTCAGATTGACGTCCAGCGAGCGGTTCCACACTGCAGGATCGATGGTCCACGACGGTCCCGGCGTGTCGTAGACGCCTGCATTCGCGACCACGACGTCCAACCCGCCGAGTTCGGTAACGCACTCGGCCACGACGGCGGCCAGACCGTCGAAGTCCCGAATATCCGCCACACCGGTGACCGCGACACCACCTCGATCACGCACTGCCTGAGCGGTTTCCGCCAACCCCGATTGCGCCTGTTCGACATCCAACGCGATCACGGACGCGCCTTCCTCGGCGAGCCGCTCACAGTGTGAGCGTCCCATTCCTCCGGCAGCACCCGTCACGAGTACCCGCTTGCCCTCCAGCCGGCTCATGCGTGCACCGCGCTGTTCAGCTCGAAGCCTCGGTATCCCGCTGCTGCCACGTCTGCACAGATGTCGGAGTAGACACCGAAGCCTCCGATGAAGGGCATGAATATCCTCGGCTTTCCCGGGATGTTGGCTCCCATGTACCAGGAGTTCGCGGATGGGAACAATGTTGCCGACGCCCGGCGTGAGCACTCCTCGAGCCAGTTGTCCACGGCTTCGGCACTCGGCTCGATGGTGTCGATGCCCGCCGAATCGAGGTGGTTGATCGCGTCGGCGATCCAGTCGACGTGCTGTTCGGCAGCGAGAATCATGTTGGACAGCACACTCGGGCTGCCCGGCCCGGTGACGATGAACAGGTTCGGGAAGCCGTGAACTCCCAAACCAAGATAGGTTCTCGGACCCGCATGCCAGTTCTCTCGCAAGGTCTCGCCGTTGCGGCCACGGATCTCGATGCGATCGAGTGCCCCGGTCATCGCATCGAAACCGGTGGCGAACACCAATGCGTCGAGTTCGTAGTGCGAGTCGGTCGTCTTGATCCCGGCCTCGTCGATTGCCTCGATCGGTGCGCTCTTGAGATCGACCAGGCTCACGTTGTCACGGTTGTAGCTCTGGTAGTAGTCGGTGTCCGTCACGATCCGCTTGGTCCCGATGGGGTGGTCGTTCGGGATCAGCAGGTCGGCGATGGCCTGATCTTCGACCACCGATCTGATCTTGGCCTCGGCAAATGCGGCCGCCGTCGCGTTGGCGTCGATGTTGCTGGTCTGGTCTGCGAAGGTTTTGGCGAACAGAACACCGCCGAGCTTCCACCGCTCCTCGTAGGCCGCGTTCCTCTCGGCCTCGGACACCTCGAGCGCGCTGCGAGGATCCGAAACGAACGGAGATCCACCGCCACTGCGCTTGGACAGCGCTCGACGCTCGGCGTAGTCGGCCTTGATCTCTGCGCGTCGTTTGTCATCGAGAGGCGTGTTTCCCGCCGGCACACTGTAATTCGCGGACCGCTGGAACACGAAGAGGTGATCGGCCTGCTCGGCGATCAACGGAACGGACTGGATGCCCGACGATCCGGTGCCGATCACTCCCACTCGCTTGCCGGTGAAATCGACGCCCTCGTGCGGCCAGAAGCCGGTGTGGAAGACCTCACCGCCGAAAGTCTCGCGACCTGCAATGTTCGGAACGTTCGCGGTCGAGAGGCTGCCCGTGGCGCACACCACGAACCGCGAGGTGACGTCATGACCACCGTCGGTGTGCACTCGCCACGTCGACGAGTCCTCGTCGAACTGTGCGCTCAGGACACGGGTATCGAAAGTGAACCCACTGCGTAGGTCGAAGCGATCGGCGACGTGATCGAGGTAGGACAGGATCTCCGGCTGCGCGGCGTACTTCTCGCTCCAGTCCCAATCCTGTTGCAACTCTTCGGAGAACGAGTAGGAGTAGTCGAAACTCTCGACATCGCAGCGTGCGCCCGGGTAGCGGTTGAAGTACCACGTGCCGCCCACTCCGGAGCCCGCCTCGAAGCCGTGGACACGCAGCCCCTGCTCGCGAAGTCGGTGCATGGCGTACATGCCGGCGACGCCGGCGCCGATGACTACGACGTCGAGTGGTGCGGTGGAGAAGTCAGGATCGGTCATGGTGGCCACGCTACGAGTGGGTTGAATGGTAGAGGAACAGGTTCTCCCGCTGGGTGGGCGGAGCCTCCACCCCATGACACTGGGTGGGCGAAGCCTCCACCCCATGACACTGGGTGGGCGGAGAGCGCTGTGTCCACCGATCGGGGGACAGCGATGTCGTCCAGCACTCGGACCCGTAGGTGGACAGACCCGAAGGGATTTCGGGGCCATAGTTGTCTCATCACAGAAACACACGGTCACCGAGACCGACAAATCGAGGAGAACATGATGAGCACCAACACAATTCGAACCGAAGCACTTTCCTTCTCCGGCCTCAGCATGGCAGCTCTGGTTGCCCGCTCCGCCGGTGCGAACACGGTGAAGTCGATGACCGACACATCCGTCACGACGGCGATGATCAGCAATTCGGGTCGCGGGGCCCTGTATCTGGTCGACGCATCCAACCCGAACGGCGACTGGGTCGTCCCGCCGGCGGACTACATCCTCCCCAACATGAACGTGAACGTTGTGGCCACGAGCAAGAACCAGAACGACTTCCCCATCGTGCTCACGTACCGCTCCGACGACGGTGGAGTGTTTGTCTTCAGTGCCACCAACTCGAAGACCAGGGCGGATGCCGGAGGTACGTACGCCCCCGACAGCCACGACGTCACGGTGACGATGACCTCGGGTTACCCGGCCATGAACGTCACGTACGTGCTTCGGTGACGCTTGCTCACTCCAACAATCCCTGCCGCATTGCAGCGGCGACGGCGGCGCCTCGATCGTTGACTCCGAGTTTCTCGTAGAGGCGCTGCACGTGAGTTTTGACGGTGGAGGGCGCAAGAAAGAGTTGTGAGGCGATGACCGGGATGCTG
Source organism: Rhodococcus sp. FH8 (assembly GCF_019266085.1). Taxonomy (NCBI): domain Bacteria; kingdom Bacillati; phylum Actinomycetota; class Actinomycetes; order Mycobacteriales; family Nocardiaceae; genus Rhodococcus; species Rhodococcus sp. FH8. Next base: position 185,286 of record NZ_LPNQ01000065.1, on the reverse strand, counting down.
GCGCCCTGCGCGATCAATCCGAGAACCTCACGTTCGCGCGCGCTGAGCGTCGGACCGGACGGTTCACTACGACGCCGAACCTCTCCTACCAATCCGGCGGCGATACTGGGCGGCAACACATCTCGTCCCGCAGCACAGTCGAGCACGGCACTCACGATCTCGGCGCGAGTGGATTCCTTCGGCAGGAATCCGGCAGCACCGGCTTGCAGGGCCTGGTACACGACAGACGATTCGTCGTGAGCGCTGAGCAGAAGCACACGCGTCGGAAGCTCGTCTCGAACGACTGCGGCGGCGACCTGAGTTCCATCCAGGTGCGGCATCCGGAAGTCGAGCAGCGCGACCTGCGGGCGTAGTTCGCGGATCATTGCGAGCGCTGCTGCGCCGTCGTCGGCCTCGCCCAGGACGTCGATGCTGTCACTGCCGGTCAGAGCCCGAACCACGCCCTCACGGAACAGTGGGTGGTCGTCGCCGACCACCACGGAAACCTTGCCGGCCAGCGGCTTCGTGCCTTCGCGCATTGCTCACTTTCTCACGCCCGTACCAGCAATGCGAGCACTTACGCCTCCCCCGATCGGGGGACAAGAGATTCAACCCCGCCACGGCCCCGTCGGCGGACATACAGCAGCACTCCTTCGCGACAAGATTGATTCATCGCCGAGAACGGCAACCACACACCATCCCAGGAGCAGACATCATGCGTACCAACACCACTCGCTTCGTAGCAGTCACCGCAATCGCCCTCGCTGTCGGCGGAACCGCACTGGGAACCGCAGCGATCGCCAACGCCGGCACCATGCCCACCGACGGCCCGACGGTTGCCATGACCATCACCAACAACACCGACAACCCGATGCTGCTGGACAGCGCGTCCAACCCCTACGGACAGTGGATCAACGGCCCGCGCTCCTACCTGGCCCCGCACACCACCGAGATCGTCACCGCCTACAGCAGCGATCCCCGCGGTATCGGTGTCGACGTCACCTACAACGTCGCCGACGGCGTCCAGACGGTCATGGCTGCCAACAACTACGTCGGCAACCCCACCCTCGACGGGACTCGCATCATCGGCGACCCGACGCACGTCATCCTCACCGACTACATGGCCACCGGCTACCCCACGATGAACGCCTCCTACGACGTCTTCACGCAGAACTGAACCAAGCGTTGATGCAACCACGAACTTGATCCGCTACGGCCCACGACCCGGTATCCGCATGGATGTCGGGACGTGGTGTGCGCTGACCAGCTCAGACGCGTTCGACCAACACGCAGCGGGCGCCACTGAAGATCGTGGGCATGCACTTGTTGCAGTGGATGCACAGTGATTGGGTATCGGATTCGGCCGCGATCCGATTGATCAGATCCGGTTCTCTGAGCAGCGCCCGTGCCATGGCGACGAACTCGAACCCTTCCGCCATTGCGGTATCCATGCCCGCTTTGTCCGTGACACCCCCGAGCAGCACGAGCGGCAACTTCACCGCAGCACGAATCTGCCGAGCCTCTTCCAGCATGAACAACGGCTTGTACGGATAGGTATGCAACATGCTCTTCCCCACCAACTGCACACCGAGTCGAACAGGTTGCGGCATCGCCGCGGCGAACTCGCGGATCGGCGCATCGCCCTTGAACAGGTACATCGGGTTGAGCAGTGAACTGCCCATCGTCAACTCGAGCGCGTCGACGCTTCCGGATGCTTCGAGCCACTGCGCCACCTGGATTGCTTCGTCCACCCAGAATCCGCCTGGCACACCGTCGTCCATGTTCAGCTTGGCCAAGATCGCGACCTTGTCACCGACGGCATCGCGCACACTGCGTGCAGTTTCGAGTACGACGCGAGCCCGGTTCTCCAGCGATCCGCCGTAGGAGTCCTTACGACGGTTGAGTTTCGGGCTCAGGAACGAGCTCGCGAAATAGTTGTGACCGAAGTGGATCTCGACGGCGTCGAATCCTGCCTCGACGGCAAGTCGCGCAGCGCTCCCGTGCGCGGCCGCAATTCTGGTGATGTCCGCTGTCGTGGCAGTGCGAATCATCCTCATGCTCAACGGATTGAACGAACTCGACGGTGCCAGCGCGGGCAGTCCGGTCGACTTCTGATTCGCCACGGGACCGGCATGGCCGAGCTGCGCCGACGCAGCAGCACCTTCGGCGTGAATGGCATCGGTGAGCCGCCGAAGCCCGGGGAGGGCATCGGGCCGCATCCAGAGCTGGCCGTATTCGGTGCGCCCTTCCGGTGCGACGGCGCAATACGCGACGGTGGACATCCCGACTCCGCCGGCGGCTGGGCGACGATGGAACTCGATCAGCTCGTCGGTGACCAGGGCGTCGGGAGTTTTGCCTTCGAATGTCGCGGACTTGATGATTCGATTTCGAAGGGTCACCGGGCCGAGCTTCGCCGGGGCGAGCACGTCGGGAGCAGTGGTCATCGAGTTTGCCTCTCGCGGGAGTTGTTTGCAGGACGGTAGATCGATGGCCCCGAGCCGGCTAGGGCCCGTGCCACGGAGCGGGAAACGGCTTCAGCCCGGCCGAGGTGGCCGGGCTGAAGCCGTCATTGCAGTTCAGACGCGTCCGAAATACGCATCCTTGAGCACTGCCAGGTCGTCGATGTCCTTGGCATCGGCGTCGAGAACCACCTTGCCGATGTCGAGGACCGTGACATGATCGGCGACGCTCATCGCGGCCTCGACTGCCTGCTCGACCAGTAGAACAGCCAGGCCGGTTTCCTTGAGTTGTTGGACGCGGTCCATCACCTCACCGACGATCACGGGAGCGAGACCGCCCGAAGGTTCGTCGAGAAGGAGCAACCTCGGCTGCGCCATCAGCGCTGCGCCGATCGCGAGCATCTGCTGCTGACCGCCCGACATGGAACCGGCGGGAAGCGAACGCTTCTCCCCCAGGATCGGAAACATCTCGTACATCGATTCGACGGATTCCATAAGCTCGCCGCGCTTTGCCTTGCGGGTGTACCCGCCCAGCAGGAGGTTCTGCTCGACGGTCTGCTTGTGGAAGACCCGCTTGCCCTCCTGCACGTACGCCATCCCCTGTCGTACCCGTTTGTGCGCGGGGACTCCGGTGATGTCGGCACCGTCCATCTCGACGGTTCCGGAGGCCACCTTGTTGAGGCCGGACAGGGCACGGAGCGTGCTCGTCTTGCCTGCGCCGTTGCGTCCGAGCAGGGCGGTCACCTGACCGGGATAGACGTCGAACGAGACATCCCAGACGACGCGCAGATCGCCGTACCCGGTCTGCAAGTTTCGGACCTTCAGAATCGGTTCCATACCTTAACCTCACTGGTCTGATGGTCTACCGCGCCGATTTCTTCGAGAAGTGCTTCTTCGTCACCGGACTTGACTCCGAGGTACTCGCTCAAGACGCGTGGGTGATGTTCGATGGTTGCCGCATCGCCGGTGGCGATCACCTGCCCTTGCGCCAGCACGACTATCTCGTCGGCCAGCGAGAGGACGAGGCGGAAGTTGTGCTCCACCAACACCACTGTCGCCCCGGCATCTCGCAGTACCCGGATCAGATCTGCCAGGCGTTCGAGTTCGTCCTCGTCGAGGCCCGAGGCCACCTCGTCGAAGAGGACGACCCTCGGTTCGGCGATGACGGCGCGAGCAACCTCGAGCATGCGACGCATCCCCAGGGGCAGCGACGTCGCGATCTCGTTGCGCAAGTGCGACATCCCCACGAGTTCGAGGACACGCTCGGCCTCGACGATGTCGGCCTTCGCGATCCTGCGGAAGCTGGGCAGGCGAAGCACAGCCGACGCCATCGACGCTCGGTGCACCGAATAACGTCCGGATGCAACAGCTTCCAGAACCGTGATGTTTTCCGGAATCGTCGGAGTTTGGAACGTGCGCGCCACACCCACGCGCGCCACCTTGTGCGGCGACGACTGCGAGACCACCGTGTCACCGATCGTGATCACGCCCGCATCTGCGGTGTAGAAGCCGCAGATCATGTTGAGCATGGTCGTCTTACCCGAACCGTTGGGCCCGATCAACGCGGTGACCTTACCGGCCTCTGCGGTCAGGGTTGCCGCATTGAGCGCCTGGTTGCCACCGAACGCTTTGGACACTCCGTCGACCACCAACCGTGCTCCGTTGATCGGCGCCAGTTCCGTTGTCCCACAGCTGTTTTCCTTTGCGGTGACTACGCCCAGGCCGGCCTTGCGATCGAGTTTCGAGACGATCGCTCGCCCGACCTTGGTCAAACCCCCGGAGAGAAGCACACCGCCGATGATCAGGAAGCCGCCGTAGAAGATCAGCGAATACTCCTGGAACGCCGTCGACTGGTTGGGACCGAGCTGCATGATCGCGGCACCGACCACGGCGCCGTACACACTTGCCGCACCGCCGAGGATCGACGCCGCCAGAACTGCTGTGGCAAAGGTGAACCCGAAGGCTTCCGGCGAGATGAACAGGTCGGTGTTGGCGAACAGCGCACCCGCCAGACCGGCGGGGAACGCACCGATGGCATAACCGAGCAGCTTCATCCGGAACACCGATACACCCTGCGACGACGCCAGAACCGGCGACTGCTTGAGCGTGCGGAACGCGATGCCGTGCCGCGAGACCACCAGGTTACGCATCACCGCGAACCAGAGCACGGTCACGACGACGACCACCATGTAGTACTGCTGGGTGTCTAGTTCGGAACCGAAGAACGTCGGCGGCTCCATACCGGTGAGGCCGTTTCGGCCGCCGGTCTTGCCACCGAAGATCGCCAGTACGTCCGGTACCAGCAGAACCAGGAAGAACGACGTCATCGCCAGGGACCAGTTGCCCAGGCGCAGACCGGGAACACCGGTCAGGATTCCGACCGCCAGTGCCACTGCTCCGGAGGCAGCAAGCTGAAGCAGAATGTCGGTGTGACCTGCCTGGGACATCAGACCCGCGGTGTAGGCACCGGCCGCGTACATCGCTGCCTGGCCGAGTGCCAGTTCACCGGCAAAGCCGAGGCTCAAGTTCAGGCCACTGACCACAAGTGCCAGGATGCAGGCCAATTGAATCTGACGTGATGTCGACAGGTCGAGTCCCATCACGGGCAGCAGCAGGATCACCACGGCCAGGACGAGTGGGATGATCCAGCTCGGTAGGGAACGGAAAGTCCGCCACGCACTTACCATCTCACACCACCCGTTCTCGGACATTGCCGAACAGTCCAGCCGGTTTGACCATCAAGATGACGATCAGCACCGTGAAGACGGCGATATTGCTGTACTGACTTCCCGCCCACAGGGCGGTGAACGATTCCACCAGGCCGACGGTCAGACCGCCGATCAAAGCGCCAGGCAGAGAGCCGAACCCGCCGATCGCCAACGCCACGAATCCCTTGAGGGCCAACGCTGCACCCAACGTCGCAACTGCAAACGTCTTGGGGCCGACGAAGAGTCCGAGGACACCGGCCAAGGCACCCGAGAAGGCAAACGCTCCCAGTGCCAACCGTCGTACGTTGACTCCTCGCAGCATCGCCGCTTCACGATCCTCGGAGATGCCGATCAGAGCCAGACCCGTCATCGTTTTCTTCGAGACGTAACTCAACCCGACGACCAGTGCGATCGCCGCAACCAGCAGAGCGATCTCGACCGGGTAGGTACGGCCGCCGAGCAGGGTGATCGGTTCGTTCGATCCGAAGAACGGAACCGTGAGAGGTTCACTACCCCAGATCAATTGAGTGGCGCCGTTGAGCAGAGTTGCGACACCCAACGTCGTGACCAACTGGTTCTGGTGATCGGCCACCGGTCTGATCGCGACGATCTCCTCGACCGAGGCGAGGAGCATCACGGTCACGGTAGCCATGACGGCCACCACGAGAACGGGGAGTTTCAGGGTCACCAGACCCGTGTAGGCGACAAAGGTGCCCACCATCATCAGCTGAGCTTGAGCGAAGTTGAATGTGTTGGAGGAAACGAAAACGATGTTGTACCCGATGGCAACCAGCACGTAGACCGCGCCGAGCGCCAACCCGGACCACAGAATGGTCATGACGCAGCCGGGTTTCCGAACTGACCGTTGAGGATCTTCGTCGGACTGATGAACTTCAGCTCGCTGGTGTCCGGGTTCGGGCCGTGGTTGTCGGAGCTGAAGTTGTAGCGCGAGAGGAATGCGGTCTTGGCATTCTCCTGGACCTCAGTGGTTTCCAGTGCTTCGGCGAGCTTCTTCGGATCGGTCGAACTGCCGACCTTCTCCGCTGCCGCCGCGACGAGGGGGAAAGCGTCGTAGTTGTCCGCGAGGATCAGCGTCGACGGGATGGAGCCCAGCGAAGCCATCGTGTCCACCATCGTGTTGACGAGTGCGTTGTTCGGATCGAATACCGTGCTGCTGAACACCTGCGTCACCAGGTTCTTCACCTGCGGGGTGCCGAGCACACCGGCCGGCGGATCATTCGCGATCAGGTTGGTGGCAGACACCGAGGTGTTTCCGACCAGCGGCACGTCCCAGCCGAGTCGCTCGAGGCTTTGCAACACGTATCCGAGAGGAGCGCCGTACGCATCCAAGGCGATTGCCGCGGCACCCGAATTCTTGAGCGACTGCAACTGCGCCGTCATGTCCAAAGCGGCGGCGTCGTACTCCTCGTTACCGGCGGCCTTCAGACCTGCGGATTGCAAAGCACTGGTCATTTCTTCGCCGAACAGCTCACCGTAAGCGGTGCTGCCGTGCAAGACTCCGACGCTGCTGTAACCCTTGGACTTCGCGTACTCGGAAATTCCGCGAGCGGTATCGGTCGCACCCGGAGCCAGATCGAAGTTGAGCGGGAACTTCGAGGGGTCCGTCGAATCGGGCGAGGGAGCCATGCTCATCGAGAGAATGTTGTTCTGCTTGAGGATCGGCAGAACCGCAGCCGCGATCGACGACGGACCCGAGTTCAGGTAGAGGTCAGGCTTGTTCCCCGAATTGATGGCTTCGCGCAGCTTGGTGACGGCGATGGTTGCGTCACCCGCGTCGTCCACCGTAGTGAGCTCGATCTGACGGCCACCGATCCCCCCGGCTTCGTTCTGGACCTGAACGCCCGCCTTGGTGGCGAGCAGCGAGGTCTGCGAATTAGCCGCGAGGACTCCCTGTGCACTGATCCCGCCGGTCAGCAGCACACGGTAGGGCGAGTCCGCACCTCCGTCGGACTCCGAAGAACCACTGCACCCTGCAAGAGCCAGAGCCGTCACGGCAACTGCCGCAACAAGAATGGGCCGACGATTCATGTCTGCACTCCTAGAACACATGTATGCACCGAACGTCAGGCGAATACCTGACGAAAGAATGATCGGCCGGTGGACGTGCCTGATTTCGAGCACCAGCCAACCAAGCACCCGCTTGATGATCTAGCAAGCAGTTGCTTGGGATGGAGCATAGAATGTGATCTGGATAACGTCAAACGCTGAAAAGTGGAGTCATGGAAGCGGACGCTATGCACATTGAGGCGGCGTCGACAGATCTCTTCCCGCTGGGTGGAAACGCCGAAACGGCTCCACGCCCTGGCGGATTCGACGAAATGAATCCGACAGGGCGTGGAGCCGTTTGTGTAAAGGTCCGACTATCGCTGGTTGCGGGGCTTCCAGACCACCAACGCGTTGTTGCGCGGAATCGGCACGAGATCCCGGCGATAGCCCGCATGGACTTTCGCGATCTCCTCGGCCAATTCGCGGACGCGATGCTGCAGAGCCTCGACCTGGTTGGTCAGTTCGATGATTCGTTTGATTCCGGCAAGGTTGACTCCCTCGTCCTGCGAAAGCCGTTGTACTTCACGAAGAAGCGCAACATCGCGCGGGGAGTAGCGTCGTCCGCCACCGGTGGTTCGATGCGGGGTGACCAACCCGAGTCGGTCGTAGTTACGCAAAGTCTGCGCGTGCATTCCGGCCAACTCGGCTGCCACCGAGATCACGAAGATCTGAGCGTCAGGATCGACCGTCGCATCCCATTGATTCTGCGGTCGCTCTGTCATCATGCACCGGCCCACCCGGCCCGTGGATCGAACCCGCTCGCCTTCTCGGCTTCGAGATAGGTTTTCAGCGCTTCGATCGCCGGGTCGTCCAACTTCTGCGGAACGGATACCTTGACCGTGACCAGAAGGTCACCGGCACCGTCCGGCCGCTTGGGGATACCGCGTCCGCGAACTCGCAGAATGCGTCCGTCCACCGTTCCAGCCGGAACCTTCACTCCGACACGGCCTTCCAAAGTCGGCACGGACAGTGTCGTTCCCAGCACCAGCTCGCCGTAGCTCACCGGAACCGTCAGTGTCAGGTCGTCGCCGTTGCGTCCGAAGACACTGTCCGGCTTGACGCGGATGTTGACGAACAGGTCGCCGGCCGGAGCGCCGCGGAGTCCCGCTTCGCCCTTGCCCTTGAGTCTGATCTTCTGACCGTCGCTCACACCGGCAGGCACGCGAACCGTGATGGTCCGTGTGCGATTGGTGACGCCGCTACCGTGGCAGTCTTCACACGGCGAGTCGATGATCGAGCCGGTTCCCCGGCAATCGTCACACGGCTCACTGAATCCGAAGGCGCCCTGGTTCCGGCTGACCACGCCGGTTCCGTTGCAATGTGGGCACACTCGCGGGCTGGTGCCTGGCTTTGCGCCGCTGCCGTGACACGTGGTGCACGACGTAGGGCTGGTCAGACGAAGAGGGACGGTGACACCGAGCGCTGCTTCACGGAAGGCGAGCGTCGTCTCGGTCTCGAGATCCTTGCCTCGACGCGGGCGGTTGGGCGCAGCTGTTCGCTGGCCCGCTCCCCCGCGGTTGAACAATCCGCCGAAGATGTCTCCGAGACCCGAGTCCTGCCCACCGGCCCCGCCGCCGAACAGGTCGTTGATGTCGAAACCACCAGCGCCGGGGTTGAATCCGCCGCCGCCCTGCGCGCGGGGGCCGAAGCCGCCGCTGGCAAAGAGGCGCCGAGCCTCGTCGTACTCCTTGCGCTTGTCCGGATCAGACAGAACGGCATGAGCTTCACTGACGGACTTGAAACGCTCTTCGGCCTTCGCATCGTCAGGGTTGGCGTCGGGATGAAGATCCCGAGCCAGCTTGCGATACGCCTTCTTGATTTCGTCGGCCGTCGCGGTGGACGAGACGCCCAGCTCCTTGTAGAAGTCCTTCTCGATCCACTCCCGTTGACTCACTGGGCGTCTCCTCCTCTCACTCTTACTTCGCTTCTTGTTCTGAACCGTCTGCAGGCTTGTCGCCTACCCGGTCCGTCACGGCCACCATTGCGGTCCGAAGGACCCGGTCGCCGAGCTTGTATCCCTTGCGCATGACCGTCCCGAGTACCGGGTCGTGGCCTTCGCCTTCATGCTGCACCGCTTCGTGGAGTGCGGGATCGAAATCGTCACCCTCGCTGCCGAAGTCGGTCAAACCCAGACCCGTCAGGGTCGTGTTGAGTTTGTCTGCGAGTGCACGCAGTGGACCCGATTCGAGGTCACCGTGTGCCCGAGCGCGATCCAGGTCGTCGAGAATTCCGATGAGCTCGGTGATGACCGAAGCCCGCGCGGTTTCCTTGATGACCTGCTTGTCACGCTCGACGCGACGACGGTAGTTGGTGAACTCCGCCTGAAGTCGCTGCAGATCCGCAGTCCGTTCGGCGAGCTGATCGGTGGCGGATGCTTCCTCCACGATCGACTCTGCTTCCTGAACTACCCCTGTGTCTTCCGAGTCGAGCGGCGGCAGGGATTCCCCCGCCGCCTCTCCCTGTGCACCGGTCTCGGGGTCGACCGGGTTGTTCTCGGGGTTGTCCGAGGTCACTTCTTGTCCGAGTCGGTGGGCTCGTCGACAACCTCGGCGTCGACGACGTCGTCGTCATTGCCTGCGCCGTCGGTGTTTCCGGCCTCGTTTGCAGCGGAAGCCTCGTAGATGGCCTGGCCCAGAGCCTGCGACTCGGTGCCCAGCTTCTCCACTGCGGTCTTCACTGCAGCGATGTCGGTGCCTGCCAGGGCGTCGTTGACGTCCTTGACCGCTGCCTCGACCTTGGTCAGGATCTCCTCAGAGACCTTGCCCGCGTTCTCACCTTCACGCTGCTCCTTGACGAACTTCTCCGTCTGGTGGACCAGCGACTCGGCCTGGTTGCGAACCTCTGCCTCTTCGCGACGGGCCTTGTCTTCCTCGGCGTGAGCCTCGGCGTCCTTGACCATGCGCTCGATCTCTTCCTTGGACAGACCGGAGCCGTCCTGGATCTTGATCGTGTTCTCCTTGCCGGTGCCCTTGTCCTTCGCCGTCACGTGCACGATGCCGTTGGCGTCGATGTCGAAGGTGACCTCGATCTGCGGAACGCCACGCGGGGCGGGCGGCAGATCGGTGAGCTCGAAGGAGCCGAGCAGCTTGTTGTGCGAAGCGATTTCGCGCTCACCCTGGAAGACCTGGATCTGCACCGAAGGCTGGTTGTCGTCAGCGGTGGTGAAGGTCTCGGAACGCTTCGTGGGGATCGTGGTGTTGCGCTCGATGAGCTTGGTCATCACGCCACCCTTGGTTTCGATGCCGAGGGAAAGCGGCGTGACGTCGAGGAGCAGAACGTCCTTGACCTCACCCTTGAGCACACCGGCCTGGAGTGCGGCGCCGACGGCGACGACCTCGTCCGGGTTGACGCCCTTGTTGGGCTCACGGCCACCGGTCAGTTCACGAACCAGATCGGAGACGGCCGGCATACGGGTGGAGCCACCGACGAGCACGACATGGTCGATGTCCTTGACGGCGATTCCGCTGTCCTTGATCACTGCCTGGAACGGCGCACGAGTGCGATCGAGCAGGTCCGAGGTGATCTTCTGGAACTCGCTGCGGGTGAGCTGCTCGTCCAGGAAGAGCGGGTTCTTGTCCGCGTCGACCGTGATGTACGGGAGGTTGATGGAGGTGCTCTGCGAGCTGGAGAGCTCGATCTTCGCCTTCTCCGCAGCCTCACGCAGACGCTGCAGGGCCATCTTGTCCTTGGTCAGATCGATGCCGTTCTGAGCCTTGAACTTGTCGACCAGCCAAGCGACGACGCGCTCGTCCCAGTCGTCGCCACCGAGGTGGTTGTCACCGGAGGTTGCGCGAACCTCGACGACACCGTCGCCGATTTCGAGCAGGGAGACGTCGAAGGTGCCGCCACCGAGGTCGAAGACCAGAATGGTCTGCTCGGTGTCACCCTTGTCGAGTCCGTATGCCAGTGCAGCCGCGGTGGGCTCGTTGACGATACGAAGGACGTTGAGGCCGGCGATCTGGCCGGCTTCCTTGGTTGCCTGACGCTGTGCGTCCTCGAAGTACGCGGGGACGGTGATGACGGCGTCGGTGATGTCTTCGCCGAGGTAAGCCTCCGCGTCACGCTTGAGCTTCATGAGCGTGCGGGCGCTGATTTCCTGCGGCGTGTACTTCTTGCCGTCGATTTCCACGTTCCAGTCAGTGCCGATGTGGCGCTTGACGGAGCGGAGGGTGCGGTCGACGTTCGTGACTGCCTGGTTCTTCGCGGGCTGACCGACGAGAACCTCGCCGTTCTTGGCAAATGCGACCACCGAGGGGGTGGTACGTGAGCCTTCGGCGTTGGCGACCACTACGGGCTCGCCGCCCTCCAGCACTGCAACTACCGAGTTGGTCGTACCGAGATCGATACCGACTGCACGAGCCATAGTGTTCCTACCTTTCGTTCTGCGGTTCTCTGCCCGAGTGGTTGATCTCGAACATGACCGCGAGTTTTTCGCTTGGTGAGCGTCCTCCGCTCAAGTTTGCCTCCGACCGTGGCCGGGAGTCAACTTGAAGTTGAGCCGAGGGCGCTCAAGCTTGTCGAAATGGTCAACTACAGCCCACGTAGATTTGTTCCCGCCTTCCCCGAAAAGCCGGAAAAGTGCGCCACATCACTTCCGTATCTCTCCGAATGGCTACGATCGGCCGGTGACCGATCCCGACAATTCTCCCGCGCGACCTCCTCGCCCGTCACCTCCACGCCCGGCACCCGAGCGACCCGACGTCTCGGTTCGGCCGCTCCGACCTGCAGCGAGCGACGAGACACCCAAAGCCGTGACATTGTCTTCCTCTGCCTGGATCGGCTCGTTCGTCGTCCTGGCCGGAATCGCCGGAGTGGTAGTCACCAGCCTCGACGACGTCCGGTCGGCTCTCGAAGAATCGACTGCGCGCGACAATCCCGGATACTCGTCCACCGACATCTCCGATGCCGTGACCGTCGTACTCGCCGGCAGCGGCGGCGGCGCTCTCGTCCTGGTCCTGCTCGCACTCATGAGCCTTCAACTCCTCCGCGCACGCAAGAACGCCGGGCGGGTGATGACGGCGATCGTGGGAGTCGTGAGCATCGCGGCCGGACTCGGCTTCATGTCTCTGGTCGACGGCGCAGCAGACATCGGCGCCGGAGTTCTGAGATGGGGTCCGATTCTCTACTGCGCCCTGGTCGCGGTGGCGGCGATCGCTCCGTTCGCTCCCGGTGTCAGCACCTGGCTGCGGGGACGCCGATGAAGGTTCACGTACAACTGGACTCCGCGCCGGGCGCGGGCGCTGCTCGTAGCCGTGAACTCGCGGAGACCGGCGCCGGTGGCCTGTTCACGTTCGAGGGACCACACGACGTGTTCTTCCCGCTCGTCGAAGCAGCATCGGCCGTCGACCTCGACCTGATGACCAACGTCGCCATCGCATTCCCCCGCAGTCCCATGCATCTGGCGCATTCGGCCAACGACCTGCAGTTGCTCAGTCGCGGCCACTTTCGACTGGGTCTCGGATCGCAGATCAAACCGCACATCGAAAAACGCTACAGCGCAACGTGGTCGCGTCCGGCGGCCCGCATGAAGGAGACGGTCGCAGCGGTCAAGGCGATCTTCACTGCGTGGGAGAACACCTCGACGCTGAACTTCCGCGGCGAGTTCTTCACCCACACGTTGATGCCTCCGACGTTCGATCCCGGCCCCAACCCCTATGGGCCGCCGCCCATCCTGATGGGTGCGCTCGGACCGGTGATGACCAGGACGGCTGCCGAGGTGGCCGACGGACTACTGGTCATGCCGTTCCACACGCAACGTCATTTCCTCGAACGAACACTTCCGGCCGTCGATGCCGGTCTTCGCGAATCCGGCCGCACCCGAGACGAATTCACGATCATCCCGCAGGTCATCGTCGGCGTCGGCCGCGGCGACGATCAACTTGCCGCGGCCGCCAGAGGCGTCCGAGCCCTGCTCTCGTTCTACGGTTCGACGCCCGCATACCGTCCGGTGCTCGACGTCGAAGGGTGGGGCGAGGTCCAACCGGAACTCAATGCCCTGTCGAAGCGAGGTGGCTACACCGAGATGGCGTCGCTGATCACCGATCCGATGCTGACCACACTCGCCGTCGTCGGCACTCCCGAAGAGTGCGCCACCGAGATTCGGCGGCGGTTCGGCGAACATGCCGACGAAGTGTGCTGCTATTTCCCCGGTTACGACGTAGAACCGTCAGACGTGGCGTCGATGATCTCGTCTCTCACCTGAACCCGGTCGAACTTCTTGATCAGGCCCCCAAGGTACGGGCCAGCTCGGTCAACGACTCCCGGGCAGCACGCAGGCTCGCGTCACCCTGCTCGACCAGAGGTGCCATCGCCGGAATACGTTGCGCCAAAGTCAGTTCCGCGGTGATGACGGAGACATCCATTCCCATCGACACCCCGAGCACCTGAACGAGTGGCGGGACGGTGTGATCGTTGGCCTCGTTTCCCGAGCCCGGCGCATAGGTGTTTCCGCGGCTGGAGACGATCACCACCGGCTTACCTGCCAGAGGCTGAGTACGCGTGTCGAAAGGCACCGTAGTCCCCAGGACGTGTACGTAGTCGATCCACGCCTTCAACGTGGACGGGATCGACCAGTTGTACATCGGCGCACCGATCACGACGACGTCTGCAGCGGTAAGTTGCTCGATGACCCGAGCCTGGAGTGCTTCCGCGGCGGGATCCGGAATCTCGCCCTCGACTCGCAAGCGTGGTGCATAGTGCAGGGCCGCGTCCGCGAGGTGCGGCAAGGGATCCCGGTGCAGGTCCAACGTCACCGTCGTGTGATCCGGACTGTTCTTCGACCACTGCTGAGCGAACAGTGCGGTCAGATCACGTGAGGTCGAGTGGTGGAGTTCGGCGGACGAATCGATGTGAAGTAGCTGTGGCATCCCTCATCACTACCAGAGCGCGCTCAACTCTTCTCCGCGGCTAGATCGGATTCCGCTGCGTACTGCGCCAGCAGGACTCGTTCGCGCTCGCGACGCGGATAGAAGAACGTCACCACCGCGGCACCGGCACACACGATGATGATCGCCGCGATGTAGGCGTTTGTATCCCCGTCCAGGAAGGCGTTTTTGGCGGCGGTCATGATTTGGTCCGCGTATTGCGGGTAGCGTTCCGCGAGAACTTCGGCGCTGGAGAAGGATTTGGTGAGCGCGGCCTGAGTTTCGGGAGTCACTTCGGATGCGTTCGGCGAGGACGAGATCGCATTTCCCAACGATTTTGCGTACCCGGCCGTGAGTATTCCGCCGAGAATCGACTGCATGATGGCGCCGCCCAGGTCGCGTTGCAGGTCCGAGGTTCCCGACGCCATACCAGCGCGGTGCACGGGAACGGATCCGGTCAGCGAACGCGATGCCGGTGTGCCGGCCAGACCGACGCCGATGCCGACAAGCGCATAGGCCAGCGCGACCTGCCAATACTGTGTGCTTTCGTTCCACAGGAACAGCGCGACGAACAACCCGAGAACCACGAACAGGTAGCCGGCGAGCAGCGTGACGCGGGCGCCGTACCTTTCGATCATGGTCGCCGAGCGCGGCGCGACGATCACCATCGCCAGCGCAGCCGGAATGATCGCCGCACCGGCTGCCAGCGTCGAGTACCCGAGGACGTTCTGCAGGAACTGCTGGCCGATGAACATCGCGCCCATGAGCGAACCGAACACGACCAACCCACCCACCGCCGCGACCCAGAACGTCGGGCGCGCAGCTACGTGAAGATCGAACAGCGGATTGGCCGCGCGTCGCTGTTGCAGGAAGAACCCGATACCCGCGACAACTGCTATCGCCCCGAGCACCAGAGCCAACGTGCCCGAACCCTTCACCGGCGCAAAGTTGATGGACAACACCAGCGCCCCGATGAAGACGATCGACACTATGCCGCCGAGGTGATCGACTCGCTCGGTCGTCTCGTTGACGTGAGCGGGAACCAACACCAGGGAACAGATCAGTGCCACAAGGGCCAAGGGAAGGGTGACGAAGAAGACCGAACCCCAGTGAAACTGCTCGAGCAGCGCCCCCGAGACGATCGGACCGAGTGCTGAAATCGCGCCACCAATTGCCGACCACATGGCAATCGCCTTGGTTCGTGCCGGTCCGGCCCACAACGCCGTGATGATTGCCAGCGTGGTCGGGAACGCCAGACCTGCCGAGACGCCTCCGACTATCCGAGCGAGGAACAGCACTTCGAAGTTCCCGGCGAATCCCGCCACGATCGACGCCGGAATGGACAGCGCCATGCCGGTGACCAGCAACATCTTGCGGCCGTATCGGTCTCCCAAGGCCCCCAGGTAGAGCACCGTTCCGGCCAGGCCCAGCGAGTAGCCGACCGCGATCAGGTTCAGTTGCGTCTGACTGGCGTCGAAAGCCCGCCCGATATCGGGCAAAGCGACATTTGCGACCGAGAGATTGAGGTTCGCGACCGCAGCGACCAGGATGAGCGTCCCCAGGACGAGGGTGGCTCGATCCGGTGAAGCGGACTTGATGTCACTCGCCATGCGCGTGCTCCCATCGAGGTGGGACCCGAACCTGGGAGTTATGTCCGGATCATCCCGAACTTAAGATAGAACCCTCGTCCGGCGCTCGCATAGTGAACGGGTCCCTATTCGGGCACAATTTCAGCCAGGACGCCCTCGGCGCTGCGGGCGGCGACCAGGCAGGCGCGCGAGGTGAACCTGTCGAAGAGCGGATGTCTGGACAACTCGCGCCATCTGCGGACAGCCGCCGTGGCCCGCGCACGCTGCACCTCCGGCGATTCTTCCGGTTCGCAGCCCAACCGGTCACTGGCCCGGATTCCGTAGCCGCCGATCAGTCTTTGCAGTTGCGCCAGGTCGTCGGGTGGCAGATCCGTGTGTACCGAACGAAGACGCCCGAGCAGGCGAAGTTCGTGAAAGCCGTGAACATCGGCAAGCAACCGTTGCGCCTCCGCCGCGATCTGATCGCCTTCCTCGCTCGGATCGGCTTCGAGGATTCTTCCCAGCGTCACCAGCGCCGTGTGCGATTTGAGCTGATCTGCCCGCTGCCCGAATTGAACGTCGATCACCTGACGCAGTTCGTCCAGGCCGCTGCGCTCCAACAATTCGGCCGCCAGGGACGGTGAATCAGTGGCCCCCAACTTGATCGACGTCACGGCGAGGCGAATTCCGAAGAGCCCGAACCGATCGGCCAATTGCGCCCGCATGGCCGCATCGACCGGCAGCGGACTGTCCTGCCTGGCAAAGCGATCCGCGGAGAGGAGCGCAAGGCTCAGATCCTCGGCCGGAACCTGCGCGAGCGCCGAGAAGGCCGCGAACTCGCTCTGCCTCATCGTCCGAGCAGCGAGCGCGAGCAGACCTGCCACCGGAACCACCGACTGGCACAGGCCGGTTCGCTCCAACTCCTCGGCAAATCGCGCCGCGACGTCCTTCGCCGAAGACAACGCGTCGAGCCTGCCTGCGCCGACCTCATCGGCACGCGAGAGAACTCCGATCACTCCGAGTGGCCCGGATTCTCCGCCCACGTGATCCGCGATCTTCCCGAGGAACTGCATGTCACTGGCGTTGAGAGCCCGCAGGAGGTAGACCACTGCATCCGCGCCCGGTGCCTCACCGTCGGGAACGAGCATGTCCCAGGTGCGGGCCGAGACCTCGGTCGAGAGCGACGAGGTGCCCGGTGTGTCGATGATCGTCGTACGAGCCAATGCCGAAGACGGCCAGTCGACGTCGATGCGGTCCACCGAGTCTGCGGTGTACTCGCCCAGATCGAACGTGAGCCTGCCGTCGCGGCGCGTCACCGGCACGTTGAACTTGGCACCGTTCTCGGCCGTCGCGGTCACCTGCGGCGTCGTCCCGTTCCGATACCAGGTGACGACGCGTGTGCATTCCGTCGCGTCGGTAGGCGCTATATCCTGTCCGACAAGCGAATTGAGCAGCGTCGACTTACCCGCTTTGAGGGAGCCGGCGAGCGCCACCCGGAGTGGCTCGTCGAGCCTGGCCGCACATTCTTCCAACTGGGCGCGCGTCTGCGGCTGATCGGCGTAGGCACGTCTGGCGTGGTCGATCAGGGCGTGTGCCGACTCCACTGCGGTCACGGTGGTCGTGGCATTCATGCGTTGGTCACCTTTGCCGAGGCAGGAGCGGGAGTTTCGCCGATCAGCGTTCCGGCAACGGCGTCGAGCTCCGCGACGACGCGCATGTCGGTCTCCAGACGCTTGATCCGAGCGGCATGTTCACTCGACTCCAACTGCGCGGCTTCCTGAGTGGCGCGGAGGGATTCGTTGATCGAGCGCAGCGCCTGCTCGGCGATGTCGGTGAAGTGATCACGCAACAGCCGCTGCACCAGGCGTAGGCGATCCTTCGACTCCTTGCCCACCTGGAAGCTGACGTCGTCGGCAAACCGTCGGATGGCCGCTTTCGCCTCAGCGCGACGCTTGAGCACCTGAGCCTGCTTGTCTTCACGATAAGCCTTGGTGCCCAGCAGAACCCCGGCGCCGATGGAGATCGGGTTGACCAGAGCCATGCCCATCATCGTGGTGATCAAGCCGAACATGAGCACGCCGCCGTACGAGCCGCGCATGCCGACCAGGACTTTCTGAGTGATGCCGATTCGGCCGGATTCGAGGTCCGCCAATGCACCGACCGGTTCCAGGAAACCGTCGGTGTCGGCGACGTCGAGATGCGGGAGCGCGACGTCACCGGTCTCCGCAAAGTGCTGCGCCACAACTTCTGCCAGCCACTGTGCGCGATCATGCGCCCACACGAAGTTGTCACCGATCGCGGTGGCGATCTCCTGTTCGAGCCACTCCCCCACGACGTCCCAGTCCTTACCGGGATCGCCTTCGTCGACCGTCTCCTCGGCCTGGCGGGTCACCCGGCGCAACCGGTCCCGGAGGTCGTGATCGATGTCGGCGGCGAGGTCTGCGATGCCGTCACCGAGGCTCTGCTGCCACAGTGAGGTCTTCTTGTGCAGTTCCTCGGCCGCTGCCCGGGCACGCTGCAGTCCCGCGACCGCTGCCTGAGCGGTCGACGGATCCTTCAGCGCCGCAAGCTCACTGCCCATCTCCAACGTCAGATGCGCTGCCGCAGAACGCACATCCATCGCAACTGCGCGTCGAGTATTCGATTCGGCACGCGCAACGACGTTGTCCCGCAAGAACTGATAGAGGTCCAAAAATCCGGATTCCGCTTCGAGTTCCTTGTCCCCCAGCCTCAGCGCGTGCGAGCGCAGTACCGAGGAGATCGGAATGAGCGGCAGATCCAACCCGGCACGCTGGAGATGTCCGCGATCGGCGTCGAGGATCTGCCGCCAGTGCGGGTACAGATCGGTCTTGCTGATCAGCCCGGCTACCGCAGGACACAGATTGACGACCTGGCGGATGAATCCCAGCTCCGGTTCGGTGAACTCCTGGCTGGAGTCCGACAGAACCAACACTGCATCGGCCGCAGTGATCAATCCCAATGTTCCTGCAGCATGAGGATTTCCATGACCGCCGACACCAGGGGTGTCGATCAGAACCAAACCGTCGGCCAACAGCGGACTGGGAACACCCACTTCCACACGCAGAACCTCACGCCCTTCGGCGCGAGGCGTGGCCGGGGTGATCCCCATCAGTTCCTCGAGCGGGAGGGGCACCCGAATGGGCGCCGCACCCGGATCGGCGAGAATCAGTTCGGCGACCGCGGTCTCCGCGTACTGAACTACCGTCGCCACGGCCGTGGTCTCGTCGTCACCGACCGAGCACACGTCGATGCCTAGCAGAGAATTGACGAACTGGCTCTTGCCCTGCTTGAGGGGTCCGACCACCACGATGCGAATACGCGGGTCGTTGACTCTCACCTGAGCGTTCTCGAGTCGGCGCACCAGATCCGTGCGCCCGAAATCCTTCGCCACGACGGCTGTTCGTTCGAGCAACGACGCCGTCGACGACGCGACGCGCGCCTTCCGGCTGCTTACCTGACTCGCTGAATCACTCATGAGCTACGTTGACCCGCAATTCTTCCCGACTCGAATATCCGGCCCTGCGAACGCATAGCGCACGCAGGGCCGGATTTGTTACATCAGGTCATTTTGACCGATTTCAGTTCCTACGTCAGCAGATCAGGGATGCAGGTGATCGACAACCGCAACCGGGTCGATGTGATCGACCGGCGCTGCAACCGAATCCTCGGCGAAGAGCGAGTGTTCGGTATCGGCGCTCAGACCCGAAGTGGAACCCGAACCGAAAGCATCGGTCGCATCGATCGACGACCACGGGTTCAGCGCACCGGTCAACGAACTCGTCAGGTCGGACACTCCGCTCACTGCTCCACCGAGGGATCCGCCCAGGTCAGCGACTCCGCCGCCGCCAACGGTACCGCCGCCGTCGACTGTGCCACCGGCAGCTGCGGCTGCGTCGGCACCGATCGAACCCGTCACGTCGGTGACTGCTCCGACAGCCCCGCCGAGCGATCCACCGAGATCGGTGACGCCGTTCAGTGCGCCGCCGAGCGACCCACCCAAACCAGCCGCAGCGTTCGTGGCCGCGTCGAGACCTGCTGTTGCGTCGAGACCTGCTGTTGCGTCCAGAGCACCGCCCACAGTTGCTCCGAGATCACCGGTCACAGCGCCGAGGTTCAGGCCGTCCGCCGCGATGCTTCCGAGATCGACGGATGGCAGTTCAGCGGAGATCGGGCCGAGGTTCACAGCGCCGAGGTCGACGGAGGGCAAGTCGGCACCGATCGAACCGGTGTCGATTCCGCCGAGGTTCAGTGCCGTGTCCAGCGCTCCACCGAGTGCACCTTCGGCACCGAGAACGCTGTCGAGAGAGCCCCCCAGCCCGAGGCCCGCGCCCAGCGCACCGTCCAGCGCGCCGGTCAGGTCCGTGCCCACGGAACCGACAGCACCCAAGCCGCCTGCACCTGCGAGGGCGGTTTCGAGAGCCGCAGCGACACCGGCTGCCAAGCCTGCTTCACCGCCCAGACCGAGTGCACCACCGAGGTCGATTCCGGTAAGTCCGCCTGCGCCCAGCGCTGCGTCGAGAGCGCCGCCGAGACCGCCCGCGAGCCCGGCATCGACGCCGAGTGCCGAACCGAGAACACCCTCGAGGGCCGTCGACAGATTCGCGCCTCCGCCCAGAGCTGCCGCGAGGTCTGCGCCGAGACCACCTTCGAGGTCGAGTGCTCCCCCGAGCAGTCCACCGAGTGCGCCACCCAGGTCGGCTCCGACCGTTCCGCCGGCACCGAGGGCGCCGGAGAGTGCCGCGCTGAGCTGCGCGCCGAGGTCTGCGCCGCCGCCGAGTACGGCGTCGAGGTCGAGTCCGCCGCCGAGACCCAGTGCTGCGTCGAGTGCGCCGCCCAATGCAGTTTCCAGACCGCCGCCGACGCCGAGTGCTCCGCCGAGGGCGCCACTCAGGGCAGCACCGAGATCGAGGCCGCCCGCGATATCGGTGAGAACGCTGACATCCGTGATCGCGCCGAGGACGCCGCCGAGCGATGCACCCAGATCGGCGCCGATCGTGCCGCCGGCTCCCAGGACGCCCGAGAGCGCGCCGGACAATGCCGTGCTGAGGTCGCCTGTCAGAGCGCCGGCAAGATCCAGGCCGCCGCCGAGTGCAAGAGCGGATTCCAGTGCGCCGGTCAGGCTCGCGCCCAGTTCGCCGCCGATGTCAAGGAGACCGCTGAGGTCTGCTGCGCCGCCGAGGAGTCCACCGAGAGCCAGGCCGAGATCGGCTCCGAGGTCACCACCGATGGCGAATACGGGTGCGAGAGCTCCGCTGAGCCCTGCCGTCAGGTCGAGTCCGCCGACTGCGCCGATCGCGGCGTCGAGGGCTGCTCCCAGCTCCGCAGTCAGGCCGCCGGTCACACCGAGGGCGCCGCCCAGAGCCGCGCTGAGCTGTGCGCCCAGATCGAGAGCTCCTTCGAGATCGAGTGCGCCGCCCAAACCGAAACCGGCTTCGATCACAGCGCCGAAGGCTGCGCCGAGTTCGGCACTGATCTCGCCACCGATGGCAAGCGCAGCGCTGAGGGCTGCTGCGAAGTCGCCGACCAGGTCGAACTGGCCGCCGAGGGCGCCTCCGACTCCGATTCCTGCACCGGCGCCGAGACCCAGGCTGCCGCCGAGGCCACCACCGAGACCACCGGTGAGTCCACCACCGAGACCACCGCCGAGTCCGAGACCGCCGCCGATTGCACCGGCAGCGGACGCACCGGCGTTGACGATCGCGGACAGGTCGGCGCCGCCACCGGCAAAGAGTCCGGACTCGGCGACCAGCGGAGCGACCGCGACGATGTCGGCGGGGCTGACGTCGCACAGACCGGCAGCATCGAGTGCCGCGGTCGGGTTGGCGCAGTAGTTGGCAGCTGCCTCGTCGTCACGAAGTAGCCCGAGGATGAATTCGAGTACGGCGTTCGTTGCCATGGCGGGTTCTCCTGAAGTTCGTTGACCGGGTTGTTGCCGGTGGGTAGTTGCCGGTGGTCCGGAAACTGGTGCGCTGCCAGAGGTAGCGAGTGGAATCAACGCTAAGAACTTTTGCGACTGGGGCCAACGGGGAGCACCCCCCTCTTCTCCAGGGACAGGTGGGGAAGCCCCCCCATTGGGCTACGCCCGGTCGGAATAGGGGATTTGCCCCGATTAGGGGATCGGTCCCCTACTTCGTCGCGACGCCTCCGATCCGGTAACGATCTAGGTCCTGAAACCGACATCGCAGACAACCGCGACAGTCCTTCTGTCGCCCACGACCAGGGGAGTTCGTTCATGGCGGCAGGGCTCGGCATCAGCATCGGTTCGGCCACTCTCGTAGCTGTCACCGACGGCTCGACCGGTGAAACGCAACAGGTCCGCTTACCCAGTGCGCTGCAATTGGACGACGGATCCGTCATCACCGGATTTGTCGAGCGCGTCGGAGACCCGATTCCGATACTTGCCGCCGACGGTACCGAGTACCGCGGCGAGGCTCTCGCGGCGACAGCGGTCGGCGCACTGGTAGACCAGGCAGGCGGTAACGAAGGGCCAACTGTCGTCCTGGCTCACCCGGTGGGGTGGAACCGCCACACAGCACGCACCATGGAGTCCGCTCTGGACGACGCCGGGGTTCACGGGGCGACTCTCGTCGCCGAACCCGCAGCCGTCATGGCGTGGCTCGCCGCTTCCGGAACTGTCGTCAGCGACGGTCTGACCGTCGTCTACGACCTCGGTGCTCGCTCGCTCGACGTCACGATGATGTCCACGACCGACGGACGAAGCGAGATATTCGGTAAGCCGCTGCGCAGCGAGGACATCGGCGGCGACGAATTCGATCACCTCGTCACCGTTCACCTGCTCGATGCGGTTTCCGACCAGTTCGCAACCCTTGATCCCTTTGCACCCGAGACGATTGCAGCGCTGGAAACTCTGCGCGAGCATGCCCGCGCAGCCAAGGAGGAACTTTCCACCGAAACGGAAACCGTTGCCCGCGTGGCGCTTCCCGGTGCCGTCAGCGACGTTCGACTCGTTCGTTCCGAACTCGAAGATCTGATCCGGCCCGCCCTCACCGAATCGGTGGCATTGGTTCGCGAAAGCCTGCGATCTGCCGGCGTCGAGTCCAGTGACGTCAATCAGGTTGTCCTGGCCGGCGGAAGCTCGTCCATTCCCCTTGTCGCCGAACTACTGTCGGCGGAGCTTCGTGTCCCGGTGATCGCCGACGCCGATCCAGCGTCGTGCGCGGCGTCCGGCGCCGCGGCCCTCGCACTCGACGCCAGAGACTCGCAAGTACCGGCCGCCGCCACTACAGTGATTCCCGCCGAGCCGTCTCGCAAGCCCGCACCAGTTCCCGCCTTCTCCACTCCGTTGCTTGCCGAGCCGACCGACGAAGAGAACACGGCGACTCGACGCTCGTCGAGGGTCGGCGTCGTTGCTGCAGTGGTGGGAGCATTCATCGTGCTCGCCGCAGGCGGGCTCGGAATCGGAACTGCCATGGACAAGATCAACGTTCCGTCCAGTTCGGCGAACACCACCAGCGAGTCCACCTCCTCGACCGCATCGACCACCGCGGGCTCTACTCCCGGCAGCACCACGGCAGCGGAAGCGGCAGGCACCGGATCCACGACTGCGAACAACGGCACTCGAAGCAATCAGCCCGGTTCTCCTGCTGCCGCAGGCGGCTCGACGACGGCGCCGGGGGCAGTTCCGGTTGCCGGCGCACCGGCGGGATCCTCGCCCGCACCGGGCGAGACCGCTCAGTCGGCGCCTGCACCTGCCGCACCCGGCGCCCCGGCGCCCGCACCTGCTCCCGCCCCGGCACCAGCGCCCGCACCTGCGCCTGGAGCCGGCGTCGGGACCGGTGTCGGTGACGCTGCGACCGGCATCGGAAACGGAGTCGGCGGTCTGGTCGACGGTGTCGGCAACGGAGTCGGCGGCGTGGTCGGAGGTCTCGGTAACGTCGTCGGTGGTGTCGGAAACGTGGTCGGTGGTGTCGTCGGCGGCGTCACCGCACCGATCCGCTGACCGGCGGTCTTTCGATGAACCGTGACAACGGCACCGAATCGTCGTTCATCGCAGGACTTTTGCGCGACGTCGACCTGACTGCATCGCCACTGCGCCTGTTCGTCACCGGGACCGATGCCAGCGCTCGGCCCCAAGTGACGAGGGTTGTACGGAAGCGAATCGAATCGGGTGCTAAGCCCGTGGTCACCGCAGTCACGCATGACGTCCCCGCCGACGCGATTGTGGTGATCGCGGACGCGCAAGCTCTGACCTCCGATGAAATCCGTGCCCTGAAAGAGCTTGTCCAACGTGACGACCTCGGAGTTGTCGTAGCCTCCGATCGGATCGATCCACCACTCGCACCGATCTACTCGAACATCTCGAGTTTCGGCACCGTGTTGCATCTGAACCCGTTGAACCGAAACGATATTCGGAAGATCGCGGCCGAGCGAAGAGTCCCGCTCGACGACCGCGCCGTGGTGGCGCTCGAGGATCTGTCCGGTGGTTCCTTCGGGGCGATCGAAGCGTACTTCGCCGCCGCCTCGGCAGGCCGCCCGGAAATGCCGAACGCCATACGCACACACATCCTCCACCAGGTCACCGCTCTGCATCCGATCGAGCGCGAGATCCTCGAAGTTTCACTCGCCGTCCCGGACATCGACGCCTTCGAGCTCGATCTGGGACAGGAGAAGTTCAGCCTCACAGCTGCATTCGACCGGGCACTGGCGACCGGACTGTTCGGTTCGCGATCACCACTCGTCGCGAGCGTGCTCGCCGAGTCGACGAGCACCGGGCGTATCCGCAGCGAGCTGATCAGAATCGTCGAATCACGCGCACACACGAGAACCCTCGATATCGACACAGCACGAAGACTTTTCGACTCCGGCATCCGCCACCGCGATCTCACGGGTGTACTACGAGACGCCGTCGAGGCGAGCACGCCGGCGGTCGCGGCAGATCTCTTTCGCCGCGTGAATTCGATCGAGCCTCTCGGCGTGGCCGACACGCTGCTGTACGCCCAGGTCTCGGCTCGCAGTGGTGACCTCGACACTGCCTGCCGTCTGGCCGATTCCGTCATCGCCGCACCCGATCTCGACGACGCGAGATTGGCTGCGGCGGTGCGAATCCGCGCAGCTTCGTCCGCAGCATGCGGCCAACTCGGCGCCGCTGCAGATCTCTACACCTGGCTGGGGCCAGGGCGCACCGGAAACGAATCCCCCTTCGCCGCAATCACTTTCCTCGGCATCGGCAAGGTCGATGACGCGAACGCGGCGCTCACCGGGCACACCGGATCACCGTCGAGCTCGACGGTCGGCGCTACCACACTGGCCAACGGACTGATGCAATCGGTCACCGGGAGCGCGCCGAGTGCGCTCAACACGATGTCGCGCGCACTCTCGCTCCCCGGCGGAGCCGACACATCTGAATTCCAGCCTGATTCCGCCCCGGCGCTGGTAGCTCTTGCACTCCTGCACAACGGCGCCCATGAACGGGCCGCCGCTGTCGTCACGGCCGCGATCGCCGCCGACGACGCATGCAGCCACACGTGGGCGCGACTTCACCTTCTCGGCGCCTGGATCGCGATGGTCCGCGGGCAGGACGCGATTCTCGAAGACCTACCGCAGGAGGTAGTCCGCGGCCCCCTCCGTGAGCGTGACGCACTGTTTCTGCATGCTCTGATCGTGGGTCTTGCTCGGCGTTCCGGCGATCTCGCCCAGCTGCGTCGAGCTTGGTCGGGCGCGGCAGGCACCCTCTCGTCCTGCAGCGTTGATCTGTTCGATCTGCTTCCCATCGGCGAACTGTGGCTTGCGGCAGTACGGCTCGAGGAGACCGAGCAGGTCGAGCATCTCGTCGACGACGCGCGCTCCCTCCTCCGCGCGCTCGGCGAGCCGCCGCTGTGGTCGTCGCCGCTGCATTGGTACGGCGTCCAGGCGTCGATCCTCTCGCAGTCGCCGGCCGATCTCCTCCCACACGCCCATACACTCGCCGAATCAGCCAAAACTCACACTTACGCAGCCGGTTTGGCGACCGCCGGACGCCAGTGGCTCCTACTCATGCAAGGCAACGTCGACGCAGACGATGTCGAAGCCGCCGCACGAACGCTCGGTCGGATCGGACTCCCGTGGGACGCCGCTCGCCTCGCCGGCGAAGCAGCGCTGCGCACCCCGGACACCAAATCGGCCACGGCACTGCTCCACGTTGCGCGCTCGCTACGCACAACGTCGACGGCCGAGACGAGTGCAACCGATACCGCCACAAGTGCGGCGCCACCGTCGGTGTTGACCGAGCGCGAACAAGAAGTTGCCGAACTCGTCGTCGTCGGACTGACGTATCGGGAAATCGGCGAACGCCTCTACATCTCCGCTAAAACCGTCGAGCACCATGTCGCACGGATCAAGCGGCGCGTCGGGGCGCAGTCTCGTTCGGAACTGCTCACCATCCTTCGCAGCATGACACCGCCGAACAAGTAGTTAGCTGCATATTGTCCAGAGGGTTGCGTATATCCGTTTAAGTGATAGTTTTCACAGGAATCAGGACATGCCTGCCGAGCAAAGTTCGGTAACTGTGAAACGGGGATCGCTATGAAGTGGGGAGTCGGACTCGCCGTCGGCAACAAACGAAGCATTGCTGCGATCGCGAGACCTGACTCGGAGCTGGTGACCCTCGAACGCGAATCGGTTCTGCACCACGCCCCCGACGGCACCGTGCAGCTAGGCGGAACCGCGGCGGGGTCCACCGGGTTGCGCGGGTTCCTCGACAGGGTCGGCACCGACGATACCGACAACTTCTCCGAGCACATGACGCGAGGGGAGGAACTGGTAGCGACAGCGATGTATTGCCTGGTCAAGGAAGTCCGGACACTCACCGATCAGGACCTGAACATCTCTGCGGTGATCCCCGCGGGTTGGTCGAGCGATTCCGTCGACGTACTGCGCGGCGCACTCGACAGCATGAATCTCGACGGCGTCGAACTGATTTCAGAAGATGAAGCCTCTGCGGCTTGGCTCGCGGATCCTGACGCCGACGACCGTGCTGCTCGCGGAGCCGCAGCGTTGGCCGCACCCTTCTCGATCACCTCTACCTGTCCCGAACCCCAGCCAACCGATTTTGCCGAGCCAGAGGACACCCCCGAAGAGTTTCCGCCGTTCGTTCTGATCGAACCGGAGCCGGAATCCGGCGTGGAGGCACCGGTCACGAAAGAACCGAGCATCGACGGTTGGCTGAATCGCCAGTGGCGGTGGGAGCGCCGACCGATCATCGCCGCAGCAGCCGCCGCAGTCTTTCTGACGGTGTCGGGTTGCGCGGCCGCGGTCATCATCGGACACACTCCGACCATTTCAGCACCCAGGATTCTCGACGCACAGTCTTCCCTGTCCCCCGGGACGGACACAGCTGCCACCCCGACGAGTTCATCCGGGACAGGCACGCAATCAGCGACCTCACCTCCACCGGAAGTACCCGCTCTCGGCGCGCAGCCGACGGCGCAGTCGTGGGCATCCGAAGCGGAATCGACCTCATCCGAATCCCAGCCCATCCCGGTGAGTCCGGGCACTGGTACAGAGAAATCCACTACGGCGAACGTCCCCGCGCAACAGGGATCGCCGATCACCATCCAGATCGATCCCCTTCGGATCGAGAACCTGCCGCCGGTCGTCGGACCGCTGGATCCGGTCGATCCGGATACCCCGGACACTCCCGCCGTGACCGACCCCACTGATACACAGACAACGCCGACGCAGCCGTCCAACCCGACCGACACAACCGATCCGGTGGTTCCGAATCCCGACATGCCCGTCATGCCATTGGCCCCGAGACCCGGAATGCCAAGTTAGACAGAATAATTCGACTTGCCGACAACAGGCACATATTCCTCGTCGAAACTTTCCCCTATGGTGGGTGCGGTACCTACCGGCTCGGTGCCGGGGACTTGAAGGGATTTCATGCGTAACTCGTTGGCGATCCGCACCGCTGTGGTCGGCGCCTCGGCACTACTGCTCGCAGCTCCATTCACCACGACGGCATCGGCAGAGCCCGCCTCCGACACGCATGTCGAACAGCTCGGGGCAGATCAGCTTCCGGCTGAGCTGGTCGAGGCGATCACACGCGATCTGAAGATCTCCCCACAGGAGTATCTGGACCGCGCTGCCAAAGCTCAGGAACTCGGTGCATACGCCCAGGAATTCAAGTCCGAGCGCCCTGGCGACTACGCCGGCTCGTGGATGGGACTCGACGGTCAACCCGTCGTAGCCGTCACCACCACCGAAGCTGCACGCATCGCGGCCGACGACGGTTACCGCACGCACGTCGCCCCCGTCTCCGCCGACACTCTCGAGAAGACGCTGGCCGACGTCAACGGATGGATTGCCGGGCTGCCCAAGGAAATCTCACGCGCAGTCAATTCGGCGACTATCGACGTCCTGAACAACCAGGTCGTCATCGACGTCGCGAACAGCCCCGTCGGGCAGGCGCTCAATCTTCCGACCCTGCTCGAGAACACCAAGATCGTTCTCAGCCCGGACGGTGGCGGATCGGTTGATCCCGGAGCACTCGGCGGCGACACCTACATCACGTCGACAGGCCCCATTCGCGAGACACCGACCGAGAACATCTCGGTCTGCTCGTTCGGGTTCAACGCCGTCGACGATCAGAACAATGCTCTCAATATCAGTGCCGGACACTGCAATCCGGCCGAGGGTTCGAAGTCGCCCGTCTACCTGCCGAATCACGCGAACGTCGACGACAGTCAGTTGATCGGAGCATTCTCACAGTCTTCCGTCGGCAACAACGCCGGCGATCTCGATTACTCGGTCATCAAGTTCGACCAGTCCGGCATCGACGCGGGCCTCGACCGTGCTGCCGTCCGCGGTGCCAACGGGACCACCCTCGCGATCACGGGAACAGCACGTCCCGTGATCGGCGCTCCCATCTGCAAGTCCGGCCAGACGTCGTCCTTCACCTGTGGTGTCGTGGCAGCCGATCGCGTCGAAACTCAACTGGTCATGGCGGACGGTGATTCACGAACCGTTCGCGGATTCGCCGGTACCGCGTGCACCCTCGCCGGGGACAGCGGCGGCGCCATCGTCTCCGGAACCTTGGCTCTGGGCATCACCAGCGGCTCCAACAGCAGCGGAGCACCCAGTTGCAACGAAGCGAACCTGGTACTGGCGACCTCCGGTGGAACCTCGAATCTGGGTATTCCGGTCGGAGACATCCTCGACGCGGCGGATCGCGCTTCCGGTGGCGGTGTCGGTGCCGGAATCCGCGTCCGCACTGCAGGTTGACCAACCACTGATTCACGCACTGTGCCCGCCGATCCGTTTCGCGATCGGCGGGCACAGTGCTGTTGTCGGTCGGGGTCAGCGCTGTCTGCTCATGTAACGGGTGGGAATAGCGCGTTCGAACCCATATAGTCATGGTCGACTGTGATCGGCTCACCACAAGTCCGTGAGCCGTATCCGTGTGCTCCCAGGGGGGTGGTACGCGGTCAACGAAGTGGAAAGGCCCACATGCGAAGCTCCATCGCACGTCGCGCCGCAGTGTTCGGTTCGGCCGCGCTGCTGCTCCTCGGACCGATCACCGCGGTCGCGAACGCAGAACCGAACGAATCCGGGGTATCCGATCAGGCAGCCCATCTGCCCGTCGAACTCGCCGAAGCCCTACAGCACGACTTGGCGCTGACGCCCGACCAGTTCGTCTCGCGTTCCGAACTCGCGCAGAAGCTCGCGGAGTTCGCCGCCATCGCGCGCGTCCAGTTTCCCGACTCTTTTGCCGGAGTGTGGCTCGACGACCTCGGTAAGGGCGTAGTCGCTCTCGCTGACGGTCGAGACAAGGATGCTGCCCGCGAGGCCGCCGAGAAGGCCGGTTTCGAGGTCAAGGACGTCGCGCAGAGCGAGCAGGCTCTGCAAAGTCAACTCTCGGCACTCAACACCTGGCTCGATTCGCAGCCTGCCGAGGTCGCAGACCTCGTGCGTGGCATTGCCGTCGACGTCGTCGGCAACGGAGTCGCCCTCACCGCCGATCCTGCCGCCGGCATCGAATTGCCTGAGTTCCTGAAGCGGACCGTCGTCCATACCGCTGCTCCGCTACTGGTTCCCCCGATCGTCGCGGACCTCATCCCCGCAACCGGATCCGCAACCGGCGACGCCGCACTGGGCGGAGACGCCTTCGGCGCAACCTCCGGTAACACTGGACTGCGTTGTTCGTTCGGCTTCAACGGCACCGACGGTTCAGGGCGCACGGTCAACATCAGCGCCGGTCACTGTGATCCCAATCGCGCCGCTGCCGGCACCTCGAACTCCAGCCAGGTCTTCCCGATGGTGAACAACCAGACCGGGCCCCGCGTCGGGTACTTCGCCAAGAGCAGCTTCGACGGGCGCGACTACTCGATCATCAACATCGACGACAACGCGAAGTACCGCTTCGAGAACAACAGCGTGCGGGTCCCGTTCAACCGCTCGGTCAACATCACCGGTACCGCCGATCCTGTCGTGGGCGCCCCGGTCTGCAAGGCAGGATCGACCACGGGCTTCAGCTGCGGCGTCGTCACCGGCGTCAACCGCGTCGCAAAGGTTTTGGATCACACCCTC
Organism: Rhodococcus sp. FH8; assembly: GCF_019266085.1. Classification (NCBI taxonomy): domain Bacteria; kingdom Bacillati; phylum Actinomycetota; class Actinomycetes; order Mycobacteriales; family Nocardiaceae; genus Rhodococcus; species Rhodococcus sp. FH8. The sequence continues at coordinate 155,095 of NZ_LPNQ01000065.1, read as the reverse complement.
GACAACGGCTTCACCACCAACATCTGCGTCCTGCAGGGTGACAGCGGTGGCCCGATCGTCTCCGGAACATTGGCAGTGGGCATCACGAGTGCGTCCAACGTCGCCACCTCTCCCCTGTGCGAGATCGCTCAGGCAGAGACACTGTTCGGGCAAGAAGCCCCGACCCAGTACGCGACGCCGATCAACGACATCCTCGCCGCCAACCCAGGCCTGAAGGTTCGCGACTACTGATCACACGCATTACTCGAGACAGCAAAACGGGCGCCACACCTTCTGAAGGTGTGGCGCCCGTTTCGGCGTTCGTGACGTTCTACTGGAAGAGAGTTGTTCCAGCCGGAGCGTTCAGAACCTTGATCAGGTCCAAGCCCGCGACGACGGCAGTTCCGCCGCCGGCGAGGATGGTACCGGCGACTCCACCGATACCGGCCCCTGTGACCATGCCGGGCAGGCAGCCGACGACCAGGCCGGGCAGACCCACGATGCAACCGATGACCGCCCCGACGATCGTGCCGGTGAGGCTACCGATCTGCGTGGCAAGCCCGAGCTGTGACTGGAACTTCTCGATTGCCTTCTGATCCTCGTCAGGCGAAGCAACCGGGGTGAACTCGGCAGCGACCGGCTTCGGCTTGGAGCTGGCCGGGTCCAGGTTCGGCTTGAGGGTGAGGGTCTTGCCGTCCTCACTGACGGTCTCGTCGAACGGGAACTGAACGTCGCCGAGGTTGAACGCGAGCGGAAGGCTCACGAGAGTTGCGCCCTGGCTGTTCTGCAAGTCGACGTGAGTTCCGTCGCCCGAGACCCGGAATGCTCCGGCGTCGATGGTGGTGACAACGGCCTGGTCGACGACCTCGGCGGTGTACGAAACGTCGGGTGACGTCTCCGGAGCTGCGTAAGAAGTACCTGCAGCGATGCCCGTAGCGGCAATGGTCATCGCTGCGACGGCCGCAGCTTTTCGAATGAACATTTTTGATCCTCCCCGGGATCGGGCGGGCGTCAGTCGATGACTCACACCACCCGTTTCCCCTGTGCGTGACGGGCGTAACGATAACAGCCGGTCGGTTGTTCTCACCTGCTCGGAACCCGAGTTAGGGCTGCCTGACAGATGGACACCTGACGGGCACCGCCTAACGTGACGACCAGACATGTCTGCGTCTGGCCCAGCCCGTCCGACGCAGAAGATTGATCTCTCCAGGCCACGAGCGGTTACCAGCCGGTACCTACAGGCTGGTAATGCTAGTTACTGGCGGGTAACATAACGCAGGTTAGTATCAGTGGGCTGTCCCGAGGTGGCCGACGCGTCGCCCTGAAACGAAAGGCCGCGACATGAATGCCCTGACGATTACGTTGGGCACGATTGGTGCTCTGCTGAGCTTGGTGTGTTGGTACATCTTCCTCTCAGGCGCGCTGAGGATGTTCAACACCGTGCGCATCGGCCAGTCGGCACCCGATCGATGGCGCCCGTTCTTCCCTCGCTTCAAGCAGATGATCATCGAGTTCATCGCGCACACGCGCATGAACAAGTTCCGCAGCGTCGGCTGGGCCCACTGGCTCGTCATGGTCGGCTTCCTCGGTGGGTTCCTGCTGTGGTTCGAGGCCTACGGCCAGACGTTCAACCCCGAGTTCCACTGGCCCATCTTCGGTAACACGTGGGCGTGGCACCTGTGGGACGAGATCCTCGGCCTGGGCACCGTCATCGGTATCACCACGCTGATCGTGATCCGTCAGCTCAACCACCCGCGTCTGCCCGCGCGCCTGTCCCGTTTCGGCGGCTCCAACTTCAAGGCTGCCTACGTCATCGAAGGCATCGTCCTGCTCGAGGGCCTGGGCATGATCATGGTCAAGGCAGGCAAGATCGCGACCTACGGTCACGCCAACCCGTGGACCGACTTCTTCACCATGCAGGTCGCGAAACTGCTTCCCGCCAGCCCCGTCATGATCTCGGTGTTCGCATTCGTGAAGCTGATGACCGGCATGATCTGGCTCGCGATCGTGGGCCGCAACATCACCTGGGGCGTCGCGTGGCACCGCTTCTCGGCGTTCTTCAACATCTACTTCAAGCGTGAAGACGACGGCACCGTCGCCCTCGGCGCGGCAAAGCCCATGATGTCCAAGGGCAAAGTCCTGACGATGGAGAACGTCGACCCCGACACCGACACTCTCGGCGCCGGAAACATCGAAGACTTCTCCTGGAAGGGCTGGCTCGACTTCACCACCTGCACCGAGTGCGGTCGTTGCCAGTCCCAGTGCCCCGCGTGGAACACCGGAAAGCCGCTCTCTCCCAAGCTGCTCATCATGTCGCTGCGTGACCACGGCTACGCCAAGGCCCCGTACCTGCTCGCTGGTGGACGCAAGGACATGGGCGGCGACGAGATCGGTCTCGTCGACAGCGAAGGCAATGTCAAGGAAGGCGCCCTCGCAGCCATCCCCGAGGCGGCACGCCTCGAGGCCGACCGCAAGCTCGTCGGTGAAACCGTCGAAGGCGAGATGGCCCCGGTCATCGACGCCGAAACCTTGTGGAGCTGCACCAACTGCGGCGCCTGCGTCGAACAGTGCCCCGTCGACATCGAACACGTCGACCACATCATCGACATGCGTCGCTACCAGGTCCTGATCGAATCGGAGTTCCCCTCCGAGCTCGCCGGCCTGTTCAAGAACCTCGAGAACAAGGGCAATCCCTGGGGTCAGAACTCCAAGGATCGCCTCAACTGGATCAACGAGATGGACTTCGAGATCCCCGTCTTCGGCAAGGACGCCGACAGCTTCGAGGACTACGAGTACCTCTTCTGGGTCGGCTGCGCCGGCGCCTACGAAGACCGTGCCAAGAAGACCACCAAGGCCGTTGCCGAACTCCTCGCCACCGCGGGAGTGAAGTTCATGGTCCTCGGCGCCGACGAAACCTGCACCGGCGACTCCGCACGTCGTGCCGGCAACGAGTTCTTGTTCCAGCAGCTCGCGATGCAGAACATCGAGATGCTCAATTCGGTCTTCGACGGTATCGAGCAGAAGAAGCGCAAGATCGTCGTCACCTGTGCGCACTGCTTCAACGCCCTCGGCAACGAGTACCCGGAGGTGGGCGGCGACTACGAGGTCGTGCACCACACTCAGCTGCTCAACCGTCTGGTGCGCCAGAAGAAGCTGATCCCGGTTGCGTCCGTGAGCGAAGACGTCACCTACCACGACCCGTGCTTCCTCGGACGCCACAACAAGGTTTACGACGCTCCCCGTGAACTCATGGAAGCCTCAGGCTCCAAGCTCGTCGAAATGCCGCGTCACGGCGAACGTTCCATGTGCTGTGGTGCCGGTGGTGCTCGCATGTGGATGGAAGAGAACATCGGCAAGCGCATCAACGTCGACCGCGTCGACGAAGCGCTCTCCACCAACCCCAAGAAGATCGCCACGGGTTGCCCGTTCTGCCGCGTCATGCTCACCGACGGCGTCACTGCCCGCCAGGAGCAAGGCCAGGGCGAAGGCGTCGAGGTCGTCGACGTCGCGCAGCTGATGCTGAACTCCGTCACTCGTCTCGATCCCGCCCAGCTCGGCGAGAACATCAAGGTGATCCCGCGCGAGAAGGCACCGGTCGCTGCTGAGGCAAAGGCTGAGACCGTCGAGCAGGATCGGGTCGCCGAAGTCGAGGAAGCTGCCGCGACTCCGGAAGCCAAGGCTGCACCGGCAGGCAAGGGTCTGGCCATGAAGGGCCTCGCCAAAGCACCAGGTGCAAAAGCTCCCGGTGCCAAGGCACCCGGCAAGGGGCTCGGAATGGCCGGCGGGGCCAAGGCTCCCGGCGCCAAGAAGGCGGCTCCCGCCGCAAGCGCGGAAGCTCCCGCTGACGAAGCTGCTGCACCGGCAGCACCTGTCGCAAAGCCCAAGGGTCTCGGCTTGGCAGGCGGGGCCAAGGCTCCCGGCGGCAAGGGACTGCAGATGAAGGGCGCCGCCAAGGCACCCGGAGCAAAGGCTGCTCCTGCTTCTGAAGCACCTGCTGCTGCTCCGGCAGCTGAGGCTGCTGAGGCTGGTGCACCCGAAGCTGCTGCACCCGTCGCCAAGCCGAAGGGTCTGGGCCTGGCGTCCGGCGCCAAGGCACCCGGCGGCAAGGGACTGCAGATGAAGGGTGGGGCCAAGGCTCCTGGTGCAAAGGCTGCTCCTGCTTCTGAAGCACCTGCTGCTGCTCCGGCAGAGGCTCTGGCAGAGGCTCCGGCTGCACCGGCAGAGGCTCCGGCCGCCGAGGCGGAAGCCCCGAAGGCTCCGCCTGCTGCCAAGGCCGGCGGACTCGGATTCAAGTCGGGCGCAAAGGCTCCCGGTGCCCGGAAGGCAGCTCCCGCTGCGGCCCCGGCGCCGGCTGCAGAGGCCCCGGCTCCCGAGGCCGAACCGGTGAAGGCAGAACCCGCCGAAGCGCCTGCTGAGGCGTCCGCACCCGCGGAAGCTCCGGCGCCTGCTGCCGCGCCGCCCGCCCCCAAGGCAGGCGGACTCGGATTCAAGGCCGGCGCGAAGGCTCCTGGCCGCAAGAAGTAAGCGCACCACACGCGAATGCCCTCACCGTCACGGTGAGGGCATTCGTGTTTGTGCGGGAGCCTTTGCCGACCGAGCACCCTTTCCCTCGACCCAACACACCGTCCAGCACACGGAAACCGGTGCTCGCCCTATGCAAGTGGTGCCCACTCCCCGCCAACTCGAGGCCGGCGTGTCAGTCGGCGACAAGCATCACCGCACCGCGCGCACGCCCGACGCCCCTTTCCTGCTGCCGGCCGATGACGTATCGCCCCGGAGCGATTCCGGTCGCGCCGTGCTCCGGATGGATCAGGTACGCGGTCACCCGGGTGTCGAGCATGCCGAGTGCAAGGCCCCGAGCATCTTTCACCGGCGTCGACCACGTGCACTCCCCTTCGTCTGCAACCAGACTGTGGGGGTTCCCTCCCGCCGCACTTCGCAGCAGTTCCACGCCGGAGAGCGGCACTCTCACAGAGCGTGTCCATGGCAGAGGCGCCACGATATTTGCGAGCAGCGAAAACGGGATCACGATGAGATCGCCTTGCGCCTGAAGTCCGTCGATCACAGGAATGGACACTTCCTGGTCCAGGTAGTCGAAGACATCGAGGCCGGTGAGGCTGGTGAGAGCGGACAAGGTCATGTTCGAGTTCATAAGTATCACCCAAGGTTTGAGGATTGAGGGTAGAGGGTTCGAGATTCAGGTTCGACGAACGAGACGGGAATAGTCGGTACCGGTGATGCCGTAAGTCCATCCGGCGGCATCCAACGCGGAGGTAAACCATCCGGGTACGTGAAGGCCGTATCGACGCCGATGCCCGTCGCGTTCGAGAGAACCGTTGACCGCGAGGAGAATCCGTCCACTTCGACCCCAGCCCTCCGGCGACGCGTAGAGCTGCAGCAGGCAACCGGCGTTACCGGGATCGTCGGTTTGGTCGACCAGTGTCAGGCCCGCCAGCTCGATGTAGGAATCCCACCCGATCCGCTCGATTGCACATCGACGGATCTCTACATTGCGCTCGTGTGCGATGCGTTCGGCGGTGGGGTCGAGCACCACCCAGTCTGGAACGATCGCTCCGTGTAGAACGAACGCCTTTGTACCGTCTATGAATTCGATTGCGGGGGAATCAGAATGATGCAAGCGCCGTGCCCCCTGCGCGCTGCCCGGAATCGGTTCGGCATGTAAGGCAGTGGGTCGTTCCGCCATGATGCACACGTCGTCGAACGCCCACCACCACCCGGTCGAGTCAGCCAGTGCGGTCTGCACGTCGAGGAGTTCACGGTCTTCCGAGCGGAAGGTCGCAAGACCGAATCGATGGCATGTGTCGTAGTACGCGATTCGATGTGCGTCCTGCTGCCCGTACCAGGTCACTTCCCCGGCCACCGGGGTCAACATCGTTCGTATCGCAGCTGCGACGCCGTCGAACAGCGTGGTGTGCAACGATTCCCAAATGGACGCCCTGATCAGGCGCTCCCCCTGCCGGCGTTCCATCTGCCAGCCAGTTCTCCGACATTCGATTCGCGCGTCCATGCGTCGGCGCGATGCCGCAAACATGCTCGCGATATACCCGGAAGCGCAGTCGAGGCCGGTGCCGTCCAATGACATCTTGGTCGACAGTCCTTCGGTGACGATCAGGTCCGAACCAGCAGACGGCGACGGGACCCAGACGAACTCCGGTTTCGGGAGCCCGGAGCGTCGATACAGTTGCGCGACAGAGGCTTCTGCGGTGTTTCGATCAGCAGGACGAGTACACAATCCGCGTTTCAGCCACACGTCGCGGATCTTTTCCAGGGCCAGACTGTCTTCATCGAAGAGATTGAAGTTCTCGGGCAATGTCGCTCGATGTGATGCCGACGAGCGAATCGGTGCGGCGCTCACGCGACGGTGGCGGTGTCCGCCTTTCCTGTAGTCATAGTTGAACAGCCTGGCACGCGAACGCTCCGGACGCAAGGGTTTCCTAGAGCGCGACACCGGGAACCTGCCACCGTTTCCCCATACCGAACACCCTCTCCAGCGACGCGAAACCGGTTCGAGCTGTGGACAAGTGGTGTTCACTCACGGCTATCCACACCCCCGGGGTCACGGCTTCCTTTCCAGCGCCGGGCACAGCAAGATCGATCGACATGGGGGAACAGACACATATCATCCGCAGGCCGGACCAACTGTCGATCGGTCGCACCGATGCCGAGATCCGACAGGCCTGCGCTAGTGGAACCTGGGCCAGAATCCATCGTGGTGGGTACGTGGACAGCGGCCACCTGTCCCGCCTCGACGCATACGGACGACATCGATTACGGGCAGAGGCCGTGGCCTGCGCCGCTTCACCCGGTGCCACTGTCAGCCACGTCTCGGCTGCGGTTCTGCACGGTTTCGAACTCTGGAACACTCCGCTCGAGGTCGTTCACCTGTCCCGGAACCGGCGAGGTGGTGGCCGAAAGTCCGCTCGACGTCACGTGCACTCGACATGGCTGGCGGACAACGAGATCACCGAAGTCGATGGGCTGCGCGTCACGACTCCGGCACGAACTGTTGCGGATCTCGCGAGGACACTCACTTTCGAACAGGCTCTCGTCGTGGGCAATTCAGCGTTGCACCGTTCAAGGTTGCCCAAGGACGCGGTTGCAGCATCGCTGGCACTCAGCCCGAACGATCCGCGCCATCGACATGCGCTCCACGCGCTCACCGCGATGGACTCCCGTATCGAAAGCGTCGGTGAATCACGGAGCCTCGCATTGTTCCTGCACGAACACTTACCGCTCCCCGAACCCCAGGTCGACATCCACGACGCTCGAGGGTTCGCCGGCCGCGTCGACTTCCTGTGGCGTGAGCAGCGCACCATCGGAGAGTTCGACGGCCGCATCAAGTACGGCCGACTGGTGCCCGCCGGTCGCAGCCCCGAGGACGCGCTCTGGAACGAGAAGCTCCGCGAAGACCGACTCCGTGACGCAGGGTGGGAGGTCGCGAGGTGGACGTGGGCCGACCTGTCGACCCCGTCACTGGTGGCAAGTCGGATCCTGGCGGCCTTCGCGCGCAGCCACGGGGCCGTCAGCTACTGATCGCAGGCTTCCACAGCTCGAGCGTCGGAATGCCGGGTGGAGTGAATCCGAGCACCTGCCCGTAGAAGGACAGCTCGGCGTTGCGTGAGCTGATGATGGTCGACTGCTTGCGGAATCCGTGAGATTCACCCTCGTAGGCCAGGTACGCGTGCGGAATGCCCTTGGCCACCAGAGCATCCCGGAATCGCTCCGCCTGCGAGGGTGGCACGATCGGATCGTCGAGACCCTGGAGAAGCAACACCGGGCAGTTCAACCCGTCGACGTTGTTGAGTGGAGCACGTTCCGCGTACAGGTCGGCAGATTCCGGCAGCGGGCCGATCAAACCGTCGACGTAACGCGATTCGAAATCGTGAGTTTCCTGCACGAACAGGTCCAGTTCGGCCACGCCGAAATAGGAAGCACCACAAGCGAACACGTCGGACGTCGTCAGTGCGGCCAGAACGGTCCAACCACCGGCGGATCCGCCTTCGATGGCAAGGCGGGCCGGATCGGCAAGCCCCTGCTCGGCCAACCCGTTGACGGCGGTGACGACGTCCTGCACGTCGACGACACCCCACTGACCACGCAATCGATTACGGTACTCACGTCCGTAACCGGTCGACCCGCCGTAGTTCACGTCGACGACGCCGATTCCGCGGCTGGTGAAGAAGGCGTAGACGAGGTTGAGGGCCGGTGCGACGTGCGCCGTCGGCCCACCGTGAACAAACGCGACATACGGCGGTCGTTCATCGTCGAGCCCTTTGTATCGCGGACTGCGCGGCGGATACGCAACGGCGTGAACTTCTCGCCCGTGTCCGTGAGCCACGACGGCTCGCGCTTCCGGAAGGTAGGCAGACTCGGGCAATTCTTCGACCGACGAACGGATTTCGGTGAGTTCGCCGGTACCGAGGTCCAGTTCACGTAGCGCGCCCGCCAGTTTCGCGCCTCCCGAGATGAGCAGTAACCGATCGCCGCGAACTTGCATGAGGCCGATGCTGGTGACACCCGGGGTCGCGATGTCGCGCAGTTCCCCCGACGCCGGGTCGAGTACCGCCAGCGTGTCGGTTCCGACGGTGCGTGCGGTGAGAAGGTGCCCGTTGCCGAGTTCGACGAACCAGCGCCCACCGAAGCGCCACTGCGGGCCACCGAAATCCGCGTTCACCGGGCAAATCGGGCTGATCTTGCCGCCGACGCGATAGATGTTCCACCAGCCGCTGCGATCGCTGATTGCGTAGAGTTCGTCGTCGGTGATCCACTCCGGCTGCAGGACGGACTCTTCAAGTCCGCCGATCAGCACGGAATACGCCTGAGCGACGCCGTCGACGAGTGGAGCTACCCGCAGTTCGGTACCGTCCCAGGGCATTTGCGGATGGTTCCATGCGATCCAGGCGATCTTGGTTCCACTCGGCGAAAGCCTCGGTGACGAGAGGAAGTCCGAGCCGCCGACGATCGAGCGGATGTTGCCGGAACCGTCCAGCGGAATCGCGCAGATATCGCGAGTGATCGCCCCGTCCTCCGCGTGCGCTTCCCGAACCGCCCACACCTCGCCGTTCACGATCTGCAGGTCTGCGTATCGCCACGCGGCCGGCGACGCCGGTTCGGGCGTCAGAGCCCGTGGAGTGACTCCTTCGAGGATGTACACCCGTTGATCGGAGAATTCACTGAAGACCAGTTTTCCGGACTCGGTGACCGTCCAGGCGCCACCGCCGTACTCGTGAACCCTGGTTCGCGCGTTCCACGGCGCGGGGAGGATGTCGACGGGTTGGTTGTCGAGACCAGATCGACGGATCGAGGTCCGACCACCCTCGGTCGGACGAAGTTCAGCCCACCAGATCTCGTCACCGACGTATCGTCCACCCTCGACAGGATGCCCACCTGCAGCCAGATCAGCTGCTCCGATCGGAGAAGTCCACGATCCGTACGGGGCTGCAATCTGCTCGCTGGGGGTCATCGCTCGACAATAGCCAACGGGGCGTGCGACACGGTCCCCGACAATGCACTTGCACAGTGGTGGAATCATGTAACTCGTGAGCACACCAGAACCCGTCCGCCACCGTCAGCCGCAGCGCGAGCTGGAGCAGTCGTCGAAGCTCCAGAACGTCCTGTACGAAATCCGTGGACCGGTACACGCGCATGCCGCCCGGTTGGAGGCGGAAGGACACCGGATCCTCAAGCTCAACATCGGCAACCCGGCACCGTTCGGATTCGACGCCCCCGATGTGATCATGCGGGACATGATCGCCGCCCTGCCCTATGCACAGGGCTATTCGGAGTCGAAGGGCATTCTGTCGGCGCGGCGCGCAATCGTGACGCGTTACGAGCTGGTTCCCGGCTTCCCCGAGCTCGACGTCGACGACATCTACCTCGGCAACGGTGTTTCCGAGCTGATCACGATGACCATGCAGGCCCTCCTCAACAACGGCGACGAGGTTCTGATCCCAGCACCGGACTATCCCCTGTGGACTGCGATGACGAGCTTGTCCGGAGGCACGCCCGTCCACTATCTCTGCGACGAGGCCAACGACTGGAATCCCGATATCGCCGATATCGAATCCAAGATCACCGACAAGACCAAGGCTCTCCTCGTCATCAACCCGAACAACCCCACGGGTGCGGTGTACTCGATGGAGGTTCTGCAGCAGTTGGTCGATCTGGCACGCAAGCATCAGCTTCTGCTGCTCGCCGACGAGATCTACGACAAGATCCTCTACGACGACGCCAAGCACATCTCGCTGGCAACGCTTGCCCCTGATCTGCTGTGCCTGACGTTCAACGGCCTCTCGAAGGCCTACCGCGTCGCCGGCTACCGCTCCGGCTGGGTGGCGATCACGGGCCCGAAGGATCACGCGGCCGGCTTCCTCGAGGGACTCGATCTCTTGGCGTCGACCCGTCTGTGCCCCAACGTCCCCGGACAGCACGCCATTCAGGTCGCCCTCGGCGGTCACCAGAGCATCGAAGACCTGATCCTGCCCGGCGGCCGCCTGCTCGAGCAGCGCGACGTCGCTTGGGAGCGATTGAACATGATTCCGGGCGTTTCGTGTGTGAAGCCTCGCGGCGCGCTCTACGCGTTCCCTCGTCTGGATCCGAACGTCTACGAGATCCACGACGACGAGAAATTGGTTCAGGACCTGCTTCTCCAGGAGAAGATCCTGATGGTTCAAGGCACCGGGTTCAATTGGCCGAATCACGATCACCTTCGGATCGTCACCCTTCCGTGGGCCCGAGATCTCGCCGTGGCCATCGAGCGATTCGGCAACTTCCTCACCAGTTACAAACAGTAGATTCTCACGCTGAATCCGGCCGAAATCGAGTAAACAATTCGTTGTACAAATGCCCCGTAAACGTAAAACTGCGGGGCATTTGTGCGACCTTGGTCACATTTTTCGCAAACCAGGCGGTTTGATTGACTCTTTAACTATTTAGTGACCTGCCCCGATGTGAAAACGGTCCAACCGGTACGTGATTCGTTGTGAAATTGGTAGTTGGACAACGCGCCAAATCGGTTTGAAATTGGGTACATTAGTTAGCAGCACTTCGGTGCCGCGAGCACCTGGTATCCCTCCCCCCCCTGTGGATACCAGGTTGGTGGCGGGGACAACCCCCCCTGTTCCCCGCCACCCAGCTCGACCAATCCCAGTTTCACAACCCCTCATCGGTAGCACCGGTTTTCGCCGACTCTGCCTTGCAGCGACACTGCCTTTCACCGACACTGCCGTCAGAAGCTGACCATTCGCTTCGGAGCCGATAACATTGCACCGGTGCAAATCCCCAGTCCGACACTCAGTTTCCGATGAGTCACGGCCATGGCCACGGTGGCCCCATTCAGATCGGCCCCACCGCATCACGCGTCGTCATCGGGTTGCTCGTCGTCATCGGCATGGTCGTCGTCGCGGCAGCTGTCGCACTGTGGCCGGACAAGAACACCATTCCCGTCCCACTCCCCTTCCAGAATGCCGACGGCAGCTCGGTGGAAACCGAGGCGGGCACCGTCACGATGCAGGATCTCGGCGACTGCGGAAGTTCCTCTGCCGGAAGGGTATTCGTCGGTGCCCCGCAACCGCCGCCTACCTCCGCCTACCAGTGCCAGCGAAGTATCGTCGATATCGAATCCGGGCCGAATGCCGGAACGAAGACATTGCTCGAGGTCATTCCGGGCGCCGGTCAGCCGGACCTTCGCGTGGGTGACCACATTCGGCTGGTGCGTCAGACCGACCCGAACGGAAACACGCAGTACTCCTTCGAAGACTATTCGCGTGGGCTCCCGCTGGCGTTGATCGTCATCGCGTTCGCCGTCGTCATCATCGCAGTCGCACGGTGGAGAGGGCTGCGCGCACTCGTCGGCCTGGTGATCGCCTTCGGCGTAGTCGTCGGGTTTCTCCTACCCGCTCTGCTCGACGGCAAGCCTGCGATACCGGTTGCGCTGGTCGCCGGGGCGGTGATCTTGTACGCGGTTCTCTATCTGGCGCACGGGGTCTCACTCAAGACCAGTTCTGCTTTGCTCGGCACCCTTGCCGCCATGGTGCTCGCCGCGGTTCTCTCCTACCTCTGCATTGAACTGACACACCTCACCGGTTTGTCTGAAGAGCAGAACACCAATGTTCAGACCTATATCGAGCACATAGACATCACCGGCCTGCTGCTGGCGGGCTTCATCATCGGCTCGCTCGGCGTTCTCAACGACGTCACCATCACCCAGGCATCCTCGGCATTCGAGTTGGCCGAACTCGACAAGCATGCGTCCCGTCGAAAAGTCTTCGGCGGTGCGATGCGGGTCGGACGTGATCACATCGCCAGCACGGTCTACACCTTGGTTCTCGCGTACGCGGGTGGGGCGCTGCCACTGCTACTGCTCTTCAGCGTCAGCGGGCGCCCTCTTCAGGACGTCCTGGTCGGTGACGCCGTCGCAATCGAGATCGTAAGGTCCGCTGTCGGCGGAATAGCCCTGGCGCTTTCGGTTCCACTCACCACTGCCATCGCCGTGATTCTCGCCCGTCCGCCCGGTAGCGCGGTCAAGGCCGGCCCCACGTCAGGTGGCCGACACTCCAAACGCTGAAAGCGAGCCTCAGAGTCCGGGAATCGGTGGGAGAACCGGCAACAGAATCGGCGGAAGCCCCGGGATGTAGATCGCCGGCGGTGGCGGCGCGGGCGCGGGCGCGGGAGGCACGTAAGTGTCCTGCACGACTGGCGGAGCCTCGACGACCGGAGGGGCTTCCTCCGTCGTCGTCGGGGGCGCGGTCGTTGTGGTCGTCGGCGGCGGAGTAGTCGTGGTCGTCGGTGCCGTCGTGGTCACCTCGGTTGCCACGGGTCCGGCGTCCTCGGAATCGAAGACCTTTCCTCCGTAGCCCAATCCCAGCCCCACGATCACGATCGCCGCGATCACACCGGCGCCGAGGCCCGCGAACCGTAGCGGGTTTCTCGGCTCTTTGGATGTCGATTCAACGGGTTGTGTCCCGGCGAGCCAGGACGGGTGTGCGGTTCCTGCCCCGGGTCCCTCGCCTTCGTACATCGCCGAGTACGCCTGGGCGTCAACCATCACGGCCTCGGTGTCTGCGTCACGTTCTGTGCTGAATCCGTCCGTGGCCTGGTCGCTGTCGGCGACCACGAGATCTGCGGCCGGATCGAATCGTTGCTCGTGCCGGTTCGGTCGCGGCTGAGGCAGTTCCGCCGCGTAAGGGCTCGGCACCTGTTCTTGCGGAACGGACTTCGTGCCGGAAGTGACTTCGGACAACGCATTCGGCCGCTCCGATTCCGCGAGCGTTGCGACCCCTCCGTGGCTGAACGCCTGAACCGGAACGGGTACCTCCGCCGGGGTGTGGATCGGATACGGCGCAAAGATCGGCGCTACAGCCGGAACTTGAACCGGGGCAGATACCGCGCGCGCCGATGGCGTCATCGACGACTCCGCGATCAGCGCAGCGCCTTGAGCAGTCACGAGTTCCGGCTGCTCGGGCGCGACGAGGGGGCACTCCAGCCACGCGGCGAGGGTCGCCCGCACGATCGGAATGCGTGCACCGCCACCGATCAGGAGAATCGCGTCGGGGTTACGGCCGGACGTTGCGATGACCTCTCGTATCTCGCGTGCGAAGGCCTCCACCGACGTGACGACCAACGAATCGAAAACTTCCCGCGACAGCAGGAGAAGCCCGCCGGGGCCGGGCAGGCACACCGCACTTCGTGAGGACAGCTGTTCCTTCGCGAGTCGGCATCGCGCCTGCAGTTCGGCATCGCCGCCCGGGTCGGCCGGCGTAGCTATACGGCGACGCACGGTCTGATCCGAGTAGACGAGCTCGTCGAAGTGATCTCCACTGACCCGCGTCGACCGGGCGGTGACGACGGTAGACCGCATCTGCCTGTCCACAATGCTGATCGTCGATCCAGAACTACCGATGTCGACGACGACGAGTGTGCTCTGGTCGGTCAACGCACCGGACTCCTCGAGCATTCGAAGCGTCGCGACTACTTCGGGAACCAGCTCGAAGTTGTCGATGCCTTTCTGTTCGAACGCTGTTTGGAGTGCTCCGGCCTGCGCTTGATCCCGGTAAGCGACGACCGTATTGCTGCCGAGGTCGGCATTCTCGGTCAAGGCCACGCCGGTTGCCTCCGCTGCGACTTCCTCGGGAATCTCGCGGCCTCGATCGACCGCTCTGGATCGGAACACCGGACCACTGTGGTCGGGCGTCCCCGGGCGCGCCAAACGCACAGCGCTGGCTCCCACCGTCACACCCAAAACCAAGTTCATGATCCACCTTCGTCGACCGTCGACGGGTTCCGTCACCAGACCCCGTCATTCCCCGGCCGGAAGTCTACCCACTGGGCATGGTCTGCGAGGTTCGCGCATCTCACCTAAGGCCTTCTCGCAGCTATTTTTTCGCTACCTGGACGTTCGACCTACCGCCCCAATCCGCGATAGTTCCAACCGGCGGAGCGCCACAGGTCCGGATCGAGGCAATTTCTGGCGTCAACGATCACCCGCCGCCGAACGAGTGGTTCCAAATCGGCGGGCATCAATGAGGCGAACTCGTCCCATTCAGTGGCGATCAAGACCACATCAGCATTCCTGCAAGCTTCTGACGTGGAGGTTGCGTAGTGAAGGGTGGGAAACAGTCGGCGAGAATTATCCATTGCCTTCGGATCGAAAACGGTGACCGCCGCCCCGTGCAACTGCATCATTCCTGCAACGTTGAGCGCAGGCGAATCGCGTACATCGTCGGATTCGGGCTTGAACGCGGCTCCCAGCACCGACACGTTAGCTCCCAGCAAACTGCCATCGCAGGCTGCCGTCACCAGTTCCACAGCTTTTGTCCGTCGTCGCATGTTGATGCTGTCGACCTCGCGGAGGAAGTACAGCGCCTGGTCGACACCCAACTCCCCGGCGCGTGCCATGAACGCCCGAATGTCCTTCGGCAGGCAACCACCGCCGAACCCCAAGCCCGCATTGAGGAATCGTCTACCGATCCGAGCGTCGTACCCGAGAGCGTCGGCCAACATCGTGACGTCGGCGCCGGTCGCCTCGCACACCTCCGCAATCGCATTGATGAAGGACACCTTGGTCGCGAGAAACGCATTCGCAGATCCTTTGACCAACTCGGACGTCGCCAGATCGGTCACGAGGAAGGGCACCCCCGCGTCCAGTATCTCGGCATACACCTCGCGAAGAACGCCTTCGGCGTTTCCCGGCCGGTCACGATCGATCCCCAGAACCAACCGGTCAGGGCTCAAGGTGTCCGCGATCGCGTGTCCTTCACGCAGGAACTCCGGATTCCAGGCCACCTCTACCGAGCCACCCGCCGGCGCAGTCGCTCGGAGCCGCTCGCCGAGAGCCGCTGCCGTGCCTACCGGCACCGTCGACTTCCCGACTATCAGCGAAGGCTTTCGCAACAACGGCGCCAACATGTCGATCACCGAATGAACATGACTCAGATCTGCGGCGTACTCCCCCTTCTTCTGAGGCGTCCCCACACCGACGAAATGGATGTCCGCAAAATCCGCGGCATCGGAGTAGGAAGTCGTGAACTGCAGCCGACCCGACGCCAGATTCTTCTCCAGCATGTCGGTCAGACCCGGCTCGAAGAACGGGACCTCCCCACGAGACAACTTGTCGACCTTGGACTGGTCGATGTCGACTCCCAGCACGTCGTGGCCAAGTTCGGCCATACACACTGCGTGGGTCGCCCCCAGGTATCCCGTTCCGAACACGGTCATCTTCATGTGTTGTTGGTATGCGTCCGAACTTTCCGAAACGCGTACGCCAGGTGGGCGCGAAACCAACATCGGGCGTACGACGAGTGCGTCGCGTGTGCAACCTATGCTTCTGCCATGCACGTTCTCTTCGTTTGTACGGGAAACATCTGCCGATCACCCACGGGCGAACGCCTTGCACGTGCTTATGCCGCCGAAGCCGGGGTCACCGGATTCACCGCCTCGAGTGCCGGAACCCGGGCGATGGTCGGACACCCGATCGAGCCAACTGCTGCGAGGGTTCTCGCGGGGCTCGGCGGCGACCCCACGGAGTTTCAAGCCCGACGCATGACAACAGCGCTGGCCTCGGACGCCGACCTCATTCTCACGATGACCGAAAGTCAGCGAGACAAGGTCCTGGCGATGGCTCCGGCGCGGCTCAAGCGCACGTTCACACTTCGAGAAGCCGCACGGTTGGGCTCGCTCGCAGATGCAGGAACTGTCGAGGACCTCGCCGCCGCCAGACCCCGATTTCGTGCCACCGAACCCGAGGACGTCATGGATCCGATGGGTAAGGAAGAGAACGTGTTTCACGAGATCGGACTTGAGATCGCCGATCTCCTCGGCCCGCTGCTCAGCCGACTTCGCTTCGGTGAGCGTTGAGCGCGGGCACCGCGGTCAACTGCGGTAGCGACTTGTCCGACTCATAGTAGTAGCTGTACTCGTACGCATTGCGTCCGCGAGACGGCGTCATCGTGATGACAGTGCCCAGGACGTGCGCACCCACACTCTGTAGGTTTCCGACCGCGCGCGCCAGTTGATCGCACTTCGTGGAGCCGTGTCGGGCGATCACCAGGGCACCGTCCGACATCGCGGCCAGGACCGCGGCATCCGTGACGGGTAGCAACGGCGAGGCGTCGATGATGACGTAGTCGTATCGCGCCCGCAGTTCCTCGAGAACATGTTTGGCCGTGTCCGTGCCGAGTAGTTCGCTCGGGTTCGGCGGGATCGGTCCGGAGGCGAGCACTGTCAGCCCGTCGAACTCGGTCGGCTGAAGCACATCGTCCAGCGTCGCTTGACCGGAGAGCACCGAACTGACGCCGACACTTCCGAGCAATCCCAAATACTTCGATACTCGCGGCTTCCGGAGGTCGCCTTCCATCAGGCACACTGATTTGCCGGCCTCCGCCAAGACGAGAGCGATGTTCACGGCCGTGGTCGTCTTACCTTCGGAGGGAAGCGAACTCGTGACGACGATGACACGCGGTGGATGGTCCACCTCGAGGAACTGAAGGTTGGTGCGCAACTCACGGAAGGCTTCGGCACTCACGGAACTTCCGTCACTGAAAGCGATCGCGTGATTGACTTCGACGTCCTTGTCGAACGGGATCGTGCCCACCATCGCCGAACCCGCGATCTCTTCTACAGTTCGACGATCTTTCACCGTGTTGTCGAGTCGATCACGAATCAACGCAAGCGCGATCCCCACAACCAGTCCCGCCACCGCGCCGAGCGCGAGGTTGCGCGAAGTCTTGGGTGACACCGGAACAGTCGGCTGTTGAGCCTGCTGTTCGACGACCACACGTGCAGGCGGTGTTCCGCCGTTCTCGGGTGTCTCCAGTTCCTTTGCCAATGCCACGAATTCGGATGAGAGAGTGTTTGCGATCTCGCGTGCGAGTTCCGGTGACGCGTCCTTGACTGCGAGGTCGATCAACACAGTGTCGGGCGCCGACGTCGCAGTGACCTTGGAGGCCAACTCGTCAGCCGACATCCCGCCGACCACCCTCCGTCCCAGTTCGTCGATCGTCCGCTGTGCGAGTGTTCGGCCGGTCAGGAGTTTTGTATAGGACAGAACTCGCTGCTGTGAAAGTTGACTGCCCTGTAGTGCCTCGTTGACCGAGGTACCCGCCGACGTCGAAACGAACAGCCTCGTCGAGGCCTGGTAAACGGGCGTCGAAAGAAGAGAAGCGCCAAGGGCTCCGAGGATTCCGAGCACGGTTACAGCAGCGACGATTCGCCATCTGGCTTGCAATATCTTCAGGTAGTCGACAATTTCCATCTTGATGTCTCCTTCGGCTCACGCATGTCCACTGCGGGTCTGAGCGGTCTTTGCCGGTCGGACCGCGAGGGCGAACCGGGCTTTATCAATTTCGATATAGATCAGCTGCGACGGACGAGACGTCCTGTGCTCACGGGCGTCCCAGTCCGCGGTAGTTCCAACCTGCGCCTCGCCAGTCGTCGGGGGAAAGGCAATTGCGCCCGTCGACGATCACTTTGTTGCGAACCACCGAATCGAGATCGGACGGCTGCAACTTCAAGAATTCGAGCCACTCGGTCAATACCAGGACGACGTCGGCACCTTCGCAGGCCTCCAATGCATTTGCCGAGTAGGTCAGCGTCGGGAACAGCGCGCGCGAATTGTCCATGGCCTTTGGGTCGTACACGTTCACTGCAGCACCTTGGAGCTGAATCTGACCCGCGACGTTGAGCGCCGGCGAATCACGAACGTCGTCCGAGTCCGGTTTGAACGCGGCACCCAGAACTGCGACTCTCGCACCGAGAAGCGATCCGCATGCCTCCCGCGCCAGTTCGACCATGCGTGTACGTCTGCGCATATTGATGTTGTCGACTTCGCGCAGGAACGTCAGTGCTTGGTCGGCACCGAGTTCACCGGCGCGAGCCATGAAGGCGCGGATGTCCTTCGGCAAACACCCTCCGCCGAAACCAATTCCCGCGTTGAGGAATCGACGTCCGATCCGAACGTCGTGCCCGATCGCGTCGGCGAGTACTGTGACGTCGGCGCCCGCGGCCTCGCACACTTCGGAGATGGCGTTGATGAACGAGATCTTGGTGGCCAGGAAAGCGTTCGCTGACGCTTTCACCAACTCCGCCGTCGCAAGGTCCGTGACGAGAAACGGAATCTCCTCATCGAGGAGCTCTGCATAAACCTCGCGCGCAACAGATTCCGCTCGACCGCGGACATTTCGATCGACTCCGAGCACAAGTCGGTCCGGGTGCAACGTGTCCTGGACGGCAAATCCTTCACGGAGAAACTCGGGATTCCACGCGACTTCGACGCCGTCACCGATCGGTGCCAGTTCCCGCGCGCGTTTGCCGAGCCGTTCCGCGGTGCCCACCGGTACTGTGGACTTGCCGAAGATGACCGAGGGCTTGGTGAGCAGCGGCGCCAAAGTCTCGATCACGGCATCCACGTAGACCATGTCCGCGGCGAACTCACCCTTCTTCTGCGGCGTACCGACCCCGAGGAAGAACACGACCGCAAATTCTGCGGCTTCCTCGTACGACGACGTGAACTTCAGTCGCCCTCGATCGATGTTGTTTCGTAGGACCTCGCCCAACCCTGGCTCGTAGAACGGAACTTCACCTGCTGCCAGTTTCTCCAGCTTTGCCGCATCGACATCCACTCCGAGGACCTCGTGACCGAGTTCGGCCATACAGGCCGCGTGTGTCGCGCCCAGGTATCCCGTGCCGAATACTGCTATGCGAGTGCTCATGTTGCTCGATCTGCTTTCTCGAGAGTGTGCGAAGTGTGTTGATGGGAAAAGTGATTCAGGTGCGTACGGCACCGATGTTGTCGCGGTACCACGAGATCGTCGACGCGATTCCTTCGCGCAATCCGATTGTCGGCCGCCATCCGAGTTCACGAATCATGCTCACGTCCAGCAGTTTCTGCATCGTTCCGTCAGGCTTCGAGGTGTCCCACTGCGTCTCGCCGGTGTATCCGACCTCGTCGGCGACCATCGAAGCGATCTCGCGAATTGTGTGGTCTTCGCCGGTTCCGACGTTGACATGCGATGCACCGTCGTAGTTGTCGAGCAGATGCAGACACGCCGACGCCAAGTCGTCGACATGCAGGAATTCACGTCGCGGATTGCCACTCCCCCAGTTGACAACCGACTGGACTGCCGACGACTGCGCCTCGTCGTAACGCCGAACGAGTGCGGGAAGTACGTGCGATCCGTGCGGCGAAAAATTGTCTCCCGGGCCGTACAGGTTGGTGGGCATAGCTGAGATCCAGGGGCGACCATACTGCCGCCTGGCAGCTTGAACATGGAGTATTCCCGCGATCTTTGCTATTGCATAGGCGTCGTTGGTCGGCTCGAGATGCCCGGTGAGCAGGTATTCCTCCTTGATCGGTTGCGGTGCCAATTTCGGGTAGATGCAAGATGATCCGAGGAACAGGAGACGCTCGACGCCGTGTGCGAGGGCAGCGTCGAGCACGTTCACCTGGATGCGCAGATTCTCCGACAGGAAGTCGACGAGGAAAGTGCTGTTCGCCGCAATCCCACCAACTTTTGCTGCTGCGAGGATCACGTTGGTCGGCTTTTCGCGGGCGAAGAAATCGAAAGCAGCTTCCCGGTCACGTAGATCGAGTTCGGCCGAGGTCTTTCCGAGCAACCTCGTGAAGCCCGCAGATTCCAGGTGTCGCCACACCGAAGAGCCGACCAGACCTCGGTGGCCGGCCACGTAGAACGGTGCGCCTCGATCGAGTGGTCGCGCTGCGAATGAATCACTCATCGCGTCGCCGACCAGTCGGGAAGTGCCGGAGTGTCGATCCACGGCCGCCCTTCGTGTTCGAGCGCTTCGATGTCTGCCTCGACCATGATCCGGGCCAGTTCGGGTGTGTGCACGCCGGCCTTCCAACCGAGTTTGCGCTCGGCATGACTCGGATCCCCGATCAGTGCGTCCACCTCGGTCGGCCGAAGATACCGTTCGTCGAATCGAACGTGGTTTTCCCAGTTCAGACCTGCATGTTCGAACGCGACGGTCAGGAAGTCGCGCACCGAGTAGTTGCCACCGGTGGCGAGCACAAAATCCTCAGGCTCGTCGACCTGCAGCATGCGCCACATTCCCTCCACGTACTCCGGCGCATATCCCCAGTCGCGAATCGCATCGAGATTGCCCATGTACAGATGATCCTCGATACCTGCCTGGATGCGTGCGACCGCGCGCGTGATCTTCCGCGTCACGAATGTCTCACCACGCCTAGGGGACTCGTGATTGAACAGAATTCCGTTCACAGCGAAGATCCCGTATGCCTCACGATAGTTCTTGGTGATCCAGTACGAGTACACCTTCGCCGCACCGTAGGGCGAACGTGGGTAGAACGGTGTCTCCTCGTTCTGCGGTGGCGGTGTGGCACCGAACATCTCGGAACTCGACGCCTGGTAGAACCGGCAGTCGAGTCCGGCCATCCGAACCGCTTCGAGTAGTCGGATCGACCCGACGCCAGTGGTGTTCCCGGTGTGTTCGGGTTCGTCGAAGCTGACCCTGACGTGAGACTGCGCAGCGAGGTTGTACACCTCGTCCGGATTGATCTGCGCGAGTAGTGTCACCAGGCGCGCTCCGTCACTGAGGTCACCGTAGTGAAGAAAAAGTCGGGCATCCGCATCGTGCGGGTCAACGTAGATGTGGTTTATCCTCGAAGTGTTGAACGTCGAGGATCGACGGATCAGTCCGTGAACCTCGTAGCCTTTGGAGAGCAGCAACTCGGCAAGGTAAGAGCCGTCCTGCCCCGTGATTCCGGTAATCAGTGCGCGTTTCATCCTGCGTTCCTTCCGTTGCGGGACAGCCCGCCTGATAGTTGCGAAACCACGGTTGTGGTCCGTAGTCCTCCGAATCGCTCGGTAGTCTTGATCTCGCTCATGCGCGTCCCCCCAAACGGCCGAAGACTTTTCGTATGTCACGTGATGCCAGCCGTACGAATGTCGAGTTACCGAACAGGTAGCGCCGCCACAGACGTTTGGGTTCGGATACAAGTCGATACAACCACTCGAAACCCGAGTTCTGGACGAAAGATGGCGCCTCCGAAACAGTTCCGGCCAAGAAGTCGAAGGCCGCGCCGACACCGACGGCCACGTAGTCGGTTCGATCCGCTATCGCCTTCGTGACAAAGTCCTGCTTCGGCGCACCCAGACCGACCCACACGATGTCCGGTGACGTCGGATCGACCTTCGTGATGATGTCGTCGACGAACTCCTCGCTGAACGCGGCAAACGGCGGGGCATATGTGCCGGCCACCTTGATTCCCGGGTATAACTCCTCGACTCGATCCGTCAAGAGATTCAACGTCTCTTCTGTCGTGCCGACAAAATGGTGACGAAGGCTGTAGCGGCGTCCCTTGTCCAGGGTGGCCTCGAAGAACGACGGACCCCGGACTGGTCGAACACCGACGTGATCGGCGGTGCCGCCGATCAGGCGCATCACCCAGCTGACCGGGGTTCCGTCTGCGAAGTTCACACCGGGACCCTTCAAAACCGCGGAGTAGTCGCGATCACTGTGCGCCGCCGACACGCAGTAGGAATTCGACAACCTCACGGAGACTCCGGTTCCGGCTCCCTCTCGTCTGTCGTTGACTACCCAATCGGTAGCTCCCTCGAGATTGGTCGCGGCAAACGGAATGCCACCCACCTCGATGACCTCGAACGGACTGCTCATCTGTCTCACCACTTCTTCGAGTTCGTTTGTCGACGTTCATTGCACTGGCCGTAGCTGCGTGACAAGACTGATGTCAACCGAGATCGAGTCCAATCACGCTGCGGTTCAAAGAAAGAAAGCTCTGTCTCGACAATCGATCGAGCGATACGAGAGGCGAGAGTCGACGCCGGAGCAACCTGGATCGTCACGGCGTTCCTACCTGCCAGTGTCGGCACACCGCCGAGATCCAAACAGACCACCGGCAGGCCCACCGCAGCCGCTTCGGCCGCCACCCAGCCGCCCGAATCGTGCATGCTCGGGAAGAGCAGAGCGGAGGAGGCCCCCATCTCGCTTACCACTTCCGATCTGTCGCGCCATCCGCGAAGCGTGACCTGACCGCGCCGATACGGAAGCGACTTCTCGATCCGCCCGCGGGCGGGTCCCTCCCCGACAAAGGTCATGGACCAATCGGTGCCCAGCTGCTCGAGCGCATCCAGAATCAGGTCGATTCCTTTGTATTGCAACAGTCTTCCTACGAACAAGAGTCTTCGTTTCGGTCTGGGTACCGCTTGCTTCTCGATTCCGTCGTAGTCCAGAACACAATTGGGTTGGACGACGACATTGCGTGCCCGCGGTGCGCCTCGTCCGCTGTCGGAGTTCATCGCGATGAAAGTGTCGACTCGTCCGGACATGAAGATGTGTGTCAGTGACCGAACGGCTTTCGTGGAGCAGGTCCGAACTGCCGTGGTTGCCAGGTACCGCATACCGATGCGCCTGGCGAGCGGCATCGGCGGGTAGGTGTTGCCCCCGGCAGGCCCCCATACCAGTCGTACTCCGCCGGCTCCACCGAACAGCACCGGTGGGGGCAACCAGTCGGAGGCGAACGTTGCATGATGCAGGACGTCGAAGTTTGCCGCTTCACGCCGAACGAACAGTGAAGTGTGCCAGAGCCATCGGAGGTATCGACCGTACGATCCGGCTTCTTCCGCGGGCAAAGTCGCTATTCGCACGACACGAACCTCGCAACCGAGCTGTTCACACTCTGATTCCAATGCGGGAGCCTCACCGGAGCGAGTCACCACCGTGATCGACTCACACAGTTCGGAAGCCGCCGAGAGAAGCGCCCAACCCGCACCGGATTCACTCCCCTGATTCGGATCGCAGGCGTATGCCGTCATCAACAACCGTGTCATCGCGCTACCACCAGCCTCTGTGCGCGCGGCGTCCGAGAATCGCTGCGGCTGAATCGCTCTGAGAACCAACCGATGTTGCGTGCACCGTTGTCGAGAACCACGCGCTTGATCCGTGGACTGATCAAGGCAGCGGGGATCAACGTCGCCGACGCGAGTACGAGCAGAGCGCGTTTGGCACTCTGAGCCGCCAACAGTGGCAGGTCGAGCTGTCCCTGACAGACCGCGAGGATTCGTCCGTTGTTGACATACCGGGCGAAGAGCCAGGAATCCCGACGCCGATCCTCGCCTACGGGTTCGTACGCAAGCGCCTCGTCGCACCACAACAACCGGACACCGCCGGCGCTCATCCTGAGCGTGAACTCGGTGTCCTCGCCGCCAGGTAGATCCCAGTCGTCACTGAAGTTCAAGCCGTTCAAAGCCTTCAGGTCCAACAACAGATTTCCTGCGCCTGCAGACGCAACCGGGGTGCCGGTCGAATGGCGAACGCGAGTGTGCAATGGAAGTTCCGAGGCAGGCAGACCCACCGGAATCACAGGACCGGCCACAGCACCTGCGTCGAAATCTGCTGCGCAGGTGAGGAGATTCGACAGCCAGTCGACATCGACGTACTCGTCGTCGTCGACGAAGACGATGTAACGACGATCTCGTGCACGGGCGAGATCGACGAGCGCACGTCGCGCCGGAGATACCCCGCCGAATCCGAGATGCAGTCGTTCGATCCCGTCGGCAACATACGTCGGCGTGGTGGATTCCGGATCGTTGTCGCCTACTACGACCTGGGCGGAGGCACCGGAAGCCTGGATCGATGCCCGGACGCTGTCGATGCAGACAGCCAGTTCCGATTCACGACGGAAGGTCAGAATCGCCACTACGACGCCGCTGGGATTCTTCATGAGAGGTCAACTTTCGGTCGGGCGTCACGGTTCATCGAAACCAGAAGTGCGACGCTCGCGCTGACGCACGCCGACGCGGCCAATGCTCCTGCGACGGGTACGGCGCGGTCGGTCAGTCCCGCCCCGAGAACGATCAGAAACTGCAGAGGTAACAGCAAGGCGCGAAATCTGTTGAGGTTTCCCGTCTTGTCCACGACGCGGATCGACGTGCCGACTCCCAGCAGAATCCCGTTGAACGCCACCGCCAACCCGCACAGCAGAATGACCGGTATCAAGTTCGGAAAGTGCGACCCGACCAGATGATCCATCAATCGCACTCCCAAGAATCGAATCTCGAGCGTGAGACAGATCAGCGAAACGCAGATGATCGAAACCCAGAAGATTTGCAAGCCCACTCGGCGGCCGAGTGCCATGCACTCGCTCGGGCTCATCGCTTCGACACCACTGCCGAACTTACGCATCAGAATTGGCGAGATGCCCGCGAATATCAAGGACAGCGGACCGAGCAGTGTCTGGGCAGTTCTGATCTCACCGATCATCGAGATCGACGCCACCACAGTGAGTATCAAGAACATCGCCTGCTGCGCAGCTGATCCCATCAATATCTCGATCGCAAACGGCACGGATCTATATCGGTGAGTGCGCGAGTACCTGATCGACGGTACCGGCGGTACCAGACGCATGGATGCGTGACCGAGAGCGAGCGCGACGAAGACACCGACCGTATAGGTCACGAGTGCAAGTGTCAGATTCTCGACCAGGAAAGCTGCAATAAGGACGAACGAGAGTGTCACGATCTGTATCGACACAGAGATCCAACTCGCACCGTCGTGCATCAGCATCGTACGTATCACGTCCAACACCACGAAACCAGCTGCAGCCAAAGCGTATACCGTGAGATTCATCGAGTCCGAGCCGGCGATCAGGAACAGTGCCCACACCGATGTCACCGATACCGCCGCCAGCACGATCGTGGGCGCCAACGCCGGTCCACGCTCGTCGGACCCCGCCCCTCGCGACAGCCAGACGTCGACGCCGATCGCTCTCCCCAGTGCCAGTGCCAACAGACCCGCCGATTGAATCACGGCAACCTGGCCGACTTCGATCGGACCACCGAGTCGTGCCACCGAGGTGAGAACGACAAAAGTGAGGACGCTCGAAAGCCCTTGATCGGCCATGAATGTCACATGCCGAGTGCGATCTTTCACGATCTCACCTCGTCGATGAGCTCACGCATCGACGTCGCCGCTTTGCGCGATGTGAAGCGATTCGAGTAGTGACGATAAGCGGATCTGCGTATCGCCGATCGATCGTCCGCTCCGAAGATTCGATCGAGTGCCTCGCGTATCGACGACTCTTCCAAGGTATGGAGAGGCGTTCCGCCCGGTCCGACGATGTCCGCGAGTGCACCGTTGGTTGCGTAGATGACCGGGGTGCCAACCGACATCGATTCGATCGCAACGCGTCCGAACGGTTCTGCCCATTGAGACGGCACCACGGACGCCGCACTGTCGCGAAGTATCTCGATCACATCTTCGTGCGAAGTGAATCCGGCCAGCGTGACGTTGTCGAGAGCTGCGCTTATGCTGGAGATCTCGCCGTACTGCGGTCCGTCACCGAGAACTGTGAGCGAGGGACTTCCAGCGCCCTGCGGCCAGTTGCGCACCAAATCCAGGACGCCCTTCTCCGGTGTCAGTCGGCTGACGCACACAACCGAATCAGTGCTCCGAAACTCGGGTTCATTTTCTTCGAATCCGAAGTTCGGACGAACCACGACGCGGCCAGAACTGATCAGTCGTCCTTCGACCAGACGTGCTGTCATCGCGCTCGTTGCGACGAACCTGTGCTGCTTCCACCCAAAGACGCTCAGCTTGACCGCCGTAGCGCTCAGGTAGCAGACAAGGCTCTGCAGTCGGCTGTTTCCGTAGCATCCGTTGCGGACACAACTCGTGAAGTATTTGGTGGAACCGCATTCGGTGCACGTGCCATCTGCGCGCAACTTGGCTGACGGTGTGGCGAGGCGATAGTTCCGAACCGCCTGCAACGTAGGAATTGCGGCGGCTCTTGCGGCCACGAGCAACGAAGCCGAGAACGCCGGCCAGAGATTGTTCACGTAGATGACGTCGGGGCGCTCCGAACGGATGATGCGCAACGCATCGACGAGTACGCGAGGACTGAACACTGCGGTGACTGCCGCCCACGGTCCCCGGGAGATCTTGGAATTCTCGGTGGTGCACTGAACCGTCTCGTATCCGATCGATTTCAGGAGCTTGGATTCGTTGGCGAAGCTCTGCTCCTCACCACCCGGATTCCGATAGATCGCATGGAACATCAAGGCTTTCGGCGGCGTGAATCCACCGGCGGACGTCGGGTTCACTTCAGGCTTCGAACGCGCTACATCGAACGACTTGTACATCTCAGTGACCTCCTCTTCGCTCCGGAGCGAACCTGTACGCGTCGTTCTTGTCGGCACGAACCCCACGGATCGACAACTCGGCGTTGCCCGCACTGTGAGAGCGGTGGGTCGAGGGTCCGTACGGCGCCAGGAAGACCCATGCGATCAGCCACATGGCGCCGAAGAAGAGCGTCGACTCCGTCAAGTCCATCGAGAAGACGAGAACCATGATCGCGACGACGGCGATGTACTCCGTTCTGCTGCGGGCTCGCCCGAGCGCCGTGCTCAGAAGCAGGTAATAGCCGGCCAACAGCAGCAGGAATCCGATCCAACCGATCTGCAGCCGAATGTCGAGCATTCCGTTGTGTGCGCTGGTCGCCGGAAAGGACAGCTTTGACCGAATCATCTGCCCCACTGCACTGTCCGGCGCCCACACCGAGCCGAAGCCCCATCCGAGCAGAGGCCGCTGTTCGGCGTAGTAGTCGGATACCGTCCAGAGATGTAACCGGCCGGTCAGCGTGACATCTCGCGAGAGTAGCGCCGCGACATCGGGTCCGAGCACCTTCATCGCGCCGGACACCCCGAGGTACAGGCCGATGATCACAGTCGAGGCGAGGTGAGCGTTCGGTGTCCGTCGAAAGCACCTCAGAGCAAGCATT
Source organism: Rhodococcus sp. FH8 (assembly GCF_019266085.1). Classification (NCBI taxonomy): domain Bacteria; kingdom Bacillati; phylum Actinomycetota; class Actinomycetes; order Mycobacteriales; family Nocardiaceae; genus Rhodococcus; species Rhodococcus sp. FH8. The sequence continues at coordinate 127,827 of NZ_LPNQ01000065.1, read as the reverse complement.
GTCGCCAGCGCAATCCCCGCAGCGACGAGACCGGTCTGGCTCCGGGCCTCGAACAACACGATGCCGGCGACAGCCATCGCCGCCACCCACGGAATACGCTTGACGTCGGGAAGCATGAGCATGACACCGACAAGTACAACTTCGATGGCAGCCATTCGTCCCAAAGTGTTCTTGTGCGTGAAGATTCCGCGATAAGCAACGGCGCGGGTGTCCACGTCGATGCCAGTCGAAGGATCGAGGAACACGACCATCAGCGACAGCACGAGAAGTACCAGCAAGGTGAGGGCAACAGTCCGCACTCGCACCGCGAAGGTCAACTCACGGGCGACGATGATTCCCGTGATCGCCAGGCACACGACGACGATGCCGGCGACGGCGGAGTTCCGGGGCAGTGTCGACCAGTACCAGCTGGTTGCCGGGACGCCGGCCGAGATCATAAGCGTGAAGACAGGCCACGTCGTATTGCGTGAGTATCGCCGGTCGAGGAAGTAGACCAACGCAAGTGTCGCCGAAAGAACGGCCGAACCGTGTACGAGCAACGATCCGAGCGCTGTCCTCTGCGTGTACGCCTGAAAGGCTCCGCTCGCGCCGATGACCGCGATCACCAATGCCGTTCGCAAGATCAGCGGATTGTTCGGTGCCTCATTTTCGCAAGGCGCCGGTACCGCCTTCTTGTCAGTAGGCGCCATCACTTCCCACCACCGCCTTGAGCGTCTTCGCGACGATCATGACGTCACCCATCATCGACCAGTTGTCGACGTAGGAAAGATCCAGGCGGACAGTGTCTTCCCACGAAAGATCAGAACGTCCGCTGACCTGCCACAGGCCGGTGACACCGGGCTTGACCAGTAGCCGACGACTGACCGCACCGTCGTACATCTCGACCTCGCGCCGAAGCGGTGGCCGCGGGCCTACAACGCTCATCTCACGCCGGAGGACATTGACGAACTGGGGCAACTCGTCGATCGAGTATCGGCGCATGAATCGACCGACCGTCGTCACACGCGGATCGTCTCGCATCTTGAAAAGCACTCCGGCGCCTTCGTTCTCCTTCATCAGCGCCGTGACCTGTGAATCCGCATTCTGGACCATCGAGCGGAACTTGAGCATGGGGAACGGCTGACCGTCCAACCCCATCCGCTCGGACTTGTACAGAACCGGCCCCTTGCTCGTGAGCTTGACGGCGATCGCAGCCGCCAGTAGCACCGGACTGATCACGGCGAGTACCACGGTTGAGAAGACGATGTCGAAGGTCGTCTTCGTGAACTTCTGCGCGCCGTGATAGCGCGGACGCTCGACATGGATCAGCGGAAATCCAGCGACCGGGCGCATCGAGAGCCTCGGCCCGGACACATCCAGAATCCCTGGTGCAACAACAAGGTCCACATGATCGCGCTCGAGATCCCAGGCCAACGTGCGCAGCCTTTCCGGTCCGAACCGCTCCGACGCCGTCACTGCCACCGTGTCGGCACCGACCTGTTCGATTGCGTTCGTGACACTGTGCTCGTCTCCGAGCACCGGAATGTCCCGACCGTTCACTGTGACAACTTCGCCCACGTCTCCTCCGTAGCCGGGTACGCAGACTCCGACAACTCGGTATCCATGGGCATCGTCGCGCTCGAGGTTGCGTGCAAGATCGACAACCGCCCCTCGCACACCGACCACAAGTACGGCAGTTCGAAATTCACCTCGGGCTCGCTCACGAGCAATCACCCGTCGCCAGATCCAACGACTCGCGATCAAGGCGGTCAATCCCATCGGAAACGCCACGGCAAGGTACAGGCGCGCGATCTCCAGGTGAAGGAGAAGGCTGGCGATCGCAATCAGTCCGAACAGGCGGAGCGTTCCGACAGCGATCAATCGGTACTCTTCAGGGCCGCTTCCGATCACGCGAGGAGATCTGGTCCGAAATACCCTCAGTACGGCAAACCAGCCGATAATCAGGGCGAAAGACAGTGCGGTGTAGCTGAAATGGCCGAATGCTTCACCGTCGACGATATCCGCGTCGCTACCGAATCGCCACCATTGAGCCAGAAACACAACTGCCGCAACGATGATCGTGTCGGTGATCGCCAGACGACGAAGATACGCAGATTGCCATTTCCTGCGTGCGGAAACTCCACCGGCCCTCTCCGGCGTTACTCGTCGGTGTTGTTGTGGCCGCTCTTTCGTGGGCGCGGCCATCTCGAGAACCGTCATGTGTTCAGAAACCTTTCCCCATGCACAGAATTCGGCCTGAAGATGTTCACCGGCCGAGGTCCATCGGACCGCCTTGCCGATTCCCGAAACTTCGACAGCGAAGCAACTGCTCCGCATTGCTGCGTTCAGTGCGAATGGTCGCATTACGTGCGCCTTGCAGTTAACCCGGCGACTATTGTCAGGCCTCGGCCCAACTGTCGATTATTGCGGCATTGCCGCAGCTCACACCCCGTGATTGATGCAGAGTCCACTAACAACCCAAACACAGGACGATCGGCGATTTCTCCTCGCCCGCTGACGTCGCCGGCCTCGATATTGCCAGGACTCACATCTTGGCAACTCTTCGGCTAGCTGGTCAGTACCAGTGAGGAGTTTGCCACATTCCGGACAGCGTGGCAATAGCGCTTTCCGAAGTTCTTCCCGACGCCAGCATTGACGTCAGTTATTCACCCTCCGACAAGAAGGAGTGAACATTGCTCACCATTACCATTGCGTACCTATAGTTTTCATCGCCTAGCCCATTTGGGCTCCGCGTTTGGACGAAAACCAGCACGCGGTTGGTAAACACTCTGCAATCCATACTTTGATGCGCTCAGCGTCGACTCAGCCCTGGACGATTGTTCGACACTTCGCCTCTGGGCGTCTTACCTACTCCTGGCCGGCATTGCGCGAACCTACGATCAGGCGACACCGAGAATTCAGACATGCAAAAGGAGGAGTGTGGACCGCCAGCGATCGCCGGTGATGTCCTGAAATAGTTGCAGCACAGCCCAATTAGGGACATGCGAGTTGCGCAGCCGCTCGGCTGCAAAGCGGGGCGACCGCTACCGATGGCTATGGCTATGGCCATGGCAAACGTGTGTGGCCGTGTAGGGTCAACGGACGCTCGACACGCTCGTTCGCACCCAGTAGCGGAGCGTGTCTCTCGAACAACCGACATTGCGGGACAACTGATCAGCTGGGCGCACGCTCTCGAGTAAACCCCCGCACGCTTCGATTGCCTTACGCGAAACCGGGTTCCTTTCGTCGCAGGTAACCAGGACGCGACTGAGCCCCACCGGGTCGCCGACATACGCGAGCACCTCACCCAGAGCAGTCGACGCTATCCCTTTCCGGCCCTCCGACCGACGGACCCCGTGGCCGATATGGCCACCGACATCGGCCAAGAACTCGTTCATGCTGAGTCGCAGCTGGCCGACAACCCCCGCACCCGCTGTCCAAATCCATCGAGGGATGCCAGATCGACATCTAGGCGTTGCGAAACTCTCGAGGCCGAATCGGGCTGGTCCGCCTGCAGTCCGCCACACTCGCTACGCGATTCCAACCAAGACGCCCACAAGGCCTCGTCGGTCGCAACCAGATCGACAGTCATAGAGGCACCGGTCAAGCAGGGACAGCTGAGACCGCAGCGTCACATCCCGCATGCCCGTGCCTACCCGATTACTGCGACGGCCGATGAACCTGCATTCCGGCAGTGCGCGTCGCAGACTCAGAGGACCCGACTGGAGATTGCGTCCGATTCACCACACAGAGAAGGGCCCCCGAGCATTGCTCGAGGGCCCTATGAGGCGTCGGGATTTTAAAGTACGACCAGGTCAGATGACTGTCGACGTGACCTTTCGTTCGCCGACTGGATTGCTGTCCACGGAACCTTCCACGGCCACGTCAGCGACAACCGGATCGGAATCGTAGTAGTACTTGTACTCGTAGACACCACGACCGTTCAGCGGGGTCATCGTGATGACAGTACCGAGAATCGTCGCGCCCACACTGTGGAGATTGCCGACCGCCCTGCTCAGCTGTTCCCTCTTCGTCGTGCCGTGACGAGCAATCACTAGCGCACCGTCCGCCAGCGCTGAAAGAACTGCAGCATCCGTAACCGGAAGCAACGGCGAGGCGTCGATGATGACGTAGTCGAACCTTCTGCGGAGATCGGTAAAGACCGCATGGGCAGTGTCAGTGCCCAGAAGTTCGCTCGGGTTCGGGGGAATCGGACCTGAGGCAAGAACCGTCAGGTCAGCATTGCTCGTGACTTGAAGTACGTCGTCGAGATCTGCTTGCCCGGCCAGGACCGAGCTCAGACCAACGCTTCCGATAAGTCCCAGATACTTCGAAACGCGAGGCTTACGGAGGTCACCTTCGACGAGACACACCTTCTTGCCTGCCTCGGCCAACACGAGTGCGATGTTCACCGCAGTCGTGGTCTTTCCCTCGGAGGGAAGAGAACTCGTAACGACGATGACACTCGGTGGGCGATCCACGGCCAGGAACTGCAGATTGGTTCGCAGCTCGCGGTACGCCTCGGCACTTGCGGAGTTGCCCTCGTGGAAGTTGATCGCTTGATGAACTTCGCGTTCCTTGTCGAACGGAATTGTTCCCACCATCGCCGCGCCGGCGATGTCTTCGACCACCTTGCGCTCTTTGACGGTGTTGTCCAGGCGATCACGCACCACAGCCAACCCGATCCCCAGCAGAAGCCCGATCGCGGCACCGAGCGCCACGTTCCGCGAAGTCTTCGGCGACACCGGTTCCGCGGGAGTTTGTGCTCGCTGTTCGACAACGACGCGCGCAGGTGCTGTGCCACCATTTGCGGGCGTACCCAGATCTTTGACCATCACGACAAACTCGTCCGAGAGCGCATTTGCGATTTCACGTGCCAGTTCAGGCGACGCATCTTGCACGCTCAAATCGAGCAGTACTGTATCCGGCGCCGATGTGGCGGTCACCTTGGACGAAATCTCCGCAGCGGAAAGCCCGCCGAGTCGATCGGGCCCGACTGAATCGATCGTTCTCTGTGCCAGTGTCTCGCCGGTAAGGAGCTTGGCGTAGGAAGTGACCAACTGCTGTGAGAGCTGGTTACCTTGGTAAGCCTCGTTCACGGTTGTTCCGGTAGAAGTCGACACGAACAGGCGCGTGGAAGCCTGGTAGATCGGCGTGGCAATCAACGAGGCGCCCAATGCGCCCAAGATCACGACCACAGTGACGACAGCGACTATCTTCCACCGTGCCTGCAAAATCTTCAGGTAGTCCCGTACATCCATCGTCGAATCTCCTTCGGCTCGAACACGTATCACGTCTTCGAGTAGTAATCGACAGCCGCTGTCGAGCCGCTGCACTCAATGCAGGCTGAACGAGGCAGCCAATCTTCTATCGCGTGTCCCTGCGTCACAGCGCGAGGTATTTGCCGAAACAGCCAAGGGGGAGAGGCCTTCACGGCATCTCACACATCTCACTTCCTGGCCGATGCATGATCGGGAAGTGGCGAACACGCGACACTGACAAACCCGCGACACTGACATCGGGCCCACTCACACATCGCGCAGAGCAGACACAACGTGCAGCCAGGCTGAACTCTACTGCGTCATTGGTCTTTTCACCACCGCAACGGAGCCTCGAAACTTCCTAGACATCGTCAGTCGACTGTGCCGACCATGAAAGGGTCACATACCACAGCGGGCCGTAGGACCAACGTCCGTCGACGACCAACTACGCAACTTGCCGCCGGAAGTTGATGCATACCAACCGAACAAGGCAACATGCCCCTCACCCTGTGATGCACGAGCGGCTATCCCAGCATCTCCCCCGGCCACAGCTCGCTCGCTGACGGACTTTGGTCCCGGGCACACGGCCACTTCCCCTCGATGCCTACAACACCCACCCTCCGTGAAGGTTTCACCGGTTTACGGCCTTCCGAGACCTCGGTAGGTCCACCCTGCGTCGCGCCAGGTGGTCGGTTCCAGACAGTTACGTCCGTCGATGATGACCTTCTTGCGGACGACAGGTTCGAGGTCAGACGGCAACAACTTTCGAAACTCGGCCCACTCGGTCAGAACCAAGACGACATCAGCGCCTGCACACGCTTCAAGTGCGCTCGAAGTGTAAGTGAGGGTGGGGAACAACGCCTTCGAGTTTCCCATCGCCTTCGGGTCATAGACATTGACGGCAGCGCCTTGCAGCTGAATCTGCCCGGCAACGTTCAGCGCAGGTGAGTCGCGCACGTCGTCGGAGTCAGGCTTGAAGGCTGCACCGAGAACCGCCACATTGGCTCCGAGTAGAGAACCACACGCTTCTCGAGCCAGTTCGACCATCCGAGTACGACGACGCATGTTGATATTGTCGACTTCGCGTAGGAATGTGAGTGCTTGATCTGCTCCCAGCTCACCAGCACGTGCCATGAAAGCACGGATGTCCTTCGGTAAGCAGCCCCCACCGAAACCGATTCCGGCGTTGAGGAATCGCCTACCAATTCTCTCGTCATGGCCGATGGCATCGGCAAGAACGGTCACATCCGCACCTGAAGCCTCGCACACCTCCGAGATCGCATTGATGAACGAGATCTTCGTTGCCAGAAATGCATTGGCTGATGCTTTGACCAACTCCGAAGTCGCAAGGTCGGTCACAACAAAGGGAATACCTTCGTTCAAGAGTTGCTCGTACACTTCACGCGCAATCGATTCCGCACGTCCGGGTCGATTGCGGTCGACCCCGAGCACAAGCCGGTCCGGGTGAAGCGTGTCTTTCACCGCGTAGCCTTCCCGGAGAAATTCCGGGTTCCACGCCACCTCCACGTCTTGTCCGGCAGGCGCCAGTTCCCGTGCCCGCGCACCCAATCGCTCTGCTGTACCGACTGGCACAGTTGATTTCCCGAAGATTACGGTCGGCCTGGTCAAGAGGGGTGCGAGTGTCTCGATCACCGAATCGACAAAACGCATGTCGGCCGCGAACTCCCCCTTCTTCTGCGGCGTACCGACGCCGAGGAAGTGGATGTCGGCGAACTCTGCGGCCTCCTCGTAGGAAGCCGTGAATCGAAGACGTCCCGCGGCTATGTTGCGGCGCAGTACTTCCTCGAGTCCCGGTTCGTAGAAAGGAACCTCCCCAGCTTCGAGCATAGCGAGCTTGTTCGGATCAACATCCACCCCGAGAACCTCGTGACCCAACTCGGCCATGCAAGCTGCGTGTGTCGCCCCGAGGTAGCCTGTGCCGAATACCGCAATACGAGAAGTCATAACGATGTCTGCCTGTCGAAGTCGAGTTTACGTCGAATAATGCTGTAGTACTTCATGTCCTGATCGAATCGACGTTCTGTCGATACCACTCCACGGTCGATGCGATCCCCGCACGAAGATCAATCCTGGGCTGCCACCCCAAATCTCGAAGCTTCCCGATGTCAAGCAACTTCCGCGGCGTCCCGTCAGGTTTCGAATGATCCCATTCGATCTCGCCGTCGAACCCGATCTCGTCCGCCACGATCGCAGAGATCTCCGCGATGCTCTGGTCCTCGCCTGTACCAACATTGACGTGTTCTGCTCCGTCATAGTGGTCGAGCAAATGAAGGCAGGCATCCGCCATGTCGTCGACGTGGAGAAACTCGCGCCTCGGCGTCCCGCTGCCCCAGTTCACGACTGAAGCAGCTCCATCACGGCGCGCGTCGTCGAAGCGTCTGATGAGGGCTGGCAGCACATGAGAGCCCTTGGCAGAGAAGTTGTCACCCGGGCCGTAGAGATTGGTCGGCATCGCGGAGATCCACGGACGCCCGAACTGCTTTCGAACAGCCTGTACCTGCAGGATTCCCGCGATCTTGGCGATGGCATATGCATCGTTCGTCGGTTCCAAATGACCGGTCAGCAAATATTCTTCGCGAATCGGTTGAGGAGCGAATTTCGGGTAGATGCAGGATGATCCGAGGAACAGCAGGCGATCTACGTCGAACTCGGCCGCCGCGTCCATCACGTTCACCTGGATGCGAAGGTTGTCGGAGATGAAGTCCACCGGCAGTGTGCTGTTCGCCAGTATCCCGCCCACCTTGGCTGCCGCGAGGACCACGTTCTTCGGCCTCTCGGCGGCGAAGAACTCGAACACGGCACCGCGGTCGCGAAGATCGAGTTCGGCGGACGTGCGACCGACAAGGCGATTGAAACCGTCGGCCTCCAAACGACGCCAGATCGCTGAACCCACGAGTCCACGATGGCCCGCGACGTACACCGCATCGTTCCGATCGAGGGACTTCTGCGCGTACTCCCCCGTCATCGGGCATGCTCCCAATCCACCAGGTTCGGGCGGTCGATCCAGGGCTTGCCCTCACACTTCAGAGCCTCGATGTCCGCATCGACCATGATTCGAGCCAGCTCGGGGGTATGTACAGTCGCCTTCCAGCCGAGCTTCTGCTCCGCCTTACCTGCATCTCCGATCAACGCGTCTACTTCCGTCGGCCGCAGATAGCGCTCGTCGAAGCGCACATGATCTTCCCAGTTCAGACCCGCGTGCTCGAAGGCCACCGTCAGGAAATCCTTGACCGAGTAGTTACCGCCTGTCGCGAGCACGTAATCGTCCGGCTCGTCGGCCTGAAGCATCCTCCACATTCCCTCCACGTACTCCGGCGCGTAGCCCCAGTCGCGGATTGCATCGAGATTACCCATGTACAAATCGTTTTCCAGGCCGGCCTTGATCCGCGCCACCGCTCGCGTGATCTTGCGAGTTACGAATGTTTCGCCTCGCCGCGGAGATTCGTGGTTGAACAGAATTCCGTTCACGGCAAAGATCCCGTACGCCTCGCGGTAGTTCTTGGTGATCCAGTACGAGTACACCTTCGCCGCACCGTACGGCGATCGCGGATAGAAGGGAGTCTGCTCGTCCTGCGGAGGCGGTGTCGCACCGAACATCTCGGAGCTGGACGCCTGGTAGAACCTGCATTCGAGACCAGCCATCCGGACTGCTTCGAGCAGCCTGATCGACCCGATTCCCGTCGTGTCACCGGTATGTTCGGGCTCGTCGAAACTTACCCGTACATGGGACTGCGCTGCGAGGTTGTAGACCTCGTCCGGGCGTATCTGTGCGAGAAGAGTGACCAAACGCGCCCCGTCGCTGAGATCTCCGTAATGAAGGAACAGTTTTGCATCCGGCGTGTGGGGATCCACATACATGTGATCGATTCGAGCTGTATTGAACGTGGACGATCTACGAATAAGTCCGTGGACCTCGTATCCCTTGCCCAGCAACAACTCCGCGAGATAGGAGCCGTCTTGACCGGTGATGCCTGTGATCAGTGCCTTCTTCATTTCTCTCCTTCATGTATGTGCGACTTCACGATTTTCGGGCAGCTATTCACACGGTCACGCCTGCCTCCACCGCCTTCTCCATGCTTGAAATTCGCCGAACCGAAATATAGATACACGGAATAACCTGGAGTACAACCATTCCTGCGGATAGTCCCAAGTAGAGTGCGGCGGCTCCGAGTTCAGGAATCAGGGATATTGCCAATACCATTCCGACGAGGCCGCTCAGCCAGACACAGAGGACTTGCAACCATAGTCCTCGCGGGTCCATGAGGAACATCGCCGCCGGCTGATGCACCGAAACAACAAGGATGTAAACACTTCCGGCCAAAACGGTTGCCAGCGGGACGACAAGACTTCCACCCGAGACAAACCGAATTCCCGGATAGCTGATGACGACCAGAGCAAGCGCAAATACGGCGCCCACAGTGCCGAGAAGTACTATATGCTGGGCGAATTCACGCACCCGAAGTGTCCCGATTCGGTATCGCTCGCGATATCTTGACCACAAGTTCTGGCCCATCACTCCCAAGATAGCCAGCAGGGGTCCAGCGAATTGCGCCACCACCGAATATTGTGCGACGTCTTCGACCGTTCCAAAAGTGGAGATCAGCAACCTATGGCTCTGGAACCCGACAACCATGCCGATCGATATGAGAAAAAACGGAACCGCCGTTTCAGCTATGCGAACTCGCACCGGGCTTGTAAGACGCCAGCCGATCAACGAACCCTCATCGCCGGAAATCGATCGAAGCGCGAGAGCAAGGGTAAGAAATCCGACGGCGAGGTAGCCTGCGCACGGTGCCAGAACAAACAGGTAGGCCGGCGCCTGAGTAGTCCAACAAACCCCTATCACGATCAGTTGAATGATCGGACCGATCAACGCTGCGGTAACGACAACGCGCATCTTTCCGCAACCCTGCAGGATGCGTGACCCCAAACCCAATGGAATACCAACTGCCGCAGATACAATCACTACTGTGGCCAGCGCCGACGCATGATCCATCTCACCGACTGCGCCTAGAACTGGCACCCACAGCCCCATCTGATAGAACAGGAACGCGAGGCTTGCGACAGCGAGGGATACCAGAACGGTGACCAGACTCGCCCGCCGAAAATGGGATTGGAACGACATCCGATCGAGTGCACCACTTCGGTAATCTGCTGTCGCGTTCACCATGGTCGCGCCGATACCGAAGTCCGCGAAGGGAAGTAGATTCAACATGGACGCCATCAGCGCATAGAAGGCGTAGTACTCGACGCCGTAGTCCCGAGACAGAATTGCTATTACGGCGAAGTTCGCGCAAGCGCCGGCCAGCAGACCTACCAGTCGAAAGAACCCGGTCCCGCCCAGGTCGATCGACTTCGCCGACCTCACGTATGAGCTGACCACTGTGTTCACCCTCGTGTCTCCGAGGTTCCAGCGCCAGACACGATTGTGGACTGCTTCAGACCGCTGTCGCCGATCCGAGCGAGTACCTTGTAGCACGCGGCAACTGCTACCTTCACGCAACCCCGCCAGTACAAACCTTGCGCGAACGACGCTCGTCCCATGCGTGCGTTCGCAGCTGCGGCAACCGCCGATGCGCTCATCAGCCGAACTGGGATCCCCAGATGTCGCGCGTAGTGCCCCCTGATCGATTCCTTGCACAACAGCGATTTCTCAGGAGAACCAATGGATTTGCCTGCGTACATCGAATACACGAGGGAAACGGTGTTGTGTTGAACGACTCGGCCGACGACGGATAGACGAATGAACATTTCGTAGTCGTCGGCGTAACGCTCGACGATCTCCGGTACGTCCAGCGCAATCGCTGCTTCGTAATCGGCACGCCGAACCAGCGCCGCTCCCGGTGGAAACGGACCATACCCTTGTGTCAACAGGGTTCGAGTATTGATCTCGGAGTACGACTGATTGTTCAACCGACTACGCCCACGTGGGAGACTCGCCATCACACGTCCAGCGACGACTGCGCAGTCCGCCTGCGCAGAGAGAATACCCAAGGACTCGTGAATGCCGGGTGCGACCAGAAGATCATCCGCGTCCAGGAACACGATGTACGGTGCCGTGACGAGCGTGGCCCCCCGTCGTCTCGCGAGGTATGCACCCGCATTTGGCTGCGTCAGGACACGTATATCGTGGGCGCGACATAACGCGGCGGTACTGTCTGTGGATCCGTCGTCCACCACGATGACTTCCGAAGCGCCCGCATTGTGCGCGCTCTCGATTGACGCCAAAAGTGTGGCTTCCGCGTTGAAAGCTGGTATGACAACTGCGAATTCCGCACTTGATTGCGTTGTGGGTTCCAAATAGTCATCGGACACGAGGAGTCACCCCTGCTAGAACTCGTCTTTGAACACGGTCGGTTTTTGCGAGAAGCGCAACCCCCAAGGACACCGCATAATCGAGCCACTGCGCCCTGAAGACTGTGATTCCGGTCAGGGCGCGTGATCGCCGCATGTCCCGGTAATGATCCATCATGCCCCGCACCGAACCAGCGCCGGCCGAATCAAAGTCACAGAAGAACTCGGTCCACACCCGCGGTTGCGATCGGACCGCCATCTTCAACAGATACAGTTGGTCGGCACTGAGTCCGAATTCGGTATCGTAACCGCCGATCTCAACATGCAGCGACTTCTCGATCACACATGCTTGATGGGGAATGATGTTTCCACCTAGCGCGAATCGGGACAGACTGAACGGGACGCGGCCACCGATTCCGATGGAACTTCCGGAGTCGTGGATGTTGCTCAGCCCGTAACCCCACCGCCAAGAGACGCCCCCTCCTTGATGATCTCGAGAGACTCTCTCCAGAACGTCACATGAATGGAACACGTCGGACGAGTGCATGAACCACAGCAACTCGCCACTCGCCAGTTCCGCACCGATGTTCATTGCGTCATAGCGACCGCTGTCGAGGCCTGTGTTCCACACTAACGAATCACCCAACGAATCAAGGTATTCGACAGTTCCATCCGTCGAACCACCATCGATCACGATGTGTTCGACTCCCTGTGCACTCTGAGCCCGGACGCTCTCGATCGTGCGGACCAGCCCCGAAAGATCGTTCCTGGTGATGGTAATGACGGTGACCGATGAAGTCATCGAGAATCCCCTATCGCGAATGCATAGGCGTCGATGAGTGCTGTACGCGAACTCATGACGTCCACTGTTCGGTTGAAATATTGTGTCTTGGCTTGAACAGTCGTTCGGTAGTCCAGGCAGTCGAAGTAATGTGTGACGGCCATTGACAGAGACTCCGCAGTATTGCCAGCGACTGGATAGCCGAGCGAGACCATACTTTTGATGTCACGACTGATCACCGAGACACCGACCGCGGCGGCTTCCGCAGCGGAAATCGGAGCGCCCTCCCAGGCCGCAGTATGGAGATACAGCGAACTGGCGCGCACTTCATCCAGCACCTGTTCAGCTGGAATCCAGCCCGTCACCCGAACCCCGGATTCCACGAGAATTTCTTTCAACCCGGCTTCGCCGTCTCCTACCCACACGAACTCGAACCTGCTCGACAGCCTTGCTGCAATATCGGCGAACAGTTGGGGATCCTTTTGGGGAAATATCCTTCCCACCATCACTACTCGGCTTCTTTCAGCCGATGCTTCCGCTGTCCGAGGGCTGCTTGCGCGCAAATATGCGCCGTGATCGGTCGGGGATACATTGCCGACCACGATGGAGGTGGAGGAGTTCGACAACTCCGTAGTCAACTCGGCTTCTCGTCCACTCACGGCAACAACGCACTGACGCCGAATCGAGAGTAGCCCACGCTCAACGGACTTGTAGAGTACCCGCGCCAGGGGACTGACGTCGGTGCGCTCGAATGCGTAACAGTGTGGGGTGTATACGATTCCAGCTCGGTGCCCCGGGATGATCCGGGCGAGACCGGCAAGACTGGAATGCAGGTGGAGAACATCGAAATCTCCCCGGCGCACCATACGAATCGCGGACAGCAAAAGTGCGGCCAAACTTCCAGGTACCAATGTCACGCTGAGTTCGGAGGGGAAATTGTATGTGCTCTGCCCGGCCCGTTCGCGAGCAATCACGCAGTGATGCATTTCTGGCGTCAACGCCTGATAGTTCAAGATCGCGGTGCTTACACCTCCTCCGAGCGCTTCCGTGACATGCAGAACTTTCATCGCGCACCATCCCTCGTCAGGCCGGCATCAACATGTGAGCTTCGAATATCTTCCATCGCAAGGTCTTCCGTCTCCGAAGTATCAACTGGTCTTTTCCGCATACCCGAGGAGCACAAGAGAAGAATGAGAGGGCACAGGAAGGGAAGCAGACCGGTTCGATACGGTTGGATGGGCGCCTCCAGAAATCCCACAGCGACCGTAGTTACGATCAGCGCCCATGCCAAGTATCGATTTTCCACGTCAGTGGTCAGCAACGCCCAGGCCGCAGCGACGACAAGCACGGCAATTCCGAGAAACCCGACGGCAACGCCGAGTTCTAACCAAATGTTGTGCGCGGCATAGTTGGAGGAGAAGCGATACGCGTTATGCTCCGTCCAATAGTTCGCGCCGTGACCAACATTCGGACTCTCCGAAATCAGCTCCTTCGCCCTCATCCACAAAGCACCGCGATAGGTGTAATCGCGGAGCCCGTAAACTCGGAACACTGGCACAAAAGAAATCACCAACGCAACCATCGCAGCTGCCAGAGCCACAACCCGCGACATGCGGTTTCCGATACCGAGGACTACGAGGTAGCCGAGAACCAGACCGATCATCGCTGTTCGACTGCCAGAAATTTCGATCACGATGAGGCTCGCCAGTCCAACCGCCGCAACTGTGATCCAGTGTTGCCGATGCACGGCAACGACGCTCAGCAGTGCGACACACAGCCCCAGGAAGTTGCCATTGCCTGTGATCGATGACGTGAGCACTTGGCCCGCCACAGTGCACTTGTCCAACCGACAGGTCTCGACCACAGCCTCAGGCCAGACGACGAAAACCACAGCCATGCTCAGACAAAGCGCAAGCAGACCCTGGTAACAAAGACGGGGCCAGTTCAGTACGTCAACCGAGAGCGCGCGGCACCACAGGAGCGTAGGCACAATCATGAATATCGCTCCGACGACACCGATGTCCACGACCCCGAAGATGAGGATCGGCATGATCGCCACCGCCATGACCAGTATCGCGGGGATATAGGGGAATGAATCTCGGGACCCGAGAGAGGCGATGAAAATCGCGATTCCGATGACAATCGAAGGCACGTAGGAGATCACGAAGACCGCGGAGCCAGAAACTGGAAGGTATAGGGCAAGGACGCTACCTAACACCGCCTTGAAAAGGACCGGCCATACCACCGATACCCAAAACCAGATCCCGATCAGCCCGCTTCTGGTACCTGTTGAGGTTTGACGGCGGGTTGGCAACACCGTCACCCCACGTACACGTGCGATCAGCAAGAGAAAAACACTGGCAAACAACAGGAACGAGAGGTTCATGTCATTGGCCAGCCGTCGGCAGGTGGCATGGCACAGCCAGGGAGCCGAGTAGGCGTTCCCTCTGGGACGCGACGGCCTCGATGCGTGAATCGATCAGGCGCCAGTAAGTGGCTGGATCGTCTCGTATCGATTCCACCGCGTCGAGAACGCGAGTTGCCGAAGTCCGTCGGGCATCGAGAACGTACTGTTCCAACCCCAGATCATGAAATGCTCCCCATGATTTTCGTTCGTAGCCCAGGTGCACACTCGGCTTTCCGGCGAGCAATGCAGACAACGATCCATGCAGGCGTGTACTGACAACGACGCGATTCTCCGCGCTCTCCAGATAGTGCTGCAATGGCTTTGGGGTTCCCGAGGAGTATTTGACGGTGAGTGGAGTGTCATTGTTTCCGCCACCGGTGGACTGAATCGCCCATACAACATGATCTGACCGAGCCAAGTCGGACAGAGTGTTCTCGTAGGATCCAGGGCGGGACAGCTCACGTGCCACGACTACCGGGCCATGCGTGATCTCGATAGTACGAGGTGTACGGACCTCCGCCATCTTGAGAACCGCCAGATCCGAGATTCGTTCGACATTGGTCAGGTCGGCGAACAATTCCCGTGATCGATCGTCACGAACGAGCACCTGATCCATCGCCTTCAGTGAACTCGCGATACGCCGACGGAGAATGTTCGGGAACGGACCGATACTCTGCGGCAGATAGATCTTGCGCGCACGACTTCGTGCGGCAAGATCGAGTTGACCGAAATGCGCCCCCGCAGTTTTCAGGGCCTCGGAAACGGACGAACCCCGAAGGTATCCGCCCCCGACAGCGACTATCAAATCCGCTTGCTCGAACAGTATCCTGACAGGTGCCGGCCCGCCGGTGACGGTACTGGCCAGCATGGAAACACGTACGGATGCCTTCTTTTTCGGGTTCGGAATCCATGCCGACGTCCACTGATGAAACTTGACATGATTCGCGATCGGATGGTGGCGGAACGATTCGGCATCAGTGGCAATCACGTCGACGACAGAATCCGGCCACACCGATCTCAGCAATTCGAGTGTTTCCTCCACCAGCAACCGGTCGCCGGAGTTTTGAGCACTGTATGCGTGAATGACCAGGATGCGCGGGTGGTCACGATTGTATTCGGGCAACGATCTCACTCCTGGTCGTCATGGTTCGGGACGCCTGCAAACCCATTGAATAGGCGAAATCTCGGTACTCGTCACTCGATACGACGCCGAGGGCGGACCGAAGGCTGGCCGCGCCGGTAAATGTGAGCACCGGCCCGGAGGTTCGCAGATCCTCGAATGCAGGTAGATGGGCAGCAACAACCGGCCGGCCGCGCGCCCACGCCTCCCATACGAACACAGGGTTGAGTTCGTTTCGGCTGGGCATAAATGCCGCGTCTGACCAATCCAGATAGGGCACAACGTCATCGACGCGTCCTACTAGTTCCACCGTATGCGAAGAAGGCTTCGTATTGCCGAACCGCCGTTTCAGGTCTTCTTCTTCCGGTCCTGATCCCAAGATCTTTATTTCACACGGAATCTCGATATCTGACAGCAGTTCGGGAATACGATCGAAGCCCTTCTGCTTGGATAGACGGCCACAGGCCACGAGCCGTAGAGGTGCCTCCGAAGATTCACGACGAATGGTTTCTCTCGAGTCAACTCGGATCAAGTTCGGCTCGTAAACAAGCCGAGCGTGCGGTCCGTAACGTCGTTGACGAATCTGACTCACGGCTGATTCCGAAGGCGCGGTGATCAGCTTTGCGTGCCGAAGTGCTTTACGAACGAGCATGTTCTCGACCAGGGAGAAAACGCCAGTTTCATCCGCACTCGGCAACTGATGGAAGGTCGCAATCAGCTCACTCGGAAGACGTTTGAGCAAACTCGAAACGCCTAGTGCGACATGGCTACCCCTCATCAGTGAATAGACCACATCCGAATGCTGTAGATGTGTTGCTATGGCACGACTGGCTCCGACCAGTCCGCCAGGACTCCTTGGATAGTCGAGCATGACGAACTCGTCTGCGAGGTCCGCAACCTCGTTGAAGTCGCGGCAGCCTGCAAACAAAGTGACCACGGTCGTATGTGTGTCGGTAAGCCCGCGCAATAACCCGCACAATGATTTCTGTGCACCCCCACCTTCCAACCAGGGCGCCACAACAAGCAACGACTTCAACTTTGGCGGTTCCGACACAAACTTCTCCTGGTCAATTTGCTCCATCACTTCCCAACATCGCCTTGAGCGCCTTCGCGACGATCGTGTTCTCGCTCGCCATCGACCAGTTGTCGACGTACGAAAGATCAAGGGGAGCTATGCCTTTCCACCGAGAACGTCACGAACTGAAGTCGGTCCCGAATCCGCATTCACGTCTCAGTACGCACCGTCACTGGCCAACACCGCTTTCAACGTTTTGCCGACGATCAATACATCACCCATCAGCGACCAGTTGTCGACGTACGAAAGGTCCAGTCGTACAGTCTCTTCCCAAGAAAGGTCCGATCGTCCACTGACCTGCCACAATCCTGTGATCCCCGGCTTGACAAGAAGTCGGCGACTGACAGTTCCGTCGTAGGCCTCGACCTCGCGGCGAAGCGGAGGCCTGGGGCCGACCACGCTCATCTCGCGCCGAAGAACATTGACGAACTGTGGCAGCTCGTCAATCGAGTAACGGCGCAAGAAGCGCCCGACCGGTGTAACGCGCGGGTCGTCGCGCATCTTGAAGAGCACACCGGCGCCGTCGTTCTGGGCCATCAACGACTCCACCTGTGAGTCTGCGTTCTGGACCATCGAACGGAACTTGAGCATCGGGAATGGTTTGCCGTCCAGTCCCATTCGCTCCGCTCGATACAACACCGGGCCCGGGCTCGAGAGCTTGACCGCCAGAGCCGCGGCCAGGAGAACAGGTGCAATTGCTGCCAGTAACAATGACGCGAAAATTACGTCGAACGAAGATTTCGCAAAGCGTTGCGCACCATGATATTTCGGGCGCTCGACGCGTATCAAAGGCTGACCGGCCACCGGCCGCATCGACAGGCGCGGCCCCGACACGTCGACGATACTTGGCGCAACGACCAGATCTACGTCCCGCGATTCCAGATCCCAGGCAAGCGCACGGATTCCATCCGAGCCGAGATGTTCGGTTGCCGTCACGGCAACGGTGTCTGCGCCGACCAGTTCCAGCGCTTCGACCACCGATGTCTCACCACCGAGGAGCGGTATGTCACGCCCGTCGACTGCGATGGACTCGTCCGCGCGCCGAAGGAACCCCGGCACACACACTCCGACCACGCGGAAACCGTCTGCGCTACCCCGCTCGAAGTTTCGTGCAAGTTCAGCGCCGGCATCCTTGCTGCCCACCACCAGTACCGATGTGAGGCACTCACCGCGAGTACGCCTTCGCACGATCACCCCACGCCAGAGCCAACGGCTCACCAGTAGCGCGAGAAGGCCGACAGGGAACGCGAATGCGAGGTAGAGCCGGGCGATATCGAGACGAAGCAGAAGGCTTACTATCGCAATGACGCCGAACAATCTCATCGCGGACACCAGGATTCGCCGATACTCCTCAGGACCGCTTCCGATCACACTCGCAGATCTGGTCCTGAATATCTGCAACGTCGCCAGCCACGCGATCACCACGCCGATCGACAAGCCGGTGTAGCTGAACTGCCCGAGCTCACGAGCGTCGACGGCGGTCGGCGCGGCGCCGAATCGAAGCCACTGCGCAGCCGAAACCGCCGCTACGACAATCAGCGAATCCGTCACTGCCAGAGCACGTATGTATCGATGCTGCCACGCAGCACGCGAGGAAAACTCCGCACGGGAGTCCGGCACGATGCGCGGACGCCGATACCCGAGCGACGGCGCCATGGACATGTCCAATGCCGACATCTGACCAACCTTCCCGTTTGCGAGCCGCCAGGCCCCGACCGTTCTTCGGAATTTCCCGTTTGCACCCGAATGCTTCAGGCACAGCTAGAGATGGAGAAGAGCAAATGTTCCGCTTAGGTATCGGCAACATTGCAACTCGATAATCCGGAGGCATTGCACGTGCCGCGTGAGTACTATGAGAACATCTCCAAGGCCGGAGTTCAATTCGAATAATGTTGCAGGTCAAGACTCTAACCGGCAATTTTTCCTCCGAGCGCACACCCAAAGAATGTTGGACGATCGTTCACGTTCGATCGTCGCAATGCCACGGTGCTATTTACGCTGTAGTTACCATTCGGTAGCTATAGTTCAGCTATTCAGTAGATCCGCGGAAACGTCCAGGGCTTAGGTCCCGTCTACCGCAATAGCTCACAAAGCGGACATTGCCTCTCGCTGCTGACCACAGTTCTTTCGCATGGGTAACTGGACCCGAATCCACACAACCGAGAACCGTCCCTGCACGCCGGGGACCTATGTCCCCGTAGGTCGAATCCGCTGGACCTGATTGAACTTTCTGCAATCCGAAAGTGAATTGCCCTTCGATATGGAGTAATTCGGCAGACCCGAAATCTCGTCATGCCATCCGGCCGACGCAGACACGCGCTGGGTACCGAAAAAAAGATTTCAAACTTCCCACTATGTGAGATGTGAGCACGTGAAACCTTCCGGCCGGACTGCTCGGAGATTGGCGCTTCGACATGGCGAGGGCGATATGTCTCGATCAAGTAATGTCTGCATATGGCGCCGGACCGATGGCGATGGTCGGCAGTCCCTAGCGGTGCGCAGCCTCGAATCGCACGCAGATGTCGGGTAGCAAGCGAATGGAACTGGAAATGTTGAAGATTCGTGAGATCCGCTCCGAGTCCGGGATCATTCCTCGACTCGCAGTGCGGTGGTTGATGATCGCGCTCGCCACGATCTTTGCATTTTGGCCCACCTGGACCAAGCTTTGGCAGAGCACTGCCAGCGGAACTGCCATCGGCTACGTCTTCGCTCTACCGCTCTTGTGCCTGGTTGCAGCCGTCGGAACAGACTTGAGGCGCGGCCCGGAGCTTCCGATTCACGATCGTGAGACCGACAAGATAGTCGGCTGCATCGGTCTCTTCGTCGCGTTGGGACTTCAAGCGCTCCTGCTACCGCGTTTCGCCGAGACCTACGAACTGATGCATATCGACGTCATCGCAGCCTGGGTATTCGTCTGGAGCGCAGCGGTTCTGATGTTCGGCCTCCGTCCGGTCAATCGGTACTGGGCAATCTGGGTGGTCCCGATCATCTTGGCGCCGCTGCATTACCGCGCCATCGCGACCGAAATGGGCGGGACTCGTTTCGACTACAGCGTCCTCATGGTGCTTGTCGCGTCTGCCGCGACCACGATCGCCGTCAGTAGAACGTGGAGGCGAGGGGCGATCGCCTTCGTCGCCGCAACGGTGCTCGGTGTGGTGATTCTCTACTTCACGATTCAGAAGTATCCCACTGCTCCGCTTTTCGCCGTGCAGTTGTTTCCGGCACTCGGAACCGCAATCGTCGTCGGCGGCGCCTTCTATCTGTACGAACGCCGGGGTAAGTCGCTCAAACCGTTCGACCGACCACTCCGAAAGCCTTCGACAGCCACAAGCAACTGGACCATCCTCGCGGTGTTTGCCGCCGCAGTGCTGATGTTCTTCACGCCGCTGCCATCGACAAGTTTGACCGTCAACGTCGGTCCGCCCCCGGCTACTGCGGATCCTCGACTTGTAGTTCCGCTGGGCTGGCATCAGATTGGAGCATCCGAATACGACTGGCCCCGTCGCTACTTCGGCAGCACCTCCGAACTGAGTCGTCAGACCATTCGGGCCGACACTCCGAATCCCGCTTGGGACTCACAGATGCGGCCTCGCACGGTACAGATTGACGTCGTCCAGGTCCGTCGACCCTCCACGCTCGCCGTGTATCCCAGCAAGACCACCTACGACCTGGAGAACGCGAGAGTCAGCCCGACGGTCACGCTGGAGCTGCCGCACGGGATCGTCGCCGAGATGTACACGATCGTCGACGACGCTCTCCTTCTCACATGGAGCAATCTCAATTTCGTCTGGACGCGGGGCGACGGAGCCGCGCAACGAGTCAGCCTGATCAGCGTCGACAATCACGAACCCGACGCCTACTTCCCCGAACCGAAGCCGTCGATGGCGTCCAACGGTAGCAATACCCTCGCCGTTCTACTGCGTGGTGAAACCTCGACCGAAGACACCGAATCCGAGTACAAGGACCTGGACATGCTCGAAGCACTCGCTCGACTACTCGTGGAGGCTCAGACGTGGTGAACGAAAACCGCAGCCAGTCCAACAGTGTCGTGGTCAGCGGTGACCCGGATACAGCGGAGTACCGCGAGGCCGCCCTGCACGATGCAGTGAACGGTCTACGCGAGCGCCATCCGATCTCATCCGCCTCCGTGGCCTTCTATCCGTGGCAGCGAAATACGTTGTTGGCAGGCTTTGCGCTAGTCGTCGTCAGCCTCGTGTTCTTCCTCGTCCCGACTCTCATCGCGCTGACATTGATCTGCACCATTGGATACATCTGGGCGATGGTCGACCGTCTGATCTTGTTCACGAGGGGTCTCGATGCGTCCTCGATCATGACGATCAGTGACGAAGAGGCACTTGCTCTTTCATACGACGACCTTCCCACCTATACCATTCTGGTCCCCGCATACAACGAGCCTGAAGTCGTCGGCGACCTCATCGCAGCCATGCGAGCGATCGAGTATCCGGCAGACAAGATGCAAGTCCTTCTCCTACTGGAGGAGGACGACGCCGTCACTATCGAAGCTGCACTTGCCGCCGGTGTGGACGAGGTCGTCAGCATTCTGAAGGTGCCCGCGGCCGATCCACGAACCAAACCGAAAGCATGCAACTACGGTCTGCATTTCTCGACGGGCGAGATCGTCACGATCTACGACGCCGAGGATTCCCCCGACCCACTCCAATTACGTCGAGTAGTCGCAACTTTCGCGAAACTTCCCGAGAACACTGCTTGTGTTCAGGCCAAACTTGCATTCCACAACGGAACTCAGAACCTGTTGACCGCGTGGTTCACCGCCGATTACGCGCTGTGGTTCAGCTTCATCCTTCCTGGATTGATGCGGAGCAATTCACCGATTCCTCTCGGCGGCACCTCGAATCACCTACGCCGTAGCGTCCTCGACGAGATCGGGGCGTGGGATCCTTTCAATGTCACGGAGGATGCGGACCTCGGCGTGCGGATTGCAGAGAGCGGATATCGCACCGCGGTCTTGAATTCCACCACGCTCGAAGAAGCCAACAGTGACACGATCAACTGGATCAGACAGCGCTCGCGTTGGTACAAGGGCTATTTGCAGACGTGGCTCGTCCACATGCGCCAACCCGTCAAATTATGGCGAGGATTGGGTCCGATCGGCTTTCTCCGATTCACGATTCTCATGGCCGGCACACCTTTGGTCGCCACTTTGAACATGGTGTTCTGGCTCATCAGTCTGGACTGGATTCTCGGACAACCTGAAGTGATCCACCAGGTCTTCCCCAACTATGTCTATTTCCCCGCGTTGATCTCTCTGGCATTCGGTAATGCCGCTGTTCTCTACATGAACCTCGTGGCGTGCCGAGAAACGCGAAACGCGATGCTCCTCCTCGCCTGTCTGACTGCTCCGTTGTATTGGGTGCTGATGAGCATCGCGGCGATCAAGGGGACCTACCAATTGATTCGCAACCCGTCCTACTGGGAAAAAACCTTCCACGGTCTGAACACGTGACAACGCAACCCTCACGTTCTACACAGGTGTGAGTTATGTCTACTGATCCGCCTCACCCACAATTTCACCCGATTTCGGGTTTCACCGGAAAACGCACAGCTAGATGGTTGCGGTAAACACACAATCCAGTCACAAAACTTAACTACCGGTACGCGAGAACTGCGGTGATTGGTTGCCGAATGATCACAGATCAGCCGTCGAGCGCCTTACATGTCGAGACGGCGCTGGCTTACCGCGCAGCACTCAGGCACTATGACCGGTATGAGCGGTTTTTCGGAATGGGTGAAGCATCAACTGGAACTTCGCCAAGAAACTGACGTAGCCGATGCTGCGCGTGCGCTGGGAATACGCCCCTCCGAGCTCGGTCGGTGGCTGTCCGCGAAACGCCCCCCCACGCAGGACACGATCAGAACTGCTTGCCGCGTCTTCGACGTCCACGTCCAGGAAATTCTTGTCGCGGCGGGCTACATGACACCTGACGAGTCGGGTCTGGACGACAAGCCGATTTCGCTGTCGTCGCTCAGCACGCAAGATCTCCTCGATGAGCTGGCGAGACGCTCCGCGTCGCATAGCCTTGCAAGTCAGTAGGTCAGCTGCGGATCCGGCTGATCCAATCGTTCCTTGAGCCAGACTCGCAACTCCGGTCCGTACTCGGTGCGACTGAGCGCATGGTCGAGAGATGCTCGCAGAAAGCCTCCCGGGTTACCAAGATCGTGGCGGGTTCCGTGATGGACGACGACGTGAACCGGATGCCCCTCCGCGATCAACAGCGCTATCGCATCCGTCAGTTGTAGTTCGCCACCCTGCCCGGGTGAGATTCGTCTGAGCGCGTCGAACACGGCGCGATCGAGAAGGTATCGTCCGGCCGCGGCGAGAGTGGACGGAGCATCCTCAGGAGCCGGCTTCTCAACCATGCCGATGACGGCAAGCACATCGGGATCGCTGCCCTCCACAGGTGTTTGGACGTCGAATACTCCGTAGGCCCCAACACGATCGGGCGCGACGTCGAACGCGCACAGCACAGAACCACCACGCTCGGCACGTACCTTCGCCATCGCGTCGAGAATGCCGCAGGGGTGGACCAGATCGTCGGGAAGCAGCACCGCGAACGAGTCCTCGTCCGCATCCAGCACCGATTCGACCAGACCGACAGCGTGTCCCAATCCCAGCGGAGACTCTTGCACAACCGGCTCCACCGAGATCAGGCCCGGAGCCCGACGCACACGTTCGAGTAGATGGTGCTTCCCGCTGGCGGCGAGCTTGCCCTCGAGCACCAGGTCCTCGACGAAATGCCCGACGACCGATGCCTTGCCCGGCGCAGTGACGATCACCAGACGTTCCGCGCCTGCTTGCGCCGCTTCGCTGGCGACCAGCTCGATCCCGGGTGTATCGACCACGGGGAGCAACTCTTTCGGAACCGTCTTGGTGGCCGGGAGGAAACGAGTCCCCATTCCGGCAGCCGGAACCACAGCAGTCTTGAAAGGCCGTTCAGCGCACCCAGTCATCGTTCACCTCTCCGCTCACGCGATGTTTCACACACTTACCGTTACGCGCATGCAGCGGTCGTCCCCTCATTTCGACGACCGAAGCTCACACCGCATGTACAGCCTGCGCACAAGGTCTACCGGGCGGCCGATGCCGCCGCAAGTTGACTCGAACTCGGAATTCGTTGCGCGCGAGAGCTACACACCACCCCTCGATGTCACTTCCGCGAGGGGCGCGCCGCACTCCGCGCACTACCCGTTACTGCGGCGAACGGTTGTGATCGTATTTCGACGTTGACCACGGCGGGACGTAGCAACTGACCAAAGAGACAGGTACGACACAACTTCCGAACTCAGCGCCTCAACCGGACCGTCCCCAGCCGACCCGGACGTAGGTCCTGGAGGCGTCGCATCGATGGTCCCGTGCGACTTCACCAGCCTTCAAGTTCGGTTATCCACAGGTGAATGCCACTGAATACCATTGAATACGAACGAAATACGATCATCACGCCGCAACACCAGGTTCAGGTTGTTATCAAATCGTGACCATACTCCCACTGGGCGGAACTCCCAGTGGACTACTCGCAGTGTCCTAACTTGCCGGTGAAGCAATCATGTCGAAGAGTGGATCGTCAGGCCCGATATCCATTGTGCATTCGTTCGGCCGTGGATCCGGCACGAAGGCCCACAGGAGAGCTCCGGCCGTACCGGCCACCTTCTGCCCCGTCAGCTTCGTCTCGATATTCGTGGCTCGGGTCGCCAGTGATTCACAACTGCCTGCCAATTCGCCTGTCTCGGCGACCAACAACGGCTTCGAGACGTTCGAGGCCTGTTCGATGCGACGCGCCAGTCCGTTCCACTGGTCGCCCGGAAGCGGAACCCCGTCTGCTCCGTAGTCGTGATACTGCAGAACGTCGACGAAGTTGGACTCGCTCACGTACTGGTAGTCGTCACCCGCAGTGCCGCACTGACCGCCCCCGACGTATCCGGCCGTGATCAGGGTGTTCGGATCGATCGCCCGAAGTTCGGCGCCTGCCGTGTCGAAGAACTCCCGCAACACCTGCGCGGAATCAGACGGGCACGTTCTTGTCCACCAATTGCAGGCGGCATCGGTACACAGGCTCGGTTCCGGCTCCCCCACCAATTCCCACGCCGCGACGGAAGGCTCGTTCTTCCAACGGTCGACGGCGGTGTGCATCCAGTCCTGGAAGCTCATGGTGGCTCGACCTGGGATCAGGTTCGCGACCTTCCACTCGTCGGTGTACCAGTCCTTGGATTTGAACAGCCCGTCATCACACCCGCTGTCCTGGGGTGAGAGCACCGGAATCGTGAACTGGTTGTGTCGCGCCGCAGCGTCGAACACCGCGTCCATCGGGCCGAAATCCATCTCCCCGGACACCTTGTTCACCGCGAGCGCCTGGAACGCGTTAAAACGCGTGACGGAGTTCGGTGGCAGAGAACCGAAGTAGGCATCGAGATCGACCATGGCGCCACAGCCGAAGTTCACCGACCAATCAGTGGCCAGTTGATAAGCATTCAGCCCGGTAGGCCACCATGGTTGTCCGTCGAGCGTCAGTCCGCTCGACGACGCTCCCACCCGAACCGTCTTGGGCGAATCGGCAACCACCGGCGTCGTGAACATTCCTGTCACCACCGCGACGGTTGCGAAGCTGACTACAGCGGCAGCGATGCGGCGACGCACTGTGCCACGCACACGCGGACGCACTTCTTCAGAAGACATCTACAACCATCCACGTCATACGGACAATCCTCCCACACGAATTGCCTCATCGACCCGTTTGCCGTTCACCGGTGACGCGATACAAACGCCAGGCCGAAGGGTCCATGCCGCCGTCGTTGGGAACCTCGAGTACCAGCGCTCCCACACCGCCGGCCCCGGTGTCGTACATCGTCGGATAACGCCGATTGACCGCGTCCGACACACCGCGACCGGTGTTCGGCACCGACAGGATGTATTCGACGTGATGTTCGGCGGGGTTGTTCAGTACGCGCACGAAGTCCGCATCGGAAGGCACGACGAATTGCCGAGGGTTGTTCGACGACGCCACGACGGCATAGCTCTGCACGGTGTCGAGCAGAACCGACCCCTCCGGCAAAGTCAAGTCATCCAGGTACCTGGCGATGCGACGCTCGGCCGCAAACGTGCGCAGATTCGTCTGCTCCTCCAGGTTCTGCCGGCCCGGAATGATCGCACTGGCAATGGAATGCTCGAGCACTGCGATCCGCGCATTGCCCATCGCGACAAACGTGACCAGCGTCGACCCGACCAGCAAGCACAGAGAGATCACAAGGGGCAGAGATGGCCCCGACTGCTCGGGGTACGTCGATACCGAGCGTGACGCAGCAGCCCCCGGTCGACGCGTGACGACCGGCGCACCGCGAGGTGCGATCAGGACGACCAACACGAAACACAGCGGAATGATCGAAATGTAGAAGCGCAGAAGGGGAAACGTCGATCCCATCACGTAGAGCAAGGTTTGGGCACCGAGGATGGCGCCGAACAACACAAGAGGCACGACCACTTCGGTGTCGCGCCGCCGAAGTGCGTAGATGATTGCAAGGACCGCGAGCACCGGGAGCGCCGGGCCGAGTACGGCCATTTCGGTAATCGAGAACGCAAGACGGGCGATCGGTGAGTCGGTTCCGGCACCAGCCTGCTCCAGGATGGAACTGTTCCCGTAGACCGACGAGAACTGTTGGAACGCTTGACCTGTGATGAGCCAACTGGCAAACGACCACAAGGCGAAGGCAAGGAATCCCGGCATCAGCACTACGGCACCGTCGAGGGCTGCTGCCCAGAGCCGCAAGCCAGGCCCCGCGCCCTCGCCGCGCTCCTCAGCAGTCGGACGGAAACGAAGCCAACTCACCACGGTCACCAGCACCACCGCGACGAACAGCGGGGCCAATGCGTCGTATCTGGTGAGGTACGCCAGAGCGAAAGCGAGGCCGGCACCGATGAGGTCGTGTACGTCGTCGCTTCGCATCCACCGAATCAACCGACGTGTCGCCCACAGAACGAAGAAGAGGAACGGAGCTTCGCTCATTCCGCTCGCCGCGTACATGACGATCATCGGGTTGACAGCGAACAGCACGGTCAGGACGACGGTGACCCATCGCGCACACCCACGGTCGCGGCTGATCCCACGTACCTGAATCACAGCACCAGCCATGAAGGCCGCGGACATCACGACCGCAGTGATGTTCCACCGCAGCAGATCCGGCCACCAATGACCCATCAGGCCCATCGGAATCTGGACTGCCGCCGTCAACGGGGTGAACACGAACCCGATCGCCGCGAAGTGCGGATCACGGCTGAGCAGCATCGCCGACACCGCGGCGACGCGGCTCAGCGAATCGGTGAAGATGAACCCGATACCCGCGTTCATCCACACGCCCAACGCGGTGTAGATCGCGAAGAGCGCGACGAACATCCGCCATGGCTTGCGGCCCGGTAGATTGTGGACCGCGACGGACAGGGCCGGGCGATCGGTGACGGTCACTGTCCGCGACGCCGAGCCACGAGCACACCACCGACGGCAACAGCGATCAGAACCACGGTCCCGAATCCGATCCAGCCGATCGTGACCGCGCTCAGTCCGGTCTCCTCTTCGGCCGAGGTCGCGGTGCCCAACGGGGCGACGTTGACTCCGACATCGAAAGGCTCACCTCCCCGAGGCGCGACCAGGAGATCGCCGGTCAGTTCTGCGAACCGGTCCTTCCCACTTTCCAACCAGTTGAGCAGACCGTCGGCATCGGCCGCATCACCCTCAGAGGTCAGCGCCACCACTTCGTTGTGCGAACCCGAAACCACCTGCAAGGCACCGTATTGTCCACCGAATTCCAGACCCTGCAAGCGCAGGAGCCCTTGATCTGCTGTGTCCATGGGTAGGGCCACCGGAGTGGGGAGCGTCCCGTCCGCCGCGATCAACAACGCCGGCAGAGAACTGGTCGCCGCGTCGCCGAACGGGAGCACACGCGGTTGCAGCGGCAGATAGCTCAACCGCTGCATCGCCACAACGAGGCGCTGCGCTCGAACGAGATCTGCGAAATCACCGTGACTCAAACCGACATCGAGTGTGGGCAGCATCGACTGCGGTAATGCCTGGAAGCCTCCAGGCGTCGGCGGGAATCCGGTAGTGGACGTGATGGTGCTTGCCGGATCGACAGTGAGCGAAGACGGGCTACTGGTGCCGCATTGGAAGTCGCCGGTCACATCCATCGAGACCTCGAAGGTCAGGTCGCGACGCAGGAGTTCGTTCGGAACATCGACGCCGATGTCGAAGCGCCCTGTCTCGTTCACCGTCTGCGAAGCAAGCCGTGAGTCCCCCAGCGAAATCGACAGTTCTCCGTTGCGTGAATTCGGCAGCGGTACATAGGATCCGATCATTCGGATCGACACGTCCTTCATCGGACGCCCCAGTTGCGACTGGCTGAACGGGACGTCGACCTCGATGTGATTGAGACCGGAAGCCGTCATCGTTCCGAGCTTCAGCTCACCGACGGTGATGGCGTCCTGGGAAATCTGGGCAACTGTGTTGTCCGGTGACGCGAGCGCCCTGCTCGCCGCCCAGTAGCCGTCGAAGTTCGCCGCCAACAGACTGACCTGAGGAACGAGGGTCTTGTCGTCCCCTGAAATTCGCAGCACTGGTGCACCATTCGGAGCAGTCGCGAGATCGATCCCGGCGTCCCCACTGTTGCCGAGCACTACAGCTCTCTCGAACAGTCCCGGCTCAACGGACGGCAGACTCTGGCCGTTCGGCAGTTGCTCCACCACCACGGCGTCAGGCTGACTTCCGTACTTGTTGACAATCGCTGCACTCAGCTGCAGAGCCGCACTCTGCTGTGACCGTGACGAACCATCCGTGACGTAGATGGTTGCCTTCCTCAAAATCGGCGGAAAGAAGGTTGCAACAGTCGTGGGCTGCTGCTCGGCACCGTCGTAGGTGACAAAGGCGTCCCGGAGCGCAAGGGGCTGGTATCTCGTTCGGTCGTAGCAGCGGTCGTCGACGGGAACGAGGTGAGCGATCATCGACACGGTCACGCTCCGGTCGACCACTTCGAGACCTTGCAACGGAACCGAAATCGGTAGGCCGGTTCCGGCCTGCCCGGCGTCGAAGTCGACGCGGCTCACCAATCTGCCGTCCGCAGTCACTTCGAGCCAACCCCTACTGAAGTCGGTCGGGGCGGTCAGGATTCCGGTCACGGCTGTTGCGGTGAGTCCGTCCGGCACCGGCACGGTCACCAAGACGGGTGCGTCATCGGAGGAGAACACGATGTCTGTTCCTCGTCCGAGTTCGGTGAAGGAGATCGGAGTTGTGGCTGCGGCGGCCACCGAAGTATCTGCGTCGTCCTCGAAATCCTGGGCGGAGGCGACACTGCCGAGCGGAAGCAACAAAGTGACCGCGACAGCCACCGGCATTGCCAGCGCGCGCGTCAGCCAGGTTCGAGAGTGGCCCATCAGCGTGTCTCCTCGACATTTCTTGTTTCCGCGCAATCACCAAACACAAATCACGAGTAGCAATCTCGCCAGTTCGCGACGGTCGCAGGTCCGATCGCACCGTTACGGACAAACAAACCATAACGACCAATTTATGCGTTTGGCTAATTATCCCGGCGGGCGAGACTTTTGTTACGGCATGTCACATGATTAGCAATCACCACCATTGGAAAGTCGAAAGACGCCACTGAAAAGCCCGTCAATACGCCTGAACGTCCGTCCAGTCCGGGCGCTTCACGGGCGGAGAATTCTCAGATAAAGGAAGCTGTGACGATCAATTCGATCATCCCCGCCGGCAAGAGTGCGATCGGGAAGCTGGTCGGTGCGCCGTTCCACTTCGCATCATCGCTGCGCATGGCCAGGGTTTTTCACCCTCACGGGATCGAACTGAAGGGAACATTGAAGCCGGCCACCCCATGGTGGCCGGTATCGGAGTCGTCGACGATTACCGTCACCGCTCGAATGTCGAAAGCCCTCGGAACACCCGGAGACCTACCCGACGTACTCGGCCTGGCGCTTCGGTTGCACGATGTCGGCGCAGATGAAAACCCGTGGGACATTCTTCTCGCAACATCAGGACTTTCTACCTTCTCGAAAATGTTTCCAGCTCCGGCTTTCTCGTGGAACGGCGCGAGATACAGCACACTGGTTCCTTACTCACGCGCGGGCGGTGCCGCGGCGTGGCTGATCGTGACACCGCGCGGTGTCCATCCGGCCGGCACTTCTTTGTCAGCATTGAAAGCTGCGGTCGATCATTCCCCGCTGCACTTCTCCGTGTACCTCGCGAGGATTCAACTTCAGTTGATACCGATCGGACATCTCTGCCTCGACGAAGTCGAGGACCACCCGGATTGCCTCCAGCCGTCCTTCGATCCGATTCTGAACACACCGGCCCACATGCGCATGCTTCCGGAGTGGCTCGCAGAAACGCGCAAGTTCGCGTATCGCGGTAGCCGCAACGGCCGGGGAGGCACACAAAAGCGCGGTTGACCGGACGTGCCGATCAACCGCGCTGAAGCTCACTCAGCTTGTGAACTTGTCCTTGATATCCGAGACCTTGTCACTGACAGTGTCTCCGGCCTTCTTGACCTTCGCCTCGCCCTGATCGGCAACACCCTCGGCAGCCAGATCATCGTTGCCCGTGGCGTTTCCGAACTTTTCCTTCGCTTCGCCGATGAGATCCTCAGCGCGGTGCTTTGCCTTGTCGATGAAGTCAGACATGTATTTCTCCTTCTTGGATTCGGTCGTGCGTTCGGCCGTGGGATTCGGCCGTGGATTCAGTCGAACTCGAACTGCGTGGACAAATGTGTCAGCGTTTTCCGGTGACTGCCTTGACCAGGAACAGCAAGATGACAGCGCCGAGGAGGCAAGTGAGGAAGCTGAAGATCCAGCCCGCGCCCTCGACATCGACGCCGAAGACTCGAAGCAGGAAACCACCGATCAGGCCGCCGATCACACCGACAACGATGTTGAGGAAGATCCCCTGCTGCGCATCGGTTTTCATGATCTTGCTGCCGATCCAACCCGCTAGTCCACCGATGATGATCCAGGCGATGATTCCGAGTGAGAGCATTGTGACTCCTTGAGGTAAGGGACGGCGCAATGAGAGACTGCCGGTGAAGGGAGAGTTCCGAGCGATCGGCCCGCGCAACTAGACCGTGATCGCGGGTTGTGTTTGCACACAACCGGACTCTCCGCCGCACGACGCGGGGGATCGTGCACTCAGTAGCAGCCACATTGTCTGCTTACCTTTCTATCAGGTGTTCACGACAGAACCAAAATGACTGGCGATTCACCACATACGAGAAACGACACTCACCGACGCGCACATGATCAGCGTCACTACGATCGCGATCGCCATCGAGGTCACGGTCGCAAGGAGCAACGTGACACACAGTGCCACAGCAACATCCATGACTCTGTGCACGATCGGGAGGTCTACCAATACCCGGTCACCGGGAGGCTCAAACCTCGATTGATCAGAGAGTTCTCGGCTCATCGCGTTTCGCGCTTTCCACGGCGATGTGAGTTCTGGTCGCGACGGATGGATCACCGACCATCGACTCGACTTGATCCCCGGTGTCAGTGACGCGAGAAATCAACTCGGACAACGTTTCCGATCCGGATACGACGCTACGTCTCAATGTCACTCGCAAATCGATCGTGCGAACTCCACGATCGAGCAACGCTTTTCCTCGGACACGCGACACTTCGTCGAAGTCCTCCAGTGATGCGCTCGCTCCTTCCGCCACTGCACCCAGATCCGCGGTGATGGAATTGTGCGAGTTCGACCCAGGGACCGTGATCTCTTTCACCCGACGCAGCGGCACATGCGCGATCAACCACCGCAACGCGAGGAGGACTAGCAGTACTCCCCCAGCTCCGACAGCCCATGGCCACCACGAGTGATCGACAAGATCTTCAGCCCACGGGATCTCGATACGCGCCGGGAAATCCTTGATCACGTCGCGATTCCACAGGATCGCTGCAACTCCCAGCGCTATCGCAAGCATCCCTACGACGCATGTCGCCATACGATCCATCGCCGTCGCCGTCCGAGTCATGACAGCGATCCCGTCTGGATACGAACCTTGATTCGCGGCGATGGTGACAGCGACCCGGCCAAGTCCCCCAGCACCGCACGGATTTCCGATTCAGCGGTGGCGGCTCCATCGGGCGTGACCGAGGCCTTCACTTCCAGCTTGCGCCGGGTCGCGTGTGACGAAGCGGATCGAACCTGGGCCAGTGACTCGACGCGAACAGACGCTATCGCCGCTACATCGGCGGGATCGATCCACGTATTCGCGACTCCGACCAAGGCATTGGCAGTCTTTCGTCGCGGTTTGAGTCCGAGGATGACGAACCACAGGCCGAGAACGACGGCTGCGATCCCCGCCGGCAACATCCAACCCTGGTACGCGAGCCCGTCCACATATGCGGCAGCACTTGGTATCCACTGCGACCCGGTGATCACGCCGGTATCCACCAGCGCGTCGCGGACGCCGACCACGCCGAGCGCAAGTAGCGCCGCGGCGATGAGGAATCCCGTGACGGCCGATCCGGGCGCCGCAAGGGGAACAGGAGCAGCAGCCCTCGAGGCAGTGGGTGGTGCGACCTTGTCGGCGGTCATCGCACTTTCCTTCCCGCGTCACGCTTGGTCGATGCCGGGAGAACGCTCACGATCGCCACGTCCACGCCGTCTACGTCCAGGCCCGATACAGACTGCAACTGGGTTGTCACGTTCTCTCGCACCGCGGTACCGATGACCGACAAGGATCCGGGCCACTCGATCGCGATGTCCACCTTGGCCCGTACCCGCTTGCCGGATACCAGCACTCGCGCCCTCGGCAGTTCACGCCCGGTCAGTTTGTCCATGCCGCCGGCGTGATGACGCACCCCTGGGGTCCCGCGCGTCGCCTCGAGAACCAACTTCTGCGCGACTCTGTCTCGAATCGTCAGCGTTCCGCGATCGCCCGGCTCGGCAAGCACAGACGACTCCGGTCGAGCTGTCTCAGCCACGTCCGCGACCCTTCAGCATCACACCGAGATCGAACTCGCCGTCACGCTGACCACCGACGAGGTATCCGATCACACCGAGAACCAGAGCGATGAGGAATCCGGTGAAACCGCCTGCAGCAGCTGCGACTCCGAGAAGTAGTCCTGCCAGTAGGCCGACAGTCGAGGTGGTCATGTGAATCCTCCGTTGTGGATGATGTTCGTTGGTGCGAGTCAGATCTCGGTGTAGGTCTTGGCACCCGGAAACCGAGCGCGCAAACGCGTGT
Organism: Rhodococcus sp. FH8; assembly: GCF_019266085.1. NCBI lineage: Bacteria > Bacillati > Actinomycetota > Actinomycetes > Mycobacteriales > Nocardiaceae > Rhodococcus > Rhodococcus sp. FH8. Next base: position 94,620 of record NZ_LPNQ01000065.1, on the reverse strand, counting down.
ACTGGGTCCGAGCGGGTTTCGCTATCTGCCGCATCGTGCCGCGCAGTGTCCTGCGCACACCCACACCGATCGGGGACGCGAAGTCCCGGTCGACGCGTTCGAGCGCTCGATTGAGCGCGTCGGCAGATCCGCCCACGTCGGGGTGGTAGCTCCTGATCGCCTCTCGGCGTGCGGATCGTCGATCGGGAACTGAACCCCGAGAGTGCTCAGGCATCGTGCGCACGACCGACTACGTCTTCCACGGTCACGTTCACGGGGCCTGTAACGAGTCCTGAAACCGCTTGGCGGATACGTAAAGCCGTGTCTCGAACGGCGGCGTCGGCGAAGATGCACACATGGATGTCTGTCGACGACTCCGTCACCCGCACGCCGACGACGCGGCGGCCGGGGAGGTACGTGCCAACCTCGCCGAACATTCCGGCATGAAGCGAGGCGACCCCAGGTATCCCCGTCACAGCCGCCGCGATGGTGTCGGCGATTTCGGAACTCACTGCACCCGTGCAGTCTTGGGCTCGCCGGTTTCGTCGTCACTGCCCTCGTCGAGGTGAACGTCGTGAACCGTGATGTTCACCTCGGTCACTTCGAGACCCGTCATCCGTTCGAGCGCCGCAATGACGTTGCGGCGAATGCCGGTGGCCAGATCGGCGAGCGATACGCCGTACTCGGCCACGATGTCGATGTCGACCGCTGCCTGCTTTTCGCCGACCTCGACCGATACTCCCTGGGAGTGGTTGACACTCGCGCCGGGGATCCGCTCGCGCAGTGCCCCGACAACCCGCGACGCTCCGCCGCCGACGTCGTACACGCCGCTCACCTCTCGCGTGGCGATGCCGGCAATCTTCGAGACAACGGTGTCGGCGATCGACGTCTTTCCTTGCGAACTCACGAGAGCCGAGTCGTTCGATGATGCAACATCCTTCGTAGATGCTGTCGCAACCTGCGTGCTGACCATTGTCATCTCCTCCTGTTGATCGATCTACCTGTGTAGTCGTCACTCGAAGGCAAAACCGAATGCCCCAGTCAGGTGACGTGCATCACTGACACTTGTTAGTTACTATCCGTAACATTCAACGCCCCGGCCGGGCGAACAATCTTCGAACGCAGCCGAGTTTTCCGCATTTCCGCGAGAGGAGCGACTGTGGCGTTACCGCATACACAGGGGCTCACCGAAGCACCTGACGGTTTGGACACCGCGACAGTGAACGCTGCGATACTCGGCGACCGAGAAGCATTCGAGTCACTGGTGCACTACTACGGACCTGCACTTCACCGCTATGCGCGTCGCATGCTCGCAGACGAAGGTGACATTCTCGAGGTAGTCCAGGACACCTTCGTGGCCGCCTGGCGTCGACTCGATTCGTTTCGTGGCGAATCGTCGATGCGAACATGGCTTTTCGCGATCTGTTCCCGAAAGATCGTGGACAGCTATCGAATCAAGAGAGCTCAACCGATCGACGACAGATTGCTCGATCCTCTCGTGCCGTCTCCCGAGGCCGGCCCGTTCGACACGACCTCGAACTCCGCGTTCCTCGAGGCACTGGAAGAAGCGTTGGGTGAACTGCCTTATCGCCAGCGTGCGGCATGGACGCTGCGAGAGGTGGAGATGCTCACGTTCGTTCAAATCGGCAAGATTCTAAGACTCACCCCGGATGCGGTGCGCGGGCATCACCATCGCGCACGGGCTAACCTGAGTGAACGAATGACGAGGTGGCGATGACTGAATCACGAACCGACGCATTGATGGCGCACGCATCCGACGTCCTGCGGAACGCTCCCGAGCCGGGCTGGGATCGAATCAGCGACAAGGTGATCCGGGCGCTACGGTCGACCTCGGCGTCCGGTTGGCCGCTCGACGCACACGCGTCGGAAGGTCCACGTCTAGGCACGGTGTCGGTGAGCGATCACGTACTCCGCACCCACTTGGCCGCCGAGATACGTTCTCGGCACCACTGCTCGCCGAGCAGCATCGAGTTCTTCGTCGACGGCCACGAAATACGTTCACTACGTATCGAACTGGCAGCGCCATACGGAGTGGATCTGGCCGAACTGTCGGACCGGGTTCGATTCACCGTCGTCGATGTCGTTCACCTGATCCTCGGCGAGACGGACCCACCGGTCTCTGCAGAGAGCATCCACGTCGCCGTAGTCGACATCGTCGATGATCTACCTGCCGAAGCGAACACCAAAAGCCACTCCGAACACTAGGTGTTTGTTCGGCAAGTGTTTGGGAACCCGGCACTCATGACCACTCCCCCACCACCGGATCCGGGCCCCGCCCCCGACCCGGGGCCGCCGACACCACCGGCGCCGACACCACCCGATCCGATGAATCCGCCGCCCGTGCCACCGACTCCGACGCCACCGAACCCGTACCCTCCGGATCCGATCCCGCAGATCTGACGTCGGCTGCCCCGAACTTCGGAGTTCAACCGCCGAGTTCGGCGATCATCTCGCTCAACGATTCTGCGGCGATACGTAGTTCACCTTCGTCGGGGTTGTCGGGTGAGGACGGTAGACGTTCGGCCAACTGCTCGCGAGTGACAAGCGAGATACCCTCGAGACCGAACCCTTCTTCATCGGGGACGTAGATCTCGATCTCGCCCCCGACCGCTACCAGTTCCGAATGGGGGCCACTGCCCAGCAGTGCACGCAGGTGTTCGGTCGTCACGGTCATATGGTTCACGTGAAATCTCCTGCTTCGGTGACAGCTGACTTTGCCGGTATGGACTCGACGTGACGTACTGGCTCGACGTGACGCACTACCCCCTACTGAGTACCCCTCGCGGGTGAGCAGGAAACGACAAGTACATGAACAACGACTTCCCGAAGGAAACGCACACCATGAGTGAACAGAATTCCACCGACCGCACGGATCAGACGGACGAGCCGCAGACCACCGGCACCGACCACGGTCCGGGAACCGGCTCCGACACCGCACCCAAGGACGTTCAGACCGATCCGTCGGGCGAACGTACGTGGGCCGACGAGGGCGGAGCCTCGAGCACCGGCCCGGCGACTGACACCGACTGATCCCGGAAGGTCTGAACCATCGGGACCAAGGTCCCGTGGGCCGACGCTCACGGGACCTTGAAATCCGTACGGATCTAACGCTTTTCACCTGGGTTTTCGCGATGCGGTAAGGTAGGCACTCAGCACGGTTGAGTACCCAGCCGTTGAAGACGAGCACGGTTCGTGCGTTGCTTCCCGTGCCGTTTCCCGGTTTCGAACGAAACCGTTTCGAACCAGACCGTTCGAACGAACCGTTTCGAGCAATCCGTCAGGAGTTTCGATGAACGAGTTTTCGAGAACTACAGATGAGCGTACGGACAGTCCCCCCACCTTCACGACGACCTGTGCCGAAAACATTCAGTCGCTCGTGGTCAGCGGCGAGATCGACGTCCGGTCCCGAGCTGATTTCGCTGCCTGCGTCGACGACCTGATCGGTGAGCGACACCCGTTCGTACTCGACTGCTCGGACGTCCAGTTCATCTCCGTCGGAGGTCTTTCCATCATCGAGACTCTGTCGGCCAAGGCACGGAGGCTCGGCGTGCCGTGGACGCTCGTCGCAGCGCACCCTGTCAGGCGTCCGCTGTCTCTTCTGAAGATGGACACCGACATCGTGTACACCGACTCGACAGCCGATGCAGTCGCGTACCTGTCCTCGACCTCCGTCCTGGACGAGACCCTGGCGGAGCCGATGTCGGCGTGAGTACCGATCTCGAAAAGCTCTCCGAATTCGTCGTCGTCGCAAACCGACTGCCGGTCGATCTCGAAACCGACGAAGACGGAAGCAAGAACTGGAAGCGAAGTCCGGGTGGGCTCGTCACTGCGCTCGAACCCATCCTGCGACAGCGGGATGGCGCCTGGGTCGGCTGGCCGGGGGTCGCGGACGAGAAGGTCGATCCGATAGTGGTTGACGGCCTTCGTCTGTTTCCCGTCGAGCTGACCTCTCAGGACCTCGCCGAGTACTACGAGGGGTTCTCCAACGACACGTTGTGGCCGCTCTACCACGACGTTCTGGTGGCTCCGACGTTCGAGCGGTCGTGGTGGCACACCTACGTCGCAGTCAACCAGCGGTTCGCCGAGGAAACCGCGCGTTGCGCCGCGGACGGAGCGACTGTCTGGGTGCAGGACTATCAGTTGCAACTTGTGCCGGCGATGCTGCGCGAGCTGCGCCCAGATCTGACGATCGGGTTCTTTCTTCACATCCCGTTCCCTCCGGTCGAGCTCTTCATGCAGCTTCCGTGGCGCAAGGAGATCGTCAGGGGAATGCTGGGCGCCGATCTGATCGGCTTCCACTTACCTGGTGGCGCAAACAATTTCCTGTTCTTGGCCCGCAAACTTCTCGGCCTCAAGACGACGACCGCGGGCGTCGGTGTTCGAAGTGCGCTCGGGCATGTGGATTTCGATTCTCGCGTCGTCAAGGTGGGCGCCTTTCCCATCTCCGTCGATTCTGCCGAACTCGAGCGCCAGTCGAAAAGCGATTCGGTCCTGCGTCGCGCGCGCGAATTGAAGGAAGAGCTGGGAAATCCCGAGAAAATCTTGCTGGGAGTCGACCGGCTGGACTACACCAAGGGTATCGACCTGCGGCTTCAAGCCTTGAAGGAACTCCTCGACGAGGACCGTCTGGATCCGGAGAAGTACACGATGGTGCAGCTCGCGACGCCCAGTCGTGAACGCGTGCAGCACTATATCGACCTGCGTAGCGTCATCGAAGAGCAGGTGGGCCGCATCAACGGTGACCACAGTCAGATCGGCCGCCCCGTCGTTCACTACCTGTATCAGCCGGTCGACCGTGAAGAACTGATCGCACTGTTCGTCGCTGCCGACGTCATGCTCGTGACGCCGATGCGCGACGGGATGAATCTGGTGGCCAAGGAGTACGTGGCCTGTCGTGGCGACCTCGGAGGTGCTCTCGTTCTCAGCGAGTTCACCGGTGCCGCAATGGAATTACGACAGTCATATCTGGTCAACCCGCACGATCTGGACGGCGTGAAGAATACGATCCTGACCGCGGTTCATCAGGATCCGAAGGAAGGCCGCCGACGTATGGCTGCGCTGCATCGACAGGTCATGACACACGATGTGCATCAGTGGGCCGAGTCGTTCCTGACTGCGCTTGCCCCACCTGGACCGCTTCCGGACGATCAGTTCCTCACGGAGCGTGAGTCGAACTTTGCGCGCAACAACTGACCCCCCACGGGCTTGCGTCAGTGCGCTCGGAGACTCGAGCTAGGATTGGTTTCAGTTCATCGTCAAGCAGCGGCTGCGAACTGATCTCCTCGACATAGCCGTGCAATGCTGCATCGGCCCAGAAAGACAGGCCGACCATGCCCCTCACGATGAAGTACTCCGAAACCTACAACGACGCTCTCATTGCGCTCGCTGCCGCTACTCATCGGCCGGCCAACGTGGTGAACCTGTTCGGCGAGTACGCCATTCGTGTTGACCTCGAATACAACCGGTTCCTTCTGGCGACCAATACCGCGGCTGGACTCTCCGATCGACCCGACAACGGAGAATCATGGCTGGTGCGGTTCTTCCAATCCGAGAACACCGACACTCCGGATCGCCTCCTCGCGGAGGCGTCGCATCAATGGTTGGTCGATGCTTTGGACGCCGCGCTCGAACAGATCGCAGCGGCAGGGAACAAAATCTCCGCCGACGCGGACTTCGGCGACCCTACCCGCACCGAAACTCCATCCTGAACGGCATCGTCTCGAGCAGCACCACTAGTCCCCCTCGGCGGTCAACTGGCTGATTCGAGCCGCTAAGACTGCATTCTCGGCCTCGAGGGACAGAATCAGACGAATACCGACGAGATTGACTCCGTCGTCGATCAGCGCGGTGATTCGTCCGAGCGTATCCAGGTCGGCCTCGCTGTACCGGCGCGTACCGCCATCGGTGCGGGTTGGTGTGAGCAAGCCCCTTCGCTCGTAAAGGCGCAGCGTCTGAGGTCCTACCCCGGACAGTTCAGACATCACTGAGATCCCGTACACGCCGCGCAGCGCCCGGGTCTGGGATTCCGACGTCACTGGAACCTCCTAGTTCGGTGTCGGCTGTCTCAATCGGCGTCACCCGACCTTAGCACCATCACGCAGTGAATCTGACGCCCAGGACATAGATTCAAGCGTGTCCAGGACCACTGACAACAAGAATCGTCGAGCAGAAAAGGCGTGAAATGGCAGATCAAAGCCGATTTCGACAAGATTGCACAATGCGCTTTCCTTCGCCCGCGAATCGAAGTAGCCTTGCCAATTATCTACATCGGCTGATATAGATTTTGTAGCACCTGAAAGCGCCATAACTGGAGCTCGAAGGCGCAGAACACCCAGACGTCGGAGTCGGTGGTTCAGCCGACTCCCTCACGGCACACTCTTCACCGGGAGCAAGATGACGACGATCGACATCCCGCCCACACAGGGCGAGAGCACCACCGGCATCGGAATCACTGTCGCAAGTGCGACTTTGACAACCGAAGAGGTCAAGCGCCGAATCGCGATGATGTACGGCGACCCGGTGACAGAGGAGCCAGTAGCACTCGCGCACTGAACCTGACCGACACGCGATCCGATTGACGATGGCGCGAGACCGCCCCACTGGAGGGCGATCCCCATCAAGACGAGAGGAAAACATATGTCCGAGTTCACCGTACCGGGACTGAGCAGCGCAGACGGTTCGTCCGTCGCCGATATTCTGCAGGAACGCCTCAGCGCCTACAACGATCTTCACCTCACGCTCAAGCACGTTCACTGGAACGTCGTGGGCCCCAACTTCATCGGCGTGCACGAGATGATCGACCCCCAGGTGGAGTTGGTTCGCGGCTACGCCGACGATGTGGCCGAACGTATCGCGGCACTGGGTAACTCGCCCAAGGGCACTGCGGGAGCAATCGAGCGCGATCGAACGTGGGACGACTACTCCGTCGGCCGAGACGACGCTCGTGCGCACCTCGCTGCGCTCGACCTCGTCTACACCGGGATCATCACCGACAGTCGCACCGCAATCGACAGCGTCGGCAAGATCGATCCGATCACCGAGGACATGTTGATCGGCCAGACGGCGCAGTTGGAAAAGTTCCAGTGGTTCGTTCGTGCTCACCTCGAGAACTCGGGTGGCAGCCTCGTACACGAAGGCGCGTCCACCGAGCAGGATGCCGCAAATGAGGCGCGTCAGAACTGACGCACCGTCCGCGGTTTCGGCCGATCGGGGGTCGGCCGAAACCGCACTCCCCACAACAGGAAAGGGCAAGAGCATGTCTGCGGACTCGCGCGGCACGTCGACACAAACACGTCGCGAGTATCAGATGTTCGTGTTGCAGCAGCGTTTGTTGTTCGGATCGATCGTGGCAGGCACCGCCCTTGGAGTTCTCGCGATCAACTACTTCTGAAATATCAGGGGCCGCAACCGTCGAAGACAGGACAGAAACGACACAATCATGAGTTCGAGCACTCTCCGCTCGATCGTTCGTAGCGATCGATTTGCGGCAAGCAGTTCTTCTCTTCTGCTCGTGGACAGCGATTTTCGTATCCAGGGCGCAAACGACGAATACCTTGCCGTATCCGGTCGCAGCCTCGATCAATTGCACGGAGTGGAAGTGTTCGAAGCCTTCCCCGACAATCCCGACGACTCGTTTGCCGATGGAATCTTCTCGTTGACAACGTCATTCGAGCGCACGATGCACTCCCGAACTCGGGACGCACTGCCGACTCAGCGTTACGACGTGCGCGACGAGCGCGGGAGCGGGATGTTTGTCACCCGCTATTGGAATACGGTGAATTCCGCCGTCACCGATGATGACGGCAGAGTCATCGGTGTGCTTCATCGTGTATACGAGGTTCAACGACCGCTGGCTCAGCAGTCCAGTTCGGCGTCAGACGTCCTCACCCGCCTTCGCGCGGAAAATGACGAACTGAGAAGAGCTTTGGATTCTCGGCCCTTGATCGAGCAGGCCAAGGGATTACTGATGGCCGAGCGTGAGTGCTCGGCCGACCAAGCCTTCGACTTTCTGGTCCAGATGTCGCAGGAATGGAACGTCAAGGTGCGCGACATCGCCGGTGGTCTTGTCGCCGCAGCAGAACGACGTGCCGTGGATCAAAAGAATTCCTGACGACCGGGATTCAAAAGTTGTACGGCTGGGTAATGACCGACCAGAGGTACCCCCGAAATCTTCCCCCTCGAGGGAGGAGCCTCGAAGGTCCCGCCGGTTCAGGCCGGCGGGACCGAGCTTTGCCTTAACACCCGACCTGGATCCGCGATCCGAGTCGAGTTCGTCACGCAGCGAAGGGAACGTCCATGTTCATGCGCTCCTACACATCTCCCAGGCCCCTTGCCGACGAGTGGGATTGGCAACTGTCCGGCACCTGCCGCGACACCGACCCCGCTCTGTTCTACGACGACACGAACGAGCGCGGCTCCAGGCGAGCGAAGCGCGAGAGTTCGGCGAAGCTGGTGTGCGCCAGATGCCCTGTCGTGCAGAGATGCCTGGTGCACGCCATCCAGACCGGGGAACCCCACGGTATCTGGGGCGGCATGACGGCGACCGAGCGAGAATCGCTGCGCAAAGCTCGAACTGAACCACTGATCAGTGCCGCGACGAGCTCACGAGAGTAGGTAGGAACCTCAGGGCCTGGCCTCGTGGTGCCGCAAACCGTGCGTGCGGCGTCGCTCCTTCATCTCGGCTTCGAAGAGGTGCGGCACTCCGCCTGCCAGCTTGTCGCGCACCACTTTCTCGCATTCACGAAAAAACGACCAGTAGTTCTCGTCGAACTCTTCGACCAACTGGAAAGTCCAGCGCCCCTCGACCACGTTCCGGCCGATCAACTCGCCCTCGACCTGATCGGCCAGGTCGTCGTTGCCGCTGGATCGCAGTAGCTCGACGACCTCGTCGAGCATCAGATCGGCATGCCCTATCAGCTGATGGAAGTCGTACAGGGCACCGCGTGCCCGTTCCACCGTTTCAAGGGCGTTCGACAGCACTCCTGCCGCCTTCACCTCGTCATCAGTGACACCTTCCGGTCGTATGTGTACGGGGATCTGTCTGTCCGAATGGGTGTCCATGAAGCGGCTGTACCCGAACGACGCGAAAATGAAAGATGAGGATTCGGTACGTCCGCACCACAGGTGATGTGTCTCACAATTCATCCTCTAGTTCGGGTAAAGAGGGTTAGTTCGCCGGGCGAAGGGTAATCCAAGGCCATGAATACTTCCGGGGTAGAGATGGCTGGCACGCACGGCCGGTACCGGTCCTTGCCTCGGTCCGCCGGAATTACGCCACATCTACCTACAGGAAGCCCCTTGATCCCTCTGTCGAGTCCGACCGAAACCGAACTAACTCACGACTCCATCGCCTCGCTCCGCGTCCGCGCGTCGTACTCTCAACTTCCCACTCTGCGCGGAATCACCCGAACGGTTGCCAACAACACCGGACTCGATGTCGACGGAACAGCCGACCTTGCTCTGGCGATGGACGAAGTCGCGAGCATCCTCATCGGCCACGCGATACCGTCCAGCGACTTGACCTGCCGATTCGACACCGTCGGCCGCACACTTCGGACCGTCGTGTCCGTGATCGCGCACTCCGAGATACCCGACAAGTCGCACAGCTTCGGATGGTTCGTTCTCGAAGCGCTGGTCGATTCCGTCCGCTTGGAACAGTCGGAAATCGACGCGGACGGTCACATCACCCTGACGATGACGCTTGAAAAGGGCTTGCCCCAGGAGCGTGCGTGACCGCTGTCCCACCGGACAAGAAGGACCAGTACGAAACAGCTGTCGAACTGTTCGTCTCGATGGCCTCGCTTCCGCCGAATGATCCCAGCCGAGAAAAGATCACCACCTCGATCATCGAACTGTGCCTACCCCTGGCCACACACGTCGCTCGCCGATACCAGGGGCGTGGCCAGCCTTTCGAGGACTTGGAGCAAGTTGCTCGTGTCGGGCTCATACAGGCCGTGCAGCGATTCGACGTCGACAAAGGATCGGATTTCCTGTCGTTCGCCGTCCCGACCGTCATGGGTGAGGTTCGCAAGCATTTTCGCGATCACGGCTGGTCCGTGCGAGTGCCTCGTAGCCTTCAGGAACGGCACCTTGCCCTCAACCGGGCGCTCACGACTTTGTCCCAGACGCTCGGCCGTGCACCGACAGTCGCGGAACTCGCCAAGGAACTCGACATCGAACCGGACGAGGTCGAACAAGGTTTGACCGCCGGTAATTCGTACCGAACCACACCGCTCGACACCGCGTCCGCCGGCGACGGGAGTGGTCTGACTCTGATAGACACTTTGGGACAGTACGACGAAGCGATCAGTCGGATCGACAATCACGAAACCCTGCGGCCCGCGCTCCTGGCACTACCGGAGCGCGAGCGCACGATCGTCGTTCTCAGATTCTTCGGCCATCTCACCCAATCCCAGATTGCCGAAAAGGTCGGCATCTCTCAGATGCATGTATCCAGAATCCTCACTCAGTCACTGAAGCAGCTACGCACCGAGATGGGTGAAATCTTCTGAAGGTACGTCTCGAGGATCAGATGTATTCCTGTGCAAGACGTTCCAGCTCGTCTCGATCGATGAGACCGGGCTGGCCGATGTCGAGGGCCTCGAGATACTTGTTGGCGAGGCGGTAATCGTGCCCCCACCGGCCGTGCTCGCCGTCCTGCTCGGTGCGCTGCACACTGGAACCGGGCGGAACCTCGTCCCGCAAACCGTTGGTCTCCGCGCCGATCAGTGTGTCGAGCTTGGTCGAGATGGCCGTGAGTGCATCGCGGTCGTTCATCTGATTCCCTTCGTCCGGTGACGCTGATCTTCCACCATACCGAAGCGTCGAGCCAAAAACATTGCACCGCTTAATATTCGACCTCTCACCTGGACCGATTCACGCCCTCGAGCTACACTGAACGGTACCGAGGTTGAGAATACAGCCGGGGTTGAAGCCACTGGCGCTCGGTTCGCATCAAGGCTCTGGATCAGGTGAGTATTTCCTGCGCACATCTGTACTGTTCATTTCCATTGAGCTCTAAAGCTTTCCACGCCTGGACGCATTCACTTTCCGCGCCGCCAGATCGGTCGTCAGCCTTTCGATGAAAGCACACAGACCGGATCTGCCATGAATCTGAATGAACTCGACCACACACCGATCGATTCCATCGATCCCTCAACACAATTGGGGCCGATCGTGGAAACGCATGGTTTCGCGGCCTGGCGGATAGCGCCCTCGACAGTCTTGATCCAGGTCGACGTCGACCTCGACAAACTCTCCGCCCCAGCACTACGAGAACTTCTCAACTCGTACGCTGCGGAGTGGTCTCGCGTCATTCTGGACTTGTCCAACTCACTGTTCGTCGGTGCGGTCTGCCTCGAACTGTTCGCCGAGCTGAACTCCCGTTCGCGAGCCAACGACTTCCAGTGGGCCGCGATCGGGTCACACCCGCTTCGACGCTTGCTTCGCGCGGCGCGGGCGGAAGAGGAATTCCCGGTCACCAACTCTGTCGAGGGAGCAATGCGCGCGCTCGACGAAGCAGAGAAGTCACTCGAAGCCTCCTGACGCGACGGCTGCACCGGCGTCGAGCGCCGGGCGCTCGCAGCGACTAAGGTTCGTCGGGCTGTCCGACGAGCTGAGAGAGAACCGAGAATGACAATCGCCAAGCGCCTCGATGCCTTGCAACAGAAGCATCCGGCCCTGGGGTTCCCGATAGCGGTCCTCTACAAGTTCCTCGACGATCAAGGTGTTTATCTAGCCGCGCTGATCGCTTACTACGGCTTCGTCTCGCTCTTTCCTCTTCTTCTGTTGCTCTCGACCATTCTCGGCTTCGTGCTGTCGGGCAACCCTGAGCTTCAGCAACAGATCTTGGACTCCGCGCTGCATCAGTTTCCGGTGATCGGTGACGACCTGGGCAATGCGCAACAGATCGGCGGCGGTGTCACAGGTCTGGTGATCGGAATCGTCGGTGGTCTCTACGGTGGCCTCGGTGTCGCTCTGGCTTGCCAGAACGCGATGAACACGGTGTGGTCGGTGCCCCGAAACATGCGACCGGATCCCATCCGCGGGCGTCTCCAAGGGCTACTACTCCTCGGCACGATCGGTCTCGCGATCTTGGGGACCACCGCTGTCTCCAACATCGGCGGTGCGCTTCATCTGGGCGGTTCGTTCAGCTTCCTGCTGACCCTTGCGGTAGTCGTCTTGAATGCGGGCATCTTCATCGTCGCTTTCCGGCTCACCTGCGCCCGCCCGCTCTCGGTAGCCGATGTGGCACCTGGAGCGATCGCCGCTGCTGTTCTCTGGCAAGCACTTCAGTCCTTCGGTGCCCTCTATGTGACCTCTGTGGTGCGGGGTGCCTCCACCACCAATGGCGTCTTTGCCATCGTTCTGGGTTTGTTGGCCTTCTTGTTCCTCGCTGCAGCCTCGATCGTCATGTGTGCGGAAATCAACGTCGTGCGAGTCGACAAACTCCATCCGCGGGCGTTGTTGGCTCCGTTCACCGACAACACCGAACTCATCGAAGGCGATCGGCGCACCTTCGCCGATCAAGCAAAAGCACAACGCGCGGTTCCCCACGAGAACATCCATGTGACGTTCGACGGGCACGCCAAACCCGACGATTCGGACTGATCTCGACCCCGATCGAGTTGGGTATTTGGTCCCCTCCTCGGTATCGGGGTGGCATTCTGCGCCGCGAATCCAGATTTAACACAGGTGTTGTCATTTCGCGCTGCATCGAAGGGACGAATACATCACAGCAGGTAAACGCGCATAGTTGAACAATCACCTGCTTCCGACGTGGTCCCGGAACGGGACAAAGCCGTCAAATACTGCAACTCGCCATGCATGTAATTGGAGACAGAAAAAGAAGAGCATGGCAGGATCAGGTGTGAGACCGGACTCTCGATGGGAGGGCTCGGCTCGATGGATCCAGGAGAATTTGGTTATGGCTCAGGGCAGTGTCAAGTGGTTCAACGGTGAAAAGGGCTTCGGATTCATCGAGCAGGAAGGTGGCGGACCGGATGTGTTCGTTCACTACTCGGAGATCCAGGGCAGCGGCTACAAGTCCCTCGACGAGGGCCAGAAGGTCGAGTTCGAGATCGGACAGGGCCAGAAGGGCCCCCAGGCTCAGAACGTTCGCGCCATCTGAGTTCGATCCCAGTCTGACTTCAGACTGAAAAGGCTGGACGCTGCACCGCATGGTGCCGGCATCCAGCCTTTTCTTGGTTTCCGGGTCGTCTTGGTTCACGGGTCGGGCTTGTTCCGAATATTGGCACCGGTTACGTCGCTCGCGCCCGCTTCTTCTTGTGGGAGCTGTCGCAGAACGGCGCGATGCCGGTCCGCCCACATCGACACAATGCAACCGTAGAGCGCTTGTTCTCTATCGGGGTTCCGTCGTCACGGAGCAACTCGAAGTCACCACGCACCAGCAGCGGGCCGTCCGTGCAGGCGGTTATGGTGGTGTTGTTACCGGGAACACTCGGTGTTTCGGCAGATGACGATTCGGGAAACGCGGTCATATGTCCTCTTCAGTTCTCGATTCGGCCACTGGCGTGCCCACTTCCATGCCTGTTCCACAGGCCCGCGGCCCACTGAGCGCCACTCTCGTTTCCATTCTGCGCTCCTCGGCCGATCCGAGGGAGATTACGGCTGCCGCTGACGCGTACGAGGATGCACAGTCCACCGACCTCACCTACGACATTCTTCGTGACGACGACGCTCAGCTGACCCTGACGCTCCTCTACGAGCTTCATTTGCAGGGAATCGAGAACGTCTCGGACAAGTGGGAGTGGAATCCGGACCTGCTCGCGGTGCGGTCTCGGCTCGAAGAGCGTTTCGAGTCCGCCATCGCGCAACTCGTGGGGACAGTGGAGTCGTCTGGCGACGTCGTGGCCGACCTCTGGTCGCTGACCGCCCCCAGTGCAGGCCCAGGTCTTGCGTCCTTCATGGCGAAAGATGCAACGATCGATCAGTTCTCGGAGGTGCTGATTCACCGTTCGCTCAATCAGCTCCGCGAGGCGGATGTGCACACCCTCGGAATTTCGCGTCTCTCCGGTGCCGTCAAGGCCGCCCTCGTCGAAGTGCAGAGCGACGAGTACGGAGGCGGTCGCGCAGAGCGAATGCATTCGCGTCTTTTTGCCGACACCATGCGGGCTGTAGGTCTTTCGGACCGCTACGGCCACTACATCGATTCTGTTCCCGCGGTAACGTTGGCGTCGTTGAATGCTCTCTCGCTCTTCGGTTTTCATCGCCGCCATCTCGGAACGCTGGTCGGGCACCTGTGCGCTGTCGAGACCACGTCTGCGCTGCCGAGCAAACGATACAGCGCAGGACTGCGCCGACTCGGATTCGGTTCGGGCGCGACACTGTTCTACGACGAGCACGTGGAAGCGGATTCCGTTCACGAACAGATCGCCGTTCGGGACCTTGCCGGCGGTCTCGCTTCTTCGCAGCCGCACCGCACTGATGACATCTTGTTCGGCGCCGCAGCGTGCCTGGCGTTCGACGATCTTCTCGGCGATCACCTCACATCGAGTTGGGAGAAGGGCAAGACTTCGTTGCGCGAATGATCACGAGTTGTTCGATTTCCTGACCGGTGGTGATCAACCCTCGTGCCTCGAGCATGGTGCGCCTCTCGCGCATCACGGGCCCGAAGGGAACGTACTTCCGGGCTGAAATCTCTACGGCCATACCGTGTTCTTCGAGTATCGCCTCGGTCTTGTCGACCCCACACAGCACCGATTGCAGGAGAAGCAGTGTGCCGCCCGGGACGAGCACCTCGTGAACGGTGGCTGCGATCCTGTCGATGAGGGCGCGTCCGTCCTTTCCTGCGTCCCAAGCACGTTCGATTCCAGCGGTAGGGAGATCATCTGCAAGAGCAGGGACGTACGGCGGGTTGGAGATCACCAGATCGAAGAGTTCGCCGTGCACCGCCTCGGTGAGGTCGCCACGACGGGAGTCGATCGAGGTTCCGTTGAGGATCCCGTTGAGACGAGCATTGGCACACGCGCGGCGAGATATGTCGACCGCGACGACGTGGCCTGCGCCTGCCGCGGATGCCGCGACAGCGAGGGCGCCGGTCCCCGTGCACAGATCCAGCACCCGACTGCGAGCGGTGAGGCGCTCGAACAGCAGCGCATCCGCCAGTAACGACGTGTCGTGTTGCGGTGGATACACACCAGGTAAACGCAGGATCATCATCGGCTCCTCTTTTTCAGGCGACATCGCACATCGCTGCGTGCGGCTACCCAGGAACCTCGGATTTCATGCAACATCGAAGCAAAGACCGCCTGGAACGGTTACATCGCCGCAATTTGCGGAGTAGACCTGAATCATGACAGGCAATGCGGACACCCCAGAGGGAGCCGCGGCGTTTGCTTCCGCAGCAGATTCGCTCGACACCCTCGCCGAAGCGATTGCCGGACTCCGGTCCACTCTGAACACGGACGCGCATCTCGACTCCATGCTCCAACGTCTGGCCGAGACGGCGGTCAAAGCGCTGCCGGATGCCGATGCTGTCAGCGTGACGGTGCTGTCCGCCGATGGCCCACGAACTGCTGCATCTACCGCGGACTACCTTTCCGCGATAGACGATGCCCAGCATTCCGCCGATCGTGGTCCGTGCGTTGACGCCGCGCGCACCATGTCGTCGGTTCGGTCGAAGGTGGGTGATCACGACGACAAATGGCCGGAATTCACCGCCGAGGCCCGGAAACAGGGTGTCCGGTCCTACTTGTCCGTGCCGCTCACCATGGGCGAAGGAAGCACCGAACTTCTCGGCGCGTTCAACGTCTACGGATTCGCCTCGACAGAGTTCAAGCCCTTCGACGAAGAGTTGATGAAATTGTTCACCGCCGGTGCGGGCGCGGCGATCGCAGATTCACGACGCTGGCGTCAGGCACACGAGCACATCGAACAGTTGCACTGCGCCATGGAATCTCGTGCCGAGATCGAACAAGCCAAGGGCGTGCTGATCGCCATCCACGGCATCGACGCCGACGAAGCATTCAGCCGACTCGTTCAGCAATCGCAGCACACCAACGTGAAACTGCACGAGGTGGCCCGGATGCTCGTCGATTCGGTGCGCCACCGCCGGTTCTGAAGATTCTTCGGTGCAAAACCCCGTTTTGCACCCGAAAGCACAGTCGCAAAACCCCGTCTTGTACCCCGCCGGCACATCTCTCAAACGTATCCAGAGATGTTTCACCGAAACAGTTTTCGACCTGCACGGCTGCTGGCGGTCGCGCGGCGGCACCCGTCCGAAATGTGGTTATCTGTTGAGAACCGGGACGAAAGAAGACCCGACCGTACCAGGGTGAGGAAAGGATCGTCACTGTGCCAATCGACCAGGTTCTTGTCGTAGTTCCCGCCCACAACGAAGCCGAAGACCTCCCCAATTGCCTTCGTGCACTCGCAACAGCGGCGTCGGCTTGCGTTGTCCCCGTCCGAGTGGTTGCCGTCCTCGACAACTGTTCGGACGGAACCGCGGGGGTCATCCCCGACGGGGTGGAAGTACTCCGCGTCGAGCATCAGAACGTCGGCCGTTCGCGAGCGACGGGTTTCTCTGCGTTCGGCTCGGATTTGGGGGCCTCAGCGTGGTTCGCCACGACCGATGCCGATTCGGTGGTCGGCCCCACCTGGATTGCGCGCCAATTGGAGTATGCGCGTACTGCGGACGTCGTCGCGGGCACCGTTCGCATCGCGGACTGGGAAGGCCATCCGCACTCCGTTCGCGAACGGTACGAACGTATGTACCACGCACACCCCTATGGTCGACACGGTCACGTCCACGGTGCCAACCTCGGTGTCCGCGCCGATATGTACTGGGACGTCGGAGGATTCTGCGATCTCGAAGAAGACGAGGATGTCGATCTCGTCCGGCGGTTGAGCGAGGCCGGTGCCTGTATCGCGTGGGCAGAGGACATTGCGGTCACCACGTCTGCGCGTCTCGACGGCCGAACTCCGGGCGGCTTTGCCGGACATATCCGTAACCTGGGTGGTACGACCGCCGATAACGAAGAAGCGGAGCTGGCACGATGAAACGACTACACACACTCCTGGACGCAGGTGGACTGTACTTGCCGCTGCCCGGCGGCGGCGCGACGGCCGCACGGTGGACCTCCCTGGCAGAGCTCACACGGGAGAATGTGGTTCTCGGCCGGATGGCTGAGGCTCACACCGATGCCGTCGCGATACTCACCGAACTCGACGGACCGGATCCCGAACCCGGGCAGCTGTGGGGAGTGTGGGCGGCCGAGCCACCCGAACCTGTGGTGAATGCGTCTGAGCACGTGGGGATCTGGACGCTCACCGGTCGCAAGTTGTGGTGTTCCGGCGCCAACACCTGCACGCATGCACTGATCACCGCCTTGGTCGACGGTGTCCCCTCCCTCTTCGCGGTCGAGCTCGGACTACCTGGGGTGCATCCCGTTCCCGATTCGTGGAAGGCCGTCGGTATGGCCGAAAGCGACTCCAGCGCGGTCGACTTCGACATGGTTCCGGCCATACCGGTCGGGACGGCAGGCGACTACCTGAGCCGCCCGGGGTTCTGGCACGGCGCGATCGGCGTGGCTGCATGCTGGTACGGCGGCGCCTGCGGCGTCGCTGATCCGTTGTACGACAAGGCTGCAAGCAGCGAAGACCCCTACGTACTCGCACACCTCGGCGCGGTCGATGCAGCGCTCGCCGCAGCGCGCAACGCGCTCGCAGTCGCGGCGGCCGAGATCGATGCGGATCCCTTCGACGAAAATGCCGAGGCCATGCAGCGGGCACTCCGTGTGCGCGCAATTGTCGAGCGCGCCGCTACCGAGACCCTGGATCGGGTGGGACGCGCTCTCGGCGCCGCACCGCTCTGCATGGACGCCGCGCACGCCGCACGGGTAGCCGATCTCACCGTCTACTTGCGGCAGAGTCACGCCGAGAAGGATCTCGCCGAGCTGGGCCGGATTGCAGCCAAGGGGAAACGGCCGTGGTGAACTCGAAACTGTTCGCGCAGAAACCTGTCGACGACGGCGGTACTCCCGAATCGACATGGCGGGAGTGGGGAAGAAGTTTTCCGGAACTGGATCTCACCGGATGCTCACGATTGATCATCGTCGCTCCCCATCCCGACGACGAAATACTCGGTCTGGGCGGAACCGCTCTTCTGGCAATACTTTCCGGCATCAGTGTTCAGGTCGTATCTGTCACCGACGGCGGAGCTTCGCATCCCGATTCACCGACCGTGACTCAGCCCGAGATGGAACGCCGTCGACGGTCCGAGTCGGATCGGGCAGCGCGTGTCCTCGGAATTCCCACACCGGTTCGATTGAGCATCCCGGACGGAAAGATCGGCGAGAACCGACAGGAGTTGACCGACCGCCTCAGCTCGATTCTCGGTGATTCCTCGGCGGATACCTGGTGCGCCTCCACGTGGCGCGGGGACGGCCACCCGGACCACGAAGCCACCGGAGACGCGGCGGCGAGGGCGTGCGCGGACACTGGATCGCGCTTGATCGAGTATCCCATCTGGGCGTGGCATTGGGCCGCGCCGGATCATGCGGCAGTCCCGTGGGAAAGAGCACGAAAGGTGACCTTGCCCTCCGACGTTCAGGCTGCGAAATCTGCTGCCACCAATGAGTTCACTTCACAGATCGCTCCGCTTTCCGATCATCCCGCGGATGCACCCATCCTCCCCCGCCACGCGATGGAACGATTACTGAGGCCGTACGAGACGGTGTTCGTATGAGCGATCGTGAACTCCCCGCGGATTACTTCGCCAAGATGTATGCCGCACAGTCCGACCCATGGGATTTCGAATCCCGCTGGTACGAGCAGCGGAAGTACGCACTCAGTGTCGCTATGCTCCCGAAACCTCGATACCGTCGCGCATTCGAACCGGGGTGCTCGATCGGGGTTCTCACCGAGAAGTTGTCCGAGCGCTGCGACAGCGTTCTCGCCACCGACATCGTCCCGACCGCACTCGAGAGCGCTCGTGCGAGGCTTACCGGACATGACGCCGAATTTCGGCTCTGGGCCTTGGGTGACGACTGGTCCGAAGAAACCTTCGACCTCGTCGTCATCAGCGAAGTCGGCTACTACCTGACCTTCGAAAAGCTCATCGAGGCAATGCTGCAGGTCGTCGAGCATCTCGAGCCTGGCGGAACGCTGCTGTGCGCCCATTGGCGTCACGTCGTGCCGGAGTATCCGCAAAACGGTGACGCTGTTCATTCGGCTGTGCGCCAGACGCCGGGGTTGGCGCAGTTCGCGTCGTACCAGGACGAGGACGTGCTGATCGATGTCTTCGTGAAGGGTCCGCCGTCACCACCGTCGGTAGCTCGTTCCGAAGGTCTGATCTAGTAGACCTGTGCGCGGTTGAGGAGTGTGGGGGCTCCTCAACCGCGCACGGGGGTCAGGCTCGCTGCTCCAACGCGAGGTCCGTATCCGACTGCAGTTCACCGACTTCGGACTTCAGGATCCGCATCGACCTGCCGAGGCCCCGGGCCGCGTCGGGCAGCTTCTTCGAACCGAACAGCACCACGAGCACTACTGCGACGATCGCCCAGTGAGTCGGGCTGAGCGCGCCCATCAGGCGGGTTCCTTGCCGTCGGGGTACA
This sequence comes from Rhodococcus sp. FH8, assembly GCF_019266085.1. Lineage (NCBI taxonomy): Bacteria > Bacillati > Actinomycetota > Actinomycetes > Mycobacteriales > Nocardiaceae > Rhodococcus > Rhodococcus sp. FH8. The sequence continues at coordinate 75,046 of NZ_LPNQ01000065.1, read as the reverse complement.
CCGCATCGACCTCTACCTCGACGAGCCAACCGGCAACGGGCAGTCCGGCAACCTCGAGGGCGAAGCGGGTGGGCCGGGCGCTGTTTCGCTCGATCGGAGCGATCGGCTCGGCCGTGCCCATCGGCACCAACTCGGTGTCACCCGTGTCGAGATTGGTGTTGGCGAAGAACTGCCGGTACGCGCGATTCCATCCTGTGTAGTCGGCCTTGTCCGATCCCGGCGCGTTGTCGAGGAAGACGCGCATCGTCACGACGTCTTCGAGACTCAATCCCTGTGCTTCGAGGTTGTCGCGGATCTTCTTGAGTACGTTGATGCCCTGCGCCTCGGTGACGGTGACACCGGCCGGCAGAACACCGCCGGAAAACTGACCGTCGATGTACGACTCCGGCGAACCTTCCGGCGCCGCCTTGTTTCCTGCCGACGGGCCGATGCCGCTGGTCTTGTAGATTGCGGTGTCGCCGCCGATCGCGACGCCCTGAGCGATCATCGGGTTTGCCTGCCCCGCTTCGAGAATCGATTTCGAGACGAACGAACTCGATGCGGTCTCGGCGTCCGCCTCGTCAGACGAGCAGGCAGTGGCGAAGCCCAGTAGCGTAGTGGCGGCGAATGCCGCTGCAAGGACCTTGGTTCTGCGAGATTTCATGATGTGACCTCCAGAGAAAGTGATGGAAAACGAAGCACGTCAGGCAGTTTGCGCAACACGCTGATGCAGGTGGGTCACGACGTCCTGCGCGGACGTGAAGGCCCCGTGCTGCCAGGCGATGGCATTGGAGAGGTGATCGCCGGCGAAGTAGATCCGGTCGACGGGTTCGAGCAGCTTGGTGTACTCGGGAGTTGCCATGCCGCCGTGGGAATCTCCCGCGCCGGCCCATGATGCCCAGGCGGATTCCGAATACTTGGTGCGACGCCAGCTTCCGGAGAAGGACGACGAGATGTCGCGAGTGTATTTGTCGCCGTGGATTTCTGCGCCTTCGGCGATGGCCTTTGCCAGCCGCTGACGGTGGGTGAGCGATTCGAAAGCCTGTTGACGCTTACCCGAGCTGTAGTACGCGACGACGACGCCGCGGTCGGAGTTGTAGTGATCGTAGGGGAACATGATCTGGGAGATGTCGCGGTCGGTGTTGGACGCGCCACCGTAGATGCGGTCCTCGGTCTCCCACCACCGACGCGAGTATTCGATACCGAGCTTGCCCGACGACGACGGCTTGGCTGCATCCAACGCGAGCAGGATGTCGGAGGGCAGGTTGTTGTTCAGCCGCTTGATCAGGTGCGGTGGGATCGTGCAGATTGCGTAGTCGGCGGTGATCGACTTGGATTTGCCGTCGACGACGTAGTCGACGGTGACGCCTTCCGGCACGTTCTTCATGCCGCTGACCTCGGCGCCGAACTCGATGTTGTCCATCCCGATCGCGTCCTGGAACTTGTAGTAGATCCGGTCCATGCCACCGACGGGGGTCATCATCGTCATGGCCTGGTCGTAACCGAACTCGAAGGAGAATGCACGCCCGATGCCGCCCTGGATGACATCGCTCATCCCGAATGGTTCGATCTCGGTTCCGAAGTTGAGGCCGGCGCCCGGCTCCGCGGAGTGCCCTCGACGCGAGGATCCGACGTAGCGGCCGTCGCTGGAGAGATCACCGAAGTCGGTGAGGAAGGACGAGAGTGCTTCTTTGTCTTCCTTGCTCAAGACCTGGTCGAGAGCGCCCTGATTGGTGGCCTTCTGCAGCAGCTCGGACATGTATCCGTAGGTGTCGGCTTTGGCTGCTCGGTAGGTGATCGACTGATTCGCCAGCGGCTTGTTGCCGGTGTAGTTGACGAAGGTGTTCGCGTTCTGGTTTCCGAACATCTGCAGTTCGACGCCCAGTTCGCGGCAGTAGTCGATGGTGTTGTGATTTTGCGGAATACGCGTCGCACCGAGGTTGTAGAAGTGCCCTTCCGAGAACGTACAGGTCTGTGTCTCACCGTTCAGGTCGGTTTCTTCGGTGCCGTTGCGGATCGACCACACCCGACCACCCGGGCGGTTGCGTGCTTCGAGGACGGTGACCTTGTATCCGGCCTTCTGCAGTTCGTAGGCAGAGCACAGCCCGGACGGTCCGCCGCCGAGGATCACGACGGAGTGATTTCCCTTGACCTTTCCGATCAGGTCACCCGCAGCAGGTGCCTGAAATCGCCTCGGCGTCGACGCCACTGCCGGCGCCAGGCCGATGGACGACATAGCACCGAGTGCCAGGCCGGCGCCGCCGGTGATTCCCAGGCTGCGCATGAAAGATCTACGTGTGTATGGCATTCGAGCTCCCCAGTGTGCTCCCGGTGACCCGGGTGGTTGGTGTTGAACACAGACTTCAGGAGCGTTGGGTCCGGAACTTGACGCACAGGAAACAGTCAGTGGGGACCGAGTGAGAAACCTGCGAGCATCAGCATCGGGCTCTCTCACCCGAGTGCGATCAGCGGAAGCATGCCCGCAATATCGGCGTTACAGAACCGGACTAGCGTGACGCGACATGTCCGCTCTCACCGAAGCCATCGCGCGGTCCTTCACCACGCGCGAGAAGCAGCCCCCGGCGCGATCACCGCTGCGGGCGTTGGGCCGTCGGCAACTCTCGGGCGCCGAAGTGCTGGCCCAGTCGGTGGCAACCACTGCCCCTGCTGTGTCGATGGTCGTTCTGCCCGTCACCATGCTGACACACGGCCGATTGTTGAGCGGGATGATCACCATCATCGCGGCCACCGTGCTGGTGACGCTCATAGCCTTCTGCGTTTCGCAGTTCACTCGCCGAATGGCTGCGTCGGGCGGATTGCACAGCTTCGTCTTTCGTGGCCTGGGCACCCGGGCAGCATTGACCACCGGCATCGCCATGCTGGTCAAGTACGTCGGCAGCGCGGTGATGACGCTCTATCACGGCGGACAGGCCGCAATCGCATTGCTCGGCTTCGCGGGTGTGCACGTGGACAAGACTTTTCACGTCATCGCGCTCTATCTGGGGATAGCCTTGCTGATTCTCGGCGCTCTCGTGCGAAGTGTCAGATTTGCCGCGCTCGCGATCCTCGTCGTCGAAAGCTGTTCACTTCTGTTCATCGTCGGGCTCATGATCCTGGGCGGTTCCGGAAGTCAACAAGCACAGATCGTTCCACCCACCTCCGGCCACGGGTTGTTACTCACCGCCCTGGCTGCCGTGTTCGCTCTCGCCGGATTCGAGAGCGCGGCCTTCTTCGGCCCCGAGGCCCGTCGCCCGCTGGTAACCGTCACCCGCACAGTCCTTCTCACTCCGATCATCTGTGGATCGCTCTTCATCTTCGCGGGCTGGGCCGCTTGGTCCGGGCGCAGTGACACCCTCGTCAACGCCTATCTCCACGGAACGGCGACGGGCGTGAGCCCCGGTGTCGTAATCGCGCTCAACGTCGGTCTGGGGTGCTCGTGGCTGGCGTCCTCGATGGCGTCGTCCAATGCTGCGTCACGCCTGGTCTATTCGTTCGGTGTCGAGCGCCTACTCCCCCGCCGGTTCGCCTCGGTTCACAGTGCCTTCCGTACGCCCTACTTCGCATTGACTACCGTGGTCTGCACCGTCCTGCTGGGCGGCGGAACCTTTGCCGTTCTCGGGCGCGGAGAAATCTTCGACGACGTTCGACTGACTGTTCGCGGCGCCGTCATCGTGGCCTATGCACTGACGGCTATCGCATCCGTTGTCTTCCTGACACGGATCGGCGAGCACACTCCCGACGTTCTCGCGGCCGCGTCGTGTGGCAGTGGTGCCGGCGCGATAGTCCTCGGTTACCTGGTTTATGCCAACACGATCGACCACGCGTACGTTGCACCGATCGCCGTACTCGTGATCCTGACCTCGGGCACACTCTGGCAGTTCTACCTGCGACGCCGAAGCCCCAAAAGTCTGCTGCACGTCGGCGCTTTCGACAGTCCCGAAACCGAGGACGTACTACCAGGAGCTGGGGTGTTCGCCACCGACGCAGCCGGAAACATCGTGCTGGTGGGCGAGCCGACTGCCGGCGCCCGCTGATGGTGGGCCGACCACGCGACCTCGGTGGGCACGAACCCCGAGCGGTTCAGCGCGCCCTTGCCCTCCTCGAGTCGGCGGCCAGGCTCGGATCGGGAGCCACCGCCAAGGACATTGCCGCCCTGGCCGACATCCCACCTGCCACTGCGTATCGGTTACTCAACATCCTTGTCGCCGACGGTTACCTGGTTCGGATCGCCGACCTCTCCGGCTTCGCACTAGGCCGACGCACCCGTGAATTAGCCGGGGCTGCCGCCGAACCCACACCCATCGACAATTCGGTGCTCCTCGAAGAACTCCGCGAACAGCTACGGTTCGGCGTCTACCTCGCGTCGTTTGCAGAAAACAGAATTCGGCTCGTCGATCGCGATCCCGACCACGAACTCAGTGGTGAACGGACACTGGTCACAGCCGTTCACGCGTCGGCTATCGGGAAGCTGCTCCTCGCCAACCGACCCGAATTGGCCGAGGCCCCACTGCGAAAGGTCACCGCACACACCATCACCGACGGCGACGCGTTGGAACTCGAGCTCTCGCGGATCCGGCGCGGTGAGGCCGCCCGTGAGGTCGACGAGATTCGTGTCGGACGCTCCGCCGTCGCCGTCCCGATCCACGACGCGGAAAGGTGTGTCGTCGGTGCCTTGGCTGCGATAGGTCCGACCGGCAGACTTTCCGTCGACGACGCAGACCTGGTGGCACTGCTGCGGGAGTACGCGGAACGCATCGTTGCACCGACGATGTCGAAGGCAAGCTGAAAGTCAGAGGCCGAACACACGTTTGGCAAAGCCGAGATGCTCGTCGGCCCAGCCGATGACGCCGAGCGTGGAATCGAGATTCTGCGGCGGAGTGCGCACCAAGGTGTCGCGTCGGACGAGTCGGTCGAAATCGATCTGAGCGCGGTCGAACTGGACCCCTGCCGTGACCATGATGTTCGCCAGTTCTTGCGCCATCACCCCGTACGCGACTGTCGTGGGATGAACGCCGTCGAGCGAGAAGAGGCCGCCCGAAGCGCGGCCGCCGCGACCGTCGGCGGAGAAGAACAGCGAGTCCGGCACGGGTTGCAAGTCGGTCAGCGCCTTGGGAAGGGGGTACGGCGTCCACCATGACGGCCGCGCATTGACGTCGGTGACGTAGCGCCGTGAGGCCACGCGCTCGAGCAACCCGGCAATATCGCAGAGGTACCAGTCCTTCCCCACCCGACGGGCATTCGCGACGGCTTGCTCGATTCCGTCGTTGTACATGTCGATTGCGGTGTCGACGGCCCACGCCTGCGCGCCGGTGATGTGCTGATCGCGTTGTGGGTCGAAGTCGGTGTCGCGCACCCACGGTCGTGCGTAGTACGGGAAGTAGCGGGATCCGATTTCGATCTTCCCCCCGAGCCCGTGGGCGATCGGTGCGATGGTCACGTGTGGGACGGTGCAGAGGATGACGTGCTGGGCGTTGATCTTGCGGATCGCGGCCAGCACCTCGGCGTACTCCGACGCGAAGTGCTCAGGCCGCCACACCGTGTAGTCGCGCTTGCCGCCCGGATCACGGAAGTTGTTGCCGCTCCACTCGACTCGAAGTTCGGTGACGGTGCGGAGCGCGTTGTTGGCACCGAGGAAGACGATCAGAGTTTCGATGCCTTCCTTGCCCAACTCCGCTGCTGCGTCGAACGCGGTCATACGCTTCTCGGCGTCGGAGCCTCGCGGCAGAACTCGCAGTGCGGCGCGCTCGCCGTTGTTCTCGACGATCTGGCTGATCAAATCGTCGTGCGGTTGGTGAAGAGCATCCTCGCAGCCCTGCGCCGTCTTGGTCAGAGCGTCACGAAGATCCCACCCGTACACCGAGAGGTTGTGGTTGATTGTCGAGAATGTCGGCGCTTCGCTGCCCGGTCCGCGTTCCCAATAGTCCTCTACCTGATCCATGAACGCGCGCGCAGCAAAGAGTGCGAGCGGCACCTCCCAGAGGTCGAGCCGTGGGCCGAAGCGCTCCTCGAGGGTGCGGAGCAACAGTTCGATGTTGAGCGGAAGCCCGCCCGGGCCGCCGTAACGGGGAAAGCGGAACTGGTCGAGCCGGCCCAGCTGGTAAGCAATGATCGCCGGATACGACAGATCGGTATTGAAGATCGCCCCGCTCTGGAATCCCTGAGACAGCGAATCGCCGATGACCACCAACCGGTGGGGAGCATCTCCCCCTGGCGGAACTACCGGAATCCCCACTGTGGGATCGAACTGCGGAACCCTTGGTCCGCCGGCGGCCGCGGCCACGACGTCGTCGGGAGTATCGGATGGAAGTTCCATGCCCACTCACCTCCGGAAAAGTCCAGCTGGTCAGCTTATCAGTGGTGGCTTACGCCGATCGGCATTGTCCTGCTCCGATTGCTTCTCGATCGACCTGACAACCTCGTCGGCCCACTGTTGATTTCGCCCGTCGAATTCCGCGCGGTCCCGACGCGCGATACCCCGCCCCACCAGGATGGCAATCGGAATGGAACACACGACCCATACGAGTAGTACGCCTCCGACAATCCACCACATAACCAGTAATTGTGCCCGATTCGACGACTGTTGTGCTCCAGGTCGAAACATCTGTCCGAATCGTGGCGGTCAATCCAGGTGAGCGCGCAGGTCAGAAACGATCTGCGTCGACAGTTTCACGGGCTTTGCGAACCTGATTCCAACCACGAGCGGCGATGCCGAAGGCAACAAGCGACATCAGATCCGAGACCGTCAGACCGTGTTCTCTGTTCAACGACCACAAGACCTGACCTTCCAGCGGTCCATTGAAGAACAGCCACGCCACCCCTGCACAGACGGTCACAACAACACTGGCTTTGGACGGCTTCATCAAACACACGGTGCTGGTCACGAACAACAAGTTCATGAAAACCAGACCGTAGAAAATTCCGATCATGCGACTCCCCCCGAAGTTCGTTCGTTCAGCCGCGGTTGAAGTTCAGGTACGCCTTCGACGGTGTCGGGCCGCGCTGGCCCTGGTATTTGGATCCGGCCTCGGAGCTTCCGTAGGGGAACTCTGCAGCGCTCGAGAGCTTGAGCAGGCAGAGCTGTCCGATCTTCATTCCCGGCCAGAGCGTGATCGGCAGGTTTGCGACGTTGGACAGCTCCAGTGTGATGTGGCCGCTGAAACCCGGGTCGATGAAACCGGCGGTGGAGTGCGTCAAAAGGCCCAGGCGCCCGAGGCTCGACTTACCTTCGAGGCGCCCGGCCAGGTCGTTCGGCAGCGAGCACACTTCGAGAGTCGAACCGAGAACGAACTCGCCGGGATGCAGTACAAACGGCTCGCCCTCTGCCGGTTCGACCAGGCTGGTCAGCTCGTCCTGGCGCAGTGCCGGGTCGATGTGCGTGTACCGCGTATTGTTGAACACCCGAAACAGACCGTCCAGTCGGACGTCGACGCTCGACGGTTGCACCATGGAGTCGTCGAAAGGGTCGATACCCAGACGTCCAACGGAGATTTCGGCACGGATGTCACGATCGGAGAGCAGCACAGGTAGAGGTTACCGGTTCTGCGGGCAGTGCCGACCCATCGCCGGGGCGATCACACTGTGGTTACCGAACACGATGCGCGGGTTCTGGACTCCCACGGCAGAGCCCAGCCCCACCTGTCTCAAGTTCTCCATGCCGAAAGGCTTTCCCGCGCAGAACTTGTGGGCAAATCATTTACCGATGGCGCCGACTTCCACACGCCTGTGTTGATCAATTACGGCCGGGGACACCGCTGCTTGAAAGCTCGTCTGATAATGTTCGGAAAGCACGTTGATCGGCGGTGAAAACACGTCCGGTCGGCTGCGACGCCGATGTAGTTCAATGGTAGAACATCAGCTTCCCAAGCTGAATACGCGGGTTCGATTCCCGTCATCGGCTCCACAGATTCTCCGCAGTTCAGAGCCCTTTTGGGGCAGTCGAACTTCGCTTGTTTGGGTCCCAAATCCTGTGACAGGTACACGGCAGGTACACAACCCCCTCCATTCAGTGATCAGTCAATGTGAATCCAACGAAAATGGGGGTGCTAGAGGACCGCGTCTCGGAATTCTGCAGTTCATCGATGCCGTCCGACTGGTCGTGCCCCGGCCTGAATCGGTGTCCATTGCGCGCACTGTCAGGAGAGTGCTGTCGACCTCGAAGCCGATGGTCGCCGGTACCTCGGTTCGTTTGCCTTCCATCAGTGATTCGAGCGCGACTACCAACAAATGGGTTTGGAAACTGTCTCCGCTCGGACTCCGCACAGCTTGTCAGTTGAATATTGCAAAAACGATCTGCCGTAGCGCACCCATACGCCGAGGACCACAACTCACGCACGAATGCAGGTCTTCTCACAATCACAACTGTGAAAGGACCCAAGTGCGTCAAAAAATCACCTTCGAAAAGCATCAAGTACGTATTCTTCCTCAGTACCGGACAGCCCTGACCGTAAGTCCCAACGCACGCCATCGGTCTGCACATTAAAACCCTCACCAACCTACATCTTGTGCCTGCTCGGATCATCCGTGGATCAACTCATACACTCCGAATCCGGAGAGCCGGATAAAGCTCGAAGAAATACCCCAGTTTCGAGGACTGTCACATTAGCGTCGCGCTACCTTCCCGAAGATCTTTAGAAACCGGCAGATTGGCCCCAATTCGATAGAAGGCCGTAAGTGTCCAGAGTCGAAACCTCATTCCCCGCAAGCATCGCAGCGTCTTCCCTGGTTATGACGTTCGGAACTACGGCTTCTCACGCAACTGCCAAACCGGGCAACTTTGGCGCAGGTGCTTCTGGTGGATCTTGGTTGGTGGACTACAACTCCTCGAATGGCCTCGGATATATCAGGACAGTCACCTCATTCGGTCCAGGCTCGCCGCTTACATTGCAGGTCTCAATTTCGATAGCAGGACATCTGCCCTGTATGCAGTAGCGAATACTGCCGGGCCCTAGACGGAGCGAGGAGGTGAATTCAAATGGATAACGTCCTCTTTGCTATCGTCAACGTGATCGTGGCGATGGCGAACGGTTCCACGATCCCCTTCTCATTAGAAGGCGCAGGGCCACTAACCGCTCCCGACTTGTAGAGAAGATCGGCCGACCGCATGTGGATGACATTTTCAGCTCTGCCTGAAACCTGCATATCAGAAGATGCGTGGATCGTGCGGTGGTCACAAACATAAGCTCCCCTTCCTGGCCAGGAAGGGGAGCTTATGTTTGACAGGTCCCAAATAGTCGGTCGAGGCCGCCCCGAATAGGATCAGCAACCGAATGTCACAGCGCCGACTGGTTTGATCACGCGAGTGTGCACCGTGAGCAGAATTCACACAGAGGTCGATTAATGTGCATCTGCTGAATCAGCCTTCTCAGCTCCGTTTGATCGAATACGTCTGCTGGCTCGAGTGCCCTTGCTACGGGGAGGCAAGCTACCGATCTCGGACGCGGGCGCTGTCTCTTGATGTTGATGTTGACCACGATGGACCTGTGCCTAGTTGGCACTGACCAATTTAGGTCGTCGAACAGGTAGCCCGTGGAAGCGCTTCACTCTTCGGCGTGATCACGAGCGGCCGCTATGTGGTGAGGATCGGTCGGTCTCCTCTTGAAATGTAGTCGGCAAATCGTTCAATTCCTGCTTGTGAGAAGCTTCCTCGACCTGCGCGTCTAAGTGCGGCTTCGACGAATGGGAGCGGTTTCCTGCGGTATGTGCGGTAGATGCTGTCGAGTACTGGTTGCAGTGCCCGGCGTGCGAGGTCTGCTGTTTCCGGGTCTGAACCCCCGAATTTCACTGTCACATTCGGCATAGATACCCCTGCTGGTCGAGTGTCCGATTCCCTGGCCGGAAGCGTACGTATCGGGATTGCAAATCAGTACAGAAACACCAAAACGGGGCGCTAAGTCCCTACTTGCGGTGGATACGACTCCGCCTTTGGGTTGACGAAAAACAGCCCGACCGCCGCGTGCGGTCCGGCTTCCGTTCTACGACTACGGGTTACGCCCCGAAGCCGAGGCTTCTGGTTTCGCCTGCTTCACGGGTGGGTGGCGAACTGCCGATGCTGACGGGTGTTTGCGTTTCAACACATAGCGAACTCCCCATCTACAACGTCCATGCAGAATGACCCCCGCGACATAGTTGCCGCCTTCGACGAGGTGGCCGAATTCATTGAGGCGATAACTACCGGCCACCCGAAGGTGCCCCGTCCCGTGGTCGACCACCTAGATCGGCGGTTCCATGGTTCCGAAGAAGCTCAATGCCTGTGCGCAACGCCCCGGGATCTGGAAGTCGTAGCTGGTCTGCATCCAAGCTGTTCCATCAGCCTCTGCGATGAATGCCCCGATGGGTAGCGCTCGGAGACCCACGTCATCGGTGCCAGATTCCGCGATCTCATTGCCAACATGCTCCACGACGTTCTATGGTTCATTACATGAGTAATGAACCAGTGAACACCGGGCGTCGATCATCGTGATCGACGACGGACGACCACTGTTCCAGCAGATCGCCGAGCAGATCGAAGGCTCGATCATCGACGGCTCCCTGCCGGAAGACGGGCAGGTGCCCTCAACCAACGAACTGGCGGCGTTCCACCGAATCAATCCGGCGACTGCAGCCAAGGGCCTCAATCAGCTCGTAGGCGAGGGGATCCTCTACAAGAAACGGGGAATCGGAATGTTCGTCACGGTCGGCGCCCGCGACGCACTCAGGTTCAGACGACGAGAAGCGTTCGCGCGCCAATACATCGAGCCGCTGGTCACGGAGGCCGACCGGCTCCAGATTTCCCTCGGCGAACTCAAATCCATGCTGGACGACAGGAAGGCGGACCGATGAACGCAAGCACGACAACGACCGAGCCCCGAGTCAGGCGTTTCGACGAAACTGAACTTGTCGCCTCGATGCGCTCCGTGGACAGAAAGTACGGGGATGTCGACGCGCTCGCGGACGTCTCGTTCGAGATCACCCGCAACAAGATCTACGGTCTGCTCGGCCGTAACGGCGCAGGCAAGACGACGATCATGCAGATACTGACCGGGCAGGACCTGCACACCCGCGGCGACGTCGAGGTATTCGGCGCTGCCCCTTTCGAAAATGCCGACGTCCTGGCAAACGTGTGCTTCGTCAAGGAAAGCCAGACGTACCCCGAAGACCTCAAGGTCAAGCACGTACTCGTCGCCGCCGGCCATCTACTCCCGAATTGGGACCACGCGTTCGCCGAGACACTGCTCGACGACTTCCAACTTCCCCTCTGTCGCAAGGTGAAGAAGCTTTCACGCGGCATGCGGTCGGCATTGGGGGTGATCATCGGACTCGCCTCCCGCGCGCCCCTGACGCTTTTCGACGAGCCGTATCTCGGTCTCGATGCCGTTGCACGCCAACTGTTCTACGATCGCCTGCTTGCGGACTACGCCGAACATCCTCGCACTGTGGTGCTTTCGACTCACCTGATCGACGAGGTAGCCAATCTACTCGAGCACGTGATTGTCGTCGACGGCGGCCGGATTGTCGTCGACGCAGACGCGGATGCACTGCGTAGCCGCGCCGTGGTGGTATCCGGTCCCATTGATGCGGTGGATGCCGTTGCTGCGTCCGGCAGGGTCCTGCGCCGGGAGACACTGGGCGCCCACAGCCGAATCATGTTGCAGGCCGATGTGACAGAGACCGAGCGAAACCGACTGCGGGAGGCTGGAGTCCAAGTGGAACCGGCATCTTTGCAGGAACTTGTCATCGCGACTTCGACGCAGCGCAAGGAGATCACCGTATGAGTATCGCAACGACAGAGCCACGGACGGTCCCGAAGACGCCCGCTCGGTCCAGGATCGGTGCCGTCCTACAACTGCACACGGTCGCGTGGCCGTTGCTGATCGCCTGGCCGGTGGGCATCCTGTTGATCTCGTTCCTGATCAGCTTCACTATCTACGCGATCGTCGGGAACGAGGAGGGTGAAGGATTCACCGGCAGTGTGTTCTCGGTCTACGGTTTCGTGCTGGCGTTCTACCTCCAGTCGATGACGCAGACGTTCCCATTCGCGCTCGGACTGAGCGTGACCCGCCGCGAGTTCTTCACTGCCACCACGGTTATGGCGCTGGCACAGTCCGCAGTCTTCGCAATCGCGCTGCAACTGCTGTCCGTGCTGGAGTCCGCCACCAACGGCTGGGGTGTGCACATGCGCATGTTCGGCATCGCACGCTATTTCACCGACAACACCGCCGTACAGTTGCTCGCACTGTTCGCGACGCTGCTGCTGACCAGTTCGATCGCAATGCTGGCAGGTGCTATCTACCAGCGGTGGAGGATCACCGGTCTACTCCCCTCCCTCACCGGGCTTTTCGGCTTGCTCGGCTTGTCAGCGATCGCGATCACCTGGGCTGGGTGGTGGCCGGCGATCGGTTCGTGGTTTGTCGATACTCCCCGAGTGGTACCGATGGCGCTACTCCCTCTGGCCCTTGCCATCGCGTGCATCGCCGGAGCCTGGGCGACGTTGCGTCGAGCAACGCCGTGACCGCGCAATCATGTGCGACGCCACATGTCGCGTCGTTTCGAAGTGCTCGTCGGATCAAACCCGTCTAGACAGCTCGTCCCCCTCCCTGAGTCAGGAAGGGGGACGAACGTCGCAACAGGGTGCTACCTCGTCCCCGATTTGGTCCGCTCTACTGCCGAGCCACCCGCTCGACAAAACTCGAAGCCCGCAGCACCAGTTCATCTTTCCGGTTCTGGCGCGCAGCGGCGGCATCGTAGCCGGCATACGGGAGCGGGGGGTCGTTACGAACATTGGACGAGCACTGGAAGTCTCGGCAGATCAGTGTTCCGACCGTGCTGCCACGTCGACCGGCGGGCCCGGCCAACTTGGCGCCGTAGAAGACGACCTCGTTGGGGAGTCGCGTGTCGCGGCACCAGGAGCACTGGGCGCGCGATCGCGGAGTGGCCTCGGCTTGAACGAGCAAGACTCCGATGGTCTCCCCGTCGAGTGTCGGGACGATCGCGTAGGCGCGTCGGCCCATTTTCGGATCTCGCCAGCCCAGGTAGTCGAGAGCGTCGAAGTCGATGGTGCCGAAACCGTCCGGCAGGGTGAGATCGGACTTCTCCTTACGACTCGCGTTGACGAGGCTGGAACGAATAGATGTATCGGTCAAAATGATCATGGGTGTATACCAATCGTGGCTCGGTGAAGGTAGGTACAGCTCATGGCCCGATCAGCACCAAGTGCTGTCGGGTCCGAAATGCGCTATCTGTCGCCGGCGAAGACGACGCCGACAACCCCCTCACGCCCATGGGGCGTCACCGTGTACGTATCCACACCGCGATGGTAGCTACAGGCCTGCGTTACAGGCCACTCGATTTATCAGTCACGCCATACCGCCGTGAACTCGTACCAAGGTCCGCCGAGGTGAGTTGCGGAGAAATCATCGAACCCCGATGGTGGGCCGCTGGGCGAGTACACCCACCCACTCGAGGTGATGAACATGCTGTCGTTGTCGATGAAGTAGACCTCATCCGGCCGCACGACATGGGCACTACTGATATCGAACTGGCCGATCTCGAGCTCTTCCACGGTCGATTCAGGCTGCTCCAAAAGACCAATCGCGATGGTCTCGAACTCTCCGCTCTTGTCGAGGAAAGTTGCCGGCGGCATCAACAACACCAGAGCTACTGCAGCGATGACGGCGATCGGGGAGGACAGAATCCACCACGACCACCGCCGGTCCTGGCCAAGGACATAGAGGGTGCGGATCGCCCACACCAGACCGACCACGATCAAGATGAGCAGAGCCGCGGCGCTGACGAGGAAGGGATCCAACCATCTGTACTCCCCGAACGGCGAAGGCCACCAACCGTAATGCCGGCAGACCAACGCAATGAGCGGAACAACGGTGAATGCCAAAAGAATCGGCCCCGGTGGCTTGGACGACTCCGGAGGGTCAGCTACCAACCATTCACCCAGCGACTTCGGCCTTCTCATCACCCCACCGTATCTGCAGGTCATGGCAAAACTCAGCTACACGGCGAATACCTTTGCAGTACAAGCACTCTCGTTCCACTCACAACAACCAACGCAGCGATCGGCACTCTCGCCGCAACCGACACAGATGGACAAACCTCACAATTCTCAGATTCAACGTGCCGATCATGCGACAATCGGACGGTGAACGAGACCGCGAGTGGAGTTTCGCACCCGCACCGCCCGCGACTGCTGAGCGTCGGCGTCCTACTCTCCGCCGCCCTCCTGTGGTCCACTCCCCTCGCCGCTGCCGCGCCCACCGAACCTGGGCCGGCCAGTTGCATATCATTCGGAACCGCCCAACTGCCACCAGGTGCGCCCTCCGGTGGAGGTCGAGTCGGGTTGGCAAACCTACCGACATTCACCGGTTCAACCGCCCCCAGCTCGGTCCAGATCCGCACGCCAACTACGCAATTCAATCGTTTCTGGGACTTCGCGCTAGTCGACCACGACTTACTCGCTCGGCCGCGAGAGACAGGCGCATCAACGGCTCAACCGTGGCGTTTCGTGCCGATGCCCGAGTGCCTGCGTGGACGACTGGTCGGGATATCACTGGACGACGACGAACTCGTCGCGGTCGACGACAACGGCTGGATCTACACGATGGACAACGCATCCCAGGATCCGCTGGTGTGGAATTGGACCTCGGCATGGGGCGCACCGCTGTGGAGCGGTCCCGGCCGACAACTCCCCGGAGACCACCCGAACGGGTGGGCACTGAGCGTCTCGTCGCCTTGGGACAACCAAACTTTCACCGACGTCGCAGGACGGATTCACTTCGTCGGACTCGCCAAGATGACGATGATCCCCACGTTGACCGGGGACGGCAGCCGGATAACCTACGCGGACCCGTGGCTGCCCAACGACGACAGCTACGAGATCGGCGGCCCGCTCGGCGGGCGATTCCAGGCGGACTCGCTGTCGGCGGCCGGATCAACCACTTTCGTGATGAACAAGTACGGCGACATATACACCCGCACATTTGATTTCGATTCTTCGGGATCGGACTCGATCTTCTTCCGCTACAGCTGGGAAGATCAGTCGGACAAGCCGTCGGCACCCAACCTCGTGGCCGAAACACTCGACCGCAGCACCGCCGCGATCCGACTTCCGGCCCCAGACTGGGTGCACCAGCCCAAAATTCCCGGTGAAGTCACATCCGCGATCAGTGTGCACTCACTCGGTCCCGGCCCGAACCGGCGGGAGTTGCGCGTCGAGGGTCTCCGCGGCGCCGAATCCGGCTTCTGGCACAAGGATCTCGTCGGGGATGCCTGGGAGTTCACGCCGACCGGCGCGTCCCTCCTCGGCACACTGATCGAAAACGCGCCGACAGACCGGTCGACGGATACCCTGTCCCCCGCTGCCCCCTGGCACTTGTCCACGACCTTGCCCGCCCGCGACGGTGCCATCGACGGTCAGACTCTGATCGACATCGGGTTTCCGTACTCTGTGGTGGATCCGCGCATGCTCGACGCGATCGGCCAGCCCGCACAACCGTCCGGATACCGACTGGATGTGGACCATTTCGACCCGGTCGCCACCACGCGGACCGCGACCGTGACTGCACCGGATGGCACGGTTCTTCCGGTCGTCCTGCACACCGCCGACGGACTACGGATGACTCCCCGCGCATCCGGCCTCGATGCCGATCCGCGCCACCTCGTCGGGGCAATCGAGATCCCGTCGGACGCGTACGCGGATCGGGCATCGAACCCCGCTCTGGACGCGTTCGTGCAGGACTGGATGCGCGGAAACCCCATTGCCGCGATCACGCTCAGCGCCACCGACCACGACTTGGTGATCCGCTAGCCGAAACCAGCGCCGTCCACCGTGTCGCCTCGATTAGGCTCAGCAGATGGTCGACACCACACCCGACGTGCCGATATCACCCGTCGACGCTGCGAGCCTCCAGCTCGGTGTGCACGTCCAGCCCTACCTGGTCACTATTGCCGGACTGCTCGCTCCTGGTGGCTTCGTCGATCGAGACGGTCGACCTGATCTAGTGCGACTTCACCGCACTCTCGCCGCTCACATCGCGCAGGAGCCGTTACTGCGGCAGCGACCGATCATGCGGAACGGGTCATGGTGGTGGACGGAAAACGACATCGACTTCGACCTCCATCTCTCGCTTGACGAACGCGGGCCTACAGAACCCGACTTCGAATCCGTCTGTGGTCGACTCGTGATGCAACCCCTCGACACCACCCGACCGTTGTGGCACATCGCCTTCGTTCCTGCAGCTCGACCGGGTCTGTGCGGCATTGTCATCCGAGTGCATCACGCGGTTCTCGACGGCGCCAGAGCCAGCGACCTTTTCGAGCGCTTGTTCGCCTCACCTGATTCGAAAAGTACCGACCCGGGCGCTCCCGTGCCGAACATCCCTCCGAAGGCCGCCGGTTCCCTCGACCTCCTCCGATTTCGAATCGGTACTTTCCTGCACCGGCCAATCCGATCACGGGTGTTGCTGGGCGCCATTGGTCCCACGAGATCGATCTCGTCCGTCAACGTCCGCACCTCTCTGATCGAGCATGCCGCGCAGCAAGTGGGAGGCACTTTGAACGATGCCTATCTCGTTGCGGTGGGCGGCGGACTGCGATTCATCCTCCAAGAATGCGGCGAGCCCATCCCCAAGTCGATTGCGGTATCGGTACCCGTCGCAGTCACAGCGATCGGTAGCGCACGCAATGCCGTCGGGTTCATGATCATCGACCTTCCACTTCGTGAAACCGACCCACAACGCACAGTCGCGATCGTCGCGAAGCAAACCGCTGCGGCCAAACCTTCCGCACGCGCTGCGGGAACAACCTTTCGGTCACCGCGTATCGCCGGCGTTTTCGACAAGCTCGCAAAGCGGCAGCACATGATCGGTGCAGTCGTGTCCAACGTCCATGGACCGCGCGGCCCGCTCACGCTCGACGGGGCAGCGCTAGTCGAACTCTGGCCTCTGGGCCCGTTGGCGGGCAATGTCCGCGTCGGCTTCACCGCAGCGTCCTACAACGACACATTCTGGATCGGAATCCAGGCCGATGCCGAGCATCTCCCACCTGCAAGCAAGATCGCCCGAGCCGTCGAACGGACTCTCGACGAAATAGCCGGCACTGCACACTGACTGGATCTACTGCCACTATCCGATGCACCTCGCCGCTTGGGCAACGGATACTGTCGAGACGTCTCGACAACATCTCCACTGATTCGAGCCTGCAAGCCGGTGTCGTCACGACACGATCGTCACGAGGAAGGCGAAAGATGTTCACACCTGCAGAATTCGGCAAGGTCTCGGTACTGGTTCCTGCGAACGGTGGTGCCGTCCCCTACGGGAACACCGTGGTAGTGCACGGATCTGAAAGCACGCTCGTGATCGACCCTTCGCTCTCCCTCGACCGCGATCCCGTCGGCGCAGACCTCGTATTCGTCAGCCACGGGCACGAGGACCACATCGCCGGACTACGCCATTTCGACACCCCGGCCTATGCGCACCATCTCGACGCACCCGCAGTCGCATCCCTCGACACGATGCTCACCAATTACGGCCTTCCTCCGAACGAACGAGTCGAGGTCCAGCAGTCGATTGCTACGCAATACGGCATACCCCCGACCCACGAGGACGTGTCGGGGATCGCGGGCGGCCACGTCTTCGACCTCGGCGACCGCACTGCGACAGTCATTCATTTGCCAGGGCACACCCGCGGACACTGCGGGGTCCTCGTCGAACCAGACGGCTTCTTCTACGTTGCCGACATCGACCTCACCTCCTTCGGCCCGATGTACGGCGACCTGGGTAGCAGCGTCAACGACTTCCTCGACTCCATCGACCACGTCGCAACGATCGACGCACGCTGGTACGGAACATTCCATCAGAAGGGCGTGGTCGAGGGCAGCGACGAGTTCCGTCGCCGGTTGTCCGCATACCGCGACAAATTACTGAGCCGCGAGGACCGTCTCATCCAATTCCTCGGCGAACCAAAACTCTTGGAAGATATAGTCGCTCATCGACTCGTCTACCGCCCCCACGTATCGGCCCCGTACGTCGACGCCGTCGAACGACGGACAGCTCAGCTACACCTCGAACGACTCATCGCATCCGGTGCCGTCACAGTCGACGAAGACAAGGTGTTTCGCCGGACCCTCTGACATCCCTGGCGAACTGATCGCGCCATTTCGGATACTTCCGAAAATTGGACCGAAGTTCACCGAAAAAATCTGGCACTCGAGGTTGCAGAGTGCCAGTTTGGCTGGTTATCATGTTCTCGCACAGTAAGTTCGGTCGCCGTCGAGGTGACGGTGACCTTTCTTAGACGATACGGGAGGTGTGTTGCTGTGCTTCGTTTCGATCCTTTCACCGACATCGACGCGATCACCAAGTCCCTGCTTGCCACCGGAACCGGCAGCAGCCGAAGTCCACGCTTCATGCCGATGGACCTCTACAAGATCGATGACCACTACGTCCTTCACGCCGATCTTCCCGGCGTCGACCCAGGATCAGTGGACGTACAGGTAGACGGCTCGACCCTCACCCTGACCGCGCACCGCAGCGCCATTTCCGAAGAGGGAGTGACGTGGCTGGCCGGTGAGCGTTTCACAGGAACATACAGAAGGCAGCTGTCCATCAGTGAGGACATCGATTCCGAACGGATCGTCGCCTCATACGACAACGGCGTGTTGACCGTGACCTTACCGATCGCAGAGAAGGCGAAACCGCGGCGGATCGAAATCTCGTCGGGACCGCCGTCCCGCACCGCAAACTCCGAGGTGAAAACCCAAGGACAGATCGAAGCCTGACCTGAACGGCTTGGCACGAAATCGACTGTACGAGAGCCTTTCATCCAGGAGGTCCACAATGCTCGCGCCAATCATGGCCCCCGCCGCAGCTCTGGCTGAACCGGTCGTCTGGAACGAAGACCCGCAGCGGCAAGGCTGGTGGAAGCGCATCCTCGCGGCCACCCCGCCCGAGAACCCCACCAACGAAGAATTTCAACCCTGACAAAACCAGACCGTGTTCGCCGAATACGGTCACCCACAAATGAATTGATGCCTTCCGTCCGTCCACCGAGGCGGACGGACGGCATTTACAGGCGCTCTACACACGTTCAGCTCGATGAAGCATTCCGGCCGAACCGAAGAGCCATCACCTGCAGCAGGTCAGGAACCGCCCGAAATGGGCGAAGCAGGACGAAACACTCACACAACAAGGACGAAGCTCGCCGCCACCTGCCAACCGTGACTCGTACGGTTGAAATGTAGACGTCAGTGACTGCGCTGACGCTTACCGACCTCGTCGGTCCCCTGAATTGTGTGGCCGTCGAGGTCGTCTCATGTCTATACCCAAACTGAAAGTGGTCAGCCCTCAACCCTCGTCGGAGGAGATGCCGTCGCCAGACCCTCCAGAAGGATTGCCAGACCGCGCTCGAGTTCGTCCTGCCCGTCGTAGTGAGCCATGATCGTAGCCATCGACCGCAGTCTCGGAAACTCGGCAAGCGCAAGCCGATGCAGACCGAGCCGCAAGAGATCGTCCGTCTCCTCGGGATTTTCGACTATTTCCTGAAGCTCGTTGAGAATGTGCCCGTTGAGGAAGCCGAACACTGCTCGGTAGATGTGTAATGCGTCTTCAGGAGTGAAACCGGCCCGTATCAGCAGTTCGAGAATCGCTTCGACGTAGCGCAACGTCCCGGGAGGACGCAATCCGAGCGGGGTGGACAGCGGCCGAGTGACCAGCAAAGGAACCACGTTGGGGTGCGCGAGCGCGAGGCGGCGATACCCGTACGCAACTGCGTGCAGCTGCCCCCTCCAGTCGCGATCGGACGGGTCGACGACCAGTTGTTCGAGCACGGTCTCGACGACCCCGTCCAGCAGGGCCGCCTTGTTGGCCGCGTACCTGTAGAGAGTCATCGGATTTCTGTCGAGCGCTTTGCCCAGTCGGCGCATGGAGAGGCCGTCGGCACCTTCCTCGTCGATGATCGCCAACGCCGTCGAGAGTACGAGCGCCCTGGTGAGGGGCTCCTCGCGGTCCGCGGCGGGAATCAAACCCTTAGTGCGATCTGGCGAGTGTCCGGTCATCCACAAAACATACATCGTATGCCTACGCGTTGACAGAACAGTACGGCTGGTTTACTGTTCGGATACGCCCTATGCATACAACGTATACACACATCGTATACCCGGAATGTCCGGATTTACGTGGGCGCTCATCGATACGTCCCGGCGCCGGAGTCGGCGCGGACGTACGGACTCACTTTCGTCGCATGAGTCCCTTCTTCAAAGGATCGAAGATGAACAGAACATGACAGCACCCACCGCAACACGACGCTCGCGGTTCTTTCAATTCTCGGGTATTGCAACGATTTCCGTTTTCTCCGTCGGCATTCTCGTCTTGCCGGCCGGCACTGCCGGCGCGGAAGCGACTGCTGTCGGACTCGGCACCGCTGAGCCCTTTGCAGTCCTTGCCGGAGCAGGAATCACCAACACCGGACCGACAACCCTCGGCGGCGATATCGGCACGTATCCGACTCCAACCATCACCGGTGTATCGGACCTGACGATTACCGGCACCAATCATGGTGGCGACGCGGTATCGCAGGGAGCGAAACCCGACGTGTTGACTGCCTACAACACTCTTGCCGGTCAGGGACCCACACAACCGACGGGAGACGACTTGACCGGTCGGACACTGGTTTCGGGTGTCTACAACTCCGGTTCGTCGATCGCACTGTCGGGAACCGTCACCCTCGACGCGCAAGGTGACCCCGATGCAGTCTTCGTCTTCCAAGCGGGATCAACGCTGATCACATCGTCGTCCAGCACCGTTGCACTGATCAACGGAACGCAGGCGTGCAATGTTTTCTGGCAGGTTGGAAGTTCCGCCACCCTGGGCACCAACTCCGTCTTCCGAGGAAACCTGTTGGCGCTGACAGACATTACTGCCACAACCGAGGCAACCGTCGAGGGTCGACTGTTGGCGATCAATGGCGCGGTCACTCTGGATACGAACACCGTTACGATCCCGACCTGTGCGCCTCCTGTCACGACCACGACTCCGACCACTACGACGACTACAGTCCCGCCTGACACCGCGACGACTACCACCACGACTGTGGTCCCGCCGGTGGTGACTACAACCACGACGGTCGTCCCGCCGGAGGTGACTACAACCACGACGGTCGTCCCGCCGGAGGTGACTACAACCACGACTGGTACACCGGTGGAAGCGACGACCACCACACCAGGGCCGAACGGCACGACTACAACCACTGTGGACGTACCGCCGATCATCACGACCAGCCGAAACATTCCGTCCATACCCGAGATTCCCGGTCTCCCACCACTGCCGGGAATACCTCCCACCGTTCCCGGGACGGTAACCGTCCCGTCTCGGGTGCCGACGACGTCAGCTTCTCGAACGGGTACCCCGACCACTCAACCGGTAGGCCCGGAATCCCCGAATGTTCGAGCCCCTCAGGTGCAGCAGGTACCACGAGGGTCGGTCGACACCGGTGACGGAAGCACACAATCCCAACGCGGCGGACAGTCCAGTGGAGGGTGGATCGCCCTGCTCGTCGGCTTCTTCAGCGTCGTGGCTATGTCGGCCCTCGTCATCCGTCGGACAAGTCGATAGATGAAAGACGAAAACTCCGTGATGGCTCCGCGAACTCGCCGAGCCATCACGGCTCTCGCCCTTACTGTTTCAGTACTCGTAACGGTGGTCGGATGCGCCGGTGGACAATCCGACAGCGGAAATTCACAACCACACTCGTCGCCTCGACAAGACACCACATCCGCGCCGCGCGCCACTGACTCTGCACTGCCCGAAAGGGCGCCGGTAACTGCTGACCACCGCCCCGCGCGCCTCGAAATCCCGTCCATCGGCGTCGACACCGACATCATCGATCTCGGACTCGATACCGATGGAGCACTCGAGGTCCCACCGGATGGGAAGGACGCAGGGTGGTACACCGGCGCTCCCGCACCCGGTGAGGTCGGACCGGCAATCATCGCCGGCCACGTCGACTGGCAAGGCACCGACGGGGTCTTCTTCGATCTGCGGAATCTCGAAACAGGAGCCGACATCATCGTCACCAGCGAAGACGGAAGTCGCGCAGTGTTCACCGCTACCAGTGTCGAACACTTCCCCAAAGAGGACTTTCCCACCGACGTCGTATACGGCGACATCGACCACCCCGGACTCCGGATCATCACGTGCGGTGGATCCTTCGACGAAACCGCACGCAGTTACAACGACAACATCATCGCATTCGCCGACCTGGCCTAACCGCCTGAGACGCCGCAGCACACCACTTCGAAAGTCCGCACGAACCGTTGGAGAGCAATGACCGTATTCCACTTTCCCGTGCTCGAGAAGTTTCGATGACAGACACCGACGACATTCGAGCGAGCGCCGAAGCAGGTGTCGACGCTACTGCATGGCGGGATCGGAAGCGTTACTGGTGGCCGTTGGGATTGCTGATCCCGCTGAGTCCCTTCCTGTCCTGGCTGCTGGTCGAATATTTGCACCTCGGCCTGTTCTGGGCGACCGGTGCCTGGATCCTGATTCTCGTCATCCCGATCGTCGACGTCGCAGTCGGCGCAGATGGCCGCAGCCCACCCGACAACGTGATCGCGGCATTGCAGGACGACCGCTACTACCGCTGGTGTACCTACCTGTTCGTGCCACTTCAATACGCTGGCCTCGTCTTCGCCGCATGGTGTTGGGCGCACGCCCCGATGGCAACCGGAGAGAAGATCGCACTGGCGATGACCGTCGGCGTCGTTGCGGGCGTCGGTATCAATGCCGCACACGAACTAGGCCACAAGAGCAGCCGCCTCGAGCGGCGGTTGGCGAAAATTGTGCTCGCTCAATCGTTCTACGGGCACTTCTACATCGAGCACAATCACGGTCACCACGTCAACGTTGCGACGCCGCGCGATCCCGCCAGTGCTCGTTTCGGGGAATCGTTCTGGATATTCCTGCCCCGCAGCGTATTCGGAGGTCTGAAATCGGGCTGGCGGATCGAATCAGCACGCCTGCGCCGGCAGGGTTCACCCGCACTGTCGCCTCGAAACAACATCGTGCAGGCATGGTCGCTGAGCGCCGCACTGTTCGGGACGTTGATCACCTTATTCGGGTGGCAGATACTGCCCTGGCTGCTCCTGCAAGCCTTGGCCGGGATCACGTTCCTCGAGGCCGCAAACTACCTCGAACACTACGGATTGCTCCGTGCGCGAAGACAAGACGGCAGCTTTGTCAAAGCCCGGCCCGAAGACAGTTGGAACAGTGATCATCTCTTGTCCAATTTGTTCCTGTACCAATTACAACGACACAGTGACCATCACGCGAATCCGCGTCTGCGCTACCAATCTCTGCGCAGCGCTCCAACCGCTCCGCAACTCCCTGCCGGATACGCGGTGATGATCGTCTGCGCTGCCGTACCACCACTGTGGCGGCGGATGATGGATCACCGTGTCCTCGGCTACTACAACGGCAACGTCGAGCTCATTCACACCAAGGCGACGATATGAATGACAATGCCCGAGACGACGACCACAGCGACGGGCACTACACGGCCACCGGGCCGACCAAACACGCCAGAGCTGCGTACCAGCCGGCGCGCACCCGGCTCAGACGAGCCGCACCGAGCCTGGACGTCGTCGCTGCCGCGGAGTACCTGTTGACCCAGCCCGACGCATACCTCTATCGCCGCCGATACCTCGACCTGATCACTCAAACCCCCGGGCCCGACGGAACATCGATCACCGACTACGCCGCAGCTGAACGCTACCTACTTGTCACCGCTACCGCGCACCGCAGAACTCATAGTGAGGTTCGTCCATTGCCGGCACCCGGCGATTTTCTGTGAAGTGGTCACCGCAGTGTTTGATGCCAGAGAGTTACAACAGCCTGACGAATTCGGGAGCGCAGCATTTGTCATTTGCCATCACAGCTTTGATTCGCGCTCGCCAATGTCATCGAGGATCAAGAACTCGATCTTCGCTCGCTCCCCGTCCGCATCGAAGTCGTTGTCGCGGTCTGAGACACGCGTGATCAGTTCCGTCAGTGCCGCATGGATCGTCGTGTACAGAAATGCACGCGGGTCGGGCACCCCCATCACGTCGTCAGTGTTCATCTGTACCTGCGCCGTAGCGGTACGCCTGCCCAGAAACACACGCGGAAGCCGGATCCCGGTCGGATCGGTCACCACGGAGATGTCGCCACCAACGACAACAAACAGATCGAAGTCGTACTGCATCGCGATGCCCCTCAGCCGGTGTCTGAGCCGAGTCAACTCCTCGATGAAGTCAAGCGGCACCGACGGTCCACCGAATACTGTCCTGAACGTGACCCCGCGAGTCATCGATCTGCCCCCTTTACGAATCATCCATTTCAGGATCGAGGGCCATACCCTCTGTATCCCCCACGCCAAGTGCTCGGGCATATCGACCGGCATACCGCTCCAGTGCGACTGCTGAATCGGCCTCACCTTCCCATTGATCCGGAATCGCGGTGCCGTCACACGTTGTTCGCGACACTTGCGCCTCGGAGAACTCGACAGCGGTCCGGGTGAAGGAACACCGCACGAAACTCGTGGCCGCCGAGAATCGTGCGCCGCCGAAAGTGCACTCCACGAATGAGGTATCGGCGAACTGCGCACCAGTCAGGTCTGTGTCGTCGAATGCGCATCGTTCGAACACCGTATTGGGCACGGAGCGGAGCCCGCGTGCTTTGGCTCCAGTGAAATCGCAATCGACGACCCTCGGTCCGAGCGCCAGACGAGAGAGCGTCGCACCCCGGAAACTGCACCGTTCGAATCGGCGATTGAAACGGGGCTGTCCGGTCAGTGCCACGAAATCGAAACGGCAGTCCAATAATTCGGATTCGAAGACGGAGATCGGACCCCGAGCGAAACTCAGATCAATCCGTTCCAACGTGAGATACCGGATGTCCAATCCAGCGCTACCCGCTGTCAGGCCACGCACATCGATCAGCCCGTCATCGGTCTCCGCCCATGGGGAGACGAGAGTGTGGGGCGGCTTGACGATCCGCGACTGATCGAGCAGCTGCGCCCGTAAATTATCGACGCCCTCATCTGACCAACGTCGATGTAGGGAGGTGATCGCGGACCGGTTCACGGGCTCAATAGTATCGGCAAGATCCCCAGCGATTGGCCGTGGCTGCCCTAGAAGCGAACCACCACACATCAGTACTTCGGTAGGAATCACTTCTCGGAGCGCGCAAAACAGCCGGACCGTGAAATGCACGGCCCGGCTGCAGCGCTCACGCGCACGAAGTGGAACTCGGAGTCAACTGGGGTACTGAAACCGGTCGTGTACGAGCCGTTGACTCATCTCCGGATCAGTATCGAATTATCAACTCTCACAAGTTGATCACGTCGCCCACAAGGATCTGATCGGGATTGACGATCTGCGGATTCATGTCCCACACCTGCTGCCAGGTGAGACCTCGTTCTGTCGCGAGGTCGAACAATGTATCACCGGCTGCAACGACTACCTCTGAGCCGGGCGCTGGAGTCTCCGACTCCGGAATGCTTTCTACCGGTACAGATTCGGATGCCTCAGAGTAGACAACGGGAGCAGGCGCCGGTTCCGGTGCAAATTCGGGTGCTACGTCCTGTGCCGGCGCGGGCGCGGGCGCGGGCGCGGGCGCGGGAACAATACTTGACCCGGTATCGCACGCCCCGATCGAACTCAGGAAGGACATGGGATCGACGGCGCCTCCACTGTGAATGCGGAGATGCAGATGTGGGCCGGTGGAGCTACCGGTGTTACCCGTTGCCCCGATCTCGTCGCCTACCTCGACGTGTTGCCCCACACCGACCCATGTTTCGGAGAGGTGGCCCATCTGAATCTGCTCGCCACTGTCCGCTTCCAACTGGATGTACGTTCCATATCCACCCGGATCATTGGGTCCGGCAACAGAAATCGTGCCCGATGTGGGCGCGTGGAGCGCGGTGCCGACGTTGACAGCGAAGTCGACTCCGTCATGTCCCGCGTGGTAACCCTGCGAAAGTGATCCGCTTACCGGCCACTCCCAATTGCAACTCGCCGACCAGCCCTGCGCACCGGCGGTACCTGCATTGGCTACTGCTCCGGCCCCCACAAGGGCGCCCAGTCCCGCAGTTACGGCGATGAATCGTTTTGTGCTGGAAGGCTTGTGTTTTCTGTGCTTACTCATGTTTTCCTTGACTGATGTGCTCGGAGCAGGTGCAGGCTCTACCCGCAGACAGCACTCAATACGTGCTGAGCTACTTGGTGTATCGCACCAAGACTCCGTTGGAGTGAAATGTTCGGATCGCGCCATGGAGAGAGGTACGGTGACCGCTCTCGAACGCGAGCGCGCGCATAGACCCGCAGGTCTGTATCTCCTGGTGACAGCACAGGAGATACGGGTTCTACATCGAGGCAGTGCCTGAATCGATCGTTGATCGAGGACTACGAATGCCGGAACAAACCGAAGGCTTCTCATTCGAAGATCGACAGGGTGGGTGTCTACCCGGATGGTCGGAAAGGGGGTGGAACATGGAGATCCTTGCGTTGCGGATGAGGAATCACCTCATACGCTGTCGCTTCACGACGCTCCACACCACGGTTGAATTACCTGGGTACATACCTGTTTTTGCGCATTCGACCCGACCGGTCGATATCAGGCGCGCCTTCGGTAGATGGCATCTGGTCGCACAATCGCCAGTGCCCCATGTCACTTCTGGAGACGATACCGCGTCTTGGTCACCCGGCGCGTCAGCGTTACCGAGATGGGACATACGGGTGGCATTGCTCCTACAAGCCGAACGGGAGACCAGTGCACGTTCCCGGCATCGGAAACGCGTGCTGATCTCCCGTTCGGCGATCTGTTGCCTAGTGGATCTACTGCTGAGTCGAAGCTACTTTCTCGGCTGCGTGGTGGGCGGCAATGTATCCGTAAACCAGCCCCTGGCCGATCGTCGCACCGGCGCCCGGGTAGGTGTGACCGAATGCGTTGGCCGCAGTATTGCCGATCGCGTACAGGCCGTCGATCACGCTGCCGTCCTCACGAAGCACGCGTGCATGCTCGTCCGCCTGCACACCGCCGCAGGTGCCGAGGTCGCTGAGCGTCATCTTCACCGCGTAGAGGGCACTCGTGTCGAGCTTCCTCAGGTTCGGGTTCGGGGACACTGTCGGGTCGCCGTAGTACCGATCGTATGCACTTCCGCCGCGACCAAATTCCGCATCGCTACCGGCAGCAGCGGCCTCGTTGAACTTCTCGAAGGACTCGGCAAAAGCCTCCTCGGGAAGACCGACCTTGCGGGCAAGCTCGACCGGACTGCTCGCCTTGTGCGCGATGCCGGAGTCGAAGAATGCCTGCGGAAGCGGCTGACGGGGGAAGATACCGCCTGCGAACACGTAGCTGTTGCGGTACTCCTGGTCGAAAACAAACCACATCGACTCGGCCGGATCTCCGGCCTTTTCCCGTTCGAGCACGCGCTGGCCGAACGACATGTAGTCCGTCGCCTCGTTCACGAATCGACGACCGGTCTGGTCGACGATGAACGAGCCTGGCAGCGCACGCTCTGCGAGCATCACCATCGGCGGGCGGCCCTTGATGCTTGCCACCGCCGGGAACCACCACGACTGATCCATCGATCCGATACCTGCGCCGAGCTCTTGTGCTGCCTCGATCGCTTCGCCGGTGTTGCCCTCTGCGCCCAGGCTCTCGTGCTCACCGAGCCTCTCCGACTGGTACTTGTGGCGCCACTCCATGTTGTGGTCGAACCCGCCGGCTGCCAGAACGACACCACGCCGAGCGGTCACCGTCACTTCACGTCCGTCTTGCACCACAACTGCACCCGTTACGCGGCCATCTTCGGTGATGAGCCGAACCAACGACGTTTCCGTCCACACCGGGATACCGGCCTGGACCACACCTGCGAACAGGCCGGCGGCGAGCGCCTGACCGCCTGCGATGTATTCCCGCTTGAGTACGTACTTGCCGTAAACGCCCTGCGCCAGGCGGCGGATGATGCGAGGGAAAGCCTTGCTCGGCTTCTTCACCATCAGGTTCATCCACTTGTAGTCCGCACCTGTCACCGGCATCGGCAGTCCGGCTTCCATCAAACCGGGCCGCAGGCGACCGCGTTCCGCGCCGAGTACCGACGCGTCGAACGGCAGGCACTCGCAGGTACGTCCGGCGGCGCTACCTCCCGGCAGTTCGGGGTGGTAATCGGAGTATTCCTTGGCCCAGAAGAACTTCATGGGCGTCGTGCGGTAAAGCATGTCGACGGTGGCCGCACCGTTGTCGACGAATGCCTCCCCACGTTGGGCAGGGGCAGTATCACCGACCACCGACCGCACGTATGTCTTCGCGCGCTCAACGGTGTCGCCCGCACCGGCTTTCGCCAAGATCGGGTTGGCAGGCATCCAGAACGCTCCACCGGACCGCGCCGTCGAACCGCCAACGTACTGCGTCTTCTCCACGATCAGCGTGGACAAGCCGAGCTCGTTCGCGGTGAGGGCGGCAGCCATGCCGGTACCGGACCCGATCACCAGTAGATCGACAACGATGTCCTTGGCTTGTGTCGCGGGGGGTGCCTGATTCTTCGCCATTGAACAAATCCCTTCACGTGGTTATCGACGTAGAACGCTAAGGCAGTCGCGGCGCAGAAGGTTCCGGATGCCCAGTCAGCGGGACATTGCGAGTGGATTGGCGAAGAACGGCTCCTGCCACGGGTCGGGCGTTGTGCCCGCCCCAGCAGAATCGCGGCTTGCCTTCTTCGATGTCTGCGCTGCTCACGTGAGGACAAATCCCAGCTTCGGCATCGTCGACGAAACGCTCGGCACCCTTGCACGCGGCATGCTTCCCCGCCTACGCCACGTCTTCGAGCAGCACCAGGCTCTTCACCGTCAGGCCGTCGAAGCGATTGTCAACGTCTGACAGACTCGTGCGGTTTGCATTTCATGGACGGGTACTGGCCGGCGGTTCGCTTCAACGGCGACGATGGCGTGATCGAGGTGACTGTCGAATCCTGACCGCGATCCTCGTCTCGGGCTGTCGGCTGATGTTCCTCGGCACTGATGAAGAATAATCATCTACATGAAATGGAACACCCCTACAGAGACCGGCTGGTTCGTCAACCTTGCTGAAGGTGGTTCGGCCGTATCGATATTCGATCCGTCGGGGAACGTTCAAGGCGAACTGATTCCCGCATCCGACGACGGATCGGAGAGCGTTGCCGGCGGGCGGAAGAGGAAATCGTCAACAGCCGAGCAGGATCGATCCAGGCTCACATTCCGCAAAGGCCGACCTGCATCACTTCGATTGTCCGACGGAACGATCGGGACCCTGATCGACCAGAAGCCCAAGGCCATGCGCCGCAAGAACAAGCTGTGCGAAGTCGATATCGCGGGCAGAACATACCTCTTCGTTCATTCATCGGGCCGAAAGGCAACAGCCCGGCGTGACGGAATCGCATTGGCACACATGGAACGTGGCCGATGGTCCGGTAGAAGCACCGTCGCCAGAAGAACCCTCACGGCAACGGACGCCCTTGACGAATGTGTCCTGACACTGTTTCAGAAGGTAGTGACACCTGGACGTACCGGTGCCTTCGATCAGGTACTGACCGACCTCAGCAACATATGACGTACGCCATATTCGGTGGATCTCAACCGCACTCGAGATACTGACTTTCAACTCTCAGGTCCACGGACATGCCTTGGACACAATGAGTTTCACATCTCGGAGCGGAAGGCTGAAACCAGATCATGGTCAATGTCGACGCTTTGAACACGCTCGCCCAGCGATTGTCGCCAGGTGCGATGATCACAGATCCAGATCTACTCCAGTCCTATCGGCAGGACTGGAGTTTCGATCCCGCAGCCGGAACACCGGTTGCCGTAGTACGTGCTTCGACGACGGCAGAGGCGGTTCGACGGACGGCATCTGAGGCCGCCACATGTAGCGAATAGCGACGAGTACCTGAATTCTCCTGTGCAACCGGATATGGTGAGGCTGTCGTCTTCAATGCGGCGATGCAAGAAGGGAAGCTACGACCAAAACATTACGTCGGGGAAGACAAGCAAATCACCTGGACATGGCTGGAGGCCTCCGTGATGAATCTCGTTCGCCGACTGAGCGTCTGCACATCCGTCGTGATCGCTTCTACTCTGACGTCGGTAGCGCTCGCATCCGCCGCGGTGACCATTCCATTCCAGATCAACCCTGCGCCGTACGGCAACCCGAACGGCAGCTTCGACGCGCCGGCCGTCCGCTGCGTAGCTGTCGTCGGTGAACAACCCGGCACGGTGACGATCACCGGAGGCAAGGAAGGCCGGTGGGGATGCCTGCTCTCGTCCGAAGTGCGCTGGCTGAACCTTTCGACCGGGGCCTCCGGCTCCGCTCGGCTCTCGGACGGTCTCAACGGAGTCCCAGCAGAGGCGATCGTGCAGACCGGGACCGGTCAAATCGCTGTTGCCGTGCTGTCCGTGGCCGGATCCATCATCACCCCAGGTGTCACATCGTTCTACGTGCCGTAGCACCAGACTCCGCATCACCGGCACCGTGGGACCTAAGGTCCTGTTTACCGACCCGTCATCCCGGTTAGCCTGAAAAGACGCTACCGAGAGGACACTCATGACCTCGTCAGTGCACGAAACGATCGCCGTGGATCTGGATTTGATCGACCTGTACAAGGACCTCCACAGCCATCCGGAACTGGGGTTTCACGAGCAACGATCATCCAGTCTGGTGGAAAGACATTTAACAGCACTTGGATTCGACACCACCACCGGTGTCGGGACTACCGGAGTCGTCGGAGTCCTGAAGAACGGAGTGGGCCCCACAGCGCTGCTGCGTGCGGATATGGACGCCCTCCCGGTTCGGGAAGAAACCGGATTGGACTACGCCAGTACCGTGACAACGACCGACGATCAGGGAAAGACCGTCTCGGTCAGCCACGCGTGCGGGCATGACCTGCATACGACCTGCTTACTCGGTGCGGCCCGGATCCTCTCTCACGATACGACGACATGGTCTGGCACTCTTGTCCTCGTCTTCCAACCGGCTGAGGAACTTGGCGCGGGTGCGCAAGCCATGGTCGACGACGGACTGTTCGAGCGATTCCCGAGGCCCGACATCGTTCTTGGACAACATGTATCGCCGCTACCGGCAGGCACGATCGCCGGGCACGCCGGCCCCTCGTATGCGGGATCGGACTCACTTCGTGTGAGACTGGTCGGAAAGGGCGCCCACGGATCTATGCCGGAGAACTCGGTCGATCCCGTGGTCATGGCAGCCGAAACCGTGTTGCGTTTGCAAACTGTCATCTCACGCGAGGTCCCGAGTACTGCCACAGCTGTCCTCACCGTCGGCTCCATCCATGCTGGAGATGCCGCCAACGTCATTCCCGGCGAAGCAGAACTGCAACTCAACATCCGCAGCTACGACGCAGGTGTGCGTCAGCGCATCCTGGACAGCGTCGACCGCATCGTCCGGGGCGAAGCGGCCACCGCCGGTGCACCCACCTCACCGACCATCACAGAGACGGAGCACTTTCCGATCGTCGTCAATGATCCGGCAGCGCTGGACAAGACACTCGATGCGTTTGCCGAATGGTTGGGGACGAACAAGATTCTCGATCCCGGTGCGGGAGCAGGTAGTGAAGATGTCGGCATTCTCGCGACCAGTGCCGGTGCGCCACTGTCGTACTGGCTGTTGGGCGGTACCGACCCTTCACTGTTCACGACAGGTGACATGACTGATCCGGCTTTGCGAACCGTGCCGTCGAACCACTCTCCGCACTACGCTCCCGTGATCGAGCCGACCCTGACCATCGGTGTGAACGCCTTGGTCGTCGCGGCCAGGACGTGGCTCCCAACTCCCTAGAGTGTTGCGGGTCCGCAATCGATCGATCGTCCATGCGATCAAGGCTGCAAACGCGTAGGCGCCGCCGAGAATACTTGCAGCGCCCCACCCTGCCGCGTCGAAAACCATAGTGGTGGAAACCGCCCCAGCCGCGCTGCCCAACGAATAGAACACCATGTAACTACCGATGATCTGCCCCGACGATTCCGGTGTGTTCGCGACGATCAGATTCTGGCTCGTGACATGAACAGCCTGTACGGCGAAGTCCAACGCAACAACACCGACTACGAGTAACACCAGCGAGTGCGTCGCCTGCGCGTTGAATACCCACGACAGCAAGAGAACGACCAAAGACGCCCCGGTGACGCGTTGCGCTTTGCCTTGATCGGCCCACCGACCGGCACCGACCGCGCCCAATGCTCCGACCAATCCTGCGATTCCGAAGAGCCCGATCTGTGTGGTCGACAACCGCCATGGTTCCTCACTCAACGGCAGGGCCATTCCGCTCCACAAAGCACCAAAGGACGCGAAAAGGAACAAGGCGATCAGGGCCCGGGTGCGAAACAGTCGGTTCGTAAGCGTCAACGTCACGACAGACCCCATTGCACGCACGTACGAACGCCTATCGTGTTGCAAACTAGGATCTTTCGGCAGCATCGTCAGCGCGACGGCCGCGACCAGTACCGAAATGAAAGTGGATCCCGCGTAGACCGCCCGCCAGCCTGCCAGATCCGCAACTGCGCCGGCGACAGTCCGAGCGAGGATGATGCCGACGACAACGCCGCTGGTGATGACACCGATGTTTGCGCCCCGCTCGTCCGGGTCACTGATTGCCGCAGCATAGGCAACTATGACTTGAACAACTACCGAGAACGTGCCTGCGACCGCCATCCCGATCAACAGCTGCAGATTCGTGGTGGCCAGAGCAACAAGCATCGTTCCCGTTGCAGCAGCGACGATCTGGATTGCGATCAATTTCTTTCGATTCACGAGATCGCTCAATGGCACCAACACGATCAACCCCACCACATAACCGAGTTGGGCGAGTGCGACTACGAAACCGAGGCCGGCCGGAGGAATGGAAAGATCCGAGCCTATTTGCCCGAGGAGCGGCTGTGCGTAGTAGATGTTGGCTACCGAGACCCCGCAGAGCACTGCGAGCAACAGGCGAAGTCCGCGAGACATTTTCAACTTGCCCCGCGCGTTCTCGACAGCATGACGTGCAGTCACTTCCACCTCAACTTGGTTGCGTTTTGATACCATTTGGAGGTTACGTCAATACAGTTTCAAAACGCAACCAATGAGGAACTCGATGCCGGATCGCGCACAATGGACGGACCCGCACTGCCCGACGGCCCGAGCGGCCGACATCATCGGCGACAGATGGTCGCTGCTGATCGTGCGTGACGCCTTCGACGGGTCATCGAGATTCAGTCAGTTTCAACGAAACCTGGGCATCGCAAAGAACATTCTCACGGACAGGCTCAAAGTCCTTGTCGAGCAGGGAATCTTCGAAGTCCAACCGAACGCGCAAGGTACCCGCAACGAGTACATCCTGACCGAACGCGGTATGGATCTGTTCATCGTGATCATTAGCCTGCGACAGTGGGGAGAGCGCCACGCCTTCGATGACGGTGAGCCACACTCGATCTTGATCGACGACACCACGGGCGATCCGGTTCCCAGGCTTCGACTGATCAACACACGGAATATCGACCTGGACCCTACAAGTACACATGTGGAGAAGGTCGAGGAAGGTTGACCCGCAACTCGCCAGATTGACAGATGGGCGCACATGATTCGAAGTACGCGCATACTCCGACCATGACTGTCGATCTCGAGTTCTCCTGGCCGCAGTTTCTCTGGATTGCATTCATCTTCGTCGGCGTGCCCGCAACTATCGGCGCGAGCATCATCTGGACAATCTGGCGTTCGGAACGAACTGGCCTGGAGCACTCCACGACCGCCCTCGGCGGCGGGCACACGGGATCGGGCTCACTCGGACTGTGGAGCACCGGCCTGTTGGCCTTTGCACTGGGCTTTCTGTCTTGCGTGGGCTGGCTCAGCTGGTCAGCCGACTACAAAGGCGGATTCCGCGGCCCCGGCCTGCCTGCCCCGACACAGTTCCCCACCTGGCAGGTCGTCGCCTGTGGACTGACAGTGATTCTGGCGTGTTTCGGTTCCGCCCATTGCTCGCGATGGATGAAGGCCGGCGGTATGACGGCCGCTGCCGGCACTGCTGCAGGATTCACCACAGCATTCAGCATCGACGCCAGTGCCGATGT
Source organism: Rhodococcus sp. FH8 (assembly GCF_019266085.1). Taxonomy (NCBI): domain Bacteria; kingdom Bacillati; phylum Actinomycetota; class Actinomycetes; order Mycobacteriales; family Nocardiaceae; genus Rhodococcus; species Rhodococcus sp. FH8. The sequence goes on along the minus strand of NZ_LPNQ01000065.1, from coordinate 40,956 downwards.
CACCGGACAGGCAGGCGTGGGCGTCGCACTGTCCACAATCGGATGGGGCCTCACCCTTACCGCACTGATGCTTCTGCGCAGCAAGTGGTCGCAACGAGGATGATTCATTGCCGGATCATCCATACTCCGAGTAAAGCATTCGATAGGCGGACCTAACACGTTTTGAAATTCATTAAGAAGAAAATCGATTCCAGATACAAGATCGCCTGATTGCCGAACCTCCACGAGATCCTCGAAAAATATGAGACAGAAGCCTTATCGCTTCCGTGCTAACCCTTTGACGCATGCGGATCATAATATTCTTCGAACATCACGCGGAAGTGCACACAAGTCTGTGACTCACGGCATTATCCGATTTATCACGGGAAATCGTGATAAATCATCACCGTCCCTGAACTGCAACAACGCCTTAAGTTACAGATTCAACTAGTTTCAAACCATAGGGTTTCTTCCTTTTTCTCGGCGTCTCGATTCCGTAATGCTTGACATCGAATTGTCTTTCGTCCTCAATGAGCAATGTCAACTGACGGCGATGCCCCTCAGTGCATCAACGCAGTAATTCCGCTATCGAATCCAGTGAAGGGAACAGCCGCGAAATGACGGTTGCCGAGAGCTTGAAAGATAGGAATCTGTACTCCAACCTCAGGCGTGCTGCTGATTTGAGCGACCCATTCTGGGATCGCGCAGTCAGTGAGGGTCTGGCCGATCTCACTGCCGATCGCGTCGCAGGTTTCGAACACCGGACGATCCAAGGATACGAATTCGAGAACTTCTCCACGTACTCGTATCTGGGGCTCGACACCGACGACCGAATTCGTTCGGGTGCGATCGCCGCTCTCGAGCGCGAACGAACGTTGAACAGTTCCATCTCGCGGATGAGAGTCCACTCCAGCCTTCTCGACGACACAGAGGCCGCGTTGAGCGAACTGCTTGACGCACATGTGCTCACCCTCGGATCCGCCGCAAACGCTGCGTGGAGCTTGCTCCCCCTCGTCGCGTCCGGGTTGCTCACCGGCGGTGAACCTCCCCTCATGGTGTTCGACAAGAACGCACACTTCTGCCTCAATGCCATGAAGGCGAGCGTCGCCGACGAAACGACGATCGTGACCATTCGGCACGACGACGTCGATGAACTCGAAAGTCTTTGCCGAACAAATTCTCAGGTGGCATACGTGGCGGACACCGTCTACAGCACAGGCGGGAAGGCGCCCCTGAACGAACTGTTTGCATTACAGGCCAAATACGGACTGATTCTCGTTCTCGACGAGGCGCACAGCACCTCGGTCATCGGACACAACGGGCGTGGCGCGGTCCTGGATCTCATCGGCAGCCTCAATGATCGAACATTCTTGCTGACATCACTGAACAAGGGATTCGGTGCTTCCGGCGGTGCGATCGCACTCGGCCGGAACGGGGCAGTCGAAATCGTGATCTCGCACTTCGCTACGGCGGCCCGTTGACGTGGTCGCAGCGTGTGAACGTAGCCGGGCTGGGTGCTATTGCGGCGTCCGTGGAGCTCCACCGCAGCGGAGAGGTCGACAAGCGGCAGCGGCAACTCCGCACGGTTGTCGAACTGTTCGATTCGCTCGTCGACACGCCGGCATCGGGCGATGGACTCCCGATCCGCTTCGTCACGCTCCACGAGGAAGAACAAACCATCACCGCAGCACAGAAACTGCTGGCTAGCGGTTTCTACACATCGGCGGTCTTCTTCCCTGTCATCGGCCGGGGCAAAGCCGGGCTGAGACTGATGCTTCGGGCGGACCTTCCACATGCAACGATCGAGCGCTTCGCCGACGTCCTACGAAGTGTCACGGAATGAGCGACGACCGCACTGTCGCAGTGACACCGCTGGCTTGTGCCGTCGTGTTGACAGCACAAATGGCCACGACCATCTACCTCCCTTCACTGCCGAAGATCGCGACGGATCTGGGCATCGAAGATTCCGTGGTGAAGTGGTCGGTGACACTCTTCGTGATCAGTGCCGCACTTCCGGTGGTCGTGTGGGGGCGGTTGGCAGATCGACTCGGACGCAGGACGGCACTGTTGTCCAGCTTGGTATTGTTCGTGATCGCCTGCATTGCATTGGCTTTGGTCCAGAGCGCCGCCGTACTACTGATCGGCCGGATCGTTCAAGGCATCGGAGCAGGAGGTGCGGCCATCATCGTGCGAATGATGGTGAAGGACAAGTTCACCGGTTCGGAGTTGGCTAGCCGCTTGTCGCTGTTGTCGATGGCATTTGTGGTGGCACTGGGCGGTGGCCAACTGATCGGCGGCGCTCTTGCGTCGTTCACCTCGTGGCGAACCGGCTTCGGCGTGCTCGGAGTACTCGGAGCAGCACTCGCTGCGGTGGCACTGAGGACCGAGAACACCACAGTCCGCGACAACAACGAACGCGTTGTTCGGTGGAATGCCATAGTCCTGACACCCCAGTTCTACAAACCAGCCATTGCGGGGGGCCTGGGTTTCGGCGCGATAGTCCTTGTGCAGCAATCGAGCCCCTTCCTGTTCAGCGATCGATTCGACTTGCAACCGTGGGCATTCGGAGCCTTCGGAATCCTCTACGGAACCGCCTACTTCAGCGGCGCGCTTTACGTCAATCGAAGGGCCACAACCGTCGGTTCAGAGAAGTTGATGCGTCGAGGTGCGCTGTGCATGCTGCTTGCCGGCCTCGTCCTCATGCTCTGCTGGTATCCCCCACTCGGTTCCACGCCGTTGCTCGCGGTCTTCCTGCTCGGATACATCGCACTGACATTTGGGCAATCGCTTCTCTTCCCGAACTCGGCAGCATCAGCAGTGACGCATTTTGCTGAAGGCGGAGCCATCGCCGTCGCTTACTGCGGACTCGTACAGCAGGGAATTGCCGGCATCGCCTCTGTAGTCGGACCTCTCGCATCCGATGAACGCGTGTGGTCGGCAATCGTCGCACTGATCACTGCAGCAGCGACTGCGCTCGTATTCTCCCTCCGCACAGCTTCCTCCGAACCGACAGTAGGTACGTCCCATGCCCGTCATTGAACGCACCGCACAACTCGACCCCGGTACCCGCGAGCAAAACTTACTGGCATACAAGGAAATTCGCGAGCGAGTTGCGGACGCGCAACACTTGTCCGTTCACGGGGCACCCGAGCGGTCGGTCGCCAAGCACCGGGCTCGCGGCAAATTGCCCGCTCGCGAACGCATCGATGCTCTTCTCGACGTGCAGTCCCCGTTCTTCGAGATCGGACAACTGGCCGGATTCGAGGTGTACGACGAGCAACTCCCGTCGGCTGGTCTGGTCACGGGCGTAGGGCTCATCCGCGGCTCACTCTGCGCCATCTTCGCGAACGACGCCACCGTCAAGGGCGGCACCTACTACCCGCTGACCGTCAAGAAGCAACTGCGATTGCAATCCGTCGCTCGTCGGCTGAGGTTGCCGTGTGTCTATCTCGTCGATTCCGGAGGTGTTTTCCTTCCGATGCAGGACGAGATCTTCCCCGACGAGCACCATTTCGGCGAGATGTTCAAGAACATCGCCGAAATGTCGGCAGACGGCATCGTTCAGATCGCAGCAGTCATGGGTTCCTGCACGGCTGGAGGTGCATACATCCCAGCGATGTGCGACGAGACCGTCATCGTCCGCGGTACCGGCACCGTCTATCTGGGCGGCCCTCAGTTGGTCAAGGCTGCAACCGGTGTCGACGTCGAACCGCAAGAGCTCGGCGGCGCCGACGTGCACGGGGTGATCAGCGGCGTCGTCGATCACATCGCCAACGACGACATCGAGGCTCTGAGCATGATCGCCGACATCGTCGCCCGCGGTGATCGACGGGAGGTACGGGCGCCGTCACGATCTCCGCGACCACCTCTTCACTCCCCCGAGCATCTCGACACGGTGATCCCGGCCTCCTCGAAAACCCCGATCGTCGCGCGCGACGTTCTGGCCCACCTGCTCGATGCCAGCGAATTAGTCGAGTACCGAGCGAATTACGGCCGAACCATCGTCTGCGGGACCGGCCACATCGAGGGGTACACCGTCGGGGTCATCATGAACGACGGTGTGCTCTTTTCGGAGGACTCCCTCAAGGCCGCGAACTTCGTCGAACTGTGCTCACAACGAGACATCCCATTGTTGTTCCTGCACAACGTCAACGGATTCATGGTCGGGAAGCAGTACGAGGCGGAAGGTATCGCCAAACACGGCGCGAAACTGGTCAATGCCGTTGCCTGCGCCAGGGTTCCCAAGCTCAGCATCGTCATCGGCGGAAGCTACGGGGCGGGAAACCTCGCGATGTGCGGACGCTCGATAGGTCCTGACTTCATGGCCGTGTGGCCGAACGCGAAGACCACCGTGGTCGGTTCCGAGCAAGCAGCGTCGGTGATGGCATTGATGAAGATCGAATCTGCGCGCACACGCGGAACTCCGCTCACGGAAGAGGAAATCGAGGAAATCAAACGGCCGATACGCGAAGGTTACGACCGGCAGGGCGAGTCGGTGTACGTCGCATCCAGGCTATGGGTTGACGCGATCGTCGACCCGGTCGACACGCGATCCTGGGTTTCACTCGCGCTGTCCATGCTTCCCCGCAATCACGGAACAACGCGCTTCGGCGTCTTCAGGATGTGAGAACATGACTCGACTTCTCATCGCCAATCGGGGTGAAATCGTCACGCGCATCGCGCGCACGGCGCGTCGTCTCGGCATGTCGGTAGTGACGATCTCCTCCCCCGTCGATTCACACGCACAGTGGCATCGCCTCGCCGATCACACCGTGCTTCTGGACGGAGACATCCCCTCGGAGTCCTACACCGATTCGGATCAAATCATTGCGGCCGCGCTGGCCGCGGATTGCGATGCCGTGCACCCGGGTTACGGATTCCTCTCCGAAGACTCCGATTTCGCTGAAGCCGTCGTCGCTGCAGGTCTGACATTCGTCGGTCCGGCCGCTGAATCCATCGCTCTACTCGGAGACAAGGCAAGAGCGAAGAAGGCCGCCGCTGACGCCGGCATCCCGACTCTCACCGCGTGGGGCGAGGCAAGCGCCGATCCCGATACCGTCCTCGGTCACGTTCGATCTCTCGACGTGCCGGTGCTGCTGAAACCGGTGTTCGGGGGCGGCGGCAAGGGGATGGTTCGACTACATCCGGGTGATGACGCACGAGAGGTCATCACCTCTGCAATCGGTTTGAACGAAAGGAACTTCGGCCGCGGCGACCTGATGATCGAAACGCTGGTCGAGCGTCCGCGTCACATCGAAGTTCAGGTCCTCTTCGATTCCTTCGGTACAGGAGTTCACTTCTTCACCCGTGAATGCTCCCTACAGCGTCGGAACCAGAAGATCATCGAGCAGGCACCGGCAAGTTCTGTCCCCGAATCGGTCCTGGGAGCCATGCAGCACGACGCTCTGCGACTACTCGGAGGCGTCGGCTACGTGAATGCGGCAACCGTCGAATTTCTGGTTGACGCCGAAAACCGCTACTACTTTCTCGAAGTCAACACGCGCCTACAAGTCGAACACACGGTCACCGAGGAAGTGACCGGCGTCGATCTCGTCGAACTGCAACTCGACATCGCCCTCGGCGCCCGTTTGCCGTTACAGCAGCGCCATATCGCGCTGCGGGGTTTCGCGGTGCAAGCCAGAATCTACGCCGAGGATCCGTCGAACGGGTTTCGGCCCGCACCTTCACATTCCGTGGACATAGCCTGGCCGTCGGGGGTTCGCATCGACAGTGCTTTCGAGGGTGCCGGCAGCATTCCGCCGTTCTACGATCCGATGATCGCAAAGGTCATAGCAAGCGGTCCGACGCGGTCAACCGCACTGGAATCATTGGACCGAGCTTTGGCCGACTCGAGTTACTTCGGTGGAACCTCGAATATCGGTTTCCTCCGACTTCTCTTGGCGACACCGGCTGTGCGCGCGGATGACATTCACACTTCCTTCGTCGACGAGCACCTCACTCGGTTGATCCCGGATTCTGCAGAGCTCCAGGCCACCGCCGCTGCTGTTGCGATGGTGTGGACTTCCGTCGAGGAACAATCGCCGGTCACCGGGTCGTCGTGGACCGGCCCCCACGGACTACATCGAGAGACATTGCGCAAGTTGGGATCCGACCCGATCGGACGCGAACTCATTGCCGACGGCCGCGTCGTGCCGACAACCGTCATCTCACAACGAAGCAACCACTGGATTGTCGCCGCCGACGGCCGGAACATTTCGGTGGTCGTCAGGGGTGGAACCGACGAGCTGACACTCAGTCTGGTCGCCGATGGTTTGACAACCACCGCTGGGCGCCTCGGAGTCGGCACCGGTACATGGGTGTGCGTTGGTGGCTGGACCGTGAAGGTGGACGAGAAAGTCTATACAGCAAAGGATTCCGATCTCAGCGACGGAGAGATCACATCGAAGATGCCGGGAACCGTGCTGGCAGTGCTGCAGACTGGAACGCGGGTGTCGGAAGGTGATGTCGTCGCGGTCGTAGAAGCAATGAAGATGGAGACTGCCCTTCGTGCTTCCTCACCCGGAATCGTCTCGGCGGTGACAGTAACGGTGGGAGATGTCATCGATGCCGGACAAGTGCTGGCAGCCGTGGCGCCATGAGTAAAGATTGCCACGATCTTATCTCTTTCTTGACTGAAGCAATTGTTACACAATATCTTTCATGTCAGAAGCAGGGGGAATCGAGCGTCGCGCAGTCATTGTTTCCGCAACCGAACTCCGCGAACTCATTCGTTCCGATCGGACGCTCGTCGTCGTCAACGTGGTGCGAGACAACAGCGAGGGCGGAGCCGGAATCATTACTGCGCCGCAGTCCATCACATTGTCGATCAACGACTTTCAAAGCAGTGGCGGCGGGACTGACGGGAATCGACCGCTGCCAGACCTCGACGCATTCGGAAGAACACTGAACGATCTGAAAGTATCCGCCGATGCTCACATCGTGGTCTACAGTTCGGACAGCCCCCTGCTTGCGGCCCGCGCGTGGTTCACGCTTCGCTGGGCAGGACGTTCAGTGCGGTACTTGGACGGCGGATCGTCCGGATGGGTTACAGCCCGGAAACGCATATCGACAAACGATTCGATTCCCGTACCACCTTCCACCACTAGCACGACACTCGCCGACGCAGAAGACGCCCTGCGCGCGGCATCGGCCGGCAGATTGCTCGACGCCCGAGGATCGAGCAGTTTCCGCGCCGGCCACATTCCCGGATCTATCTCAGCGCCGGCAACTGACCTACTCGACGACAACGGATTCCTACTTCCCGACCGCGAGTTACGAGAATACTTCCACCAGTTCGGAATAGAGCGTGGTGCCACCGTCGTGTCCTATTGCGGCGGCGGAGTTGCCGCGTCGCACAACGCACTGGCGCTTGCAGCGGTCGGCATCAGCTCCGCGGTCTACGTCGCGTCGTGGTCGGGGTGGAGCGCCGACCCCGAACGACCCGTCTCCACTGACATCCATCACACACCAAGGAATCCGGACCAGCGATGACACGACAGATGATCCTCGGCGCCTACATGGTCTTTCCGAGTATGCACAGTGCCGGAATGTGGCGGCATTCGTACTCGGAGAATGCCTTCGAGGACAGAGCGCTCTACGAGCGATACGCGCAAGCAGCGGAACGAGCAAAATTCGACCTGATACTGATACCTGAGCGTGTGCACTACGTCGACGGCCACACCAAATACGGTCTGCTGACCGGCTTTCAACATGATCCGACGCAGTTGGCTGCAGTGGTGGCCGGCGCAACAAATCGTATCGGTCTCGGCGTAACCCTTTCGGCAAGCTTCAACAGCCCGTACAACCTGGCGAGAACTCTGGGCAGCCTCGACATACTCAGCGGTGGGCGCGCGGCCTGGAACATCGTGATGACGGCACCCGGTCCGGCTAACGACAACTTTCCCGAAGTCGATCGGCTTCCGAGAGAAGAACTGTACGAGCGCGGCGACGAAGTTCTCGAAGCAACCACCGCACTCTGGTCGTCGTGGGACGGCGACGCCGTATCGGCCGATCGCGACAGCGGAATCTACGCAGACACAAGCAAGATTCACGCGGCCGACTACAAGGGCAAATACTTGTCGGTGCAGGGTCCACTCACCTTGCCACAATCACCTCAGGGCCGCCCGGTCTTCATCCAGGCAGGTGAATCTGTGAGAGGGCGCGAATTCGGTGGGCGGTGGGCAGATCTGGTCTTTGCGATCGACCCGTTGGAGGAAGATCTTCGAGCGAAGCGCAAGGCAATTCGCGGCTACGCGGAAGAGGCCGGACGCGACCCTGATTCGGTGCGCCTCGTCGCCGCTGTGCAACCGATAGTCGGCGAGACGACGAGCATCGCGAAGGAACGGCAGGAGTACCTGCGATCCTTGATCCATCCGGATGCGGCAATCGAGTGGGTCTCCCACTCCGCAGGACTAGACTTGTCGCAGTTCGATCCGTCCACTCCGATCGCCGAAGTTCTCAACCGCGGTAGTGGCCCCTCGCGTCGATTGGCACGCCTGATCGAATCCCGAAATCTCACCATCGCCGAAACCGCAGAGTTGTTCGCGCGCAATGATCTCACTCCCGAGATTGTCGGCTCGCCGCAAGAAGTGGCGGACGAGTTGACGCACCTCTTCGAATCGGGAGCAGCTGACGGTTTCATCCTGACCGCTACCCACTTCCCCAGGGGGCTCGACGACTTCGCGAGTTCCGTCGTGCCACTTCTGCAAGATCGGGGCGTGTTCCGGCGCGAATACACCGGAACGACCCTGCGGTCCCACATCTTCGACACCACTCGCACTTCCCCACGATGAACGGAACTCAGCCCATGACGACGTCGCGGCTTTCATCCATACCGATCCGAGTCGCCATCCTGGCGTCGACGCTTGCAGTTGCAGCCGGCTGCAGCACTGCAACGCCAGCTGCGAGCGCCGACTCCGAGCCCGTGTCAGGGGGCGATCTGACCTTTGCGATCAATACGTTTCCACCGTGCATCGACAAGACCCTGAACGGTCAAACTGCTACGGCATTCCATCCACTCTACGACAAACTCGTCGACCAGAACCTCGAGACCGGGGAGATCGTGCCTTGGTTGGCGACGTCCTGGGAGGTCCAGAACGACGGTCGACGATTCGTCTTCGCTCTGCGGGACGGCGTGACCTTCAGCAACGGCGAGCGTCTGGATGCGCAGGTTGTCGCGGACAACTTCGAAAGCCAGAAGAGACTGGGAGACAGTGGTTTCGCGACCACTGCGAAGTCACATCTCGCAAACTTCACTGGAGCGGAGGTACTCGACGCTTCCACTGTCGCACTCAATTTCTCGGAACCGTCAGCGGGCTTCCTTCAAGCCGCCCGCTCCGACACGCTCGCCATCATCGCACCGGAATCGTTGAAGAAGACGCCCGAAGAACGCTGCGCCCAGGGCGTTATCGCTTCCGGCCCGTTCGTACAGAAAGAACTGGAGACCAACGCGAAGGTCGTACTCGCTCGTCGGGACGGGTACCGCTGGGGATCCTCACTCAACAAGAACAAGGGAGAGGCCTATCTGGATTCGATCACCTTTTTGGTGGTCCCCGAATCCTCGGTGCGAATCGGCGGTTTGACGTCAGGACAACTGGACGCCGCGATCGACATTCCGAGCACAGACGTCGACCGGGCAGAAGGCGCCGGACTCACTGTCATCCCGTCCCTTGCTGCCGGCATCAACGACTCGCTCTTGCTCAACCCCACGTTCGCGCCGGTACTTGCGGACCTGAGCGTGCGGCGTGCTTTGGTGAAGGGCATCGATCCCCAGCAGATCATCGACACCACCTACACACCGAGTGACGAGAAAGCGCGAAGCATCTTGTCGGTGAAAGCGCCCGGCTACACCGATCTGTCGTCCGAGTACACCTATGACCCGTCGGGTGCGAAGTCACTGCTGGACGCCAGTGGATGGACAGTCGGCGGTGACGGATTCCGAACCAAGGACGGTGAGAAACTGACCGTCGAATTGGCCTACCGCAACCACCTCCCCCAATCGCAGTTCGAACTGATCCAATCTCAGCTGCGCGACATCGGAGTTGCAGTGAACTTGCAACCTCGCTCGACTGCCGAGGACAACGCCGCGAGAACCGACGGCACATGGGAATCGATCTACTTCCAGAGCTTGCGCGCCGACGGTGACGTACTGCTGGTGTTCAGTCCCACTCTCGGCTCGACCAAAGGCATCGCCTCGACTCCGGAGCTGAATGCATTGCTGGTCAAACAATCTCAGACCGTAGACGTCGATGCGAGAAACGTGGTGTTGAAGGAGATTCAGGAACTGATTGCCGATCAGGCACTGGCGATCCCGTTGCACGCCTCTTCGCTGATCTACGCGACGACTCCCGCGGTTCACGACCTGCGCATCCAAGCCGATCTCTACTCGGTGGACTTCGTGGATGCGTGGAAGAGCTAGCCCACACTTCGTGATCTCGACAACCTGCTTCGACAAACCCTCTTCCCGGAAGGAACCCGATGTTCACCCGTCCTCGCACCGCAACGCTTCTGATCTCTACCCTGGCCACAGTTACTCTCCTGGGTACCGCTTGCGGAAGCCCAGATGAAGAATCGACCGGGCAACACTCCGGTGCAACAACATCCAGTATCAACTTGTCGGCCGAGCAGAACCGCATCAGCACCGACAAGGTTGATTCGATCGCAGCGAAGGTCCCTCAGGAGTTCCGCGACCGGGGCACGATCCGAATCACCGGCAACGCTGGAACCGCTCCACCGTTGCGCTTCTATGCCGACGACGACAAGACTGTCATCGGTTCCGAGACCGACTTCGCGTATTTGATTGCAGAGGTGCTCGGGCTGAAAATCGACCTTCAGGTCGCGGATTGGGCGCAGAATTCGGTGCGGATCGATTCGGGAGACGCAGATGCGTTCATCTCCAACGTGACGGTCACCGAAGAGCGCAAAGAGAAATACGACTTCGCGACGTACCGCCTCGACACTCTCGCGTTCGAGGTCAGAAAGGACAGGAATCTCTCACTCGAGAAGCCGGAAGACATCGCCGGACTGAAGATCGGAGTCGGCGCTGCCACCAATCAGGAGGCGTTGCTGGTGAAGTGGAATGAGGACAACCTCGCAGCTGGGCGTGCTCCCGCTGAAATCACCGTGTACCAGAAGACCACTGACTACTACCTGCCGCTGTCTTCCGGTCGAATCGACGCTTACTTCGGCCCCAACCCGTCATCGCAGTTTCACGCTGCACAGACTGGCGAGAACGAAGTGATCGGTCAGTTCTCCGGAGCCGGTGAGGCCGCGTTGGGCCAGATCGGTGTACTGGTCAAGAAAGACAACGGCTTGGTACAACCGATCAGCGAGGCGATAGATCATCTCATCGAAAACGGCACATACGAGCAAGTTCTCGAGCGATGGAAGATCACCAACGAGGCAGTCGACAAGTCGCTGGTCAATCCCCCTGGCCTCCCGAAGACGAACAAATAGGAAAGGCGCACTCTAACTCGTCGCGGGGCGACTATTTCAGTCTGAACCGCGAGATCGACGGCGGACCATCGTATACCTCGCCCGCCCCGTCGACCCGAGACCGTGCGCAGCGTGCTCCACCGGCTGCATCGCTTCATCGAAGGACACGCAGCACCAGCTGTCTCCAAGATGATTCGAATGCTGAACTGGGAAGAACGCAGCAAGACAATGGAATCCGACCCAGGTTGTCAACCGAGTGCTAGCTTGGAGTTCCCGATTCAGGTCAGAGCAGGAGCTTCATCCATGAAACTGGCAGAGGCACTGGCGCTACGCAGTGACACCACTCGCAAGGTTGCGCACTTGCGCGAGCGGATCGTCGACAATGCACGCCACCAGGAGGGAGAAGTTCCCGCCGAAGACGCCGCCGTCCTTCTCGAAGAGCTGACGTCAACTCTGAGCGAACTCGAACGGTTGATGCGCGCGATCAATCGAACCAATGCGCAGGCGATCCTCGGAAACGGCACTGTCACAGATGCACTCGCCCATCGAGATGTGCTGCGTCTGAGACACTCTGCAGTCAATGCCGCTGCGGACGCCGCGTCCGGGCGCGAAGAGCGAGGTTACGGTCGTCAACTCCGATCAGAATTGGTCTATGTCGCGGCAGTCCCCGTCACCGAACTTCGGGCAATCGCGGACGACCTCGCCCGCGAGATTCGCGAGGTCGATACACAGATTCAACGAACGAATTGGGAGGTGGATCTGATCGAGTAAGCACGGCAGCGTTGGAGCAGGTAGTCGTTCGGCGAAGCGAGCACACACCGCGACCGGCGGTCTATCCGGTCACCTCTGAGCGCGGCGGGCAGCGCACATACACATTGCAGCCCTGCACGTCGTACAGGTAAAAGTGCACTACGCACACATCACCACCACGTGCTGATCGTCGATAGACGAGGGCGGGTTCGGGGCATCCAGCACTGTCGGCGACTACAGGTCGGTGCGTCTCCGATTGGGATGCAGGATGCACCTCAGTAGCGCGAATAGTGCTGCATCTCCTCGCGATCTGCAGCGCAGATGCACTTTCGATCGAGATCGCGGTCGGCAGTCACTGCGCAGAAGCGAACCCCGAGCGGATCGTGGGATTCCATACTGTGCTGACACGCCGGGCAGATCGACGGTGTTTTCTGATCCTCGTCAGTCGACTCGGATTGCCCTCGTGCATTCGACACATCGGACGGGTTCGACGCCATACAGGCGCTCCAGTTCTCGGCCGTTCGACCACAGACCGGGTTGGCGTCGAGGACGACATGGCTTGACCGCGCATATTCGAATGACCCTCGACGTACCCCACGCTACTCGCTTCGGCACACCGGTTTGTACCAATTTCTGCCCACGCGACAATCCCGGTCGAGCAGGATAGAACTACTGCACGCACCATTTCCGTGCAGGATTCGAATTCGTGCAGCATTCGTCGTGAAAGGGCTTCTCGTGAACACTTTCCAACGTGTATCCGCCGCCGTGAACGTAGTGGTCCAACCACTGATCGGCGCTCCGATCGTAGGCAAACTATTGGGCCGTTCCATGACCGTCATCACCTACGTCGGACGCAAGTCCGGTCGTACCTTCAGCGCGCCCGTGTCCTACAAACGAAAAGGCGACCATGTGACGATCGGCGTTGCCATGCCGGACAAGAAGAGTTGGTGGCGCAATTTCTACCCGGAACAAGGTCCGATCGTTCTCCAACTGGACGGTATCGATCGCCCCGGCGAGGCACTCGCACACCGAAAAGGCAAGGGTGTCTACGTCTCCGTCGAACTCGCTCCCGTCGACTGAGCGGATCGAACAGCCACCGGTGCAATCACATTCAGCTCACACCCACCGCCTCACGAGATCTGGGTGATTCAGATCTCGTGACGGTCGGGACCTTTGACTCTGTGCAATCGAGACTCGGTCTCGCACCCTTCGACGCGGGTTTTTTGTCGACCATCGGTCGGACAACCCGATCCTGTCGGGACATTACCGTCCGGTAACATCGACGGCAGGCGTGAGCTGGAAGAGGTGACCACCGTGACGATCGGCATCTATCTGGTCGACGACCACGAGATCGTCCGTCGTGGATTGGCAGACCTGTTGAATCAGGTACCGGGATTCAACGTTGTTGGCGAGGCGTCGTGTGTTCGCGAAGCCTCGGCCGGAATACCCGAATGCCGACCCGACGTGGTTGTCATGGACGTCAGACTTCCCGACGGTAACGGTGTGGAACTGTGCCGAGAACTGGCGTCGACCTACCCGAGCGCCGCCACTTTGATGCTCACGTCGTACTCCGACGACGACGCACTGCTCGACGCCCTGATCGCCGGCGCACGAGGATTCGTCCTCAAGAACATCCGCGGCCACGACCTGGTGTCGGCGATCCGCACGGTTGCTACCGGCAAGTCGCTGTTGAACACCCAGGCGGTGATCGGTTTGGTCCGGCGCATCCGGTCCGAACAGGAGTCGGGTACTGCGGCAGCCCTGTTGACCGATCAGGAGCTCTTGATCTTCGAGTTGATCGGCAAGGGACTGAGCAATCGAGAGATCAGCTCGCACGCAGAACTCTCGGAGAAAACAGTCAAGAACTACGTCTCACGCATCCTCGAGAAACTGGGTCTCGAACGTCGAACGCAGGCCGCAGTTCTGGCGACAAAGCTTCGTGCGGGCACTTCGCACCCGGATCCTTCCGGCCAGGCGACCACTCACCTGCTGACGCCGTCCGGCTCGCCCTTCTCCGCCACCACGGGCACGCACCATGCCAGGTAGCCGCGACGCGCTCATGCTCAGCCTTTTCGGCGACATCGCCGGAAGCGCAGAGCTGACTGCTCTCAACCCGACTGCAATTCCCAAACTGCTCAGTGCCGTGTTGACCGTCGGGTCCACACTCCAGCTCGACGAAACCCTGCAACAGATAGTCGACGTCGCGCGACATCTCCTCGAAGCGGACTACGGCGCGCTCGGCGTGAAATCCCCCGACGGACGCTTGTCCCGATTCATCCACTCCGGTATGACTCAGGGGCAGGTTGCCAAGATCGGGCATCTTCCCGAAGGTCACGGCCTGCTGGGCCTGGTCGTTCGAGAACCGTGCCCGGTTCGAACCGACCGAATCTCCTCGCATCCGTCCTCGGCAGGGTTTCCGACCAATCATCCGCCGATGGACACGTTTCTCGGTGTTCCGATCTTCGTCAGGGGCGAGGTGTTCGGCAGCATCTACCTCGCGGACAGCTCGGAACGGACTGCATTCGACGACCGCGACGAGGCTGTACTCCAGATTCTGGCAAATGCTGCGAGCATCGCCATCGACAATGCGCGTCTGTTCGAGGAATCCCGGACGCGAGAAGCCTGGCTCAAGGCCGTCGCCGCCGTCAATGCACGTCTGCTCAGCGGCGGATCCCGCGACGAGACGCTATCGGAACTGGTTCGGACGACGCGGCACCTCACGGATGGAAATCTTGTGTGCGTCGTTCGCTACGACCTCGGCAGAGAGCCGGTAGTCCACGTCGCCGATGCTGCTGATTCCCAGCCTGTCCCCGCGACCGGATCAGCCGTCGATCTGTCCGGGACCGTGATCGACGACGCTGCGCGGAGCCGGCGGCCGATCTCTGCACCACATGGCAGTTCCGTTCCGGCACTGAATGTTTCCGGCGACGAATCAGTGGTCGCACTCCCCCTCTCCGGGACCTCGTTCGGCGGCGGTGTTCTCTTCGCGTCACGCCGCAGCAACCGCCCGTGGGGAGTGGACGAGATCGAGCAACTGACGGCGATGGCAGACATCGCTTCTGTCACTGTCGAATTCGCAGAACAGCAACGGAAAGAAAGACTGGTCGACGTCCTCGAAGATCGCGACCGAATCGCGCGGGATCTCCATGACCACGTCATCCAACAGCTGTTCGCCACCGGGTTGAGTTTGCAGGGGGTGCTGCAACGTCCAGGCGACGAGGACACCGTTCGAACCGTATTGGACACCTCTGTCGATCAACTCGATCGAACAGTCCGTGAAATCCGCACCGCAGTCTTCGACCTCCATACGAGCGAGATGTCTACTCCCACAAGCCTGCGGCGGCGACTACTCGATGCCGTCAACGGTCTGTCCGGCCACTCGTCGATCACTCCCAGCGTCACTTTCGAGGGAACCATCGACAGTTCCGTCCCGTCTCGACTTGCCCCGCACGCCGAAGCCGTTGTGCGCGAGGGCTTGAGCAACGCTCTGCGGCATGCACATGCCGATGCCATCGACGTCACCATCCGGGCCACCGAGGAGCTTGTCATCAGCATCGTCGACGACGGTGTGGGAATCGACCAGGCAACCAGAATCCACGGTCTCGACAACCTGGCGACCCGCGCTCGTCAGTGCGGAGGCTCGAGCAACATCACCAGCGAGAACGGTGTCACCGAACTGGTGTGGCGTGTTCCGCTGAGCCCCAGGCGAAGTCCGTTGCCGATCCAGCATCGTTGAGCGTCAGAGCGGATCCAGTTGGGCCTTGAGCAGGCAGAACTCGTTACCTTCCGGATCGGCCAGGACATGCCATTGTTCGTGCCCTGTCTGGCCGATGTCGGCCGGCCGCGCACCAAGACTCAACAGGCGTTCCAGTTCGGCCTCCTGATCGCGATCGGTGGCGTTGACGTCGATATGCAGGCGGGGCTTACCCTTCTCCGGTTCGTCTCTGCGACTGAGGATGATCGTCGGCTGCGGACCGCCGAACCCTTCGCGTGGGCCGATCTCCAACGAACCGTCGTCCATTCGATCGAGCACGACGAAGTCCAGGACCTCGCACCAGAACCGGCCCAGCACCTCGGGTTCCCGGCAACCGAGCACCAGTTCACTGATACGACATGCCATGACCATCTCGCTTTCTTTCGGCTCGTGAAGACAACTCTCTCGACCGTACCGGACCACGTGATCTACGCCATGCCTCTGTTCCGATCCTAGGGACCTTTTCCCCTCGTCCGAGTTCCCGGTCGCCACGATCATTGCGTTATGTTCCACAGTCCCAGGCATTCTCGGTCTTTCGTCACGTCGATGTGCGTAGGCGGCCGTCGTGGTTGATCTCGCGCCCCGGCCGGTCGGTGAGGTCGATTCCCCCGCCGATGCAATTCCCCGAACCGCTCCGAAGGGTTCGAAACTGGTCGAGATCCTCAGGACCACCGATCACAAGATGATCGGTCTGATGTACATCGTGACATCGTTTGCCTTCTTCTTGATCGGCGGACTGATGGCACTACTCATGCGCATGGAATTGACCGTTCCGGGAATGCAATTCCTGTCCAACGAGCAGTACAACCAGTTGTTCACCATGCACGGCACGATCATGCTCCTGCTGTACGCGACCCCGGTGTTCTTCGGATTCGCCAACTACCTCATGCCACTGCAGATCGGGTCGCCGGACGTGTGTTTCCCGCGACTCAACGCCTTCAGCTACTGGCTCTATCTCTTCGGCGGCCTGATCGCGTCCGCCGGATTCGTAACACCTGGTGGTGCGGCAGATTTCGGCTGGACCGCCTACGTACCGCTCACCAGCGAACTCCATTCCCCCGGCATGGGCGCCGACCTGTGGATCATCGGTCTCGCTCTCGGCGGGGTCGGCACCATCCTCGGCGCAGTCAACATCGTTTCGACGATCGTCTGCCTGCGCGCCCCGGGTATGACGATGTTCCGCATGCCGATCTTCACGTGGAATGCGCTGGTCGCCAGCATGCTGATCCTCCTCGTTTTTCCGCTGCTCGCTGCTGCCTTGATCGGACTGTGGGTGGACCGGCACCTGGGAGCGCACCTGTTCGACCCCGCCACCGGTGGAGTCATGTTGTGGCAGCATCTGTTCTGGTTCTTCGGCCATCCCGAGGTCTACATTCTGGCGCTGCCGTTCTTCGGCATAGTCTCGGAGATCTTCCCCGTCTTCAGCCGCAAGCCGATCTTCGGATACACCGGATTGGTCTACGCAACATTGGGAATTGCTGCACTGTCGATCGCTGTGTGGGCGCACCACATGTACGCAACCGGCGCCGTTCTTCTCCCCTACTTCTCGTTCATGACCTTCCTGATCGCAGTTCCCACCGGAGTCAAGTTCTTCAACTGGATCGGCACCATGTGGAAGGGGCAGTTGACTTTCGAATCGCCCATGCTGTTCTCCGTCGGCTTCCTGGTCACATTCCTGTTCGGCGGACTTTCCGGCGTCATCCTTGCCAGCCCGCCCTTGGACTTTCATGTCACCGACTCGTACTTTGTTGTCGCGCATTTCCATTACGTCCTCTTCGGGACAATCGCGTTCGCGACATACGCCGGAATCTACTTCTGGTTCCCGAAAATGACCGGCCGGATGTTGGACGAGAAGCTCGCCAAAATTCACTTCTGGTTGACCCTGATCGGCTTTCACGCAACATTTCTCGTCCAGCATTGGCTCGGCGCCCAGGGCATGCCTCGGCGGTACGCGGACTACCTCCCGTCTGACAATTTCACTCTTCTCAACACGATCTCGACCATCGGCGCGTTTGTGCTCGGAGCCTCGACAATTCCGTTCATCTGGAACGTTTTCAAGAGCTACCGGTACGGCCGAATTGTGACCGTCGACGATCCTTGGGGCTTCGGAAACTCGCTCGAATGGGCTACGTCCTGCCCACCACCGCGACACAACTTCACCGAACTCCCCCGAATCCGCAGTGAGCGGCCGGCATTCGAACTGCACTACCCCCACATGGTCGAAAGAATGCGCGACGAGGCGCATGTCGGACTGCTTGGTCACAAGTCGGTTTCCGACGTGAGAACTGAGGTGAAACAACATGAATGACGGCACGAAGCACCGAGCCTGGGCAGAAAAGCAGCAACACGAACGCCGAGCGAAACCCGGCCATCTCCTCGCCCCGTTGCTCGTGCTCATGTTCGCTGTCACGACGCTCGTGTGGTTGCCCCTGACGACTGCCGCGTGCTCGATAATCGGAGCAGGATTGCTGTTCGGCACTGTCCTGCAAGCTAGTTCGCATTCAACAGACACAGCCCGAGGAGTTCACGATGAAGCCCGAACTATCGACTGACCTCATCACCTCGGAGTGGTCCGCGGACGGAGCGGTGGTCGTGTGCATCGACGGATCCCCGCTGCGCCCCGACGTGATCACGTGGGCGGCTGAGTTCGCACATCGCCACGGTCTCTGGATGCGAATCGTTTTCGTAGCTCCGAGCGCCGATCTGAACACCTCGGCATCGCCGACCGGCCTGTTCATGGAGGCCATTCAGATCGCCGAGTCGGTGTCGCCAGATCTTCGGATCCGGACCGATCTGATCTCCGGGGAGAACACCGCAATCCTCACCGCGTTGACGTCCGAGGCCGCCTTGATCGTCGCACCACAGGACGATCCCGCCGCACCTGGACCGACATGTTCGTTCGCAAGAGTCGGAACACCGCGTGAAAGCAGCGCTGCGGCAGCCTTGCCGGTTGTCGTCGGTTTGGACGGAAGCGCCTACAGCGAAAGCGCTCTGGCCATCGCATTCAAGGAAGCAGAGGCAGCGAACACCGAACTGGTCGTCGTTCACGCCGCGCCGCCAGAGGCCGAACTGCGTCGAGACGTCGCATCCGGGCACTCGCCCCAGCACTCGACGCCGCTGACGTGGCAACTGTCGGGTTGGGCCACGCTCTACCCTGGCGTCGCAATCCGTCAGATCGAGTTCGACGGCCCCTCGGTTGCCATTCTTGAACAACTCTCCACCGAGGCACGGCTTCTCGTCGTGGGCCGGCGCGGACGAGGTTCGTTCGACGACACCGCTCTCGGCACCACGAGCAGTGCGATGATTCGAAAAGCACACTGCCCGGTCATCGTTGCCAGCGAAGCCTGAATCAGATCCTCACCCGGTCAGAAGCCGTAGCTGTGGATGGGTGCGAGCTGACCGGAGTGATGGGCTTCGATTACGAAACGCTCGTGGTCGACCAACTTCTCCGGGAGTTCGTCAACCGGCCACCACCGCAGATCTGCAGATTTCAACGGCTCCATCCGGCGTGGTTCACCGGACCACGTGCGGCATTCGTAGAAGAAGTCCACTCGATGATCCACCGGTTCGCTCCCGTCCGCGTGGCGGCGATGCAACACGGTCAGCGGCTTCAGTTCCGAGGAAAGCAACTCGACACCAAGTTCTTCCGCAGCCTCCCGAACGGCAGCGTCGATCGCCGACTCCCCCCGTTCGACGTGGCCCGCAGCAGCGTGAGCCCAGTATCCGTCCATGAATCCCGTGCCCTCGCGCAATTGCAGCAGCACCTCGCGCCGTTGTACCGGGTTGCTTCGACAGAACATCACGTACACCGCTGGTACCAGCGCAAATTGATCGGCCACACGACCACGCTATCGTGCGCGTGAAATGACGGCGCCCCGCGAGAACAAGCTCGCGGGGCGTCGTCGACGATCTGCTGGATCAGTTCACGTCGAACCGGTCGAGGTCCATCACCTTGGTCCAGGCTGCGGCGAAGTCCTCGGCGAACTTCTGCTTGGCGTCTGCACTGGCGTACACCTCGGCGAGTGCACGCAGTTGCGAATTCGATCCGAAAACGAGATCGACCGCAGTTGCCGTGTACTTCGGATCGCCCGTCACGCGATCAACACCGTCGTAGACGTTTTCGTCCGTCTTCGACGGCTTCCACTCGGTACCCATGTCGAGAAGGTTGACGAAGAAATCGTTGGTCAACGTCTCGGGACGATCGGTGAACACGCCGTGACGGGTATTGCCGAAGTTCGCGTTCAGCGCGCGAAGTCCGCCGACCATCACTGTCACCTCGGGCGGGGTCAGCGACAGCATGTACGCGCGGTCGACCAACAGAATCTCTGCCGGAATCTTCTCGCCTCCCTTGAGGTAGTTCCGGAATCCGTCGGCCCGGGGTTCGAGTACCTCGAACGAGTCGACGTCTGTCTGCTCCTGCGTTGCGTCCGTACGTCCCGGAGTGAACGAGACCGTGATGTCCTGTCCGGCGTTCTTCGCAGCCTGTTCGACGGCCGCTGTACCACCCAGAACGATCAGGTCGGCGAGAGAAACCTTTGCTCCACCAGCCTGGTTGAAGTCCTGCTGAACCCGCTCGAGAGTCTGAAGCACCGAGGAGAGAGCTGCGGGCTCGTTGACTTCCCAATTCTTCTGCGGCTCCAGTCGGATTCGCGCACCGTTGGCGCCGCCGCGCATGTCCGTGCTGCGGAAGCTCGCGGCAGACGCCCACGCCGTCGATACCAACTGCGAAATGGACAGCCCGGAGTCGAGAAGTCGACTCTTGAGGATCGCGATGTCTGCGTCCCCGATCAGTTGATCATCGGCCGAGGGAACCGGGTCCTGCCACAGCTGCGG
The DNA here is from genome assembly GCF_019266085.1 of Rhodococcus sp. FH8. Lineage (NCBI taxonomy): Bacteria > Bacillati > Actinomycetota > Actinomycetes > Mycobacteriales > Nocardiaceae > Rhodococcus > Rhodococcus sp. FH8. Next base: position 20,207 of record NZ_LPNQ01000065.1, on the reverse strand, counting down.
CTCGGGAACCCAAGGTCCCAGGTAGCGCGTGACCGGTCCCATGTCACGGTGAAGGAGCTTGTACCAAGCCTTGGCGAACTCTTCGGCGAATTCTTCCGGATGATCGAGCCAGCGCCGGGTGATCTTCTCGTATGTCGGATCCAGGCGTAGGGACAGGTCGGTCGTCAGCATCGTCGGGGTGCGTCCGGCCGACGAATCGAACGGATCCGGGATGGTGCCCGCCCCCGCGCCGTCCTTCGGAATCCACTGCCACGCACCCGCCGGACTCTTGGTCAGCTCCCAGTCGTAGCCGTACAGAATCTCCAAGAAGGTGTTGTCCCACTTCGTCGGAGTGGGAGTCCACACGACTTCGAGACCACTGGTGATCGCGTCCTTACCCACACCCGTGCCGAAGGCACTCTTCCAGCCCAGTCCCTGCTGCTCGATGGGAGCACCTTCCGGTTCCGGTCCGACGAGGTCGGCCGGTCCGGCTCCGTGCGTCTTGCCGAAGGTGTGACCGCCGGCGATCAGCGCAGCTGTCTCCACGTCGTTCATCGCCATGCGGGCGAACGTTTCACGGATGTCGCGGGCGGCCGCTACCGGATCCGGTTGCCCGTTGGGTCCTTCGGGATTGACGTAGATCAGGCCCATCTGCACGGCTCCGAGCGGTCCGGACAGCTCACGGTCTCCGCTGTAACGCTCGTCGCCGAGCCAGGTGTCCTCGGGACCCCAGTAGATCTCCTCGGGCTCCCAGATGTCTTCTCGGCCGAATCCGAAGCCGAAGGTCTTGAACCCCATCGACTCCAGGGCGCAGTTGCCCGCGAACACCAGCAGGTCGGCCCAGGAAACCTGCTTTCCGTACTTCTGCTTCACGGGCCAAAGCAGGCGCCGGGCCTTGTCGAGGCTGGCGTTGTCCGGCCAACTGTTGAGCGGGGCGAAACGCTGAGCACCTTGGCCGCCACCGCCGCGGCCGTCTGCAATGCGATAGGTGCCGGCAGCATGCCAGCTCATACGCACGAAGAGTCCGCCGTAGTGCCCGTAGTCGGCCGGCCACCAATCCTGCGACGCCGTCATCAACGCGATGACGTCGCGCTTTAGCGCCTCGACATCGAGCTTGGCGAATTCCTGGGCGTAATCGAAGTCGGCACCCATCGGATTCGACTTCGACGAATGTGAATGCAAGACAGAGAGATCCGGCTGATTCGGCCACCAGTCGCTGTTTGTTCTCGGACGATTCCCGGTAGGCGTCGGAGACGGGATTGCGGGGTTTTCACTTTCGCTGGTGCTCTCGGTGTTTCCGTCGTGAGCAACCGGGCAACTATCGGACACGGTAATCCCTCCATGAGCGAGTAGAACGGACTTCGATCACGTTTGTGATCGCAAACTCTGAGTTGTCGAGCAGTCGGGACACAGGCCCCAGTAAATGACCTCGGCTTCGTCGAGAACGAAACCGTTGTGCGCCGACGGCGTCAAACACGGTGCCTCTCCGACTGCGCAGTCGACATCTGCAACGACCCCACAGGACCGGCAGACGACGTGATGATGGTTGTCGCCGACGCGTGACTCGTACAGCGCCACCGATCCGGACGGTTGGATCCGCCTGATCAGCCCGGCGTCGGTGAGAGCGTGCAACACGTCGTAGACCGCCTGCCGCGACACCCCCGGCAGAACAGCCCGCACAGCATCGAAGACAGTCTCGGTGGCTGCGTGTGGGCGTGCATGCACAACCTCGAGCACCGTGACTCTGGGACGAGTCACGCGAAGCTCAGCGTTACGCAGTTGGGCTGCATAATCCGGCGTCGAAGGCACCTTTCCACTATTGCGCAATCTTCTGGACTGAACCCAGACTTTCGCGAAAATCATCGCTGACAGGGCCCTCCCGACCGATTCGTCCGTGCTGGAAGTGAGCCGGATTCCTCGCTGTTTCTCACGCCCCCAACAGCGCCTTCAGGTTTGTTGCGCGTCGACGCGTCCTGCTGTGTGGTTCCACAAACTCCGACAATCTCCCCTTCGTCCAACTACCGTGAAAGGGAGAATCCGCCGAGGTCAGGAGTGCTCGTGCCCAAACTGGAGATCAAGAGGAAGTCAGAACTCTCACGGCAGGAAGTCGCCGACCGACTCATCGCCCTCGGCCAAGCCCTCGCCAGTGGATCGGAAGTGGAGCTGGGGTCGGGTGGGGACTCGATCGAAATCAGTGTTCCGGAACAGGTTCGGTGGGAACTCGAGATCGAAGTCGACGGCAACGAAGTCGAGATAGAAATCGAGATTCACTGGCGCGACGACCCTCAGGAAGAATCGGAAGAGAAGTCTCCGCCTCCCACCAAAGCAGTTCGTCGCAGCCGAGCACGCAAGAGCACTGCCACATAGGCCGAACTCGAACACGGTTGTCAGGCACTTACGGAGACGCCGACACCTCGAGAGACACGACGCGCAGCAGTGCTCGGAGATCACTTTCGATCCGTCGAAACAGTTGATACACAACGATGAATCCGGCGATCCCGCCCAAACACAACGCACGGACTGTTGCGTTGAGTTCCTCACCGGCACCCGAACCGACAAAACTGAGCCCCGCGATTCCCACCAGTGGAACCGACGCCGCGACTGCGAGGTAACGCGTGCTGCTCCGACCCAACGAGCGAATATCGCGTCCGTCGTCGCTTCGTAACTCGCCGTGTGACAACAAGATCGGATACAGACATCGAACCGAGTAGTACGTCAGGATGAAGAACGGATACGCGACTGCGACGGCGCCGCACACCGCCAGCGACGACATCAGGTGCACGTAGGCCCGCTGCGGAATTCCGCCGGCGGCAATCTGCAATGCGACCGGATATGCGATACCGGCCAGAACCCACAGACCGAATGCGATCACGACCGCGCGATGTCCGACGTTCAGCGTCGCAGTACGCGCTTTGTTCAAGACCTCCGCGCTGTACGTCTGACCGTTGCGCAGTCCGTGAGGCACGGTGAGTGCAAGCCGACACCAATACAGGATCGCTGCGGCACCGAGAGAGAACGCAGCCACCCCGATGACCAGATGAACCTGCTCGAGATGCTGCTGAGCCTGCGGCGAGAGACCCGAGATGATCAGCATCTTGTTGTAGTAGTAGTTGTAGCCCGCCGCAAGAAGATTCGGAATTCCGATCGCGGCAAGCACTATCGGCAGCGCCCACTTCCACAACGTCGAACGTGGACTCCCTTCCGGTGGGTCCACCAGATTGCGAGCAGACCGGTCCAGACACAGTGCGAACTGACGAGCCAACTTTCGGCCGCCAGACCACCTTCCGTCTCTCTCCGGCGAGAGAGACTTGACCAGAACTCGGCGCAGCGCCGGCGGACAGTCGTCCGGTAGCCGTGCCTCGGCTGCGGGATCCACCCCGCGCCGGCGGGCCTCGAGCGCCTTCTTGGGCGACGGTGGGCTCTCCCCCGTACCGTCGTCCGTGAAAGGCCTACTCCCGGTGAGGAGTTCCCACAACATCACGCCCAGTGCATAGATGTCGCTACGGGTGTCGAGTGTGCCAGGCGCCCCCACCGCACAGGCCTCCAATTGCTCCGGAGACATGTAGGCAAGCGAGCCTCCGACAAAACATGCAGCGTCCTCGGTCGAGACCTCCTCACTCGAGCTGACGTTGAAGTCGGCGAGCTTGGGGATGCCTTCGACGCTGAGCAGGACATTCGCCGGCTTGATGTCCCGATGTAATACGCCGTGCTCACGCGCATACTCGAGGGCATCGGCCAGTCGCATCCCCATCCAGGCCACGGTCTCCGGCCACGACATCGCAGCGATCTCGCTCCTCAGGCTCGTCTCGCTGGGCTTCATCTCTCCCTTCTTCGCCAGGGTCTTGTCGATGGCGTCGAGAAGTAGTTGTCCGGACCGCTGCGCCTGCGGTGTCACGCGGACAAGTTTGACCACGTCGAGCAGGGTCCCACCCGGCACGTATTCCATGAACAGGACTCGCAGTGCGCGTTCCTCGAGCAACCGTTGATCGAAGACCCGGACGATGTTGGGATGGTCGAGCTGGGCGAGAGTCTGAGGCTCGACTCCGACGTTGCGCGAGATTTTCAACGCAACCCACCGCTGCATCGAGAGTTGCCGAGCGAGGAACACTCGGGCGAATGCGCCGTGCCCGAGTTCCAACACCAGCTCGAAATCGTCCAGGTGCTGCCCGATTTCGAACTCGTCGAAACCCGACAGTCCCAACATCATCACGTCTTCGCGACCGGCCATCGAATCACGGTCGAACATCTGCTCGAAACTCTCTGCCTGCAAGGGAAACTCGCTGAGGTACTCGGCTGCTGCGACGTCCTCCCCACCCTGCTTCCGCACCCGGAACTCCTCGTACAGGAGCTCGGCCGGTAATGGTTCTTCGAGTAATTCGGGATACTCGGCACAGTAATCCGTGAGCCGTTTCGGGCAATCATTTTTCAGCCAGCGGTACTCCATGTCGATTCCGACCAGTTCGATCAGCGCCGCCCGACGAATCTTGGCTGGATCAGGCAGATAATCGCTCAGGTCGGACGGGGTTCGCCCCTCCTCCCAATCCGCCACAAGGCGGCCGAGACCGTCTGCACCGTTCTGGCCGTCACGCACCACCCGCAGCGTTGAGAGGCGCAACTCGGTGACGGTGCCCCGTTCGGTCAGGGGCCCGCTCGCGATTGTCGCGTCACTGGCCTGCGCACCACGTTCATTCATGACACTTCTGTTCCGCACCTCGATCACAATGAATCGGAGTGACTCACTTCAGCGTAACCCCGGTGGTACTCCAGACCCCAGCGAATCTATTCGGCGTGAACTGCCGACTCCGTGCCGATGCGAACGAGTTCGTCGCGCTCTTTGATTTTGATCCGATCACGCCCATGCTTCACACCGAGGGCACGTTCGGCGGCATCGATGCGAAGCCATCCATCCCAATCGACGGGCACCACTCTGCCGGCCCCGAGGACCTCCGCGAGCCGGCCATTGCCGGCTCGACGCTCGTATGCCGAATCCAACTGTCGCAGCAAGGTTTCGACAGTTTGGCGTGCATCAGGCCGAGCCGCACCGATCAGCCCGGCGGCACCTCGCTTCATCCAGCCCGTCACGAACAAACCTGCGATCGGCGAGCCGCTCTCGTCGACCGCTGCGCCGCCCTGGTGCGCAACATTGCCTCGTCGGTGATCGAAAGGCACCCCGGCAAGTGGCGTCCCGAGAAATCCGATTGCCCGGTACACAGCTTGAACCGGATAGTCGGTACAGATACCCGAAGCGGTGACGTGACCGTATCCGTCCGGGTCTGTCCGCTCGACGCGGAGTGCTTCGACTTTCCCGCTGCCGAGAATCTGCGCCGGCTGTCGGTAGAAGTGCAGGTGAACTCGGCGCCGGGAAGTCCGATCGGCAGAAGCAGCGTCCGCGAAACCACGGAGTGTCTCGACTGTCAGTCGGGTGTGCGCCAACTGTTTGGTCATCCGCTCGACATGCCGGTCCGGTACGACATCGACAGAATCGACGACAACATCGACTCCGGGCAGTTCACCGAGAGCGCGCAACTCGTTCGGGGAGAAGCGAGCGTCGGCTGGTCCGCGCCGGACAAAGATGTGTACTTCGCGAACTCGACTGCCGGCGATCCCTTCCCGAACTTGGTCGGAGACGTCCGTGGCCTGCAGCGATTGCGCCTCGGCGAGGAGCATACGGGTGACGTCGAGTGCGACGTTGCCACCTCCGATCACTGCGACCGATTCCGCGTTCAGCGGCCACTGCGGCGAGCTGTCCGGGTGATCGTTGTACCAACCGACAAACTCGGCGCCACCGAAAGAACCTGGAAGCTCGACGCCGGGAATGTCGAGAGGTGCATCCCGCGGCGCACCGGTTGCGATGATCACGGCATCGTAGGAAGAACGTAGGTCACCGACTGAAAGGTCCTTTCCGATCTCCACGTTGCAGAACAGCCGGAAGTCACTGGCGACCAGCGTGGTGTGCAGAGAATGGGCGAACTTTTCGGATTCGGGGTGCCCTGGTACGAGACCGTAGCGCACCAGTCCGTACGGCGTCGGTAGACGCTCGAACACGTCTGTCTTGGTGCCGGGCGCAAGTTCGGCGAGAGCGCCGGCGGCGTGGATTCCCGCCGGCCCCGCTCCGACGATCGCGACACTGAGCGGTGGTGAGAAGAATCGGGGCGCCGCAGGCGGGGATACCGCTGGACCTCTGGCGTTGATCATCCCCCGAGGCTAGGACCTCAACTGCGCTGGAGATCAAGTCCGCTTTCAGCAGCCCGCTTTTCAGTAACCCTGCTCTGCAGGCTTGTGCTCGGTTGTGTAGCGGTAGAAGTCCGCTAGTTGGAGTTCGCCGGCAGCTGCCTCGTCGACTATGACGGTCACGTGTGGATGCAGCTGCAGCACCGACGCCGGGCAGAATGCCGAGACCGGACCTTCGACCGCGGCCCGGACGGCGGGCGCTTTGCGGGCGCCGTCCGCGATCAGGACGAGATGCCGTGCATCACTGATGGTTCCGAGCCCTTGCGTGATCACATGATGCGGTACGTCGGCTGGGTCTGCGAAGAACCGTGCATTGTCGGCGCGGGTCCTCTCGGTCAAGGTCTTCACTCGGGTGCGCGATGCAAGCGAGGAGGAGGGCTCGTTGAAACCGATGTGTCCGTTCAGGCCGATGCCGAGGATCTGCACGTCGATGGGACCGTTTTCGGCGATGGCAGCGTCGTAACGCCGGGCAGCGTCACTGGGATCCGCGGCCCCGCCGTCGGGGCTGAACACTCGCGCATTGTCGATGTCGAGGTGATCCACGAGTTCCGTGCGGATGGTGTGCGCGTAGGACTGCGGCTGATCGGACGTGAGACCTACATACTCGTCGAGAAGATACGCGCTCATCGCCGCGAACGACACTCCCGATTCTCGATGCCTCTTGATCAGCTCTCGATACGTGTGCAGCGGTGACGATCCGGTCGCGAGGCCGAGCGTCCGCGCTCCGTTTTCGATTGCGCCACAAACGATATCTGCAGCGATTCGCCCGCCGTCCTCCGGACTGGGAACTATGACGATTTCCATTCAGACTTCCTCACTGCTCTTGCCGGCTCCGACGATGGCCTCACGTACCGAACCCGAAGCGCGGTCCAACAGTTCGGTTGCTTCGGCGAAGTCGCATTCGGCCAACAACATGACGACCGCTGCCTTCACATGACCATCGGCATTGTCGATGGTCTCCGCAGCGATCTCGGTATCGACTCCGGTGGCTGCCGCGACGATCCGGTTCGCACGATCGACAAGCTTGGCATTGGTCGGCCGAAGATCGACCATCAGATTGTGGAATGCCTTCCCGGAGCGAACCATACTCGCCGTGGAGAGCATGTTGCACACCATCTTCTGCGCAGTTCCGGCCTTGAGCCTCGTCGATCCGGTGAGGATTTCGGGGCCGGTCTCCACTTCGATGGCCACGCCGGCGTGAGAACTCATTGCCGCGTTCCGGTTGCACGAGACTGCCACTGTTGCAGCGCCGAGTTCGCGGGCGTGATCGAGTCCCCCGATGACGTAGGGGGTACGACCGCTGGCAGCCAGACCCACCACGACGTCGTTGGCGTTCAACGAGATTGCGTCGAGATCGACCCCAGCCGCTCGCGGATCGTCCTCTGCCCCCTCGACGGCGTTCAGAAACGCTCCAGGGCCACCGGCGATGATGCCGATCACCTCGCCCGGATCGGTCCCGAACGTCGGAGGGCATTCCACCGCGTCGAGAACTCCCAGACGCCCACTTGTCCCCGCTCCCAGGTAGATCAGTCGACCACCTTGTGCTCGGGCCGCGACGATCAAGTCGACTGCGGCTTCGATGGCGGGTAGTACCGCTGCCACCGCGCCGGCCACGATTGCGTCCTGTTGATTCATCACCGTCAGCAGACCCGACACCGACATGACATCGAGATCGCGGGTCAGAGGGTTGGGTCTCTCGGTGGAGAGCATTTCCAATTGCATTGTGGCGAGTCCTCCTCGATCGATATTCATTACGACGACTCCTCGTCAGTACTCACAGCGACGACTCCTCGTCAGTACTCACAGCGACGACTCCTCGTCAGTGCCGCTTCGAAGCAATGGCATCATGGCTTCGTTGCAGAGCAGAGAGTGCGCTGGGCAGCGAGTGCGCCACCATCGCAAAAATTGTGTCGACTACCAACAGCTGACCGGTGCGGCTTGCCATCGCAGCCGATCGGAAACCGAATTCTCTACCGGCAGTGAGCAGAACGTGATGTGACTGCACGGCGAGCGTCGATCGTACCCCTCCGGTGATCGCAGCCGTCGACGCCCCGGTTCGACGCGCAAGGGCAAGTGGTTCCACGACATCCGAAGTCTCACCCGAATGTGAGATCCCCACTGCGATGTCGTCCGGTCCGAGCAAGCTGGCGCTGACCATGGCCGCGTCTCGGTCGAGATGAACCCGGCAGTTGACGTCGATGCGAGAGAGCTTCAACGTGAGGTCTTGCGCGACGATGCCAGAGGCGCCGATGCCGTAGACCTCGACGCGGCGGGCGGATCGAATCCGGGACACAACTTCTTCGAGCGCAGCAGGATCTGTCAATTGCGCCGTGCCCTTGAGTTGTTCGGATTCGAACTCGGCGAGCTTGGCCATCACCTCACCGGCCGAGTCGGCAGCAACGATGTCCACACCGAGCGGAATCGTGTTCTCTGTACCGGACCCGCTGATCGCCGCCAGCGCGAGACGAAGCTGTGGATAACCCTCGAAACCGAGTCGTTTGGCTGTGCGGACCACTGTCGCCGTGCTTGTCGACGCTCGTTCGGCGAGGTCGTTGACCGTCAGGGTGGAGGCCAGACTGGGGTCGGCTTCGATGATTTCGGCGATCCGCAGCTCGGCAGGCGAGAGGCTACTCAGTGATGCACGAATACGAGCAAGCAGGTCGACGGACGCCGGAGCACTCCGGTCCAAAGTCATAACGCCTCGATTCGCATCGTTTTCGGAGCTGACGGCACCGATGTGATTCTAGGCAGCCCACGGCTTCCTGGCGTCAGAGATCCGAGCACACTGGCGTGACGCGCACCGGTGCACGAAGCAATGCTTCCAGGCAATCCGTGTGCGGTGAGATAGCCGAGAACCGCGAAAGCCAATGCTTCCTTGATGTCGGAAGTGACGCCGAGCTCGTCCGAAGAGACAAGCGCGATGTCGCCCAGTTCGTCACGGAGCATCGCCATCAACGTCGGGTTCTTGGTGCCACCGCCTGACACCACCACTTCGGTAGCCGCCAGCGCTTTGACGGAATCGGCGACGGTCCGGGCGGTCAGTGCAGTCAGTGTCGCGACGATGTCGGCCAGAGACAAGGATTCGTAGCCCCGCAGTGCGGCGAGTAGGTAGTCCCGATGGAACAATTCCTTGCCTGTGCTCTTGGGAGCGGGCTGCGCGTAATACGGTTCGCTCAGTAGTTGTGCGAGCAGATCGACGTTCGGTGTGCCGGCTGCGCCCAGAGCACCTCCGAGATCGAACCACTGCTCCCCCGCGGTGAATTCGCTTACCGCAGCGTCGATCAACGCATTTGCGGGGCCGGTGTCGAAGGCAATCGGTACTGCGGCACCATCTGCCGTCGATGTCGGAGCGCCTCCCGGAGCAGTGACGTTCGCGATGCCACCGAGATTGAGCGCGACGGAACCCGAAGTTCTTCCGTTGAGCCACAATACGTCGAACGCACTGACCAGTGGTGCACCCTGACCACCCGTCGCCACGTCGCGAGAGCGCAGGTCCGACACGACCGTGCATCCGGTCTTCTCGGCTATCCAGGCCGGCTGCCCGAGCTGAAGAGTGCCCTTTACTTGCGCTCCTTCGACCCAGTGGAACATCGTCTGACCATGTGAGGAGATCAATTCCGCACTGCCACCGCACAGTTCCTCGTTCGCCCGCGCAGCCACGGCCGCAAATGCCTGTCCGATCTCGGTGTCGAGTTGGCAGATCTGACCGACAGTGGTGGACGCCGGCGGTACCGCAGCCGCCACCGCAGCCCGCAACTCACCGGAATACGGTTCGCTGACCATGCCCAGTGGGGTGAGCACAAGAGTGTCCCCGTCGATCCGGATGTCTGCTGCGGCAGCATCGATAGCGTCGTACGAAGTACCGGACATCAGACCGATGACTCTCATGAAATATCCCTTACTCGCATCGTTTCGGCATTCGGAAGAACTGCGGTCAGTCGACGAGTGCCCGCTTGTGGGCATTCCCTCGCAAGGTACTCAAGGCGATCGCGCTGACGGCGCACGTTGCCATCACGAAGTAGGCCGGAATATCGAGATTGGAAGTTTCCTTGATCAGCCACGTGATGATCAAACCGGCGCAGCCCGAAAAGACCGCGTTGGACAGGGAGTATGCGAGTCCCAATCCGGTGTACCGAACCGAGGTGGGGAACATCTCGGAGAGCATGGCGGGTCCGGGTCCGGCAACAAGTCCCACTGCGGCGCCGGCGGCAAACACTGCAAATCCCTTGGCTGTCAAAGACGTCTGCTCGTTCTGCAGGACGTTGAGCAGCGGCAGAGCCAAGACCAGAATTATCACGGTGCCGGTGAGCATGACCGCGCGTCGTCCGATGCGATCGCTGAGTCCACCCGCGATCGGAATGGTCACCGCGAAGCCCGCATTGGCGAGCACGGAAGCAACAAGTGCCTGATGAAAAGTCGCGTTGAGCGAACTCTGAAGATAAGTCGGCATCACGACGAGGAACGTGTAACCGGCAGCAGACCACCCCATCAACCGCCCGATTCCGAGCAGAATCGCCCTGGCCGTCTCTCCGACAGTCGGCTGCACTACCGGCGCCGGCGCATCAGCTGTCGGTTCGGACTGGACTGATCGAGCACGCTCGAACGACGGCGTTTCTTCGAGCCGGAGCCTGAGCCACAGGGCAACCAGCCCCATCGGCAGTGCAAGGAGGAACGGGATACGCCAGCCCCAGTCACCGAGCTGTGACGGGTCGAGGACAGTGGCGAGGAGTGCTGCGATACCCGCACCGGCGAGCAGTCCGAGTGCGACGGTGAACGACTGCCACGAGCCGTACAGCCCACGTCGTCCGGGCGGAGCGAACTCGGTCATCACCGACACCGCACCGCCGAACTCACCACCGGCCGACAATCCCTGCAGAATTCGAAGGACCGTCAAGAGAAGCGGTGCCAGAATTCCGACGCTCTCGTAGGTGGGGAGCACACCGATCAGGGTCGTCGCAGCCGACATCAGCAGAAGAACGATCACCAGGGTGGGACGTCGGCCGATGCGGTCACCGAGTCGACCGAACAGCGCGGCCCCCACTGGGCGGAAGAAAAACGCCAACGCAAACGACGCATACGTCTTGATCAGGCTTTCGAGGTCGCCGGAACCGTCGGCGCTGAAGAAGTTCGACGCGATGATTGTCGCGAAGAACCCGTACACACCGAACTCGTACCACTCGATGAAATTTCCGACGGAGCCGGCGACGAGCGCCCTGCGCCGTTTGAGCTGCGCACCATCGTTCCGTGTCTGCACTGTGATGCCCATGCCGTCCTCCGTTGACGAAACCCGAATATGCAACAAAGTTTCATCTGAACGGAGTATAAATGTCAAGAAGTTTCACGATTGGATTTTTACTACGCCCCGAAGCCTTATGCTCCCGCGAACGTGAATGCCTCCGCCCGTTCGAACTGGTCAGTGGAGTCACCGGAATAGACGGTGCTCTCGTTCGGTCCGAGTCCGAGCCTTCGGACGGGTGTCCCTTCCGCGAGATCCATCGACGCCACGTCCACCCAGAAGGTATTGGGCGTCATCGCCGACTCGAAGAAATAGAGCGTGCGTTTGTGATCGACGACGGTGCGCCAACGGGTCGATGAAATGTTGGGCTCGTCGGGAGTCGAAATACCCAGGGGCACCGATACATTCCGAATAACACTGAAGGTGGATGCCAATGCCGACCGCGGATCGTCCGTCTGCGGTATCGCATCCACATAGAACGATGCCCGCGCGAATCTGTCAGCGGCACGGTTGGTTCCGGGCAGCATGACGGTTCCGTTGATCTGCTTCCAGTACTCGTTGACGGCGAGTTGCTGATCGAAGATCGGCGAATTGGTCATCACCTGGTACTCACGGCTGTGATGAATCGTCGGGCGTCCACCGACGTACTCGATGATCGCGCTGTCTCCCCCGGCGTCCGAGAGCGACATGTGCAGCGTTGCGAGGCGGTCTTCGCCGGGAACGGCGGCGGTCACTACCGTGAACGGTTCCGACGCGAGCACTTCGACCGCTTCCTGAACTGTCGCAAAGCGATCCAGGACGTATTGCGCCCACGCCGCGATCGACAATCCCGCGGTCGAACCGTCATACGTCGGGTACTCGGACTCGACCAACCACAAAAGATTGGCAGACAGCCCAGCCTCGTTGACCCCGTCGGTCGTGCACATGTCGTAGGCCGTCGCGACAACACTTCCGTATTTCGACGTCCACTGTATCGAGTTCGGACCTGCACAGCCCTCTCTGGTCATGCCGCGCGGGAATGCCCAGAGGTTTGTTCCGAGGTCGACCTTCCAATCCATCGATCGAGCAGTGATCACAGTGTCGTTGGGCCCCAAGTAGACCAAGCGTGTACACATCGAAAGCTATCCCTTCGTTACGGCGTGACGATATTGAAACTGGGATCGAAGGTATCGAGCAACCCTCCCAGCGTCTCGAGCGCTGATTCGTCTCCGTCGAGCGAAATCTGCCCGGCCTTGGCCAGTTCGGCGGCCGCGCCCGGTTGAAGAAGCGCTCCCACGAGCGCCGCCTTCGGGCCCGAGACCGTCAGTTGTGTGTTCGGTGACGCACCCTTACGTGCATTGAGGACACCGCGCTTGACCCACGCAGTCCATGCCTCGTCGCCGCGATCGGTGAACACGAAATCGATCCGCAGTTCCGCGTCGGTGGCCTTGTCGCCGATGAGATGTATTGCAACGAAGTCGAAGAGGATGTCGATGGGCATCGCGAGGACACTGTCCTGACTTGCCGTGACGTACGGGGCAGGCTGGGCGCCCTCGCGTAGTTCCAATGCGGCCGAGAGATAGATCCCACGCCACTGCGGCCCTTCGGCTTGATAGCCCATCTGCTCGTAGACGTCGGCTTGCAGGTTCCTCGCTTCGGCGTTCTCCGGTTGCGCGAACACCAACTTGTGCAGGATCTCTGCCGCCCATCGGTAGTCCGCGGCGTCGAATGCCCGCTTACCCTCGTCCAGGATCTTCTGCGCGCCAAGGAGATCGACGAACCTCTTCGCCGATTCGACCGGCGGATGAGGATGAAGCGACACCGGATCGCCGTCCCACATTCCCAGTTCCTTGGTGTACACGGCGCGAACGTCGTGGTGCAGAGTGCCGTGATATCCGCGGTTGTACCACTTGCGCCCGAGTTCGTCCGGTAGTTCGATCACCTCGGCAGCTTCGAGCGGCGTGTACCCCTTGTTCGCGAGACGGAGCGCCTGGTCGTGAATGTACTTGTAAGTGTCCCTTTGCGATTCGATGAACGGCACCAGGTTCTCGTTACCCCACACCGGCCACGTGTGCGGTCCGTAGTGAACAGCCGCGTCGTCTCCCCACCGCTCGAGAGTCTCGTCCAGATACCGCGCGAAGTTCCGAGCGTCGCGAGTGCGCGCACCTCTTAAGGTCTGGATGTTGTGGAGCGAATGATTGGCATTCTCCGCACAGGTCAGCGCGGCGAGTTCGGGGATCCAGATGTGCATTTCCTCCGGGGCCTCGGTGTCCGGCGCGTAGAGGAACTCGAATTCCAGACCGGCTATCTCACGCTTCGTTCCGGTCTCCGTGATGCTGTCAGTGGGGGAAATATACGAGACAAGTGGACCTTTCGTGCTGATCGTGCCGATGCCGCAGGTAACCATCCCTTTGGCATCGAGATCGAGCAATCCACCGAAGGCGTAGAAGGACCGTCTCGCCATGGCATTTCCGGCGACGACGTTTTCCCCGATCGCGAACTTGTCGAACGACGCGATCGTGCCCGGTGCGATGATCGGAACTCGCCCGGACGTCACGTCGTCCAGATCGACGATCCCTTTGACTCCGCCGTAGTGGTCGATGTGGGTGTGCGTGTAGATGATCGCCGAAACTGGCTTGTCGCTGACGTGCTCACGAATCATCTTCATACCCTGGCGCGCCGATTCGACCCCCGCCATACAGTCGATGACGATCAGTCCCTCGCCACCTTCGACAACCGTCAAATTTGCCAGGTCGTTGTTCCGTACCTGGTAAAGGCGATCCGTCACCTGATACAGACCACCTCGGCGCATCAGTTGTCCTTGACGCCACAGGCTCGGATTGACTGTCTCCGGCGCGGCAACATCGTCACCGAGGTATGCCATCGCATCGGGATCGAAGACCGTATGCCCGTCATCGGCGACAACCTTGCCCGGCAACGGAGCGATCAACCCTCGATCCGCGTCGGCAAAATCCTGCCGGTCGTCCATGGCATACCGTGCGACTGCCTCGCGATTCGCCGTGACTGTGGCCGGTGTTGCGTCCTTAGGTGTCTGGCACATGGCACTCCCCGCTCGGATACGACGATCTGATACCCCATCATCTGTATCGGTTGGGCACGCGCTTGGAATCACCCGCGCAGGGTGAAGCTCCCACGAACGCGCGAGGTGATCAGCCGGGGAGTTCCTCGGAATTCCGAGATGCGAGCGCAATTAACAGGACTGCGATCCCACATCCGGCAACCAGGATCCATCCCGACCTCGATGCCTGCGCGACATCCACCGATGCACTGCCGCCGATAATGCCGCCGGCCAGCGCCACACCGAGAGCGGCACCGAATTGGCGTGCACTGGAAGTTATTCCACCGGCAAGCCCCGCCTGCGATCTCGGCAGCCCGTTGACGGCGGTGTTGGTGATGGGGGCATTAGAGAACCCGAATCCGATACCGAGAAACAGGTAAGCGGCCAACAGCATCGGAATCGCCGTGTTGTTGTCGAGCGAGACCAGGCACAGTCCACCGAGCGTCGTGAAACTACCGGCGATCAGCAGCGGCCGCCGCGGGCCGAAGCGTCCGACGAGTATTCCGGACAACGGCGCGCAGACCGTTGCCGCAACAGCCATCGGGAGGGTGATCGCGCCGGCCAGGGCCGGACTCATACCGCGGGAGTGCTGCAAGTAGAACGTGCCGAGCAGTAGCGTCGCGTTCAACGCCACGAACACCACGACAGCGCCGATCACAGCCGACGAGAACGTTCTGCGGCGAAAGAGCGCCAGATCCATCAGCGGCTCGCGCTTGCGTGATTCGACGCGGATGAATGCGGCCAACGCTGCAGCAACAACGACATACCCTGCCGTCGCCGCGGCAGAGAACCATCCGATTCGCGGACCCTCGATCAGAAGGGCGACCGCCCCGCCGACAAGAATCACCAGTAGCAACTGACCGGGAAGGTCGAGACGTCGCGACTGCTGCGCTCGGGACTCCGGTACAAACACAGCAGTCAAGACGAGCACGGCCAAGATCACCGGCACGTTGATCCAGAAAACCGATCGCCAGCCGAAACTTTCGATGAGCACGCCGCCGACGATCGGCCCTGCCGCCATACTCAGGCCGAAGACCGCGGCCCACACCCCGATTGCCTTGGCCCGCTCCTTCGGGTCGGTCATCACGTTGACGACGATCGCCAAGGCAACCGGACTGAGCATCGACCCGCCGACGCCTTGGACGATCCGCGCCGCGATCAACATCTCGACGGACGGAGCGAGCGCGCAGGCAATCGACGCCACCCCGAAGACGACGAGCCCGATCTGAAAGACTCGTCTCCTGCCGAAACGATCGGCCACTGCTCCGGACGAGATCAGCAAGCTCGCCAGGACGAGTGTGTATGCGTTGACGACCCATTCCAGACCACGGGTTCCGACGCGAAATCCCTCACCGATCGTCGGCAGGGCCACGTTGACGATGGTGGTGTCCAACCCGACGACGAACAGGCTCGTGCAGCAGATCGCCAGGATGCCCCATCGCCGCCCTGCATCGAGTCCGATCACTTGCGGTTCGATCCCGCTCGAAGGTTTCATGGTCGGACTCCATCTCTCGAAGTGCTCTGCCGTACTCGACTGTCGAAAGGATCGTTGCTCTCCAGCGTCCGAAGCCGGTAGAAATTTTGCGGAAACTGCAAAGATGGACAGCATGGATGCTGAATTCGAGCAGTTGATCACCGATATCGGACCGAGACTGCGCACGCTCCGACGCGATCGCGGATTGACCCTCGAGGGCCTGTCCGAAGCCACCGGCATCTCCGTCAGCGCACTCTCACGCCTCGAATCGGGTAAGCGTCGTCCCACCCTCGATCTGCTGTTGCCGCTTGCCCGAGCGCACCGGGTCGCGCTGGACCAACTCGTCGGCGCCCCCGCTACGGGCGATCCTCGGGTCCATCTCACCCCGAGCCGACGCAAGAACGGCAGTGCCGTCGTTCCGTTGACGCGCTATCCCGGCCGAGTGCAGGTCTTCAAGCAGGTGATCGGGCCGCGTCCACCGAAGCTCGTCACCCACGCCGGCTACGAATGGCTCTACGTCCTCGCCGGGGATCTGCGTCTCATCCTGGGGGCGAACGAGGTTGTCCTGCACCCCGGGGAAGTCGCGGAGTTCGACACTGCCGAGCCCCATTGGTTCGGGCCTGCCGATGAACAGGTGGTGGAGATCTTGCACCTGTTCGGCCCGCAAGGCGAGAAGGCACACGTGCGCACGAAGGTAAAGAACGCTCCTGCCTAAAGCGTGTTTATCGAAAGCTAGTTCACTGCATGTGTTTTCAGTCGGTTCGACAACGTATGAGCATACTCGAGGAGTAGCGTTCCCAACTCGGCATGACGCGCGGGCCGGAAGCGTGTTTCCACTCCGGTCAGGCTCAGCGCCCAGGCCGGGCGACCGTTGCGATCGAACACCGCGGCACCCATCCCCCAGCTTCCCTCGACGATGAGGGCTGGATTGACCGCGTACCCGGTGACACGCGTCGACTCGATTCGCTCACGGAGTGATGCCTCACTGTGGATCTCACCCCATTCCGATTCCAGATTCACTCGGGCGAAATAGTCGTCGACGTCCCGCGTCGGTAGATGGCTCAAGATGGCAAGCCCCGCCGACGCGACCCCCAACGGGAATCGCTTCCCCTCGTGCAGCACGTGAGATCGCAGTGGAAAACTGCCTTCCTGACTCAGGATGCAGACGGTCTCGTCACCTCGGCGTGCCGACAGGAAGGCGCTCTCCCCCGTGACCCGGGCAAGTTCGTCGACGACGTCGCGAGCCCGGTCGGTGATGTCGTACCGATTTCCGGCCGCCGCCCCCAGGAGGTACAACTCCGGGCCGAGAGACCACCGACCGGTTCGTGCGTCACGGTCGACCAGTCCTTCGGCAGCCAGGGACGTGAGCAGTCGGTGCGCAGTGGGCCGAGCGAGGCCGGTGACCTTGCCCAATTCCGTGGTGGAAGTGCCCGTTGGTTCGGACGCGCCGAGGGCTCGCAGAAGTGCAGCCACCCGCGCGACCATGGCCGGCGATTGCCCGTGAGTTGGCATGCAGCCATCCTAGCGTCCATTCAATGAACGAAATTCCTTCAGACGATCAGTAGTCGATCAGTTCTCGGTTGATGTTCGAGATTCCTTGTACCTGTGAACTGGAGATAGTTCACTGGATATCGAAGTGAGTGAGTGTCTACTCAATGAACGCTTGGCAGGGAGAGAACATGACAGCAAAGGTGTACGAGTCCGCAGTGGAGGCGGTCGCCGACATCGTCGACGGCGCAACGCTGGCCGTCGGCGGATTCGGCTTGTGCGGCATCCCCGACGTGTTGATCGACGCGATCGCAGCTACGAGTGCAACCGACCTCGAGGTGTTCTCCAACAACTGCGGCGTCGACGATCACGGTCTCGGCATCTTGCTGAGCGCCGGCCGTATCCGACGAGTGACCGCGTCGTACGTCGGTGAGAACAAGGAGTTCGCCCGGCAGTACCTGGCCGGCGAACTCGAAGTGGAACTGACGCCGCAGGGCACGCTCGCCGAGCGTCTGCGTGCCGGCGGAACCGGAATCCCCGCATTCTTCACACCGGCCGGAGTGGGTAGCCCCATCTCCGACGGCGGAATGCCATGGCGCTACGACGCCGACGGCTCGATCGCTATTGCATCGCCTCCGAAGGAGACTCGCGTCTTCGGAACCAAGCGTTACGTGATGGAAGAGGCGATCAACGCCGACTACGCACTCGTGCACGCCGTTCTCGGTGACACCGACGGCAACCTCGTGTTCGACAAGACCGCGATGAACTTCAACCCTCTCGCTGCCATGGCCGGTCGCATCACCATCGCGCAGGTGGAACGCCTCGTCGAACCCGGTGAAATCGATCCGGCGTCAGTGCATCTACCTGGGGTCTTCGTCCAGCGCGTAGTCCACACCGGACCTCAGAACAAGCGAATCGAAAAGCGAACCGTCAGCGCTTCGGAAGGAACCACACGATGACCGCACCAGTGACAGTGACGGGTTGGACGCGCCAGCAGATGGCAGCGCGGGCGGCCGCAGAGATGATCGACGGGGAGTACGTCAATCTCGGAATCGGCCTTCCCACACTGATTCCCGGATACCTGGGCTCGGACGTTCGTGTGGTCCTGCACTCGGAGAACGGAATTCTCGGCACCGGACCGTATCCCACCGAGGACAACGTCGATCCTGACCTCATCAACGCCGGCAAAGAGACCGTGACCGTCAATCCCGGTGCAGCATATTTTGATTCGGCCCTCTCGTTCGGGATGATCCGCGGCGGCCACATCGACACCGCAGTCCTCGGCGGTATGCAGGTGTCGAAGACGGGCGACCTCGCCAACTGGATGGTCCCCGGGAAGATGGTCAAGGGCATGGGCGGCGCGATGGACCTGGTCCACGGAGCCCGACGCGTCATCGTCGTCATGGAGCACAACGACCGCGACGGCAACCCCAAGATCGTTGACGCCTGCACCCTGCCGCTCACCGGCCAGGGCGTGGTGAATCGGATCATCACCAACCTCGCCGTCATCGACGTGAGCGAAGAAGGTCCACTCGTCCTGCGTGAACTCGCCCCCGATGTCAGCGTCGAAGACGTAGTCGCCGCAACCGGCACCGAACTGAAAGTTGAACTGGCATGACCGACACGACCACTGTGATTGTTGCGGGAGCTCGTACCCCGATGGGTCGACTCCTCGGATCGTTGAAAGACCTCTCCGGGTCCGACCTCGGCGGCATCGCCATCAAAGGCGCCCTCGACAAGTCCTCAGTCGCACCCGAACAGGTCGACTACGTCATCATGGGACAGGTCCTCACCGCCGGCGCCGGCCAGATGCCCGCCCGCCAAGCCGCCGTCGCCGCCGGCATCCCCATGAACGTCCCCGCCCTGAGCATCAACAAAGTGTGCCTCTCCGGCATCGACGCCATCGCCCTCGCCGACCAACTCATCCGCGCCGGCGAATTCGACATCGTCGTCGCCGGCGGGCAGGAATCGATGTCCCGCGCACCCCACATGCTCGAAAAAAGCCGCGAAGGCTTCAAATACGGCGACGTCACCCTCCGCGACCACATGGCCTACGACGGCCTCCACGACATCTTCACCGACCAGGCCATGGGCCTGCTCACCGAACAAGTCAACCAACAAGAAACCGCCCACATCACCCGCGCCGAGCAGGACGCCTTCGCCGCCGCCTCACACCAGAACGCGGCCCGCGCCTGGAAAGACGGCCTCTTCGACAACGAAGTCGTCCCCGTCTCCATCCCCCAACGCAAGGGCGAGCCCATCGTCTTCGCCCAGGACGAAGGCATCCGCGCCGACACCACCACCGAATCCCTCGGCAAACTGCGTCCCGCGTTCAGCAAGGACGGCACCATCACCGCCGGCTCCGCCTCCCCGATCTCCGACGGCGCCGCCGCCGTCGTGGTGATGAGCAAAACCAAAGCCGAAGAACTCGGCCTGACCTGGATCGCGGAAATCGGCGCCCACGGCGTCGTCGCCGGACCCGACTCCACCCTCCAGTCCCAACCCGCCCGGGCCATCGCCAAAGCCTGCGCGAAGGAAGGCATCGACCCCACCGACCTCGACCTCGTCGAAATCAACGAAGCATTCGCCGCCGTCGGGATCGCCTCCACCCGCGAACTCGGCCTCGACCCCGCCAAGGTCAACGTCAACGGCGGCGCCATCGCCGTCGGCCACCCCCTCGGCATGTCCGGCGCCCGCATCGCCCTGCACCTCGCCCTCGAACTGCAACGCCGCGGCGGCGG
>NZ_LPNQ01000064.1:1341-6062 GCF_019266085.1 Rhodococcus sp. FH8 | reverse complement strand
AGCATTACGGTGTGTCACAGGGCTGGTCCTTCTTGGTCGAGAACGGTTGTGTCGCAACTCCCATTCTTACGCCGAGGACCAGCCCGTCTACTTCAATCCCTCGTCAGCAACGTCCATACCCACAACACCTAGCGAGCACGCGGTGACCGCGAAGAAAAAGCGTACCCCCGCCAAAGCGACACACACCGCGCCGAGTCCAGAGGTCGTCGCCGCCACCGAATTCCTGCTCGGCCAACCCGACGCCCGCGCGCTTCGGCGCCGCTACCTCGAACTGATCACCCGCACCACCAGCGCCTCCGGCAAGAGGACCACCGATTACGCCGCCGCCGAACGGTACCTCCTCACCACCGCGGCCAAGCTCCGACGGACACGCCCTAACCCGCCGCCGCCAACCACAAAACAACACCACCGCAGCGACCAGCGGATTACGCTCCGCCCCAACGGTATCCGGGACAGATCCACTCACGCAGGAGTGAAAGACCGCCGGAGAAAGAGAACCATCATCACCTACCGCGTGTACACCCCCACCCGCCGCGGCACCGCCGAACGATCGACCCGAACCCAGCTGGCACCCAACCAACTCAACGATCGATTGAGACCACCCGGTCCAAAACTAGGCCACCCAACCAAGATCTGACTCCTCAAGGTCTCCCGTATCAGTTTCGGTCCTACCTGGGATGGACGGACGGCGCCACGGCACGACTCCGGCTTCGGGGCGCAGCAAGAGAAGGTCATCATTCAAATCTTTTGTCACGGTCGGACGGCCCTTGGCTCCACCCTTGAGGATCTGTCGTCGAGCTTCCTGACCAGCACCGTCGCTGTCGAGCAGGACTGAGCACGCAGGCTTGAACTGGTCTCGTCCGCGCGCCAGGTACAGCATGTAGGGCATCATCCGGAACCGAAACAACTCGACGGCCTCGTCGAGGCGGCCCGCTCACCCCGAACAGTTCGAGTCGAACAACATCTCCGTTTACTAATTGTCGTTCTGTTGCGCGGACGTTCGGGAAATGGCTGCGGGCACCGCTGGCGGTGACCATCCCGCGTTCGCGGTCGACTCCGCCGGCGAAAGCGCCGCCACGGCAGCTCCGGCGAGATCGAGTTCCGAGCTCCCTTCGTGCACCGACGCAAATGCGGTGGCCAGGGCCGCATCTATTGTGCGACTCAGTTCACGGATCAACTCCACTTCCCGGCGACTCTTCCGCATTCGCAGGAGCGCAAACATTCTTTCCGCGCTCCGTAGCTGGGCATGCGGAAGCGCGGCAGTCAGCTCTTCGTAATCTCTAGCGGGAATGTAGTCCGTTTCGACCCCAATGCTCCCGCTCTCCATACCCAGCTCACGAAGCATCTGAGCCATCACGGCCACCGCGTTCTGTTCGAACTCCTGCCACACGTAAGCATCGACGTCGGGAAGCCTGTGACGCACAGTGGTTTCTTCTATGTCGACACACAGCACTGCTGCTCGGCCGTCGGTGTTGACTGCCACGGCCGCGTGGCGCCACCGGAGCGGTTCCTGTGAGGGGACAGCAAAACCAGCCAGATACGCGAAATTCTCTGGAGATAACGCCAGTACGCCCGCCAGCCCACTTTCCGCACTGGCGTCCAACAGTCGCTCAATTACGTCTCGATTGAGATCTGCCATGATCAAGTCCTTTTCGGTATTCGCTACGCGGCCATGTGGGAACGCAATGGCTTCATAACTTGCTCGGCGAAGCGGGTCATGCTTGCAGCAGTTTCTTGAGGGGTTCCGGTGAATGAGCAAGACCATGAGTCCGCTCCAGCCGCGTGGGCCGCGGCGATTCTCTCGATCAACTCGGCAGGGGTGCCGATTGCAGCGAACTGCTGCACTGCCCAAGGTGGCACTACGATTTCAGGCCCGCCCCCCTCCACTGTGTCGATGAGTGTGTGCTCGAAACCGACGCGTTCGAGCACACTTTCGTGTGTCGTTGACATAAGATGTTTGGCGAACTGCACCGCGTGGTCGGGAATAGGCTGACCTTCGTCGAGAACCTCCGTCACCTGCCAGGCGACGTAAGTTGGCATACCCTGCAGCGCTAGCCCTTCAACTGCGTGTCGGTGCGGAGCTCAGCGGCCGCGCACTCGTCGCCCTCGAGGTGACCGAATCGCGCTGGCAGCCAGGCATGAGCTGCCTCGCGGCCGGCAAGCGTCGCGACGTCGAGAGTTCGGAGACCGAGTGGCCGGGCGAGGCCGCGGCCGCGGCGTGAGGCTGTCTGACGCACGAGAACAGCGCGCTCAAAACCGAGAAACTGCTGAAGGCCTGCGAGCCACAGGAGCCGGTCAGGCTCGCCAGACTGGCCCTTGCCGCTCTTACACTCGAGTATCGAACGCGAGATCCGCAGACGTCCGTCGACGTCGACCGCGAGAACGTCTATATCGGTGAGAACATCACGTCCAGAATCCGCGTCGACGCGGATTGGCACACGCAGCCTGACCAGAGCACCGTCGTTGAACTCGGTACGGCCGACTCGACGTTCAAGGTCCGCGCCCGGGTCCGTTCCTCGACCACCCTTCTGCACCGGGCGCTTAGCTGACCGGGACGACACCGCTGAATCATCCGGCAGGTCGCCCCTAGGCGCCTCGACAGTGTCGCGCGTTCCTACTTGCGCCGTTCCTGTCTCTTCAGCTTCAGTGGTAATCGGTGTTGATCGCAAGTGTTGCTTGCCGACCGCTGCGGTTCCTGGTCTGCCTTGGGTGAGGAGGCGATCGCACCTTCCGTGGTTTGGACCTCGTCGTTGATCGGTAGTTCGTCGTCAGACACCGAAAGCACCGCCTGAAGTTACGTCACGCAGCGCCGCAATGAGTCGCGCTTCCTCGTGGCCGTTAATTTCAGCCTCGGAGGCAATCTTGGCGCGTTCCCGCTCGACGTGACTGTAGGCCCGCTGGTTGCCCAAGCTCTGGAGGCTGCCCGCCTCGCCTCGGTTTCGGGACCCTCGGGAGTCGATGATCGACAGTGCGGACTCGGCAATGTCGGATTGGAGTAAAACCATTTTGAAGCTGCCGCTTCGGCCGCTCGGTACCACTTTGATCGTGCCTGCGGTCTCGAGCATCGGGTAGTCGGTCCCGATATTCGGTACGCCTCCGGCTTCGCCATCACGGATGAGCGTGTATAGGAACGCTCCTGGGCTGTGCAATTTCCAGGAGGCGAACGTGGAGGCGTAGATCATGCTGCCTACCAACTGGCGCACGTGCCCCGACGGATCTGTGGGAGCAACGCCGAACGCGTCACGCTTGAGATGCGGGCTGAAAAGGAAACCCTCCTCGGACCCGCCTCGTCAAACCATCAGATTTGCTGTCTGCGTAGGTTTTTCCGTTGTCGAAGGCTCGGGCCATGTACGGCAGAGTGTGGACCTGTGCCGCGCTACCGTTCGTGTCCGCGATGCTGTGGGCGATCGGTTTTAGCATACCGACCGGGATCGAGGGATCGGCATCTTCTGCGGTTTCCCAGGTTCCGGGGATGAACAGGTTGAAAGTCTTCGAGCATCCGTTTGATTGGGCGGACGCGATGCCCGGCGACATCAAAGCGATGGAGGCTGCGACGACTGTTGCCGTCATCAGCATGCATACCGGACGGTGGATGGTCGAACCTAGGAACGGCATGAGAACCTTTCTCTACCAGCGAACACGATGTACCTGTCCGCGCGCGGACAGGCCTGACGCGCCCGATTTCAGGTGAGGGCCGCTATGGTGCTGGACGTATTCACTCCGATCAATGCGCCCTGTGAAGAACTGAGCTGTGCGAGGGCCGGGTGATCCTGCGTCTAGCGCGCACGCCCGAGTCGCCGTTCCTGCGGGCTGAGGTGTCCAGTGGGGGCATGTCCGGTGGGCGTTCCCAGCAGCTGGGTAAAGATGGATGGGTGAATGCTCCAGCCGAACTGCCCGCCGACTACGCCCAGCTTCTCGACCATCTCAAGTCGCAAGTTCGGCAAGCGCGAGTTCGCGCCACCCGAATCGTCAACACCGAACTGCTCAGTCTGTATTGGGACATAGGGCACGCGATTGTGCAGCGTCAAGAGGCCGAGGGCTGGGGTTCAAAGGTGATCGACAGGCTCGCCGTCGATCTTCGATCGGCCTTTCCCGACATGCGTGGGTTGTCGCGGACCAATCTGAAGTACATGCGGCAGATGGCGAGCATCTGGGGGCGCGATGCAATTGGCCAACAACCTGTTGGCCAATTGCCGTGGGGTCATGTGACGGTATTGCTCGACAAGCTGGATAACCAGTCCGACCGCGACTGGTATGCATCAACGGCTGCTGAACACGGGTGGTCGCGCAATGTGCTGCAAAATCAGATCAACAGCGGTTTACGGCGCAGGATCGGTGCGGCACCGTCGAATTTTCAGGACCATCTTCCGGCCGAGGATTCCGATCTCGCTCAGCAATTGGTGCGTGACCCGTACGTCTTCGATTTTCTCGACATCACCGAACGTGTCGCGGAGCGGGAGCTGGAGTCCGCGCTGATGCGTCGGCTGGAGCAGTTCCTCCTCGAACTGGGACACGGGTTCGCTTTTGTTGGACGCCAGTACCATTTCGAGGTCGGTGATCAGGATTTCTATATCGACTTGCTGTTCTTCAACTGGGTGCAAGCGAGGTTCGTCGTCGTCGAGTTGAAGGTAGGCAGGTTTGAGCCGGAGTATGTCGGGAAGCTCGGCTTCTATGTTTCGTGGATCGACGACAACCTCCGCAACAAGGACATCCACGCCCCG
>NZ_LPNQ01000064.1:0-1303 GCF_019266085.1 Rhodococcus sp. FH8 | reverse complement strand
GTCCGGTATTCACTTGCCGGGACAACTGCACCCCTCGCCGTAGCCGACTACACCTATGAGACTCTCCCCTCCCAGGTTCGCGATCTCGTCCCTACCGACGACGAGATCGCGGCAGCTGTGGAAGCCACTGTTTCCGAACTCGACTCCCAACTGCCCGTCAAACCTGACAACTCCGGCTGAGAGGCGCCATTCGATTTTCGAACCTGGCCGACATATCCTCTGGTGCCGAGATCGCTACCGGTGTTTCGCACGAGGGTCTGCGAACGCGATGCCTGGTCCCGCCCGGTGCGTCGAGGAGCAGGGGGAGTTCTATGTCCAGTCGATGTGGACGGATTCGATGGAATCGAAGTGAAATCCGAAAGTGTCGCCGTACTGGTCGAATCCCTTGTTTTCCGGGTAATCCATCGTGGCGTGACGTTCGAGGATGGCAACCACTCGGGCATGATCGTCGTTGGCCAAAGCCATGGCGAGTTCTCGTGTTTCGTCGAGACTGAAGGGGCTGTCGGAGTTCGCGAAATCGAGGGTACGCACTCGATAGTCGTAACCTTCTTCGGAACCGTTGCGGACGGACACTCCCCCGCGGACTCGGATGGTGGCCTTTTTGGGTTGCCCGTCGGGTCGTAGGACGCCGGCGCGGTCCATGATGTCGCGAGCTTTGACGTTTTTGAGTTTCTTTTTCGCGTCAGCGCGCAGTTCGTTCGTTTCCCCGGAACGGTAGCGAGAGACCGCTGATCGTGAACGGCCGATTTTCTTTGCGACAGCGTCGATTCCGCCGAGGCGTTCGATGGCGGCTCGCCGTTGTGCACGTTCGGTGACGTCGGGGTGCGGGATTCGTCCTTGCTGCGCCCAGCGGCGCAGTGTTCGGTCAGAGGGTGGCTTTCTCCCGGCGTCGACAGCTGCTTGCCGTAGGCCTTCTTTACCGATTTCGGTACGGAGCTGGCGTACGGAGACTTTGCTGGTGAGTCCGGCCAATCCCCCACTTTTGACCGATTTCGATTTTTCGACACCACTGGTCGCTGCTGTCGAGACGGATACGTTGAGTCCGTCCAAGCCGACGGTCTTCTGTGCGGGTTTGGTTGATCGCGGTTTCGGAAGATGCAGGGCCACTATATGTTTCCTTCATCTTCGTCGGTGAACGCAGCTTTGAGTGCGAGGTTGATCTCGTGGGTGTCGCGTGCGTCGGTCAGCATGACGGTTATGTTTTCGGTGAGCGGGGCGCTCTTTTCCAGAGTCATTTTCCCGAGTGCGTCACTCTCGTCTGCGATGTCGATGCCCGGGGGCAGGGGGTAGACCCAGGAGTCGG
>NZ_LPNQ01000063.1:1178-47922 GCF_019266085.1 Rhodococcus sp. FH8 | reverse complement strand
GCCAGGCACTTCGTACAACCTCGTGTCACTCACCCTCGCAGGTGGGAGTCGGTGTCCGTGTCGCTCTGACCTGGACAAAGTTACGCGAAGATCAACACAACACCAAATCGCCAGGTCAGAGCACTGCGGTCGGTAAACATCACGGAACCCAGTACCTCTCGGCCAGTTCTTCGACGATCGGATCGCCTTCCTCGGCCTGCTCCAACGCTTCGAGATCGTCGTTGATCGACACCAACCGCGGATCGTCACCCTCAGCTTCCTGAATCGGGTGCCGACCGTCCTCGGCGAGTTGCCTCAGCAACTTTTCCTTGACGCGGGCTTTCAACGAATCAGCCATACCGCCAGCATGTGCCGCGCGGGCCCAGTTGTCGAGGCCTACTCGTCGTCCTTCTTGCCGAAGACACGTCGTGCCGTCGGAATCAGGATGATCAGCGCGCCGAGCAGAACGATGAGCGAAAAAACCTGCAGTGCCATGTCGACCTCTTACCGTCACGCCGGCGCGAGCCAGCTCCCCCACGGGGTGTTTCGAACAACCGTAAATGCAACGAGAACTCCGAGCACCACGATCGTCACAGTCGGCCGAAGCACGATCATGCGATCCCGCGTGCCTTTCCAACGGCGCACTGTCCAACCGATCCACGCGATCACCAACACCGCGATAAACGGCACGATCAAGGCATTGCTGGACACTGCGGCGCCAATATCCAGATTAGTCAGGTCATTGACCGCACGAAGGCCACCACACGCCGGGCACCACAATCCCGTCAACGCGTACATCGGACAAACGCCGTAGCTACCCGCGCTGTGGGGATCACGGAAGTGGAGTACCGCGGCGGCCGTCACGGCCACTGCAGCAACACCGACGGGTGCGGCCAGCGAGCGTCGTCGACTTGTGACCGCTTCCAACTCCATGGCACCCACTGTAAGAGACCCCGGCCGCGACTAGCGGGCGCGAACGACTACCGACCGGACCACCATGTCGTGCCAGCACTGGTGCTTCGAGTCCCAGAGCGGCCAGAGATAGTTGAGGAAGCATGCCCCACCCAGGATCGCCATCATGATCCAACGAAGCAGCGCCATCACCGGGCCGAGCGGTACACCGTCGGACTCCCGAATCACCGAAATTCCCAGCCACTTCTTGCCGAGCGTCTGTCCGGTGTTCCCTTGTCTGAAGACGAGGTTCCATACCTCGATCAAGAAGATCGCCAGTATGCCGACGACCATGACGATCACGCCGACCGGATTGCCGCCTTCAGCGCTCACGCTGCCGTCGTCGTATGTGGTCACTTCGGATCCGGAGAACGCGATCACCGCCCCGATGATCGCGAGGATGACGCCCGGGAGCGGAACGACAAAGCCGTCGAGGATTGACGCGAACACCCGCGAGATCCAGCTTGCGTACGGATAGGCGGGCGTCGGCGGCTGATAACCCTGCGGCGGCATCGGCGGCATCTGCCCGTACGGCGGCTGATTCTGCGATGGTTGGCCTGGTCCCCAGTTCTGATCCGACATCGAGGTCTCCCCTGTTCAGGCACGTGTTCGCCGAACTCAGGATAAACCGCACATACGCAAGAATTGGGAACTAACGACAAGAGCCCCACATCCGGATTTCCGGGTGTGGGGCTCTTGGCTGAGCTGCCTGAGAGAATCGAACTCTCGACCTTTTCATTACGAGTGAAATGCTCTACCGACTGAGCTAAGGCAGCGTGCCTTTCGGCGGTGGCGAGTCTATCTGGTCAACCCCCGGATCGCGAAAACGGGGGTCGGAAAGCGGCTCCGATGGAGGCAACCATCGCATCGAGCGCCCACTGCAACTTGACGTTGAAGTCGACGGCCTCGCGGCATTCGAGCACCGCTTCGATGCACTTGAGCAACCCCTCCGGGGACGTTCGCGCAGCCAACTCGGCGGCCTGCCGAGCCATGTCGGGATGGGTCGCCGTCGACGTCGACCCCAGCGAATAGGAAAGCGCGTCCCGGTACATGCCGGCCAGGTCGATCAGCGTCCGGTCGAGAAGATCGCGGCGGGCCCGGGTGTCGCGCGATTTCTGACGCGCTTCGAGGTCCTTGATCAGACCAGCCGATCCGCGCAGAGTCCCGGCTGTTCCCTTGCCGGTTCCACCACCACCCAAGGAAACCTTGAGTTCCTCGAGTTCCTGTTCCTTGAGTTCGGCATAGAACGCCTTGGTGTCAGCCTCGATCGACTTCACCAAGTTCTCTGCGGCCTTGTACGCCGTCGAAGCCCCGATCGCGTCTGCGGCAAGTCGAAGCGAACGCTGACGCTCGTCGCGCGCGCTCTCGTCGGTGGCGAGACGCCGAGCCCGGCCGACATGTCCGCCGCTGATCGATGCGGCGATTCTCGCCCGTTCCGGATCCAGCCCGTCGCGGTCGATCAGTACCTGGGCGATCGATTCGACGGACGGCGTCACCAACGGCATGTGCCTACACCGCGATCGGAGGGTGACAGACATGTCTTCCGGATCGGTCGTCGGCGCGCAGAGCAGGATGACCGTGCGGTCCGGCGGCTCCTCGACAACCTTCAGGAGGGCGTTGGCTGCGCCTTCGGTCAAACGATCAGCATCCTCGACCACGATCACCTGCCACCGCCCCGTCGTCGGTCGACGCGAAGCGATGTTGACTATCTCGCGCATGCCTTTGACGCTGATGCTCAGGCCGTCGGGGATGATCCGTCGTACGTCACCATGGGTTCCACCCATCGTCGTCGTACACGCATGACACTCACCGCACCCTGGTGCACCGTCGGAGGTGCATTGCAGGGCAGCGGCGAAGCAGAGAGCAGCCACCGAACGACCAGAGCCGGGTGGCCCGGTGAAGAGCCACGCGTGGGTCATCTCCGAGCCGCTGGAATCGCCACGAGCCGACAGTGCAGCATCACGCAGGCTCTGCTCGACGTCGTGCTGACCCACCAGCCGACCGAACACACCTCGTTCGGCCACTTCAGTACTCATGCAAAAACCCTAACCGTCGGCACCGACGAAGCCTTACGAGTCCTTCTTCGCCGGAGCCTTCTTGGCGGCGGCCTTCTTTGCCGGGGCCTTCTTTGCGGCTGTTTTCTTGGCAGCGGCCTTCTTGGCCGGAGCCTTCTTGGCTGCTGCCTTCTTCTTGACCGGGCCGCGCGCACGACGATCAGCCAGCAACTCCGATGCACGAGCATCGGAAATGGATTCGACGTCGTCGTCCTTACGAAGGCTGGCGTTGGTCTCGCCGTCGGTGACGTACGGACCGAAACGGCCGTCCTTGATCACCATCGGCTTCTCGCTGACCGGATCGACGCCCAACTCACGCAGCGGAGGCGTTGCCGACGCCTGACGCCCACGACGCTTCGGCTCGGCGTAGATCTTGAGCGCCTCGTCGAGCGTGACGGTGAACATCTGCTCTTCGTTGGCGAGCGAGCGTGAGTCCGTGCCCTTCTTCAGGTACGGACCGTAACGGCCGTTCTGCGCGGTGATCTCTTCCTTCGATTCGGGGTCGACACCCACGACGCGCGGAAGCGACAGCAGACGCAGCGCATCTTCCAAGGTGATCGTCGCCAAATCCATGGACTTGAGCAGCGATCCGGTCCGCGGCTTGGGGCCTGCGACCTTCTTGGCAGCCTTCTTCGCAGGCGCCTTCTTGGCCGCGGCCTTCTTCACCGCAGTCTTGGTGCTGCCCGAGCTGATTTCTTCCGGCTCGGGAGCGGTGACGGGAACGATGTCCGGTTCCGGCTCGGCCGGCGGTTCGGGCAGGATCTCGGTCACGTAGGGACCGAAGCGGCCTTCCTTCGCGACGATCTCGTGGCCCGTCAGCGGGTCGACGCCCAGCTTGCGGCCCTCTTGAGGCGTCGAGAACAACTTCTCGGCGTACTCGGGAGTGAGCTCGTCCGGTGGCAGGTCATCGGGGAGATTTGCCCGCTGCGAGATCAGATCGCCTTCGGGATCGTCCGGGTTCTGAACCATGCGCTCGAGATACGGGCCGAACCGGCCGACGCGCACGTGAACCTCGCGACCCTCGGCGTCGTCGAACAGTCGGATGGAGTTGACCTCGCGAGCGTCGATCTCCTCCAGGTTGACTCCGACCATCTTCTTCAGCCCGCCCTCGCGGGCGACCGAACCTTCAGCGCCTGTCTCGCCACCGAAGTAGAAGCTGCTCAGCCAGTTGCCACGCTGCTCACGGCCGCCGGCGATCGCGTCGAGATCGTCTTCCATTCCTGCCGTGAAATCGAAGTCGACCAGCCGGCCGAAGTGCACCTCGAGCAGCCCGATGACGGCAAACGCCACCCAGGACGGAACCAGCGCGCTGCCACGCTTGTAGACGTATCCGCGATCGAGAATGGTCTTGATGATCGACGAGTAGGTCGAAGGACGGCCGATGCCGAGTTCTTCGAGCGTCTTGATCAGGCTGGCTTCTGTGTAGCGAGCGGGTGGGTTGGTGCTGTGTCCGTCCGGATCGAGCTTGGTGGCCGTGACTCCCTGACCCTTGACCAGCACCGGAAGCCTGGATTCGGCGTCGTCGGACTGACCGCCGGCCTCTTCGTCGACGCTCTCGACGTAAGCCTTGAGGAAGCCGGCGAACACGATGGTGCGACCCGAAGCGGAGAACGTGCAGTCCTCGCCGGTGCCTGCCGTGCCGGAGATGCGGAGCGTCAGCGTCGTACCGCGGGCGTCGGCCATCTGCGAGGCGACGGTCCGCTGCCAGATGAGTTCGTACAGCTTGAACTCGTCGGAATCGAGCTTGGAGTGCAGCTGACCCGGGGTCTGGAACACGTCGCCGGCGGGGCGGATCGCCTCGTGGGCTTCCTGCGCGTTCTTGACCTTGCGGGTGTACTGACGCGGCGTCGGATGGACGTACTCCGGACCGTACAACTCGGTGGCCTGCGCACGAGCGGCTGCGATCGCCGACTCCGAGAGCGTCGTCGAGTCGGTACGCATGTAGGTGATGTAGCCGTTTTCGTACAGACGCTGCGCGATACGCATGGCGCGCTCGGACGTGAAACGAAGTTTGCGTCCGGCTTCCTGCTGGAGCGTCGACGTCATGAACGGCGGGTAAGGCTTGCGCGTGTACGGCTTGTCCTCGGCGGAGGAAACCGTGAGGTCGACGCCCTGCAACGCTTCCGCGAGACGACGCGCGTACGCCTCGTCGAGCACGGTGACCGCGCTGCCCTTGAGCTTTCCGTCAGCTCCGAAATCGCGACCGGAGGCGACACGCGAACCGTCGACGGAGACCAGGCGAGCACCGAAACTACGCGGGCTGGCCTCTGCACCGGCGTCGAGCGTCGCGGAAATGTCCCAGTACGACGCCGACTTGAACGCCATGCGCTCGCGTTCACGCTGGACGATGACGCGAGTGGCCACCGACTGGACGCGGCCGGCCGAGAGCTTCGGCATGACCTTCTTCCAGAGAACCGGGCTGACCTCGTAACCGTAGAGACGGTCGAGGATGCGGCGGGTTTCCTGAGCATCGACGAGGTCGGTGTCGAGTTCGCGGGTGTCTTCGGCGGCAGCACGGATTGCCGGCTCGGTGATCTCGTGGAAGACCATTCGACGAACCGGAATCTTGGGCTTGAGAGTCTCGAGGAGATGCCAGGCGATTGCCTCGCCCTCGCGGTCGGGGTCAGTTGCGAGGAAGAGCTCGTCGGCGTCCTTCAACAGAGACTTGAGTTCGGCGACCTTGCCCTTCTTTTCCGGGCTCACGACATAGAGCGGCTCGAAGTCGTGATCGACGTTGACGCCGAGACGGGCCCATGACTCGCCCTTGTACTTGGCCGGAACGTCTGCTGCGCCTCGTGGCAGGTCGCGAATGTGACCGACCGATGCCTCTACGACGTAGTCCTTACCGAGGTAGGGAGCGATTTTGCGCGCCTTGGTCGGTGACTCGACGATCACGAGGCGACGAGGGTTACCGGACGCTCCCTGACCGCTGCCGTTGTCCGCTTTAGCCACCTGCTGCCCGAGCCTTCCTTTGGACGTTCACTGCCGTCGGCAGATCTTCAGAACTAGACGTGTGGAGCAAGTTATACCCCGTGTCTCTCTTTACAGAGTGACATACCCGCAAGACATTCGTGCAGATCAGTACAGTATGGGCTCCGTCGGACACGCGGCATGAGCACCGTCGGACACGCGGCATGAGCACCGTCGGACGCGAGGCAAGAGCACTGTCAGACGTGCGGCCAGGCGACCGAAGTGTCGACGTGTTTCGGCGCCTCACCGAGGTATTCGACGAGCTTTGTCAGTCTCTTCTTTCCCGACACACGGAGCCCCGGGCCCGGTGTCCGGTTACCCAGTTGAGTCGGCGCGATACCAACCCGCATCAAGGCCTGAGCCAGCGGTGCGTGCGTCTCCTTGGCATGGGGGTCGAGGCCGAAAACGAATCGCTCGCCGCCTTCTTCGAGCCTGCCGGCCGCGACGGCCCACACCCGGAGTTGGCGGGAGTTCGGTACCCAACCGACCGGCACCGCCTTCACAGCTCCCTTGGTCCACTGCACGGACAGCGGAAGGAGTGCGGGCGTCGACTGCGTGCGGACCAATGGGCTGCCTTCTTCACTACGCGTCACCTCGGCCCCGAGTCCGCACTGCGCGATCAACTCGGCAACGGCCTGCGCTCTCCAGTCCCGATCCACGACGATCGAGATCCGGGCACGGTCCTCCGAGGTCACGACCTGACCCGGTCCGGCCAGCATTCCGGCGAGGTCCGTCACGGCAGGTGGAATCGACTCGGCAGAGAAAAAGGACAGTTGGCTCACAGAGTGAAACGTAAGCCACGAAGGTACTGACGGCATAGACGACCGGCCGTGGTCGAACAGCTGCGTGCATTACCTCGGACAGAGAAAGACTGGCTCAGCCCGAAAAGATTTGTCCCCCACCGCACGGATGCGATGGGGGACAAATACTGTCCGAACTAATCGCTCAGCGAGTGAGCGGAAAAATCAGACCGCGCGAACGCCGGTAGCCTGGGGACCCTTGGTGCCCTGGCCGACCTCGAACTCCACACGCTGGTTCTCCTCGAGGGTACGGAAGCCGTTGCCCTGAATTTCGGAGTAGTGAACGAAGACGTCTGCGGAACCGTCTTCGGGAGCGATGAAGCCGAAGCCCTTTTCAGCGTTGAACCACTTCACAGTGCCCTGTGCCATGCTTTTCCTTCTCTTTCTAACACCGGATTCGGTGAACAGCCCTTACAGTCCACCGGGCCGGTTCCGACCGCTGTACGTCTTTATTTCCCCCTCAGGAAAGGCAGAGCACCGCGCCCGCAACAACGATCCTGCGAGCGTGCACTTTCTCAAGCCTACGAACACAGAAGCTGCGACCGATTGTCAGTCAACCATGTTCTCCGCGTGCACAACAGTCGAAAAGGGAACTAAAAACGTTAAAAGTTCGCTACGAGAAAAACGGCCCACGATCGCGGCTTCCCGCTTGCGCGCCGACCACCCGGTTCCACCAAGACCGCCGGCCGTTGCGTATCATCAAAACTGCAGGTAGCGACAGTTTCCGATTGCCGCCACACCCCAACGCCGAGCCCGGAGAGTCACGTGAACGCACCTTCCCCGATCCCCGCCCCGGGAGGGAAGCCTGGCGACACCTACGGGCAGATGCTGCTCGATCGCGTCGTCGCCGGGGTCAGTGGAAGCGAAAAACCACTGATGTTCACCGCGCAGTTGCCTGCTCGCGTAGCCGAGTTCACCGAATGGCCGGAGTGGGTGCACCCCAGCGTCGTACGCGCGCTCGCCGAGCACAGCGTGCGGTCCCCGTGGATCCACCAGAGTGAGGCCGCCGACCTTGCTCACGAGGGAAAACACGTGGTCGTGGCCACCGGTACGGCGTCGGGTAAGTCACTGGCATACCAACTCCCGGTGCTGACGGCCATGGCGACCGATCCGCTCGCAACTGCCCTGTACCTCTCCCCCACCAAAGCGCTGGGCTCGGATCAACTGCGAGCAGTGCTGTCCCTCACCGACTTCGACGTCGAACTTCGCAGCACGAACGCCAGTGCGTACGACGGCGACACCTCGCAGGAACTCCGCACCTGGGCACGCGAGAACTCACGCTGGCTCTTCACCAACCCCGACATGATCCACATTTCGCTGCTCCGCACCCATCAGCGATGGGCGCACTTCTTCCGCAACCTGAAATACGTGATCATCGACGAATGCCACTCCTACAGGGGAGTCTTCGGATCCAACGTCGCGCTCGTGATCCGGCGACTTCGCAGGATTGCAGCGCGCTACGGCGCCGAACCTACCTTCATCCTGGCCAGCGCGACCACGGCAGATCCCGGCGCAGCGGCCTCGCGGCTCATCGGCGCACACTGCACCGAGGTCACGGAAGACGGATCGCCGCACGGCCCACGCACCGTCGCACTGTGGGAGCCGCCGCTACTCGAGGCATTGACCGGCGAAAACGGTAGCCCGGTACGACGTCCCGCGGGCGCGGAAGCAGCGCGGATCATGGCCGACCTCATGATCGAAGGCGCCCGCACTCTCACCTTCGTCCGCTCCCGCCGCGGTGCCGAACTGACCGCGATGGCCACCAAACGTCTACTCGCCGAGGTGGACCCGGACCTCGCCGAGCGAGTCGCGTCGTATCGCGCCGGATATCTGGCCGAGGACCGACGCGAACTGGAAGCTGCGCTCGCCGACGGCACACTGCTTGGCGCAGCCACCACCAACGCGCTGGAGCTCGGCGTCGACATCGCAGGCCTCGACGCCGTTGTCGTGGCAGGCTTCCCGGGGACCGTTGCCTCGTTCTGGCAGCAGGCCGGTCGCTCCGGGCGACGCGGCGAGGGTTCACTCGTCGTGTTGATCGCCCGCGACGATCCACTCGACACCTACCTCGTTCACCATCCGTCAGCGGTACTCGACAAACCCGTCGAGGCGACGGTGACAGATCCCGGAAATCCGTACGTCCTGGGACCACAACTTCTCTGCGCTGCAATGGAACTCCCACTTTCCGATGCCGAGGTCGACGCTTTCGGGGCTCTCGAGGTTCTGACCAGGCTGTCGGAGGAAGGCAAGATCCGGCGCCGAAAGCACGGATGGTTCGTCACCGCCGATTCGAACCCCCACGGCTCTTTGGACATTCGCGGCGGTATCGGAACTCAGGTGGCCATTGTCGACGGTGAATCCGGCCGGATGCTGGGTACTGTTGACGCGGGCCGCGCTCCCGCCACAGTTCATCCCGGTGCCGTGCACATCCATCAAGGCGAGACCTACGTCGTCGACGAATTGGACCTCGACGTCGGACTCGCATTGGTGCACACCGAGAATCCGGACTGGACCACCTCGGCCCGCGAGACCACCGAAATCACGATCACCGAACAACTCGAGCACAAGAACTACGGCGACATCGCCGTCGCTCTCGTCCAGGTCGAGGTGACACATCAAGTCGTCGGGTACCTACGACGGTTGACTTCGGGTGAAGTCCTCGACTCGATCGAACTCGACATGCCCGCACACACTTTGCCCACCAGGGCAGTGATGTACACGGTCACGCCGGAACTACTCGAATCCATCGGGGTGCCGCCCGAACGGTTCCCCGGATCACTGCATGCCGCCGAACATGCCGCGATCGGCCTGCTGCCGCTGGTGGCAATCTGCGACCGCGGAGACATCGGCGGAGTATCGACGGCCATGCACGCCGACACCGGACTCCCGACTGTCTTCGTCTACGACGGTCATGCCGGCGGCGCCGGGTTCGCCGACCGAGGGCACAGCGAACTGTCCCGATGGCTCACCGCGACGCGCGACGCCATACTGTCCTGCGAGTGCGCTCACGGTTGCCCGTCCTGCGTCTATTCACCCAAGTGCGGCAACGGAAACGACCCACTCGACAAAGACGGCGCGGTCAAGGTTCTGACCGCCGTGATCGACACGATCAGCTGACCGGACCTGCACGAGCGTAAGCCTGCGCATCCCCGATCCCGAAGCCCGACAACAACACCGGTGCGCGTATCTCGACGACTACATCCCACCCCTGGACGTCGCACTCCTCGAGCACCGTGCGCATCCGCTCCGCGATCACCGCGGACATCTCACACGCCGACTCGTCGCCGCCGTCCAAGGCGCCCGCACCGCCGAGAGCCGAAAGATCAGCGGCCGACTGAGCCGTGTGCCGAGCCACCACTGCGGAACCGACATGCAGCATCCCGCCGGTCACCATCACGATCGCCGCCAGAACGCAGCACGCCAGAACCGTGGCAACACCTTCGTCGTCACGTAGGTTCACCCCTCCTCCACTCCCGACTCCACTGCTGCCACCGCCTCGGAAGAAATGTCGACCAACGGCAGCAACGCACTCTCGGCGCTGACAACGGCCACCGCAAAGCCGTCGACGATCTCCACCGAGATCGACGCATCTTCGGGTGCGATCCGGCGGGCCGTGGTGACCGCAGACTCACGATCACCACGTGCCACCAACCGCGCGGCCTCACGAGCGGCGTCGACACACCGAACCTGCATCGACACCGCCAGGACTCCACCGACACACAGCACGACCACCGTGACGATCGAAGCCAGAGCAATCGCGGCCTCCACCGTCACGGCGCCGTCGTCGGCTTGCCGAATACCTCTCGTGGACAACATCACACAGCTGTCTTGAGAGCCTTGTCGATGATGCCTGTCAGCGCCGAGACAATGGAGTCGCCGGTGACAACCGTGTACAGGACGGCACCGAATGCGGCGGCCGCAATTGTGCCGATCGCGTACTCCGCGGTAGACATACCGTCGTCCTCCGTTACCAACAGCGCAAATCTGGCCGACACCATCCTCAACGTCTTCGAAATCATTTCTCCCCCTTCAATCGAAACCTGTGGCAGCACTTCTGCCGCAGGAGCTTTCACTCGGATCCGGCTCACAGCAGGCCGTTACCGAGCACAGTCGTGGCAAGCCCGATCACCACCGGGACGATGCCCAAGGCGATGAACGCCGGCAGGAAACACAGCCCGAGTGGACCGCTGATCAGCACTCCCGCGCGTTCGGCTGCGGCGGCAGCAAGATCCTCGGCGTCACCTCGACTGCGCTCGGCGAGTTCGGCCATGGACGAGGACAGCGACGAACCCGAACGGGCAGAACGCCGAGCCATTCTGGCGAGCGCCTCGGTATCGGGATCGAGAGCGGCTTCGCTCCACGCGGCGTCCGGATCGGCACCGAGCGCCAGAAGGTCGGCGACGCGACGAAGCGAGTCGGCCATCGGTTTCGGTGCCGTCGACGCCATCGCTGTGATCGCGGCGGAGACGGGAAGCCCCGCTCGTAGGCAGGCCCCGAGAAGGTCGAGACTTGCGGCAACTGCGAGTGGATCCGGCTTGTCCGGGACTGAGACCGAATTTTCTGTTGTTGTGTCCGCGAAGAGAATTACTGCCGCCCTGGCCGAAGCACCGCGCCGAGCGGGAATGATCGCGAACGCCAACGCCATCATCGCCACGGATGCCCAACTCACGACGTGACCTTCGCAGTTATCCGGTCGGTCCAGAGCAGACCAGCTGAGACACAGGCGGTTCCGATCACCAGGAGCACGCCGCCGAGCCCACCTCCGAACAGCACGCGCAGCGGCGAAGCCCCCATCAATTGCCCGAGACCGATCCCCAACAGCGGGAGAAAGGCCAACACCGCAGCGGTCGCCCGAGCGCCCGCCAACCCGGCCTCGGTACGCTGACGAAAGCGTCTACGCCCCAACATGTCCGTCCGGACGGCGCCGAGTAGTTCCGCCAGTGCCAGCCCGTGTTGGTCGGCGACCCGCCAGACGGATCCGATGCGGGAGAACTCACGCTCGATGCACGAATCCGGTACCGCGAAGGCCGCTGCGGCAGAACCACCGAGACGCGCCCTGGCCCCAGCGGAACGGAATACGGCACTCACTTCTCCGGTACATTCCTCGCCTGCAACAGAACTGGCCGCTGCAGGATGCGCGCCGACGCTCAGCTCGGCGATCAGCACCTCCAGACCGGAGAGCAGCATCTTCTGTGAGAGATCCCGGGTTTCGGCTGCATTCGCGCGTCGGCCACGGAGGATCAGGGTCCCGGCGAGGACGACAGCCGCACACCCTGCCGGAAGACCTCCGAGGATCCACGCGGCCGAAATCGCGAGAAATGCGGCGACGAACTGCCACGGAATCTGCCGGGAGGACTTGCGGACGCTCGGGGTGTACGTGGCGAGCCGAGCACGTGAATCCCGCACCGGCGCAATCGAGACCGCCAACGCGAAGGCCAAGAGGGAAACCGTCACGTCCCGACCTCTCGATTGCGAAGCCGGAACATCCGCTCGAGCCGCTCACGACCCGAACCGCCGTCCGGCCACGCCTGCATGATTCGTACATACCCGTCCGCACCGCGGTCGATGACACCGATCTGTTCGAGACGCCTCGATCCGTCAGCCAATCTGTGCACGTGCAGGATCACTTGAACTGCCGCGGCAAGTTGACTGTGCAACGCGTGGCGATCCATACCGCCGAGCGCCGCCAACGCCTCGAGTCTGGCCGGCACCTCTTCGGGCGAATTGGCGTGAACGGTGCCGGCGCCGCCGTCGTGGCCGGTGTTCATCGCCGTGAGCAGATCAGTCACCTCTGCGCCGCGGACCTCACCGACGACGATGCGATCGGGACGCATTCGTAGTGCCTGCCGAACCAGATCGCGCACCGTCACCTCTCCGACGCCCTCGACGTTGGGAGCTCTGGCGACGAGGCGGACGACGTGTGGATGCGGCGGCGCCAGTTCGGCCGCGTCCTCGACACAGACGATTCGCTCGCGCGGGTCGACCGCGCCGAGCATGGCGGACAACAACGTGGTCTTTCCCGCACCGGTCCCGCCGATCACCAGAAAAGCCAAGCGACAAGAAATGATGCGATTGAGGAGCTCCCGCGCGTCCGGTTCCACGGCGCCGTGGGCGGACAGCGCGTCGAGACCCTGGGTCGCGGGCCGCAACACTCGCAGTGACACGCAGGTTCCACCCTGGGCCACGGGTGCGAGTACGGCATGAAGTCGTACCCCGAAGTGCCCGTCGCCGACGCCCCGCAGGCGGCCGTCGACCCACGGTTGGGCGTCGTCGAGGCGTCGACCTGCCGACAGTGCCAACCGCTGCGCCAGTCGACGCACGGCTGCCTCGTCGGTGAACCGGACCCCCGACCTTTCGAGGCCGACCCCGCGGTCCACCCAGACCTGATCCGGCGCGGTCACCAGTACGTCGGCGACCCCGGGTTCGTGCAGTAGAGGTTCGAGCGGCCCCGCGCCTGTCAGTTCCGTCTGGAGCACCCTGACGACCTCCAACAGATCCGTGTCCGCCAGAACGCCGGAGGACTCGGCTCGCACGGCATCGGCAACGGTGGCCGCCGTCGGCTCGGCGACCGACGACGCCGTCAATCGCTCGCGAACTCGGTCGAGCAGTTCGGCCGTGACCAACGCACTCATGCCGCAGCCCTGCGCGGGCGTGCGCCGGATTCGACGGCGTCGAGTACCGCTGTTGCCGCCACACTCAACGGACAACCGCGGGTCAATTCGAGGCCACCACGCTCGAGCATCGGCGCCAGCGATCGGTGGCCGCGCATCACGGCCGTCAGGGGCAGGCCGAGCATGTCTGCCACATCGGCGCCGCGTAGGCCTCCCGGTGCCGGCCCACGCACGACGAGACCGACGTTGGAGTTGTGTCGCACCACCCAGGCTCCGACCTTCTCGGCCGCGACGCATGCGGCCACGGTGGCCGGAACCACCACGAGCACCGAATCCGACATCTCCAACACGGCCTGACCTACCTCGCTGGGATGACGTGGCACGTCGCAGACCACGAGTCCGCCGGAACTGCGACCTGCGTCCAGCACGGCGCGAACGGCGGTCACTGTCGGACCGTCGATCTCCCGGCGACTGCTCGCCAGAACCCTCAGAAACTTTCCCTTCGCCGGCAGTGCATCGCGCAGCGCATCCGGGGACAACCGCCCGCCCTCGACGGTCAGTGCACCCCAACGTAATCCGGGAGCAGTCTCGATACCCAACAGCACGTCGGCGCCGGAACCGAGTGCGTCGACGTCCACCAACAGCGTCGGGACGTGACGTGCTGCCGACGTCAACGCGACTGCCGCAGCAGTTGCCGAGGCTCCGCCGCCACCACAACCACCCACCACGCTCACGACGGTGCCGTCACCACTGACGTCTACGTGGTCGGCCAGAACTGCGACCAGCGCGTTCTCTTCCTCGGGCAAGGACAGAACGCTGTCGGCTCCGATCGCGGTGGCGCTCTTCCAATCGTCGACGGTCGGTGTGCCGTCGCATACGAGGAACACTCGCGTTCGCTTGGGGGAACGAGCCAGAGCATCTCGCGCCGCCGACGCGTCCAGTACCACCGCCGAGGCCCGGTTCCACTGTTGCCGGGACACGGGATGTTCGGCCTCGTCCAGCCGGCGGTCCACCGCGGCAGCGACGCGTCGCACGCTCGCGAGGATTTTCGCGTCGTCGACGAGAACCAGAATGGGAGCCCCGGTTTCCTGAGAGCTGATCGTCGTGTTCATGACTGCAGAGCCTGAACGAGCACCGGCACCGAAAACAGTGGGCCGAACAACCCTGTGGACAACTGGGAAGTTGGGGAGAAACAGGGCTGAGACAGAGGACGACCCCCGCCAATGGGGGGAGGAGGCGGGGGCCGTCTGAGTTCAGCCCCGGGGGGTCGGGCTGAACTAGTTCGAACGAATCGAACAGCAACGATCTTACACCCGCCATCGGCGAGAAATGCAAGCCTGAGCTGCACTGAACTGCTGTTTTTCGCCGAAAGAGGACGCTTGCCGAAGAGCACACGAACCGCCTGTCGGACTATCCTCAATCCTGTGACCGACAAGCCTGCGAACGGACTGAATACCGGGCGGACAGCCGCTTTCTTCGATTTGGACAAAACGATCATCGCGAAGTCGAGCACCCTGGCGTTCAGCAAGCCATTCTTCGCACAGGGTCTGATCAATCGACGCTCGGTTCTCAAGAGCAGCTATGCGCAATTCCTGTTTCTACTGTCCGGCGCCGATCACGATCAGATGGAGCGCATGCGCGAGCATCTGACGGCGATGTGTGCGGGCTGGGACGTGGAACAGGTGAAGGCCGTCGTCGCGGAGACTCTGCACGACATCGTCGATCCACTCGTCTTCGCCGAGGCGGCCGATCTGATCGCAGATCACAAGCTGCGTGGACACGACGTCATCGTCGTGTCTGCTTCGGGTGAAGAGATCGTCGCACCGATCGCCCGCGCCCTCGGCGCCACCCATTCCGTCGCGACGTCGATGAGGGAGGAAGACGGCCACTACACCGGCGAGGTGGACTTCTACTGCTACGGCCCCGGCAAGGTCGAAGCCATGGAAAAACTCGCCGCGGAGTACGGTTACGACCTCGCCGCCAGTTACGCCTACTCCGACTCGGTGACGGATTTACCCATGCTCGAGGCTGTCGGACATCCGACCGCAGTCAACCCCGATCGAGCGTTGCGCAAGGAAGCGGCCGTAAACGGTTGGCCCATACTGACTTTCTCGAATCCGGTCTCACTTCGTGCCAGATTGTCGGCCCAGTCCACGACCACGGTGGCTACTACCGCTGCGGTGGGAATCGCAGCTCTGGTGGCCGGCGCCATGACCTTCGGGCTACTGCGCCGGAAACGCTGAAATCCAAGGCCCACAAACAAAAATTGGTACTTGCTGTGAGCCCGGACACAGGGTACAAAGGAGTTACGGAAGAACGGAAGGCCAGGAACGGCTCGGAAGAGAAGGACCGTTTCCCCAACCGAAATTCCTAGCACGGGCACTAGGGCACCCACGCGGAGCACAAGCCACTATAAGGGCAGAAGCGTTGTGGGCCTGCGAGATTCGTTCAATTTGAGCGAGGACCCCGCACCGGTTGCGGGGACGACCTCAGAAAGTGCGATCCCTCGCCGAGGCCACCCACACAACCCACCGAGCACGCTTGGTAACGAGTAGTCCGTGCTGACGGGCGGCGAAGTCGATTTATCGGCAGCGCCGCCCGTTCGTTATGTTCCGGCAGGGGCAATTTGCCGGACTATCCGGTAGCGGCGTCGGCAATCGAAGTCGCCTCTCGCGCACCGGCTTCGAGAGCACCGCAGCACAGAATCACCCAGCTGCCGACGCCCGCCGGATTTCCCGAAGCAAACCCCGCCGCGCCGTCCGTGTACGCCTGTGGCCGCCGAAGCCAACTGACCTCGGGGACCCCGAGATTGTGCGGATCCAGCCCCGACGAGACCGCAACCAGACGCGAGGCCGCGCGGGCGACGATGCCGTCAGCGGTGCCGAACGGGCTCAGCGCCAAGAGTTCTCCGTGTACGACGGCCGCCAGAACAGGTGCCGGTGCACTGGTTCCGCCTGTAACGAGTTGGGCGAGAGCGTCCAACCGCTCCCCCACTCCGCGATCCGACCGTGGCCGCCCCAGTTGATCTGCGTCCTCGACGAGATCCGCCGCGGCCAACAGGTGCAGCCGGGCCAAAGCCTGAAGTGGGGCGCGCTTCCACGTCGACTCCATGAGCGGAAGGCTGTCGCCGTCGAGAGCCTGAGCCACGCGCAGAGCACCCGCGAGAATCGGGTCACCGGCCATGCCCTCGGCCGGCAATTCGGTGGTGCCTCCGGCGAGCGATGCGGAGGCTCGCGCAGCGCGAACCGCGGCTTCGGCGGCAGTCGTGGGCCAACCGCGACGGTTGGTCTTGTGCCGATGAACCTCACCCAGAGCGTCGCGCGCATGATCGGCGGCGGCGCGTACGCCTGGAAGATCGACGAGGGGCTGCAAGGGGTCCGTCACGATCAACGACGGTACCCTTGCAGCCCCTCTGCGGACTTGCCTACCTACCTGTTGCGTCAGCTTCCCAGCTTGATGGACCCACCGGGAATCGCGTCGAGCAACTTGCGGGTGTAGTCCTGTTGCGGATTACCGAACACGTCGTCGATCGGTGCCGATTCGACGATCGAGCCACGCGACATCACCAACACGTT
Source organism: Rhodococcus sp. FH8 (assembly GCF_019266085.1). NCBI lineage: Bacteria > Bacillati > Actinomycetota > Actinomycetes > Mycobacteriales > Nocardiaceae > Rhodococcus > Rhodococcus sp. FH8. The sequence continues at coordinate 30,985 of NZ_LPNQ01000063.1, read as the reverse complement.
GTCCGCGATCTGACGAACCACGGCCAGGTCGTGCGTGATGAAGAGGTACGTCAACCCGAACTCTGCCTGCAGGTCGTTGAGCAGGGTCAAGATCTGATCCTGCACGAGCACGTCGAGAGCGGAGACCGCCTCGTCGCAGATCACGACCTCCGGTTGCAAGGCCAGTGCTCGCGCGATGGCGACGCGCTGACGTTGTCCACCGGAGAGTTCGTTCGGGAACCGACGCATGACCGACTGCGGTAGACCCACCTTGTCGAGAAGTTCGCGGACGCGAGCCTCACGCTCGGCTTTGGTCCCGACCTTGTGGGTACGCAGCGGCTCCTCGATCGTGCGGTAGATCGAGTACATCGGGTCGAGTGTGCCGTAGGGGTTCTGGAAGATCGGCTGCACTCGTCGACGGAACGCAAATGTTTCCTTCGCACCGAGCTTCGACACGTCCTGACCGTCGAAGACCACGTTGCCTGCAGTGGGCTCGAGCAGACCGAGGACCATCTGTGCGACCGTCGACTTACCGGAACCCGATTCACCGACGATCGCCGTCGTGGTTCCGCGGCGGACCTTGAAGGACACGTCGTTCACGGCTGTGAAGTCGGTGGTCTTGCGGAAACCCTTGCGCAGCTTGAACACCTTGGTCAGATGATCGACGACAAGAACGTCGTCGGTCGCCTTGCCGAAGGACTCTGCCGCAGTTTCCTCGGCCTTGACTGCTTCGGCGACCTCTTCCGCCAGTTCTCGAATCTCGGCGCGCACCACCGACGAGCTGAGTCGCTTCGACGCCAACGACGGCGCAGCAGCGACCAGCTTCTGCGTGTACGGATGCTGTGGACGCTTCAGAATCTCCAGTGCCGGACCGGATTCGACGATACGACCCTTGCTCATCACGATCAGATGCTCGGCGCGCTCGGCGGCCAGGCCCAGATCGTGAGTGATGAGAAGAACGGCGGTGCCGAGTTCCGTAGTCAGACCGTCGAGGTGGTCGAGGATCTGACGCTGGACGGTGACGTCGAGCGCCGACGTCGGCTCGTCCGCGATCAGGAGTTTCGGACGAGCGGACAACCCGATCGCGATGAGTGCGCGCTGACGCATACCGCCCGAGAACTCGTGCGGGTACTGTCCCAACCGACTCTCGGCTTCGGCGAGGCCGGCCTCCTCGAGCAGTTCGGCGGCCCTAACCTTGGCTGCCTTGCCCTTGGCAATTCCGTTGGCGGCCAGAGCTTCCTCGATCTGGAAGCCCACTTTCCACACGGGATTCAGATTCGACATCGGGTCCTGCGGAACCAAACCGATCTGGCTGCCCCGGATGTGGACGAAGTCCTTCTCCGAAAGTTTCGAGATGTCCTTGCCGTCGAAGATGATCTCGCCTGCCGTCACCTTGCCGGTGCCGGGAAGCAGATTGATGATCGAGTGCGCGGTGGTGGATTTACCGGAGCCCGATTCGCCCACGATGGCGACCGTCTGACCCGGATACACGGTCAGGCTGACGCCTCGAACTGCCGGAACCGGACCGGAATTGGACTGGAACGACACCTCGAGATCACGAATCTCGAGCAACGGAGTTTCCTCCGAGGTGAGAGTTTCCTTGGTGGTCATCGTGCTCACCGCTTCCGCGACTTGGGATCGAGGGCGTCGCGCAGAGCGTCACCCATCATGATGAATCCGAGGACGGTGATCGCCAAAGCCGTTGCCGGGTAGAACAGAATGGTCGATCCCTGACGCAGCGTCACCTGAGCGTTGCTGATGTCGCCGCCCCACGAAACCTCGGTGGACGGAAGTCCGATACCGAGGAAGGACAGCGTCGCCTCGGCGACGATGTACGTGCCGAGCGAGATGGTGGCCACCACGATGATGGGCGCCAACGAGTTCGGGATGACGTGGCGGATCAGTGTCTTGAGCTTCGAGACACCCAACGCTTCCGAAGCCATGACGTAGTCGTTGTTCTTCGCCGAGATCACCGCGCCTCGAGCAATTCGTGCCATCTGCGGCCAACCGAAGAGTGCCAGGACGCCGACGACGGTCCAGATGGTGCGATCGGTGAACAGCTGCATCAGAACGATGGCAGCGAGGATCAGCGGGATACCGAAGAAGATGTCGGCGACGCGGGAGAGAATCGAATCGGTCCAGCCGCCGTAGAACCCGGACAGTGCACCGAAGATCACTCCGATCACCAGCACCGACGCCGTGACGCCGACGCCCACGAGTACGGATGCGCGAGCACCGTAGATGGTGCGCGAGTACACGTCACAGCCCTGGCGGTCGAAACCGAACCAGTGGCCGGAGGTCGGTCCCTGCATGCTGTAGGTGAGGTCGCAGAACCGCGGATCGGTACTCGTGAACAAGCCCGGAAACGCTGCGATGACGATGACCGCGAGGATGATGATCGTCGAGATGATGAACAGGGGGCGCTTGCGCAGATCGCGCCACGCGTCGGTCCACATACTCGTCGGCGCCTGATCGAGTTTGACGGCGTCCGTCTCCCCCGGTGCCGCAACTTCGGGCGGTGCCACGAAATGACTTTGCCGGACGGCGCGTCCGGTCTTCACGGTCTCAGACATAGCGGATCCTCGGATCGAGCGCGGCGTACAAGAGGTCGACGAGCAGATTTGCGATCAGGTAGATCACGATGAGAATGGTGACGAATGAAACCACCGTCGGCGCTTCACCTCTGGTCACGGCCTGGTAGATCGTGCCGCCGACGCCGTTGATGTTGAAGATGCCCTCGGTGACGATGGCGCCGCCCATCAACGTTGCGAGGTCGGCGCCCAGGAACGTGACCACGGGGATCAGCGAGTTGCGCAACACGTGCACGCGAACCACTCGTCCACGGGAAAGTCCCTTGGCGGTGGCAGTGCGCACGTAGTCGGCACTCAGGTTCTCCGCCACGGACGTTCGGGTCAGTCGCAGGACGTACGCGAACGAGACCGAACCCAGAACCAGGGCGGGGAGCAGGAGATTCTTGAAGCTGGTGTTGCCACCGACCGTCGGCGGGACGATGCCCCATTTGACGCCGATGAAGAACTGAGCCAGGAAGCCGATCACGAAGATCGGGATGGCGATGAGAACGAGGCTGAACAGCAGGACGGTGCTGTCGAAGAATCCGCCCTTACGCAGGCCGGCGATGAGGCCGAAGCCGACACCGAAGACGGTCTCGACGATCAGTGCCATGAAGGCAAGTTTCATCGTGATCGGAAATGCCTGTGCCAGAACTTCACTGACAGGTCGTCCGGAGAACGACGTGCCGAAGTCCAGCGTGAAGATGCCCTTCAGGTACAGCAGGTACTGCTGATAGAAGGGGAGATCGAGGTGGTAGCGCTCCCGAAGCTGTGCTGCCACAGCCGGACTGAGCGCCTTGTCGCCCGCCAACGCGGCAAGCGGATCACCGGGAAGCAGGAAGACCATGGCGTAGATCAGAAGAGTGGCCCCGAGAAAAACCGGGATCATTTGAAGCACTCGGCGACCGATGTACCAGAGCATCGGATCACCTCCTTGTCGATGATCGTGTACGTCAGCGGACAGTCCGGTGTGAACACGAGTTCGGGACGGCAGGCAGGGCGCCTGCCGCCCCGAACTCACGTTTCAGATGCGGATCGTTCTACGCGTCAGTTCTTTTCGATGTCTTCGTAGACCGGAATGCCGTTCCAGCTGATGGTCACGTTGGAAACGTTCTCCGACCATCCACTGGCTGCGTTGCGGTACCACGTCGGAATTGCAGGCAGGTCCTTGAGCAGCACTTCCTGAGCCTGATCGAGCAGTTCCTGAGCCTTCGCCTTGTCCGTCTGGCCGGCCGATTCGCGCAGGAGGCGGTCGAACTCGGGGTTGGAGTACTCACCGTCGTTGGAGCTGCCGCCGGTCTGGTAGTTCTGCGCCAGGAAGCCGTACTGCTGCGGGTAGTCACCCTGCCAGCCGGAGCGGAACGCGCTCTGGATGGTGCGGTCGGTGGCTTCAGTGCGGATCTGCGCAAAGGTGGCGTACTGCTTGCCCTTTGCGTCGATGCCGAGCGTGTTGCGGATGCTGTTCGCCGTGGCGTCGACCCATTCCTGGTGTCCGCCGTCGGAGTTGTATCCGATCTCGAAGCTGCCGGACCACGGAGCGATGGCGTCGGCCTTGGCCCAAGCGGCCTTGGCTGCCTCGGGGTCGAACTTCAGGTTGCCGTTACCGGTCAGCGAGTCGTTCCAACCCTCGATTGCGGGGCTGGTGAAGTCGAGTGCAGGCGTCCTGGTCTTGTTGAAGATCTGCTGCGTGATCTGATCGCGGTTGATCGCCATCGAGATCGCCTGACGGCGGAGCATGCCCTCTTCACCACTGAAGTGCGCCAGGCGCCCCGGGATCGTGAACGTCTCGATGGTTGCCGACGGCTGGTTGACCGTGCGACCGGCAAGATCCGACTCGAAGGTCGTGACCGCGCTCGGCGGGACCTGGTCGAGAACGTCGACGTTGTTGGCGAGGAGATCCGTGTACGCCGTGTCGAGGCTGTTGTACATGATGAAGTCGACGCCGGCGTTCTTCGGCTTGCGGTTGCCGTTGTAGTCCGGGTTCACGACCGTGTCGATGCGGACGTTGTGCTGCCACGCGCCGGCGCCGTCGAGCTTGTACGGGCCGTTGCCGACCGGGTTCTCGCCGAATGCGGTCATGTCCTTGAACGCGACCTCGGGCAGCGGGTAGTACGCCGTGAAACCGAGGCGATCGGGGAACGCCGACTCGGGCTGCTTGAGTTCGATGGTGAAGGTGGAGTCGTCCACAACCTTCAGACCCGACATCGTCTGAGCCGTCGGAACCTCGGCGGCAACTTCGTCGTAGCCCTTGATCGGATCGAAGAACGATGCCTGGATCTGGGCGTTGGTGGAGAGGGCTCCGAAGTTCCACGCGTCGACGAACGACTTCGCGGTGACGGGGGTGCCGTCCGTGAAGGTCCAACCGTCCTTGAGCTTGACGGTGAAGTTCTGACCGTCGGTGCTCTCGATGGACTCGGCAACCTCGTTCTCCGTGCCACCGTCGGCGGTGTACGAAACGAGACCGGCGAACAGGGAGTCGAGGACGCGGCCGCCCTGGTTCTCACTCGTGTTCGTGGGAATCAACGGGTTCTGGGGCTCGCCCGCCCAGGCGTTGACGACACCGCTGGACGATCCGCCCGACGAATCGCCGGACGAACATGCCGTGATCAGCACTGCCGTCATTCCGAGCGCGACCGCGCCGGTCGCTATGCGTGAGATACGCAAAGGAATTCCTTCCACATCTAAGTGACCCCGAGCATGCTCGCGGCCTGCCGACAGCCGTAACTGCCGGCGTCGTGTCGCCTACAACTGAAAGTGAACGTGACTTCGAGTTGTGGTCGAATAATGGTTTGACAATAGACACATCCGACGCGGGGCGCGCATCGCACCCATTGTCCGCAATTCCGAGGGAAATCTGTCCGCGCCCATTCACTCGTCGGCGGAAGCGACCACCCGTCGCATCAATTCGACCGATCGTCGCAGGACAACGGGTTGCAACGTGATGCAACGGTGCGTTTACGCGAGCTTGTGACTACCCTCACACGGAGTCAGAAAAGTGTCGATCAAAGTGGAAAGAAGGCCGTCAGCCATGACAAGCGCAGCCGAAACAGACGTCCCCCAGGCATATCCGCCGAGCGCAGAGTTCGCTGCGGCCGCCAATGCGGGACCGGAGTTGCAGGCTGCCGCAGATACCGACCGCCTCGCTTTCTGGGCGAATCAGGCTGAGCGCCTTCACTGGCACGAGAAATGGACCGACGTCCTCGACTGGACCGACGCCCCCGTCGCCAAGTGGTTCGTCGGCGGAAAACTCAACGTCGCCTACAACTGCGTCGACCGCCACGTCCTCGCCGGCAACGGCGACCGCGTCGCCATTCACTTCGAAGGCGAACCAGGCGATTCCCGCGACCTGACCTACAACGACCTCCTCGCCGAAGTCAGCCGCGCCGCAAATACTTTCACCGACCTCGGCCTCGTCGCCGGTGACCGCGTAGCGATCTACATGCCGATGATCCCCGAAGCGATCGTCACCATGCTCGCCTGCGCCCGCCTCGGCCTGACCCACTCGGTCGTCTTTGCCGGATTCTCCGCCACCGCCCTACGGTCACGCATCGACGACGCCCAAGCCAAACTCGTCGTCACCGTCGACGGCCAGTGGCGACGCGGCGCCGCAGCACCCATCAAAACAGCGGTCGACGAATCCGTCGCCGGCGCCGAATCCGTCCAGAACGTGTTGGTGGTCAACCGGACCGGCATCGACGTCGAGTGGACCGACGGCCGCGACCTGTGGTGGCACGAAACCGTCGCACAGGCCTCACCCGAGCACGAGGCGCAGGCCTTCGACGCCGAACATCCCCTGTTCATTCTCTACACTTCCGGCACCACCGGAAAGCCCAAGGGCATCATCCACACCTCCGGCGGCTACCTCACCCAGGCCTCGTACACCCACCACAACGTCTTCGATCACAAAGCGGGACAAGACGTCTACTGGTGCACCGCCGACATCGGCTGGGTCACCGGACACTCCTACATCGTCTACGGACCCCTCTCGAACGGCGTCACCCAGGTCGTCTACGAAGGCACCCCCAACTCCCCGAACGAGCACCGCCACTTCGACATCATCGAGAAGTACGGCGTCTCCATCTACTACACCGCCCCCACCCTCGTGCGGACGTTCATGAAGTGGGGCCGGGAAATCCCCGACGCCCACGACTTGTCTTCGATCCGTTTGCTCGGATCTGTGGGCGAGCCCATCAACCCCGAAGCGTGGCGCTGGTTCCGCGACGTCATCGGCGGCAACAAGGCCCCCATCGTCGACACCTGGTGGCAGACCGAGACCGGCGCGATCATGATTTCCCCGCTGCCCGGTATCACCGCCACCAAGCCCGGATCCGCGATGGCACCGCTGCCCGGTATCTCCGCCAAGATCGTCGACGACGACGCCAAGCCCCTCGGCCCCGGCGGCAACGGCTACCTCGTCCTCGACGAGCCGTGGCCGGCGATGCTCCGCGGCATCTGGGGCGACATGGACCGCTACCGCGACACCTACTGGTCCCGCTACGCCGAAGAAGGCTGGTACTTCGCCGGTGACGGCGCCAAGTACGACGACGACGGCGCACTCTGGGTCCTCGGCCGCGTCGACGACGTCATGAACGTCTCCGGTCACCGCATCTCCACCTCCGAAGTGGAATCAGCACTGGTGAACCATCACGGAGTCGCCGAAGCCGCCGTCGTCGGTGCCGCCGACGAGACCACCGGACAGGGCATCGTCGCGTTCGTCATCCTCCGTGAAGGCGTCGAGAACACCGGCGACGTCCTCATCGCCGAACTCAAGGCTCAGGTCTCCACCGACATCAGCCCCATCGCCAAACCGCGTCAGATCACGATCGTGCCGGAACTGCCGAAGACCCGGTCCGGCAAGATCATGCGCCGCCTCCTGCGCGACGTCGCCGAAGGCCGCGACCTCGGAGACACCTCGACCCTGGTCGACCCCAAGGTATTCGACGCCATCCGCGGCAAGTAGGGCCTTCGGCCCCGTGCGCCTTTTTGGTAGTCCCCACTACCGGAAAGGCGCACAGGGGCGGAGCCCCTCTCGCAACTTCACTTCCTCTTTCGGTGTCAGCCAGGACTCCTCGGCCACGCGAATGTCTGCGGCAACCCGCTTGTGCAAGGACTTTCCGCGCGAGGAGAGAAACACGCGTACCTTCCGGCGATCGTCCTCACCGACCTCGCGGTAGATCAGCGCAAGCGAGACCAACTTGTCCGCAACTCGCGTCAGCGTCGGAGCCGGTGTTCCCGTCCGATCGCGCAGCTCAGCCATCGTCAGCCCCTCGGTCGACGCCAGGGCTTCGAGCGTCATCCAGTGATCGAGAGTGAGATTCTCAGCCGCCAGCGCCTTCTCCGCTGCTGCCGCGGCCATTCGAGCCGCTCGGACCAGCGCGGTCGTCAGCGACGCATCAAGAATTCCGGAGTCACTTTTTCCCACTGATCGCTCCCCCGCTGTTGCGTACTTCACACTTCTCGGGCAATACTTTCAAATGAAATGATAGTAACCCAGGCCAGGCCGCTGACTTCCGATTCCGGCGGCGACGCATGAGCGCTACCGGCGCGCTCGAACGCGCGCGCAGCGCCGTGTGGCGCCTGGGCATGGTGGTTCCCCTCCAGGGACCGGCCGGACTGTTCGGCCCCTCCTGCGAAGCAATCAGCGAATTGGCCGCCCGCGACCTCAACAAATCCGGTGGCGTACTGGGACGCGAAGTCCAGATCGAAGTGATCGACGGCGGCGCTTCGCCGGGCGTCGTCGCAGCCCGCGTGCAACAGCTACTCGACGCCGGCGACATCGACGCCGTCAGCGGTTGGCACATCTCCTCTGTCCGCCACGCTCTTGCACCGGTGGTCGCAGGCCGTATTCCGTACTCGTACACCTCGCTCTACGAGGGCGGCGAGGTCAGATCCGGCATCTACTGTTCAGGCGAAACACCACGACAGCAGATCGCGCCGGCACTGAAGTGGCTGCGCGACAACGTCGGAGCGCGCAAGTGGTTCGTCGTCGGCGACGACTACATCTGGCCTCACAGCTCGCTCGGGGCCGTGAGGCAATTCGCCACCGAACTCGACCTCACCCTGGTCGGCGGTTCGTTTGTCGACCTCGGGCGCGGAAACATGAAGCAGTTGGTCGAGACCGTCTCGAACTCCGGTTGCGACGGCGTGATCATGCTCCTCGTCGGCCAGGACGCCGTCGATTTCAACCGCGCCTTCGCCCGCCGCGGCCTCGACGAGTCGATGATCCGGTTCAGCCCGTTGATGGAAGAGAACATGCTGCTCGCGAGCGGGCCGAGGGCAACCCGCAACCTGTTTGCCTCCGCCGCGTACTTCCGTTCGATGGTCGACGGCAACTCCATGGATCTTCTCGGGCGCTACGTTGCACTGCACGGCGCGCACGCTCCGGCGCTGAACAATGCCGCCGAATCGTGTTACGAAGGGATACATACCCTTTCGGCCCTGGTTCGACGCGCCGACAGCACACATCCGCGTGACCTGGACGCCGTCGTCGAGGGTGCCGCGTACGACGGGCCTCGCGGAACCGTCGAGTTTCGTGATCGTGTTGCACGGCAGAAGATTCAGCTCGCCGTCGCCGACGGACTCGACTTCTCGATCATCGCAACGCTCTGAGGTTTTCCCTGAGATCTCCCTCTTGACTTCTGTGGCGCGCATCACTTAGTTTCATTTGGAATCATTTCATTTGAAAGTAACCCGTCCCGAAGTAACCGTCCCGAAGTAACCGGAGGTGCCCGATGGGCAGTGTTGGTTTGCTTTACGTGGGAGCCGTCCTCTTCGTCAACGGACTGATGCTGCTCGGCACAGTTCCCGTTCGATCCGCCTCGGTCCTCAACCTCTTCGTCGGCGCACTTCAATGCGTCGTCCCCACCGTCATGTTGATTCAGGCTCAGGGAGATTCGAGTGCCGTCCTGGCGGCCTCAGGGCTCTACCTGTTCGGATTCACCTATCTCTACGTGGGCATCAGCAATCTCGCCGGCTTCGAGCCGGAAGGAATCGGGTGGTTCTCGCTGTTCGTCGCGTGCTCCGCGCTCGTGTACTCCTTCCTCTCTTTCACAGTGAGCAACGACCCCGTCTTCGGGGTCATCTGGCTCGCATGGGCAGCGCTGTGGACGCTGTTCTTCCTGGTACTCGGGCTCGGCCGCGAGAATCTCAGTCGCTTCACCGGCTGGGCAGCGGTCCTTCTGAGCCAGCCCACGTGCACGGTCCCCGCATTTCTGATCCTGACCGACAACTTCCACACCACACCCGCCGTCGCGGCCGGTTGGGCCGGAGCGCTTCTGGTTCTCCTGGGCCTGGCCAAGATCCTCGCTGCACCCAAAACCGCAGTACCCCAATCCCGTCCAGTCTTCAACTGATCGACACAACCAAGGAGTGAAAGACAATGCGACACGGTGACATCTCCTCGAGCAACGACACGGTCGGCGTAGCAGTGGTCAACTACAAGATGCCCCGCCTGCACGATCGCGCCGGCGTCCTCGAGAACGCGCGCAAGATCGCCGACATGATGATCGGCATGAAGACCGGCCTCCCCGGAATGGATCTGGTGGTCTTCCCCGAATACTCCACGCAGGGAATCATGTACAACGAAGAGGAGATGTACGCGACAGCAGCCACCATCCCGGGCGACGAGACCGCGATCTTCTCCGCAGCGTGCCGCGAAGCCGACACGTGGGGAATCTTCTCCATCACCGGCGAACAGCACGAAGACCACCCGAACAAGCCCCCGTACAACACGTTGATCCTCATCGACAACAAGGGCGAGATCGTTCAGAGGTACCGAAAGATCCTGCCCTGGTGCCCCATCGAAGGGTGGTACCCGGGAGACACGACGTATGTCACCGAAGGCCCGAAGGGGCTGAAGATCTCGCTCATCATCTGCGACGACGGCAACTACCCGGAGATCTGGCGCGACTGCGCGATGAAGGGTGCAGAACTGATCGTCCGTTGCCAGGGATACATGTACCCCGCCAAGGACCAGCAGGTGATGATGTCCAAGGCAATGGCCTGGGCCAACAATTGTTATGTGGCAGTTGCCAATGCGGCCGGATTCGACGGCGTCTACTCCTACTTCGGACACTCCGCGATCATCGGATTCGACGGCCGGACGCTGGGTGAAACCGGCGAAGAAGAATACGGAATCCAGTACGCGCAGCTTTCCGTCTCAGCCATTCGCGACGCACGCGAGAACGATCAGTCCCAGAACCACATCTTCAAACTCCTCCATCGCGGCTACTCCGGTGTCCACGCAGCAGGTGACGGAGACAAGGGCGTCGCGGACTGCCCGTTCGAGTTCTACAAGCTGTGGGTCACCGACGCCCAGAAGGCTCAGGAACGCGTCGAGGCCATCACCCGAGACACAGTGGGTGTAGCGGATTGTCGCGTCGGAAACCTGCCGGTCGAGAAGACAATCGAAGCGTAAGGATCTCACTGTGCCTTATATCACCGACATGCTCCATGACCGGAACAGTGCAGCACCACCGGCCGAGGAACGAACCGAACCCGTACCGGTCGGGGCCTTCGACGCTCGCAAGCTCTCGAAAGCCCTGAGTTCCAAGATCGTCGGACAACAGGCCGCCGTCGACGCAGTGGTTCGTGCGATTTCGATCGCGCATGTCGGTGCCACGGATCCGACGCGTCCGCTCGCAAACATCCTTCTCGTTGGCCCGACCGGCGTCGGCAAGACGGAATTGGTGCGGCGCGTGGCCGCAGAACTACGGTCAGGACCCGATGATCTGTGCCGCATCGACATGAATGCTCTTGCGCAAGAGCATTATGCGGCGTCGTTCTCCGGGGCTCCACCTGGATATGCCGGTAGCAAGGAGTCCTTCACGCTGTTCGACAAGAACACCGTCGAGGGCGATCCGTACACCCCCGGAATCGTCCTGTTCGACGAAGTGGAGAAGGCCGACCCCACCGTGCTGCGTGCGCTCCTGCAGGTCCTCGACAACGGCGAACTCCGGTTGGCGAACGGTCAGCAGAAGATCTCGTTCCGCAACAGCTACGTGTTCCTGACCTCGAATCTCGGCTCTGCTGCGATGGCAGAACGTCGGCGATCTCACCTGCGGCAGCTCGCCGATCGCGTCCGGATCGATCGACCGCGCCATGGTCATCATCTGGTGCAACGCGCGTTGGAGAAGTTCTTCGACCCCGAATTCTTCAACCGCATCGACGAAACCGTGATCCTCGACGAGTTCGACGAACAGACCGCGGAACAAGTGACCCGTCTCGAGATCGAACTGATCACGACTCGGTTGGCCAGGAGAGGCATCGACGTCGAGGTGGAGGACAGCGCCGTCGCCCTGTTGCAACGGCGCGGGTTCGACCCGGTGTACGGAGCACGTGGCCTGCGCCGGACCATCCGGAACGTCTTGGCCGACCCGGTGGCCGCCGCCGTTCTCGACCTTCGGCCGGTCGGGACGCAACCACTCGCCTTGCAGGCGCGGGCAGTTGGTGATCAGATACAGGTAAAGAAAGTCCCATGAGTGCTCGCTCACGTTGCGGATCGAATCCGCAACGTGGGCGACACATTTCAAACATGTCCGCGTAACGCCACCTCCCTAGGTTGGGTGCCTGCACCACAAAGTGCACATGCACAGGCACCCAGGGGAAGTGACGTCATGACAGCAGTGAACGAGCAGGTGTCCGCCGGCGCACCGGACAGGGCAGATCTCGGTGAGAACGCCGCACTGAAGGAGACGCTGGAGGACTACACCCTCCGATTTGCGCCACGCAGCTACCGCAAATGGGGAACCGGCGTCGTCGCGACCTCCGCGCTCGGCGGAATCGCGTATCTCGCAGACTTCTCGATCGGCGCCAACATCGGCATCTCGTACGGCACCGGTAACGCACTTCTGGGCATCGCCGTGTTTGCCGTCGTCATCATGGCGACCGGCTTCCCACTCGCCTACTATGCCGCGCGATACAATATCGACCTCGATTTGATCACTCGCGGAAGCGGTTTCGGCTACTACGGCTCGGTGGTCACCAACGTCATCTTCGCGACGTTCACCTTCATCTTCTTCGCGCTCGAAGGTTCCATCATGGCCCAGGGTTTGAAACTGGGGCTCGGAATCCCACTCTCGATCGGGTACGCGGTTTCGACACTGATGGTCATCCCACTGGTCATTTACGGCATGAAGGCCCTGGCAAAGCTCCAGGTGTGGACGACGCCCTTGTGGCTCGTCATGATGGTGCTGCCGTTCCTGTATCTGCTGTTCAAGCACCCTGATTCGGTGAGCGCGTTCTTCGCCTTCGGCGGTGAGGACGGCGCAAACGGCAAGGGCGTCAACTTCGGATCGGTGATGCTGGCCGCGGGTGTCTGCTTGTCGCTGATCGCACAGATCGCCGAGCAGATCGACTACCTACGCTTCATGCCGCCCAAGACGCCGGAGAACACCCGTCGTTGGTGGGCTGCAGTAATTCTCGCGGGGCCCGGCTGGGTCATCTTCGGCGCGTTCAAGCAGATCGTCGGACTGTTCCTCGCTGTGTACATCATCGCGAACGTCGTCGACGGATCTTCGATCGCCAACCAGCCCGTGCACCAGTTCCTCGAGATCTACCAGGACATGATGCCGCACTGGCTGGCCATGACGCTGGCCGTGATCCTCGTGGTCATCAGCCAGATCAAGATCAACGTCACCAACGCGTACTCCGGCTCACTGGCCTGGACCAACTCGTACACCCGCGTCACCAAGACCTACCCCGGACGCATGGTCTTCGTTCTGGTCAACCTGGCGATCGCACTGATCTTGATGGAAGCCAACATGTTCGACTTCCTCAACACGATCCTGGGCTTCTACGCCAACTGCGGTATCGCCTGGGTCGTGGTCGTCGCCTCGGACATCGCGATCAACAAGTACTGGTTGAAGCTCTCCCCGAAAGTCCCCGAGTTCCGACGCGGGATGCTCTACGACGTCAACCCCGTCGGCTTCGTGTCGATGCTGCTGGCCGCGGGCATTTCGATCCTGGCGTTCTTCGGTGCTTTCGGTTCGGCGATCAAGCCGTTCTCCCCGATCGTCGCAATCGTCATCGCGCTGGTGATGCCGCCGGTCCTGGCCGTCGCCACCAAGGGAAAGTACTACCTACGACGCACCGACGACGGCATCGATCTGCCAATGTTCGACGAGTACGGGAACCCTTCCGGTGAAACGCTTCTGTGCTGCGTCAGCGGAATCGAATTCGAGCGTCCCGACATGCTCGCGTCGAACGTTCCCGGCCCGAACGGCGAGAAGCAGTACATCAGCTCCCTGGCCTTGAGCACCGACAAGACCGGTGAGCACGTCCTGCCTGCTCAGCTTCCCTGACAACTGCTGTGCGCCTTTATTAACCGCCGGGGGTTAATAAAGGCGCACAGCAGGGTTATGCCCCTACATCGTCGAGCGACTCACCCTTCGTCTCACGCATGACCAGCAGCGCGACAAAAGTCAGCGTCGCCGCTACGAGAAGATAGATGCCGACCCAACCGACGCCGTAGTTCTTCGCGAGGTAGACGGCGATGAACGGCGCCACCGCTGCGCCCAGAATACTGGCCGTGTTGTACGCGATTCCCGAGCCCGTGTAGCGGACGTTGGTCGGGAAGAGTTCCGGGAGAACGGCACTCATCGGTCCGAAGGTCAGGCCCATGAGCAGCATGCCCACGATGAGGAACGCCAACATACGACCGTCGTTCATTCCGTCCGGTTCGAGGAACACGCCGAAGGTCAAGCCGAACACCATGATCAGGCCGGTGATGATCAGCAGTGTGATACGACGCCCGTAGCGGTCGGCGAGCCAACCCGAGACCGGCACGGCAGCAGCGAAGAAAACGACTGCGATGAGCTGCAGGACAAGGAAATCGGTGTACTTGAAGCCTGCGCCGGTTCCGCCGTCGGCCGCCGTCTTGCCGGTTCCGTGGCTGAGAACCCAGGTGGTCATGATGTAGAAGAGCGTGTACGTCGCGAGCATCACGAACGTACCGATGATCAGCTGACGCCAACTGGTCTTGAACACCTCGGCCACCGGGGTCTTGACCTTCTCGCCGCGCTCGACTGCACGCGCGAACACCGGGGTTTCCTCGAGCTTGAGCCGGACGTACAGGCCGATCATCACCATGATTGCGCTGAGCAGGAACGGAATTCGCCATCCCCAACTCAGGAAGGCACCCTCGAGGTCCGGGCTGGAATTGTCGTGGTTCATGAACAGCGTGATGATCAGGAACAGTCCGTTGGCCATGAAGAAGCCGATGGGCGCACCGAGTTGCGGCCACATCGCCGCCCAGGCCCGCTTGCCTTCCTTGGCTGTCTCGGTCGCGAGCAGCGCCGCACCCGACCATTCGCCGCCGAGCCCGAGACCCTGGCAGAAACGCATGAGCGCCAACAACGCCGGGGCCAGCAGTCCGATCTGGTGATAGGTCGGCAGTAGTCCGATGAGGAAGGTCGCGATGCCCATCGTCAGCAACGAGCCGACCAGAGTTGCCTTGCGTCCGACGCGGTCACCGAAGTGCCCGAAGAGAATCGAACCGAGGGGACGGGCGACGAACGCGAGTCCGAACGTCGCCAACGACGCGAGAAGCGCGGTGGTGTCGTTGCCCTTCGGGAAGAACAGGTGCGGGAACACCGATACTGCCGCTGTTGCATAGATGTAGAAGTCGTAGAACTCGATGGACGTACCCACCATGCTGGCGACCACGATTCGGCTGCGCGGCACTCCGGCGACGGTATCTGCGTCGCCGCCCTCCGGCTTGGGTGGATTCTCACTGACTGACGTGCTCAAAACATGCTCCTGCGCCGTTATACGAAAGATGTCCAATTGGTGGGATAGTGTCCCAATCAGTAGGAATTGAACACCCGCGGGGTTTTCCGACGCAAATTCGGTTCGCGAATTCGGCTCAGCGGGCAATCCGCGATAAAATTCCGTAAAGGTGAGCCGGGAAGTCTGGTCGGCACGTGCATTCGATGCGTCACAACGTCGATCACGTTCATGTCTGTTGCATCCGAATTCGGTTGCACGAACAAAGGTCGTCCCCACGCGTGATCTCCACCCTGCGTTCCGAACTGTCCCGCTATCTCCGCACCGAAACGGTGGGCGGATCGATCCTCCTGATCGCTGCCGCCCTCGCTCTGATCTGGGTGAACTCTCCTTTCGGTGAGAGCTACATCGCACTACGTGACTTCCAGATCGGTCCGTCCGCACTCCATCTCGACCTCAGCTTGGGCACGTGGGCGCAGGACGGACTGCTTGCCGTCTTCTTCTTCGTTGCCGGCCTCGAACTCAAACGTGAACTGGTGGTCGGCGAACTCGCGGACCGCAAAGCCGCGATGCTCCCGATCATCGCGGCGTGCGGCGGCGTCCTGGTCCCCGCGATCATCGCGGCGTCCATCGGTTTCGGCACGCCCGGCATGGACAAGGGCTGGGCCATTCCCGTCGCGACGGACATCGCTTTTGCCCTCGGCGTGCTCGCGCTGACCGGCTCGAAGATCCCGGCGAGCGCCCGAGTTTTCCTGCTCAGCCTGGCCGTCGTCGACGATCTGCTCGCGATCATCCTCATCGCCGTACTGTTCACCGGTTCCCTCGCGATGTTGTGGCTGCTGACCGCGGCCGCAGCCCTGGCTGCCTACGCCTACGCCCAACACAAACGCATCACGACGCCGTTCCTCTACGTCCCGCTGGCACTACTGACCTGGTACGCGATGCACGAAGCGGGGATACACGCCACACTCGCGGGCGTCGCGCTCGGCTTACTCACCCGGGTGAGGCGCGATCCGGACGAGGAGTACGCGCCCGGTAGCCGTCTCGAGCACCGCATTCAGCCCTACTCTGCAGGCTTCTGTGTCCCCGTCTTCGCACTGTTCGCCTCCGGTGTTCCGATCAACGCGGCGGTACTCGGCGACATTTTCACCGACCCAGTCGGGCAATCGGTCGTCGTCGGTCTTCTGGTCGGCAAAACCGTCGGAATCTTCGGAATTTCCCTGCTCGCGATCAAATTGGGGATAGCAACCAAACCCAAGACACTGGAATTGAGAGACATGTTTGCCCTCTCAGTTCTCGGTGGCATCGGGTTCACCGTTAGCCTGCTTGTAGCAGACCTCGCATTGGACGGGGTCGGCGATGGTAGCGAGGCCGAGATAGCGAAGGCCGCAGTTCTCGTGACATCGTTGGTGGCATCGCTGATCGGATCAGCGCTGCTGTGGCGACGTGGACGAGTTCATGCGGCTCGAGACGACGCTTCCACCGCCATTGCCACGGACGCGAGAGAACTACCTGGAGAGGTCGACAAGTGAGCTTGACCAACGGAGAGAGCCAGCGCTTCACCGGAGATGGAGTACCGAACACGGTCTCTTCCATCCCTCTCACCGATGTGGACGCCCGCACGCCGGGCGAGGCCACCATCGGGGCCCTCGTCAAGGACGCGACCGCACAGGTCTCCACCCTCGTGCGCGCCGAGGTCGAACTTGCCAAGGCCGAGGTGACGGGCGAGGTCAAGAAGGGTCTGCAGGGCAGCGTCTTTTTCATCCTGGCCTTCACGGTTCTGCTGTTCAGCTCGTTCTTCTTCTTTTTCTTCCTGGCCGAGATGCTCGACACCTGGGTGCCGCGCTGGCTGGCGTTCCTCATCGTCTTCCTGATCATGGTGGTGACCACCGCGATTCTGGCGCTGCTCGGTTATCTGCGCGTGCGCAAGCTGAGGGCTCCGGAGAAGACGATCGAATCGCTCAAGCAGGCCAAGAACGTCATCCCCGGCAGCCATGACGACGCAAAGCCGTCGGTCGATTTCAACGCGCGCCGGTAGCGAGTCTGATCGAAAGTGGCAGCCCCAGATCCATCCACCGTCAGGTTCGACGGCCCCTGGATTCACCGGGACATTCACGCCAACGGCATCCGGTTTCACGTCGTCGAGGTAGGCGACGCGGAGCCGGATGCTCCGTTGGTGGTCCTGTTGCACGGATTCGCCGATTTCTGGTGGTCCTGGCGCCATCAGTTGACGGCACTGTCGGAGCAGGGATTCCGCGTCGTCGCCATGGATCTTCGTGGGTACGGCGATTCCGACAAGCCCCCTCGCGGCTACGACGGTTGGACGCTCGCCGGTGACGTAGCCGGCCTCATTCGTGCGATGGGTTACGGCAAGGCCACGCTGATCGGTCATGCCGACGGCGGGTTGGTGTGCTGGGCGACCGCGCTCCTGCATCCACGCCTGGTGCGGTCGATCGCGCTGATCTCGTCTCCACACCCGATGGCGCTCAAGAAAGCAGTCGTCCGCGACCCCTATCAGCGCCGCGCGCTTTTGCCCTCGTTCCTGGCCTATCAGGTACCGCTACGCCCGGAACGTCGGTTGACGGCCGACAACGGCGCCGAAGTGGAGCGTCTGGTTCGCTCGCGGTCGGGCCCCACCTGGCCGCAGCAACCCGAATTCGCAGACGTCATGAGCAAGATGCGGTCCGCGATCCGGATCCCGGGCGTCGCGCATTCCACCTTGGAGTACCAGCGTTGGGCCTTCCGCAGCCAGCTCCGCCCCGAGGGCCGACGTTTCATGCGTTTGATGGATCAGGTTCTTCGCATTCCGATCGTCCAGATTCACGGCGAACTCGACCCGTACGTGCTCACCCGTACCGTGCGTCGCGACAAGCACTGGGCTCCCGGCGAGAAACTGCGCACCATTGCCGGAGTCGGTCATTACGCGCATCAGGA
Source organism: Rhodococcus sp. FH8 (assembly GCF_019266085.1). Taxonomy (NCBI): domain Bacteria; kingdom Bacillati; phylum Actinomycetota; class Actinomycetes; order Mycobacteriales; family Nocardiaceae; genus Rhodococcus; species Rhodococcus sp. FH8. The sequence goes on along the minus strand of NZ_LPNQ01000063.1, from coordinate 12,779 downwards.
AGCCCCCGAGCGCGTCAATCGCGAACTCGGGGACTTCCTCCTTACGGAGAAGTGACCGCTACAGGATGCACGCGCCCGTCGGTACGGGCGTCGATGCCGAGGCAGCCGCGTTCAACTGGCGCGAGACTTCCTGCGCGGTGAGGACGAATCCGGTGTCACTGTCGTCGACGGCAGCACCGAACACGACGCCGAGGACCCGCCCCTGATCATCGACCATCGGTCCACCCGAGTTGCCCTGCCGGATGGATCCGCGCACGGTGTAGACCTCACGCTGGGTGGTTCCGGCCTTGTAGATGTCCGGCCCGTTCAGGTTCAGGACCTCACGAACGCGGGCTGCGCTGGCCGTGTACGGACCACCGCCGGGGTAACCGAGCACCAACGCGTTGTCACCGGTCCGAGCCTGCTCCGGAGCGAACGGCAGCACCGGCGCGTCCAATCCGGGAACCGCCAGAATCGCGATGTCCACGGCGGAGTCGAAGAGCACCACCTGCGCGGGCAGTGCGCCCTCCATGGTGTCCACGGTGATGCTCTCGGTTCCGGCAACCACGTGGGCGTTGGTCATGACGCGTTCGGGGGCGACGATGAATCCGGATCCCTCGAGCGCGCGCTGGCAACTCGGTGCGACGCCGTTGATGCGGAGAACACTCGGACGCAACTGCGCCGCCAACGGACTGGCGAGAACGCTCGCGTCGGGTGCTTCGACCTCGGTGATGGGCGTGCGCCCGAACGGGCCGATGACGTCCGGCAGGCCGGAGGTGTCGAGCAGCGCCGAGAACTCGGTCGGGATGCGGCGCAGCCACTGCGGCGCCACTTCGTCCACGCTGGCGAGAACGTCCGAACCACGAACAGCGGCGGCAATGTTCGGCTGCGACGAGGAAGTGAGCGGAATCGCGAGCAACCACGCCGCGACCACGACAGCCACCGCCTGTAGACCCGCACCGATGACGCTGTCGACGGATCGCGCCGTCGGACTGTGCATTCCGCTGCGCGCCGCGCGTCCGAGCACCATGCCGGCGACCTCGCCGATGATGACCAACACGACGATCAGCGAGATGCCCGCGAGGATGCGCAGCTTGCCTTCGGTGACGTGCACGAGCAGGTGCGGCGCCAACAGAATCCCGGCGACGGCACCGAGGATCACGCCGACGAACGCCAGCGCCGACGCCACCGCTCCCTGACGCCATCCGGACGTGGCCGCGATGAGGGCGACCAGAACGATCGCGATGTCCACCCAACGAGAACCTGTCATCGCGGCACCGCCGAATCCTCGACACCTTCACCGAACTCGGACAGCGCTGTGTCCAGGTCTCTCACGTCCTCGTAGTTCCACGGAATCTCCCAGCCCGACACCGTGAACAGCGCCGCGAGGATTCCTGCTGTGAACCCCCAGACCAGCATGCCGTCGGCGCGGAACGCCGGGCCCTGGTACCCGAGGGGATGTCGAACCTGAAACCGGTTGTCTGGGTCGAGCAACGTGCGCAGCGGCACCCGGGCCACCCGTCCGACCTCGCCCTCGTCCTGAATGCCCACCGTCGTCGGCTGCTCCCAGTAGCCGAGCACCGGCGTCACGTCGAAACCCGACGGCGGGATGAAGATCTCCGGCAGCACGGTGAGCGGCTGAACTCCGCTCGGATCGAGCCCGGTCTCCTCCTGCGCTTCACGCAGCGCGGTGCCGACGGGGCCGTCGTCGCCCGGATCGGCGGCACCGCCCGGGAATGCGACCTGTCCGCTGTGCTGACGCATCGTCGACGCCCGTTGGGTCAGCAGGACGTCTGCGCCCTCCGGCAAGCCGCCGACGGCGAGAGGGTCGGCCTCACGCGGTCCGCCGAAGAGCACGAGCACCGCGGCCGGACGCGTCACGGTGCCGCGCGGCGCGCGACGCTCGAGGACGGGGTTGATCCGATGGGGATCGGTGGGCTGGGTGCTGGCGACAGCGCGCAACCACTCGGGAACCGGTGTACTCATACGACGACTCCCAGATATTGCGCCGCAGCGGCGGCGATCTCGTCCGCACTGCGGAAGGGTTGGGGCAAGACCTTGGCGACTGTTCCATCCGCGCGCACGAGCACCGACACCGGCAGCACCGGCGGTGCGCCCACTGCGATCCGTACCTTGCCGTCACCGTCCTGGACGCCGGGCAAACGCACCGAGTAGTCGATGAGTCGCGTCAAAGCGTTCTCCTGATTCGGATCCGAATGCACGGTCAGCACGTTGATGCTGCCGTCGGCGCGCTCCGCGAATTCCTGAAGGTACGGAAGCTCTTCGGCGCATGGCGCGCACCAGTACGCCCACAGATTGAGCAGGGTCGGCTTTCCGCCCACCGCTGCGGCAAGGTCGACGGGCGCTCCGTCGGAGACGCAGTCGAGGGTGATTCCGGCGAGAGCCGAGCCGGCAGGCGCTTCGCCGGTCGGAGTCGGGCAGGAGGCCAGAGCCGCCTGGCTACGGAGTTGATCGAGCGATTCCGACGACGGAGTGAACGTCGGCGGCTGATACGCGGACGAGGACGGGCCCGTCGACGTGGGCGTCGTGTCGTCTCCCCCGCGCGGCCAGATCGCCACGACGAGAGCCGCGACGACCACGAGCGCAGCGAGAGACCATCTTCCGGCACTTGTCATCGGCGATCACAACCCTGCCAGGGCGAGCAGATGATCGGTCTCGGGGCCTTTCACCAGGGCCGCGGCCTCGGTTTTGTCGGTCGGGCCGAGACCGTACGACGGGCAGTCCTTGGCCAGAACACACACACCGCACGCGGGCTTGCGCGCGTGGCAGACCCGTCGGCCGTGAAAGATCACGCGATGCGAGAGCAGAGTCCATTCCTTACGTTCGATCAGTGCCCCGACGGCGTGTTCCACTTTGACGGCATCTTCTTCCTCGGTCCACTTCCACCGACGCACGAGCCGACCGAAGTGGGTGTCGACGGTGATTCCCGGAATGTCGAAGGCATTGCCCAGCACGACGTTCGCGGTCTTGCGTCCGATGCCTGGGAGTTTCACCAGATCTTCGAGCTTGTTCGGGACCTGCCCGTCGTGGCGTTCGAGTAGCGCCTGACCGAGTCCGATCAGCGACGTCGTCTTGTTCCGGTAGAAGCCAGTGGAGCGGATGTACTCCTCGAGTTCGGTCCGATCGGCTTCCGCGTATGCCTTTGCGTCGGGATAACGGGCGAAGAGTGCCGGCGTGACCATGTTGACGCGGACGTCGGTGCATTGCGCCGACAGGATTGTCGCCACTGCCAGTTCCAACGGAGTCGTGAAGTCGAGTTCGCAGTACACGTGTGGGAAAGCCACAGCGAGCTCACGATTCATCCGACGCGCCCGGCGTACCAATCCGAGGTGTGATTCTTCCTTCCGCGCACCCCCCGAACGCGGTTTCTTCCGCTGCTCTGAACTGCCTGTCGGGGTGGTCTGCACTCAGACAACTGTACGGATACGACATGAGTGGAGACTCCGTCGTGTCGATTCTGAGACCTTCGACGTGTTTACTTCCCCCTATGCAAGGACTCGCAGTAATTCTCTTTCCGCTACTGCTTATGCTCTTTGCCCTGGCGATGGAACGAGTCGAAGGGCGATTGCGTCGGCTCTCGGTCCAAGAGCATGAAGTAGAAGACTTCCTCGACCAGGCAAGTCACGACGACGTCGCCCGCCTGGCAAGCGATGGGTTTCCCCATGCGTTCGCCCGCTTCCACCGGAAGCGTAAGGGCCGCCAGTCGGAGGCTCCCGAGAGCGCCAGCCTGGGCGAAATCCGGACACAACGGGCAAGTTGACGGCCATACAAAGTAGTCACCGCAGCGGATTCCGGAAGAATTTTCGGCTCTTACGTGGCATCAATCACTCGTCGCGAGCTAACGGGACGTAGACTTCGATGCCGTACCTGTTGCATTGAACACAGATTGCATTGGACACAGTGTCTCACTCATGAGGGCTGAGCCTGTGTACGACGGTTTGTGCGCAGCGCGGGTACAAAGATAGATAGCGCAAAAATGACACCACAAACGAACAAATCCCAACAAGGAGCGCACGTGGACGACGTCCTGGCAAGAGCCGGCATCTTCCAAGGAGTCGAGCCCTCAGCGGTAGCGGCGCTGACAAAGCAGCTGCAGCCCGTCGACTTCCCCCGTGGACATGTCATCTTCAACGAAGGTGAACCCGGTGACCGCCTGTACATCATCGTGTCCGGCAAGGTGAAGATCGGTCGACGCTCACCCGACGGTCGCGAGAACCTGCTGACGATCATGGGCCCGTCCGACATGTTCGGCGAACTGTCCATCTTCGACCCCGGCCCCCGCACCTCGACGGCTACGACCGTCACCGAGGTTCGCGCCGTGAGCATGGACCGCGACGCTCTCAAGGCATGGATCCAGCAGCGCCCCGAGATCGCCGAGCAGCTTCTGCGCGTTCTCGCCCGCCGTCTGCGTCGTACCAACAACACCCTGGCCGACCTGATCTTCACGGACGTTCCCGGCCGTGTCGCCAAGGCGCTCCTGCAGCTCGCGCAGCGCTTCGGCACTCAGGAAGGTGGCGCCCTGCGCGTCACTCACGACCTCACGCAGGAAGAGATCGCCCAGCTCGTCGGCGCTTCCCGCGAGACCGTCAACAAGGCGCTCGCCGATTTCGCACACCGCGGATGGCTTCGCCTCGAAGGCAAGAGCGTCCTGATCTCGGATTCCGAGCGCCTCGCTCGTCGCGCGCGCTAGCTCTTCCTGTTCGACTCTTTCGGCCGCTCCCGCTTCGGTGGGGGCGGCCGAAGTCGTTCACTGGACTCTTGTTGTACCTATCGGTAAAGTCTGTACCGATAGGTACATATCTGATCGAGAGGCCCCGCAATGACCGTCCGAGCACCGATTCCGCCCTTCACTCACGAAACTGCCGTCCAGAAGGTCCGCCTCGCCGAGGACGGATGGAACTCACGCGACCCGCACAAGGTGTCACTGGCCTACACGCCGGACAGTTGGTGGCGTAATCGGTCGACGTTCGTGACCGGCCGATCCGAGATCGTCGAACTTCTGACCGAGAAGTGGACCCGCGAACTGGACTACCGGTTGATCAAAGAGTTGTGGGCACACAGCGACGACCGCATCGCAGTGCGATTCGCGTACGAGTGGCACGATCACGACGGGCAGTGGTTCCGCTCCTACGGCAACGAGAACTGGGAATTCGACGCCGACGGACTCATGCACCACCGTCATGCCAGCATCAACGACGTTCCCATCGAGGAGTCCGAGCGAAAGTTCTTCTGGGATCCGACCGGACCACGCCCGCACGATCATCCGGGCCTGAGCGAGTTGGGTCTGTGATGAAAGGATGAATCCATGGCCAGACAGGTAGCTGAACGCTCGGACACGATTCCCGCTCTCGCGAACGTGTTTCGAACCTACGGGTTCGACGGAGCAAGCCTGGCCGTCATCACCGAACACACCGGTTTGGGCAAAGGCAGTCTCTACAACTTCTTTCCGCGCGGGAAGGAAGAGATGGCCGAGGCGGTGCTCGACGAGGTCGACGGATGGTTTCGCAGCGAAGTCTTCGAACCTCTTCGAGCAGAATCGGTTCCACCGAGGCAGCGCATCCAGAGCATGTTCGCTACCGCGGGCGACTACTTTCGGTCAGGGCAACGCATTTGCCTGTTCGGCGCATTTGCACTCGGTGAAGAGCGAAACCGCTTCGGCGCCAGGGTGCGAACATACTTCGACGAATGGACAGCGGCTCTCGAGGCGGCACTCGTCGGTGCCGAAGATTCCATCGGACTCGCCGAAGAAGCCGTGGCCGGGATCCAAGGGGCGATCGTGATGTCCCGGGCACTGGACGACGGTTCCGTATACAGCCGAGTGACGACGCGACTCGAAGATCGACTGGTACAGGCACTCACGCCGTAACGCATACCGCACGACCACAAAGGCATTTGTGCCGCAGCATCCACCTGGCATGCTCGAAAAAGCATGCACAAGAAGAAAGGAACCCATGCCCTCGTTCGAGACGGTGATCGCATCCACCCCTTCGGGGAAGGTCCGCGGCCGAAAGCGTGACGGTTCCTACTACTTCGGTGCGATCCCCTACGCCAGCGCACCGCGCTTCGAGAAGCCGCGACCGGTGGAACCGTTCTCCGACGTCTTCGACGCCACAGCGCTTGGAACGGTCTTCCCCCAACCACCTTCACGACTCGAACGCATCATGGGGCCACCGCTCCCCGAACCGGAGCACAGCGAGGACAGCTTCACCGTCACCGTCACAACCCCGTCGCTGACCGGTCATCGCCCGGTGATGGTGTGGCTTCACGGTGGCGGGTACTCCAGTGGCGGCGGCTCACTCCCCTGGTACGACGGCGGCGCTTTGTCAGCCGAGGGCGACGTCGTCGTGGTGTCGGTCAACTATCGCGTCGGCGTGCTCGGATACCTCCTCCTCGACGGCGTCAGCGAAGGCAATCTCGGGGTACACGATCAGATCGCGGCGCTCGAGTGGGTGCGCGAGAACATCGAGGCATTCGGCGGCGACCCAGACTCGGTCACCGTATTCGGGCAGTCGGCCGGCGCCCATTCCATTGTGAATCTGTTGAGCAGTAACAACTCTCGAACCCTGTTCCATCGAGCAATTCTGCAGAGCACCCCACGGCCGGACCTCAACTTCACGCAGGCTGCCGCGATCGAGAACGGGGAGACGTTTGCTCGACTGCTCGACGGAGATCCTCGGACCGCGCCGCTCTCCCACATTCTCGACGCATTCCGCGGCACGGCTGTCGAGTTCAGCCGGCGGTCCCCCAATGTCGTGCAACCGCCCTTCGCGCCGATCTCCGAACTGGAACCGGTGATCCGAACTTTCGAAACAGCGCCTGACGTCATCGTGGGATACACCCGAGACGAGGGATCTGCTTTCGTGCGCGACCTAGCGGGAGTACCCGATCCCGAACACGTCGCCGAAAAGGCACTGACACAGAACATGTTTGCCGAACCGGCAATGGAGCTGGCCGAGACCTTCACAGCGGCCGGCGCGTCGGTGTACACGTACCGCTTCGACTGGGCACCGACGGACGACGTCTTCGGAGCAACTCACTGCATAGAATTACCCTTCGTGTTGGGAACCGAGCAGTCCTGGCAGGGCTCACCGATGCTGGGCAGCAGCGACTGGCAGAGCATCGACGCACTGGGCCGTCGGATACGCCGGCACTGGACGTCGTTTGCGCACACGGGAAGTCCGGACAGCAGCGAAACCTGGGAGAAGTACGCCTCGTCCCAATCGATCGGAATCACCTTCTCCTGAGCAACTTCGGGCGCCTACCCACCCGGAGAAATCCCGTCTAGGATTGCTCCATGGACATGCCCAAGCTCCTCGACGGGCGACTCAAACTCCGCCATCTCCTGCTCGTCGACGCATTGAGCCGTCAGGGCAGTGTGGTCGGCGCCGCTGCCGCACTTCACATCACGCAACCCGTCGCGACCCGCAGTCTGCACGACATCGAGTCCATTCTCGGCGTCTCGCTCTTCGACCGCGGCCCACGCGGCATCACCCCGACCATTTTCGGCGAGGCCTTCACAACTCATGCACGGGCCGTGATCGCGCAGCTGACCGAAGCCGGGCGACACGTCGTCGAACTTGCCGACGCCAATCGCGGAACCGTCATCGTGGGAACACATCTCGCCGGATCCAACGTGCTGCTTCCCGGCGCTATCGCGCGCCTGAAGGTTCACCACCCGTTGCTCACCGTCGTCGTGCGCGAAGGTACGCCAGAGCAGTTGCTCACCGATCTGGAAGCGGGCCGAATCGACCTGATCGTCGGCCGGCTCACCTCACCTACCGATGACACCGCGACAAGACGGAACCTCTACGCGGAGTCCGTCGAACTCGTCACCCGCGTAGATCACCCGCTCGCTCACCGCGAGGACGTCCAACTCGAAGAACTACGCGGCTTCCCCTGGATCCTTCCTGGGGTCGAGACAGTGCTCCGACGCGAACTCGAGGAGTTCTTCGCCCGGAACGGCTTGCCGTTGCCCGAAAATCGGGTCGAGGCAACCTCTTTCCTCACCGTGCGTCAGCTACTGGTCGAGACCGACATGATCGCGGTACTACCGAGCCTCATCCCCCGCGACGACGCGCGCTTGACCACCCTGTCCATCACACTCGATCCGATCGGGCACAGCGTCGGCATCACCTCGTCGGCGACTCGCACGTCGAGTCCGTCCGCGCAGGCCCTGATCGCGACGCTGGAGTCCTTTGCAACTGAGCTCATGCGACCGTGAAACGCCGATCGGCCCGTTCCCTCCAGAGGGAACGGGCCGATGTCGGATCGACCAGGACTCAGGCGTTTTCGGAGACGCGAATCTCCTCGTGCTCCAAGCCCCGCGACGAATCGGGGACAATCTTGAACAGTGCGATGGCACCGACCAGGCTGATCGTGCACACCCCGGCGAGATACCAGGTCACACCGACCGAAGATCCGGTGGCGTCGAGCAGAGCCGTGGCGATCATCGGTGCCAGTCCACCGCCGAGAATCGCGCCGCTCTGGAGGATCAGAGACGAGCCGGAATAGCGGACCTTGGCCGGGAAGGTATCGGCGATGATGCTGCCCTGGACACAATGTGTGACCGGAACGATCAGGCCCATGCCCAGGAACGCGATGACGGCGACCATTTTGTTCTCGGTGTTGAGGAGCGGGAAGAACACGATGCACCACAACAGGATTGCAGCTGATCCGCCGATGAACATGTGCCGACGCCCGTACTTGTCGGCGATCTTTGTCCAGAACGGGATGGAAAGGAACCACAGGACTGCTGCCGCGGTCACGCTGAGCACCAGGAATTGCTTGTCGTAGCCCAGATGTTGAGTTCCGTACGACAGGGTGAACACCATGAAGGCGTACGCCACGGCGGAGTTCGCCAAGCACGCGGCAAGCGTGAGAGACAAACGGGGGAAGCCGACCTTGAGCGACTCACGCAGCGGGAAGCGGACTATTTCGCCCTTCTCCATGATCCCGGCGAAAGACGGCGACTCGGTGACGCGCAGGCGAATCACCAGACCGATCGCCACCAGAACGAAGCTGAGCAGGAACGGGATTCGCCAACCCCACGAAGCGAATGCCGAGTCCGACATCACGGCGTTGGTCGTCAGGAAGATGCCGTTGGCGAGAACCAGTCCGGCGGGTGTGCCCATCTGCGGGAAACCTGCATAGAGATTCTTCTGCCCCGCCGGCGCGTGCTCCATCGACATGAGCGTCGCGCCGGCGCCTTCACCGCCCAGACCGATGCCCTGAACGACGCGCATTGCCACCAGGAGGACGGGCGCCCAGAAACCGATGGAGTCGTAGTTCGGGATGATGCCGATGAGTGTGGACCCGACGCCCATCATCACCAATGAGACCACGAGCGTGGCCTTGCGCCCGATCCGGTCACCGAAGTGCCCGAACACGAGTCCACCCACCGGCCGTGCAATGAACCCGACGGCGAAGGTGCTGAAGGCAGCCAGCGTGCCGGCCGTGGGGCTCAGGCTCGGGAAGAATTGTTTGTTGAAGATCAACGCGGCAGCTGTGCCGTAGAGGAAGAAGTCGTACCATTCGAGAGTTGTGCCGGCCAGGGTTGCCATGGCAACGCGGCTACGGGCCGCTTTCTCCGGCAACGGCTTTCCGTCGCTCGTAGTGCTGTTGGATATCTTGTCTGACATCGCGGAACCTATCGATTGGATGGGGCAGGCGGACGATGAAGTCTGTAGTCACCGACCCCGTCTTCGGGATTGTCGGTATCACGAGCGTCGTCGATCGTTGTGTTTGGAATTGTGCTCGCTCGAGACATGACTCACAAATGCCGAATTCACCGTCCGCCATACCGGAAAAGGTATAGCCGGGGCCTCAGACGAGACCCAGGAAGCGTTCGGCATTCCCCCGCGAAATCAATTGGCGCGCAGTATCGTCCAAGAACTCACTCTTGCGAACCACCTCACCGACCGGACGCTCCCCCAAGGGGTACGGGTAATCACTACCCACCATCACACGGTCCACCCCCACCGTGTCCACCAACAGTCGCAGCGCGCGCTCGTCGAAGACGACGGAATCCACGTAGAACCTTCCCAGGTAGTGCGAAGGCGGGAACTGCGACGTACCGATGATGTCGTTGCGGCCGTGCCAGGCGTTTTCCATCCGTCCCAACCAGAACGCGAAAGATCCACCACCGTGCGCAAATCCGATCTTGAGACGATCGTCGATCTTGTCGAACACCCCACCGAGAATCAGTGCGAGTATCGACAGGTGCGTTTCGGCCGGCATCGCAGTGAGCCACTGCGCCATCCAGCGATCGAGGCGCGGAGAGTTGGCCATGTCCCACGGGTGCACGAATACCGGCACGTCCAGCGACGCGCAGTGCTGCAGGAACGTCACCACGCCCTCGCTGTCGAGGTCCAGATCGCCGACATGATTGCCGATCTCGACACCGCGGTGCCCGTTCGCGATGCACCGCTCCAACTCACGGCACGCTGCGTCGGTGTCTTGCAGAGGCACCTGGCAGAAGGGAATCAAACGATCCTTCGCCGGCTCCACGATCTCGAGTGCGAGGTCGTTGAAGATCCGTGCAATGCGACTTGCCTGCTCACCGCTCCGGCCGTAGTTGAAGAACGCCGGAGTAGGTGAGACGACCTGCTTCTGCACGCCGTCGGCATCCATGTCCCGAAGCCGCACCTCGGCGTCCCAGGCATCGGACTGGATGCGACGGAACTCCTTGGTGCCCATCATGATCATTGCTTCGGTTTCCGACTCGACCTTCAGCCACGGCGCTTGCGGCCCCGCGTCTTCGGTCAGATCCGGCCACCCGTTGGGCACGTAGTGGGTGTGGATGTCGATCAGGTTGCTCATAGCTCAGCCCTTGCCGGGATGGAGCGTGCCGCACTTGTCACACGTGCGGGCTTCTTCGCTCTCGTAGAACTTGACGAACACCGGCGGAAGGTCGGCCACGATGTCGCGCACCTGAAGTTCGACCTCGTGAATCTTGTGATCACATTCGAGGCAGTACCACTGGAACTTCTCGAGCGTGCCTTCCTTGCGGACGCGTTCGATGACCAGGCCGATCGAGCCCGCGGTGGGACGCTGCGGCGAATGCGGAATGTCTCCTGGCAGCAACCAAGTTTCACCCTCGCGAATGTCGACGCGCTGAGGACCGTCTTCGGTCATGACATTGACGTGGATGTCGCCTTCGAGCTGGTAGAACCACTCCTCGTACGGATCGAGGTGGTAGTCGGTCCGCTGGTTGGGGCCGCCGACGACCTGCACGATGAAATCGTCTCCGAGCGCCATCGTCTGATTGTTGACGGGCGGCTGCAGGAGGTGGCGGTTGTCGTCGATCCACTTCTTGAAGTCGATGACGGGAGGAATCGTGGTCATGATGCATTCTCCGTATCTTCGGACGCCGAGCGTCGGGAGGCGGGCACGTACGCCACGCCGGAAATTTCGATGAGCAGGTGAGGGTGGGGCAGCTGGTGAACAGCCACAGTCGTTCTCGTCGGACCGTTTTCGTCGAACAGTTCGGCGTACACCTCGTTGTATCCGCCGAAGTCGTTCATCGACACCAGGTAGGAGGTGACCTGAACCAGATCACTCAGTTCTCCACCCACTTCGGCGAGAATCGCCGCGATGTTCTCG
>NZ_LPNQ01000063.1:0-1065 GCF_019266085.1 Rhodococcus sp. FH8 | reverse complement strand
GCGGCACCGGCCAGAATTACCTGACCGGCGCGCAACGGAATTCGGCGTCGGCGGGCGATGTCGAGCAGTGCATGCAAAGCGCGCGCCGGATCGCCGAGAATGGCCGACGTGGAACCGACTACCGTCTCACCGCCGACTTCCATACGTACGGAACGGTCTTCGACGTTCTGTAGCGGCAGCCACCGCCCGATCACGTATCCGGCAGCGCTGGTGTTGTCAGCGACGACGTCGGTGTAGGTGAAGCGGAAGTCGCGATAGCGCGAGTCGATGATCTCCATTGCGGGAGCCAGCGCGTCGACGCAGGTTTCGATGTCGACGTTCGGATCGTCGAGATCGACGTCCTTCGACAGGCGGTATGCCACTTCGGGTTCGATCTTGGGATGAATGAACGTCCTCAGGTCGACTTCGCCGCCGTTGCTCACGCACATCGCGTCGGTCAACTGACCGACGATCACTTCGGAGACACCCATCTGCGCCATCTTCGCTTGGCTTGTGAAACCGAGCTTGATACCCACAATCGATTCGCCACGGCTGGTCCGCCGTTCGAGGAGTTCGTTCTGGATCCGGTAGGCCTCGTCGATGTCGATGGTGTATTCGTCGGCGAGGCTCGGGGTGTCGGTGCGAGTCTGCGCAGCGTCGTCGAGGCGACGCGCGAGCGCGGATACGGTGTCTTCGGGGGCTGTCATCACGCCTCGCTCATTTCTGGAAAACTTTTGCGGTTTCGATGTTCACAGTTGCACACATACATTCGTCGGTTCGGTGTAGAAGTGCAGCGAGGACTCGCCGCCCTCACGTCCGATGCCGGACAGGCCCATACCGCCGAAGGGAGATCGCAGTTCGCGGGTGAACCACGTGTTGACCCAGGAGATTCCGACGTTCATCTTCTGCGCGACGCGGTGTCCGCGGCGCAGGTCGTTGGTCCACACAGAGGCAGCGAGGCCGTACTCGGTGTCGTTTGCCAAGGCGATCGCTTCTGCCTCGGTATCGAACGGGATGAGTGCTGCGACGGGTCCGAAGATCTCCTCGCGCACGACGCGATTCTTGTTGGTCAAGCCAGTCCACAGC
>NZ_LPNQ01000062.1:0-24428 GCF_019266085.1 Rhodococcus sp. FH8 | reverse complement strand
CCGACAACATCGTCGGCACGAAGTCCGTCACCGTCACACCCTGATCAGCGATCACCGACGCCAAATACCCCGGATCCCGATGACCGTCATGCGTGGCCACCACCAACCGAGCACCCACCGCCAACGGCAAGAAGAACCCCCACAACGACACATCGAACGTCGTCGCAGTCTTCTGCAAATACACATCCGACCCAGTCAGAACATACTGACCCTGCATCCACGCCATCTGATTGACGATCGCCTCATGCGAAACCGCCACACCCTTCGGCTTCCCCGTCGACCCCGACGTGAAAATCACATACGCAGCATTCGAACCCCGAAGCGGCGCAACACGATCCACATCCAACACCGGCGCATCCGAGAAACCGGACACATCCAACTCGTCAATCAACACCACATCGAACTCACCCGGCAACACCACACCGTCACCAGCAGTGGACAACACACACACCGGCGCCGCAGTACCGAGAATATGACCATTGCGCTCGACCGGATGATCCGGATCCAACGGCACATACGCCCCACCCGCAGCAACCACCGCATACATACCCACAACAAGATCAACCGACCGACGCATCGCCAACGCCACCAACGACTCCGGCCCCACACCCACCGAAACCAAATACCGCGCAAGGCGATTCACCCGAGACCCGAACTCCGCATACGACAGAGACTGCCCCTCGAACACCACCGCCACCGCATCCGGAGACGCCGCCACCTGCGCAACAAACCCGTCGAGCAACAAAGCACCAACAGTCAACTCGTGAACAGTGTCATTGACCGCCACCAACACCTGCGAACGCTCGTCCTCACCGAGCAACTCCACATCCCCGACAACCGAATCAGGCTCCGCCACCATCGCTTCCAGAACCCGAACCAACCGCTCCGCAAACGAGACAACCGTCGACTCGTCGAACAAATCCGTCGCATACGTCAACGACATCGGCATCCCCACACCGACGCCGTCCTCCTCCAACGGTGACACCGTCAACTGCAGATCGAACTTCGCGATCTCCACACCCGCGTCGAAACCGGCAATCGACAGTCCCGGCAGTTCCAAGACACTCTGCGCCATGTTCTGGAAGAACACCGCAACCTGGAACAACGGATGATGAGCCTGCGACCGCGCCGGATCAAGCACCTCCACCAACCGCTCGAACGGAACATCCTCGTTGCCGAACGCCCCCAGATCGACCTCACGAACCCGACCCAACAACTCCGAGAACGACTCCGAAGAATCCACCTCCGTCCGCAACACCAACGTATTGACGAACATCCCGATCAAATCATCAAGCTCCGGCTCGCCCCGCCCAGCGATCGGCGAGCCCACCACAACGTCATCACTACCACTCAACCGCGCCAACACCACCGCCAACGCCGCATGCACCACCATGAACAACGACACACCACGATCAAGCGCCAACTGCTCGAGCGCCCGATGCAACCGCACATCAACCGAGAACTGGTAACTAGCACCACGATTGGACGCAACCAACGGCCGCGAACGATCCGCCGGCAACTCGATCCGCTCCGGCAACCCCGCCAACACCGACGTCCAATACCCCAACTGCTCAGACATCAACGACGACGGATCACCCTCGGACCCCAACACCTCACGCTGCCACAACGCGTAATCCGCATACTGCACCTCGAGCGGCGCCCACCCCGGAACCTGTCCACCCGCACGCGCCACATACGCCATCGACACATCACGCACCAACGGCCCCATCGACACACCATCAGCAGCAATATGGTGAACCACCAACGCCAACACAAACTCCGACGAACCCGTCTGGAACAAACGAACCCGCAACGGCACCTCAGAAGTGACATCAAACCCCTCAGTCACCACCGGCGCCAACACACCCAACAAATCAGCCTCATCGGTCGGCACCGCAGAAATATCCACAGCGAACCCACCCACCGGAAGAACCTGCTGGAACCCGACCCCCTCGAACTCCGGATACACCGTCCGCAAAATCTCATGCCGCGCAACAACATCCGACACAGCAGCACCCAACGCCGCAACATCCACCACACCAGACAAACGCAACACAATCGGAATATTGTTCACACCCGACACAGCATCAAACCGCGACAAAAACCACATCCGCTGCTGCGCCAACGACAACGGCACCCGCTCCGGACGCACCCGAGCCGTCAACGCCACACGAGCACGCCCAGTGGAAGCTGCGAGCGCAGAGGCAAGCGACGACACGGTCGAAGACTCGAACAACGTCTTGACTTGTACCCGCACGTCGAAGACAGCACTCAACCGTGCTGCCAACTTCGCTGCGACAAGCGAATTGCCTCCAAGCTCGAAGAAGTCGTCATCCGCTCCGACCTGCTCCAGCCCGAGCAGTTCACCAAACACCGTGGCGATCTGGATTTCATCCTCAGTGGAAGGAACACGGAATGGACGAGACTCGAAATGCGGCTCCGGCAACGCGGAAGCATCCAACTTGCCCACGGGTGTCAACGGAATTTCACTGATGAGAACGACAGAGGCAGGCACCATATGCCTAGGCAATTCTTGTCTGCAGACGTCGAGCAGTTCCGTGATGTCTACCTCAGCTGCCGCTCGTGGCAGCACGTATGCCACCAGAGCCTGCTCCCCATTGTCGAGCTTGCGAGCGAGGGTTGCAACGAAGTCGACCGCCCGATGGGATGCAAGAACTGCGTCGATCTCTCCGAGCTCGACTCGGAAGCCTCGGATCTTCACTTGGGAGTCGGATCGCCCGACGTATTCGAGGTCCCGCGCACCCCCATCTGCGATGACCCAGCGTACGAGGTCACCACTGCGGTACATTCGTTCGCCCTGCGCTCCAAACGGATTCGCGATGAAACGGTCGGCAGTCATACCCGTCAGATTGTGATATCCGCGCGCAACCTGAGGCCCGGCAAGATACAGCTCACCTGTCGACCCGACTGGGACTGGCTGTAGCCGTGAGTCCAGAACCAGGGCGGAAGCCCCGCGAACAGGTCCACCAATTGTCACGCGGTCACCTGGTGCCAGTTTCGGGCTGATGTTGGTGACAATAGTCGTCTCGGTTGGGCCGTATCCGTTGTAGAAGGCCCTGTCCCGTCCCCACCGTGCAACAAGCTCAGGTGGGCATACCTCGCCACCGACTACAGCGGTGACGATGGAATCCAACCCCGAGGGATCGACAGAGGCCAACATTGACGGGGTTCCCACCACATGCGTGACGCATTCGGTTTTCAATAGTTCCGCGAGCTCGTCACCACCGTAAACGGTCGTCGGAACGATAACCATCGTCGCGCCGGAACCTATGGTAAGCAACAGCTCGAAGAGCGAAGTATCGAAGCTGGGGGTGGCGAAATGCAGAACCCTCGATTGGGCTGTGGCACCAAGTCGCTCAGCCTGTTCACTCAGCAAATTGCCCAGGCCTGCGTGCGTGACAACAACACCTTTCGGACGTCCAGTCGACCCTGAGGTGTAGATAACGTATGCAGGGTGTTCGGTTCGCAGAGTGCGAACACGGTCCGAATACGCCACCGGTTCGCCGGACATCGCTTCCGATGCCTGCGTCGTCTCGAGAGAATCGATCGCGATCCACCTCACAGACGATGGCAAATCAATACCTAATTCGCCGACGGTCAAGCCGATCGAGACACCCGAATCCTCGATCATGTACGCAACACGGTCAGACGGATAGTTCGGATCCACGGGCACAAAAGCTGCACCGGTCTTCGCGACTGCCCACACTGCCAGCACTGATTCGATTGACCGCGGGATGGACACGGCAACCCTGTCCTCCGGACCTACACCGCCGGCGATCAACATACGAGCCAGGCGAGACGACCGCGCATCCAATTCGGCGTAGGAAAGTGAGTGCCCCTCGAATCGCAACGCTTCCCTCGAAGGATCCAACTCGACGGCCGCCGCCAGCAACTGGGGCAGCAACAGTGTCCTCGCTCGGCGAGTGCGAGTGGGCCGCTCCCGTCGACTCTTGCGGGTAGCAGAGGTATCCGGCGTCACACCATCGGCGCTCATGCGGCCACGACCTGCGCTCGAACGGCGTGATGGAGGAGCTCGTGCTGCGTCAAGACATTTCACCTTCGCTTTGGTACTGCAGTTCGATCGGTATTCGCGGGAATCCGATCACTTCCGAGGTTCTACCCTTGACCTGGGCAAATCGAGTTCGACGTCCCGGTATGACCCCAGTAGTTGATCGGACACACCGAACCATTGTTACAGCTGTCGAGGAGTGGACATCATCGGACTGTTCGGGATAAGGGCGTCTATCTACTTCGAGAACGGCGGCGTCAGCTCAGAGTCCACGTCGCGGGATCACACGCCAGGCGTAGATCAGGCAAAGCTCCTTCGACGACATCTGTGAAGACGTCTGTCTGACCTACCGCGTGCGAAACCCACTCCTCCTCGAGGCGGCCGTGCACATCGGCATTTCGAGAATCTTCCGAGGACACAAGGACGACGCCGCCCACTACCCCTGCCAGCAGAATCGTTAGAACCGAGGTTTCATCGTCGTCGGGACCGAAGTACATCAAACGCGATTCGTAGTCGACCTCGTGCTTTTGCGACATGGCATCCAACTTCGCCGCGAGCTCTCCCTGGGTGATCTGGTCAGAGGCTGATCCGGTAACCACGACCGCGACGTCGTCCACATTGAGCGGACGAACCCGGTCCGCGTAGTTCACGGAACGACTCGAATACGACGCCACCAATTCGACAACATCGGACTCGTTCAGGTCGAGGATCGTATCCAGCGCAATATCAGAATCTGCACTGCCCGAAGTCAGCGTCAAGGCCACACTCGGGTTTGTTCCTCTTCCAGGCGTACGCACTGCGCCTGTTGTAGCTCCCACGAGTACTGCCGCGCCTGCTTTGGACAGCGCCCAGATCGTTACTACCAGTTCGATGCCACGCAGCCCTGTCATCGCAACTGCGTCGCCCGGGCCGATCCCAAGACTGATGAGGTGGCGCGCAAGGCGAGATGATCGTGCATCGACCTCGTGGTATGTCACTTCCTCTTCATCGCACACGACTGCGACGGCGTCAGGATCAGCCTCTATGGAGTTCGCCAATAGCTGTGGCACAAGTCTGCCCGTCGAAGCGCCAACTGCCGGGGGTGGCGTTGTGTCCACGGAGCCGAGGACTTCTGCTCGTTCGGAGTCGGTGAGCAGTTCGATGTCACCAATCGGACGTGAAGGATCCGAGGAGACCCGATCTAGAACGCGGACGAAGCGCTCGACATGTGCGTCGGCGGTTGCTTGGTCGAAAAGGTCCGCAGCGAAAACCAAATGGCCGAGCAACCCTCCCGTTACCGGATCTGAACTGAGATTGAGTTGGAGGTCGAACTTCGCAGTCGCCTCCACACCCTCGACAGCCGTGATCTTCAAATCCGGCAGACTGAACTCGGCTCCTGCCATCGGTTCGACCGACAGTGCAACCTGGAAGAGCTCGCTCGCTGACGCCGACACGACGCCGGTTACTTCCTCGAACGGGATGTCTCCGTTCGCAAATGCCTCGAGATCGACGTTTCGGACGAGCGAGACCAAGTCGCCGAATCCCGCTCCGAGATCCGGAGCGGTCCTGAGTGCAAGCGTGTTGACGAACATTCCGACTATGTCGTCCAGTTGCTGCTCACCTCGCCCGGCCACTACCGTTCCGATCGCGAAATCTCGGCTTCCACTCAACCGTGCGATGAGAACTGCAAGCGCAGCGTGCACAACCATGAACAATGTGGCGTTGTGTTCGCGCGCAATCTCGTTGAGCCGCGCCGCCGTCTCCGCGTTGACGGAGAACTCCGAGACACCGGCACGTGCAGACATCTGCGCGGGTCGCTGACGGTCGGAAGGCAATCCGGGCGTCGACGACACACCGTCCAACGTCCGGCGCCAGAAGTCGAGTTGCCGTGCAGCCTGTGAGCCGACCTCGCCGGCGCTACCGAGTACTTCGCGCTGCCAGATCGCGAAGTCCGCGTACTGAACAGTCAACGGCGTCCACGACGGCGCGGTGCCGCGCACGCGAGCCTCGTAGGCAACCATCATGTCTCGGGCAAGAGGTCCCATCGATTCACCGTCAGCGGCGATGTGATGAGCGACCAAGACGAATATGAAGTCTGCCGGGCCCAACTCGAGCAACCCAGTGCGTACAGGTACCTCCTGAGCTACGTCGAATCCGGTCGTCACCAACTCCACGACGCGATTGAACGCCGCGGCCTCGTCGTCTACCTGAATCGTCTCGAGAGGCGAAAGGAGTTCGTCGACCGCGACGATCTTCTGAACCGGCCCTTCGATGTCACTCGGGTAGCTGGTCCGGAGTGACTCGTGTCGAATCAAAACGTCGTGAAGAGACTGACGCAAAGCCGCGACATCCAAGTTCCCCGTCAATCGCAGTGCCAACGGAATGTTGTATGCCGCAGAACCGGGATCCATCTGGTTGATCAACCACATACGCTGCTGCGCCAAGGACAGAGGGAGGCGTTCTGGACGTTCCCGCGCTTCCAGCTCCATCCTCGCACCGGAGCCTGCAGTTTTTTGCGCTACTGCCGCCAAACCTTCCACTGTCGAGTTCTCGAACAGCACACGCACCGGGACCTGCGCATCGAGCGCCTGCCCCAGCCGTGCTGCCAACCTGGTAGCGATCAACGAATTACCACCCAGCGCAAAGAAATCGTCATCCAGACCGACTCGCTCCACACCCAACACATCGCCGAACACCGACGCGACAATTTCCTGCACCGCTGTGACCGGCGCCCGAAACTCCGCTGCCTCGAACACCGGTGACGGGAGGGCCTTTCGATCCAACTTGCCCGACGCATTGAGAGGAAGCTCGTCGAGGACAAGAACCTTCGAGGGCACCATGTACGCCGGAAGCACGGCCCGGGCCGACTCCAGAACTTCCGACGCATCTACTGCAGTTCCTACGACATACCCGACCAGGCTGTCGCCGAACGTAGCATCGCTGTGCAGGACGACCACCGCGTCTGCAACCGCCTCGTGCGAGATCAGAGCAGATTCGATCTCGCCGAGTTCGATGCGTTGCCCCCGCAATTTGACCTGGAAATCCGACCGGCCGATGTACTCCAGCTCGCCCCGACCGTTCCACCTGACCAGGTCGCCGGTTCGGTACAACCTACTACCGCCGCCTGATTCATGCTCTCCCACAACCACAAAGGGGTTGGCGACGAAACGTTCCGCAGTCAACGCCGCTCGGTTTCCGTATCCGCGACCGACGCCGACACCGCCGACGTACAACTCACCGATCACGCCCGGTGGCACCAGACCCAACGACCGATCCAGAACGAACAGATCGATGTTCGGCACCGGCGCACCGATCGGAACGCTGACGGTGTCATGCGCAGTCACCGCGTGGAACGAGACCACGTCCGACGCTTCCGTCGGGCCGTAGCTGTTCACCACGCGTACTCCGCCTGACAACAAACTGCCAAGACGATTAAGCCGGATCGACTCGCCTCCAAGGAACACAACATCGAGAACGCTCAAAGCAGAATCCTCGTCGGAATCCACCACGGCTTCGAACGCGCTCGGCGACATGTTCGCCACTGCAACGTCACCGTGCCCGACGCGAGCAACGATCGCATCCGGATCGAAACCGTCTGGGGCAAGCACTACGCTCCGACCGCTGCTCAACGCTGCCCAGACGTTCTTCTGCGTCAAGTCGAAACTCGGTGACGACGCGATCAATAGACCACCAGTTTCGGGCAACTCGCTGCGGTACCAGGCCACCGTGTTCTCGATGCCGGCCATCGGCACCAACGTCGGCTTGGGACGACCCGTCGAACCGGATGTCGAAATGACATACCCCAAGCGGTCCCCCGCACCGAGTTCACGCCATCGAGCCGTCGGCCTCTCCACCATCGGCGAATCGCGCATGATGTTGTCGAGGACGATCACGTCCACCGCCAGATCGAGAGTCGTCGTACTCACCGCGCATCGGGCGCCGGTGTCGGCGATTATCGCTTCGATCCGATCCTGTGGGTACGACGGATCGATCGGCCCGTACGCAGCACCCGCCTTCCACGCCGCCAACATACCTACGACCCACTCGACCGACCTCGGCACGATCAACGCGACGACGTCATCCGGACCGACGCCGGCCGCCGTCAATCGCTCGGCCACCACGTTTGCGTAGGCGTCGAGCTGCCCATAGGTCAGCGCCTCGCCATCGCACTCGACGGCAAGAGAATCAGGCGTCCGCCCAACCTGTTCTTCGAACATCGCAGTCAAGGACGCGCCTGCCAACGCTGTGCGCCCACCAGCGGACCAGCTGAGAAGGTTGCTGCGCTCAGCAGCGGTAAGTACGTCGATATCACCCAACCGAACTGACGGATCAACAGTGATCTCAGCAAGGATGCGCCCGAACCTGCCGGCAAAGCCTGCCACCGTCGACTCGTCGAACAGATCCGTCGCGTACGTGAACTGCGCCGCCATCCCCGCCGGGGCACCCGCCTCGTCAAACTGCTCGACCATGGTCAGCTGCAGATCGAACTTGGCCGCCACCGCGTTGGCGTCGATTCCCGCAACTGTCAGATCGCCAAGTCGAAGCACCGACTGCTCCATGTTCTGGAACGACAGCATCACCTGGAACAACGGATTACGAGCCTGCGACCGCGCCGGATTGAGCACCTCCACCAACCGCTCGAACGGCAGATCTACGTGCGCAAACGCACCCAGATCGCCCTCACGAACCCGACCCAACAACCCCGAGAACGACTCCGAAGAATCCACCTCCGTCCGCAACACCAACGTATTGACGAACATCCCGATCAAATCATCGAGAACCTGCTCACCACGACCCGCCACCGGAGTACCGATCGCAATATCGGACGTCCCCGACAACCGCGACAACAACACCGCCAACGCCGCATGCACCACCATGAACAAGGACGAATTCGACTCACGGGCAATTTTTTTCAAAGAATGATGCTCTGGCGCGTCGATAACGAAAGCGTGTTTGGCGCCACGATTGGACGCCACCGCCGGCCGCGGACGATCAGCCGGCAAATCCAACTGATCCGGCAACCCCGACAACGCCGACTCCCAGAAACCGATCTGACGCGAAATCAACGACCCCGCATCATCTTCCGACCCCAAAGTCTCCCGCTGCCACAACGCGTAATCCGCATACTGCACCGCCAACGGCGCCCACCCCGGCACCTCACCCCGAGAACGAGCCTCGTACGCCACCATCACATCACGGGTCAACGGCCCCATCGACACACCATCACCACTGATGTGATGAACCACCAACGCCAACACGAACTCCGACTCCGACACCGCGAACAACCGCGCCCGAACCGGAACCTCCACCGCCACATCGAAACCAGCCGACAAGAACTCCGTCACCGCACCAACGACATCGGACTCCGACACCACAACCGGCGACAAATCCAACCGCACCCGATCCGCAGACAACACCTCCTGGAACCCGACACCGTCGACCTCCGGATACACCGTCCGCAAAATCTCATGCCGCACAACAACATCCGAGACCGCAGCGTCCAACGCCGCCACATCCAACAACCCCGACAACCGAATCGCCACCGGAATATTGTTCGCCGACGACAACGTATCGAAACGGTTCAAGAACCACATCCGCTGCTGCGCCAACGACAACGGCACCCGCTCCGGACGCACCCGAGCAGTCAACGCCGCCCGCGCACCCGAACCAATCTCCGACTCCATCCGCGCAGCCAACAACTCCACCGACGACGCCTCGAACAACACCCGCACCGGAACCTGTGCATCGAGCGCCTGCCCCAACCGAGCGGCCATTCGAGTAGCAATCAAAGAGTTTCCGCCGAGTGCGAAGAAGTCGTCATCCAGACCCACTCGCTCGACCCCGAGTACCGCCGAGAAAACAGAAGCGACAATTTGTTCTACCGGCGTGACCGGGGCCCGGAACACCGCAACCTCGAACACCGGCTCCGGCAACAACTTCCGATCCAACTTCCCAGACGAGTTCAGAGGCAACTCGTCCAAGACCATGATCGCGTTCGGAATCATGTAGACAGGTAGCGATTCAGGAAGCGCATTCCTCAAGACTTCTACGTCGATCACAGAATCCGGGACCGCGATCACATATGCGACCAGCTGATCGCCCATATCGGTGGATGCCACAGTGACCACACACTGAGCTACCGTCGAATGCGCCAGCAGAGCTGACTCGATCTCACCCAGTTCGATCCTCTGACCACGGAATTTGACCTGAAAATCGGTACGCCCGACATACTCGAGTTCGCCTGCGGTGTTCCACCACACCAGGTCCCCGGTGCGATACATCCGACTGCCACCGGGATTGATTTCACCGTTCGTGTCGCTCGCCTCCACAAATGGGTTCGCGACAAAACGATCACTGGTGAGATCGGGTCGCGCGACGTAACCGCGCGCCAGTTGATCACCGGCCAGATACAGCTCACCCGCAACGCCTACCGGCACCGGCTGCAACCGACTGTCCAACACGTAGACCTGCGAGTTCCACTCGGGCACCCCGATCGGAATCCCTGTTGATTCCGATCCATCGACCTCGTAGTAGGTGATCGAGACCGCAGCCTCGGTTGGGCCGTACACATTGTGCAGGCCTGCAGACGACACCTGAGCGAATGCACGCACCGTCTCGACCGGCAATGCCTCACCGATCACGAATACGTCCCTCAGTGACACCAATGCGTGTTCCGGAACCGAAGTCGCGAAGACGGTCAACATCGATGGAACGAAGTCCGTCAGCGTCACCCGATGATCTTCGATCAGACGAGCCAGATACGCGGGATCTCGATGGCCGTCGTGAGATGCCAGCACCACTCTCGTACCGGACAAAAGCGCAGTGAAGTATCCCCACAACGAGACGTCGAATGTCGTAGCAGTCTTTTGCAAATAGACGTCTTCTGGGCCGATGGCGTACTGATCCTGCATCCACAGGACCTGGTTCACGATGGCGTGATGCGACACCGCAACGCCTTTGGGCTTGCCCGTGGAACCCGAGGTGAAGATCACGTAGGCGGCATTCACATCATGCAGACGACCGCGACGATCAGCATCGGAAACGACTGAAGCCGAGTAGCTCGAAAGATCGACACCGTCGATCAACAGCACGTCGGCGCCGTTCGGCGCTACGAAAGCATCCCGCGTCGTCGACAGCACACAGACCGGATCGGCCGTCGTGAGGATGTGCCCGATCCGCTCGGCCGGGTGATCAGGATCCAAGGGCACGTAGGCTCCGCCCGCGGCGATCACCGCGTACATACCCACTACGAGATCGAGCGATCGACGCATCGCCAAGGCCACCAACGATTCGGGCCCGACCCCGTTGTCGATCAGCTTGCGTGCCAACTTGTTCACACGTTCCGACAACTCGCCATAGGTCAGCGACTGGCCGTCGAACACCACGGCAACAGCATCGGGTGCCAACGCAACGCGGGTGTCGAACAGCGAAGCCAACGTCTCGCTGTTCTCAACGTCATGCGCGGTGGAGTTGCGCGCAATCAACAGCGACTCGCGCTCGGCCTCCTCCAACAGTTCGATGTCACCCACGGTGATCGACGGATCCACGACCACCTGCTCGAGGATCCTGGTGAACCGATCGGCAAATCCACGAATGGTCGACTCGTCGAATAGGTCTGTGGCGTATGCGAACTCGGCGAACATGCCAGATTCGTGCGTATCTTCGATGCGAGGAGCGAGGGTCAGTTGAAGGTCGAATTTCGCGATACCCGCGTCGAACTCGAGACCCGACACCTCCAAACCTGAAAGCTCCAACGCATCCTGCGACATGTTCTGGAAGAACAGCGCGACCTGGAACAGCGGGTGATGTGCCTGCGATCGGGTGGGATCGAGCACCTCGACCAACCGCTCGAACGGAACATCGCCGTTGCCGAGCGCCTGAAGGTCTGTCCTCCGCGTTGCCGAGACGAGCGCACTGAACGAACTGGCGAGGTCAACAGGAGTCCGCAGAACCAGTGTATTCACGAACATACCGATCACATGGTCGAGCGCCTTTTCGCCTCGCCCTGCAACCGGGGTACCGATCACGATGTCACTGGTACCGGACAACCTTGCGAGAAGCACGGCGAGGGCCGAATGCATCACCATGAACAGCGACGCGTTCCGCTCGCGTGCAAGTGAGTCCAAGCTCGACCGAAGCTCTTCACTGACGGAGAAGCGGTACGTAGCGCCACGATTCGAGGCGACGACCGGGCGGGATCGGTCAGCTGGTAACGCAAGCACTTCCGGAGAGTCGCGGAGGACGGAGCGCCAGTGGTCCAGCTGAGCCGAGATCAACGAATTCGGGTCGTCCTCGTCGCCGAGGACCTCCCGCTGCCAGAGTGCATAATCGGCGTACTGCACCTCGAGCGGAGTCCAATTCGGAACGCCATTCGAAACCCGAGCGGCGTAAGCAACCATGACATCCCGAGTCAACGGACGCATCGAGAACCCGTCCGCTGCGATGTGATGCATAACGAAGGCGAGAACAAATGCGTCCGCCCCCACCTCGAACAACTGCACACGGAACGGTACCGACATTGTCACATCGAACCCTGCCAGAGCGAGCGTCAGCAGTGCCTCTTCGATCCGAGTTCCGCCCAGAGTGACTGGGGTGAGATCAAAAGATACCTCTGAGGCAGGCAGAATCACCTGCTGACCTTGCCCACCCGCCTCGGGGTAGATCGTCCGTAGCGATTCGTGCCGATCCACCACATCCGATACGGCCAACTGCAGTGCCGACAGATTCAACTGGCCACTCAAACGCAGCGCAATCGGAATATTGTTGACGGCCGATTCGGGGTCGAAGCGGCTCAGGAACCACATGCGCTGCTGAGCAAGTGACAACGGAATCGTCGTGGGGCGAGGTCCCGCGACTAGTGCCGGAATGTTCCCGGAACTGACGTGTGACGAGATCGCCGCCGCCAGCGACTCTACATTCGAATTTTCGAACAGGACCCTCACTGGGATCGTCGTATCGAGCGCTCGCCCGAGCCTGGCGACCAATCGTGTGGCTACGAGCGAATTACCACCCAAAGCAAAGAAATCATCATCCAACCCGACACGCTCGACCCCCAGAACGTCGGCAAAGACGCCCGCTACCGCCAACTCCGTATCAGTTGCGGGTGTTCGATACTCCCGCACCTCGAATACTGGCTCCGGCAACGCCTTCCGATCCAACTTACCGTTCACCGTCAGCGGAAGCTCCTCGAGCACCACCACAGCATCCGGAACCATGTACCCGGTCAGGAACTCGCTCACCCTCGTCGACACAACGGAAGCAGCAAGATCCATGCCAGCCTCGGGGACCACATACCCCACAAGACGATCACCGAGCGCAACATCCGAGCGCACAACCGCCACAGCGCCAGCCACCCCAGGCACACGCAACAACGCAGCCTCGACCTCGCCGAGTTCAATCCGGAACCCACGCAACTGAATCTGCGAATCACTTCGGCCCGCGTACTCGAGCACCCCGTCGACACTCCACCGCGCAATATCACCTGTCCGGTACATCTGATCACCGGAACCGCTGCGGCCGAACGGGTTCGCAACAAAACGACCAGCAGTCAACCCGGGCTGGCCCACATACCCACGCGAAAGCTGACCACCAGCGACATACATTTCGCCTCGAACACCCACCGGCACAGGACTAAGTCGATCGTCGAGTACGAACACCGACAATCCACCAAGGCCACGGCCGATCACCGAACCACTCGCCTCACGAACCATCACCGAATCGAGTGCCGAGAACGACACATGCACAGTGGTCTCGGTGATCCCGTACATGTTCACCAATCGCGGCGAACTATCGTCATGACGGTCATACCAACGCACCAATTGAGACAAATCCAGCGCCTCACCGCCGAAGATCACATGACGCAACGACAACGAACCGGCCGAATCGCCAGCCATCCGATCCGCCTCGGCGAACTGATAGAACGCCGAAGGAGTCTGATTGAGCACTGTCACTCGCTCCCGCACAACCAACTCACGGAACTGCTCCGGCGAGCGAGAAGTCAGGTAATCCACCACCACAACAGTGCCGCCGTACAACAGCGGGCCCCACAACTCCCACACCGAGAAATCAAACGCGTAACTGTGGAACAACGTCCACACGTCCGAACCATCGAAACCGAACCGCGGCTGAGCATTCGCAAACAACTCCACCACATTCCGATGACTGACCGCCACACCCTTCGGCTTCCCAGTCGAACCGGACGTATAGATCACGTAGGCAATATCGTCGGCACGCAACGCAGAACGACGATCACCGTCCGACACCGGCGAACCGTCGTAATTCGCCAAGTCCAACGCCATCACGTCAAGAACTGGCACCTCGACATCGACGACATCACCTGCAGCGACGACGCACACAGGACGCGCGTCCCCCAACGTATAAGCGATTCGCTCTGCCGGATACGTCGGATCAATCGGAAGATAGCCACCACCGGCCTTCACAACAGCCAACAACGTGACAACCAACTCGACCGACCGCGGCAAGATAACCGCCACCAACGACTCCGGACCAACGCCCGACTCGATCAGCTTGCGCGCCAACCGATTTGCCGCCTCATCCAGCTCGCCGAACGACAACCGGCGACCCTCGAACACCACGGCAGTCGACGAAGCCTCACCCACAACCCTCGCGTCGAACATCGAAACCAACGTCGTGCCGGGCTCGACCTCGACACCAGGAACCATCCAAGAATCCAAAACGTCCGAACGCTCGGCAGCATCGAGCAAATCGATATCACCGACCACCACCGTGGCATCCGCTGCAATCGCTTCAAGAATCACAGTCAACCGGCCGGCGAAAGATTTCACCGATGCCTCGTCAAACAAATCCGTCGCATAAACGAGTGCCACGCTCAGGCCCCCTGACGCAGCAGTCGCGTCGGACTCCCAGATCGTGAACTGCAAGTCGAATTTGGCTGTCGCCGAATCGACATCGAGCCCAGAGATGATCAATCCCGGTACCTCGAGGCTGCTTTGCGTGCTCTGCCCAAGATTCTGCATAGAGAGCATCACCTGAAACAGCGGATTCCTCGACTGCGATCGCGAGGGATTGAGCACCTCCACCAACCGCTCGAACGGAACGTCCGAGTTACCGAATCCATCGAGATCGATATCTCGAACCCGGGCGATCAAGTCGATGAAAGACATGTTGACGTCAACATCTGTGCGGAGCACGAGCGTATTGACGAACATCCCGATGAGGTCATCGAGAGCTTGATCGCCTCGACCGGCGACCGGAGTGCCGATCGCAATGTCCGAAGTCCCGGACAACCGCGCCAGCAGAATCGCCACGGCACTGTGCAACACCATGAACAGTGATGCATTGTTGTCCAGTGCAATTCGATTGAGAGCCTGGTGAAGGTCAGGCTCGATCGTGAATGTGTGCCCGGCTCCCCGGTTCGACGCGACGCGCGGGCGCGGGCGGTCCGACGGAAGATCGAGCTGATCGGGAATACCGGCCAATGCGTGGCGCCAGTAGTCGACCTGGCGAGTGATCAGAGAATCCGGGTCGTCCTCACTGCCGAGAACCTCGCGCTGCCACAGTGCAAAGTCGGCGAACTGTACGGGCAGCGGAGCAAGATCGTGCGAAATTCCCTGTGTCCGAGACACATAAGACGAAACGATGTCCTTGGTCAACGGTCCCATGGAGAACCCGTCACCGCTGATGTGATGGACGACGAACACGAGGACGAATTCGTCGGCGGCGAATTGGAAGAGTGCCGCCCGAATCGGAACCTCGGTGGTCACGTCGAATCCCGGAGTCACGAAGTCGGTCACGCGCTCGACGATCGCCGACTCGTCCACCCGTATGGGAGTCAGGTTCGGTACCACGGCTGCAATGTCGACCAGGCGCTGATATCCGACGCCGTCGACCTCCGGGTACACAGTCCGAAGGATCTCGTGCCGCTCGATCAAATCCTCGAGTGCGCCTTGCAACGCATCGACATCGAGCGCTCCGCTGAGCCGCAGCGCGACCGGAATATGGTCGACTGCCGATTCTGGTTCGAATCGATTGAGGAACCACATGCGCTGCTGTGCCAAAGACAGCGGAACCAACTCGGGGCGCTCGCGAGGGATCAGGGGAACGTGAGCCTTGCGGTCTTCTGAGATTTTCGCTTCGTCGATGAAGACGGCAAGTTCTGCGGCGGTGGGTGCGTCGAAGAAGTTGCGCATGTCGATGGCGATGCCGTGTTCGGCATTGATCCGCGCAACCACGCGAGTGGCGAGCAACGAGTTGCCGCCCAGTTCGAAGAAGCCGTCATCTGCCCCTACCCGATCCTGCCCGAGTAGATCGGCAAAGATCGCGACCACACCGGCTTCGGTGGGTGTCGCGGGCTCGCGGTACTCAACCGTCTTCGACACGAATTCGGGTGTGGGCAAAGCCTTTCGATCCAGTTTGCCGCTGGCGTTGAGCGGAAACTCGTCCAGTTCGACGAACATGGCAGGGATCATGTAGTCGGGTAGCCGTTCGCCAAGCGACGACGTCAGATTCTCAGAATCGATACCCTCGGCGACGATGTAGGCCACCAAGTTGTCACCGATCGTTTCGTCCGAATGGACGATCACCACGGCTTGGGAAACACCTTCGCAATCGAGCAGTGCCGCCTCGATCTCACCGAGCTCGATGCGCAGACCGCGGAGCTTGACCTGAAAGTCGGTGCGACCGATGTATTCGAGCTGACGGTTCGCTCCGGCACCGCGCCAGCGCACCAGGTCTCCGGTTCGGTACATCCGGGATCCGTCAGTAGCGCCGGGCCGCGCCACGAAGCGGTCTGCCGTGAGATCGGGACGCGACACGTATCCCCTGGCCAGCTGAATCCCGGCAAGATAGAGCTCTCCTGCTACACCCGACGGCGAGGGCCGCAGCGCATCGTCGAGCACCAGGAGCTCGGTGTCCGCAACTGCTGCACCGATCGGCACCGACACCTGATCCTGCTCGCCGGTTTCGTAATAAGTCACGTCGACGGCGGCTTCGGTCGGGCCGTACAGGTTGTGGAGTCCAGCGCTGCTGACCTCGCGCAGACGTGCCGCCGTTCGAGCCGGCAACGCCTCACCGGAAGCGAACACGTAGCGAAGGGTTTTGACCTGCGCAACAAGGGGTTCGGCGACGAACACGGCGAGCATCGACGGCACGAAGTGCACCGCCGTCACTCCGCGCTCGATCATCGTGCGAGCCACGTACACCGGATCACGATGTCCGTCGGGTTCCGCGATCACCAGCGATGCACCGACCTGCAGCGGCCAGAAGAACTCCCACACGGACACATCGAAAGTGAAGGGTGTCTTCTGCAAGATCACGTCGTCGGCAGTGAATCCGTACTCGGTCTGACGCCATTGCAGGTTCGCGACGATGGCACGGTGAGAGACTGCAACGCCTTTGGGGCGTCCGGTCGATCCGGACGTGAAGATGACATACGCAGTGTTGTCCGCGCGCAGCGGCGCCAACCGGTCGGCGTCGGTGACAGTTGTCTCGGCACGACCCGACAAGTCGAGGGTGTCGACGTCGAGCGTGGGCGTACCGTGCGGCAGCACCACGGCATCGGACGTTCGTGTGAGCACAGCCGTGGGCTTCGCGATCTCGAGTACGTAAGCGAGACGGTCGGCAGGATGATCCGGGTCGAGTGGAACGTACGCGCCGCCGGCCTTGACGATCGCGTACATCGAGACGAGGAGATCGATCGATCGACGCATCGCGAGACCGACGAGGCTGTCCGGTCCGACACCTGCCGCGACGAGTTCACGGGCCAGGCGGTTCGCCCGCGCGTCGAACTGCGCGTAAGTGAGCTGCGTTCCGGCGTAATCCAGCGCGAGCGCATCCGGCGTCCGCTCGACCTGCTCGTCGAAGAGTCCTGCGAGGGTCACGTGTGCATCGGACTCCGACGCGACCTCCACGATCGAAGTGCCGTCGGTGATGAGACGGTCGACCACCGCGCCGAGACCGTCGGCCTCGCTGCCGATCAGCTCTGGCAGCACCGTGGAAACGACAACAGGAACCAGGGCATCCGCCCCCAATGCCCCACCCATCGCGGTGTCGAGAGTGACCAACTCGTCATTGAGTCGTCCGTAGCTGATTTCGGTTCCACCGTGGCTCAGAGCCACACGATCAGGATCTACCGCCGCAACTGCAGCCACCAACTTCGGCAGATCTTCGATCGTCAGCGACTGCGGTCCCGGAATACCGACGGACATCTACACTTCCTCCAACTGACTTTCGTGAAGTGCGCCCCGGTCGAGCACAGCGTTCTGCTCGGCCGGAGGCGTTCACTGGGCAAATACTGAATGTTACCCGGCCGTACCCCCACGGCCCGCTGACACCGACTGTGCGTCAGCTATCACCGAGCTCACAAGTGTGGCGAGACCGTCGACGCCAAGTGCCGGCAGGATGCCCGGAACAAGTCCGGCGAGCGACACAGAAACCAGAGCATCGGGGGCGAGAGCAGCCCCCATGGCGGTACGCATGGCAACGAGCTTGGTCGACAACTCACCGAAGGTGACAGCCTGATCACCGTGGGTGAACGCAATTGCCTCAGGATCGGCGGCCGCCGCTGCGGCTGCCAGTTCGGGTAGGTCTGCCGCGGACTTCGGCTCGGCAGCGCTCGCTTCCTCGCGTTCCTGCTCGGTCACGATGTCGATCGTGCGAATCACGACCCCGGGATCGGTCACCAGTTCTTCGAGCACCCGCCCGAATCGCGCCGCAAAAAGCGCGATGGTCGATTCCTCGAACAGGTCGGTCGCATAGGTGAAACGCATCCTCAGCCCGGACAGCACCCCGGCATCGTCGAATTGCTCGATACCGGTGAGCTGCAGATCGAACATCGCCTGGTCGAAACCGTTGTCGACCGCAGAGAGCTCGAGGCCCGGGAGCTGGAACGTACCGAGAGCCATGTTCTGGAAGGTGAGCATGACCTGGAAGAGCGGCGAGTATGCGTGAGAGCGCTCTCGCCCCAGTTCGTCGACCAACCGCTCGAACGGTACGTCGGCATTGGCGAATGCCGACAAGTCCTTGTCCTTCACGTGTGCCAGAACGTCGACGAACGTCGAAGCAGGCGCGATCTCTGTTCGCAAGACCAACGTGTTGACGAACATCCCGACAAGATCGTCGAGCGCCCGCTCACCTCGACCCGCGATCGGCGTCCCGATTGCGATGTCGTTCGATCCACTCATCTTCGCCAGCAGCACGGCCAGGGCAGTGTGAACCACCATGAAGACTGTCGAGTTCTGCTCCCGTGCGATCGTCGCGAGCCGGTTGGTGGTCTCGGAATCGACGGCAAACTCGAATTCCGCACCGCGCATGCTGGCCCGCGCCGGCCGCGGCCGGTCGGTCGGCAGTTCCAGAAGCTCCGGAGTGCCCTTGAGCTCGTTCACCCAGTACGCGAGTTGACGGCCCAGCTGACTGTCCGCGTCCTCCGGCGATCCGAGGACATCACGCTGCCACAGCGTGTAGTCAGCGTACTGCACCTCGAGCGGAGCCCACTCCGGCGTCTCCCCGCCGGTACGTGCGGTGTACGCAACCATGGTGTCTCTGATCAACGGAGCCATCGAGAAGCCGTCACCGCTGATGTGGTGAATGACAACGACGAGGACCCGCTCGGATTCGTCGACCTCGAAGAGACGGATTCGCAACGGAACGGCTGTCGTGACATCGAAGCCCTCGCGAACTGTGTCAGCCACCTGCTCGGCGACCGACGCTTCGTCGGTCGCGATCACCTCCAGTCCCACCGCCGCTGCGGAGCGAGGCAGGATCATCTGAACCGGTCCGTTGCCCCGGTCCGGGTATACCGTCCGGAGCACTTCGTGACGCTCGATCAGATCCGACACCGCTGAGTGAAGTGCGTCGACATCGAGTGCGCCGGACAGCCGGATCGCGACGGGGATGTTGTACGCACCCGAGGTCTTGTCGAACTGATTGAGCACCCACATACGTTGCTGCGCCAACGACAGCGGAATCTCGTGCGGACGCACCTGAGCCACCAACGGTGGGCGGCCACCAGATCCCGCGTGTTCGAGAACCCTCGACGCCAATGCCCCGACAGTCGACGCCTCGAAGATCACGCGGACCGGAATCTGCGCGTCCAACGCCTCACCCAGCCTCGACACGACCTGCGTCGCGACGAGAGAGTTTCCGCCGAGCTCGAAGAAGTCGTCGTCGAGTCCGACCCTCGCCACACCGAGTACGTCAGCGAACACACCCGCCACGATCTCTTCGACGGGGTTGGTCGGCGCACGGAATTCGGTCGCCTCGAATTCGGGGTCGGGCAGGGCTTTGCGATCGACCTTGCCGTTGATGTTGAGCGGTAGTTCGTCCAAGACCGTCAATGCCGCCGGCACCATGTAACTCGGCAACTCAGCCACAAGAGTCCGCTTCAAGGTTTCGACATCGATGCTTTCCCCGCTTTGAGGAACGACGTAGCCGACAAGTCGATCACCGGTACGCGCATCCGACTTGGCCACCACCACCGCGGAGTCCACGCTGGCCTGCTTGCGAAGAAGCGCTTCGATCTCACCGAGTTCGATGCGGTAGCCACGGATCTTGACCTGGAAGTCGGCGCGCTCCACGTAGTCGAGTTCGCCGTTCTCCGTCCACCGGACGAGGTCGCCCGTGCGGTACAACCGCGAACCCGCGTCACCGAAGACGTTGGCCACAAATCGTTCCGACGTCAGATCCGCGCGCCCGTGATAGCCGCGAGCAAGCTGGGCACCGGCGAGGTAAAGCTCCCCGGTGACTCCGACGGGGACCGGATGCAAACGTGTGTCGAGCACGAACACCTGCGTGTTCCATTCGGGGGCACCGATCGGCACCGAGGTCGTATCGTCCGAGCCGACGACGTGCGCTGTCACCGAGACTGCGGCCTCGGTCGGACCGTACAGATTCACCAACTGGGCGTCGCTGAGTTCTGCGAACTCGGTCGCGGTCGCGGCCGGCAACGCTTCACCGATCGCGAGCACCTGACGGAGGGATTCCGGAAGGCGATTTTCGGACGCCGACTGCAACATCGCGAGCATCGACGGCACCACGTGGAGCGTCGTGACCTTCTCCCGAGTCATCAGGTCGAGCAGGTAGCTCGGGTCCTTGTGACCTTCGGGTTCGGCGATGACCAGTCGTGCACCGGAAGTCAGTGCCGACCAGAACTCCCAGACCGAGAGGTCGAATGTTGCCGCGGTCTTGAGCACCATCGCATCGGATCGGTCCAGGCTGTACTGATCGCGCTTCCAGAGAATCTGGTTGACCACCGCCTGATGCGAGATCGCGACGCCCTTCGGTCGCCCCGTCGATCCCGACGTGAAGATCACGTAGGCGGTGTTGCCCACTCGCAGTGGAGCAATACGATCCGCATCGGTAACCGTCGCTCCCGGGTAGGACGCGAGATCGATCGTGTCCACCTCGATCACGGAATCACCGAACGCCGGATTCTTCGCAGTGGTCGAGGCAGTGAGGACGCAGACCGGATCTGCCATGGTCAACACGTACTCGATGCGGTCCGCCGGGTGGTTCGGATCGATCGGTACGTATCCACCACCTGCCTTCACCACCGCGTACATGGCGACCAGCAGTTCGACCGATCGCTCGATTGCCAACGCGACCAACGACTCCGGACCGACACCGGTTGCAATCAGATGGCGTGCGAGACGGTTGACACGTGCATCGAACTCGGCGTAGGTCAGCGACGTGTTCCCGGCGATCACTGCCACCGCACCCGGGTTCGAACCGACCTGCTCGTCGAACAGTTCGACCAGAGTGACTCCCGGGACGGAGTGATCGGTCTCGTTCCAGCGGTTCAGGATC
The DNA here is from genome assembly GCF_019266085.1 of Rhodococcus sp. FH8. Taxonomy (NCBI): domain Bacteria; kingdom Bacillati; phylum Actinomycetota; class Actinomycetes; order Mycobacteriales; family Nocardiaceae; genus Rhodococcus; species Rhodococcus sp. FH8. The sequence goes on along the minus strand of NZ_LPNQ01000062.1, from coordinate 2,638 downwards.
CGGTCGCTCTCGGACGAATCCAGCAGCGCGAAGTCGCCGACGGTCAACGACGGATCGGACGCGATCTCCGCGAGCAATCGCACGAATCGATCGGCGAAGTCCTGCACGGTCGACTCGTCGAACAGATCATGCGCGTAGCTGAACATCGACGTGATGCCGGCTGCAGATCCGTTCGCGTCGTACCGATCACTGACGATCAACTGAAGATCGAACTGCGCGACCCCGTTGTCGATATCGACGCCCTTGACGGTGAGCCCCGGAAGCTCGAGCCCTCCGGTTTCCATGTTCTGGAAGAGGAAGCCGACCTGATAGAGCGGATGACGAGCGGTCGAACGCGGTGGGTTGAGCACCTCCACGAGTCGCTCGAAAGGAACGTCCGAATGTGCAAATGCTTGAAGGTCGGTCTCCCTGACACGTCCGAGCAGGTCGAGGAACGGCGCGCCGCTGTCGATCTGCGTACGGAACACCAAGGTGTTCACGAACATGCCGATGAGATCGTCGAGTGCCCGCTCACCACGTCCTGCAATGGGTGTACCCACCGCGATGTCCTCGGTTCCGGACAGTCGAGCCAACAACATCGCGAACGCAGTGTGCGTGAGCATGAACAGCGTCGAATTGTTTGCCCTGGCAAGACCGCTCAACCGAGCATGCAACTCTGCATCGATATCGAAGTGCAGGTAACCGCCGCGGAAGGACTGCGTCGCGGGGCGCGGCCGGTCGGCGGGAAGTGCAAGCTGATCAGGCAGCCCGGCAAGAGCATTGCTCCAGTACGCAATCTGCTGCGAAGCAATAGATCCCGCGTCTTCCTCACTGCCCAGCACCTCTCGCTGCCACAGGCTGTAGTCGGCGTACTGAACGTCGAGAGGAGCCCAGGACGGTGTGTACCCGGCAACCCGCGAGGCGTATGCGGTCACGACATCCCGAGCGAACGGTGCCATCGAGGAACCGTCGGCGGAAATATGATGAATCGCGACACCGAGTACGTATTCGTCGGAAGCCAACTGGAACAACCGGATACGAATCGGAATCTCGCGTGTGACGTCGAAGCGCGTCGACGCCAGCGCGACCAACTCACCTTCGAGTTCGTCCACGCCAGTCGGTTCTGCGACGATTTGGTCCGACCAACTCGACACGGGCTTGACGACCTGCACCGGACCGTCTCCGATTTCCGGGTAGACGGTTCGAAGTGATTCGTGCCGCCCGATCACATCAGAAATCGCCGCGCTCAGCGCCGAGACGTCAAGATCGCCCTGAAGGCGCAGCGCCATCGGGATGTTGTATGCCGCTGCACTCCCGTCGAATCGGTTGAGGAACCACATACGCTGCTGCGCCAACGAAAGCGGAATCCGCTCTGGCCGCTCGACCGCGGTCAGCGCGACTCGCCCACCCGACCCGGTCCGGCTTTCGGCGTGCGCTGCGAGATCCTGCACCGTGGATGCTTCGAACAGAACTCGAACCGAAAGTTCGGTGTCGAGAGCATCGGCGATTCGTTTGATCGTGCGAGTGGCGTTGAGAGAGTTGCCGCCGAGCTCGAAGAAATCGTCATCGAGACCCACACGATCAACACCCAACACCTCGGCAAACACCGACGCAACGATCTCCTCCACCGCCGTCACCGGAGCCCTAAACACCGCAACCTCGAACACCGGCTCCGGCAACAACTTCCGATCCAACTTCCCCGAAGCATTCAGCGGAAACGCATCCAACACCACAAACTGCGACGGCACCATATACGACGCCAACCGCTCCCCCACACCCACCTTCACCACATCAACATCAACCGAAGACCCCACCGCAGCAGTGACATACGCAACCAACTGATCACGCCACACCACCACCACCACAGAACCCACACCCACCTGATCCCGAACCGCAGCCTCGATCTCCCCCAACTCGATCCGCTGACCACGCAACTTCACCTGAAAATCACTACGACCGACATACTCGAGCTCCCCCGACACACCGATCCACCGCACCACATCCCCCGTGCGATACATCCGCGAACCCACCCCACCGAACGGATTCGCCACAAACCGCTCCGCCGACAAATCCACCCGCCCGAAATACCCACGAGCGACCTGCACACCCGACAAATACAACTCACCCGCAACACCCACCGGCACCGGACGCAACCGCGAATCCAACACCAACACCGACGAATTCCACACCGGAGCACCCATCGGCACCACCACACCCACACCATCAAGCGGACCCGCCGCCGTCGCATGCACCGTGAACTCCGTCGGACCATACAAATTATGAACCTCAACCGACGGCAACACCGACAACACCCGACCCACCACCGACGCCGGCAACGCCTCACCCGCCGCGAAAATCACCCGCAACGAACCCAACCCACCACCACCGAGACGCGAAATCGTCGCCTCCGACGCGTCGACCAACTGATCGACGAACACCTCCAACATCGACGGCACAAACGAGACCATCGACACCGACTCCGCCGCCACCACCGACGCCAAATACCCCGGATCCCGATGACCGTCATGAGTAGCCACCACCAACCGAGCACCCACCGCCAACGGAACAAACAACTCCCACACCGACACATCGAACGTCACCGGAGTCTTGAACAACACCACATCAGAACCCGACACCGCATAACGCTCCGCCAACCACG
>NZ_LPNQ01000061.1:0-545040 GCF_019266085.1 Rhodococcus sp. FH8 | reverse complement strand
AACTCGGCCTCGACCCCGCCAAGGTCAACGTCAACGGCGGCGCCATCGCCGTCGGCCACCCCCTCGGCATGTCCGGCGCCCGCATCGCCCTGCACCTCGCCCTCGAACTGCAACGCCGCGGCGGCGGTATCGGCGCAGCCGCACTCTGCGGCGGCGGCGGACAAGGCGACGCACTCATCGTCCGCGTCCCCAAGGCCTGAGTGTCTAAATACACCTGAACCAGCGCTCTCGCTCTGCGACGCCCCGTGGTTTTCCTCACACAACTACGGGGCGTCGTAGTTGTTCGGGCACAATGGCCTCATGGCGAACATCTTTGACGTATCCACTCCCGCGAAACGCTTCCGTCTGGTGGCGTGGTGGGAAGCTGTGACCTGGGCGGCCTTGCTGGTTGCCATGTTCTTCAAGTGGGTTCTCGGACACGAAGAAGCGATTCGCATCCCCGGAATGGTCCATGGCACCGCGGGCTTCCTGGTGTTCATCGTTGTTGCACTCCTGACCGCGTGGTCGCTCAAGTGGGACGTCAAGACCACGATCCTTGCGCTGATCTCGAGCGTTCCGCCCTTCGGCACCGTCATATTCGAACGCTGGGCAGTGCGAAACGGCAAGCTCGGTGAGCTGTCCACGGAGTTCGAGGCGTCCAAGGGCAACGCGGCGCTCGTCTGAGTGCTGCATCCCTCTACGTAGCTTCTCGCAACTCGTGACAAACTGGGAGCCGTGACTCGACCAGGTTCCAGGCCCCCCGCGCGTTCGTCCGCAGTTGCTGCCGCCATGAGCGGCGCAGTCGACTTGTCCGCCTTCAAAGAGCGGGCCACGGCCCCACCACCGCCGCGTAACACCAGCGGCGACGGGGCCGTTTCTGCTGTCTCCGGGGCAGTGATCGAGGTGACCGAGGAGAACTTCGAAAGCGAAGTCCTGCTGAAGTCGAGCCAGGTACCGGTGATCGTCAACATCGGTGGCCGCGCATACGAGCCCTCGGTCGTGTTCACCGAAGTTCTCGAATCATTTGCAGCGCGAGCCGGCGGCAAGTGGATTCTTGCCAACGTCGACGTCGACGTGAGTCCTCGCATCGCGCAGGCATTCGGTGTCCAGTCGGTTCCGACGGTTGTTGCTGTCGCGGCTGGTCAGCCGTTGGCCGATTTTCAGGGCGCTCAGCCAGAGGCGCAGCTCAGCCAGTGGTTCGACGCAGTGCTCCAAGCTGTCGAGGGCAAGTTGAGTGGGCCGGTGTCCGACGCGGACGAACCGGCGGAGGAGGTCGAGGATCCACGCTTCGTGGCCGCTGAAACCGCGCTGGACGAGGGCGATCTCGACGCCGCCATAGCTGCGTACCAGGTGATTCTCGACGCCGAACCCAACAATGCGGAGGCCAAGAGCGCTGTCCGCCAGGTGAAGTTCATGGCTCGGGTTCAGGGTGTCGATCCCGAGTCGATTGCGGCCGCGGATGCTGATCCGTCCGATCTCGAACTGCAGTTCGCTGCGGCCGACCTGGAAATGTTCGCCCAGCAACCCGAGGCGTCGTTCGCCCGCTTGATCTCGGTGGTCTCGCGAACTGCCGGCGACGACAAGGCTGCCGCTCGGACGCGCTTGCTCGAACTGTTCGAGCTGTTCGACCCGGCAGAACCGATCGTCATCGCGGCCCGTCGTAAGTTGGCTTCCGCTCTCTACTGACGTGTGGACCGGCAGTCGCTACTCCGTGTAGCGGCTGTCGCACACTTCCCGGCCACCGAGAACGCCGGTCCGGAACGCGTCGACACGTGCGAACCCGCTCGGAACCGTCTCACCGTTGACGTCACTGGCAGCCAGGCCGTCGGTCAGCAGCCCCGATACGGCTTCGTCGAGGTCGCCGGGGGAGAGTGTGACCTGTGCTCCGGACGCCGCGGCGTTGGTGGGACTGAGCGCTGCGGTGATGACGCCGGACAGGCAGGCGGCGCGCAGGGCAGTCTGCGGAGTGTCGAGCGATTGGCCGTTCTCCTTCTGCATCGCGAGGGTGTACCTCGACGCGAGCAGGACATAGGCGTTGTAGTCACCGGTGATGTTGGTCTGGATCAACTCGCGTCGCCCGACGCGACCCGGCGTGCCGCGCTCGGCAAGGTCGTTGACGCTGATTCCGATGGTGTTCGTCGACGGGCAGTACGAGACGGGTTCGGTCGCAACGGCATCGCTGCACCCGGTGTCTGCGCCGGTGAACACGACCTTCGGTGGCTGCGGTAGATCGAAGATCGCTTGGAAGGTCTTCACGAACTCGTCGAGAGTTGCCTCGGTGACGGGCAGTTCTCCGGAATCGTTGCCCTCGGCGAACTGCTGCGGGAGGTCTGCACGTCGTGACTCGATTTCGTCGGCGTCCATCTTCGCGCACGCACCGGCGCCGTCGGTGAAGCCGATCTGAGTGGCGGTGACGCGCTCGAACGCCGAACCATGGTGGCTCTCAGGATCATTAGGGTCTTCGTCGCGGATGGCGACCGCCGACGCCAACACCTTGTTGAGTCCGTCGGAGGTGTTCATCGTGAAGTGCGCGGCCTTGTCCTCGGCGACGTGCCGCAAGAAGGCGCCACCGAAACAGTCGGCTTGCTGTTCTCGCACCAGGGCTGCGTCTCGTTTACCGCCGACGATCCCGGCTTTGCGTTGAACCGCGTGGCCGTACTCGTGCGCAAAGATGAAGGCGACGGCCACTTCACCGAACTTCTCGCGTACCTCCGGCAGGAGCAGTTCGCGATCCCAACCGATGGTGTGATCGATGCTGCAGTACCCGGCGTTGATGAGTTCTTCGGTGGTCTCCTCACAGAAGTCCGGGCCGTTCGATTCGGTGGGGTCCCACGAGATCAGCTCGTCGACCGGTTCGAAGGGCTTGTCGAACAGAGCCGGGTACTCGGCGGCCCAGTAGGTTTCGATGTCTGTGATGGCGTTGGCTGCCAGCGCGTCGACGTCCCCGCCGTCGGTGCCGGTGATTGCTCGGTCGGCGTTGGGGGCTCCCGGACGCAACCCACTTGGTCCTGCCGTTGCGTCGAGTCCGGCGACGCGGAAGGGATCGTGATAAATCGAGACGGCGTGGCCACTCGTTCCCTGGGCACAACCGGCGAGCAGTGCGGCCACTGCCAACAGTGACGACGTGACAATGACTACTCGCCGGCCGACCATCAACGCTCCAGACTTATCCAAATCGCTCCAGCAGCTGGCAGCGCCACCTGTGCGGAGGCTGGCCGACCGTGCCACGAATGCGACGTTGCCGTGACCGCTCCGAGGTTCCCGACTCCGGAGCCGCCGTACACCTCGGCATCGGTGTTGAGAATTTCCACCCATCGGCCGGGCTCTGGTAGCCCGACGCGGTAGCTCGAGTGCTCACTGCCCGAGAAGTTGAACAGGCAGGCGACAATCGAACCGTCAGTACCGTAACGCAGAAAACTGAGGACGTTGTTCTCGGTGTCGTTGGCGTCGATCCAGGAGTATCCACCGGGCGAGGTGTCGAGGGTCCACATGGCCGGATGACGTCGGTACGCGGAGTTGAGATCGCCGACCAGTCGCTGGACGCCGCGATGGAGAGTGCCGGTGTACTGATCGTCGAGCTGCCACCAGTCGAGGCCGCGTTCTTCCGACCATTCCGCACTCTGACCGAACTCCTGTCCCATGAACAGCAGTTGCTTGCCTGGATGCGCCCACATGTATGCAAGCAGTGAGCGCAGGCCGGACGCCTTGGCGAAGTCGTTCCCGGGCATCCGGGTCCACAGAGTTCCTTTGCCGTGCACCACTTCGTCATGGCTGATCGGTAGCAGGTAGTTCTCACTCCACGCGTACATCAGTGAGAACGTGATCTCGTGATGGTGGTAGGTCCGGTGTACCGGGTCGTGACCGAGGAACCCGAGGGTGTCGTGCATCCACCCCATGTTCCACTTCATGTTGAATCCGAGGCCGCCGACATTGGTCGCCCGAGTGACTCCGGGCCACGCCGTCGACTCCTCGGCGACGGTGACGACTCCTCGATGGTTCTTGTGGACGGTGGCGTTCATCTCCTGCAGGAACGCCACGGCTTCGAGATTCTCGCGGCCGCCGTGAATGTTGGGAGTCCATCCACCTTCCGGGCGTGAGTAGTCCAGGTACAGCATCGATGCGACAGCGTCGACGCGAAGTCCGTCGATGTGGAACTCCTCGAGCCAGAAGAGTGCATTGGCGACGAGGAAGTTCCGCACCTCGCGGCGACCGAAGTCGAATACGTATGTGCCCCAGTCCAACTGCTCGCCGCGACGCGGATCGGCGTGCTCGTACAGGGGAGTTCCGTCGAAACGAGCCAGGGCCCACTCGTCTTTGGGGAAGTGTGCAGGCACCCAGTCGACGATGACACCTATCCCTGCGGCGTGCAGGTGGTCGACGAACCAGCGGAAGTCGTCCGGGGTGCCGAAGCGGGAGGTCGGTGCGTAGTACGAGGTGACCTGGTATCCCCACGATCCACCGAACGGATGCTCGGAGACGGGCAGCAGTTCGACGTGGGTGAATCCGGTTTCGGTGACGTAGACGGCGAGTTGCTCGGCCATCTGCCGGTAGTCGAGCCCGGGACGCCACGATCCGAGGTGCACCTCGTACACGCTCATCGGGGACTGCGAAGGATCGACACCGGCGCGGGTTTCGAGCCAGGCCGCGTCGTTCCACTCATGCGAACTGGTGGTCACTCGCGACGCAGTCGCCGGCGGGATCTCGGTACCGAATGCCATGGGATCGGCCTTGTCGCGAACGGAGCCGTCGTGGCCGTGGACCCGGAACTTGTACAGCGAACCGACTGCGATGTCGGGCAGGAAGAGTTCCCAGACCCCAGTGGATCCGAGGACTCGCATGGGGGCGAATTGCCCACTCCACCCGTCGAAGTCGCCGACGACGGTCACGCCGCGGGCGGCCGGAGCCCAGACGGCGAACGAGGTGCCGTCGACGGGTCCGTCCGGTGTCTCGTAAGAACGCGGATGTGCACCGAGGATGTCCCACAGTCGTTCGTGCCGACCTTCGCCGAACAGGTGAAGGTCGAGTTCACCGAGAGTCGGCAGGAACCGGTAAGGGTCGGCTGCGAGAACCGTGTGTCCACCCGGGTACGTCACGGAATAGCGATAGTCGATCAGGTCGGGGTAGGGGACCAGAGCCACGAAGATTCCGTTCGAAACATGTTCGAGAGGAAAGTCTTTGCCGCCGATGACGGCGCTGACGGACTCGGCGTTGGGACGCAACGCTCGCAGAACGGTGCCGTCGGCGTGGGGATGGGCGCCGAGGACACTGTGCGGATCGTGATGTTCACCGCGCGCCAACAGCTCCAGATCGTGATTGTCCGGTGCGATACCCGAAGGGAACTTCTCGGTTGACATCACTTGCCTCCACCTGCGCGGTGCGCATTGCGTGCTTGGTAGGCCAGAGAGATCCGGGCCGGATACGGAACGGGTGGGAGCGCGAGGATGTGCGCCACCGAACGCCAGGGCTCGAGGCGGACGAAATTGGCTTGGCCCCAATTGAACTGCTCACCGGTTACCTCGTCGAGCACGGTCATGTGGTCGTGCCATTCGCGTCCGAGCGCCGGCATGTCCAACCAGACGGTGCCCTCTTCTGCAGCGAACGGGTTGAGGTTGATCACCGTCAGGACGGCGTCACCGGTCGAGGCGTCGAACTTCGAGTAGGCGATCAACGCGTCGTTGTCGATGTGGTGAAAGTGCAGGTTCCGCAACTGTTGCAGGGCCGGATGTGCACGCCGGATGCGGTTGAGCGCGGTGATCCACGGCTCGAGAGACTCGCCTCGCGCTGCTGCTTCGGCGAAACGGCGCGGCCGAAGTTCGTACTTCTCGGAGTCGAGGTATTCCTCGCTGCCGGGGCGAACGGCTTGGTGTTCGTAGAGTTCGTAACCGGAGTAGACGCCCCACGTCGGCGCCAGGGTGGCGGCGAGAGCTGCTCGCAGTGCAAACATTCCGGGCCCACCGTGCTGGAGGGACTCGTGCAGGATGTCCGGCGTGTTCACGAAGAGGTTCGGTCGGGCTTCGTCGGCCTTCGCCGCCAGCTCGTTACCGAATTCGGTGAGCTCCCACTTCGCAACTCGCCAGGTGAAGTACGTGTACGACTGTGTGAACCCGCGCCGGGCAAGGCCGTACATGCGCGCCGGACGAGTGAAAGCCTCGGCGAGGAACAAGACGTCGGGGTCAGTTTTCTTGACCTCCGAGATCAGTGTCTCCCAGAAGTTGGGCGGCTTGGTGTGCGGGTTGTCGACACGAAAGATCTTGACGCCGGCACTGATCCAGTGTCGGACGACTCGCAAGATTTCCTTGTCCAGACCGCGAGGATCGGTGTCGAAGTTGATCGGGTAGATGTCCTGATACTTCTTGGGCGGGTTCTCGGCGTAGGCGATGGTGCCGTCGGGAAGGACGTTGAACCACTCCGGATGCTTCTTGGCCCATGGATGATCCGGGGCACACTGCAGCGCGAGATCCAGTGCCACTTCGAGATCGAGCTTGCGGGCCGCAGCGACGAAGGCCTTGAAGTCCTTGAGCGTGCCGAGTTGCGGGTGAACAGCGTCGTGCCCGCCGTCGACCGAGCCGATGGCCCACGGCGAGCCGACGTCACCGGGTTCGGGAGTGAGAGTGTTGTTGCGTCCCTTCCGGTTGATCTCGCCGATGGGATGGATCGGCGGAAGGTAGACGACGTCGAAACCCATTGCGGCGATGCGGGGTAGGTCTTCGGCCGAGGTTCGGAAAGTGCCGTGTTGCGGCACCCCGTTCTCGTCCCAACCGCCCGTCGAGCGGGGGAAGAACTCGTACCACGATCCGAACAGTGCACGGCTGCGATCGACGACGACGGGGTGCGACTCGCCCTTGGTGACCAGTTCACGGAGCGGAGTGGCGCGGAGCAGTTCGGCGACGTCGGAGGCGAAGGCCGGCGCGACGCGAGCAGTCAGTGCCTGATCGCTGCGCAGCGACGCCGTGACGGCCTCGAGCCTGGACCTGTTGCCCCGCGGTACCTCGTGCGCGGCCTGTTCGAACAGGCGCGCACCGATTTCCAGGTCGTTGGCCAACTCGGCCGCCCCCTGCCCGACGGCGAGCTTTGCTTCCACGGCGTGCTTCCAGGTGGCGATGGGATCGCTCCACGCCTCAATCCGAAATGACCACATGCCTTCGGCGGACGGTGTGAACACCGCGTCGACGGTGTCCGGTTCGGTGCCGGGGTCCATCGGAATGCGCAGCGGCTTGGTACCGCGCGGACCACGCACGACCAAAGTGGCGGAAATGGCGTCGTGGCCTTCTCGCCACACGGTTGCGTGCACTGGGAAGACTTCACCGACCACGGCCTTTGCCGGATAGTTACCCGAGATCTCGGGTACCACGTCGTCGATACCGAGGCGTCCTGACACGGGAAGCTCCATTTCTGATGATGGATCGCGGTAAAACGTTCTTTCGCCGGGTTCAACCGTAGTGGGTGCGGCGCCGGAGTGCTGATAACGACGAATTCGGGTCTGTCGGTGGTCAGGTCGGCTCGGCGTTCGGTTCCACCGGACAGAGTGCAAGGAACTCGACTAGGGTTCGCGGGGTGAAAGCCTTGCGTCGGTTCACTGTCCGAGCCCACCTTCCGGAGCGCCTCGCCGCGCTCGGCCCCCTGTCCACCAACCTTCGGTGGTCGTGGCATCCCGAGACACAGGATCTGTTCTCGCGACTCGACCCCGAACTCTGGCAAGCAGTCCAGTTCGATCCGGTCCGCATGCTCGGGGAAGTCGACCCCACCCGTCTCGACGAACTCAGCAGTGACGAGGCATTTCTCGGTGACCTCGACACTGCAGCAGCTGATCTCGACGCTTATCTGAGCACCCCGCGTTGGTATCAGTCCCAGCAGGCCAAGGGCGCATCGTCAGCCGGCGGAATTGCGTACTTCTCCATGGAGTTCGGAGTCAGCGAAGTTCTGCCCAACTACTCCGGTGGATTGGGCATCCTGGCGGGCGATCACCTCAAGGCCGCGTCCGACCTCGGGCTGCCGCTCATCGGCGTCGGACTGCTCTACCGATCCGGCTACTTCCGCCAGTCGCTGACCGCCGACGGTTGGCAGGCCGAGCACTACCCGCCGCACGACCCTCAAGGGTTGCCTCTTCGTTTGCTGACGGACGCAGGCCCGGCTTCCGAAGACGGATCGCCGGTCGTCATTCACGTCGCCATGCCCGGTGGCCGGGTGCTGCGTGCGCGAGTGTGGATCGCTCAGGTCGGACGAGTGCCGTTGCTGCTGCTCGATTCCGACATCGCCGAGAACGACGCGGATCTGCGCGGCGTCACGGACCGTCTCTACGGCGGGGACCAGGATCACCGCATCAAGCAGGAGATCCTCGCGGGTATCGGCGGCGTCCGCGCGGTGCGCGCCTACACCGCGGCGTACGGATTGCCCGATCCCGAGGTGTTCCACATGAACGAGGGGCATGCCGGATTCCTCGGCATCGAACGGATTCGGGAACTTGTCACCACCAGCGGTCTGGACTTCGATTCGGCTCTGGCCGCGGTCCGTGCCGGAACGGTCTTCACGACGCACACTCCGGTTCCCGCCGGAATCGACCGCTTCCCGGCGGATCTGGTCCGTCACTACTTCGGCGGAGCGAACGGCGAGAACGAATCGAGTTTGCTTCCCGGCCTGACCGTCGACCGCATCGTCGGGATGGGGCGTGAAGCCGATCCGTCGATCTTCAACATGGCGCACATGGGTCTTCGCCTGGGCCAGCGAGCCAACGGCGTCTCGAAGTTGCACGGCATCGTCAGCCGCGACATGTTCAACGGTCTCTGGCCGGGCTTCGACGCCGACGAGGTGCCGATCGGTTCGGTCACCAACGGTGTTCACGCGCCGACGTGGGCGGCGCCGGAGTGGATGGACGTGGCCAGGCGGATCGTCGGTCAGGAGCAACTCGAAGAAGCACGCGGGTGGGAGCGCCTGCACGAGTTGTCGGCAACCGAACTGTGGGAAACACGTAATGCGTTGCGCGGCAAGTTGGTCGACGAAGTTCGTCGTCGCGTCCGAGCGTCCTGGCTCGAACGCGGCGCGACCGAGGCCGAACTCGGCTGGACCACTGGAGTATTCGATCCCAACGTCTTGACAGTCGGGTTCGCGAGGCGCGTTCCGACGTACAAGCGGTTGACGCTGATGCTGCGTGATCCCGAGCGTCTGCGTGCGATGTTGCTCGACGAGAAACGTCCGGTGCAGTTGGTTGTGGCCGGCAAGTCGCACCCCGCCGACGACGGCGGTAAGGCACTCATCCAGCAGGTCGTGCGGTTCGCCGACGAAGCGGATGTGCGTCACCGCATCGTCTTCCTGCCTGATTACGACATGTCGATGGCCCGCTACTTGTACTGGGGCTGCGACGTGTGGCTCAACAACCCGCTTCGCCCACTCGAGGCGTGCGGTACTTCCGGCATGAAATCCGCGCTCAACGGCGGCCTCAACCTCTCCATTCGCGACGGATGGTGGGACGAGATGTACGACGGCGAGAACGGGTGGGCCATTCCGACGGCCGACGGTGTTCTCGACGACGTGCGGCGTGACGATCTGGAAGCCAGCGCCCTCTACGAACTTCTCGAGCATGCGGTACTGCCGACGTTCTACGACCGTGATGCAGCCGATCTGCCGACGCGCTGGGTCGAGAGGGTTCGCCACACCCTCGAGAATCTGGGCCCGAAGGTGTTGGCATCACGCATGGTTCGTGACTACGCCGTCGACTACTACGCCCCTTCGGCGGAATCAGCTCGAGCGGTAGTGGCGGATGATTTTGCCGGCGCGCGTGAGGTGGCCGAGTTCCGTCGCCGTATCGAGTCGCAGTGGCCGTCGGTCGCCGTCGAGCAGGTGGACGGTTCCGGCCTGCCGGACACTCCGGAGATCGGTGCGACCATCTCTTTGAAAGCCAAGGTCCGCCTCGGCGGCTTGTCGGTCTCGGATGTGGAGGTTCAGGCAGTCCTGGGACGCGTCAGCCCAGGCGAGGAACTCACCGACGTGGTGACGTTCCCGATGACACATTTCGGAACCGAGGACGGAGCCGAGATCTTCGAAGCCGAGGTTGCGCTTCCGGTCTCCGGCTCCGTGGGTTACACCGTGCGGGTGTTGCCGCATCACCGGTTGTTGGTCGATGCGTCCGAACTCGGGTTGGTGACCACTCCGAGCGTCTGACGTAATACATTCTGCCCCGGTCCGTTCGGTCGGTACCGGGGCAGAATTGTGCCCGCGTGAGAACTGGGTCAGGGACGTGAGTCGCGGATGCGGGTGAGCGCCTTGCGGACGACTTCGGGGTTGGTCGTCTCCCAGAACGGCGGCAGTGATGCGCGAAGGTAACCCGCGTATCTCGCCGTGGCCAGACGCGGATCGAGCACGGCCACCACACCTTTGTCGTCGGTGCTACGAAGCAGGCGACCCACGCCCTGTGCCAGGAGCAGCGCCGCGTGATTGGCCGAGACGCTGAGAAAGCCGTTACCGCCATGGGATTCGATGGCTTGTTGGCGAGCCATCAACAGTGGGTCGTCCGGGCGTGGGAACGGAATCCGGTCCAAGATGACGAGGCTCAGCGATGGGCCAGGGACATCGACGCCCTGCCACAGGGACAACGTGCCGAACAGTGACGTGGGTTCGTCCTTGGCGAAGGCCTTGACGAGGGTGCCGGTGGCGTCGTCGCCCTGGCACAGGATGGGGGTGTCGAGGCGTTCGCGCATCGCCTCCGACGCGGCTTTGGCGGCGCGCATCGAGGAGAACAAGCCGAGGGTGCGTCCGCCGGCGGCCTCGACGAGTTCGGCGATCTCGTCGAGATAGACAGGGGAGAGGCCGTCGCGGCCGGGCGTGGGCAGGTGGCGGGCAATGTAGATGATGCCGGCCTTTGCATGGTCGAAGGGCGACCCGACGTCGAGTGAGTTCCAGCGGAAAGCCGAAGCGTCAGAGGGTGCTTCGGTGCCGATGGCGGTACCCGAGTCGGGGCGCGCGGACGATTCCGCAGGAAGACCCCAGTTGACGGCGAGACCGTCGAACGATCCGCCGACGGTCAGTGTCGCGGAAGTGAGAACGACGGTGGATTCGGCGAACAGTCGCGAGCGCAGCAATCCGCCGACCGAGAGCGGAGCCATCCGGACGGAGCGCCGCACCGATCCGCGGAACTCGTCCGAGGACAGCCAGACGACGTCCTTGCGCTTGGCCGGGTCGGGTTCGTCGAAAGCGGTGAGAATACGCACTGCACTGTCGTGGACGTCGTCGACGGACGAGAGTGCGGCGTTGCGGGCCGCAGCGGCTTCGGGATCTGCAGCAGCCATACCCGGTTTGGCCGGACCGATAGCGGTGCGCAGCGACCAGGCCGCGTCGCGGATCGCAGCCAGTGCGGGTGCCGCCCCGTCCGGGAGGCCTTCCCAGCGACCTGGGCGCAATTCCTCGAGGAGTCCAGCCCACCCCTCGCCGGCAGCTTCGAGGCGATCGGCATCCTGCTCTTCGGCGATCTTGCCGCAACGCCGGGCCGCGGCACTGATCGACGCGGCAGTGAGATCGGCCGTGGCGACGCCGGTGACGCGGTCGACCAACTCGTGGGCCTCGTCGATCACCACGACGTCGTGGTCAGGCAGGATCTGGATGCCGGTGATGGCGTCGATCGCGAGCAGTGCGTGGTTGGTGACCACTACGTCGGCCTTCGACGCCTCGACTCGGGCGCGCTCGGCGAAGCAGTCCTCACCGACCGGGCACTGGTTCTTACCGATGCATTCGCGGGAGGTGACACTGACCTGCCGCCACGCCTGATCGGATACGCCCGGCACCAATTCGTCCCGATCACCGGTTTCGGTGTCGGAGGACCATTCGGTGAGGCGGACGACCTCCCGGCCGAGACGCGAGACCGTGAACGGATCGAACAACTCGTCCTCGGGTGGCTGCTCGGACGCGCCGGTATGGATCTTGTTCATGCACAGATAGTTGTTGCGGCCCTTGAGGATTGCGAACTCTGCGCGTCGGCCGAGTGGCTTCTTCAGGGCATCGGCGAGTCGAGGCAGATCTCGGTCGACGAGCTGACGCTGCAGCGCGATGGTGGCGGTGGACACGACCACGGTGCGTCCCGATTCGACCGCGTGGCGCAGGCTCGGAACGAGGTAGGCGAGCGACTTACCGGTACCGGTGCCGGCCTGGACGGCCAGATGCTCGCCGGTGTCGATCGAGTGCGCCACGGCGGACGCCATCGTCAGCTGACTGGTTCGTTCGGCACCGCCGAGCGACCGCACCGCTGTCTGGAGCAGTTCGGGAACGTTCGGGAGTTGATCGGCCACCCACGAAGGTTAATGGATCCCTACGTCAGAAACGTCCACGGATGATTCCCGGGGTGGTTCCCCGGCATTCGAGTCTTCTTGCGACGAGGCCTCGTCTCGCCCGATCAGCTGCACTCCCGCCTCCCGCATCTGCACCAATGCCGACTCGATCGTGGCGGTCGACACACCAGCGGTGAAGGGGAGAAGGACAGTCGTGGCGAACCCCGCGCGCGCGGCATCGACGGCCGTGGCCTTGACACAGTGATCCGTGGCAATTCCGATCACGTCGACGTCGGTGATCTCGTGGGCGCGGAGCCAGTCCTCGAGCGTCGTGCCGTCCTCGGCTGCTCCTTCGAAACCGGAGTAGGCCGCGCTGTAGGCGCCCTTGGAGAAGATCGCCGACCCGGCGACGGAAGCGTCGAACGCCGGATGGAACTCGGCGCCGGCTGTCCCGACGACGCAGTGAACCGGCCAGCTGTCGATGAAGTCGGGATTCTCGGAGAAGTGCGCCCCAGGGTCGATGTGGAAATCGCGAGTCGCGACTACGGCGTCGTACTCGTGGGAGTTGACGAAATCGTTGACGGCTCCCGCAACCGCAGCACCGCCGTCGACTGCAAGAGCTCCACCTTCACAGAAATCGTTCTGAACGTCGACAATTATCAGTGCTTTTGCACTCACTGGTGCTCACCTCCGGTGAATCGAACGGGCACGGCCGAGTCTCCGCGCGAGAGCTTGAGGCCTTCCCACGGCAGGCTCACGAGCCCTGCCTTCAGAACTGCTCTGCTCTCTTCGAGCGTCGGCGCGCTGTCGACGACCTTGCCTTCGCGAACCAGCGGGATCAGCAGTTCGGTCGCGCCGTCCGCCTCGGAGACAGGTGACGGTGATCCGGCGGGGTAGATGACTTCTTCGACGATCGTTCCGGTCGGACGCACTACGCGCAGTGCCTTCTTTGCGCCGCCGCGAGATGCCTTGTTGGTGCTTCTCTTCTCGACCGCGATTCCGTCGACCTCGACAAGTTTGTAGACCATGCCGGCGGTGGGGGCGCCTGATCCGGTGACCAGGGAAGTGCCGACGCCGTACGAGTCGACGGGTTCGGCGCGCAGAGCCGCGATCGCGTACTCGTCCAGGTCGCCGGAGACGACGATGCGTGTTTTGGTAGCACCGAGATCGTCGAGTTGTTGGCGTACCTGACGAGCAAGAACGCCGAGATCGCCGGAGTCGATGCGAACCCCGCCCAGCTCGGGACCGGCAACGGCGACAGCCGTTTTCACACCCTCGGTGATGTCGTAGGTATCGACGAGCAACGTGGTGGATACGCCGAGTGCCGCGACCTGACCGCGGAATGCCGCTGCCTCGTCCGGACCGTCTTCGGTGGTGTGCAGGAGCGTGAAGGCGTGCGCGCTGGTACCTGCGCTGGGTACGTCGTGACGCCGCGCGGCTTCGAGGTTGGAGGTGGCGTCGAAGCCGGCGAGATAGGCGGCACGTGAAGCGGCGACGGCGGCCTGTTCGTGTGTACGACGCGAGCCCATCTCGATCATCCGTCGACCGCCCGCTGCGCTCACCATGCGGGCTGCGGCCGAAGCGATCGCGCTGTCGTGGTTGAGGATCGAGAGAATCAAGGTTTCGAGGATGACGCACTCGGCGAACGTTCCGCGGACCGAGAGGATCGGTGATCCGGGGAAGTAGAAATCTCCCTCGCGGTAGCCGTCGATGTCACCGGAGAATCGATAGTTGCGCAGCCACTCGACGGTCGTGTCGTCGAGAAATTTTGCAACGATCGCCAGTTCAGGTTCACCGAACCGGAACTGCTCGAGTGCGTCGAGAAGGCGCTCGGTACCGGCGACGACGCCGTAGCGACGGCCGTCTGGCAGCCGCCGTGCAAATACCTCGAAACTGCAGTTGCGGAAGGCAGATCCGTCGGCGAGAGCCGCCGAGAGCATGGTCAGTTCGTACTGATCGGTGAGCAGTGCGGTGCTGGCACCGGCGTCGCGGATGTCGGAAATTTGCGTAGGCACGCACACAACTCTATGCGCGAGACGACGTGGGTGGGTGTTGTCGCCTCTCGTCGCGCCGTACCCTGGATACATGGTTTTCGGCGGCGCGACCGTGTCCGGCACTTACTCGGCGAACGTAACGATGAGAGGCGCTACGGCTTCTTCTCCTCAAGCCACGCCCGAGCAGTCGGAGGCTGTTGCGACCATCGAAGCCGCAGATCGGCCCTGGGTGACCATCGTCTGGGACGACCCGGTCAATCTCATGCATTACGTGACTTACGTGTTCCAGAAGTTGTTCGGCTACAGCAAAGCCAAGGCCACCGACCTGATGATGCAGGTCCATTCGGAGGGCAAGGCCGTGGTCTCGAGCGGTTCGCGCGACAAGATGGAGGCCGATGTTCGTCGCCTCCACGCTGCCGGTCTCTGGGCCACGATGCAACGCGACGACACCTGAGAAAAGCACTTTTTCGACCGATTTGTTCGCCTAACTCGTAGACGGGAGTCCGACGCGTGCGGACGTGGAGTAGGAAGAGTTCACTCGGCGGAGTGAAGTTCAAATCCGAGATGGACGGCCACGAGGCGGCGGTTCTGCGCTCGCTCGTGGAGTCGGTGACCGGGCTTCTCGACGAGCGCGCGTTTTCGGCGCCGCAAGACGAGCTCGCCGCGCTGACGGGTCTTCGTACCGGAAATTCGGAGCCGCCCGACAATCCGGTGTTGGCGCGTTTGCTTCCCGACTTCCAGCGCACCGATCCGGACAAGGTCGCTCCGGACAGTGACGATCTCGACGACGCCGGCGCCAATGTCAACGGCGCGCTGCGCAGTTTGCACGAACCCGAGATCATCGACGCCAAGCGTGAGTCCGCTCGCATGTTGTTGGCTTCGCTTCCGGAGGCCGGCGGCAAGGTCGTTCTCACGCAGGAACAGGCCGACGCCTGGCTGTCCTCGCTCAACGACGTCCGTCTCGCGCTCGGAACCAATCTCGGCATCGACGCCGACACCCCGGAGAGCCTCGGACCCGACGACCCGCGAGCCCCGCATCTCGACGTCTATCACTGGTTGACGTGGATGCAGGACTCCCTCGTCCAGGCGCTCATGCCATGACCACAACTCGGACCGGGCCCACTGATTCACTGACAGATGTCGCCGGCCTCGCCGTCGGTCATCACCACAAGCTCGACGAGGGAGCCACTCTCGGAAGCGGCGCAGCCACCGGCTGCACGGTCGTGCTCGCGTCGGCCGGTGTGGTCGCCGGAGTCGACGTCCGGGGCGGCGGTCCGGGTACCCGCGAGACAGACCTGCTCGACCCGAGCCATTCGGTTCAGCAGGTCAATGCCGTGCTGTTGACCGGTGGTAGTGCCTACGGACTTGCCGCGGCCGACGGAGTGATGCGCTGGCTCGAGGAACACGATCACGGGATCGCGATGGGCGCTCCCGGCCAGGTGGTACCGATCGTGCCCGGCGCCGTGATCTTCGATCTGCCGGTGGGGGACTGGACCGTTCGTCCGACCGGCGATTTCGGATTCCTCGCTGCCGACACTGCTTCGCGCGAATTCGCCACCGGCACGGTCGGCGCGGGGGTAGGTGCCAGAGCCGGGGCGCTCAAGGGTGGGGTGGGAACGGCCAGCGTCGTGATCGCCGACGGCCCCGCCGAGGGGACTACGGTCTCCGCCTTGATCGTGGCGAATCCGGTGGGTTCGGTCTTCGACCCCAGAACAGGCCTGCCGTGGGGCGTCGGCTCGGACGGCGCGGAGTCGTTCGGCCTCAGGCTCCCCGACGCGTCCGAACTCGCGGCGGCCAATGCCGTTGCAGCCAAGGGAACTGTCCTCAACACCACGATCGGTGTGGTCGCCACTGACGCCGCCTTGACGAAAGCCGGGTGCCGACGCGTCGCCGTCGCAGGTCATGACGGCCTGGCCCGAGCGATTCGGCCCGCACATTCGCCGCTCGACGGCGACACGATCTTTGCGCTCGCCACCGGTGATCACACTCCGAATTCGGAGATCACGGTTCCGGACGCTTTCCCGAACGATCTGCCGATACTCGACGCGGTGTGCGCGGCTTCGGCCCAGGTGGTCGAACGTGCGATCGTCACAGCGATTCTCGACGCCACGTCGGTAGCCGGAATCCCGAGCTACCGCGAACTCTTCCCGTCCGCATTTCTCTAGGCAGCACTCCTGGAATCGGCGGTAATCTCGAATTGAGCCTGGTCGCAAGTGACCGGATCAGAAGACCGGATCGACGGTGGAGGACGCACACGATGACGATGGATTTCAACAGTCCGGACTTCGGCACCCGGACGCCGGCACGGAAATCCGGTCCGCCCTCGGTGTGGAAGCAGTCGGCCGTGTTGGTGGGCGGCTTCGCGATCCTGCTCTACGTGATCGAGATCGTGGATGTCATCTCCGGTCAGAACGTCCAGAACGCCGGCGTCACCCCGCGCACGCTCGACGGCCTGTGGGGAATCCTGTTCGCCCCGGTGTTGCACGACGACTGGGGTCATCTGATCGCCAACACCATTCCGGTGCTGATCCTCGGATACCTCGTGCTGGTGTCGGGAATTGCGCGGGGACTCGCGGCGACCGGCATCATCTGGGTGATCGGCGGCGTCGGGACCTGGTTGTTCGCCGGCTCGAACTCGAATCACGTCGGTGCGTCCGTGCTGATCTTCGGCTGGGTCACCTACCTGCTGGTGCGCGGGTTCTTCACGCGGAGTTTCACACAGATCCTGATCGGCGTTGCCGTCTTCGTCGTGTACGGCGGAGTGCTGTGGGGCGTTCTGCCGAGCGATCCACGGGTTTCCTGGCAAGGGCATCTGTTCGGAGCGATCGGCGGCGTGGTTGCCGCCTGGGCGTTGACGTCGGGGGAGAGGGCCAAGCGCGCCGGGTCGGCGCCGGCCGTTCGACCACCGAGTTTCTGAACGGACGTGGGTCACACCCTCACTGCGGTGTGACTTCGACGCGCCAAAACCACCAAGAGCTTTTTCCCAGACGGGTAGACGTGGCAGCATGACCGGTATGCGCATGACCGTCCTGGGGTGTTCCGGCAGCGTCACGGGTCCGGATTCACCGGCTTCGGGATACCTGCTCACGGCACCGGGAACTCCGCCGCTCGTGATCGACTTCGGCCCGGGAGTTCTTGGGGCGTTGCAGCGATACGCCGATCCGGGCGAGGTGACGATCCTGCTTTCGCACCTTCATGCGGACCACTGTCTCGACATGCCCGGCCTGCTCGTCTGGCGTCGCTATCACCCCAACCCGCCGGTCGGCCGTGCTCTGGTTTACGGCCCCACCGACACCGCGTGCCGCATCGGAGTGTCCTCCGCCGAGTGCGCCGGCGAGATGGACGACATCTCCGACACCATCGACGTCCGGCTCTGGGCCGAGAACGAGCCGGTGACGTTCGGTGAACTGAGCGTCGTCGCCCGCCGGATGAATCATCCACCCGAGGCTTACGGTTTCCGGATCACCGGCGCCGACGGCCGCGTCCTCGTCTATACAGGCGACACCGGTATGTGCGACAACGTCGTCGAACTCGCGCGTGGTGCAGACGTGTTGCTCTCCGAAGCGTCGTGGACCGACAGTCCGGATCGCCCCGAGGGAGTTCACCTCTCCGGTAAGGAAGCCGGCCGTGTGGCTGCGCTCGCCGGCGTCAAGGAACTTCTCCTAACGCACATCCCGCCGTGGACATCGCGTGAAGACGTGATCGCCGAAGCGAAATCCGAATTCTCCGGACCGGTCCATGCCGTCTCCGCCGGAAGTGTCTACGACATCTGATTCCCCTCACATTCGGTGCAGCGCTCACCGGGCGACCGCTAGGCTCACGAAGGTGACTACACGAGAAGACGGTAGGGCGGACGACGAGCTCCGCACGGTCAAGATCACCCGCGGGTTCACCAGTCACCCGGCCGGATCCGTTCTGGTCGAGTTCGGGAACACTCGCGTCATGTGCACGGCCAGCGTCGAAGAGGGTGTACCCCGCTGGCGCAAGGGCTCCGGCTTGGGTTGGCTGACAGCCGAATACGCGATGCTTCCCGCCGCCACGCACACACGCAGTGGCCGCGAATCGGTCAAGGGCAAGGTCGGCGGCCGCACGCAGGAGATCAGTCGACTCATCGGCCGATCACTTCGAGCGTGCATCGATCTCGCGGCAATCGGTGAGAACACCATCGCCCTCGACTGTGATGTCCTCCAAGCCGACGGTGGCACTCGCACCGCGGCAGTGACGGGGGCATACGTGGCCCTGGTCGACGCCGTGACGTACCTGCGCGCAGCCGACCTGCTCTCCGACCCACAGCCCATCTCGTGTGGCATAGCGGCCGTCAGCGTCGGCGTCGTGGACGGACGAGTGCGTCTCGACCTTCCGTACGAAGAGGATTCGCGTGCTGAGGTCGACATGAATGTCGTGGCCACCGATACCGGCACGCTGGTGGAAATTCAGGGAACCGGTGAGGGCGCCACCTTCCCACGCTCGACGCTGGACAAGCTGCTCGACTCCGCTCTGGCTGGTTGTGAGCAACTTTTCGAGATCCAGCGTCAAGCGTTGGCCGAGCCGTATCCCGGGGTGCTACCCGAACCGAAGAATCCGGAACCCAAGAAGAAGTTCGGTGCCTGAGCTGTGAGCGTACGAGTACTGGTTGCCAGCCGAAATGCCAAGAAACTGAAGGAACTTCACCGGGTGCTCGACGCCGCCGGAGTGAGCGGAATCGAACTGGTCGGGCTCGACGAGGTCCCGCCGTTCCCCGAAGCCCCCGAGACCGGAGCGACGTTCGAGGAGAATGCGCTCGCCAAAGCGCGTGACGGAGCAGCTGCAACCGGAATGCCCTGCATCGCAGACGATTCCGGTGTCGAGATCGACGCACTCAACGGTATGCCCGGCGTGCTGTCCGCGCGATGGTCGGGCAATCACGGAAACGACGGCGCCAACACGGCTCTGGTCCTGGCTCAGCTGGGAGACGTGCCAGACGAGCGTCGAGGCGCGGCGTTCGTCTCCGCCTGTGCACTGGTGATCCCCGGCGGCGACGAGACCGTCGTGCGCGGCGAATGGCGCGGGGTGATCGGCCGCGAACCAGCCGGCGACGGCGGCTTCGGATACGACCCCATCTTCCGTCCGGACGGCGACACCCGCTCGGCCGCAGAACTCACCCCGGCCGAGAAGGATGCGGCGTCACATCGAGGGCGCGCGCTCGTACAGCTCGTTCCCGCGCTGGCGGCACTGGCCGGCTGAACCGAATCCGAAAAGTGGAGCCCTGAACGCGTCTGCGTTCAGGGCTCCACTTTTTGAAACTCTCAGAGCTGGTAAGCCTGCTTCACCTGGGCGGTTCGCTTGTGCTCGAACACGAACGACAGGAACGGGATCGTGCCGGCGAGCGCGGTGGCAACCGTCGTACCGGGCTTCCACCGGGCCTTGATCGCCAAGTCGATCGTGAATACGAGATAGAGCATGTAGAACAGGCCGTGGATCTGGCCGATGTAGAACAACCACGACGGTGCGTCCGCCGAATTGTCGAGAATCAGGTACTTGTAGACCATCTCACCGGTCAGGAACAGCAGCCAGAGGCCGGTGATCCAGGCGAGAACGCGGTATCGGACCAGCGCCGACGCAACCTTCTTCTGCTTTTCTGCGTTGACTGCGGGGGTAGCGATGCTCGCTTCCGAACCGGTACTCACGTCGTGCTCCTATCGGACTCGCGAGCGGCGAGCTGCGCAAGGTAGTCGTTGTATTCCAGCATTTGGCGGGCTTCAGGGTCGTCGACGTCGAGGTTCACATCGTCGAACTCGGCCCGCGGGCGTTGCGGCAAGAGGTCGGCGGGAATCTCACGCGGCTCAGCGGCGGCTTCCTCGGCTTCGGCCTCTTCGGGGTCCACGTCTTCGAGCTGAACGAACTTGCGATACGCGTACACGACAAACGCCGCGAACAGCGGCCACTGGAACGCGTACCCGAGATTCTGTCCCGAGCCTCCGACGGCTTCGAAGCGCTCCCACTGCCACCAGCCGAGCGCGAGGCAGCCGGCAGCTGACACGATGACCAGCAGAATCAGCGCAGGTCGGCGTTTAGTAGCGTTCTTGGACACACTAAGACGGTACCTGAGAGCTATAGTGCCTCGCCCTGCGATCTCCGACACGGTGTCGTAGAAGCCGTGCCACGGCGTGTCGTAGGAGCCGTGCCACGGCGTGTCGTAGAGGCCGTGCCACGGCGTGTCGTAGAAGCCGCTCCACAGCACCTGTGCGCTATGCCCATCCTCACCCGCAACGCCAGGGCACTGAACACATTCTCCCGGCTGTGCTGCATCGATAACCTCGGCGCGTATCCGAAAGCAGGGGAGTGTTTGATGCACATCAGAGTGATTCGCCCGGTCATCGACACCACACTGACTCCGGCGGTGACAGACGAGGTGGAGCACTGGGCGGCGCCCGGCACGACGGTCGACGTCGTTTCGCTGCCTACCGGTACGGCGAGCATCGAGTCCGAGTACGACGAGGCACTTGCCGGCCCCGGGATCGTGCAGCGGGTCGAAGAGGCGGCAGCCGACGGCGTCGACGGTGTATTCATCACGTGTTTCGCCGATCCCGGAGTGCATGCCGCCCGAGAGGTCATCGACGCTCCGGTGGTCGGCGGCTTCGAGCCGTCATTTCTGACAGCGATGAGTCTGGGCGATCGCGTCGGTGTCGTGACCATCCTGCCGAATGTCGTTCCGATGCTCCGATCGCTCACTCGGCGGTATGGACTCGATAGTCGGCTGGGCAGTATTCGAGTCGTGGACATGCCGGTGCTGGGCCTCACCGATCGGGAGGAACTGATCGATCGACTGGCCGCACAGGCGTCTACGGCAGTGGAGAACGGTGACGCCGACTCCGTCGTTCTCGGTTGCACCGGCATGCTCGGTGTGACCGCCGCAGTCCGAGACAGGCTGCATGGCAAAGGGATTCATGTTCCGGTTGTGGACCCGACGGCAGCGGCGATCACATGGTTGGAGAGCTCGGTCCGTCTGGGGCTGACACCGAGTCGGACGACGTACATGACTCCACCGGTCAAGGATCGAAAGCGCTGACCTTGCTCACGAGAACCGAAAAAGCCCCGCCGGATCAGATCCGGCGGGGCTCTTCGTTGTGCGCGAGGGGGGACTTGAACCCCCACGTCCTGAGACACTGGAACCTAAATCCAGCGCGTCTGCCAATTCCGCCACTCGCGCGCGGAATTCAAAGGATACGCGAGTGGAATCGCTCGCGGGCACACCACCCTGGTCGGGATGCGCCCGCCCGCTCTCAGGCCGTTTCGGCGAGTGGATCCGCTGCGGGCGGCATGGTGGATTTCTTCGATCGGCGAGGTTGCTCGGCCGTGCGTTGATACCGCCACGCAGCGTGGGTGAGTGTCCGAACATCGACATCGAGATGTTCGGCAACCGCAACGAGCAACTCGGCTGCGTCGGTGCTCGACAACAATTTCTCGCTACTGCTTGCTTCGGTGGCGAACCGTGCAAGCAGGTCGATCGAAGTTACCGTCAACCTCCCGGACAGGAACATCAGTGTCTCGAAGGTCCTGGGGCCGAGGCCTGGAACGGAGACGACTGCCGAACGGAGGCCTTCGGTGTCCTCGACGTCGGCACCGCACCGGCAACCGGCGTCGGCGAGCGCTTTGGCCGCACGAGCCGCGCCTTCGGCTTTGGTGAAGTAGTTGCCCGGCACGCGCTGGCGATTGCCGAGAATCGTTGCGAGCTCGTCGCCACGGTCGGTGAAGGCGGCGAGAGCGGGCAAGCTGTCGAGGCGATCGTCGGCGGCTACCGAGCGGTGTGTGCGCCAACGGTCGACGACGGCGCGGACTCCGGTCTTCGGTGTTCCATAGGCGGCGCGCGACGAGAAGATCGCATCGAGAAGGGCGGCTTCGGACTCGCGCGGCCATCCCTGATTCCAATGCGGCCACGCCTCGCGCGGAAGCTCGGCGCCGATGAATTCGGCCGCTCTGACTACGTCTGTGTCTTTCATGATTTCTCCCCCCGAGAAGTTGTCCGGTGTGGACGCGCTGAACGTAGCGAGGGGGTCCGACAGATTGAGGCCCGGAACGCACGGGATCGACCGTCCGTCAAGGAGGTCACGAATTGGTAACAATAAATATGAGGGGTTCCTCAGGTTTCTGAAAATCCCGGTAACAGTCCCAGGCAGGGCGTTCGCGACCTACTCGCGAGTCACTTTCTCGAAGTCTCGTGAGGAAGATCACGGCCCCGAAAGTCCAGATTTCCAGGGTGCCGACAAACGTGAGGAAATCCTCATGATTCTGTGTAAACCTTGTCTTGCACGAACGCCCTGACTCCGTCGATTCTCTCGACGAATTCGCGAGCACTTCAGCCGGGCAGCACACCGCAAATCCCACCTCGCCGCAGAGGTGACCAGGAGAGGACGTACGCGTGACGATCGATGACACGACACCTACAGGAAACGGACGCGACTCGAAGGGTGGACGCCGTTTCGGCGTCGATGGGGGACAGTCCCGCACGACCAGCAAAGGTGCCCTCGTCGATTCGCTGAACAACGGCGTTTCCTACGCAATCGCTTTCGGTGGACAGGGCGCTCCCTGGCTCACCTCGCTCGAGGAGCTCAGCCGTGACAACGGCCTGGAGCCCGTTCTGACCGATCTGGTCAACGACGCAGCAGCACGCCTCGCGCCCGTCGCGCAGGATCTCCTCGTGGTTCGCCCGGTCGGATTCGATCCGATCGCGTGGATGCTCGAAGCCGAGATCGTCGACGAAGAAGAAGGTGAGAAGTCGGCCGGGCCTTCCGCTGCCGCGCTCACCGCAGCTCCGGTGTCACTCCCCGGCGTCTTCCTCACGCAGCTTGCGGCGTTGCGTGCACTCTCCGCTCAGGGTCTGGATGTAGCCGGTAACCCGCCGGCTGCCGTCATCGGCCACTCGCAGGGCCTTCTGGCCACGGCTGCCGTAGCCGCGCAGGGCAACGACGACGGTGAACTCCTCGCCGTCGCACAGCTCGTCGGTGCTGCTGCCAGCTTGGTCGGCCGTCGCCGCGGCGTCATCGCCGGCGCCTCCGCGAAGCCGATGGTTGCGGTCTCGGGCGTCGATCCCGAGCGTCTCGCCGCCATCGTCGCCGAGCTTGCCGAGGGTGTGGCGCCTGAGCGCGCGGCTGTCCTCGCCATCCGCAACGGCCGTCGCCGCGTCGTTCTCGCCGGGCCGCCCGCTCAGCTGGCACGCGTGCAAGAGCGTTGCGAGCAGATCGAAGCCGAGGAAGCCCGCGAGCGTGAGGCTAAGAAGCGTGGCGGTTCCGTCTTCGCGCCGTCCTTCGATCCGCTCGACACCGAAATCGGCTTCCATCACCCCGCATTGACCGAGGCCGTCGAACTCGTCGGCAGCTGGGCGACCCGTTGCGGTCTCGACGCGGACCGTGCGCGCGAACTTGCGCAGGGTGTCCTCGTCGATCCGGTCGACTGGGTCGAGGCTGTCGACGGCGCAATCTCCGCCGGCGCCAAGTGGATTCTCGATCTCGGACCCAGCGATCAGCTGACCCGTATGACGTCCTCTTCGCTGCGTGGACAGGGCATCGGCATCATTGCCGCAGCCACCCGCGGCGGACACCGCAATCTGCTCACCCCCGGTGCAGCACCTGAGGTCTCACGTTCGTGGTCCGAGTTCGCGCCGAAGCCCGTTGCGCTTCCCGGCGGCCGTATCGGCGTCGAGACCGCGTTCACGAAGCTGACCGGTCGTTCACCCATCCTGCTCGCAGGTATGACGCCGACGACGGTCGACGCCAAGATCGTTGCCGCGGCAGCCAATGCCGGTCACTGGGCCGAGCTTGCCGGTGGCGGGCAGGTCACCGAAGAAATCTTCGAAGACCGTGTCGCAGAGCTGAAGATGCTGCTCGAGCCGGGCCGCGCGGTCCAGTTCAACTCCCTGTTCCTCGACCCGTACCTGTGGAAGCTGCAACTCGGTGGCAAGCGCCTCGTGCAGCGTGCCCGTACCGCCGGTGCTCCCATCGACGGCGTCATCGTCACCGCCGGTATCCCGGAACTCGAAGAGGCTGTTGCTCTCATCGACGAGTTGTCCGAGATCGGCATCACCAACATTGCATTCAAGCCCGGCACCGTGGCGCAGATCCGCTCCGTGATCCGCATCGCCAACGAGGTTCCGAACTTCCCGGTCATCGTCCACATCGAAGGCGGCCGCGCCGGCGGACACCACTCGTGGGAAGACCTCGACGACCTGCTCCTCGACACGTACGCCGAGCTGCGTACACGTCCGAACCTGGTCATCTGCGTCGGTGGCGGCATCGGAACACCTGAGCGCGCAGCCGATTACCTGACCGGTCGCTGGTCTGCCGCAGCCGGTTTCCCGGCCATGCCCGTCGACGGCATCCTGGTCGGCACCGCAGCCATGGCGACTCTCGAGGCCACCACCTCTCCCGAGGTCAAGCAGCTCCTCGTCGACACACCCGGTACGCCGGACTGGGTCGGTGCAGGTACCGCTGAAGGCGGAATGGCCTCCGGCCGTAGCCAGCTCGGTGCCGACATCCACGAGATCGACAACGCGGCTTCGCGTACCGGGCGCCTCCTCGACGAGGTTGCCGGCGATTCCGAGGCAGTGGCCGAGCGCCGCGACGAGATCATCGCCGCCCTCGACGTCACCGCCAAGCCGTACTTCGGCGACGTCGAGACCATGACGTACGCACAGTGGCTGCGCCGCTACCTCGAGCTGACCGTCGGCATCGACGCGGCGAAGGAATTCGACTGCGGCGCCGATCTTCAGGACGCCATCGTCGAGGCGACGTCGAGCCCGTGGCTCGACATCACCTGGCGTGCTCGCTTCGGCGAGATGCTCCAGCGCACCGAGGCGCGTCTGCACCCGGTCGACCGCGGCCCGATCCCCACGCTGTTCGCTGACGCCGAGACCCTCGAGCGCCCCGAGGCTGCAATCTGCGCACTGCAGGCGTCGTACCCGGACTACTCGACCACCGTTCTGCATCCCGCAGACGTCTCGTTCTTCATCTCGTTGTGCAAGACGCCGGGCAAGCCGGTCAACTTCGTTCCCGTCGTCGACGGTGACGTGCGTCGTTGGTGGCGCAGCGACTCCCTGTGGCAGGCACACGACCCCCGCTACACCGCCGATCAGGTTTGCGTCATCCCCGGCACCGTTGCCGTCGCCGGCATCACCCGTGTCGACGAGCCGGTCGGTGACCTGCTCGATCGCTTCGAGAAGGCGACCTACGACGAATTGGTTGCTGCCGGAACCACTCCGGTTGCACTCGCGAGCCGTCGCCACCAGGATTCCGCACCCGGACTTCTCGACGCCGTTCTCTCGGCTCCTGACCTCCAGTGGGCCGGCCGCCTGACCCAGAACCCCGTCCGTCGTCTCGGCGACCTCGACGAGTGGAGTGCAGAGTCTGCCGACAAGGCAGTTCACGGCACCACCGGTTCCAGTCTGACCGTCGTCGATTCCTCGCACGTGCTGCTTTCGGTTCCGTTGGTGGCAGGCAAGTCGGTCGACATCACGATCACGATCCCCGAGTCCGTCGTCGACGGCGGCGCTCCGGTTGTCACCGAAGCCGATGCCGAAGGTGCGATGTCCGCGCTCCTGGCAGTTGCTGCCGGACAGGAACTTCCGACAGTCAAGAACGGCAAGGCTCGCCTCAACGTCGCGTGGGTTCCCGATCGCATCGCCGATCACGCCGGTGTCACCGGTTCGGGTCTGCCCGCCACGCTCAGTGTCAGCGGCAAGGCTGTTCCGGACGTCGTCGTCGGAGCATGCTGGCCTGCAGTGTTCGCAGTCCTCGGCGCAGCCAAGCTCGACAGTCTTTCCGTTATCGAAGGCATGCTCGACCTGGTCCACCTCGACCACACCGTCGACTTCGTCGGTGAACTTCCCTCCGAGACAAGCATTCTCGTGGTCAATGCCGAGGTCGCCTCGGTTCTCGACACCGACCTCGGTCGTGTCGTCGAGGTCAAGGTCGAGGTCGGTGCCATGCTCGGCGAGGGCCTCGACGCCCCCGCAGTCGTCACCATGACCGAGCGTTTCGCGATCCGCGGACGCACCGGTGCAGGCGAACTCGCCGACCCGGCTCGCGCCGGTGGATCGATCAGCGATGCGGCTGTCGACACCTCGCGTCGTCGTCGCCGTGACGCGAAGATCCTCGCTCCGGTCAGCATGGGCGCCTTCGCTCAGGTTTCCGGTGACCACAACCCGATTCACACCTCCGACAACGCCGCTCTGCTGGCCGGCCTCGGAACCCCGATCGTGCACGGCATGTGGCTCTCCGCCGCAGCGCAGCAGGTAGTCACCGCAGTCGACCCGGCCGAGACCCGCGTCCCGCCGCGCCGCCTGACCGCCTGGACAGCTCGCTTCCTCGGGATGGTTCGACCCGGCGCCGAGATCGACGTCCGTGTCGATCGTGTCGGTATCGACCAGGGCGCGGAAATCGTCGAGGTCGGCTGCCGCATCGACGGTGAACTGGTCATGGTCGCCACCGGCCGCACCGCCGCGCCGAAGACCGTCTACGCCTTCCCCGGCCAGGGCATTCAGCGCCCGGGCATGGGCCTCGACGCTCGCGCACGCTCCAAGGCCGCCCGCGACGTCTGGGAGCGCGCGGACAAGCACACTCGTAAGGCACTCGGATTCTCGATTCTCGCTGTCGTGCGCGACAACCCGGTGACCGTCAAGGCCCGTGGTGTCGAGCACAGGCATCCCGACGGTGTCTTGCACCTGACTCAGTTCACCCAGGTGGCCATGGCCGTTCTCGGTGTTGCCCAGGTTGCCGAGCTGCGCGAATCCGGAACCTTCATCGAGGATTCCCTTCTGGCCGGTCACTCGGTCGGTGAGTACAACGCACTCGCCGCTGTCGCCGAGGTTTTCCCGCTCGAAGCACTTCTCGAGGTCGTCTTCCAGCGTGGCTCCGCCATGCACCAGCTCGTTCCCCGTGACGAAGCCGGACGCTCCGACTACCGCATGGCCGCTATTCGCCCGTCGCAGATCGGTGTTTCCGACGACGACGTGCAGGGCTTCGTCGCCGGTGTCGCCGAGACCTCCGGTGAGTTCCTCGAAATCGTCAACCTGAACCTGCGCGGCAGCCAGTACGCCATCGCCGGTTCGGTAGCCGGTCTCGACGCACTCGAGGTCGAAATCGACCGTCGCCGAGCAGAATTCGGTGGCAAGCGGGCATACATCCAGGTTCCCGGCATCGACGTGCCGTTCCACTCCACCGTCCTTCGCGGTGGCGTGGCGGACTTCCGCGTGTGCCTGCAGGACTTGCTCCCGCACGACATCGACCCGGACATCCTGATCGGCCGCTACATCCCGAACCTGGTTCCGAAGCCGTTCTCGCTGCGACGTGACTTCGTTCAGGAAATCGCCGACTTGGTGCCGTCCGAGCCGCTGCAGGAAGTCCTCGCAGACTTCGACAGCTACGCAACGCGCACTCACGAGTTGTCCCGCATCATCCTGATCGAGCTGCTGGCTTGGCAGTTCGCCAGCCCGGTCCGTTGGATCGAGACGCAGGACCTGCTCTTCGGTGACGAGTCCGAAGGAGGGCTCGGGGTCGAACGCTTCGTCGAGATCGGTCTCGGCGCTGCCCCGACCGTCGCGAACCTCGCGTCGCAGACCCTCAAGCTGCCGGGCCGCTTCGGCTACCCGGTCGAGGTTCTCAACGTCGAGCGCGAAGCTGCGATCGTCTACGGCACCGACGTCGACCCCGCTGTCGATGACGACGACGAGATCGAAGCGCCTGCCGCGCAGGCTGCTCCGGCCGCCGCGGCCGCTGCTCCGGTTGCCGCTGCCGCGCCGGCTGCACCTTCGGGTGGACCGCGTCCGGACGACCTCACCTTCAAGGCGCCCGACGCCACGAAGGTCCTGATCAGCCTGTGGACCAAGCTCCGTCCCGATCAGGTCGGCCCCGCGGACACGATCGAGGCACTGTGCGACGGCGTTTCCTCGCGTCGCAACCAGCTTCTGGTCGACCTCGGCTCCGAGCTCTCCCTCGGTGCCATCGACGGGGCCGCAGACGCCGACATGGGCTCCCTGGGGGCAACCGTCGACAAGCTCGCCCGTACGTACAAGCCGTTCGGACCGGTGCTCTCCGATTCGATCAACGATCACCTGCGTAAGGTCTTCGGCCCCTCGGGCAAGCGTCCCGGCTACATCGCCGACCGCGTCAAGAAGGTCTGGGAACTGGGCGACGGCTGGGCACACCACGTCACCGCAGCAGTGGCTCTCGGTACCCGTGACGGCGCCAGCATCCGCGGCGGCGACCTCGGTGGCCTGAGCTCCGGCGCACTGGCCGACGCGGCAGCAGTGGACGCAGTCATCGACAGCGCAGTTGCCTCGGTCGGGTCTGCTCGTGGAGTTAGTGTCTCGTTGCCCGCTACCGGCGGCGGAAGCGGCGGAACTGTCGACGCAGCTGCTCTGGGTGAGTTCACCGAGAACATCACCGGTCGCAACGGCG
Source organism: Rhodococcus sp. FH8 (assembly GCF_019266085.1). Classification (NCBI taxonomy): domain Bacteria; kingdom Bacillati; phylum Actinomycetota; class Actinomycetes; order Mycobacteriales; family Nocardiaceae; genus Rhodococcus; species Rhodococcus sp. FH8. The sequence continues at coordinate 516,387 of NZ_LPNQ01000061.1, read as the reverse complement.
TTCTGGCCTCGGCCGCACGCCTGGTACTCGAGCAGCTCGGACTGAACGAAGAAACGGCAGTCGCGACGGTCGAGGACACCGAACTGGTCGACCTGGTCTCGGCCGAACTCGGCTCCGACTGGCCGCGTCTGGTTGCTCCGGCATTCGACGCGCAGAAGGCCGTTCTGCTCGACGACCGCTGGGCAAGTGCGCGTGAGGATCTCGCTCGCATTTGGCTCGGTGACACCGCGTTGTCGGTCGAGAACTTCATCGGTGCCGGCTCCACCGTCGCCGCACAGGCGAAGTGGTGGGCCACCCGTGCAACCGACGAAGGCCGCACCGCACTCGCCGAGGTCTACACCCGCATCGCTGATGCGGCTGCTGCGGCAGAATCCGACGCACCCGAGTGGGCAGGCGAGGTCGCAGTAGTGACGGGCGCCAGCAAGGGTTCCATCGCGGCAGCGGTCACGGGCAAGCTCCTTGCCGGTGGCGCAACGGTATTCGTGACCACCTCGCGACTCGACGGTCAGCGTCTCGGCTTCTACCGCGACCTGTACCGCGAGAACGCTCGCGCCGGTGCCGCCCTCTGGGTGGTTCCCGCGAACATGGCGTCGTACACCGACGTCGACGCACTGATCGACTGGATCGGCAACGAAGCCACCGAGAACGCAGGCGGCGCAAAGAAGCTCATCAAGCCGGCCATGACGCCGACGATGCTCTTCCCGTTCGCAGCTCCCCGTGTCGGCGGCGAACTCTCCGACGCCGGCGCTCGCGCCGAAATGGAAATGCGCGTGCTGCTCTGGTCGGTGGAGCGCCTCATCGGCGGTCTGTCGAAGATCGGTTACGACAGCGACGTCGACACGCACCTGCACGTGGTGCTGCCCGGTTCGCCGAACCGCGGAACGTTCGGCGGCGACGGTGCTTACGGCGAGGCCAAGGCTTCGCTGATCGCCGTGGTCAACCGCTGGAAGGCCGAGCGCAACTGGGCCGAGCGGGTCACGTTGGCACACGCGGTCATCGGTTGGGTTCGCGGAACCGGACTCATGGGTCACAACGATCCGATCGTCGACGCGGTCGAAGCTGCGGGCGTCCGCACCTGGTCCACCCAGGAGATGGCGACCGAACTGCTGAAGACGGCAACCCGCGAGTCGCGGCGCGCTGCAGCAGAGGCCCCGCTCGAGGTCGACCTGACCGGCGGACTGTCCGAGGCCAACCTGGATCTGGGTGCTTTGGCCAAGGAAGCTGCCGAGGTTGCCGAGATCGCCGAAGCTGTCGACGAAGCAGTGGACGAGTCCAGCATCCTGGCGCTGCCCGCGCCGGCTCGCATCGACGACTCGGTCAAGGCTCCGAGCTGGCCCGAACTGGACGTCACCCCCGCGGACCTCGTGGTCATCGTGGGTGCCGGAGAGCTCGGACCCTACGGTTCCTCGCGTACCCGCTTCGAGATGGAGGTCGACGAGCAGCTCTCTGCCGCAGGCGTTCTCGAATTGGCGTGGAACACCGGACTCATCGTCTGGGAGAACGACCCCAAGCCGGGCTGGTACGACGTCGAATCCGGTGACCTGGTACCCGAGGCGGAAATCGCCGACAAGTACCACGACGCAGTCGTCGAGCGTTGCGGCATCCGTCGCTACGTCGACGAGGGCGCGATGATCGACAACACCGCTCCGCTGCTCACCTCCGTGTTCCTGGACAAGGATCTGAGCTTCGTGGTCGGCAGTGAGGCAGAGGCTCAGGCCTTCGTCGAATCCGATCCGGAGAACACGACGGCGACGGTTTCCGCCGAGTCCGGAGACTGGACGGTCACCCGCCGCGCAGGCACCGAGATCCGCGTCCCGCGCAAGATGAAGCTGACTCGCAGTGTCGGCGGCCAGATCCCGACCAACTTCGACGTCACCAAGTGGGGCATCCCCGCCGACATGGCAGATTCGGTCGACCGCGTCGGCCTCTGGAACATCGTCGCAACGGTGGACGCCTTCCTCACCGGCGGCTTCACTCCGAGCGAACTGCTCCGCTGGGTACACCCGAGCCTGGTCGCCAACACGCAGGGCACCGGCATGGGCGGCATGACCTCCATGAGGAGCCTGTACATCGACACGCTGCTCGGCGAGAACCGTCCGAACGACATCCTGCAGGAAGCGCTGCCGAACGTCATTGCAGCGCACGTCGTTCAGTCGTACGTCGGCGGTTACGGTGCGATGGTTCACCCCGTCGCCGCCTGCGCCACGGCAGCGGTATCCGTCGAAGAAGGCGTCGACAAGATCCGACTCGGCAAGGCGCAGTTGGTTGTTGCCGGCGGGTTCGACGATCTGAGCACGGAAGGCATCATCGGCTTCGGCGACATGTCGGCCACTGCCAAGACCGAGGACATGCATGCCAAGGGCATCGAGGATCGCCGCTTCTCGCGGGCCAACGATCGTCGCCGCGGCGGATTCGTCGAGTCGGCCGGTGGCGGAACGATTCTCCTCGCTCGCGGTGACCTGGCACTCGAGATGGGTCTTCCCGTCCTCGGTGTGGTCGCCTGGGCCGGATCGTTCGCCGACGGTGTCCACACCTCGATCCCGGCACCGGGACTCGGAGCACTGGGCGCCGGACGTGGGGGAGCGGATTCGCAGCTCGCACTCTCGCTCAACGCACTCGGCGTGAGCGCCGACGACATCGCCGTGATCTCCAAGCACGACACCTCCACTGCCGCCAATGATCCCAACGAGGCAGAGCTGCACGAGCGCCTCGCCGGGGCATTGGGACGCAGTGAAGGCGCGCCGATGTTCGTGGTCTCGCAGAAGAGCCTGACCGGTCACGCCAAGGGTGGTGCCGCAGCCTTCCAGCTGATCGGGCTCTGCCAGGTACTGAGCCAGGGCATCGTCCCGCCGAACCGCAGCCTCGACTGCGTCGACGACAAGATGGCCGAATTCGAGCACCTCGTGTGGGCACGTCAGCCGCTCAAGTTCGGTGAGCATCTTCCGCTGCGCGCGGGCCTGCTGACCAGCCTCGGCTTCGGTCACGTCTCCGGACTGATCGCAGTCGTGCACCCGCAGGCATTCGTCGAGTCGGTTCCGGCCGACAAGCGTGACGCCTATGTTGCTGCGGCCCAGCAGCGGACGATCGACGGTCAGCGTCGCCTCGCGAAGGCGATGTGCGGTGGCGACAGCCTCTACGAGCGCCCGGCGGATCGTCGCCTCGGTGCCGACGGAACGCCGGCCAAGGCGTCGCGTCAGCTCGAAGCGGACATGCTGCTGAGCGAGGACGCACGACTCGGCGCAGACCAGGTGTACCGCTCGAATCTGCCCGGCTGCAAGTAGTAGTCACGGTATGGGAGTTCTGGGTATCGGCTTCGACCTCGTGACGGTGTCGGAGTTCGCCGAGCAATTGAACAGGTCGGGAACGGCAATGCTCGACAACTTCACACCGGGCGAGCGTCGAGACGCCGCTACCCGGAGCTCCGAACCGGCACGACATTTCGCCGCCCGGTGGGCTGCGAAGGAAGCAGTGATCAAGGCATGGTCAACTGCTCTCTTCGCCGGCCCACCGGTGCTGGGGGAAATGATCCACAATCAGATCGAGGTCGTCTCGGACGCCTGGGGGCGCCCCGGCATCCGGCTTCGCGGTGACGTGGCCAAACACCTGACCGGAGTGAAGATTCATATCTCGCTCACCCACGACGGGGACATGGCGGGCGCTTTCGCGGTCATCGAATCCGACCCGGAGTAGCACTGCCGCACACGAAAGAGCCGGTCTCCCAAGGGGAGACCGGCTCTTTGTCGTTCGACTAGTCCTTCGTGCGGGATTCCTTCTCGGCGACGAGGAGATACGCGATCATCAACCTTTTCAGTTCGGCGACGGCGTCGGCATGCGACTGACCGTCCTGAACCGAGAAATTGAGCATCGAATACACCACGTGGACAAGAACTTCCGCCATCATCAGGCGACGATCTCGCCGCGTACGAGGCGTCAACGGGCCGAGCATTTTCGCTACGGTCTCGGCGAACTGCTTTTCGTGAATGACTCCGGTTGCCCGCGTGGACGGCGTCGACTGCATCGCCAGCCAGACCTCGCGGCGCGACGGATCAGACGTCCACAGCCCGGCCATGTGATCGACGAAACTGTTCAGGAACCGCAACCAGTCGAGCGAGGGTACTTCGCCGCCGAACTGAGCAAGCTCGTGCTGGACCCCGACGAGGTCCTGGCGGTTCAATTCGCACACGATGACGTACTTGTTCGCGAAGAACTGGTAAAGCGTCCCAATCGGGACGTCAGCACGTGCCGCGACTTCTTCACAGGTGAACGATTCGAAACCGACATCGGTGAGGAGTTCCCGTGACGCAGCCAGGAGTGCGTCGAATTTACGCTGGCTGCGCTCTTGCGTCGGACGCTTGCGCGGCAGCAGTTCCTGCGGTTCTTCGAGGCTCTGGGGATTCTCCAGTGCTGGGTCGACTCGTCGCCGCGCGCGGTGACGAGTCGTGGGCTGCACGTCTTCCAGGCTATCGGTGTTTTCTGTCGAATTTGGGACTTGTGCATTATCCGGTGTCATCGGCCACCTACTTCGGCGGTCGTGATCGGTCGAAACGCACCGCGCAGGTGCGCGCACACGAGTCCCGATGCTGTTGCCACACCTCGATACTAGGTGACCAACTGTCCAGTAGCCGAAGAGGTTGCTGCGCGGTGTGGCGCAACGGCGATCCTGGCGCCTGCCTACGTCCGATTCGGGCAGACTGAGATTCTTCGGGCACACCGAGATTCGATGCCGAGGAGAGGGAGACGATGACGGAAGAACTGCGAACCGCGGTAGGTGAACTCATGCCGCGTGCCCGTGAGGATCTGAGTGCACTTGTGGCGATGAAGTCCGTCGCCGATGCACGGCAGTACCCGCCGGAAGAATGCGCGGCCGCTGCGCATTGGGTCCTGGAGGCATTCCGGGCTCAGGGTTTCGCCGATATCGAGGCGATCGAGACCTCCGACGGTTCGGCCGCGGTTGTCGGGCGTCGACCAGGCCCGGGCGGTGCTCCGACCGTTCTGCTGTACTGCCACTACGACGTTCAGCCGCCCGGAAACGAAGAGCTCTGGGGCTCCCCGCCTTTCACGCTCACCGAGCGCGACGGACGGTGGTACGGACGGGGCGCTTCCGACTGCAAGGGCAACGTCGTCATGCATCTGACAGCTCTGCGAGCGCTCGCCGCAGCCGGTGTGGATCCGAGCGTCCACCTGACGCTCGTCGCCGAAGGATCCGAGGAGATGGGCACTGGCGGTCTCGAGGATCTGGTGCGAGAGCGGCCCGAACTTTTTGCAGCCGACATGATCCTGATCGCCGATACCGGCAACACCGAAGTCGGGGAGCCGACGATCACGACGTCATTGCGCGGGATCGCGAACGTTGTGGTCCACGTGTCGACGCTCGAGGGTGAGATTCACTCCGGTGTCTTCGGTGGACCGGCGCCCGATGCGATCACCGCGCTGGTGCACATACTCTCGACGCTGCACGACAGCGCCGGAAACACCACTGTCGAAGGCTTGACCAACGACCAGGAGTGGGCGGGTGTCAGTTATGACGGCGATCAGTTCCGCTCCGACGCCGGGGTGCTCGAAGGGGTGCAGCTGACTGGTTCCGGTTCGGTCGCCGAGCAGGTGTGGGCTCGTCCGGCGCTGACCATCCTGGGTATCGACTGCCCGCCGGTCGTGGGTTCGGCGGCGGCGATCACGCCCCGCGCGTCGGCGCGCCTGAATCTTCGTGTCCCGCCTGGCACGGATCCGGCGCAGGCACAGAAGTTGTTGACGGACCACCTCCGCGCGGCGGCGCCGTGGGGCGTCCACATCGAGGTCGTTCCGGAATCGACGGGATCGCCGTTCTCGTCCTCGACGGAGGGTGCAGGTTTCGCGCAGCTGAAGTCCGCGCTCACCGATGCCTACGGCCGCGAAGTCGGATTTGCCGGCCAAGGGGGATCGATACCGCTGTGCAGTGCACTGGCCGAGCAGTTCCCCGACGCGGAGATCGCGTTGATCGGCGTCGAGGAACCGCAATGCCGCATTCATGCGCCCGACGAAAGCGTCGACCCGTCGGAGATCGAGAATCTCGCTTTCGCGGAGGCTCTGTTCTTGAGCCGGTACGGGAGTTAGACCGACAGATCGCGTCGTAGCTTGGCGACGTGACCGGTGGCCCGGACGTTGTACTGGGCCACCTCGATCTTGCCTTCCTCGTCGACGAGGAACGTCGAGCGGATGACGCCCTGGACGGTCTTGCCGTACATCTTCTTCTCACCGAACGCGCCCCAGGCTTCGAGCGTCGCCTTCTCGGGATCGGAGAGCAGCGGGAAGGTCAACTCTTCGGTATCGCGGAACTTCGCGAGTTTTGCGGGCTTGTCCGGCGAGATTCCGATGACTTCGAGGCCGGCGCCGTTCAGCTCGGCGAGGCTGTCACGGAAGTCGCAGGCCTGCTTGGTGCACCCCGGGGTGCTGGCCGCCGGGTAGAAGTACACGATGACCTTGCGGCCGCGGTAATCGTGAAGGGAAACCTCGTTGCCATCGGCGTCTGGGAGCGTGAAATCCGGCGCGACGTCGCCGGCGGACAATCTACTGTTCTCGGTCACGGGAATCGAGGTTAGTCGAGAAATTGCGCGGCAGGTGGGCGCGAGGGCATTCTGCTCCTCTACGGTAGAGCGAAGTGTCGGCGCGCTGCGTCCGCACAGCAGACCCGCACACAGAGCAGCAGAACACAGACAAGTTGGAGGACACGTGCCCAGGGACACCGAGAGCATCGAACGCGAGATCGAGAAGGCGCGTAACCAGCTCGCGAGCACACTCGACGAACTGACGGTCCGCACCAACCCGAAGCGGCTGGTCGAGAACACCAAGAAGACGGTGCTCGCCAAGCTCAACGAGCCGGCAGTGAAGTACGCGCTGATCGCAGTCGGTTCAGTGGTGGGACTACTCGTGGTCCGGAAGATCATTCGCTGACCCGAGTTGTCGAAGACAGAACATGAAGAAGGCCCCCACCTGGTGAGGTGGGGGCCTTCTTGCAAGTGCGCCCACAGGGACTCGAACCCCGGACCCAGTGATTAAGAGTCACTTGCTCTACCAACTGAGCTATAGGCGCTCGCTCTTGCGAGACAGAACATTAGCCGACAGGCTCAGGAGTTTGCAAAACGCGTGTTCATCGTGGTGACGATGGTTACATCGCTTCCGGAATTCACGAGTGTGGAGGGTGCGAATCCGGCCAGCGGACGGTGCTTTCCAACTGCTGTGCGACGGCGAGAATCGTCGGTTCACCACCGCTGCGCCCGACCAGTTGGACGCTCAGGGGGAGTCCGCGTTCGGAGAACCCGGCGGGCACAGCGGCCGCCGGGTTGCCGCAGACATTCCAGATCGAACAGTAGGCGGCGATCGGCAACGCCTTGCGGACTGCTGACAGAAGGCCGGTTCCTTCGAGTTGTCCGATCGGGCGTGGCAGCGCGGGCGTGGTCGGCATCAGGACCAGGTCGAAGGTGTCGAAGACCTGGTTGACCGTCGCTGCGATTCGCTCACCTTTGCGGTAAGCGAATTTCCCGACGCGCGCGGGAGCGGCTATCCGGCCGATCGACGCGAGTGCTCGTGTGCGCTTCTCGAGTAACGCTGGATGATCGACGCGCAGTGCTTCGTCGCGGACGCCGCCGAGTACCTGCGGGAGAAACGCTGCAGTTGCGTCCGGGTACTCGGGATCGTGCTCTTCGACGTGATGTCCCAACGCGCTCAACATCTCTGCGATCGAATGCACCGCGGCAACGACCTCCCGGGACGGGCGGACGCCCCGGACCGGACTCCGGGTGGACACTGCAATGCGAAGCGGCCCGGGCGCCGACGCGGCTGACTCGGCAAAGCTGGCGCGGAGCGTTTCGGCTGTGTAGTCGTCGATCCCGGTGGTACCGGTTATCACGTCGTACACGAGCGCGCTGTCCTCGACGGAACGAGTGAGGGGGCCGAGCGTGCCGAGTCCGCGCCAGAGGTTTCGGTTCGGCGCGGTGCTCACCCGACCGCGCTGCGGTTTGAGTCCGAACAACCCGCAGAACGCCGAAGGCAGTCGGATGGAACCGCCGCCGTCGCCACCGATTGCCGCTGCGACCATGCCTGACGCGACGGCCGACGCAGATCCTCCGCTCGATCCGCCCGTGGATACGCCGGTGTCCCAAGGGTTTCTGGTGTAGCCGTTTGCAGCAGTCTCCGTGAAGGGCCAGATGCCGAACTCGGGCATCGTCGTCTTGCCGACGATCACCGCGCCGGCCTCGCGCAACCGCCGGACGACCTCTGAATCGGCCGATGCGATGCGAGTTGCTGCCGCACCGCCGTACGTCGTCGGCGTTCCGGCGACGTCGTTCTCGTCTTTGATCGCGATCGGAACTCCGTGCAGTGGGCCCAGGCTGTGGCCGTCGGCCTGGCGCTGATCGAGACGTGTCGCTTCGTCGAGCGCTTCGTCTGCGAGAACTCGCACAAAAGCATTGAGCGTCGAATCGAGGCGTTCGATACGGCGAAGTGTGTTCTCGGTGAGCTCGCGGGCCGATATTTCTCCGGACCGGATCAGAGCGGCCTGACCCGCCACACCGGCAAATGCCAGCTCGCTGCCCGGTGTGGTTTCGCGCTCGGTCATCAATCCTCCAGGCCGTGGTTCCGATAACTGTGAAGTCTATTCACCACAACCTGTTCACCACGACACAAAGAAAAATCCCCACCTTCCGAAGAAGGTGGGGACCTTTGCAAGTGCGCCCACAGGGACTCGAACCCCGGACCCAGTGATTAAGAGTCACTTGCTCTACCAACTGAGCTATAGGCGCTCGCTCTTGCGAGACAGAACATTAGCCGAATCGCCGGTTCGGGAGCAAATCGCCAGGTGGAGGCGTCACCGCTGTAGTCCGATCGGAGGAAATCAGCTGAAAGCGGTAACAAAACGGACGGTTCGGAGCGATTGATACTTGAACGTTACTGACGGCGTGGCCTTTCATGACCGTTGGTAACGAGCGCGCCTGGCATCATTGGTGCAGCGCAGTCATACCGCAAGTCCCACTTGCCTTCCGGTAAGTGGGATTCGCATGTGACGCGGAAGTTAGTCGGAGAAATTGTGAAGCGGAGTCGAACGATGAGTCGTCAAAGGTGGGGTCTGTCCGTGCGCGGGGGGAACGGTCGAGCGTCGAAGGGCGCGGCGATGATCGCGGCGTCTCTCGGTGCTCTCGTTCTGATGACCGCGTGCACGTCGGGCGGCAAGGACGTCAGTACCGAAGGGTCGGCGCCGATCGATTCCAATCCGCTCACCGAACTCATCAAGCCGAAGCTCACCTCGACCGCTGCCGACGGCGCTGTCGGCTTCTCGCCGGGCGACCCGGTCAAGATCAACGTCGCTGACGGCGCTCTGTCCGACGTGACGATGGTCAATCAGGACGGCAAGGCAGTTGCCGGCGCGATTGCTGCCGACGGTGCGTCGTGGACCACCACCGAGCCACTCGGCTACAACCGCAAGTACAAAATCGAGGCCCGCGCATTCGGATTGGGTGGCGCAAGTACGACGGTCACGTCCTTCACCACCAGCGCACCCGGCAACGTCACCAAGCCGTATGTCTTGCCCAACGAGGGTGACGTGGTCGGCATCGGTCAGCCCATCGCGGTGCAGTTCGACGAGAACATCCCCGATCGCAAGGCTGCCGAAGCTGCGATCACCGTCACCACGACTCCGGCCGTCGAAGGTGCGTTCTACTGGGTCAACAATCGTGAGGTCCGTTGGCGTCCGGAGAACTACTGGGCACCGGGCACCAAGGTCGACGTGAGCGTCAACGTGTACGGGCGCAATCTCGGCAAGGGAGTCTTCGGGCAGGAAGACGCGAAGAGTTTCTTCACCATCGGTGATGCCGTCATCGCCACGGCGGACGACAACACCAAGCAGGTCACTTTCCAGGTCAACGGTGAGACTGTCATGACCATGCCCACCTCCATGGGCAAGGACAGCACTCCTACCGACAACGGCGTCTACATCATCGGTGACCGCTTCGCGAACATGATCATGGACTCGTCCACGTACGGCGTCCCGGTCACCTCGGCGCAGGGTTACAAGACCCCCGTCGACTGGGCGACCCGAATGTCCTACAGCGGCATCTTCTTCCACTCGGCGCCGTGGTCGGTCGGGCAGCAGGGCTACTCCAACACCAGTCACGGCTGCCTCAACCTGAGCCCGTCCAACGCCAAGTGGGTCTACGACAACACCAAGCGTGGGGACATCGTCGTCGTCAAGAACACCGTCGGCGGCACTCTCTCCGGCACCGACGGCCTCGGTGACTGGAACATCCCCTGGAGCGTCTGGAAGACCGGCAACGCGGACGTCTGAGTGCGTCCCTGAAGCCTTGAACGGCAGAATGCCCCCGACCGTCCGGTTGGGGGCATTCTGCATCTGTACACCTTTTGTGAGCGAAAGTGCCTCTCGGTCTATCTGAGGCGACGGGAGGTACGTTCGCTCGGTGTCAGCGTCGACCGAACGCGTCCACTCCGGTCATCTCAGCGGACAGTGCCCACAATCTGCGTGCGTCGGCGGGATCGGTAGCCCAAGGCTTCACGCCGCCGACGCTCATGTCATCAGTCTGCGCGACGTCCGCGATGTTGCAGTCCTGGAGATACGCGCCGGAGTGATCGGCGAGTATCGGTGCCGTCGCTGCCCACACCGTTGTAGCGGCGCCCTGGGAGGGAGTCTTGAACCCCGGCACGGCGTCGCCATTCGACGTCGTCCATCCGAGATCGTGTTTCTCCGATGCCGAGAAGTGACGTTGAAGGGGAGTGAGGATGCTCCCGGGATGGACGGAGAACGCACTGATACCGCGTGAAGCACCGGAGTTCGCCAGCTGTACAGCGAATAGAGCATTTGCAGTCTTGGCTTGACCGTACGCAAGCCAGCGGTCGTAACCGTTGCGGAAATGTATGTCATTCCAACGCACTCCCGACAGAAAATGTCCCGCCGACGAGACAGCGACTACGCGAGAACCGTTTGCGGGCATGGCTGGCACAAGCAGGTTCACCAGTACAAAGTGCCCGAGGTGATTGATCGCGAATTGTGATTCCCATCCGGAGCCGACACGGAGTTCCGGGCAGGCCATGACCCCCGCATTGCAGATGATGATGTCCGGAGTGATCCGGGATTCGAGAATTTCTCGCGCACACGATCTGACACTGCTCGGGTCCGACAGGTCGCACGCTCGCACTTCGATACCCGGAAGGTCGGCCACCGCCCTCCGTGCCTGTTCTGGTCGGCGGGCAAGAACTACAACTCGCGCGCCGACCGAAGAAAGTGACTGCGAAATCTCATATCCGAGTCCGGAGTACCCGCCGGTGACCAAAGCCGTAGTGCCTGTTAAATCTTGTCCGGCAAGTACGTCGTCGGCAGTGGAGACTCGGGAGTATCCGGTGCTGATTTTGCGCTGGATGGAATTCATGACTGCGACCGTAAAATCTGGAGTGCACTCCAGGTCAAGGAAAGGTCGCCAGGTAATGCGCGAACTGTCAATCGGTGACGTCGCTGTCCAGACCGGAATCAGTATCGATTCCCTTCGATACTTCGAACGTGAGGAATTGCTCGTTCACGAGGTGGCGCGCTCGGCAGGTGGGCGTCGGGTGTACTCCGAAAGCGATGTCTCTTGGTTGAAGCTGTGCAATCGATTCCGAGACTCGGGTATGCCGATCGCAACGATCCGCGAATTCGCCGCACTCGTCAGGTCAGGGCCGGGAAACGAGAAGGAACGGCTTTCACTTTTACAGTCGCATGAGGAGTTGATTCGATCCAGGATCGCTGCGATGCAGGAAAACCTGAACGTCATCCACGACAAGGTTTCGGCGTACGAGCGACATGTTCGCGAGGGGACCGTCGTAGGTGTCTGGGAGCCGCAACCGTCGCCCGAGTGATCGACGGCTGGGCCATTTGCGGCGAATTCCAGCTACCCCGATGCGAGCGAAAGTGGCTTTCGGTCTTTCTGAGGCGACCAGAGGTACGTTCGCTCAGCTCGGGCACGGGTTGCTCGGGAGCGCGCGATTTGTCGCGGTCGCCACCCCACCCACTTCGGGTGAACGTATCGCTGCCCCCGTCAGAGAAGGGGAGCGATACGTTCACCCGGCTGTGGAAGGGGAGATTGGGGCTGGCGCACAAACCAAAAGAACCCCCGAAAATGTCTTTCGACATCTTCGGGGGTTCCGCTTGGGTGAGCGACGGGACTCGAACCCGCGACAGCCAGGATCACAACCTGGTGCTCTACCAACTGAACTACGCCCACCATTGCCTCGGCCACCGGTTTGACCCGGCTGCTTTGACGAAAGAGATACTAGCGCGAAAGTCGGTCAGGAAGCCAATCGGCAGGTCAGGCGGGACCCAAGCCCTCTACGACGGCTGCAATCTCCGCGCTCGACGGTCCGGGCGCCGCGACGAATGCAGTGCCGCGGTAGTACTTGAGTTCGCGGATGGATTCCTTGATGTCGGCGAGTGCCCGGTGGGCGAGACCTTTTTCGGGCTGGCCGAAGTAGATTCGCGGGTACCAGCGGCGGGAGAGTTCTTTGATGGAGCTGACGTCGATCATCCGGTAGTGCAGGTATGTGTCCAGCGCCGTCATGTCCCGCGAGATGAATCCGCGGTCGGTGGCGATTGAATTACCCGCCAAGGGAGCCGTACCGGCGACGGGAACGTGCTTGCGGATGTACGCGAGCACCTCTTTCTCCGCCTCGGCGAGGGTGACCGTCGACTTACGAACCTCTTCGGTCAGTCCCGACTTTGCGTGCATCTTCTTCACGACGTCGGGCATTGCAGCCAACGCGTCGTCGTCGGCGTGGATGACGATGTCCACACCTTCGCCCAAGATGTTCAAGTCGCTGTCGGTCACCAGAGCCGCAATCTCGATGAGTTTGTCCGACTCGAGTCGCAGCCCGGTCATTTCACAATCGATCCATACCAATTTGTCCTGCACCAGGAACACAGTAGTGCGCGCGGGCGCGGGATAAGGTCTGCGGTGGAAACTCGACGTGTGTGAGACGGCGTTCGGGTGATGACAAGAACTTCGCCGCATTGCAACGAGGAGGGCTTTTCGATGACCGTGGATCCGAAGGACGGAGCCGCGCCGCTGACGCCGGCGGAGAAGGCGAAAGCTGCCAAGGCTGCCGCTGCCGAAGCCGCTCGGATTGCAGCTGAAGCCGCTGCAGCAGCTGAGGAAGCAGAGAAGGAAGCGGCTGCCGCCGAGGCCGAAGCATCGGCCAGAGCCACCCCCGCTGCTCAGGTGCCCTCGGGTGCTGCCGCTGAAATCGCGGCGGGCTATTCATCCGAGGGGCGGGCACTCGAGCTCGGCTCGGTGGTGATCGACGGTGTGGCAGATCCCACCGCACGGGTGCGGATTCCGTTGGCGACGATCAACCGTCACGGTCTGATCGCCGGTGCGACGGGTACCGGCAAGACCAAGACGTTGCAGGGCATCGCCGAGCAGCTGTCCGCCGCGGGTGTGCCGGTTGTGATGGCCGACGTCAAGGGCGATCTCTCGGGTCTGTCGAAGGCGGGGGATCCGAGCGAGAAGATGAAGGCTCGCGCAGTCGAGACGGGCGACGATTCGTGGACTCCCGCTGGGATGCCAGTCGAGTTCTTGTCGTTGGGAACGGACGGAATCGGTATCCCGGTGCGCGCGACCATCACCAGTTTCGGGCCGATCCTGCTCAGTAAAGTGTTGGGCCTCAACGAGACCCAGGAGTCGACTCTAGGGCTGATCTTCCACTGGGCCGACACTCAGGGCCTGGCCCTGCTGGACCTCAAGGATCTGCGTTCGGTCATCGCGCACCTGACGAGCGCTGAGGGCAAGGCCGATCTGAAGGGTATCGGCGGAGTTTCCTCGGCGACGGCGGGAGTGATTCTGCGCGCGTTGGTCAACCTCGAAGCAGATGGTGGTGACACCTTCTTCGGTGAACCGGAACTCGAAACCGAGGATCTGCTGCGTGTCGTCGGCGGTGCCGGTGTGATCACGCTGTTCGAACTCGGTGCCCAGGCGGCGCGCCCGGCAATGTTCTCCACCTTCCTGATGTGGGTGCTCGCGGACCTGTTCCAGACGCTGCCCGAAGAGGGAGATCTGGACAAGCCGAAGCTCGTGTTCATCTTCGACGAGGCGCACCTTCTGTTCGCGGACGCGTCGAAGGCCTTCCTTCAGCAGGTGGAACAGACGGTCAAGCTCATTCGTTCCAAGGGCGTCGGTGTGTTCTTCTGCACGCAACTTCCGACCGACATTCCGAATTCGGTGCTGTCACAGTTGGGTGCGCGGGTTCAGCACGCCCTGCGTGCCTTCACGCCCGACGATCAGAAAGCCCTCAACAAGACCGTCCGCACGTACCCGAAAACCGAGCACTACGACCTGGAAAAGGCACTGACTTCACTCGGCATCGGTGAAGCCATCGTGACCGTACTCTCGGAAAAGGGTGCGCCGACGCCGGTGGCCTGGACCAAGATTCGTCCTCCGAGGTCGCTGATGGACACCATCGGCAACGACGCGATCAAGGCGGCCGCGTCGTCGAGTCCGCTGAATCAGAAGTACGGCCAGACCATCGACCGCGAGTCGGCGTACGAGAAGCTGACGGCCAAGGTGGCCGGTGCTCCGACGGCGGATCAGTCCCTGGATCTTCCGTCGCTGCCCGATCTGCCGCCACCGCCGCCGGCCGAGCCGGAGGGCCCCAACATCGCCGAGCAGATCTTGGGCAACTCGGCTGTCAAGAGTTTCCTGCGCTCGGCGGCTTCGGCTGCGGGACGCGAGATTTCGCGAAACATCTTCGGCACCGGTAGTCGCCGCAGGCGCTGAGGCTCAGGCGCCCGCGAGGTCAGATGCCGACCTCGCGGGCCAGCAGGTCGTTGATCGATTCGCGCCTGATCAACGGCCGCGCAATCCCGCCCAGCACGGCGACGACCGGCGGCCGGCCGACGCTGTTGTAGGTGGAGGCCATGCTGTGGTGGTATGCGCCCGTACACGGCACTGCCAACAGGTCACCTTCATGTAGGTCGGCGGGAAGCCTTGCTCCGACGGCAATTTCGTCGCCCGATTCGCAGTGTCGCCCGGCGACGGTTACTTCCTGGAGCGGTGCGCGCGAATGTCGGTTCACCAGTTCGACGTCGTAGTGGCTGTCGTACAACGACACCCGAGGGTTGTCGCTCATCCCGCCGTCGACGGAGACGAAGGTTCGTCCCCCGCTGATCGACTTGATGTTCTGTACGCGATAGAGCGTGACTCCGGCCCGCGCAGCGATCGCTCGGCCAGGCTCGAGCACGATTTCGGGGCGAGGGAAGCGGTTTCGGGTGCACGCGTCGTCGAGAGTTTCGTCGATGACGTGAGCGAGGCGGGTCAGATCCAATTGGGCATCTCCCGGCACGTAGGCGATCCCATGGCCACCGCCGAGATCGAGTTCGGTGAGGATGATTCGATGCGTGCGTCGTATGTCGTCCATCTGTGCGATCATCGTCTCGATCGCGGGGCGGAAGAGTTCGGGATCGGTGATCTGGGAGCCGAGATGGCAATGCAGGCCGATGAGCTGCAGGTGCGTCGCGTTGGCGACGACGGATACCGTATGTTCCAGTTCTTCGGAAAACGCTGGTAGGCCGAACTTTTGGTCCACGATGCCCGTGGACACTGCCTTGTGTCCGTGTATGTCGATGCCGGGTGTGACTCTGACCAACACCTTCTGTCGGTGGGTGCACACCGACGCGAGCCGTACCGCTTCGCTGGGGGAGTCGAGGACGATCCGGCCGACACCCGCGTTGACCGCCGCCCTCAGTTCGGAAACCGATTTGGCATTGCCGTGCAGGATGATTCGGTTGGGGTCCACGCCCGCGGCAAGCGCGACGGCGAGTTCACCGGCGGAACAGACATCCACCCCGAGTCCCTCGTCGGAGACCCAGGTAGCCATCGCTCGAATCATCAGTGCCTTGCCGGCGTACACGATCTCCGAGTCGGGGAAGATCTCTCGATACGTGCGGCAGCGGTGCCGCACGTCCGCCTCGTCGACGACGTACGTCGGTGTGCCGTACTGGTCCGCGATCTCTTCGAGGGAGACGTCGCCGATGCAGACACGCCCGCTGTGGTCGTGGCGAGTACTGATGGGCCACAACGCAGGATCCATACGCGGTGTCATTGCGCCGCGTAGGGAGGGGAAGATTTCGAGTAGCGTCACGTCGATCTCCTGAAGGTGACCCGCCGTGTTGCGGGCTACTTTCAGATCTACTCCCGAAGATCACCGGTGGGGCGGATCTTGACGCTTACTTGACGCGCCGCCGAACGAGGTTGACGCGGCCCTGACGTCCTCGACTTACTGTGCTCGCCGGCGCTTCCATCCGAACCAACCGAGCACCGCGAGCAATGCCACCGCGGCGCCTCCGCCGATGACCGTCGATCGGTCGGCGGACACACCAACGGACGGAGTTCCGCCGGCACTCGGGGCGTAACCGGCGCCGTACACGGACTCGACCGCCGCTTGGATGTCGAACCCGGTTTCGGTAGCCGGCCCGCAGCGGTGCCCCTCGTGCTCGGCGTCGACGTCGTACGGCGCAGAAACGAACATCAGCTGCTCGGTGCCGAGCACGTAGCTTGTGCCACAACCGTTCCCGTTCGCGAGTGTCCCCACCGACGTCACCGATGCCAGATCGCCTTTGTAGACCCGGCTGACGTCGAACAGGTAGGTGTCCTCGAATCCGTCCGAAGTTTTCTCCGTCGGAGTTCCGAGGAAAACGGTGCTGGAGACGCTCACGGCTTCTTCCGGGGTAGCCGATGATGCGCACGAACATGCATTCGCTGCCGTGGGCAGCAGTAAGGGCAACCCTCCGGTCAAAAGAAGGATTGCCCCGACTGCCAGTGTTCTTCGCATCGCCATTAACCGACTATATGGTCTGCTATGGCCTGCTCTGAGAAGTTTGAGTGAATCAGCCGCCGAGCTTCTTGTAGAACGTGCCCACGATGGGCGCAACGACGGCACGCGGGCTGTAACCGCCCGCGACGGACATCGCCTTGCTCAAGATGCCCGGTACGACGCGCATCTTGTTCTCGGCCAGGCCGTCGAGCGAGACCTTGGCGGTGTACTCGCTCGAGATCCAGAAGAAGTCCGGGACGAGCTTGTCGACGATCGACGCTTCGGCCGGGTCCGGGGTTTCGGTGCGTACGGGGCCTGGGGCGAGCAGGGTGACGTTCACTCCGGTGCCCTTGAGTTCACCTCGCAACGATTCCGCAAAGGTGTTCACGAACGCCTTGGTGGCGGCGTACGTCGCGTTGTTGGGGATCGGCATGTTGCCGGCCGCGGACCCGACCATCAGGATGGCTCCGGACTTGCGCGCGAGCATGCCGGGCAGCACGGCCAGCGTGAGATCGTGCACTGCAACGGCGTTGAGCTCGACCTGGTCGCGCTCGTAGGCCGGGTCCAGCTCGGCGATCGGCCCGAAGGTGGCGATACCGGCGTTGTTGCACAGGATGCTGATGTCGCGGCCACCGAGTTCCTCGACCAGAACGGCACGCGCCGCGCTGTCGGAGAGGTCCGATGCACGGACCTCCACCTCGACGCCGTGCGCGGCGCGAAGCTTCTCGGCGAGGGCCTCCATGACCTCGCCACGACGGGCAACGAGGATCAGGGAGTGTCCGCGTGATGCCAGATCAGCGGCCAGTGCCTCTCCGATGCCGGAGGAGGCGCCGGTCACTACGGCGCGGGCTGTGGTTGTGGGTGTCGGCAGGCTCACGATCAGTCAGCGTAGCCGGTCAGATCTTCGCGGCCAGTCGTGTGCCCTGTTCGATGGCACGCTTGGCGTCGAGTTCGCCAGCGACATCCGCGCCGCCGATGATGTGGGTCACCACACCCGCGACGGTCAATTCGTCCACGAGATCGCGAACCGACTCCTGCCCGGCGCAGATGACGATGGTGTCGACCTCGAGAAGTCGGGGCTTCTCGTGCTTCTCACCGAAGGTGATATGCAGGCCGGCGTCGTCGATGCGCTCGTAGTTGACGCCCGAGAGCTCGTGGACGCCCTTGTTCTTGAGGGCCGCCCGGTGGACCCAGCCGGTGGTCTTCGCGAGGCCGGCGCCGATGCGTCCTGGCTTGCGTTGGAGGAGGTAGACCTCCCGCTCGGAGAGCTCTGGTACCGGAGTGGTGAGAGCGCCCGGGGCCATTTCGGGTTCGGTGACGCCCCATTCCTGCTTCCACTCCTTGAGATGAAGAGTGGGGGAAGTGGGGTGCGTGAGGAATTCGCTCACATCGACGCCGATGCCGCCGGCGCCGATGACGGCGACGGACTTGCCGACGGGCTTGCCCTCTCGGACGACCTCGGCGTAGGTCAGCACCTTCGGGTTCTCGATGCCGGGGATCTTGGGAACCCGCGGCGTCACGCCGGTGGCAACCACCACTTCGTCGAAGGATCCGATGAGATCTGCCGGTGCGACGCGGGTTTCGAGCTTGACCGTCACTCCAGCCACGTCCAGCATGCGGGTGTAGTAGCGAATGGTCTCGGCGAACTCTTCCTTACCCGGAATGAGCTGTGCGATCCCGAACTGTCCGCCGATCTTGTCCGAGGCCTCGAACAACGTGACCGAATGACCACGCTGAGCAAGATTGAGTGCTGCGGAAAGTCCGGCAGGACCGGCGCCGACGACGGCGAGATTCTTGGTCCGCCGAGTAGGGGAGAGGATCAACGTGGTCTCACGGCCCGCGCGCGGATTGAGCAGGCAGGAGACCTGCTTGTGAACGAAGGCGTGGTCGAGGCAGGCTTGGTTACAGGCAATGCACGTGTTGATCTCGTCGGACGCTCCGCGCTCGGCCTTGTTCACCCAGTCGGGATCGGCGAGCATCGGCCTGGCCATCGAAATCAACTGCGCGTCACCACGGTTGAGGATCTCTTCGGCAGTCTCGGGCATGTTGATCCGATTCGAGGCGGCTACCGGAATGTCGACGTGCTTCTCGAGTTTGCCGGTGATGTCGACGAAGGCTGCTCGGGGAACCGAGGTGACGATGGTGGGCACCCGTGACTCGTGCCACCCGATGTCGGTGTTGATGATCGTGGCGCCGGCAGCTTCGACTTCCTTTGCCAACGAGACGATTTCATCCCAGGTCTGACCGCCCTCGACCAGGTCTGCCATCGACAACCGGAACACGATGATGAAGTTCGGGCCGACGGCCTTGCGTGTGCGTCGCACGATTTCGACTGCCATGCGTCGACGGTTCTCGGAACTGCCGCCCCACTGGTCGGTGCGCTTGTTCGTGCGCTCGCAGAGGAACTGGTTGATGAAGTAGCCCTCACCGCCCATGATTTCGACGCCGTCGTAACCCGCGGACTTGGCCAGACGCGCGCAGCGAACATAGTTCCGGATCTGCCAACGCACCCCACGGCCGGTCAGCTTGCGCGGACGGAACGGATTGATAGGCGCCTTGATCGACGACGCGGAGACACTGAACGGCTGGTAGCTGTAGCGGCCGGCGTGCAGGATCTGCATGGCGATCTTTCCACCCGCGTCGTGAACCGCCTTGGTGATCCGGCGGTGACGGCGCGCTTCGATGCGGTTGGTCAGCTTGGCACCGAAGGGTAAGAGCCAACCGGTGCGGTTGGGCGCGTAGCCGCCGGTGATGATCAAGCCGACTCCGCCACGGGCACGTTCGGCGAAGTACTCGGCCAAGCGGTCGGTGTCCTTCGCGCGATCTTCGAGGCCGGTGTGGATCGATCCCATGACGACGCGGTTCTTCAGCGTCGTGAATCCGAGGTCGAGCGGTTCGAGCAGGCGGGGGAACTGTGTATCCGTCATGACTGAAGATGTCCTTCCGTGGCGTACTCGCCAGTGTCTTCGGTGGCGTACTCGCCAGTGTCTTCGGTGGCGTACTCGCCGGTGTCTTCGATGGCGTACTCGCCAGTGGGCAATGCGTCCAGAACTTCCTGGCACCAGTCGGTGAATCCTTCTTCGACGCGGATGCCGCCGCGAAGTACGAGGTACTGGTGCAGTGAAGAGCCGGAAAGCGCTGCTGGATTGGGGAAGTCACGCTTTTCGATGAGTCGGTAGACGTCGAGGCGGGCGGCGTGGCCGTCGCGGTGGCGAGCGACTTCGCGTCGTAGAGCGGGGAGATCGGCGTGCGCAGCGGCCCTGATCTTGATGGCCAACTCGTTGCGCAGGTGGTTCGGTTCGGACGGCTCTGCGATCCATCGGGTCAGTTCGGCGCGGCCAGCATCGCTGACGCGGTACATCTTCTTGTCCGGTCGGCCGTCCTGCGCGATGGCCTCCACCTCCACCCAGCCTGCCTCGTCCATTCGCTTGAGGACTCGGTAGATCTGCTGGTGCGTCGCGCTGTGGAAGAAGCCGATCGACTTGTCGAACCGGCGTGTGAGGTCGTATCCCGACGCATCCTGTTCGGAAAGGGAGACGAGCAACGCATGTTCGAGTGCCATGGAAAAAGTATCTATGCACTCAGGTGCGTATGCAACTAAGTGCGTACTAACTCGGGTGCATAGAGCGTCTTGTATGTCGACTTCGGAGAGAGGCGCCGAGTCGCCCGCGCGCAGTTAGGCTTCGCCGTATGAGCGCCGAGTCCACGAGCACGCAGGCAGAGCCACCCGCAGGCATCGGCGGTGCGGCCACGAAGAGTCAAGTGTTCGCATGGGGGCTGTGGGATTGGGGATCGGCCGCATTCAACGCAGTGATCCTCACGTTCGTCTTCTCGGTTTATCTCACCGACGCGGTCGGTGACGACCTTCCCGGCACGATTTCGGCAACTACGTGGCTCAGCTGGGCACTCGGAATCGCCGGCTTCTTCATCGCGATTCTCGCTCCGATCACCGGACAACGTTTCGATGCGTCGGGTAAACGTAAACTCTCGCTCGCGATACTGACCGGCATCACCGTGCTCTCGATGGCGGGCCTTTACTTCGTCGAAGACAACTACCGCTATCTGTGGCTCGGATTGGTTCTGCTCGCAATCGGTTCGGTGATCTTCGAACTGGCCGGCGTTCCCTACAACGCCATGATGCGGCAGGTGTCGACACCGGAGAATCTGGGTAGAGTCTCCGGCTTCGGCTGGGCCATGGGATATTTCGGCGGAATCGTGCTGCTGTTGCTGTGCTACTTCGGGTTCATCGTCGGCGACGGCGACACTCGGGGATTCCTCGGATTGACCACCGACGGCGGCATGAACATCCGGATGGTGGCACTGCTGGCTGCAGTGTGGTTCGCGGTCTTCGCGATTCCGGTGTTCTTCAAGGTTCCAGAGTTGCCCAGCCCCGCGGTCGATCCGGGAGCGTCCAAGGCCGGGTTCCTCGACTCCTATCGGGTGTTGTGGCGCGATCTGCGCGAACTCTGGAACGTCGACAGGCGCACGATCTGGTACCTGATCGCGAGCGCGCTCTTTCGTGACGGTCTCGCGGGCGTGTTCACCTTCGGAGCCGTGCTGGCTGTCAACGTCTACGGGATCAGTGCGGCCGACGTGCTGTTGTTCGGTGTTGCGGCCAACGTGATTTCCGCAATCGGTGCATTGGTGGCCGGACGTTTCGACGATCGGATCGGACCGAAACAGGTCATCACCGTCTCGCTGGCGTCGATGATCGTGGTCGGCGCAATATTGATCGCGGTGTCAGGGCCGGTGATGTTCTGGATCTTCGGTCTCGCGCTCTGCCTCTTCGTCGGGCCCGCTCAGTCTTCGGCACGAACCTTCCTGGCGCGCATCACCCCGCCTGGGCGTGAAGGTCAGATGTTCGGCCTGTATGCGACCACAGGCCGAGCAGTGTCGTTTTTGGCGCCGACACTGTTCGGCCTGTTTGCTTGGCTCTTCGGTGCAGACCGTGCCGGCATCATCGGACTGCTGGTGGTTCTCGGCGTCGGTCTTGCCGCATTGTCGATGGTGAAAGCGCCGGAAGGGGACAGTGCGCTTCCCGTCAATCCTTGAAGTAGACCAACTGGTGTGTCGTAGCGAGCAGTGCGCCGTCACTGCCCCAAATTTCGGCCGACTGATCGAAGTAGCCGTTTCCGAACCGTTGGGTCCGCGCCGTTCCCAGGACGGAATTGTCTGCCTGTTCGGTCAGCGTCTGAGCGTCGGCGTGGAAGTAGATGGTCATCGAGACCGTTCCAGCCGGAGCCATCTTGCCTCGGCGCAAGAAGACTCGTGGGAAGAAGACATCGCACAGTGCGGTCAGCGACGTGAAGTCGAGAGCGCGTGCCGGTTGATCGCGCACCCAGAGCGTCGTGGTCGAGTCGGGATGCTCGCCCGACTCCAGGTCGGGGATCGCACCCTCGACAAAGCGCATCTCGTAGTTCTGTGCCCAGGCGATGAACTCGGGGAACGGCAGCAGCGTAACGTCTTCGGCCGACGGAACTTCCGGCATCGTGATCTCGGTAGACGACCAGGTTTCACGCCTGGTACCGAACACTGCCGTCGCGGTAGTGGCGACGGTTCCGTCCTGAGACAGTTCGATGGACCAGTGCTGCGTCGAGCGGTTGGTGCGCACCGGCCGGGCGGAGATCTCGAAGGCGCCCTCGGTGATCGGACCGGCAAAGTTGACGGTCAACGACAGCGGATCGCCGAGGCGTTCGGGGTGCTTCAGTACGGATTCGAGCAACGTGGCAGCGGTGACGCCGCCGAACGGCCCGACCATGTTGTTGTACGCCGGATTGGTCTCGCCGGTCGACAGGCCGGCGGTGAGTGGCGTCAATCCGACAGCAGCGTCGAAAGGATGGGGTGGTGCAACGGTCTCGGTCATCGCAGAACTCCTGGTGATGGAATCAATTCGGCTCTATGTATGACAACATACATAGAGCCGAATTCGTCGCGGCGATCAGGATCCTGCACGTGCGAGGATCGCCTCGGCTAACTCTTCGGCTCGCTCTTCCGGAATCCAGTGACTTCCGCCGTCGAGCACGACGAACTCGTAGGGGGCGTCCACGAATTCGCCACAGCGTTCTGCGCCTGCGCGGCCGAGCGCTGTGTCGCCGGTGCTCCAGACGTACGTAGTCGGCACAGTGGTGCGATCGATGTCGCCGAAGTCGCGGGTCATCGCGCGGTACCAGTTCAAGGCGCCGGTCAGCGCGCCCTCCCCGCTCAGGACACGAATGTGCTCGTCGGCGAATTCAGGATCGATCTGGCCGTCGAACATGGCACGCAGCCGGCGAAAGTTGTCCTCCGACAACACTTCCTCGGCTTTTCCCTCCTGTCGGAGAAGTCCGATGTAGGACGAGCGTTGCTTCTGGTCCTCGTCCTCGCGGAGTGCCCAACCGAAGGCGGTGGGGTGGGGGACCGAGATCGCCGTCAGGCTGCGGATCCGGTTCGGATGGCGACCGGCGACCTGCCAGGCGACCGCCGAACCCCAGTCGTGACCGACAAGATGCGCGTCGGACAGGCCGAGCGCGTCGAGCAATCCGACGACGTCGGCTACCAGGTGCTCGATCTTGTAGGCATCCACCCCTTCGGGGCGTGCGCCGGCGGAGTAACCGCGCTGATTCGGTGCGATTACGCGGTAGCCCGCTGCGGTGAGCAGTGGTGTGACCTTGCCCCAGGATGCGGCGCTCTCCGGGAAGCCATGCAGCGCTACCAGCGGAATGCCGTCGTCCGGGCCCGAGATCAGTACGTCGAAGGTGAGGTCGCCAACGGGGATTTCGTATGTACTCGTGGAAGACATGACTCTCACCGTACGTCGAAAAGGTGAACCCGAGGTCAGTTTCGAGGTGGATTCCAGGTGGCCATTCCGAGCATGATGACTCGCAGTTGCTTCTCGGCTCGTGTGATGACGGCGGCTTCGTCGCGATACCCGGCGGTCCCGGCGTCCAGCAGTTCGACGACAGCACTGAACATCGTCGAGACGATCAGGTCGGCAGCCATTTCCAGATCGTCCGACGACCAGCTTTCCAGTCCGGCAATTCTGGAGAGGTCGATGGTCAGTTCGCTGACGAACAACCGCATTTCAGTGGCGATCGCACGTCGTACCTCACTGACGCCGCTGTAGCGTTCGCGGCAGAGGAACCGAAACTGTCGCTCGTGTGTATGCACTTGTCGCACAAGGATGCCCAGGGACGTAGCGGCGTCCTTGGTGCTGGGATTACGCCTTGCGTCGCGCAGCATCTGGCGCAACATACGCATGCTCTCTTCGACGAGGACGACACCGACGTCCTCCAGTGAAGCGAAGTGGCGGTAGAACGCCGTCGGAACGATCCCGGCTTCCCTGGCTACCTCTCGCAGGCTGATTCCGGCGAAGCCGCGATCGGCCGAGAGGTCCATGGCAGTGTCCAGGAGCGCTTGGCGTGTGCGTTCCTTCTTGGCGGCACGACTTTCCGGTTCCCTGTTGTCGGGCTCCCTGCGCTCTGGGTTCACCGGTCCGGCCTTCGTCACGACGTCGAGTGTAGGTACAGGCATTCCGGCTCCTTTCGGCAACTCGTGTAACTCGGATCACATTCTTGTTGACATGTACTTGTGTGCACCTGTCACACTATCTTCGGTGAACATTTGTACACTGAATTCACGCAGTCGGGGGAAGCTAGCCCAGCAATCGATACACCCGGCAATCGAAGTACGAGGAGGGTCATGACAATCGCATCTGCTCCTGAGAACACGACACCGAAGTCCGCACCTCGGCGCGGACTGTCCTTGGTGGGACTGATCGAAGCCATGGCTGCTCCACATCAGATCGATCGGTACCTCGAGCTGGTCAACCCGATGGCGACGGTTCGTGACATCCGCGCGCAGGTTGTCGCCGTCGACCATCCGACGGCTGACTCCGTCACTCTCACGCTGCGCCCGACTCGCCAGTGGCGCGGTTTTCAGGCGGGCCAGTTCGTGCAGTTGGGCGTGGTGATCGACGGTGTTCGTCACACTCGCTGCTACTCGCCGGCCGGGGGTGCGTCTACGCGCAGTGGGCTGATCGAGCTCACCGTGAAAGCGCATCCGGGTGGCCTGGTGTCGCAGTATCTGTACGCCAACGCGGCACCCGGACTCGTTGTCAGCCTCTCGCAGGCAGACGGTGTGTTCTCCCTTCCCGTCGACCGCCCGCGTCGGGTGTTGTTGATCAGTGGCGGCAGTGGAATCACCCCGGTCATGTCGATGCTTCGGACGCTGGTGGAGGAGCAGCACTCGGGCGAGATCGTGTTCGTGCATTACGCGAACACCGATGCCGACGTGGCGTACACGCGCGCGCTGAAGACCATCGCCGAGCAGAACCCGAACGTGAAACTGGTACTCGTGTACACCGAAAGCGGTGGAGGTGACCTCGAAGGTTTCTTCGATCGCGGGCACCTCGACGCGGTGGCTCCTTGGATCGCCGATCCGGACACGATCGACGCCCAGGCTTATATCTGCGGACCTCCCGGACTGATGCGGGGAGTGCGTGAGGTGTTCCGTGAGGTCGACGTCGAGCACTTGCTCAACACCGAGGAGTTCGCGCCGGCGGTGGCCGAGCCGGGGGAGGCCGGCGGCGAGGTGTCATTCACCAAAAGTGGGGTGGCGGCCGAGAACTCCGGCGAAACACTTCTCGAACAAGCAGAAGCTGCGGGCCTCAATCCCGAGTACGGATGCCGGATGGGAATCTGCTTCTCCTGCACCTCCGTCAAGAAGGCGGGCCGTACCCGAAACGTGCGCACCGGTGAGACAGACGACGAGCCGGACAAGAAGATCCAGCTGTGCGTCAGTGCTCCCGTCGGCGACGTCACCGTCGACATCTGAAGTCCCATTTTCCACACGACTGTCTGGAGACCGACATGTTTGGACTTTCACTTCCCACCCTCCCGTTCCTCGGCAACGGTTCCGATGCGAAGGACGACGCTCCCGTCGTCCTGACGTACGAGCAGGTCGAGGAGATCGGCCGCGAGTTGGACGCATTGCGCGATCGCACCGTCGCCTCGCTCGGAGCGGAGGATCGGGAGTACATCTACAAGATCATCAAGGCTCAGCGCGGGTTCGAGGTCGCAGGTCGCGGCTTGATGTACCTCGGCTTCCTGCCTCCGGTGTGGCTCGCGGCAGTCGGTGCATTGAGCGTGTCCAAGATCCTCGACAACATGGAGATCGGCCACAACGTCATGCACGGTCAGTACGACTGGATGCGTGAACCAGGGCTCAATTCCGAAGTCTTCGAATGGGATACGGTGTGCCCGGCCGACCAGTGGCGTCACTCGCACAACTACATGCATCACACGTACACCAATATTCTCGGCAAAGACCGTGACATCGGATACGGCATCCTGCGTATCGACGACGCGCAGAAGTGGAACCCCTATTACCTCGGTAATCCGGTCTGGGCCTTCGCCTTGATGGTGCTCTTCGAGTGGGGCGTGATGATGCACGATCTCGAGATCGAGAACGTCATCCAGGGCAAACGCAAGTGGCACGACGTCAAGCCGCTCCTGAAGGGCTGGTGGAACAAGGCGGGCAAGCAAGTCCTCAAGGACTACGTCATCTTCCCGGTTCTCACGGGGCCGCTGTTCGTGACCACTCTCGCGGGGAATGTCACCGCCAACCTGGTCCGGAACGTGTGGACGTACTCGATCATCTTCTGTGGCCATTTCCCCACCGGTGTCCAGAGTTTCACCGAGGACGAGACGGCCGACGAGACTCGCGGGCAGTGGTACGTGCGTCAGATGCTCGGCAGCGCCAACATCGAGGGAAGCCCGCTCTTCCACATCATGTCCGGCAACCTCTCGCACCAGATCGAGCACCACCTGTTCCCGGACCTGCCTGCGCATCGTTATCCGGAACTCGCTCCCCAGGTGAAAGAATTGTGCGGGAAGTACGGTTTGCCGTACAACACCGGTGGGTTCTTCAAGCAGATCGGTTCGGTATGGGGCAAGATCTTCAAGCTCGCTCTTCCGCCCGGTTTGGTCAAGTCGACGACCCCTCCCGGTGTTATCGTCGAGCGCCAGCGAACTGCAGCCTGAGAGGCACACACTGATGGTCGGGAAATTCGAACGCCGCAAGGACACGGTCCAGGAACTGACCGAAAGTGCAGCCAACCACGTGGGCTCGATCGCGATGATCATCGCCGGGGCCGTTCGAGACGTGACGCGCGAGATCGGCGACTGGGTGTCCGACGGAATCGAGATGCGTGAAGCAGCGAAAAAGGCTGCAGCTGACGATCGTTCGGAGTCCGTGACCATCGAGCACGACGACAGCGATCCACCTGAAGACTGGCGTTGATTCACCGCGGCGGACGGCCTGATCGCGTAACCGCGAGCCGTCTCGCCTGAACGACCGCGTTGCCCTCCGTCACAGATGACGGAGGGCAACGCGGGTTTCGTGGACTGCCTCGGCGGCCGAAGACGCGGATCGAACGCCGATCACAAGTGAGGTCCTAAGCAGCGCTGCCGAGGCTCGCCGAGTCGAAGCTGCCGAGCCCGGTGCTACCGAGACCGCTGCTACCGACTCCGCCCAGTGCGAGTGCATTGCTGCTGCCCGCGCTCAGTAGCTGGACGATGATGTTGATGACGATGGGGTCGCCGGTGAGCGGAATTGTAGGCACAGGGGGACCTGCTTTCTGTTTCGAGATGTGGTGAGAAGGTGAGCGGCGACGGGATCGTCGACGTGGTCAGGCGGGCTGTTTCAGCCACTTCCGGTGCTGCCGAGCGACACGATGGAGCCGTTGCCGAAGCCGAGTGCTCGGGAGAGTGAGCCGAAGTCGATGACCAGGCTGCCCAGGGTGTGCTGGTTTATCACGGTGGTTCCTGTCTGTGCCGCGACTGTGTGATGCGAGCGGGTAAGTCGATCAGGGAGCAGGCGTCGTGGGAGTTTCGCCGCCGCCGCCAATCGGAGAGTTGTCGGTGTAGAGGAAACTGCTGCCGGCGTTGAACATCTGTAGGACGGTGTTCAAGACGACGGCCAAAGCGCCTGTGGTTGGTGCGGCGATCATGTGCTTGCTCCTGGTTTCAGCGGTGGCGACGTGGTGGTCACCGTGGTCACCGCCATCACAGTGTCAGGCGGCTTGGAGCGGGCCCTGTGCGAGAGATTCTCTCGCACAGGGCCCGAGATTCGTCCTAGGAGACGCCGCCGCCATCCGTCGAGCCCGTGCCGGTGCTGCCCGCGTTGAAGAGCTGCAGGATGGTGTCGAAGAAGGCACCGAGGAGAGCGTTATCCTGGCCGTTGATCATGTGTTTCCCCTTAATTGTTACTGGTTTGCGCGGTGATTCGCACCACACTTTTATAGCCCGGTTCGGAGCGGAAAAGTGGGGTCCAGGCGCCACACGTGGACAGCTAATAGCGAGGATGTGAGTGTTCACATTTTCGCTGGACGATTGTCCACATCAGTGCTTGCGAAGGTCAGCGAGATCATGGCAGCGCGCAGTTTGAGCAGTTCAGAGGGCAGGGCCGGATCCAATCCGGTCAGGGTTGCGATGCGCTTGATTCGATTGTCGACGGTGTTGGTGTGCAGGCCGAGCGCCGACGCGGTGCGCTGACGATGCTGGCCGTTGGCGAGATGTATGGACAATGTCTGCAGCAGTTCCGGATTGCCGTCGAGTGGCTTGAGAAGATTGATCAAGCTGTCGCGGCCTGCGCCACCCCGAGTGAGTTGATACTCGAGCGCGAGGTCTTCCATTCGGTAGGACCGCGCCGGCAGTCTCAGGCGCCGCACGAGTTGCGCCAATTCGTGAGTGGTTGCTTGGGCGGCGGCGATATCTCGTACCGCGGCGTTCTCGGCGATTGCTGTGATCTCCACCCCGACCGTTGCGCGTGCGCGTTGGATGACCTCGCACACTGTTCCCCAGTCGGGTGTGCCCTCGATCAGGACCAGACCACGTTGCGGTGCAGGAGCTTCGAGCAGCGCCGACCCGAAGTGGGCCGCGATTTTCGATTGAGCGACGGAGAGGTCACGGTAGGCCTGTATGCGCTGGTGGTTGCCGTTGCGTGCTCCCGGGCGGATGGGCGGCAGGTTCACCAGGAGCCGCAGGACGAGATAGCGGGGTGCGAGTTCAACGCCCATCTGCAACGCAAGCTGGGTGGGATCGTCGCCGTCCAGCATGGCTTTCACGAGAGCGCCGGCGGAGTATTCCCCGAGTTGGGAACCGGCAGGAAGAGCCGAAAGATAGCTGATCGAGATGAACGAGTGAAGCCGCTGCGCAAGTGCGAACAAGAACTCGTTGAGATCCCCGAGATTGGCGGAGTCCTCGGCGTCGGCCCGGCTGAGGATGAGGGTGCGAAAAGTGCTGATGCCCTCGTTGGTCAAGTTGAGGATCGCGCTGAGTGGCACGCCTTTCAATGCTTGTTGGACGGTCATCGTGTGAATGCCGTCCAACTCTTGGTCGGTGGGAAGTTTGCGGTGATCCAATAGCTGGATCCCCACTTGGAGCCCCTGCACGATCACCGCAATCAGTTCCCGACGTACTGCCTCCGTTTGGAGGGAAGTCAACGTCGGGTTGGCACGGGACAGGTGATCTACGAGATCGCTTGCCAGTGGGATGACGTCGTTGACCGCTGTGGAGGCGGGCTTGCCTCCCAACATGAGCGGTCCCGGGTTGTTCAGCAGCGCTGGGGACATGGGTGGCCTCCTCTAGACAGGTGCGTCGCCTGGCACAGGCACCCGGAGGCTCGGCGCGTTACGAAGCGGGGTACACGCTGAGGCCTTGTTCGGGGGCATACTCGCCGCTGAAATTTGCGGATCGAATTGCGCCAGGCGTTGTGATTTCTACCACATGAACGATCGTCCAACTGTGAAATGGACAAATGTGAAGATAAGTCCATATGCCCCACGCGCTGCGGACCTAAACAATCGTCCACTTACGGTGTTTTTCGACGTCAGAGCGGAAAACGGTTTCGGAGGACACCACGAGTTCCGTCTGGGATCATTGCCGCGCCTACGGTGCTCGTCGCGGGCGATTTGCTCGGAGCAAGCTCGAGGGCCCTGGGTCCTCGCGGACCCAGGGCCCTCGAGGCCTAGGTATTGATTCGACCAGTCCGATGTACGGGAACCGGTTCAGGGTGAAATCACCCTTTTTGTACTGCTGTCTGTGGTGCGGAAATCTCTAGATGACGCCCAGTGAAATCATGGCGTCGGCCACCTTCACGAAGCCGGCAATGTTCGCGCCGTGCACGTAGTCGCCGGGCTTTCCGTACTCGGCAGCGGTGTTGATGGTGCGCTTGTGGATGCCGCGCATGATTCCGGCGAGACGCTCGTCGGTGTACTCGAAGCTCCAGGAATCACGCGAAGCATTCTGCTGCATTTCGAGAGCGGAGGTTGCAACGCCACCGGCGTTGGCCGCCTTGCCGGGTGCGAAGGCTACGTTCGCGTCACGGAAGAGCTGGATGCCACCGGGGGTGGTGGGCATGTTCGCGCCTTCGGCAACGGCCTGAACGCCGTTGGCGATCAAGGTCTTTGCGGCATCTTCGTCGAGCTCGTTCTGAGTCGCGCAGGGGAGTGCGACGTCGCACGGCACGTCCCAGATGGAACCGTCGGCGATGAACTCGGCATGCGGAACTGCGTCGGCGTACTCGCTGATGCGGCCGCGGCGAACTTCCTTGATCTCCTTGAGGAGGTCGAGATCGATGCCCTTCTTGTCCACGATGTATCCCGAGGAATCCGAGCAGGCGATCGCGACGCCGCCGAGCTGGTGGATCTTCTGGATTGCGTAGATGGCGACATTGCCGGATCCGGAGATCACGACGTTCTTGCCTTCGAGGCCTTCACCCTTTGCCTTGAGCATTTCGGCGACGAAGTACGCGACGCCGTAGCCGGTGGCCTCGGTGCGAACCTGCGATCCGCCCCAGGTGATGCCCTTGCCGGTGAGGACGCCCGACTCGTACGTGTTGGTCAGCCGCTTGTACTGACCGAACAGGTAGCCGATCTCGCGACCGCCGACGCCGATGTCGCCGGCCGGAACGTCGGTGTATTCACCGATGTGACGCTGCAGTTCGGTCATGAAGGACTGACAGAAGCGCATGACCTCTGCGTCGGAGCGGCCCTTGGGATCGAAGTCCGAGCCACCCTTGCCGCCGCCGATGGGCAGGCCGGTGAGTGAGTTCTTGAAGATCTGCTCGAAGCCGAGGAACTTCACGATGCCCAGGTTGACGCTGGGGTGGAAGCGCAGGCCGCCCTTGTAGGGGCCGAGTGCACTGTTGTACTGCACGCGGAAGCCACGGTTGACGTGAACGTTGCCCTGGTCGTCGGTCCACGGCACGCGGAAGATGATCTGGCGTTCCGGCTCGCAGAGCCGCTCGATGAGTCCGGCGTCGGCGTAGCGGGGGTGGCGTTCGAGCACTACGTGAAGAGACTCGAAGACCTCTGCGGCGGCCTGATGGAACTCGGGCTCTCCTGCATTGCGAACCAAAACCTGATCGTAAATCTGCGCTACGCGGTCACGTACGGACACCGCTCACCTACCTCGTTGTGAGAACTCTTTTACATTTCCGTTACATACTAGGCGCCTTTATTGCTGTATCGGACAACTGTCCTGTGAAGGTGAAATCGGACACAGCTGTCACTTGTGTCAGTTGAACGGGCGATTTATAACAATTTGCTCAGCTTTCACTCTCTTAACACATTCCAAATGGTTTGCTTCTGCGGTCGGGGATCACTGTGCCTGTGGTCCGAACGAGTCGAAATGATCAGAGGGGCTGCACGTGCGTAATAAACACTCCATGTCGGCGATGTTGTCGATAGGCGTCGTCACGATTGCCGCGACGATTGCCGCAGCACCGTCTGCGTCGGCGATCGGTGGACCGTGCGGTTCGGGAGGAAGTGGTTCCGCCGGATCGATGACGGGTTCGCTCGGCTCGCTGACCGGATCGCTCGGCAGTGGATCCGCCGGTACCGGCTCCCTCGCCAACGCGCTGCCTTGGATCACCGGCGCCCCCAACGGTGCTCTGCCGGTGCTGACCGGCCGGACCAAGGCGATCGAAATGGTCACTGGCCCAGGCAGTCCCAACAACACCATCGAGCGGTTCAACGTGTCGGGTACCGACCTCGGAATCATGTGGGACAACGGTCTTTCGGGGCCGGATCACGACGTGCTGATGGCATTCGGCGACACGGTGGGCGACTGCGACACCCCGGGTGACGACTGGCGCAGCAACGTATTGTTCCGCAGCAACGACACCGCCATTGCCGACGGGATGAAGATCGACAGTTCTCCTTTGGACGGCCCCAATCATTCCAAGGAGATCATTCCGGGATTCGGCATTCCGGGTGAGTTCACCACCATCCCGACCGCTGGAATCTCTTACGGTGGTGTGCAG
Organism: Rhodococcus sp. FH8; assembly: GCF_019266085.1. Taxonomy (NCBI): domain Bacteria; kingdom Bacillati; phylum Actinomycetota; class Actinomycetes; order Mycobacteriales; family Nocardiaceae; genus Rhodococcus; species Rhodococcus sp. FH8. The sequence goes on along the minus strand of NZ_LPNQ01000061.1, from coordinate 484,266 downwards.
TACATCAGATTCATGTCCGTTCGGTCGTGGGACGAACCTGGAGCCTGGACCACCAACTACTCGGCTCTGGCTTTCTCCACGGACAACGGTGAGAACTGGGAACTCGATCCGGCGACAGTTCGCGCCAATACCGAAGGACTTGGCATTCCGGGGATTCCGGCAGTATCGCCGATCAATTCCAACTTCCAGCAGAGCGCCTTCCTCGACGGTCGGGACGGCTACATTTACGAATACGGAACTCCCTCAGGTCGTTTCGGTAAGGCGGTCCTGGCGCGAGTGGCCGGCGCCGACATCAGAAATCTCGGCGCCTACGAATACTGGGACGGCTCCGGTTGGAGTCCGCGAGATACCGATGCCGTTCAGGTCATCAAGGCACCGGTCAGTGAACTCGCAGTGCAGTGGAACGACTACCTGAACAAGTACGTTGCCATGTACACCAGTGCCGAGGGCAACCTGGTGATCCGTCAGGCCGACCAACCGCAAGGCCCGTGGAGTGGTACGCAGACCCTGTTGAGTGGAATCACGTTGCCCGCGTTGTACGGCGGATTCATGCACCCGTGGGCGAGCGGACAGTTCCTCGAATTCGTCGCCACCACGTGGGACCGTTACAACGTCATCTACATGCGGACCGATTTGAACGGACTCCAGATGGCGTCGTCGGATTCGCGCGATCGTCCTGACCCCGCGACCACCGGTGAGGCTCGCGTACTCGAAGTCACGATGCCGGAAGACCGCTAGCCGAGCAAGATTCGACAATTATGGCCTGCAACTCGATCGAGTTGCAGGCCATAGTTCTGTGGGTAGTGATATTCGGGTGATACTCAGAGAATGAAGAGCATTTCCTGATACGTCGGGAGTGGCCAGTGATCGTCGGCGACGATGGTTTCGAGGAAGTCGGCCGCTGCACGTACCTCTGCCATGGCGGGCAGGAGTGCGTCCTGTGCGTGCTTGGCCTGATCGAATGGCGACTCGCCGGCGTCGGTGTCGATTGCTGCGCGCAGGGCCGCGAGCGCTGTGCGCAGAGCCGCAACGGGCGCCGACACTTCTTCGAGCGGTGCTGAATCCGGTTCGAGGCCGGCAGACTTCAGTGCGACGAAGTTCTGCGCAACTTCCGTCTGGTGGCGCACTGCAGCCGGAAGAATCAGCGTCGTACCGATTTCGGCGGCCAGGCGTGCCTCGACGCCGATGCTCAGTGCGTACTGTTCGAGTCCGACCTCGTAGCGGCTGTGCATCTCCCGGTGGTTGAAGACCTTGTACTTCTCGAAGAGTTCCATCGAGGATTCGGTGATCAGTTCAGGAAGGGCGTCCAGCGTCGTGCGAAGGTTCGGCAGGCCGCGAGACTCGGCCTCGATCTGCCAGTTCTCCGAGTAACCGTCGCCGTTGAAGACAACCGCACCGTGGTTGGTGATGATCTCGGTGAGCAGATTCTGGACGGCGGTGTCGAAATCGGCGCCGTCGGCGACCGCGGCCTCCAGTTCGGTGGCCATGTAGTCCAAGGCCTCGGCCATGATCGTGTTGATGGTGACCATCGGGCCGTTGACTGTTTGCAGCGATCCTGGCGCGCGGAACTCGAAACGGTTGCCGGTGAAGGCAAATGGGCTCGTACGGTTGCGATCGCCCGGGTCGGTCGGTAGTACGGGAAGGGTATCGGCGCCGATCATCATGGTGCCCTTGTCCTTCGACGATGTCGCGGCGCCCTTGGCGATCTGCTCGAAGACGTCGGCCAGTTGATCGCCGAGGAAGATCGAAATGATGGCCGGGGGAGCCTCGTTGGCACCGAGGCGGTGATCGTTGGTTGCCGATGCGACCGACGCGCGCAGGAGGCCCGCGTATTTGTGGACGGCCCGGATGACTGCGGCGCAGAATACGAGGAACTGGGCATTGTCATGCGGATTGTCGCCGGGGACAAGCAAACTGCCGAGTTCGGAGTTGCCCAGCGAGAAGTTGACGTGCTTGCCGGAGCCGTTGACACCGTCGAACGGCTTCTCGTGGAACAGACATTCCATGCCGTGCTTCTTGGCGATTGTCTTGAAAGTGGTCATCAGCAACTGCTGGTGGTCCGCGGCGATGTTGCCTCGCTCGAACATCGGGGCGATTTCGAACTGGCCGGGCGCAACCTCGTTGTGCCGCGTCTTGGCGGGGATACCGAGTTTGAAAAGTTCCCGCTCGGTGTCCATCATGAATCCGAGCACACGTTCCGGGATCGCCCCGAAGTAGTGGTCGTCGAACTCCTGGCCCTTGGGCGGCTTTGCGCCGAAGAGTGTTCGGCCGGCGTTGAGGAGGTCGGGGCGGGCGAGGAAGAAGTGTCGATCGATCAGGAAGTACTCCTGCTCGGGTCCGCAGAACGACACGATGTGCTCGGGATCGGTATGACCGAACAACTTAAGGATTCGTTCGGCGTGGAAACCCATTGCCTGTTGTGAACGCAGCAGGGGAGTCTTGTGGTCGAGCGCTTCGCCGGTCATCGAAACGAACACGGTCGGGATACACAGTGTGTTGCCGTTGGGGTTTTCGAGAACGTAGGCCGGGCTCGTGACATCCCAGCCGGTGTATCCGCGAGCCTCGAACGTGTTGCGCAGCCCGCCGTTCGGGAAACTCGAAGCGTCGGGTTCACCTTGGATCAAGGTCTTGCCGGCGAACTCCGCCAGTGCACTGCCGTCGCCGACCGGCTCGAGGAAGCTGTCGTGCTTCTCGGCGGTCAACCCGGTAAGCGGATAGAAGACGTGGGCGTAGTGGGTTGCGCCTTTCTCCAACGCCCAGTCCTTCATCGCGGATGCGACCGCGTCGGCGACCATGGGATCGAGCGGTTTGCCTTGCTCGATCGTCGCCATCACCGATTTGTAGACAAGCTTGGGCAGTCGCTTCTGCATGACCACCTTGTTGAAGACGTTGGCTCCGAACACCTCTCCGGGTGTCTCGTCGGTCGTGAAACTGACCACCGGAGGTGTGTAGGCCTCGACGTCCTTGATCGCTTGCAAGCGAACTGCATTTCCACTCATGTGCTTACCCCTCGCCCGGGCCCAGGGCTGCGCTGCTGATTGCGAGCCCGACTTCGGCAAACCCTACGAACCTCCGGTATCGGGGGTGTTTCGTAGATATTGCGCCTGTCCGCAAACTTCGAGTCACAACGGAAATGTCGATCTGTCGGAGGTCTACGGCAGACTTCGAGCCGACGGGCTATTGCAGGACAGTCGAATCGGAGAGTCTTTGTGATCAGGGTGTTGGTGCCAACAACGGTGGAGCAGGGCGATCTCGCGGAAGTGCTTCGGTTGTACGACGAACTTGTCACCGAGACCCGAAAAGAGGACGGCTGCATCAATTACGAGTTACTGCAGCGCACCGAAAATCCCTGCGAGCTCGTGTTGGTGGAGGAATGGGAATCGCAGGAGCACCTCGACGCCCACACCCATACCGAGCACTTCGTCAGGTTGGTTGAGGCGCTGGACAAGCTCGAGACGGCAGCGCCGGCGCAGATCTTCACGAAGGTTCTGTAGCGGCGGAGGCAGGTTTCAGTGCTCGCTAAGGCGTCGAACAAACATTCCGGAGAGCCCCGAGCGTCAACGAGGCGACCCGTTCCGACACACGCGGAAACTGGTTTGCATCGACACGCCAGAATCATCGTAGATCCGTCGAGTCCGATGTAGGACAGCACCTTCGGGCTCCAGCCGGGCGTTGTGCAGGTGTCGGCCGACCTGCACGGGTGCTCTATACGGTGACGTCGGAGTAGGGCATATGCTCTGACACCCAAGGAAATACGAATTCCATGAGTAGCAGCACCACCGCGACCACGAGAACGATCGCCAGCAGGGCCTTCACTGGTCGGGGGCCGGGGAGCGCTCCCCAGAGGTATCCGTACATTCATTGCTCCTGGAATGCCGCGGGAATGGTGCCCGAAGTCTTCGAGATTGTTTCGACGAGAACCGCGTGGACGATCAAGCGTTCGCTGTTCGAGTAGAGCGGATGGCACGTGGTCAGTGTCAACATACTTTCCAGCGTGGCGTCGGGCTCGGCCCAAGGGCTTCCGGGCAGCGGGTTGACGACCGCAACATCCCCGGGCACGGTGATGCGCCGCCCGAGGAGATGGACGTAGTCGCCTTCGGAAACACGATCGGCTTGCTCGGGATTCAAGCAGGCTTTCGCCGCAGCGCGACGTTCGGGCGAGGCCTGGTCGAGTGGGAGCAACCGGTACGTCATCCATTGGAACTCGGTCTCCACGACGACGGCATCGCATGCATCGAGTCGATCCAGGTGCTGGAAGACTGCGCCGGAACCATTGCGGTGCCCGGCGAGCGCGAAGTTTCCGGCTTCGCCGGGCATCTGCGAGTCCGGGTAGTGGCCGGGGCCGGCCCGCAGGTCCTCGTTGCGTGTGCCCTCGACGATTGCGTACGCGGCGCCGAGTGTGGGGAAATGCACGCGCGCGAATCCCTCGCCGAGCACAGGGATCAGCGGGGACACCGGCTGACCATCGATCACTCCTGAGGCTTCGGGGACTTCGGCCCAGGATTCCTCCAGACTGTTGTTGAGCTCGTCCTGCAGCCGCCCCGAGACGATATTGGTCCAGAACGCCTCATAGATGACGAACAGCAGGATGACGACCCCGGCCGTGAGGAGCAGTTCGCCGATTACCTGGCCTGCGCCCGGCCGACGACGCCCTGAAACTTCGGTATCGCTCACGGACCGGGGTCTCCTCTCCACAGATCTACCGAGATAGCTGATGTGTCGAATTGGTGCCGTATCGAACTAGCTGCCCGCGTCGATCGTGGCGCTCCCGGTACCGCCGAGGAGATCGTAAAGGAGTACGGACAGGCGACCGAGGCCGTCGATCGCGGCAGAACCAGTGGTCTCGATGCCTTCGATGACGATCGGGAACGGGAGGAATGACATGGTGTTTCTCCTTCGAGGGGTGGGCCGCGGCGGCGGCCGCGAGATAGATGCGTCGTGACGGTGAAACAGGGCGGGTGCGACCAGGTGTATGTTGCACCCGCCCTGTTTCGGTATTTCTGGTTGGGAGTTACTCCTGGCCGGGTGCGCGCTTGCGGTTACGCAGGGTGAGCCATGCGCCACCGCCGATCAGTGCCAGCGCCAGACCGGCGAGCCAGATGACGTTCGCGCCGGTTACCGGCAGGGACGAGGACTGGTCCGGTTTGGCCTGAGCAGGATTTCCCGGAGCAGGTGTGCCCGGAGCACCGTTGTGTCCACCACCGTTGTTGCCGGGAGTGTTGTTGCCGGGAGTCGACACGTCAGTGCCTGGTCCTCCGGGTACTTCAGAGCCCGGCCATGTCGGGATTTCCCACGGCGGCAGCGGGATCGGGATCGGGATGATGATCAGCCCATTGCTGCTGGTTTTGTTCTCGAGTCCCAGGACCACCGACTTGTTTGCTTCGCCGGTGAGCTTGACGGAAGTTGCGGTCGGTTCGCCGTCGATCTTCGAGACATCCGCCTTGCCTTCCTTGACGCCCCAGATCACTTCACCCCACTTGACGTTGGTGACGTCGGTGTGAGCACCGGTTTCTGTGAAAGTGATGTCGGTGTTCAGCGGGAACTGGACCCGGCCGTCGATGACGGCTGCGTCGCACTGGGCGGTCGGAGTGACCGAAGCGCCCGGCTTGACATCGAGAACACAAGACCGCGCCTCATTATCGATGTCCGTCCACGTAGCCGTGACCTGGAAGATCGTGGATCCGTCTTTGGCTACCTGGCTGCCCTTGGGGCCGGTCACGATCTTGTCGATATCCACCTCGGTGGTCGGGATCGGGCGGTTGTGGATCTCCACCACAGCCTTCTCACCCGCCACCGCCTTGACGGTGTCGCGGTAATCGGCGTCACCGGCATCCGCGGAGACGTAGTAGTACGGCCGCGCCCAGTCGATACCGGCCAGTGGCTTGGGGTCGACCTCGGAGAAGGTGATCACGGTGTTCCGCGGCACAACCTCGTCGGACGTCCAGCTCCAGTCGTTTGCGGCATCGAGGGTGATGGTCTGGCCCACTGCCGGGAAATCAGTTCCAGCGGGGAGTGCCGGATCGATCCCGTCGATACGGACCTCGAACGTCGCGCTGTCAGGCAGGTCGGCCTCGGGTGCGCGGACGGGGTTGCCGTCAGCGTCGAGGATGAACTTCGTGAATTCGACCGATCCGAATTTCCACAGCGCCTCGTTCGACAGCGTGATCAGTCGACCGTCGGTCGGGTCGTCGGAGACTATGCCCGTCGCGGTGCCGTCGAGGTTCGAATGCAGCCACGATTCGCCTTCCGGGCTGGTGCCCCAGGAGATCGTGCCCCACTCGACTCCGTCGACATCGGGACGGCCGGTCTCAGTGAAGGTCACCTCGGTGCCGACAGGGAGGTCGACGCCGAGCGGTGTGGTCTGTCCCTGCTTGACGCTCAGCACCTGGGTGCGGTACTCCACACCGTCGCGCCAACGCGCCTCGACCGTGAACTCCACGTCGTCGCCGACGGCCTCGGCGGCCTCACCGCCGACCTGCTTTGCGATGCGCAGAGTGCCGTCGTTGACGTCGACGAAGTTCGACACCTCGATCTTGCGCAGATCCTTGCCGATGGTCACCACGGCTGCGTTGTCCGGACTGATCCTGACATTCCCGGAGTATGCGGGCACGCCATAGGCGAGACCGTCACCGTTTGCCGGAACCAGCTCTGTCAGTGTGACTTCGGTGCCGCCCGGCAGGTTCTCGCCGAACGGAACCGGGGTGCCGTCGGACGGAAGAGACAGCGTCTTGCTCTGCGGGTTGTCGTCCGTATCGAGCCAGGTGGCAATCACGTCGAAGCTCGCCGGTACGGCCTTGTCGGACGCCTTCGGGCCCGTGAGCTTTTTGCTCACTTCGAAGGTGCCTTGCGTGATCGTGGCCTCGTTGGTGACGGAGACCGTGTTCGCCGACGCGTCGGTGCCGATGGTGAGCGTCTTCGGGCTGATCACCGGCAGCGACCACGTCACGAGGTCGGTGTTCGTCGGTTGGACCTCGGTGAAGGTGACTTTCGCTCCGATGGGCAATTTGCCCAGGTCGTAGTGCTGACCGTCCTTCAGGGTGAATTGACGCAGCTCGTTGCCGGCGGCGTCGTCACCGAAGGCGATCTCTGCGTTGACGACGAAAGCCTCGAGCCCCGTGCGCGCTCCGTCACCGATGACGGATTTGGTGATCCTCGCCGATCCCAGGCTCGCTTTGTTGAGCAGTGTGACACCGACATTGCTCTTCGGCGTGATGGTCACCAGCGCCTCGGTGCGGTCCCCGTTGAGCGTCACACCCTCCGACGGGCGGAACGTCCCTCTCTCGAAGTACACACCGTCAACGGTCGGGAGGTTGATCTCGGACAGGCGGATCTGCCAGCCGGTTCCGCGGGGGTTGATCCCACTGACGGGTGTCCCGTCAGCCTTCACCTTGATCTCGTAGGAGCTCACCGGGGCGTCGGTCGCTGGATCTTGCCCGGGGGCGAACTCCTCGACTTTCACAGTGAACTCGGTGTCTTCCGGGAATTTCTCGGAGAAGGGAGCGATCTCCTTCAGAAGCGAGAACGAGCCCCGCGACACACCTTGGCCGGTGCCGCCGCCGCCCCATTCCTGCTTGACGCTCTTCGACAGCGTCTGCTTGCCGGCATAGGTGAGGGTGTTGGAGTATTCCGTGTCGCGCTGGTCCAGTCCGCCGCTGCTGGTGCACAGGGTGTAGCTGACGAGGTACTTCGTCTGACGGCTGTAACCGTCCGCGTCCCGAGGGAGGGTGAGATCGAAACCGCCGTCGGCGCGCGCCACCGAGGTGGCGTCGGTTATATCGCGTTTCTTGTTGCCGTCGAAGAAGTCTTGCGCGACGACCTTGAGATTGAGGTTGCTCTTGAGATCGCCGCCGATTTCACACACCGTCATGTTCGGTGAGAACCTGTCGTTGATGACCGCCGGTTCCGTAAGGCCCTCGAGATCGTGTCCGGAGATTTCCACGGTCCAATTGAGGGTGGTGCCTGCCGGCTGCTCCACACCGCCGATCGTCTGCGACGTGGTGTTGATCGCGCCGTTCTTGCCGCTCGTGAACCCAGGTCCCTCAGTCTTTCCCGTGATCGACGTCTTGTTGACGACCGCCGAGTTGGTGAGATGGTCCTCGGAGTCCGGCACCTCGGTGGTGGTCAGGCAGGTCCGGTACGTGAAGTAGTAATACTGTTCTTCGTTGAATGTGTCCGGGTTATCCACAGTGATCGCCGCGGTGAAGGTACTCGCGCCGGCTACTGCGCCGATGGGAGCAATGGTGAATCCTGCGGCAGGAGTGCGGTAGTTGGGTTCGTTCTCCCGCCCTGGGAGGTAGTCAGACTTCTCGATGACTACCTGCACGCCCGAGGCACAGACCGCATGGGGGCCGCCGAAGGTGTCGGTGATGTCGATCTTGTGGTTGTTGGCGGCAATGTCGGTGCCCGGAACCACAATCGTCCAGACGGCTTCCATATTGCGCTTACCGCCGTCGAGGTAGCCGCCCTTCCAGGGCTCGGTCTGCGGCGCGTAGTCCTGTCCCACGCCATCCGAAGCCACCGTGTTGTCACCGATCGTCACGGAGTTGGTGTACTGAGTCCCCTTGAGATCCACAACGCCGCTGGTCGTGCATGAGGTGTACTCGATGCGGTAGAGCTTGCTGCCCTCGAAGGGCCCGCCGTTGTTGATGTTGATCGTGACCTGATCACCCGCGTCGGGTTGGGTGACGGTGACGCCGCCAGGGGTCTCTTTGAGATCGCCCGGGCGACCGGACCACAGCTTCGCGTTGAGCAGGCTGCCCGCACACACCTTCATGTTGTCGGAGAGCTCGTCGCTCAGGGTCACCGAACCGGTGTTGCCTGTGTCCAACTTGGCCAGATCTGCGCCGGGGATGTCGATGGTCCACCGCACTGACTGCTTGTTGTCCTGGAGTTTGCCGGACTTCGTCGACTCGCCGATTACGCGGCCGTCGGTGATGCCGCCCGTGCCGGGCAGGTCGACCTGCGTGACCTTGTTGTTGATCGTGAAATCCACAGTCTCTGACGTGGTGTACTCGACTGCCTTCGTGTAGACGAAGAAATCGCCCTTCACCTCGTCCGGCCGATCCGCCACAGCGTCGGAGAGCACGCAGGTCATGAGATTGGTGGAAGCAGCCAGATCGCATGTGCCCCAAACCGTCCCGTCGTCGCCCTCGAGCGCGATCGTCGGGTTGGACTGGAGCTTCAACTCGTCAGGGAATCCGATGGTGAACTGGTCGCCCGGTTGCGGGCTCGCGCTTGACGCGTCCCAGGTGCCCTTCACCGTGACGGAGTCCCCGACCGTGATCTGCTGGTCGTTCTTTCCCTCGACCTGGACGTCGGTGATTTTCACATCGATGCCGGGATTGACTCCGCGTGCGGCCAGTCGCTGCGCCGCCACAGAAGTCGTAGACGGGGGCGCCGTGGTTGTGATCGGCGGTTTCGCAGAAGTGGGTGACTCCGACGTGGAAGTAGGCGGCGCCGTCGTTTTCAGTGGCGCCTCCGCCGTAGTCGCGGGCGGCTTCGTTGTGTTCGGAACTGTGGTGGTCGGACCTGTGGTGGTCGAGGTCCCGATGTCATCTGCCGAGGCAACTTGGACGAATGAGAACGACGATATGACCAGCGCCAGGACCGCAACGATCATCCCCAAAGCTGCCCACCGAGACACCACCCCCTCCCCGGCACGGCGTGGGAAGACACGGTTACGCATGACGAACACCTTTCGTTCAGAACACATGATTTGGGCCCCGTTTCCGGGGCCGTCGAATAGCGAAACGGGACCTTTGAGCAGCTCTGGAGCCTGGATGCGAGCGTTGGTGATTCTCAGGCGTCCTATTGCGGAGCCGAACAGTTGGTAATCGGATCTGGTTGGCGCCAGCGCAGACCGACGGCCGGCTCTGGGTAGGCCAGGAAATTCCAAGAAAGATCGACCGCCGGTATTACCTAACGCGACGACCTACGAGGTACTAAAGGCTGCGGCCGAGGATCTTTCCTGCGCGATTCATTGCAGTTCGGGCATGAGCACCATCCCGGATAGCAATAGCAACAGTGCGATGGCTCCGAGGGGGAGTCTTCGTGCTGCGTGCTTCGCTGCCGTGACGGTTTTCATGAAATTCCTTTCTTTGGCACAACGTAAAGAAATGTGCGCGGGGCCGTTCGCGAGAAGATGCAAATTCCGCGCAAACAACGCAGAAGGCGCAAACCGGGCGATGCGCAATCAGGAATCTAACACGAGCAAATCGCATAGCTGGACACGCCATGGACGTGCGTCCATGCAAGAAAAACTGCGCTTACCTGGCTATATCTATCTTCCGTTGATTTATTTCGAGTTAACTGGCTGGTTCATCACAATTCGATCTCGACCATCAGTTATATACCTGCCTTGGCCCCTGTCGACAATCGGTGAGCGGCCGAGCCGAGTCGGCGCTGCTGTACCGAATGGGCCTTTATGCAGTTCACCGCCCCTTATTTGCTGTCGGAACGACAAGGCGTGGAGCGAATTATCTGTGCGCACATGCTCGGCATAAATGCAAATCATGTTTCTGCGTATAGGAGGAGGGTGAATTTGGGGGTGAATTCAGTCGCTGGTCATCGAAACCCCTGTTCTGAAAGGATTCAGAGATAGGGGTCACATTAGATTCGTTTTTCTTAGCAGATTGGATTTCGGCCTGAGTTAACCGTCGATAATGCTTCGGGGGCCGACATGGCATTTCGAGACGAAGAATCGCCCAGCTTTTCGTAGAAAGCCTTCGGTACGCTTACGTCAGTCCAGCTGATCACGCGCCGCAGCGACTTTTGGCGACGCTCTTGTGCGCACGGATGAGGCACTGCCTGGGATGTGTGTGGATCTCGGAAAATGCCACGTCGGAGGCTTCTTCGAAGATCTCGAGACCTCGCAAGTTCAGGTCGTTCTCGCGCGCCTCGGCACGATGAACTGGCTTACTTTTCAAGCGCTTTCGATGCCCGGAGTCAAATGGTGACGGTGGTTGCGTAGTTGCCGACGGTGGATGCGACCGGCTCGATCGGTGCGCAGTCGCCACATCCGAGCAACCGCACCGAGTAGCTGCGAGGTCCCAGAGCCGGCGCCTCTCACGGCTCCCTGGAAACTTCGCGAAATTAGAACTTCGAATCGAGTTCTCGCTCAACCATTCTGACGCAGCTTGTGTCATTGGTGCTACGCCCACGGCCGCCAGCAAGGTCCGACTACTCCGGCTGCTGTTATACGCCCTGGGATCCGGAGCCCAGAGATTCTGTGACACTGTGCGGCGGCTCTGCTGAGCGTGTTGCATGCGACTCGGCTGGCATTGGTGGATTCTTGGCTACCGGCTCGTTGTCGTAGAACTTCGTGAGACGACCTTGTCGCAGTCGCAGGGAAGGGCTACAACGATTGGTCGGGTCCGGTCAACGACGCGGGACCGGTCGTCGGTTGGTGTGCGCCGGTGAACCGCTCGACGACGGATACAACGACGATCGCGAGTGCCAGGATTCCAACGGTCCGGGCGAGTGACTTCAGGGTCTTCGGAAGTGCCTTCTTCATGCGAGGCAGATTACTGCGGACGGTACGCAATTTGTGGGCTAGGTTTCGGTCCGGATCGGATCGGTCTGGAGAGAGATCGCTTTATCCACGCAGCGTGACTATTCGTGATGCAAATCTTGTGGTGCCCCCGGCAGGATTCGAACCTGCGGCCACACAACTAAGTGCACCACAGCACCGACAAGACACCTCTCGCGAACTGGCGGGCTGTGGTGCAGCGGGCGCCGCAATCTAGACCGATTTCGACCGTGCAGTGTGCCATGACTGGCGACATGTCGGAGAGTCGCGGTGACGCAAGGTTCTCCTACGTGGGATTCTGTGCGAAATCCCCAACCAAATGGCTAGGGCCCGCGTCCGACGAAGGATATGGCTGAGGCTTACTCTTCACTCGGCGGTGCTCCGCGATGGACCAACACGCGAGCACTGCCGAGGTCGCGAAAAGGATTGGGCGGTTGTAGCCCCAGGGTGAAAATACTACATCCCAAAGGCCTTGTATCGACACGAGGATCACCAACGCGGCGTATTGCCCTCGCGCTCGGATGGCTGCAGCGGAAAATAGGAAGATTAGCAAGGCAGGGAATCCGGCGGCCAAGATTCCACCAGCGGCCCACGATTCGAAGAATACCGAATGCAGGGAGACTTGCCCCCCGTCTCGAATCCAGATCTTTCGGTACGAGTCGGGGTTTGCCATTCCGAGGTCTTTGGCGATTTGGACGCCCGACGCTTCGGTGGCGCGGTCAATCTTGTTCAGATTGCCCCACCCTATTAGCGGCTTCTCTGAGATGGCCGCGATTGAGAATGGGGGCTCGACCCGGCCTGCGAGAAAGGATGGCGCGTCGGAAACTTGTTCCTGAGCAATGGTCCGAGCCTGTACGTCAGCTCCGAAAGTGCCAGACGAAATAGCATTCGGCAGGAGCACCGCCAAAGCATAGATGCCGACTAGTGCGACCCCAATCTTAGCCCATCTGGGACGGCTTGATGGACCCTTCGCTATCAGCATGACCACAGAAATCAGGCAGACGAGTGCGTGGGACCGGAACCCTAGAGACATGCTGGTGACGCCCAGGGTTGCGAGCAGTACAACTGACACCCATGTTTTACCAGTCGACACGGCCATGTAAATCAGAATTATCGTCACGGGTGTGGCGATCCCATACTTCCACAAGTGTTCAAATGAGTCTGATGTATTGCTAGTGCCGATCAAGATGAAAAACAAGGCATGGCCAGCAGCGGTCCAAGCGATCAATTGCCCTGCATCTCGTTCGCCGGCCGTCAACTTAACCGCCGATGATGCGAACAGTGCCGCAGCGAGAAGCGATACGACCGCTGTCACGGGAAGCGGCACTCCTTGAAGGAAAGCGCTGACGGCGATCATAGATGCAGCCCCGATGGCCGCCCCAATGAGCGCCTTACTCCATCGGGGCCATCCATTCAGGGGCTTTATCGGAATCAGAAATATTCCAGGTACTGATGCTGCGCAGAACGCGGAGCGAAACCACGGCATAGGCACGGCGGCAAGCAATCCGAAAACTCGTCGGTAATTGTCATATGTCGTCGACTTGGTTCGTGGCACCCTTCCGAATGCCCATGGCATGACGCTCGCAGTGACTGCCGAAATGGCCGTTCCGATGAAGATGGCGAGGATCGCGGTGTCTACTGTTTCAGGTTCAAGCATCGACACGGTCCTGCGCAAGGTGAGCCATCGTTTCATTGTCCGGTAAACCGGTGTGTTGGCCTATGGATTTTGGTGCGCGGATTGTGCGACGAAAGTCCTGTCTTTCCTTGCGATGTCTCGATAGGGAAGCCCCCCAACCTCGCAATGAGGGTGGGGGGCTTTCGTCATCCGCAGTAGAACTGTTGCTGCTAGCTGCCGAAGATGTCGCCGAGTGAACCGAGCGAACCGGTGCCTGTCTCGGGCTTCGGATCCTTCTTGGCGAAGTTGGTGGTGCAGCCGTTGAACTTCACCGCGTCGACGAAGACGCTCGAGGCCGCCGAGCCGGTGCCGACGCTCACACCGTAGTGCTCGACCTTCGCGCCGGGGTTGGCTGCCACGATGGCATCGAGTGAGGTGGGCTCGCCCTTTACTGCACCGCCGATGGTACGGGTGCTCCACCAGAGTCCGTCCTGGATGTTCTCGTGCTTGACCGCAACGTCCGTGACAGGTGCGTCGTTCTGGCTCGGCACCCACACCAGAGTGGTGAAACCGTTGTCTTTCGGATTCGTGGTACCGGTCAAACGCAGCTGGAACGCGGCGCTGGTGGTTACGGCGCGCTCGGAGAACCCGATTTCCTTGGCAGCCGCGTCGGCGAGCTTGATGCTTCCAGCCGCGTGGTACGACACCGAGCGGTCGTTGACGTCGGTGACTTCGAGTTTGAGTGAGCCGTCCTTGTCGAAGACATTATCGGCCGCGTAGGAGGCGATCTGGTCCTTCTCGTCGGTGAACGGGATTCCCCAGCCGTTCGCGGTGGTTTCGGTAGACGTTGTGGAGCAGGTGAAGCCCGCTTCCGGCTCTGCGGAACCGAGTGAACCAGTGGGTGCTGCGCCCGCGAAAGCCGGTGCAATCAATGCAGCGGAGCCGACAAGTGCGGCAACGATTCCGGCGCGGCGGGTGGCTTTAGACATGCGTGATGAACCTCTCGGAGGGTAAAACGGGGGTGAAGGTCTGTAAAAATTAGCACAGACTGTCCGGTTTGTGAATGTTGAGGATGGGGAACGATTGCCCAAGGTTGTCCAAGGAAAAAGGCTGGCAAGTAACGTATTTCGGTTTCCCGCGCGAATTACGATCAAGGTTTGTGTGAATCGGCACTTGTGATTTCTCAGCGAGTGAGAACGAGCTGCCTTGTGGCTGCCCCTTGTAGTGGGGTCGCCTGCCGGGGTGGCCCCCGCGTGCACTCCGGCAGGTCGGCGCACCTGAGCTGTCGGGAACACGTGCACCCAGGATGACCCACTGGGCGACCGGCCAGGTCGAGGCCGGTGGATCAATGCAGGGCGAAATGACGAATCGCGACGTGCGTTTGATCGGCCACCGCAGCGTCCGACTCAACGAAAGTAATTCGCGATCTACCGATTAGCGTGCGGATCGTACAGAGTTCCACCATTCGAACGAACGCTGCGCCCAAACTTCAGGGGAGGGTCGGGTGCCGCGCTTGACACCACGGGGGTTCCTGTTCGGCGCCCACGCGAGTACGACACTCTTGCGCCAGACGTGCTGGCGCCCGAGCTTGAATCTGAGAGGCCCATTACTGATGTGGGCCCAAATAGCCTGGTTCCCTTTGGAGTTCCGGGTGTGACAGAAGCATTGCAGGGCTTTCCAGAACTCGTCTTCCGTACCAATTCGCTCCGCCGCTGGACAGCAAGATTGTCGATGACAAGCCGGGATTCGGCGCCCAACTTATGGTGTATCCACTGGACTCACCTGAGAACCGCACAACAACACTTACTCAACACTTTGGTCGGGATTGAGTGGGATAACGCAGGAATGCCGCGTCGGTCATGGCTTCGTACGTGCAGGTGTAGAGGGTATTCGTTCCTGGGAAAACGATACAAAAGTGCCCCCGGCAGGATTCGAACCTGCGACCAAGAGATTAGAAGGCTCTTGCTCTATCCCCTGAGCTACGGAGGCGCGTGGAACATCATACTCGAGGGTTCGGGATGTGACGCGCGCCGCCCAACTCCGACGCGTTGTCGTAGTCGGTTCGCGAAGGTCCTACCCTTGAGGTATGGCTACACCCGACCTCGCGCCGACAGATTCCCCACCGGAGTCCACACAGCACAGCGGTGCACCCGCTTCTTCGACCGCGATATTCGTGGTCAGTGGACTCATCGCAGGGCTCACCGCAGCCATCGTGGTGGGATTCTCCGCGTCGCAGGCACTGACTCTTCTGGGCATCCCGGATCCAGGCCCGATCACCACGTACGGCCTGCCCGCGATGCGCGCACTGGGGGAGATCGCCGCGGTCATCGCGATCGGGTCACTGCTTCTGGCCGCGTTCTTCGTGCCGCCGCAGAAGTCGGGTGTCCTCGACGTCGACGGCTATCGGGCAGTCCGAACTGCATCGCACGCCGCGATCGTGTGGGCGATCTGTTCGTTCATGATGGTGCCTCTGACGCTCTCTGACACGTCGGGTCAGCCGTTTGCCGAAGCGATCAAACCGGCGAACCTGTGGTCGGGACTCGATCAGGTCGAGATCGCCGGCGCTTGGCGTTGGACGGCGATCATCGCGGTTGTTCTGGCGATCCTGGCCCGACTGACACTGCGCTGGTGGTGGACTCCGCTCCTGCTGCTGGTCGGTCTCCTCGGACTGATGCCGCTTGCTCTCACCGGTCACTCGTCTTCGGGCGGCTCGCATGACATCGCTACCAATAGTCTGATCCTGCACCTCGTGGCGGCTTCGCTCTGGGCCGGCGGGTTGTTCGCGCTACTGGCACACGCGCGCCGCGGCGGCGATTACACCGACGTAGCAGCCCGACGCTTTTCGACGGTCGCATCCATCTGCTTCGTCGTCATGGGATTCAGCGGCGTCATCAACGCGATTGTCCGTCTGCCTCTCGACGACGTATTCACCACGACGTATGGACGATTGATCGTCGCGAAAACCGTTGCACTGATCATCCTCGGGTTCTTCGGTTGGGCTCAGCGGAGTCGGGCGCTACCGGCGCTGGCGGAGAACCCCAAGAGTCGCTCTGCCCTGATTCGATTTGCCGGCGCTGAAGGCATCGTGATGGCGGCAACCATCGGTCTCGCGATCGGCCTCGGTCGTACCCCGCCGCCCCCGCCGCTGTCGATTCCCTCGATCCCCGAGGTCGAACTCGGTTACAACCTTCCGGACCCGCCGTCGTTCATGGCCTTCGTGACGGACTGGCGATTCGACCTCATGTTCGGCACCGCCGCGATCGCCGCGGCGATTCTGTACGGAATCGGCCTGCGCAAGCTGGCCAAGCGTGGGGATTCCTGGCCTGTCGGCCGAACCATCGCCTGGATGAGCGGTTGTGCGGTGCTCCTGATCGCCACGTCTTCGGGCGTCGGCAAGTACGCGCCGGCAGTATTCAGCGTTCACATGGGTGCGCACATGGCGCTGTCGATGTTGGGCCCAGTCCTGCTGGTTCTGGGTGCGCCGATCACTTTGGCTCTGCGGGCCCTGGATCCGGCAGGCAAGGACGGCGTGCCCGGCATTCGCGAGTGGATTCTGACCGCTCTGCACAGCCCGTTCTCGCGATTCATCACCCACCCGATCGTGGCGGCAGTTCTCTTCGTCGGCGGTTTCTACGCGCTGTATCTCGGCGGAATCTACGGTGCGACGGTCGACTCGCACAGCGCTCACCTGCTGATGAACCTGCACTTCATCCTCAGCGGCTATCTCTTCTATTGGGTGGCGATCGGAATCGACCCGTCACCACGTCAATTGCAGCCAGTGACCAAGCTGGCAATGGTCTTCGGCTCACTTCCGTTCCACGCCTTCTTCGGCGTGGCATTGATGAGCACCACCGCCGTCATGGGCGGCGCGTACTTCCGTTCGCTCGGCCTCGGCTGGAACAACGACCTGATCGGCGATCAGCAGCTGGGCGGCAGCATCGCGTGGGCGACCGGCGAGATCCCGCTCATGGTGGTCATGCTCGCGCTACTGGTTCAGTGGTCGCGCAGCGATGGCAGGACAGCGCGCCGAACCGACCGTGCGGCCGAGCGCGACCACGACGCCGACCTCGCCGCGCACAACGCGATGTTCGCCGAATTGGCCAGGCGGGACCGCGAAGGGTGGAAACCCCGTGAGGCTGCTGACGCCGAGACTGCAAGCGAGGACTCTGCGGACGAGACACCCAGCGAGAAGAAATCCGACGAATCCTCCACTAGCACTTAGCTCCGACACTGCCCGGGCCGTTTGGCTCGGGCAGTGCTGTTTCTCCACAGCTGTTCCACCGATGCACAGGTGGAAATCGAAGATCCCGAGCCACGCGTTTGTCGTTCCACAATCGAAACTGCCGACGCAATGATCGGCCCCGCGGCAGTTGGCGGGTTCTGGAGTTCGAAGGGGGATCGGACATGTACGAAACGCATGCAACGGTTGTCGGAACCGTCATCACCAATCCGGTGAAGCGGCAGACCGCCAATGGCGAAGAGGTGCTGAGCTTTCGGATGGCGAGCAACACGCGTCGCAAAGACGCGGTGACCGGAGAGTGGACGGACGGAGCGACCCTCTATCTCACGGTCAGCTGCTGGCGGCGGTTGGTCACCGGCGTCGGCGCATCCATCATGAAGGGTGATCCGGTCATGGTGGCGGGGGAGTTGCGCACCAACGAGTACACGACCAAAGAGGGTGTGCCTCGTTCCGATCTCGAGCTACGGGCGACTGCGGTAGGCGCGGACCTTGCTCGTTGCATCTCGAAGATCGAGCGTCAGAGCAAGCCGACGTCGGCGGAGAATGTCGAGGACGCAATCGACACCGTCGCTGCGTGAGGACTCACACCGAAGGTTTCGGGCAGTCGCGGGGCCGAGAGTCGTGCCCCGCGTCCACTCGCTCGAGAAGTTCGGTGAGAATTGCTCGCTCCGATTCGTCGAGGTCGTCGAACACATCCGAGGATTCGCGTCGTTGAGCTTTCGCGACGTCGGCAGCGAGGGTAGCGCCGGCGTCGGTGAGCTCGAGTAATACAGCTCGCCGATCGTTCGGATCGGGAGTGCGGCGCACCCATCCGGCCTCTTCGAGGGAATCCACGACGTCGGTCGCCGACCGCGGAACGATGCGCAATCGCTCGGCAAGAAACCCGAGTCGAACCGGCTCGCCCACTCGGGTCAGTACTCGCAGCGCTCGGCTTTGCGACGGCGAGAGGCCGAATGGTTCCAGCGCTGCCACTTGGCGTCGGCGGATGAGCCGTGCCACGGACATCACGACGTCGGTGAGTTCGCGCTCTCGGGAATGCATGGCGTCAGTCTAGCGTTGTTGGTGTCAGCCTCATAGTGAGGTAACCTCATCAATATGAAACTAGGGTGAGAAAGCCTCCAGGAGGTAGAACGTGAAACCAGATCACATGCGAAACATCGAACGATCCGCTGTCGAGATCACTCCGGCGGAATCCGTACCGGCAAAACGCGTACTCGGACTGTTCGCGCCGTATCGAACTCAGATCGCCATCGTCACCGCGGTCATCACACTCAGCGCGATCGTGGCGCTGGGCAGTCCGCTGCTCCTACGCGAAATGCTCGACAAGGCGATCCCGGACAAGAACCTCGGACTCGTCAGCGTTCTGGCCATCGGCATGATCGCCATTGCCGTGATCACGAGCTGTCTCGGCGTGGCACAGACCTGGATGTCCAACAGCATCGGCCAGAAACTGATGCACCAACTGCGCGTGCGGGTCTACTCGCATCTGCAGAATCAGTCGCTCGGATTCTTCGCTCGAACCCGAACCGGAGAAGTTCAGTCGCGTATTGCCAACGACATCGGCGGTATGCAGTCGGTGGTCACCAACACGGCAACATCCATCGCGCAGAATGCAACGACCGTGGCAGCCACCATTGTTGCTCTGTTCCTTCTGGATTGGCGGCTTGCCATCTTCTCGCTGGCGATCTTGCCGGTGTTCATCCGTATCGCACGCAAGATCGGTGACGAGCGCCGCAAGATCTCTGGTAAGCGGCAGAAGCTACTCAGTGATCTGTCGGTCCAGGTGGAGGAATCTCTCTCCGTCAGTGGCATTCTCCTCGGCAAGACGACCGGCGCGAAGTCGGCTCTGACGGATCGATTCACCGAGCGTTCAGCGGAAGTCGCAGACGTCGAACTCCGAGCCATGATGGCCGGCAAGTGGCGCATGGCGACCATGTCGATCACCTTCGCAGCCATGCCTGCACTGGTCTACTGGTTTGCCGGTTTCACTCTCGATCACGGCAACACCATCACCGTCGGCACCCTCGTCGCATTCACCACGCTGCAAACACAATTGTTCCGCCCCACCATGATGCTGCTCAACACGGGCGTCGAGGTGCAGAGCTCGATGGCACTGTTCAGTCGCGTGTTCGAGTACCTGGATCTGCCGATCGACATCGCGGATCCGGAAGAGTCGAAGAGCTTCGACCGCACCAAGATGTCCGGCGAACTTCGGTTCGACCACGTCGACTTCTCGTATCCAGGAACCGACAGCAAGACCCTCGACAACATCGACCTCACGGTCCCGGCCGGCGGAACCTTGGCGCTTGTCGGCTCCACGGGTTCGGGCAAGACCACTCTCGGATACTTGGCCGCACGTCTGTACGACCCGACTGCGGGATCGGTGAGAATCGACGACGTCGATCTGCGGGACCTCGATCTGGCGACGGTCTCCGACCTGGTAGGTGTGGTGTCGCAGGAGACGTATCTCTTCCACACGACGATTCGTGAGAACCTTCGGTTCGCGAAACCCGACGCCACGGACGCCGAGATCGAGCAGGCAGCGCGCATCGCGCAGATCCACGAGTTCATTTCCGGTCTCGACGACGGGTACGACACCATGGTCGGCGAGCGCGGCTACCGATTCTCCGGCGGTGAGAAACAGCGCATAGCGATCGCGCGCACAGTCCTGCGGAATCCGCCGATCCTCGTCCTCGACGAGGCGACGAGCGCCTTGGACAATCGCACTGAACGTGCGTTGCAGGACGCGCTCGACGAGCTGATGGTCGGACGCACCACTCTTGTTGTGGCGCACCGACTCTCCACGGTTCGAGATGCGGATCTCATCGCGGTCCTCGACCAGGGCGTGGTTGTGGAAAAGGGCACCCACGACGAACTGGTGAAGCAAGGCGGGCGGTACGCGCAGCTGCTTGCGGCTTCGGGTAGCGACGCGGTCGAACTGCCTGCGGAATTGCAGACTGTGTGACAGTGCATCCATCGCGTTGGCGAGTCACCGAGCACCGACCAGAGGTGGCATGGATGGTTCGTCCAGGCCACCTCCGCGTGGTTGTACGTCGTGCCGACGGGAACGGGAACGACTCCGATCTATCGCGGGTCCTGTCGGCGGTCAGCTGCGTGGCGCGCCGCGATGTATCCGAAAACCATCGCCGGCCCGATGGTCGCGCCTGCCCCGGCGTAGTCGTTGCCCATGACCGCGGACGAGGTGTTGCCCGTCGCGTAGAGACCTGCAATCGGTTCACCGGAACTGTGCATGACCTGTGCATGTTTGTTGTAGACGAGCCCGCCTTTCGTTCCCAGATCGCCGGTTCGTAGTCGAATCGCGTAGTACGGACCTTCGTCGATCATGTCCATCGAGGGGACTGGCAATGTCGGGTCCCCGTAGTAGTTGTCGTACGCACTCTTTCCACGCTCGAAGTCTTCGTCTACACCGTTGTGCGCAAACCTGTTGTATCGATGCACAGTGAGAGCTAATTGTTTCTTCGGAAGTCCGAGGCGGCCGGCCAACTCGTCGAGCGTGTCGCCGGTGTAGAGGAGTTCGTTGTCGAACCAGGATTTCGGGAACTTCTGCCCCGGCATGATCGCTCCGATCTGATAGCGATTTTTGGCCTTCGCGTCGAAGATGAACCACGCTGGGTCGTGACCCCCGGCAATCTGGTTGTGGACGAATGTCACGTAGGGAGCGGATTCATTGGTGAACCGAACTCCGTTCTGGTTCACGATGATCGATCGGGGAACCGACCGTTCGGAGACCAATCCGTGCATGATCCCGTCAGGTCTCTTGAACGAGGGCATCCACCACGCGTCATCCATCAGGTCAACTGAGGCACCGATTTGTTGTCCCGCGCGGATGCCGTCTCCAGTGTTGTCGACCGAACCGAGGCTGTAGTTGGCGCTGGCGTTTTCCGGGAGATATTGCCGACGCATCTCGTCGCTCTGTTCGAAACCGCCGCAGGCGAGCAGTACGCCTTTGGAAGCTCGGATTCTGACAGTGCGGCCGTTGCGCTCGGCCACCACACCCACCACGCAATCATCGTCGTCGGTGATCAGCGATTCCATCGCAGTGTTCAGCCAAAGCGGAACGCCGGCTTGTTTGATCGCCAGGCGCAGACGGCCGACCAGGGCCTGCCCGAGTGTCTCCATGTGCCTTCTGGTCAGAACACTCTTCGCTGCACGCCACCCGGTTGCCAGCGCGGCACGTCGCCCTGCCCAGGTACGCATGACCATGTTCAGTTTCACGAACTCTTTGGATGTGATGTACAGACCGGCGGGAGTCGGAAGTGCGCCGGGGCGCAGACCGGACTCGTCGGTGCCGAGCATTTTCAGGTCGAAAGGAAGCGGTTCGATGGTACGTCCACGTGGGCGACCGCCCGGCTTCTCCGGGTGATAGTCCGAATAGCCCGTACACCATTGGAATCGCATGAGCGGGCTGGTCTTCTCGAGGAACTCGAACACGCGTGGACCTTCGTCGACGAATGCGTCGATGTTGTCCTCGGGAACTCCATCACCAACGACAGCTCGCATGTACGCCCGGACGTCGTCACGGCTGTCCGAGAGCCCTTCACGGATGAGAGTTGGATTGTTGGGCACCCAGATGTTGCCGCCCGACAGCGCGGTGGTGCCGCCATAAACGTCTGCTTTTTCGATGACGAGGGTGTTCAGACCATTGGCGGCGGCTGCCAACGCCGCGGTCAACCCACCGGCACCGCTGCCGACAACGAGGAAGTCCACTTCGTGATCGAAGGACACTTCCCTCGATTTTGACGCGCGAGGCATTTGCCTCTCCTATTCAATTGGTTGAGGTTTTCTCTTCACGGGCCGCAGCCCGAAGGGGTTGACCGAGGTCAACCATGCGCTCGAGTGGACGAAGGCTGATGATTCAGCAATACAACGGCTTTCGCGGGCCTCGAACACCGATCGCCGTCAGCGGTGCTTGCGCAACTCGTGGCGTGCGACGCTCCTGATATGCACTTCGTCTGGTCCGTCGGCGATACCGAGGATCCGGGCACTCGCCCACATTCTCGCGATCGGGAAGTCGTCGGTGACACCGCCACCCCCGTGGCACTGGATCGATCGATTCAGGACGTTGCGCGCCACACGAGGACCGATGACTTTGACTGCCGCGATCTCGATCTGAGCGCCCTTGGCTCCGACCTGGTCGATGAGCCATGCTGTCTTCAGCACCAGAAGGCGGGCCTGCTCGATTTCCATTCGCGATTCGGCGATCCAGGTCCGGACAACTCCCTGATCCGAGATCGGCCCGCCAAAAGCGTTACGAGACTGGGCACGTCGAACCATCAAGTCCAATCCGCGCTCCGCCATGCCGATACAGCGCATGGCGTGGTGAATTCTGCCCGGACCCAGGCGCGCCTGTGCGATGGCGAACCCGTCTCCTTCGGACGCAAGCATATTTGTTGCCGGTACTCGAACGTTATCGAACCGAATTTCACAGTGGCCGTGTTGGTCGTGGTATCCGAATATCGGTAAACTGCGCACGATTTCGACTCCAGCGGTGGCGACGGGCACCAAGATCATCGATTGCTGCTTGTGGGGCTCTGCCTCGGCATTCGTCTTCCCCATGACTACCAGAATTTCGCACCGTGGGTCTGCTGCACCGGTCGTCCACCATTTTCGACCGTTCACGATGTATTCGTCGCCGTCCCGAACAATCGACGTCATGATGTTTCGGGCATCGGAGGACGCAACATCGGGTTCAGTCATGGAGAAGCCCGAACGCATTGTGCCGTCGAGCAGTGGTTGAAGCCATCGCTCCTTCTGCTCGCGGGTTCCCACCAGGTGCAGGATCTCCATGTTTCCGGTATCGGGCGCCGCGCAGTTGAGGGCTTCGGGGGCAATGTAGGGCGAGCGTCCCGTCACCTCGGCGATGTGGGCGTAGTCGAGGTGAGACAGTCCTGAGAGCGCCGGCATGAACAGATTCCACATGCCCTGGCGTCTCGCTTCCAACTTCAGCGACTCGACTACGGGTGGCAAGACGTGACTGCGAGGTCCTGCGGCCTCGAGTTGTTCGGAGTAAACCGACTCAGCTGGGTAGACGTGTTCGTCCATGAATGCTTCTAGACGCGCGATGATTTCGCGCGCAGCGGGGCTCGGAGCTATGTCCATTGACGGCACCTTTTGTCGTGAATTGTCATTCGGGGTTGGTTGAGAGGATGACTTTGCCCAGCGCTCGTCGACTCATGACTTCCTCGAGTGCGGTAGGAGCATTGATCAGCGGGTGGATGCTGTTCACATGAGGAGACAGAGCGCCACCGTCGTACATGTCGAAGAGCGCTCGCATGTTGTCCGCGTTGCACTCCGGATTACGCTTCGCCCATGCGCCCCAGAGAACTCCATGTAGCGCCCCGCCAACGACGAGGAGGCGATTCATGCCGATCTTCGGAATCTGCCCCGAAGCGTAGCCAACCGTCAAATATCTTCCTGCGGTGGATAATGCGCGCACCGCTGTAGCGGCGTGATCTCCACCGACCGGGTCGTACACCACGTCTACACCGGACGGTGCGACCTGTGCGACTCGTTCGCGAAGGTTGCCCGTTGTGTAGTTGATCAACTCGTCTGCTCCATGTTGCTTACAGACCTCGAGTTTCGCCTCGGAGGACGCCGCCGCCACCACGCGTGCACCCAATGCTTTGCCGATCTCGATTGCGGTGAGCCCGACGCCCCCGGAGGCACCCAGGACGAGCAATGTCTCTCCTGGTCGGATCGCAGCTCGGTCGACGAGTGCGTGGTAGGACGTTCCGTAGGTAACCACGAATCCGGCAGCGTCGGAGAAACTCATGGAATCAGGGATGACAAAGACCTTGTCACTGGTGACCGCCACGAGTTCCGCGTATCCGCCCATGCCGCAGAAGGCCATGACTCGCATCCCCGGGGTGACCCCTTGGACGTCCGAGCCGACACTGTGCACCACACCCGCGACTTCCGACCCGGGGATGAAGGGGAGTGGGGGTTTAGTTTGATACGTTCCGGCGACGATCAACCCGTCGGGAAAATTGACACCCGCCGCCTTGACCGAGATGAGAACTTGGTTCGGTGTCGGCGTGGGATCGTCAATTTCTGTGAACTGCAGTTGATTCGGCAACCCCAGCTGGGTACATACGTGCGCCTTCACGGCCGCTCCGAAGGTACGAGGGGCGTCCGCACGAAGGTTGCCCACGCCTTGACCGCCAATCCGCCGGTCTGCCGCGTGCAGGCGAGTTCGACGTCGATCTTGTCACCTTCGTCGTCCGTATAGGTTCGTTCGACAAGCGCTGAGCATGTCAGAGTGTCTTCGGGCCAAACCTGTTCGAGGAACCGAACTCGTATCGCTCGGATGTTCTCTGCACCCAGCCAATCGGTGGCGAAGGTGGCCAGGAGCCCAGCTTGGAACATCCCGACCGAAAACGGACTCGGGTACCCCGCCGCCTCGGCGAAAACCTGGTCGTGATGAATCGGATTCATGTCTCCCGACGCACCTTGGTACCTGACGAAATCGGTGCGGGATACCGGACCGATAACCCACGGGGTCGGGACTGACACTGTGTTGATCAAGATTCCTCCACAGTCGGTCGAGCAGTTTCCACTCCGGTCATAGTTGCCCGAGCAATGAGATTTCCCTGTTCGTCTTCGAAATCCGTTGTCATCACGGCAAAAGTCATCTCGCCGCCCTTCCGTCCCTGCTTCGTGTAGATGTCGACGATCCGCGAAGTGCAGTTCAGACGAGTACCTGCGCGGGGAGGTGGACCGAAGAACTCGTACTTCTGTTCGGCATGGAGTCCGCGTTTGCCGTCGAGTTCTACCTTCCGCCACGGATCCGAGCCCTCTGTCTGCCAGAGGAGGGTCGTGGTGAGAAACGTCGGGGGCACTACCGGGAACTCGTCTTCGACATAGTTCCGATTGCTCGAATACGTGGCAACGGCGAACTCACGAATCTTGCCGCGCTCGATGTCCATACGGAACGGGGTGCCCGTGATACCTAGTGACTCTTTGTCGACCACAGCTTCTCCTTCAGACCCCATGGGTGGCTATGCATGTTGGCTACTTACCGAAACGACTTCGCCCGTCATGTACGACGAGTAGTCGCTTGCAAGAAAGACCATGACGTTGGCGACCTCCCACGGCTGTGCCGCACGACCGAAAGCCTCACTCTTGCTGAGCTGTTCGAGCAGTTCGTCGCTGGTCACCTTGGCAAGGTAAGGATGTATCGCGATGCTCGGTGCAACCGCGTTGACCCGGATTCCGTGCGGTGCCACGTCGAGTGCAGAGCATCGTGTGAGCGCCATGACGCCGGCTTTCGCTGCGGCGTAGTGCGACTGCCCTTCCTGCGCACGCCAGCCGATGACCGACGCGTTGTTGACGATCACCCCCGACCCTCGTGGAATCATGACTCTCAACACTGATCGTGTGGTGCGGAAAGTGCTCGTCAGGGTCACATCGAGTACCGAACACCACTGCTCGTCGGTCATACTTTGAATGCTCGCCGTCCCGCCGAGGCCTGCGTTGTTGATGAGGACGTCGATGGATCCATACTCGGCAACCACCCGATCGACCATTGCGTCGATCTGCTGATTGTCCGTGACATCGCAAGGAACAGTGAGTGGGCGGGTGCCGAACTCGGACTCGATGCGGTCGGCGGCCGCGATCAATCTGCGCTCATGCCGGTCACTGATCGCCAGTCGGGCACCTTCGGCAGCAAAGCGTTGTGCCGCTGCGAATCCGATTCCAGTTCCCGCTGCTGCTGTCACCAGAACGGATTTGCCTTCAGCAAGGCCGTGTCCCGGACCAGGGATCGGCGCAGTCGTCTCAGACAATTTCACTCATCGCCTCTGTCAACTCTTCCACCGTCCATCGCGAGTCTCTGGCGATGGTCTTTCCGTACTGCCACCCGAGAAACTGGCGGACTTCGCCGCCTTTGGCGTAAAACACCTGACCAGTGGCGGGGCACTTCTCGGTGAGCAGATAGGCCACAACTGGCGAGACGTTGCCTGGATGATAGGTGTCGAATGCACTCGGATCGTCAGGTGCTGCAACAAGTTCCTTGATACCGGGAACGTTCTCGGTCATCCGTGTCCTGGCCACAGGCGTAATTGCGTTGACTCGCACACCGTATCGGGCGACCTCCTGTGCGAGGATCGTTGTCAACGCTGCGATCCCGGCCTTCGCGGCGCCGTAGTTGCTCTGACCGACGGCACCGAGCAGCCCGGAGGTGCTCGATACGTTCACGATCGACGCGGCGACGGTTTCGCCCGACTTCGAACGCTCGCGCCAGTAGTTGCCGAATACAGTGCAGGGCGCGAATGTAGCGCGTAGTTGTCCCGAGATCACGTCGTCCCAATCGGCCTCGGGCATGTTCAGAAACATTCGATCACGCAGGATGCCGGCATTGTTGACCAGGCCGTCGACCGAGCCGAATGCCTCGAGGGCCAGGTCCAGGAGTTCGCTCGCGCCGTCGATCGTCGTGACGTCCGCGACACTGGCAACTGCGATTCCTCCGGCCGCGACGATTTCGTCGACGACCGATGCCGCAATACTGATGTCGTTTCCGTGCCCGTCCGGTCCGGCGCCGGTGTCGTCGACAACCACTTTTGCGCCTTCGGCCGCAAGTAGCAGGGCGTGCTCCCGGCCCAAACCACGACCGGCGCCGGTTACTATGATTACTCGATCTTTCAGCTGATTCATTTCAGTTCGTTGTTCCTTTCACGTTTTCAGTTGACAAGACTCGACTGTCCAATTCGGGTGCGGGTGTGAGTCGAGCAAGGACGGCCTCCGCGTCCTGCATGATGCGTTCGACGAGTTCTGCGCTACTGGGGATGTCGTCGATCAGTCCGACGACCTGCCCGGTCGCCATGACTCCGATATCCGTGCGGCCGTCGAGGAGTGCGGATCGGTACAGCATCGGTGCGTTGGCGGCCATCACAACTTGCCGCCAGCCGAGTTCGTGGCTCTTCCGCATTTCCAGGCCTTCACGTATCAACTTCGACCAGGGAGTTCCCGAGAGACGTTGGAAAGCAACAGCATTGCGGGCAGCACGTAACATGCGCGTCGGTCCGTGGCTTGATTCGAGTTGATCGATCGTTCCTGCGCGCAGCACACGCTGAGGAACCCCGTCGATCTCGAGTGTGACCACGGTGTCGTTGACCGACTTCGAGAGATAGACATCTTTGACTGCCTGAGACACCGGTGAATCGCTGGTGAGCATGAAGCGAGTCCCCATCGCGATTCCGTCTGCACCGTAGGCGAGTGCTGAGACGAGACCTCGGCCGTCGAAATATCCGCCTGCCGCGATAACGGGGATGTCGACGGCGTCGACTACCTGTGGCAGAAGCAAACTCGTGGGGACTGCGCCTGTGTGTCCGCCGCCCTCGCCGCCTTGAACGACAACTGCGTCAACTCCCCACGCTGCAACTTTCTCGGCATGTCTGCGAGCTCCGATCGACGGCACGACAACAAGGCCTGCATCTTTGAGTCGGCCGATCAGCGCCTGGTTCGGTGCGAGCGCAAAGGAGGCGATCTTGACCCCCGATCGAATGAGAAGTTTGATTCTGCGATCGATGTCGTCCTGGTTGGCTCGCAAGTTCACGCCGAATGGTTGGTCGGTGCGGTCTTTGACGTAATCGATGGCGCTGACGAGTTCGTCGTAGGTCAGCATCGCCCCGGCGATGATTCCCAAACCGCCGGCTTTGGTTGTGGCCGCCGTAAGTCGGGCGTCCGAGACGTACCCCATGCCGGTCTGCACAATCGGATACTTCACACCGAAGAGTTCGCAGATACGGGTGTGCAGTGGCCCGGTACCTGAGTTCAGCACGGTCATGCCGGTACTTCCTTGTCACGTAGGTTCCGTGGATCGATGACGTTGCGAATCAGGTCGAGTTCCTCGCTTGTGGGGGTTCGAGTAGTGGGTACGGCTTTGGGCAGGTGGAGTTCGAACCCGGTTGCGGCTACTACTTCGTCGACGGTTACGCCGGGGTGAGTCGACACCAGACGCAACTGTCCGCTATCCGGCTCGAAGTCCAGAACTGCGAGATTTGTGACAACTCGTCGTAACTCGTGGTATCGGCTGGCCGACGGTCCGGCCTTGCGTGCATTGTCGTTTCCGACACCGGAAACCATGTCGACCTGTGAAGTGAGGACGCGTGCACTGTGTTTCGGCACCCAGTAACTTGTCGGGTGATGCACGGTATTGCTCGGCGCTCCGCGGACTCCCAAGAGTTGCACTGTCGGCCGCGAATGATCACCTATCGCGGAGATGTTGCAGTTCCCATAGGAATCGAGCTGCGTGGGAATCATCATGATGTGCCGTTTGCCATTCCAGACGAGATTGAAGATCTGGTTGAAGGGCAACCACGATTCGACCTCGCCTGCCGGAGTTCGGTCGACGGCCCACGTGCCGCGCACGGCTGACGCTTCTCCGTCGGACAAAACGAGATCGGGTTCGAAAGTGTGACGCGCCAATCGCACACCGATTGCAGGTGTCACGCCGAATGCGCTCGCGATCACTTCACCGTTGCCTCGGTACGCCTCGGCGCACGCGATCGCGCAGACCTCTGCCCGAGTGGCGTCACTCATGCCGGCACTCCTTCGAATTCCGCAGCGACGAGTCTCTGGTAGTCGGCCTCGGAGCCGGACAGATATCGGTCGACGAAGCGTTGCCAAGCTTCTGGATCTTTTGCTGCAGTGGCATATTCGAGTTGGAAAGCCTCGTCACGATCGTAGTCGGGTACGCAGGATGTGAAATGCGCACCACCTGGAGCGTGAACGACTCCCGATACAAGCAACCGGGGAATTCGAATCGTCGACGGATGTGCATCCGCGGTCAACTCCGCAGTGGGAACCACTTGTTCGCAAGAGACATAGACCGATTCGGCAGCTAGGCAGAACAGGTCGTCGAAGTACAGGTCCGGCCCGAGGTATTGGGCATTGCCATGCATGTCCGCGCGGTTCATATGTACCAGCGCGGCATCGAGGGGGAGCGCCGGCATCGCAACCAATGATTCGCCCGCATAAGGATCGACGATCGTCTGCAGTTCCGGATTCACCCGGAGGACGTCGGAACCGAGTCCCGCGCGAGTCGGCAGGTAGGGCATACGGATCCCGGCCGCGTACAGGCCCCATTGGAGCATGCCCTCGTCGTATTCGCTGACCTCGATACGACCAGCCTGTCGGGCTGCTCTGAAGTGAGGGTCCAGGGGTATCGAGTCCAGCGAGACGAAACCGAACACAACCTTTCGAACCTTTTCGGCTGCGCACAACAACCCCACATCAGCTCCGCCGTACGACACAACGGTCAGATCGGTCAGTTCTGACTTGAGGATCTCTCGGATGAGTGACATCGGCTTCCGGCGCGAACCCCACCCGCCGATTCCGATTGTCATTCCCGATCTCAGTCGACTTACGACATCTGCTTCCGACATTGTCTTGTCCGACACGCGTCCGTCCTCTCCTGGTATTTCACGAGCGCTCAAAGTCTCGTATCAAACGTTTGCTACGCGGTACGGAGCGACTGTAGCAAACGTTTGATTCGCGGTATAGAGTCAAAATTGCAACCTCGTCAGAGGTGACACGTGAAGACTCGTCAGGAGGACTTGAATGGAATGGTCGGATCGTCACGACTTGATACTCGAACAGGCTGCAGAACTGTTCGCCACCAAGGGGATCGCGGGCACCAAAGTTCGCGATATCGCTGATGCGGTGGGAATTCTGTCCGGAAGCCTTTATCACTACTTCCCATCGAAGGATGCAATCGCGAATACGATTGTCACACAATATCTTCAGGCGCTCACGAGCGCATACGGGTCGATCCTGGAATCTGCCGGTGACCCACGTACTCGCCTCGGTTCGCTGGTTCGAGCTTCGTTTCAGGTCAGTCAGGCGCACCCACACGCCTCCGAGATCTATCAGAACAACAGCACCTATCTCCGGAAACTTGACTCCTATCACGACATCCGTGAGGCCGCCCGTAGCACCAAGGACGCCTGGATCGCTGTTATCGAATCCGGAATGAGCGCAGGCGAGTTTCGATCGGACCTGCCGGCGGAGATTCTCTACGGACTGATTCGCGACGCTGTGTGGTTGTCGCTCCGATGGTTCAGCCCCACAGAGGAGTTCGGTCTTTCAGAGCTCGCCGATGCCGTCGTTTCGGTGTTTCTCGACGGCATCGATGCGCCGCTGAAATCAGCATCTGTCGGAAGTGGTCCCGCGCGAGAGGGTGTGAGGTCGTGAACCCGGCACCGCAGGGCGACAACGGTTTGTGTGAGCCCCTGGTGGCGGCGTGGTTCCGTGAGTATCTGCCCGATGCCACGCAAGGATTGCTCGAATTCGAACGGATCGCCGGTGGACGCTCGAACCTGACTTACTCGGTGAGCGACGAGGCAGGTTCTCGATGGGTGCTACGTCGACCCCCGCTCGGAATCAGGCATGCATCCGCCCATGATGTAATTCGCGAAGCTGACATTCTCGAGCGACTGCAGAACGTGCCGGTTCCGTCACCGATCGTTGTAGGCAAGTGCATTGACGAATCTGTGACTGGTGCTCCGTTCTTTGTCATGGACTTCATCGACGGCGCAGTCCTGCGTGATCCGGAGGTAGTACGCGCGAAAATCCCGTACGAAACGCGAGCCGGATTGGCCGCGGAACTGGTTCGCAATCTTGCCGCCCTGCACTCGGTCGACCCTCGTGAGATCGGATGGAATGCTCTGGCCGATCGGACGGACTACATCGATCGTCAGTTGAATCGGTGGTTGCGGAACTGGAAGGGTGATCGTGTGCGAGATAGCCTCGACCTCGAACGCACACATGCCAAGTTGTCTCGAAATATTCCCCCTCAGTGCAGTAGCAGCGTCGTGCACGGTGACTTTCGCCTTGACAACTGCATTGTCGGCGCCGACGGCGTGATCGCCGGAATACTGGATTGGGAACTGGCCACGGTGGGTGACCCCTTGGCAGACCTGGGCCAACTGTTGGTCTATTGGGCCGAACCCGATGACGATGTTTGTGCATTGGAGAATGCTCCGACTCGAATCGAAGGGTTCCCGTCGCGCGATGAGCTGTTGGACGTCTATATCTCTGCGGCCCAACAAGATGCGGACTTCAATATCGACTTCTACATTGCGTTCAACTGGTGGAAGATCGCATGCATTGTCGAGGGTGTGTACAGCCGCACGCTACGTGGCGCGATGGGCGAAATCGAGCGGTCGGCGGAATCGTTCGGCGCCCAGGCGGACAGGCTTGCGGCACAAGCGTGGCGAATGGCCCAACGGATTTGACGGAAATCTTCCGTGCGACTTTCTGGTCTAGTGGAATATGCCTCCGGGGCAACGTATTTCGTCCTTCTCTGTTCATGTTGCGGCGTTAACGTCCACCGTGATCCTTCTGTGAATGCTCCTGAGGTTTTTCTCTTCACACCCGATGTCAACATGGCACAATTTGTCACACTGAGATCGTTCGAACATCCGACGGTGACGGACGGCCTGGTGTCGCGGTGCTGTTGCAGCGGGCCGTAACCAGTAAGCCCGGTAGCGCTTTTCGGCTCCACGTACCCCACATGCACCATAAATTGTGGGAATGACTTCAAGGAATTCGCATGCAAGCTTCCGCTCGTGCAGACGCTACGACCCCGGCGGGGTTCCTGGATCGACTGGCGTCGGTCATGGATGCTTTCGAAGTGTCCGGACAGCTCACTCTCAGTCAAGTTTCGCGAATTACCGGCTTGCCTCGTTCGTCGGTGCATCGCATGCTCGAGCAGCTCGTCGCCAAGAAGTGGCTCCGGCGGGATGGCACTGATTACTGCCTTGGAATCAGATTGATGGAGCTGGGAAGCCTTGCAATACAACAGGATCGATTGTATTCGGTCGCTTTGCCCTTCCTTCGCGAGTTGCATCGAGTGACCGGACTGGTAGTGCAGTTCGGAGTGCTGGACGCGCCGGATGTCGTTTACCTCGACAAGATCGGCGGAATGCTGTCCGGTGTAGTTCCTACTCGTGTCGGCGAACGTTCTTCGGCTGACAGGTCGGCTCTTGGACGTGCGCTCCTTGCGTTCGGAGGCTCCCCTGTGGGCGCTGAAGCGCCGATGACTCTAAGGCAGGAACTCAGTCGAATACGTGATACCGGCGTAGCGTACGGCGCGGGGCTGTTGAGTCCCGGCCTCAATTGCGTTGCTGCACCGGTTGGGCCGCAAGGAAACGCGATTGCTGCCGTTGCTGTTTCCGGTCCGTCCGCGATGCTCAAACTCGACTACCGAAGTGCGGTACCTGTCCGCCTTGTAGCGTCATCGATTTGGGGGGCGGTTGGCCAAACTGCGACACATTTCGATGTTCAACGCACCATGCGTGAACTGCGAGCGTTGCCGTCGGCGGGACCCAGGCGTATGCGTTCGTGAACGTCGATGATCCGTAGACTTGGTCCTGCGCTGCCGCCTCGAATCGCGTCAAATGGCGATGGGGGTGAGACGAGGCTGGCCTGGCGTCTCGATGTCCAGCCGGTGGCGGAACTGATCGAAGGCGAAGTGGACGGTTCATGGCTTCCGCAGCCGATGCCAGGGTTCTTCCTGTTCGACTCCGAAGCACGATGGCGCACCGTGCGATACTGGCATGAGCATGGTTCAGTGTCTAACTCCCCGTCGCTCACCCAACGGCGGAAGGAGCAGGCAAAGTTGGAGATATCACGTTGTGCTGCAGAGCTTTTTGTTCTTCGCGGCGAGAATCCGGTGACTGCCGAGGGCATTGCACGCGCAGCTGGAATCGGACTTCGCACGTTCTATCGATACTTCCGGACGAAGGAAGATGCAGTGAGGCCGATACTCGCCAACGGGATCGACGAATGGCTCAGGTATATCGCGTCCAGTTCGCCGGGTACGCCTGTTGTTCAGGTGCTGGAATCCGCCGCCCGCGTTGCACTGAATTCACCTGCTGCGACACCCGACGCGATTGCGTTGATTCGCCGACTTCAAAGGATAATTCCTGGCGATCCGGCGCTTCAGAACGTGTGGCTGAGCTTGGTCAACGACACCGAGACTGCATTGGTGCTCGTACTGCGTGAATTGATGGGGCCCGGCGCAGACCCTCTGGAAGTGCGTTTGCTTGCAATTGCAGCGAACACGGCCCAGCGGATGGCCGTTGCCGCGTGGGTTGACGGGGAGTCCCCGGCGTATGGCGACGGCTCGCCTGCGGAAGTTGCGGTGAGGTGTATTCGCATTCTCACTGCGGGACTGGGGCACGTGTCGACCTGAACACCACTGGCCTTGTCGCATTCGTATTGATCGGTGCTGTAAGAACAGGCCGTTCTACTTCCGCATTTTTCTAGAACGTGTTCTACTTTATTGAAGGTTGGCGGGCTATCAATGGAGGCGGAAGATCATGGGTCAGGTTCTGGACAACATCTCACAGTTCGCCGACGAGATCCGCGCCGACGGGGTCGAGGGTGACAAGCTGATGCGCTTGACGGACGGCAGCGCGAAGCGTTTGCGCGACTCCGGCGTCATCCGGATGTTGCAGCCGAAGGAGTTCGGTGGCCTCGAGGCGCATCCGCGTGAATTCGCCGAGACGGCAATGGCTATCGGTGCGATGGATGGTGCCACGGGCTGGGTCAGCGGCATCGTCGGTGTTCATCCGTGGGAGCTTGCGTTCTTCGACCGCAAGGCTCAGGAAGAGGTGTGGGGAACCGATCCTGATACGTGGATGGCGTCGCCGTATGCGCCGATGGGTGTGGCGAGGCCGGTCGAGGGTGGGTACATCCTCAACGGTCGTTGGTCGTTCTCGTCCGGTACTGATCATTGTGACTGGATCATGATCGGTGCGATGGTCGGTGACGAGTCCGGTAAGCCGTTGATGCCGCCGAAGATTCTGCACGTGTTGTTGCCGCGTTCGGATTACGACATCGACCAGGGCAGCTGGAATGTCGTGGGTCTGCGCGGTACGGGGTCGAAGGATCTGATCGTCAAGGATGCGTTCTTGCCGACGTATCGGACTCTTGATGCGGGAAAGGTTTTCGACGGGACGGCGTGGAAGGAAGCGGGTCGTACGGAGACGTTGTACAAGTTCCCGTTCTCGTGCATTTTCCCGTTGGGGATCACTTCGTCGTTGATCGGTATCGCCGAGGGTGCGTTGGCGTGCAACATGGCGGCGCAGCGTGAGCGTGTGACGGTCAGTGGTGTTCCGATCAAGGAAGATCCGTACGTGCTGTTCGCGATCGGTGAGGCGGCGGCCGAGATCGCTGCTTCTCGGGCTGCGATCTTGGAGACGGTGGATCGTTTCTGGGACATGACGGAGAAGGGGCAGGAAGTTTCGTTCGAGCTTCGTGCGATCGGTCGGCGTACGCAGACTGCTGCGGCGTGGCGTGCGGTGCGGGCGGTGGACGAGATCTTTGCTCGTTCCGGTGGTGGGGCTTTGCAGTTGAGCACGCCGATGCAGCGGTTCTGGCGTGATGCGCATGCCGGTCTCGCGCATGCGATCCATGTACCCGGTTCCATTTTCCATGCGTCGACGCTCTCGCAGCTCGGTGGCGAGCCGAAGGGCATCCACAGGGCAATGATCTGAGCCGTCCTGGGGACACCCGGAGGTGTCCCCATCGCGGTTTTCGTGGGGGTCGATGAGCATGTCGGTGAATCTGGTCGATGACCTCGGACTGTCCGCAGAACCCGCATCGGAGTGACGGCCAACGCGCAATGTGGGTTATAGGGCAAACACCGATAGGCTGGCGGTCATGGCTGAGTTCATTTACACGATGAAGAAGGTGCGCAAGGCGCACGGTGACAAGGTCATCCTCGATGACGTCACGATGAGCTTTTACCCCGGCGCGAAGATCGGTGTCGTCGGACCGAACGGCGCTGGTAAATCCAGCATCCTCAAGATCATGGCCGGACTGGACCAGCCGGGCAACGGCGAGGCATTCCTGGCTCCGGGCGCGACCGTCGGCATCCTCATGCAGGAGCCGGAGCTCGACGAGACCAAGACTGTTCGCGAGAACGTCGAGGACGGTCTCGGAGAGACGATGGTCCAGCTCAAGCGGTACAACGAGATCGCCGAGCTGATGGCTACGGATTACTCCGACGAGCTCATGGAAGAGATGGGCGAGCTGCAGGAGAAGCTCGATCACGCAGATGCGTGGGAGATCGACTCGCAGCTCGAGCAGGCTATGGACGCCCTGCGCTGCCCCCCGCCGGAAGAGATGGTCACCCACCTCTCCGGTGGTGAGAAGCGACGCGTTGCGCTCTGCAAGCTGCTGCTGAGCAAGCCCGACCTCCTGCTCCTCGATGAGCCCACCAACCACCTCGACGCCGAATCTGTCCTGTGGCTCGAGCAGCATCTCGCTGCTTACCCCGGCGCAATCCTCGCCGTGACTCACGATCGCTACTTCCTCGATCACGTCGCGCAGTGGATCTGTGAAGTCGACCGCGGACGCCTGTACCCGTACGAGGGCAACTACTCCACCTACCTGGAGCAGAAGGCTGCACGCCTCGAAGTTGCCGGCAAGAAGGATCAGAAGCTGCAGAAGCGCCTCAAGGACGAGCTCGCATGGGTTCGTTCCGGCGCCAAGGCCCGCCAGGCCAAGAACAAGGCTCGTCTCGATCGCTACGAGGAAATGGCGAACGAAGCCGAGAAGACGCGCAAGCTCGACTTCGACGAGATCCAGATCCCGGCACCGCCGCGCCTGGGTGACGTGGTCGTGGAGGTCTCGAACCTCGACAAGGGCTTCGACGGTCGCGTTCTGATCAAGGATCTCTCGTTCACGTTGCCGCGCAACGGAATTGTCGGCGTCATCGGCCCCAACGGCGTCGGTAAGACGACGCTGTTCAAGACCATCGTCGGTCTCGAGGAGCCTGACGCCGGTGAGGTCAAGATCGGTCAGACGGTCAAGCTGAGCTACGTCGACCAGAACCGTTCCGGAATCGACCCCAAGAAGACGGTCTGGGAGACCGTGTCGGACGGGCTCGATTTCATCGTCGTCGGCCAGACCGAGTTTCCCTCGCGTGCGTACATCAGCTCGTTCGGTTTCAAGGGTCACGATCAGCAGAAGCCGGCCGGCGTCCTCTCCGGTGGTGAGCGCAACCGCCTGAACCTGGCGATGACGCTCAAGCAGGGCGGCAACCTGATCCTGCTCGATGAGCCCACCAACGACCTCGACGTCGAAACCCTCGGCTCGCTGGAGAACGCTCTCGAAGAGTTCCCCGGCTGCGCCGTCGTGATCTCGCACGATCGCTGGTTCCTGGACCGGACCTGTACCCACATCCTCGCGTGGGAAGGTGGCTTCGGCGACAACGAGGCAGCTTGGTACTGGTACGAGGGCAACTTCGAGGGCTACGAGGCGAACAAGGTCGAGCGACTCGGCCCCGACGCCGCACGCCCGCACCGCGTGACTCACCGCAAGCTCACCAGGGACTGATCCGGTGTCCGACGTATACACGGCGCAGATCCAGGTCCGGTGGGGCGATTCCGACCGGTTGGGTCACGTCAACAACACGCGTTACGTCGAGTACATGCAGGAAGCGCGCATCCAGTTCCTGGAAGCGAAACTGGCGCCGCTCGGCGGCCGGCCGGGATACCTCGTGGTTCGAAAGATGACCGTCGAGTTCCTCAAGCCGGTCACCGATCGGTCCGGTCCCTTGAATGTGGAGATCTTCACGACTCACGTCGGGACTTCCTCGTTCACGGTTCGGCACGTCATCCGTGACAACGCGGGTGTCGAATGCGCTTTCGGCGACGCGTTGATGGTCGGATTCGACACGGTGTCCGAAAAGTCCAGACCGCTGGCGGACAGCGAACGCGCGGTGCTCGAAGCATCGCTTGTTCAGATGACGACATCGTAGATTTCGTTTCTCAGTTCACCCTAGGTACTGGTTGCCGCGGCTAGTCTCGAGTCAGAGATTGGTCGCGGCGATCAGAACCCACAAGGATGTGAGCCAGCAATGACAGACCGTGTACGGCAGCAGGGCACAGGCCTCGACGAAGCGACGTTGTTGACGCGTCTTCGCGAGGCCTTTTTCACGCATATCGACGAGGGTGACAGCGACGACGTCATCAACGGTCGATCGGATCGAGTCCTGCTCGCGCATCTTGCGCTCGGGAGGCAGCGGACCCCGGGCACGGCCGTATGGCGTGTGTACCGCCCGTCAGGATCCGAGGGTCTCGGCGCTGCCGTCCAGATCGTCACCGACGACATGTCGTTGCTCGTCGAGTCCGTTACCGCGATGCTCAACCGACAAGGTGTGGGAATCAGTCAATTCGCCCATCCGATCCTGACGGTTGAACGCGATGACTCGGGCAATCTGATGTCCTTGGGCGACAGCGGTA
The DNA here is from genome assembly GCF_019266085.1 of Rhodococcus sp. FH8. Classification (NCBI taxonomy): domain Bacteria; kingdom Bacillati; phylum Actinomycetota; class Actinomycetes; order Mycobacteriales; family Nocardiaceae; genus Rhodococcus; species Rhodococcus sp. FH8. The sequence goes on along the minus strand of NZ_LPNQ01000061.1, from coordinate 446,608 downwards.
TCCAAGAATCCTGGATGCACGTCCAGTTGGACTCCGAAGTCGAGGATTCCGCTCTCGACGCGATCGAAGCACACCTCGGCAAGGTGCTCGCGGACGTCCGCCAGGTGGTTGGTGACACCCCGGACATGAAGGCATTGCAACTGCGCGTTGCCGACGAGTTGGAGAGTGCCGCAGAAACTGCCTCCGGGAGGATCACCCCCGAAGAATTCTCCGACACCGCCCGGCTGCTGCGGTGGATGGCGGACGGAAACTATGCCGTGCTCGGATACCGGCGGTTCGAGGGCACGAAGGACGGTTCACGCACGGTAGCCGGCAGTGGACTCGGCGTGCTGCGCTCCGACGCGGTCACCGAAGGCCCGATGAGTTTGCCTCCCGTCGCAGATCTCCCGGATCGACCGCTTCTGGTCCTGACGCAGGGATCGTTCCCCGCCACGGTGCACCGCGCTGTCTACCCGTACTTCGTGGGTGTCTCGATCCTCGACGACGAGGGAAACATCGTGGGGGAGCACAGATTCCTGGGTGTGTTCACCGTGGTCGCACTCCACGAGAACGTCCTCGCGATTCCTCTGATCGAGCGCCGCGTCCGCGAGGTCATCGCGCGTGCCGGTGTCGACCTGCATTCGTACTCCGGTCAGGCGATGCTCGAGGTCATCCAGTCGTTCCCACGCACCGAGTTGTTCTCGAGCGACGCCGAGACCTTGTTCGAGACCGTCCACGCCGTGCACAGCATCGGGCTGCGTCGACAGGTGCGACTCTTTGTCCGCGAGGACACGTTCGGACGCTTCGTGTCCTGCTTGGTGTACCTACCCCGCGACCGGTACACGACGCGGGTGCGACTGGCGATGCAAAACCTGCTGTGGCGCGAATTCGGACCAGGCACAGTCGATTACACCGCCCGGGTTACCGAGAATGATCTTGCGCTGTTGCACGTGACGATCCGGCGCGATCCGGACAGTGAGCCGGTTCATCTGGATGTCTCCGAGGCCAACCGCGAGCGAGTTCAGGCTCTGTTGACCGAAGTCAGTCGTAGCTGGGACGACCGCATCAACGACCTTGTTCGTGAAAGTCCGGGTGTGGATCCGGAACTGGTGCAGCGGTATTCGCGGGTGCTTCCCGATGGATACAAGGAGGACTTCGAACCGTCACGCGCGTTGGCCGACATCGCCCGACTCGAGGCGTTGGCGCCAGGCGCGATCGACGTACTGCTCTATCGTGCTGTGGACTCCGCGCCCGGTGCCTGGCGCTTCACGCTCTTCGTCGGCGGCGACGGTATCTCGTTGAGCCAGGTGCTACCGGTGCTGCAGTCACTCGGCGTCGAAGTTCTCGACGAGCGGCCGCACGTCGTGCAGCGACTCGACGGCGTTCAGTGCTGGATCTACGATTTCGGATTGTCGGTACCGGCGGATCTTCGGGCGTCGGTCGAGATCGACCTCGATGCGCAGGTGCCGCTCGAGACCAGTACCGCCCCGCTGACCGAGGTCCAGAAGCGATTCACGGCTGCATTCGGTGCAGTCTGGTTCGGCCGGGCCGAAGCTGACCGATTCAACGAGTTGGTGCTGCGGGCCGGAATGTCCTGGCGGCAAGCCGTGGTGCTGCGTGCTTACGCAAAGTATCTGCGCCAGGCCACATTTCCATACAGTCAGTTCCACATCGAAGGAATCGCGCTTACACACCCGCAGACCGCGTTTGCATTGGTGCAGTTGTTCGAGGCGATGTTCGACCCCGAGAAGCAGGACGACATTCGCGTCGCCGAATTGGACGAGCAGTTGCGTGCGTCCATCGACGAGGTACTCAGCTTGGATGCCGATCGCATTCTGCGTGGAATGTTCTCCTTGGTGAAGGCGACCTTGCGTACCAATTTCTACGTCGTCGACGCCGATGGCCGCTCTCGCGACTACCTGTCGGTCAAGCTCGATCCCTCACGGATCAGCGAGTTGCCCAAGCCGCGGCCGGCTTTCGAGATCTACGTGTACTCACCCGAGGTCGAAGGCGTCCACCTGCGATTCGGCGCAGTCGCGCGCGGCGGGCTCCGCTGGTCCGACCGGCGCGAGGATTTCCGCACCGAGGTGCTCGGCTTGGTGAAGGCTCAGGCCGTCAAGAACGCGGTGATCGTGCCGGTCGGCGCCAAGGGCGGCTTCGTCGTGAAGAATCCGCCTCTGCCGACGGGCGATCCGGCCGTTGATCGAATGGCGACGCTGGAAACCGGCAAGGCCTGCTACACCACGTTCATCTCCGGATTGCTCGACATCACCGACAACGTGCACGCGGCTACCGGCGAAGTTGTGACGCCGGATCGAGTGGTGTGCAAGGACGATCAGGATCGCTACCTGGTGGTCGCCGCCGACAAGGGCACGGCGACGTTCTCGGATCTCGCCAATTCGGTTGCCGCCAAGTACGACTTCTGGCTCGGCGACGCGTTTGCCTCCGGTGGCTCCGTGGGATACGACCACAAGGGCATGGGTATCACCGCTCGCGGCGCCTGGGAAAGCGTCAAGCGGCACTTCCGCGAACTCGGGGTCGACACGCAGACGCAGGATTTCACGACGGTAGGCGTCGGCGACATGAGCGGAGACGTGTTCGGCAACGGAATGCTCCTCAGTCGGCACATCCGTCTGGTGGGCGCGTTCGATCATCGACACATCTTCCTCGATCCGAACCCGGATGCAGCGAGCTCGTTCGTCGAACGTCAACGACTTTTCGAGTTGCCACGGTCGTCATGGGCCGACTACGACAAGAGCCTGATCAGTGAAGGTGGCGGCGTATGGGACCGCACGGTCAAGTCGGTTCCGATCGCCGAAAGCGTCCGGATCGCACTGGGTCTGGCCGAGGGGGTCACGAAGCTCTCGCCGCCGGAATTGATGCAGGCGATTCTGTCGGCACCGGTGGATCTGCTGTGGAACGGCGGAATCGGTACATACGTCAAAGCGTCGACCGAGACCAATGCGCAGGTTGGCGACAAGAGCAACGACGCCGTGCGTGTCGACGGTCAAGATCTGCGGGTCAAGGTGATCGGGGAGGGCGGCAACCTCGGCGTCACTGCTCTGGGAAGAATCGAGTTCAGCGCCAGCGGCGGTCACATCAACACCGACGCCATCGACAACTCGGCCGGCGTCGACTGCTCCGATCACGAAGTGAACATCAAGATTCTTCTCGATTCGCTCGTGCGTTCGCAGTTACTGCCCACGCAGGAACGGAATCCGTTGCTGGCGTCGATGACCGACGACGTGGCGGCGCTGGTGTTGGCGGACAACATTGCTCAGAACGCGCTGCTCGGAATCTCCCGCGTGACCGCTTCTCAGATGCTCGGTGTTCACCGCCGTCAGTTGACGGATCTGACCAAGGCACGTGGCCTTGACCGCAAACTCGAGGCGTTGCCGACCGACAAGGAGATCGAGCGTCGACTCGAGGCCGGTGTGGGTCTGACGTCGCCGGAATTGGCGACGCTGACGGCGCACGTGAAGCTTTCACTCAAGGACGATCTGCTCGCAACCGAGTTGCCGGACAACGATTTCTTCGCCCAGCAGATCCCGCAGTACTTCCCGACCGCTGTTCGCGATCGGTTCGAAACGGAGATCAAGGCACACCCGTTGCGGCGGCAGATCGTCGCGACGATGCTCGTGAACGAAGTGATCGACAACGGCGGAATCACGTACGCCTACCGCTTGGCCGAGGAGACCGGAGCGAGCAGTACGGACTCGATCCGTGCCTACGCCGCTGTGCGAGAGGTGTTTGCGCTCGACGAGGTGTGGTCGCGAATCCGCTCGGCGGGCGTCAGTGCAGAGATCGAAAACGAGTTGATCGTTGAGTCGTGCCGCTTGCTCGACCGCGCGTCGCGGTGGTTCCTGGCCAATCGGCCCCAGCCGATCGCCGTCGGCGCCGAGGTTGCGCGTTACTCGGCGGCGTATCGGGCTACGGCACCTCTGGTTCCGGGGCTGCTTGCGGGCCATCAGCTCGACGATCTGCTGGTGCGGGCTCAATCGGTGATCGATCGCGGGGCTCCGGAAGCGTTGGCGCTGGACGTGTTCCGACTGCTGGACGTCTACTGCCTGCTCGACATCGCGGATATCGCCGACATCGCAGATCACGACATCGCCGAAGTTGCGGAGCTGTACTACGCCTTGGACGCGCATCTGGGAATCGACTGGTTGCTGAGCGCGGTCTCGGGACTCGAGCGCGGCGATCGATGGCACTCGCTCGCGAGGCTCGCGTTGCGAGACGACCTCTACAGTTCGCTTCGGCAGCTGACGATGGAGGTTCTGGCCGGCGGCGAACCGGGGGAGTCGCCGCAGGAGAAGATCGACGAATGGGAGTCGACCAACGCCTCGCGTCTGAGCCGGGCGAGGGCAGCTCTCGTCGAGATCTTCGAGTCTGGGACGCTTGACCTCGCGACGCTCTCGGTGGCGGCGCGTCAGGTTCGTAGCATGGTGCGCAGCATGGGCACCCGATCGGAGGTAGGACGTTGAGCGAAGGATTCCACGCCGAAGTTGTGGTTCGGTGGTCCGACATGGATGCCTTCCAGCACATCAACCACGCACGGATGGTGACGTTGCTCGAAGAGGCGCGGATTCCTTGGTTGTTCGAAGACTCGCGCCCGACGGTCACCCTGCGTGACGGGGCCGTGATTGCCGATCTCCATGTGCGGTACCGCGGCCAACTGCGGCACGACGATTCGCCGCTCGACGTCTTCATGTGGGTGGAAAAGGTGCGCGCGGTGGACTTCACCATCGCGTACGAGGTTCGCCCCCGCGGTGCGGATCTCAGTGTCCCGCCGTCCATCGTGGCGTCGACTCAGATCGCGGCCTTCGATATCGACACTCAACGTTTGCGTCGCCTCAGCGGGCCCGAGCGCGAGTACTTGGAGAGCTGGCAACGTGCATGAACGTGTACTGACCGTGCCCGAGGAGGCCGAGCGAAAGAACTTGGCCGGCTTCATCGGTCATGCCTTGCGTTTGGACGAGTCCACGGTCATCCGGATGCGTCGACGCGGAGATGCTCACCTGAGCGTTTGGGCGTCAACGGGTTTCGACGCTCTCGCTACGCGAACCGTGGCGGGCACCATCAACCCTGACGACACCTCGGCTGCCGGCGATCAGTTGCTCTCGGCGGTGGAGCAGGCGACAAGTGAGCTGATCGATCCGGGGTTCGCCATGGATTCGGCGTGGCGTGGGGCGTTGCCGCCGATGGACGGCTTCGAGCACCTGGACGACGTACCCGCCCGGGTGCTGATCGAACTGGCGCAGCGGGGCAACGCCTTGGCACTGGAGCATGGAAGTAGTCACGGTCCGCCGGCGTCGTTGCTCGATCAGGACGTGCTCGAGGTCAGTGGTCCGTCCGGCACGGTCGGGATCTCGATGCGGGTTATTTTTGCCTTGACCGCAATGGGATTCGTTCCGCACGCCGGGTCCGAGGCGATGACCGCCGACATCGACCTCGAGCAGATCGACGCCTCGGAACTGGTTCGGGTGCGGGCGAGCAAATCCTGGGTGCGGCTCGATGCACGGTTCGGTTCGATCTACCGTCACCGCGGTGGTTCGATACCGCTGATGGTCGCACGATAGGAGTTCAGGTGGCGGGTGCGATGTTCTCTCAGATCAGCCACGCCGCAGCGTTGACGGGTAGTTGACCGTCGACGAGTGGTGCGCTGCTCAACAGCAGCTGCCCGTTCGGCAGTGCGATCGGCGCCTCCGTGGTGTTGAGAGCACAGATCAGACCACCGCGTCGACGGAAAGCGAGGCAGCCGGGGGGACTGCCGTACCAATCGATGTCGGCGCCGGAGAACTCCGGCCTGGCGCTACGAAGTTCGAGTGCGGCGCGATAAAGCGAGAGCATCGAGTCGACGTCCTCGATCTGCGCCTCCACCGTGAGCGTCGACCACTCGCGTGGCATCGGCAACCAGGTGCTCGCGCCGGTGGTGAATCCGAACGGGGGTTCGCTTCCTTCCCACGGAAGGGGCACTCGGCAGCCGTCGCGTCCTCGCTCGGCATGTCCGGATCGTTCCCAGACCGGGTCCTGTAGTGCCTCGTCGGGCAGGTCGACGTTCGGCAGGCCGAGTTCGGCTCCGTTGTAGATGAAGCTCGCGCCCGGAAGCGCCAGTTCGACGAGGATCATCGCCCGTGCGCGTTGGGTTCCGATCGCACCCCCGCCGTAGCGCGTGACTTCACGTTCGACGTCGTGATTCGACAGCGTCCACGTGGGCACACCCCCGACCTCGGCGACGGCCGCAAGAGAGTTCTCCACGGCCTCCCGGACGGACTCGGCGGAGAATTCGGTTTCTGCAAGTCGGAAGTTGAATCCGAGATGCAGTTCGTCTGGCCGGATGTATTCGCCGAACTTCTGGTTGTCCTTCACCCAGATCTCGCCGACGGTCATCGCCTCCGGGAACTCGTCCATGACCTTGCGGATGCCGCGGTGGATTTCGTGAACTGCCGGGTTGTTGAACCGCGGGTCGTCGTCGGAATTGCGCATGAGCTCGTTGAGCTCCCAGTCGTGGTCCGGCAAACCGTCGGGCTTGGCCATTCCGTGGGCCACGTCGATGCGGAATCCGTCGATTCCGCGCTCGAGCCAGAAGCGCAGAGTCTTGGCGAGGTCGTCGAAGACCTCGGGGTTGTCCCAGTTCAGGTCGGGCTGTTCCTTGGCGAAGATGTGCAGGTACCACTGGCCGGGTGTTCCGTCGGCTTCGGTGACGCGGGTCCACGCCGGGCCGCCGAAGATGCTCGGCCAGTTGTTCGGCGGTTCGTTGCCGTTCTCACCTTTGCCGTCTCGGAAGATGTAGCGGGATCGCTCCGCCGAATCGGGCGCCGACGCCAGGGCTGCCTTGAACCACTCGTGCTGATCACTCGTGTGGTTCGGGACCAGGTCCATCGTGACCTTGATTCCGCGTTCGTGGGCTGACGTGATCAGCGAATCCATCGTCGCCAGATCGCCGAACAAGGGATCGATGTCGCGAGGATCCGAGACGTCGTAGCCGTGGTCTGCCATCGGTGACTTCATCACCGGGCTCAACCAGATTGCATCGATGCCGAGCAGTTCGAGGTAGCCGAGTTTCTCCTCGACTCCGCCGAGGTCGCCGATACCGTCGCTGCCCGAATCGGCAAAAGAACGCGGATAGATCTGATAGAAGACCGCCTCGTTCCACCACGGGGCTTCGGGCCGGCTTACAGAGGACGAATCCGCGGGGGTGCTCACAGCAGTTCATAGTGCCAAACGTCTGGCACTCTCACGACTTGGACACGGCAAAAGCGTGACTCTTTACCTAGCCTTGGTGTACTTTGCATTCACGCGGTGACACCATGTGGCAACTTTGGTGTTACTGCCGGGGGAGAAGTATTCGGGAATTCAACCAAGGGGGCTTGGCCTTGACTTTGTCGGCAATCGAAGCGGTCAGTTTGGATCATGTACTGCTCGAGGATGATCCGATCAACCGCGACTGGATAATCTTCGGCACACCGGTTGCACGGTCGGCGCAATGGTCGGCGAGTAAAGACGGGACCACGACTACACACGTCTGGGATTGCACGAAGGGGCGCTTCCGCTGGTACTTCCACGCGGACGAAATCGTGCACATCATCGAAGGGTCGGTCACCGTTCAGGCCGACGGAATCGCCGAGCGAACCCTGAGTGTCGGCGATGCCGCACTCTTCCGTGCGGGCAGTTGGTCGGAGTGGGAGGTCGAAGAGTACGTGCGCAAGCATGCAATCTTGAGTTCGCCCCTGCATCCCACGGTGTCGTTCGGGGTACGAGCAGTCCGCCGGGTCGCGCGCGTGTTCAGGCCGAAGGCTAGGTAGACGGTCAGATAGCGGAGTTCACCATGGACGCGGCAGCCATCTCCATGTAGTCGATCAACTGCTTGCGGTGCACCGGGCTCAGAGTCTTCTCGTCGATGGACGCGATGGCGACGTGCATACACCGCAGCCACGCATCACGCTCGATCGGGCCGATCACGAATGGATTGTGGCGCATACGCAGACGCGGGTGTCCACGCTCCTCCGAGTACGTGTGCGGTCCGCCCCAGTACTGCTCGAGGAACATCCGCATCCGCCGCTCGGCCGGGCCGAGGTCGGCCTCGGGGTAGAGCGGGCGCACAACCTCGTCCTTCGCTACTTCTTCGTAAAATCGCGCGGTGAGCTTGTGAAACGTCTCGGCTCCGCCGACGGCGTCGTAGAAGGTCTGCTGCACGTCGTGCTGTACGTCATTCATGGCAAGTTCCATTGTGCCTGACGGCCGTAGTGGTCGGTTTCCGGGTCGACGACGGTTGTATCGAGTCGGAGTGCGTACCCATTCACCGGAAATTCACCGGCCGTCCTGGCAATTTTGTTCGAAATGAGAGTGCGTAACGCAATCATCCGTGGTCAACTTGGGGGCAGTCTCCCGGAGGTCGTATGAAGAACCGACATGCTGCACGCAATCACCGACAACTCCAGCCCACTAGCGCGCGGAACGACCACGCGTTAGGGGCTGTTCTGGAAGTTGTTCCTGACGGGTTCGCGCACACTGCCGACCCACTCTTTTCCGACGAGCATTCTCACCTCGAGATGTTCCCTCCCGATCGCGTAGTCCCCGAGTGGGTGAAACGTCGGGTGCTACTGCTCAACGTCACGTACGAGCCGCTGACCGCCCTTCCTGCCAGGCGCGCGGTCGTACTGATGGCCTGCGGCAAGGCCGATACCGTCCACGAGGACGAACAGGGCCCGGTAGTCCATTCCGCGGACTGGTCGGTGCAGGTTCCCTCGGTCATTCGATTGCGCACCTACGTGCGCGTTCCGTATCGCGCCCGCATCCCCATGACTCGTGCCGCGCTGATGCATCGTGACCACTTCCGATGTGCGTACTGCGGAGCCAAAGCCGAAACCATCGACCACGTCGTTCCTCGCAGCAGAGGTGGCGGGCATTCGTGGGAGAACTGCGTCGCGTGCTGCGCCCCCTGCAATCACCGCAAGGCCGACAAGATGCTCAGCGAACTCGGATGGACCCTCCGTGCGGAATTGGTCCCGCCGTCCGGACCGCACTGGCGTCTGCTCGCGGCGACCAAGGAATTGCATCCGGCGTGGATGCCTTATCTCGGCGTGGGCGCAGCCTGAGCTATGTGTCGGCGTGGGCGCAGCCTGAGCAATGTGTCGGCGTGGGCGCAGCCTGAATTGAGTTCTAGCGTCACCGAAACGAAATTGCCCGAGAATTTGTGGCCCTGACGCTTTCCTTCCTGGCGTTCTGGGCTACGTTATCTGGTGTGAGCATTCTCGAGGTAGTACTGATATACGTTGGGATTCCGGCCTTGATCACCGCGTTCTTCGCGGCTGCGTCCTTCCTCGGGAAGAAGACGCCGGGACCGGTTCCGCCGGCGTTCCATCTCGGCGAGTCGTGGGATCACGCTCCCGTGCTGTGGAGTGCTGTCGACGAGGTCACCGTTCGCGGTGGCCATCACGGCAGTGCACACGCAATCGAAGCCGGTTCGGCTGATCTGATCGGAGGGTCCGCAAGTGGCAAGTGGTGATCATTCGACCGCGCTCGCAGTAGCGCCCGAGGACCTGCCCGTCGGCAGCGTCGTCACGTCCAGTGGACGCGTATCCGGTGTGCATCGCATCGGCGAGCCGTTCACCGACGATCTTCCGTTCGCGACCATGGATCTGGTCGCGCTCGACGTCGCGATGACCGAAGCGACGCGGGCCACCAAGGTGCGGTTCAACGCGTACGTCGGTGATCTCGGTTCTGATCCGGCAGCGGGTGCCGACGCATTGTTCCCGACCACGCCCGAAGCCGAGCGTTCCGTCCTGATCGCCGTTTCGCCCAACCAGCGCACCGTCGAGGTTCGCAGCGGTCGGGCAATCGCCGATCGGGTCACCGATCGTGTTACCCAGCTCGGAGCAACGGCAGCTGTTGCATCCTTCAGTGAAGGCAACCTGATCGACGGACTGATCAGTGCCATCCGCGTTATGGCAGCCGCAATTTCAGCGCCGTAACTGTTTGTCAGACACAGGCCGGTGCCCGCGTCGATTCGTGAGAATCGACGCGGGCACCGGCCTTTTGCATGTCAGCTCGCGTCGAACTTTCGTGCTGCGAGTGAACGAACCACGCCGGCCTGGCCTTCGACGACCAGGCGACGCAACGCGGGAGGGATGTCGCCTTCGAGGAACCGGTCTGCTGCCGCTACGGATTCGTCCGAGATCGACCACGACGGGTACAGCCCGATGACGACGGTCTGTGCCACTTCGCTCGAGCGTCGTTCCCACACCGCCGCGATATCGGCGAAGTAGCGGGAGACGAAGGGCTCGAGCAATTCGTCCTGGCCTTCGCGAGCGAACCCGCCGATGATCGATCGCGCGGTGATGTTGGGCACGGAGTCGTCGCCGACGACCTTTGCCCAGACCTCTTCCTTGACAGCGACCTGCGGACGTCCGGCCGCGGCCGCCGCGGCTTGACGAGCGCCCGCAGCGGTCGGGTCACGCTGAGCTTCGGCGTCGATGAATGGAGTTGCGGTTCCTTCGGCGTCGATCTCACCGGCGGCCGCGAGTGCCCCGACGATGCGCCAGCGCAGGTCCGTGTCGACGATCAGGCCGTCGAGCCCAACGGTGGAGGGATCGGCGTCGAGCAATTCGCGCAGTACCTCGGTGTGCCACGGGGAGAGTGCTGCGCCGGTGAGTGCGTTGACGAATGCCAGCTGGTGGTCGGACCCGGCCTCTGCCTCACGTGCGAGTTCGAGCAACCGATTGGCGAAGCTCGCCGCGCCTTCGGCCTCGGCCCAGGCCGGATCTGCGTAGGAGCCGATGGCGGTTTGGGCTTGGAGCAAGAGACGTTGCACCACACCGACTTCGGTCTCCGAACTGATGCCGCGCTCGACCAGCGCGACGAAGTCGCGTGCCTTCAGTTCGGCTTGACGGGTCATTTCCCACGCCGCCGACCAGACCAGGGTGCGGGGGAGTGAGTCGGTGATGTCGCCGACCCGCTCGATCGCCGTCGCCAACGATTCGGGATCGAGTCGCACGGAGCCGTAGGTGAGATCGTCGTCGTTGACCAACACGAGTGCACCGCGGGCGACGCCGACAAGTTCGGGGACATCCGTGCTTTCCACAGCATCGAGGTCGAGTTCGACGCGATGGCTTCGCACCAACTTGCCGTCGACGTCGTCGTAGATTCCGATGGCGATCCGGTGGATTCGACGCTCCCCGGCGCCTGGTGCAGCACCGTCCTGCAGGACGGCGAAGCGGGTGAACTTTCCGTCTGCGTCGACATCGAAGTCGGGGCGCAGGATGTTCAAACCGGTGGTCTTGAGCCACTGCCGACCCCAGTCGGAAAGGTCACGGCCCGAGGACTTTTCGAGTGAGCCCAGCAGATCGTCGAAGGTTGCGTTTCCGAATGCGTGCTCACGGAAGTACTCACGCAGTCCGGCGAGGAACGGCTCGAGTCCGACGTATGCCACCAACTGCTTGAGGACGCTGGCGCCCTTCGCGTACGTGATGCCGTCGAAGTTCACCTCGACGGCGGCCAGGTCCGGAATGTCCGCGGCAATCGGGTGCGTCGACGGCAACTGGTCCTGGCGGTACGCCCACGACTTCTCGACGTTGGCGAACGTCGTCCAGGCGTTCGTGTACTCCGTGGCCTCGGTCTGGCACAGGACCGAAGCGAAGGTCGCGAACGACTCGTTGAGCCATAGGTCGTCCCACCACGCCATCGTGACGAGGTCGCCGAACCACATGTGCGCCATTTCGTGCAGGACCGTTTCGGCACGACGTTCGTACGAGTAGCGGGTCACCTTGGAGCGGAAGACGTAGTCCTCGAGGAATGTCACGGCGCCGGCATTCTCCATCGCGCCCGCATTGAATTCGGGGACGAAGAGCTGGTCGTACTTGCCGAAAGCATAGGGAACACCGAAGTTGCGGTGGTAGAAGTCGAATCCCTGCTTGGTCTCGGTGAACAGTCGCTCCTCGTCCATGAACTCGGCCAGCGAAGCGCGGCAGAAGATTCCGAGCGGGATGTCGCCGTGCTCGTCGGAGTAGTTGTCGGTCCACTGCGCGTAGGGACCGGCGATGAGCGCCACCAGGTACGTGCTCATCTTCGGGGTGGTCCGGAAAACGTGCTTGCCGGGATCGGCGGCAAGGGTCTCGACGACCGCGGAGTTGGAGATGACCTTCCACGACGTGGGAGCGGTGACGCGGACGTCGAACGTGGCCTTGAGATCAGGCTGATCGAAGCACGCGAACATGCGCTTGGCGTCGGCCGTCTCGAACTGTGAATAGAGGTAGACGGAGTCATCGGTCGGGTCGACGAATCGGTGCAGTCCCTCGCCGGTGTGGGAGTAGATGCAATCGGCCTCGATGACCAACTCGTTGTCGGCAGCGAGGTCGGGCAGGCTGATGCCCGTCGACTCGTCGTAGCCGGAGACGTCGAGCGCGGTGCCGTTGAGGACCGCGGAATGGACTCTGGCCGCGACGATGTCGATGAAGCTGCTTGCTCCGGCCGTGGCGGTGAACGTGACGGTGGTCTTCGAGGAGAACGTCTCCTCGCCGGGTGCGTCTTTGCCGTCGGTGAGATCGAGTTCGATCAGGTAGTTCTCGACGGTCAGGATTGCTGACCGTTGCGCTGCGGTTTCGCGTGTCAGGTTCGGTGCGACCACAAAGATCTCCTCGTAGATGGTGCGGATCTATTACGTCCATCCCATCACGAAGAGAACGACTTCACTCAAGCGGACACTTCTGCCAGCGGAATCTCCGGGTCGGCCAACCGCTCCGGATCGACGGGACGCGAAGACGCGACCAATTCCTTGATGGCGTCACCGGCATCCCAGATGTTCACGTTCATGCCGGCGAGCACCTTGTTCGCGGAATCGAGCCAGAATGCCAGGAACTCGCGCTTGTCGACGTCGCCGCGAGTGACGACACGGGAGTAGCCGCCGTGCGGTGCGTGACCTACGTATTCCATTCCGAGGTCGTACTGATCGGTGAAGAAATACGGCATGCGTACGTACTCGGCGGGCCGTCCCAACATGGTCTCTGCGGCCGTCTCGGGTTGGTTGAGTGCGTTTGCCCAGTGCTCCACCCGAATTCGTGCATTCAGAATCGGATGCTGTGCGGCCGCGATGTCACCCACTGCGACCACGTCGGGGTCGCTGCTCTGCAGACCGGCGTCGACGAGAACCCCGTTCTCGACGTCGATACCCGCCTCCGATGCCAACTCGGTGTTCGGCAATGCGCCGACAGCGATCAACACGGCGTCGGCCGGAATCACGGTTCCATCGATCAAAGTGACGCCCGAGGCGTGACCGCCGTCGACAGAGATTGCGGTGACGTCCGTGCCGGTGCGTAAGTCCACCCCGTTCTGGCGGTGCAGTGCGGCGAAGACCTCACCCATTTCCGGGCCGAGGGTCGATTCGAGCGGAAGTCCGGCATGCTCGAGCACGGTGACGTCGACGTCGAAACCGCGAGCCGACGCGGCAATTTCGAGGCCGATCCAGCCGGCACCGATCACGACGAGCTTCTTGTCGGCGGCCAGGGTGCGCAGCAGCGCGGCGGCCTGATCGACTGTTCGCACGTAGTGAACGCCCTCGGCGTCGGATCCCGGGATGTCGAGGCGCCGCGACCGCGAACCGGTGGCCAAGGCGAGCTTGTCGTAGCTGATCGTGGAACCGTCCGGAAGTGACACGGTGTGCGCAGCGGGGTCGATGGCCGTTGCCGTCGTTCCCGGGCGAAGATCGACGCGATGGTCGCGAAACCACTCGCCGTCGTGGACGGTGAATTCGGGGAGTGTCTTCTTGCCGGCGAAGAACTCTTTCGACAGCGGCGGACGCTCGTACGGGAGGTGGTCTTCTTCACTCAATACGGTGATCTCACCGTCGAAATCTCTGTCACGCAGGGCTTCTGCGATCTTTGCGCCCGCGAGCCCGCCGCCGACGATCACGAATCTCCGGTTGGTGCTCATTACTGAACCACTCCTTCGTACTCGTTTCTTTTCGACACTACTGCGATCGGGAGGTGGTTCGGGGGAAAGCGCGGGAAGGATTGCGGGTTCATGATTGTTGGCAGAACGGGAGTATGTCCCCGAACTGATATGACCTGACCGACATGAACTGATAGGGAGTTTCTTCGTGAGCGCAACCTCGAGCAAGACCACGGACACTGCTGACTTCTGGTTCGATCCGCTCTGCCCGTGGTGCTGGATCACCTCACGCTGGATTCTCGAGGCCCAGCAGGTACGCGACATCGAGGCCAAGTTCCACGTGATGAGCCTTGCGGTTCTCAACGAGGGCCGTGACCTTCCCGACGAGTACCGGGAGATGATGACCAAGGCCTGGGGCCCGGTCCGTGTCGCCATCGCTGCAGCGCAGCTGAAGGGCGACGATATCCTGCTGCCGCTGTACACGGCGATGGGGACGAAGATTCACAACGAGGGAAACAAGGACTTCGCCGACGTCATCAAGTCGTCCCTTGCCGAGGTCGGCCTGCCACCTGAACTGGCCGAGGCCGCCGACACCGACAAGTACGACGAGGCTCTGCGCGAGAGCCACCACAAGGGCATGGACGCCGTCGGACCCGACGTCGGAACCCCGACGATCCATGTCAACGGTGTGGCGTTCTTCGGCCCCGTGCTCTCACGCATCCCGCGCGGCGAGGACGCAGGCAAGGTGTGGGACGGCGCAGTCGCGCTGGCCGGCTACCCCCACTTCTTCGAGCTCAAGCGGACCCGCAACGAGGATCCTCAGTTCGACTGAGCGGCAGTGAGCGCCGGATTTCGGTAGAGCTGGCCCGGCCGGAAGAACAGATGCCCTGAGTGCGTGCGGTTGCGAAGTGCAGCCGCACGCCAGGTCAGCACCGGATGCGACGACAAGATGTTGACGAACCACGGGAAAAACCCGGATTCGAGTGTCGCCCGATCGGCCAGTTCGTCGAACCCGACCAGACCCACCAGATACTTTCCCGCGCCGAGGACGCCCATCGCGCCCGGTGCACCCTGCGGACGCATGTGAAAGCCGAAGTTGTCCGCCGTGTACTCCATGGAACGCGACAGCGAAGACCCGATCACCGGAATGTAGTTCGACGCGAACTGTCCCCACTGGCGCCAGTACGACGCATGCCCGGCAGCGATGTGGCCGACCTCGTGGCCGATGATGAATGCGAGCGCATCGGGCTCGCGTGCCTGCCCACCGACTTCGAACAGGTCGCTGTAGACGACGACGAAACGGCGAAATCCGTGCCCCGACGCGAACGCGTTGATCCGTCCGTTCCCCAGCACGACGTAGGCATCCGGCGGAGTTTTCATGCCGAACCGTGCCGCAGCCTCGGCAACGAGCTGATACCCCTCCGGAAACTGTGAAGGCGTCATCTTGATTCCGTTGACCTGTTGCGATCCGTACAGCTGACCTCGCGCGAGGAACAGCAGGATCGGAGCCGCGAGCACCACGAGGATCCACGTCGACAGATCACCCGCAGCGATCAGAACGATCGCCACCACATAAGTGACGACCGTCGTCAGCACCGCGAGCACGAGTAGCGGGATTTCCCACGGGTGGCGAACGGCGTCACTGCCCGGTGACATACGAAGGGCGGGTGCAGCGGCCTGGCCGTTGACGGGGTACATGGGCACCACGATAGGTGTGCTCGCGCGGCGATGCGTGTTCCTGAAAGTGTGACGTCGACCCGGGTGCGCCCGGCTGGTCGGGCCTGAGAGAATTGTCGCCATGCGCGTATACCTGGGTGCCGACCATGCCGGATTCGAACGTAAGAACGAGATCATCGAACACCTGAAAGCGAACGGCCACGAGGCCATCGACTGTGGTGCTCACGAGTACGACGCCGTGGACGACTACCCGGCTTTCTGCATCGAAGCCGCAAAGCGCGTCGTCGCCGACGAAGGCAGCCTGGGAATCGTCCTGGGTGGCAGTGGCAACGGCGAGCAGATCGCAGCGAACAAGGTTCCCGGCGCACGGTGCGCCCTCGCTTGGAGCGTCGAAACGGCGAAGCTGGCACGTGAGCACAACAACGCTCAGCTGATCGGCATCGGCGGACGTATGCATTCCCTCGAGGAATCGCTTGCCATCGTCGACGCTTTCCTCGCCACCGCATGGTCGGGTGAAGAGCGCCACCAGCGTCGTATCGACATCCTGTCCGAGTACGAGAAGACCGGCGTCGCACCGGCTCTGCCGCAAGCCTGATCCGAGAGTTGTTCCGTGCCTGAAGGTCATACCCTGCACCGGCTGGCACGGTTGCATGCCCGCAAGTTCGTCGGTTCACCGGTCCGCGTCCTCAGTCCGCAAGGCAGATTCGCCGAGGACGCGCGCCTGGTGGACGGACACGTACTCACGTCCTCGGATGCCTGGGGAAAGCACCTCTGGCACACGTACGACAACGGTCTGACAGTTCACGTACACCTCGGGTTGTACGGAAAGTTCACCGACGCCGCCCTGCCGATGGAAGAACCGGTAGGCCAGGTCCGGATGCGAATGGTCGGTGCCGATTTCGGCACCGACCTTCGTGGTCCCACCGCCTGCGAAGTCCTGCTACCTCCTCAGGTCGCCGCGATCGAGGCCAGACTCGGGCCGGACCCACTGCGCCGCGACGCGGATCCAGAGAAGGCCTGGTTGCGAATCTCCAAGTCCAAGACGGCAATCGGCGCCCTGCTGATGGACCAGGCGGTCCTGGCGGGTGTCGGCAACGTCTATCGCGCCGAACTTCTCTTTCGTCACGGAATCAACCCTGAACGACCGGGGAATCTCGTCTCTCACGGCGAGTGGACCGCCATGTGGGCAGACCTAGTCGAATTGATGAAAGTCGGCGTCAGACGGGGGAAGATGCACGTCGTTCGCGCCGAGCACGACAACGGAGATCCGGCGTACGCGAAGGATCGTCCGCGTACCTATGTCTACAGAAGAGCAGGATCGCCGTGCCGCGTGTGCGGCACACCGATCCTGCATTCCGTCATGAAGGCACGAAACCTGTTCTGGTGCCCGGTCTGTCAGTCTGCTTAGAAGTCGAAGCCGCCGAAGTCCCCGCCGCCCCCGAAATCCATTCCGCCTCCGTCGCCACCAGACCAGTCGCTTCCGCCGTCAGCGGTGTAGTCCGTGTTGTCGATACTTCCTTGGTCGGCGCCGGGATCACCGGCGTCCATACCCTGATCTCCCGAGTCACCGGAGCCTGTGTCGGCGCCGGGATCGCCACCCTGGGCGAAAGCCTCTGCGCCGTAAGGAACCCCGGCCATGCCGGAGAACATGGTCGAGAACAGCATCATCGAACCCAGACCCCAGGCGCCGGCGACGAGTGCAGGCTTCCACCAGGGTTCGGAGTACCAGCCGGCCGGGACCGGGCGTCCGGCGACTCGGCCACCGGGGTAGTAGTTGGGTGTGTGCGACGACGGATTGGGTGATGCGGCGACCTTGCGGCCCTCGAATTCGACCTCACGGTCTTCGGTGACCGAACCGGCAGCCTTCTGTCCGTCGATGGAAGGAACTTCCGGTCCCGGATCCATGCCCATCGCCACCCGTGCCGCGCGGATGTAGTAAAGCCCTTCCAGTGCAGTCTGTTTCGCGAGACGTGCTTGGACCGGCGTTGCGGCCTGATCGATCTGCGAGCCTGCGGCGTTGTACCGTTCGGCCGCGTCGGCGAGGGCTTGGCGCGACGCGTCGTCACTGCCGGTCAGGTTGTAGACCTGACCGCCGAGGCGTTCGATCGACTGCCGGGCATCGGCTTTCGCATCGTCGAGTTGTGTTGCGCTGTGGCCGGAACCGCGTTGCTGGCTTTTCATGACCAGGAATACGACTACGGCCAGAACGACGAGTATGAGAAGAATCGTGGTCACGTGGCCTCCCGAGCAGAATCGATCCGGACAACTCCAGGATACGGACCGCAGGGGAGTGGTCGGAGTGGACAAAGTCGGAATACAAAAAATCCGCACCGGCTGGGCCGATGCGGATCTTTTGTGGAGTTTCCCTCCTGATGGAGGGGATGACGGGAATCGAACCCGCGTGATCAGTTTGGAAGACTGAGGCTCTACCATTGAGCTACATCCCCGTGCATACGACAACTCGGGATCGCCGTGTTCGTCGTCTGCGATACGAAACTGTACCCAATGCCCCACCGGATTTCATAATCGGGGGGTCGGAGAAGTTCGAGACCGTCGTTCACCTGGGGAATTGGCGAATTGCTCGGCGAGTTGGGGTGTCTCGGCCGCAGGCGCGGCTTCTGATTCCGGCTCTGAATGGCAGTTGAGGCAAGGCTGTATGTGGCTGCTGTATGTGGCTGCCGTCGGATGACATACTGACGGGGTCGACAGCCGGGCCGTGTACAAATGGCGGTCGGGTTCGTGAGAGAGTAGTGAGCGCGATAGGGTTGTGCGCGGTCACCGATGGTGGCTGCCTTTGTGGCCCGCTGTCTTAGTGGCCTCGGATGGCCGTATCGTGTGTTTCATGTGATCGGAAACGGGATGTAGCGCAGCTTGGTAGCGCATCCGCTTTGGGAGCGGAGGGTCGCAGGTTCAAATCCTGTCATCCCGACAAGTACGTACATGGCACTTCACCTCCAGTAAGTCCGGGAGTGAAGTGCCGCGCCAGACAGCAGTACCGATTCAACACAAGTTGTGAGCAAGACCAGACGAAGGAGCGAAGTTTCGTGAAGAGCACCGTCGAGCAGCTCAGCCCGACGCGAGTCCGTATCAACGTTGAGGTGCCCTTCGCGGAACTCAAGTCTGATTTCGACAAGGCCTACAAGGCCCTCGCGCAGCAGATTCGTCTCCCCGGCTTCCGTCCCGGCAAGGCTCCGGCCCGCCTCCTCGAAGCGCGTGTCGGTCGCGGCGCTGTGCTCGAGCAGGTCGTCAACGACGCTCTGCCGTCGCGTTACTCCGAGGCTGTCACCAGCGCCGGCGTGAAGGCCATCGGCCAGCCCGAGATCGAGGTCACCAAGATCGAAGACGGCGAGCTCCTCGAGTTCACCGCCGAGGTCGACGTGCGCCCCGAGATCGAGCTCCCTGACTTCAGCTCCATCAACGTCGAGGTCGATCCGATCGAGATCACCGACGAAGCTATCGAAGAGCAGCTGCTTTCGCTGCGTCAGCGTTTCGGTACCCTCACCGGCGTCGACCGCGCAGTCGAGGACGGCGACTTCGTCTCCATCGATCTGTCGGCCACCGTCGACGGCGAGAACGTTGCCGAGGCAACCGCGAGCGGACTGTCGCACGAGGTCGGTTCGGGCCAGCTCATCGAGGGCCTCGACGAAGCCATCATCGGCCTCAAGGCGGGGGAGTCCAAGGACTTCACGTCGACGCTGGTCGCCGGCGAGTACGCAGGCAAGGAAGCTGTTGTCACCGTGACCGTGCAGACGGTCAAGGAGCGCGAGCTTCCGGCTGAGGACGACGAGTTCGCTCAGCTCGCCAGCGAGTTCGACACCCTGGAAGAACTGAAGGCTGACCTCCGTGAGCGCGTCGCACGCGTCCGCAAGGTCGAGCAGGCCGGTCAGATCCGCGACAAGGTTCTCGAGCAGCTGCTCGAGACCGTCGAGGTTCCGTTGCCGGAGGCTGTCGTCAAGGCTGAGGTCGACGCTGCACTGCACGACGCCGTTCACGGTCTCGATCACGACGAAGAGGCACTGAACAAGCTCCTCGAAGAGCAGGGCAGCAGCCGCGAAGAGTTCGACAAGGATGCACAGGAAGCCGCTGAGCGCTCCGTCAAGACGCAGCTCTTGCTCGACTCGATTGCCGATGCGGGCAACGTCACCGTCGGTCAGGACGAGCTCACCGAGCGCATCCTGTTCCAGGCGCAGCGTTACGGCATGGCTCCTGAGCAGTTCATCCAGCAGATCCAGCAGGCCAACCAGCTCGGCGCCGTCTTCGCAGACGTCCGTCGTGGCAAGGCTCTCGCGTCCGTCGTCGAGTCGGCCGGTGTCAAGGACACCTCCGGCGCAGTTGTCGACACCGCAGAGCTGTTCGGCAGCAGTGAGGCCGAAACCGAAGCGGACGAGTCTGATTCCGCCGAGAGCGAAGACAAGTAAAAACGCAGGCGGACGGGTGTTTTCACCACGATCGACTGCACTGAGTTTTCCGCTTTGAGCGAAGTAGGGCGGCACCGGGACTCCGGTGCCGCCCTACTTCGTTACTGTCTGTGTCAGTAGAAGTGTTTCGCATAGACGATCCACCGCACAAGTAGATCCACATAGAAGGCAGGTACCGTGACTTCCAATCACCTGGAGACTTTGCAGAGTCCCGCCATGACTTCAGCGACCGCTGGGTTGAACCTCAGCGACTCGGTGTACGAGCGCTTGCTGCGAGAGCGCATCATTTTCCTCGGTACCCAGGTCGACGACGACATCGCCAACAAGCTGTGCGCACAGATCCTGCTGCTCTCGGCCGAGGACCCGACGCGAGACATCTCGCTCTACATCAACTCGCCCGGTGGATCCGTGACCGCAGGTATGGCGATCTTCGACACCATGCAGTTCGCCGAGTGCGACATCGCCACCTTCGGCATGGGCCTTGCGGCGTCGATGGGTCAGTTCCTGCTCTCGGCAGGCACCAAGGGCAAGCGCTACGCGCTGCCTCACGCCCGCATCATGATGCACCAGCCGTCCGCCGGCATCGGTGGTTCCGCAAGTGACATCGCGATCATGGCCGAGCAGTTCAAGCACACCAAGCGCGAAATGGCCGAGCTGATTGCTCAGCACACCGGCCAGACGGTCGAGCAGATCACCGCGGACTCCGATCGTGACCGTTGGTTCACGGCGAAGGAAGCTCTCGAGTACGGCTTCGTCGACCACGTCGTCTCCCGTGCGAATCAGGCCGGCGGCACCGGCAACTGAGCCGGTACGCCCATCCTTTCGCTGCCCAATTCATACTTTGGAGAACTGATGACCAATCTTTTCGGAGCTAACTCGCTGGGCGGCCAGGCGCCGTCGGGCCCCCAATCGCGTTACATCCTGCCCCAGTTCACGGAGCAGACCAGCTACGGCGTCAAGACGTCCGACCCGTACAACAAGCTGTTCGAGGAGCGCATCATCTTCCTCGGCTCGCAGGTCGACGACGTGTCCGCCAACGACCTCATGGCGCAGTTGCTGGTTCTCGAATCGCAGGATCCGGACCGCGACATCACCATGTACATCAACTCGCCCGGTGGTTCTTTCACCGCGCTGATGGCGATCTACGACACGATGCAGTACGTCCGTGCCGACATTTCCACCGTCTGCCTCGGTCAGGCTGCTTCGGCAGCTGCCGTGCTTCTGGCCGGCGGTACGCCGGGCAAGCGCTTCGCGCTCCCCAACTCGCGCATTCTGATCCACCAGCCGGCTACGGGCGGCATCCAGGGTCAGGTTTCCGATCTGGAGATCCAGGCTGCGGAGATCGAGCGTATGCGTCGGCTCATGGAGAGCACGCTGTCGCTGCACACGGGTAAGGATCCGGAGACCATCCGCGTCGACACCGATCGCGACAAGATCCTCACGGCCGAGCAGGCCAAGGAGTACGGCATCATCGACGACGTGCTGGCTTACCGGAAGCTCAGCGCACAGAAGTAGTCGATTTCCGCCTCGTGTCGAGGACCTGTATCCCGATTCCCGACACGAGGCGGACACGTCGAGAAGTGCCTGGTGGAGCGCTTGCCAGGCTGAAATCTCGACTCTTTTCTTTTTTATCCGCAGGCGAAACGCCGAGAACAGGTCGACCCCGTTCGGGATCTGCGGGTACCGTCACTTCACGGGCTGGTTCTCGACCGGCGTTCTGCGATTGTTCGACCAGATTTGTTCGATCAGTTTGTCTGATCTGACAACTACCGAAGTACTGCGGAGCGTCTCGACCGATCGAGTGGCGGCGAGTGCACGTACATGATGGAAAGTAGGGACCTCACGAGATGGCACGCATCGGCGACGGCGGGGATCTGCTCAAGTGCTCTTTCTGCGGTAAGAGTCAGAAGCAGGTCAAAAAGCTCATTGCAGGACCCGGGGTGTACATCTGCGACGAGTGCATCGACCTCTGCAACGAGATCATCGAAGAGGAATTGGCCGAATCGAGCGAGGTCAAGCTCGACGAGCTTCCCAAGCCTGCGGAGATCCGAGAATTCCTCGAGAACTACGTCATCGGTCAGGACTCCGCCAAGCGGACGTTGGCCGTGGCCGTCTACAACCACTACAAGCGCATTCAGGCCGGCGACAAGGGCCGTGATGCGCGGGGTGAGACGGTTGAGCTCGCGAAATCCAACATCTTGATGCTCGGCCCCACCGGCTGCGGCAAGACGTATCTCGCTCAGACTCTCGCGAAGATGCTCAACGTCCCGTTCGCCATCGCTGACGCGACGGCGTTGACCGAGGCCGGTTACGTCGGTGAGGACGTCGAGAACATTCTGCTCAAACTGATTCAGGCTGCCGACTACGACGTCAAGCGCGCCGAGACCGGAATCATCTACATCGACGAGGTCGACAAGATCGCCCGTAAGAGCGAGAACCCGTCGATCACGCGTGACGTCTCCGGCGAAGGCGTTCAGCAGGCGTTGCTGAAGATCCTCGAAGGTACGCAGGCAAGCGTCCCGCCGCAGGGTGGCCGTAAGCATCCGCACCAGGAATTCATTCAGATCGACACCACGAACGTGCTGTTCATCGTCGCGGGCGCTTTCGCAGGTCTCGAGCGGATCGTCTCCGATCGTGTCGGCAAGCGCGGTATCGGATTCGGTGCCGAGGTTCGGTCGAAGGCCGAACTGGATACGGTCGATCGTTTCGCCGAGGTCATGCCGGAGGATTTGATCAAGTTCGGTCTGATTCCGGAGTTCATCGGCCGACTGCCGATGATCGCGTCGGTGACCAACCTCGACAAGGAATCGCTCGTTCAGATCCTGTCGGAGCCCAAGAACGCTCTCGTCAAGCAGTATCGTCGCCTGTTCGACATGGACGGCGTCGAACTCGAGTTCACCGAAGAAGCGCTCGACGCTATTGCCGATCAGGCGATCTTGCGTGGAACCGGCGCTCGTGGCCTGCGCGCCATCATGGAAGAGGTTCTTCTTCCCGTGATGTACGACATTCCCAGCCGTGACGACGTCGAAAAGGTGGTCGTCACCGCGGAGACCGTCAACGACAACGTACTTCCGACCATCGTTCCGCGTAAGCCGGAGCGTGGCGAGCGTCGCGACAAGACGGCGTAGAACTTCAAAACGACTGTGGCCCGGTATCTCTCGCGAGATGCCGGGCCACAGTCGCTCGCGCAACACAGTGGTTCGTGTAACACAGTGGTTCGTGCAGGGTGTCTGTGGGGTGGTCGGCTAGATCGGGTTGCCGAGCTCCTTGAGGGGGGTGCGGAACGTCTCCTTGGCGGTGAACGCCGAGATCGCGCAGATGACGCAGGCCACCGAAGTCAGAATGGCAACGGGCATCCAGTGTGTCTTGTCGCCGCCCATGAGGGCGTTGCCGATGGCGGGGGCAAAGCCTGCGAGGGCGAAGCCGACCTGGGTGCCGATCGCAATGCCCGAGTAGCGGACCTTGGTGTTGAACATCTCGGAGTAGAACGACGGCCAGATGGCATTCGGGGCAGCGTAGAAGACGGACATCAATCCGATTGCGGCGAGGAAGATCAGGGGAACGTTGCCGCTGGCGATTGCGCCGAAGTACACGTAGATGAACACCGCGCTACCGAGGGCGCCACCGATGAACAACGGCCTGCGACCGATCCGGTCGGAGAGCATCGCCCAGGCGGGCTGACTGAGCAGGGCTACGGCGTTGGCTGCGATGGCAACCCAGAGCATGGTCGACTTCGGAATCCCCACTTCTTCGGTGGTGGCGAAAGCGAGACCGAAGACGGAGAAGATGGTCGAGACGACGGCGATGAAAGCGCAGCAGATCACGCGAATCAGATTTGCGCTGTGGGTGCGAAGAAGATCGGCAACAGGCAATTTGGCGACGGTCTTGGATTCCTGCTGCTCGGTGAACTCTTCGGGCTCTTCGAGCTTGAGACGCATGATGTATGCCGCGACCAGAACGATCAGGCTGCCCCAGAACGGGATTCGCCAACCCCACGTGTAAAGGATGTCGTCGGGGAGCGCGGCGATGGGCAGGAATACGAGGCTGGCGAGGATGAAGCCGGCCTGGGTGCCGTTGAGGGTCCAACTGCAGAAGAACGCGCGTCGGCCTTCGGGGGCGTGTTCGAGCGTCAGTGAGCTGGCACCGCTCTGTTCACCGGCAGCGGAGATGCCCTGGGCGATTCTCATCAGGACAAGAAGGATCGGTGCAAGAACTCCGATCGAATCGGCGCTGGGAATACATCCGATGAGGAAGGTGGCTGCGCCCATCAGAATGAGCGTGAGCAGCATGATCTTCTTGCGGCCGACGCGGTCACCGAAATGGCCGAGGACTACAGCGCCGAGGGGACGCGCGACGTACGCGACACCGAAGGTGGCCAGCGAAAGCAGAGCCGCATGTCCGCTGTCCGGGAAGAACACCGTGGGGAAGATGAGCGCAGCGGCGGAGGCGTAGATGTAGAAGTCGTAGTACTCGAGCATGCTGCCGAGAAACGACGATGTTGCGGCGCGCTTGACCTTGGTCGTATCCGGCCTTGCCAAGGACCCCGCCTCGGGCCCGGACGGTGTAACCGTGCTAGCTGACATGCTCATCTCCTGGGTGGAAGCGTCGTGGAGGCTCTACATCCGCCGATTGTGTTCGTATAAAGAACGTCTGTGCGGAGAGCGATACAAGGAATGTAACCGACGCCACAGCAACTACACAAGATTATTAACCAAATAGTTCATAAAAATCTACTGGCGGTCACGCCGCTCGTCGAAACCGCAGTTCAGGGAGTTAGGAGGCCGGCTGTGCTGCGGCCGCCACCAACTGCTCCACCTGTTCCTCGGTGATCCCGAGGCCGAAGGTGGCGAGTTTTCCGAGCGGCATCGAGCCTGCGAGTGCCATCATCTCGGGGCTGACCGCCTGTGCACCGTCGCCCGCTGCGGCAGCCATGGCGGCGCCGAGAACTGCGCTGCCGACGGGATGGGCGAGCCATTCGCCGATGGTCGACATGGCGTCGAGCGTGCCGACGCCGACGTTCCCGGCCAGGGTGATCGTGTCGGTGGTTGCGATGTCCCGAGACGAGAAGCCGACGCGGATCTCGTAGTCGCCAGGTTCGATCGCCCAGTCCTGCGCCGCGACGGACCAATAGGCAAATGCCCTGGTGTCGAGCGTGATGGTCACAGTCGCGGATTCGTCGGGGTCGAGGTGGACCTTGGCGAAGCCTTTCAATTCCTGCGCGGGTCGATCGATGCTTGCCGAGGCGTCGTGGACGTAGACCTGAACGACGGTGCTGCCCGATCGGTCGCCGCTGTTGCGCACGGTGACGGTCACTTCGGCGGAGTTCTCACCGGCCTCGACGGAGGTATCGGTGATGTCGAAGGTGGTGTAGCTCAGCCCGAACCCGAACGGGTACGCCACTTCGCGCAGTGCGGAGTCGTAGTAGCGGTATCCCACGTACAGGCCTTCGCCGTAGCGGACGTGCTGCTGTGATCCCGGGAAATGCAGATACGACGGATTGTCTTGGAGGCGATGCGGAATGGTCTCCGTCAGGCGGCCGGACGGATTCGTGATGCCGAACAGAAGATCGGCAATCGCCGAGCCGCCCGCCTGGCCGAGTAGCCAGCCCTCGAGGATTGCGGCGGCATGATCCTTCCAAGGCTCGATCGCAACCACACCGCCGTTGGCGAGCACGACGACCGTGTTCGGGTTCGCGCCGTGGACCGCTTTCAGCAGGGCGATCTGGTCAGCCGGCAGTTCGATGTCGGTTCGGTCGAATCCTTCGGATTCCGTGGCGGACGGTAGTCCGAGGAACAGCACCGCGACGTCGGCGCGGCGTGCGGCGTCGACAGCCTCGGTGACCATGTCGTCGTCCGGAGTGCCGTCGAAGGTGAAGCCCGGTGCGAAAGTGACGCGGTCGGCGCCTTCGAGGTCGAGGATCGCGTCCAAGGCATTGTCGAGCTTGGTCGGGACCACCTGTGAACTGCCGGCTCCCTGGTACCGCGGGCTGCACGCGAATTCGCCGATCACCGCGACGGTTTGCCCGCCGGGGGTCAGCGGCAGCAGTTCTCCGTCGTTGGCCAGCAAGACAGCGGACTCCGCTGCAGCGGTCCGTGCCAGTTCGTGGTGACGCTCGACGTCGTACGTGTGGCCCTCGGTGCGCGCGGCGGCGGTGCGTGCCACCAGCGTCGCCAGGCGCTCGGCGGCAGTGGTGAGCACTGATTCGTCCAGGTCGCCGCCGCGCACGGCGTCGACGATCTGGGTATCGGTTCCGGTCGGCGGCATTTCCAGGTCGAGGCCCGCGGCGAGTGCCGCCACGCGGTCGTTGACCGCTCCCCAGTCCGAAACGACGAGGCCGTCGAAGCCCCACTGTTCGCGGAGTACCTCGGTGAGCAGCCAATGGTTCTGGCTCGAGTACACACCGTTGATCTTGTTGTACGAGCACATGACCGTCGTCGGGGCCGCGGTCTTGACGGCGTATTCGAAGCCGGCCAGATAGATCTCGCGCAGTGTCCGTTCGTCGACGTCGGCACTGACTCTCATCCGGTCGTGTTCTTGGTTGTTGGCAGCGAAGTGCTTGAGCGAGGTTCCGACGCCGCGAGACTGGATGCCGGTGATCAGGGCTGCCGCGACGCGGCCGGAGAGGAATGGGTCCTCGGAGACGTATTCGAAGTTCCTGCCACACAAGGGTGATCGTTTGATGTTGATGCCTGGGCCGAGGAGGACCGAGACCTGTTCGGCTTTGGCCTCGTCGCCCAGAGCCTCACCGACCTGGCGGATGAGGTCGAGGTTCCACGACGAGCCCAACCCGACCGCCGGTGGGAAACATGTCGCTGGAATGCTGTGGCCGAGTCCGAGTGCGTCGCCGCCCTCGGGTTGTTTCCGGACTCCGTGCGGACCGTCGGTCAGGAGTATCGATTCGATTCCGGGAACGGACTGGCTGTGCCAGAAATCCGAGCCCGACGTCAACGACGCCTTCTCCTCGAGTGAAAGCCCGTCTACGTAATTCTCGGTCACGTCATTCCTCCCGGTGGCAGCTGTGAGTTCCACTCACCACCGTAGGGGGATTTTTCGGACTTCGGGGTGGGTCAGGACGGCGCCTTCGAGGTCAAGAACGCAACAACCATGTCGCCGAGCATTGTTCGAAGATGCTCACGATGCGTCGAGTCGGTCAGGTCGCGGTCGAAGAGCGCTTTGAAGGTGTAACGATTGGCGATACGAAAGACGCAGTAACTGCTGATCAACATGTGAATATCGAGAGCATCTACGTCGGAGCGGAATGCTCCCGACTGCTGTCCGTCGTGGAGGATCTGCGAGACCAGGTCGGCGGCGGGGGCGCCGAGACCGCTGAGTAGCTCGGATTTCTCGATGTGCTCACCGCGGAGCATGTTCTCGTTGGCTACCAGCCGAATGAAGTTCGGGTGTTGTTCGTGGTGGTCGAAGGTGAGTTCGGCCAAGGCGCGGACTGCTGCCGTGGGTTTCAATCCCTCGAGGTCGAGTTCACGTTCCTGCGCACGAATGACGCTGTACGCGTGTTCGAGGACGGACTTGTACAGCCCTTCCTTGTCGGTGAAGTAGTAGTAGATCATGCGCTTGGTGGTGTGAGTCTTGGTTGCGATCTCGTCCACTCGGGCGCCGGCAAAGCCTTTGTCGGCAAACTCCTCGGTGGCGACGGCGATGATGTTCACCCTGGTCAGATCGCTGTTTCGGCGTCGTTTCTCCGGCTTCGACACCACGGAGTTCACTGACTGCTCGGAAACCATGTGCTCACTCTATCTGTCAGCAGTTTGTCGACTTTGCTTGTCGAGTCCGCGTCGGGGGAGTAACGTCCAGTGAACTAACTCACTAGTTCGTACATTAGTTTCGAGCGTCAACCCCGAGGTGCCCCTGATGACTTCATCTCTACCGATTCTGGTCCTCAACGGGCCCAACTTGAATTTGTTGGGCCAGCGCCAACCGGAGTTCTACGGGAGAGACACGCTGGACGACGTAGTTTCCCGCTGTGAAGCGGCGGCCGCGAAGTTCGGAGCGGTGGTCGAGGCAAGGCAGTCGAACCACGAGGGCCAACTGATCGATTGGATCCACGAGGCCAGGGGAAACGTTGCGGGCATCGTCATCAATCCCGGTGGGTACTCGCATACCTCCGTTGCGTTGCGTGACGCTCTGGTCACACTCGATGCCCCCGTCGTGGAGGTGCACATCAGCAACATCCACAGTCGCGAAGAATTCCGTCACCACTCGTATGTCTCCGGGATCGCCGACGCTGTCATCTGCGGATTGGGAATCGACGGTTACAGCGCCGCAGTCGAATTCGTCTGCGTCCGAGAAGGGAAGAACTGATGAGTGATTCGATCCTCTGCGGTCTGATCGGCACCGGCATCGGAGCCTCCTTGACTCCGATCATGCACGAGGAGGAAGGGCGCAGACAGGGCCTGCCGTACGTCTACCGCATCCTCGATCTCGATGCGATGGGGATGGCGCCGTCGGACATCGGTGAACTTCTCACCTATGCAAGACGTTTCGGGTTCCGCGGCCTCAACATCACTCACCCGTGCAAGCAGTTGGTGATCGAGCACCTCGACGAGCTCTCGCCGGATGCGAGCCGGCTCGGAGCGGTGAACACGGTCCTCTTCGACTCCGGCAAGGCGATCGGACACAACACCGATTGGTCGGGCTTCGGCCGAAATTTCGACGACGGACTTCCCGGCGCACAGCTCGATCGCGTCGTGCAGCTCGGTGCCGGCGGAGCCGGTGCGGCGGTTGCCTATGCCGCGCTCACCCGTGGCGTCGGGACACTGACGTTGGTCGATTCGAGCCTGCCTCGCGCGCAGGAACTTGCACAAACCTTCGCGCAGCAGTTTCCGGCGCAGGTTGTCGAGGCGCGGCACACGAGCGACCTCGCCGAAGTGCTCGGCAAGGCAAACGGATTGATCCACGCGACGCCGATGGGAATGGCGGCTCATCCCGGAATGGCATTCTCGCCGGATCTGCTTCGCCCTGATCTGTGGGTGGCCGAAATCGTCTACCGTCCACTCGAAACCGAACTGTTGCGTCAGGCAAGGTTGATCGGAGCCCCGACGCTCAGCGGAGGCGGAATGACTGTCTTCCAGGCCGTCGACGCGTTCCGGATCTTCACGGGCATCGAGCCCGACAGTAAGCGGATGCTCACGCACATGACGGAACTTGTACACGGCGAACAGACTGCGGCAGCGCTGTGAGTGCCCCGGTCCGGACGTCGATCGCGACGGTATCGCTCAGTGGCACTCTCGAGGAGAAGCTCGACGCCATCGCTGCTGCCGGCTTCGACGGCTTCGAGGTGTTCGAGCCGGATTTTGTTGCTTCGCCGTGGTCCCCGAAGGAATTACGAACGAGGGCTGCGGATCTGGGCTTGACCCTCGATCTGTATCAGCCGTTCCGTGACTTCGACACGGTGGACGAGGCCCAATTTGCTCGGAATCTTGTTCGAGTGCAACGCAAATTCGAGCTCATGGATCAACTGGGGTGCGAGACGCTCCTGGTGTGCTCCTCGCCCCTGCCGACCGCAAGTCACGATGACGGTCAGTTGACAGAGCAATTCGGAGCTCTCGCCGAACTGGCGTCCGAGCACGGCAAGAAGGTTGCATACGAGGCGCTCGCGTGGGGTGCCCACGTCAACACGTACGGCCATGCGTGGCAGATCGTCGAGGGCGTCGACCATCCTTCGCTCGGTACCTGTCTGGACAGCTTTCACATCCTCTCGCGCGGTGACGATCCCGCCGGAATTCGCGAGATTCCCGGCGAGAAGATCTTCTTCCTCCAGTTGGCGGACGCTCCGTTCTTGGCGATGGACATCCTCCAGTGGAGCCGGCATCACCGAAACTTCCCGGGGCAGGGCAGCTTCGATCTCAATGCGTTCGCTCAGCATGTCTACGCCACCGGTTACGACGGACCGTGGTCGCTCGAGATCTTCAACGACGTATTCCGACGCGCGGACACCCAGCGGACGGCAATCGACGCTCATCGGTCGCTCCTGCATCTGGAAGAACAGGTCGCCGCCGCGAACCCTGCCGCCGGTGGACCCACGCTGTTCACCGCCCCGGAGCGCACCCCGCTCGAAGGGATCGTGTCTCTGCGAATCGCTGCGGGTCCGGCTAAACAGGACCAGGTGCACTCGATGCTCTCTCGCGTCGGTTTTCATCTGGTCGGACGGCACCACGATCACGACTTGCAGTTGTGGCGGCACGGACCGCTCACCGTTGCCGTCGACGCGACAGCGGGCACGGTGTGGACGGCGCCCGGGCTGCCCGCGGATCTGCCGGTTCTCACTCAGATCGGCATCAGGGCAACCGAACCCGAAGTGTGGGGAGAGCGCGCTCTGGCTCTCGAAGTACCGGCGACGCGCGTGCAGTTGCCCGGTTCGAGCGACGAGAACTCCGAGGTACCGGACGTCGTACGCTTGAAGGTCACCGATGCGACATCGATCGACCTTCGTGGCCCTGGCAGCGCTGCAGCGTGGGAATCGGCATTCGAGATCTACCCGCTGCCCGCCGAGCGCAATCGTGAACAGGGCGCAGTGTTCACCGGGATCGACCACGTGGCACTGGCAGTTCCGGCGGAGAGTTGGGACGGCATCATGCTGCTCCTGCGGTCCGTGTTCGAGATGCAACCGCACGAGGGGCAGGACGTCACCGATTCGGTCGGACTCATGCGGAGCCAGGCACTCACGCTCGTTCAGGACGGTGACGGACATACCCTGCGGATCTCACTGAACATGGTGGAGGGCAGTCGAAGCGGGCTGCCGACGGTCCGCCGCGGCGGCGTCAGCCACGTCGCTTTCGCGTGTGAGAACATCTTCGGTGCCGCTGCGTCCATGCAGGACTGGGGCTTTGCTCCGCTACCCATTTCCCCGAACTACTACGACGATCTGGACGCACGTTTCGGTCTGAATTCAGAACTGCTCGACCGGATGCGCAGCGCCGGAATCCTTTACGACGCGGACGCTCACGGCGAGTTCTTCCACCTGTTCACCCCGACCGTCGGGGGAGACCTGTTCTTCGAGGTCGTGCAGCGGGTGGGTGGATACGAGGGCTACGGGGAAGTTAACTCCGCTGTGCGACTGTCGGCTCAGTTGCGCGCGAGTTCGACGTGACCTCGACTCGGTGCGGGTGCGAGTAGATATTCATCGAATCGCCGCGGATGAAACCGGCGAGAGTCAGCCCGGACTCCTGCGCTAGTTCCACGGCCAGCGACGACGGCGCGGAGACAGCACCGAGGATCGGAATGCCGGCCATGACGGCCTTCTGGACGAGTTCGAACGACGCCCGACCGCTGACGATCAAGATCGTGTCGTAGAGGGGCACTCGGCCGTCGGTGATGGCCCAACCGATCACCTTGTCGACGGCGTTGTGACGGCCGACATCCTCGCGCAGTGCCAGGAGTTCGCCGGTGGCGGTGAACAATCCGGCCGCGTGCAGGCCACCGGTGCGCTCGAAGATCCGTTGGCTCTCCCGCAGTGTGACCGGCATGGCCGACAGGATGGTCGAGGTGACGGAAGTCGTGTCACCGACCAGCGGATGTCGCGTCGTGGTTCGGACGGCGTCGAGCGAGGTCTTGCCGCACACGCCGCACGCGGAACTGACGACGGTGTTCCGATCGGTGGTGTGGTCGGGCAACGGCACTCCGGGAGCGAGAGCGATGTCGAGGACGTTGTACGTGTTCGCACCGGATTCGTCGACGCCGTCGCAGTAGCGGACGACGCTCACGTCGTCGCGGGTGGCGATGACACCTTCGCTGAGAAGGAATCCGTGCACGAGGTCGACGTCGTTGCCGGGGGTCCGCATCGTCACTGCCAGCACCTGACCGCCCACTCTCATTTCGAGTGGTTCCTCGACGGCCAGCGTGTCGGGGCGCGTGACGACCCGATCACCCGAGATTCGAACGACCGGTGTTCGTGCGGTGACTCGTCCCATCTCAGGCGCCCGATGCTTCGAGTCGAACGGTGACGGCCTTCGACACCGGCGTGTTCGACTTGGCCGCAACGTGTTCGAGGGGAACGAGCGGATTTGTCTCCGGGTAGTACGCCGCAGCATTGCCGCGCGGGGTGTCGTAGGAGACGATGCGGAATTCCGTGACCCGACGCTCTTCGAGTGTGCCGTCGGGTGTTGTCCACTCGGACACGATGTCGACGAGATCGCCGTCACGGAATCCGAGCGCGGTGATGTCTTCGGCGTTGACGAGGATGACTTTGCGTCCGCCCTTGATGCCGCGGTATCTGTCGTCGAGGCCGTAGATCGTGGTGTTGTACTGGTCGTGGCTGCGCATCGTCTGCAGAATCAGGCGCCCACTCGGAGTGGGTATCCAGTGCAGGTCGTTCACGCCGAAGTTGGCTTTGCCGGTGTGCGTGCGGAACTCACGCGAGTCACGCGGCGGGTGGGGGAGTTGGAATCCGTCTGGCTCTCGAACGCGGGAGTTGTAGTTTTCGCAGCCTGGCACTACCCGTGAGATGGAATCGCGGATCAGGTCGTAGTTGCCCTCGAAGGCCGACCAGCGGACGGAGTGATCGTTGCCGAGTAGTTCGCGGGCGAGTTGGCAGATGATGGCGACTTCGCTACGCAGGTAGGGGCTGACCGGTGTGAGGCGTCCGCGCGACAGGTGCACCATGGACATCGAATCCTCCACGGAGACAAGCTGCTTTCCGCCGGCTTGGACGTCGAGGTCGGTGCGTCCGAGGGTGGGGAGGATGATCGCGGTCTGCCCGTGGACCACGTGACTGCGGTTCAGCTTGGTGGACACCTGCACGGTGAGTTCGCATTGACGCAACGCTGTTTCGGTCGCTGCGGTGTCCGGGCTTGCCTGGATGAAGTTGCCGCCCATCGCCATGAAGAAGCTTGCCTTGCCTGCGTTCATGGCGCGGATTGCGTCGACGGTGTCCCATCCGTGCTTGCGGGGACTCGAGATCGAGAACTCGGTGTCGAGCGCGGCCAGGAACTCTTCCGGCATCTTTTCCCAGATGCCCATCGTGCGGTCACCCTGGACATTGGAGTGTCCTCGCACCGGACAAACGCCGGCACCGGGTTTGCCCATCATTCCACGCATGAGCAGCAGGTTGACTGCTTCTTCGATGGTGGCGACTCCGTGTGTGTGCTGAGTGATCCCCATGGCCCAGCAGGTGACGGTTCGCTCGGATCGGGCAAGTGCGGCCGCCGTTTCCTCGAGCTGTGCCATCGACAGACCCGTTGCCTCGAGTACCGTGTCGAGATCGACCGCGCGGATGTGCTTCTCGTATTCGTCCCAACCGGCGCAGTACCGGTCGACGAAGGCACGGTCGACGACCGTCCCGGGAGCGCGATCTTCCTGCTCGAGCAGCAGCTTCCCCAGGCCTTGGAACAGCGCCATGTCGCCGCCCAGCCGGATCTGCAGGAACTCGTCCGCGATGTCGACTCCGTGCCCGATCACGCCGGACACCTTCTGTGGATCCTTGAACCTGCGCAATCCCGCCTCGGGCAGAGGATTGATGGCAATGATCTTGGCGCCGTTGCTCTTTGCCTTCTCCAGCGTCGAGAGCATTCGAGGGTGGTTGGTGCCGGGGTTCTGTCCGGCGATGAGGATGAGATCGGCGTTCTCGAGGTCGGGAACCGTCACCGAGCCTTTGCCGATGCCGATGGATTCGGTCAGTGCGCTTCCGGACGACTCGTGACACATGTTGGAACAGTCGGGCATGTTGTTGGTGCCGTAGCTGCGAATCATCAACTGGTAGAGAAACGCGGCTTCGTTGGACGTGCGACCGGAGGTGTAGAACACCGCTTCGTCCGGCGATGCGAGGCCGTTCAGATGTTCGGCGATCAGTGCGTACGCGCCGTCCCAGTCGATCGGCCGGTAATGGGTTGCTCCCGGCGTCAGGACCATCGGGTGCGTCAGTCGCCCCTGCTGTCCGAGCCAGTAGTCGGTCTTGCCTTCGAGATCGGCGATCGAGTGCTCCGCGAAGAATTCGGGTGTGACGGTGCGAAGCGTTGCTTCCTCGGCAACAGCCTTCGCTCCGTTCTCGCAGAATTCGGCGGGCTTGCGATGTCCGGGAGTCTCCGGCCACGCACACCCCGGGCAGTCGAAGCCGTGTCGCTGGTTGAGTCTGGTGAGCGTTCGGGCGGTCCGCAAGGCTCCCATCTGCTCGATTCCTCGTTGCAGCGACACCAGAACGGCCGGAACTCCGGCGGCGTAGTCCTTGGGGTGCGTGACTTCGAGATCCGATTCGTCGATGTCCTTCGAGGGGCCCTGGCGCGTCATGTCTCCATAGTGGCCCGAACGGCGCGGTACTGCCATCGAATGGGCCGGTCGAACTAGCCGGAATGAAGCTTCCATCGGCTAGCCTTACCTACCGAACCAGCAGACTTTAAGGGGTAGGAACATGGATCGAACGGACGCAGGTCGGCTGACCCGGCGCGGATTTCTGATCGGCACGTCGGGAGCGTTGCTGGCATTCGCCGCAGCCTGCTCCAGTTCGAACGACGAGGACACACCTCCCAGCGGTGACTCTGCGGAATCGATCACCCACAAGTTCGGGGCTACGGAGTTGCCCAAGGATCCGCAGCGGATCGTCAGTGTCGGATACAACGATCAAGATGCGATCCTGGCGCTCGGTGGGACCTTGGTCGGAACCTTCGACTGGTACGGCGATTACCCCTACGGAGTGTGGCCCTGGGCGCAGCCGCTGCTGAACGGGGCGACTCCCGAGATCATCGGAACTGCGGGCACCACCATTCAGATGGAGAAGGTCGCTGCCACGACACCCGACCTCATTGTCGGCACCTACTCCGGGCTCACTCAGGCGCAATACGACAAACTCAGTGCCATTGCGCCGACGGTGGCGCAGCCCAAGGAGTTCGCGGATTACGGAATCCCCTGGCAGAACCAGACGACCATCATCGGCGAAGCGTTGGGGCAGCAGGGTAAGGCCACCGAGCTGATCGCCGGCGTCGACCAGAAGTTCGCCGACGTGAAGACGGCCAATCCGGCGTTTGCCGGCAAGACCGTTCTGGTCGGCGCGTTGAAGGGGCCGGGGCAGTTCGGGGTCTACGGACCGGAAGACCCGAAGGTGCGGTTCTTCACCGAACTCGGATTCGTGAATCCGCCTGTCACCGATCAGATCACGGGTAACTTCGCCGAGATCAGCACCGAGCAACTCTCGCTCGCGGACGTCGACGTACTCGTCTGGTACGCCGGTGGCGGCTACGGCGACAAGCTTCGCGCGGAGCTGGACAAGACCCCGATCTACCAGGAACTCGACGTCGTGAAGGACGGCCGCGCGATCATTCTGGAAGACGCTGCTGCCGAAGCCATGACGTGGAGCACCGTACTGAGCTTGCCGTACGCGCTCGAACAGATTCCGCCGCGGATTGCGGGCTTGCTCGTCTGATCGGTTCAAGGACAGCGCTGTTCAAAGTCCAGTGATTCGGACAGTCGGCGGTACTCTCGCCTCATGGGTGTACACGTACGGCCGGCTGTCCGATCCGATATTCCGGCACTGTCGGCAGTGTTGGCCGAGGCGTTCGAAGATGATCCCTTGATGGCGTGGATGTTGCCGGACGAGGCCACCAGGGCTGATCGCCTGACGAAACTGTTTGCCGCAGAGACTCGTTACCACCACCTCGCCGGGGGCGGCGTCGAGGTGGCCACCGACGACAACGGCCTGATCGGCGGGGCAACTCTGTGGGATCCGCCGGGGCGGTGGAAGCAGTCGTGGATTTCCGGGCTCGTGAGCCTGCCCGCAATGGTGCGTGTCTTCGGCAGGGGGCTTCGACACGCGGCCGAGGTCAGCTCCGTTCTCGAAGGAGCACACCCGAATTCGCCGCACTGGTATCTCGCGACCGTCGGGACCGGCAGCGCGGCGCGCGGTGGGGGATACGGCAAAGCGCTGCTGAACTCTCGGTTGGAGCGTTGTGACCGTGAACATGTCGACGCTTACCTCGAGAGCAGCAAGGAATCGAACATCCCGTACTACAACCGCTTCGGTTTCGAAGTGACCCGTGACATCGTCATGCCAGGCGGCGGGCCGACGATCTACGCAATGATGCGTCAACCGCGGGGCGCGTGATACGAACTAGTGGTGACCCAGATTCCCGAGCTCCACGCAGGCACACCGTTCGACGAACTCGACGACTACATCGCTCTGGCCAGGTTGTCCGGCCTGGTGTTGTCACCTGACGGCTCGCTGCTGATCTGCGCGCGCGCCGTTCTCGACGACAAGAGCGCCGAATACGTGTCCTCGTTGTGGGAGATCGACCCGGAAGGCCGGCGTCCTGCGCGTCGGTTGACCTGGGGTTCGACCAGCGAGTCCGGTGCTGCCTTCGCGTTCGACGGCGACGTGCTCTTCACTGCCACGCGAGCCGTGCCGGGCGAGAGTGATCCGCAACCAGCACTCTGGCGCCTACCAGCGGCGGGCGGAGAAGCTCAGCTGCTGATCTCGCGTCCCGGTGGTGTCTCGTCGGTATCAGCGGCGAAGGCGGCGCCGACGTTCGTGGCCCAGACGTCGGTCATGGCTTCGGCGATCAGCCTCGACCAGGACGATCAGGTGCGATCGGCGCGCAAGGACAAGAAAGTCACGGCGATGCTGCACACCGGTTATCCGGTGCGCCACTGGGACCACGACCTGGGCCCCGATCATCCGCATCTGGTTGTGGCCGAGACGGATTCGAAGGAATCCGTCGAGTTGCGGGACATCACACCGACGGCAGGCGCAGCGCTGCGGGAGACGTCGACCACGATTTCCGACGACGGTCTCTTCGTCGTGACCACGTGGACTGTCGGCGATGCGAGTGCCGCCCGCCGATCGACGTTGGTTCGGATCGACACGGTGACCGGTGACCGAGTCACGCTTGTCGACGAGGCCGACGCGGACGTCTACAACCCGGTGCTCTCGCCGGACGGAACCAAGCTCGCGTTCATCCGGGAGACACTCACCACACCGGAGTCCGCACCACGAATGACTCTGCAGCTCTACGACTTCGGATCCGGTGCCGTGACCGGCGTCGCCGACGGCTGGGATCGCTGGCCTACCTCACTTGCCTGGCTACCCGACGGATCCGGGCTGGTCGTCACCGCTGACGACGGCGGCCGCGGTCCGATCTTCACCATCGACCTGTGGGGCCAACCAGTGCGCCTGACAGCCGACGACGCGGCGTACACCGACGTTCGAGTGGCGCCGGACGGTGAGTCGATCTACGCGTTGCGAGCCTCGTACGAAGCGCCCCCGCACGTGGTGCGGGTCGATCTGCGATCAGGTGAGATCACCGCACTTCGTGGGCCCGACACTTTGCCGGAGCTGCCGGGAACATTGACCGAGATCACCGCGCGTGCCGAGGACGGTTCGACGGTGCGTAGCTGGTTGGCGCTGCCGACGGGCGCCGCGCCGCATGCACCGGTGCCATTGCTTCTCTGGGTCCACGGCGGCCCACTCGGTTCGTGGAACACCTGGTCCTGGCGGTGGAATCCGTGGCTGCTCGTCGCCAAGGGCTATGCAGTACTGCTACCAGATCCCGCGCTCTCGACCGGATACGGCCAGGACTTCGTCCAGCGGGGGTGGGGTCAGTGGGGCAAGGCGCCCTTCACCGATCTGATGGCGATCACCGATGCTGCTGTCGCCCAGCCCGAGATCGACCCCAAGCGAACAGGCGCGATGGGTGGTTCGTTCGGTGGTTACATGGCCAACTGGATTGCCGGACATACCAACCGTTTCGACGCCATCGTCACCCACGCGAGTCTGTGGGCACTCGATCAATTCGGCCCGACGACGGACGCTGCCTGGTACTGGCAGCGCGAGATGTCGCCTGAGATGGCCGTCGAGAATTCGCCGCATCTGTACGTCGCGGACATCACGACTCCGATGCTGGTCATCCATGGCGACAAGGACTACCGGGTTCCGATCGGTGAGGGCTTGCGACTCTGGTACGAACTGCTTGCCGAGTCAGGTCTGCCCGCCGACGACGACGGGAAAACGGACCATCGCTTCCTCTACTTCCCCGACGAGAATCATTGGGTGCTCAAGCCGCAGCACACCAAGATCTGGTACGAGGTGGTCACCGCGTTCCTCTCCGAGCACGTTCTCGGCGAAGATGTCGCGCTACCGGAGATTCTGGGCTGAACCCGCGCGTGCCTCGTTCGGATGAAACACCGAACGAGGCACGAGCGTCTTCGCGTGGATCCGGACCGGAATCAGGCGCCGGGGCAACGAACGGTGTACGACCACTCGGTGTGGTCAGGGCCCGTGACGCGAACCAGAACGGACGACGCCCCACCGGCGGGCACGTTGACGACAGCTGAACCAGTTCCCTCGTTGATGTTGTCGCCGATGTATCCGGTGCTGTGGATCAACCGTCCTTCGTAGTACACCTCGATCAGGTCCGGGATGTCCTCGGTTTCGTAGCCGAGTACGAACGACGTCGGTCCGCCGCGGCCGAGCTCGTGCTTGGTGCTGGTGATTCCTGCGCCGCCGGAGACCGTCGAGGCGTCGCAGCGCTGCGTGGGTGCAAACGATCCGCCGCCGCCGCTGCCGCTGGCCAGGCCACTGAGAATGTCCCTGACGTTGCCACTGGCCAGGCCGTTGACGATGTCCGTCGCGCTGGTCGAACCGGCGTTCAGGCCGCCGAGGACGTCGTTGAGGTTCCCAGTGGCAATCCCGCCGACGATGTCGCCCACGCTGCCGCTGGCGATGCCGTTTGCGATGTCGTTCCCGATATCGCCGACGCTTCCGTTGATCGTGGCGCTGCCACTGTCGATGCTTCCTTGCACACTTTCTTCGATGCCGGGGGCAGCGGACGCAGTCGCCGGAAGCACGAGGGCAACCGCCGCTCCGATCGTCGCGGCCGCCGCCAAGGTTCGAACGCCGGGACGGCGAGAACTCCAGTTGTTCAACATATTTGCTCCACGGGTAGTTGGTCGGTCGTCCTTCAGAGCGATCCTGTCAGCGGAGCGGATCGGTGAATATCGTTTGTTCGGCTGACCCCGGACCGCGGGGCAGTCGTTCGTGTGCGCCGCGGCGGCCGACGGGCGAATTCGTTCACGACGGGGGAGTCATTAGGATCAAGTGGTGACCAGTGCAGCTCCAGAGAACCCCCAGACCCCCGCCGACGCCCTACCCAAGAGCTGGGACCCCAGCGCGGTAGAGGCCGATCTGTATCAAGGCTGGGTAGACGCCGGGTACTTCCAGGCCGACGCGACCAGCGACAAGCCCGGCTACTCCATCGTGCTGCCGCCCCCGAACGTCACCGGCAGCCTGCACATGGGCCATGCCCTGGATCACACCCTCATGGACGTGCTCAGCCGTCGCAAGCGGATGCAGGGCTACGAGGTGCTGTGGCTGCCAGGCATGGACCACGCCGGTATCGCCACGCAGTCCGTCGTCGAGAAGCAACTCGCTGCCGACGGAAAGACCAAGGAAGATTTCGGCCGCGAGCTGTTCATCGACAAGGTCTGGGACTGGAAGCGCGAATCCGGTGGAACCATCGGTGGCCAGATGCGGCGCATCGGTGACGGCGTCGACTGGAGTCGTGATCGTTTCACGATGGACGAGGGCCTCTCCCGCGCCGTCCAGACCGTCTTCAAGCGCATGTTCGACGAGGGCCTGATCTACCGCGCCGAGCGTCTCGTGAACTGGTCGCCGGTGCTGCAGACCGCGATCTCCGACATCGAGGTGAAGTTCGAGGACGTCGAGGGTGAGCTGGTTTCCCTGCGCTACGGCTCGCTCGACGACAACGAGCCGCACGTCATCGTCGCGACCACTCGCGTCGAGACAATGCTCGGTGACACCGCAGTAGCGGTCCATCCCGAGGACGAGCGCTACAAGCACCTCATCGGCACCACTCTCGATCATCCGTTCACCGGGCGTCAGATCCCGATCATCGCCGACGACTACGTCGACCCCGAGTTCGGAACCGGCGCTGTGAAGATCACGCCGGCTCACGATCCCAACGACTTCGAGATGGGCCTGCGGCACAACCTGCCGATGCCCACCATCATGGACAAGACCGGCAAGATTGCCGACACCGGAACCGAATTCGACGGAATGGACCGCTTCGAGGCTCGCGTCAAGGTTCGCGAAGCTCTCGCCGAGCAGGGACGCGTCGTCGCCGAGAAGCGCCCGTACCTGCACAGCGTCGGGCACTCCGAGCGCAGTGGCGAGGCCATCGAGCCTCGTCTCTCGTTGCAGTGGTGGGTCAAGGTCGAGACGCTCGCCAAGGCTGCGGGTGACGCGGTTCGCAACGGGGACACCGTCATTCACCCGGCGAGCCAGGAGCCACGCTGGTTCGACTGGGTCGACAACATGCATGACTGGTGCATTTCCCGTCAACTCTGGTGGGGTCACCGCATTCCGGTCTGGTACGGCCCCGAGGGTGAAGTTGCGTGCTTCGGTCCTGACGAAACGGCGCCGGAAGGCTGGGTCCAGGATCCCGACGTCCTCGATACCTGGTTCTCCTCCGGACTGTGGCCCTTCTCGACGATGGGCTGGCCGGACAACACGCCCGAACTCGAAAAGTTCTATCCCACCAGTGTTCTCGTCACCGGCTACGACATCCTGTTCTTCTGGGTCGCCCGCATGATGATGTTCGGCACTTACGTGTCCGAGGACGAGTCGATCACCGCCGGTCCGGGTAAGTCCGGCGCGCAGATGCCGTTCAAGGACGTGTTCCTGCACGGACTGGTCCGCGATCAGTACGGCAAGAAGATGTCGAAGTCTCGCGGCAACGGTATCGACCCACTCGACTGGGTCGATCGTTTCGGCGCCGACGCCCTGCGATTCACACTTGCACGCGGCGCCAACCCGGGCAGCGACCTGTCCGTCGGTGAGGATTCGGCGCAGTCCTCGCGCAACTTCGCGACCAAGTTGTTCAACGCGACCAAGTTCGCTCTGATGAACGGCGCTGCTCCCGCGCCGCTGCCCGCTCGAAGCGAACTGACCGACGCCGATCGTTGGATCCTCGACCGTCTCGACACGGTCCAGGCCGAGGCGGACGCCGCATTCGATCGCTACGAGTTCAGCAAGGCGTGCGAAGGCCTGTTCCACTTCGCGTGGGACGAGGTCTGTGACTGGTACCTCGAACTCGCCAAGGTGCAGTTCGCCGCCGACGAGGCCGTCGCCGCGAACACCCGCGCCGTGCTCGGCAACGTTCTCGATGCACTGCTCCGCCTCCTGCACCCGGTCATTCCGTTCGTGACCGAAACCCTGTGGAAGGTGCTCACCGGCGGCGAGTCCGTGGTCGTCGCCGAATGGCCCGTGTTGTCCGGTGAGGCAGTCGACGCCCAGGCCGCAACCAGGATCGAAGACACGCAGAAGCTGATCACCGAGGTGCGACGATTCCGAAACGATCAGGGACTCAAGCCTTCCCAGAAGGTCCCGGCTCGTGCGTCCGGGCTCTCGGAGGCCGGCATGGACGGCCAGTTCGCCTACGTGGCGGCGCTGGCCAAGCTGACCGAACCCGAAGAGGGATTCACCGCGTCGATCTCCGTCGAGGTGCGCCTGAGCCAGGGCACCGTCACTGTCGACATCGACACCTCGGGCACCATCGACCTCGGCGCGGAGAAGAAGCGGCTCGAAAAGGACCTCGCGGCAGCGCAGAAGGAGCTCGTCACCGCTGACAACAAGCTGGCGAACGAGGCCTTCCTGGCGAAGGCGCCCGACGCCGTCGTCGACAAGATCAAGACACGTCGCCAGATCGCCGTCGAAGAGATCGAGCGCATCACGGGACGTCTGAAGGAGTTGGCCGACAAGTGAGTTCGTACGAACCGTCCCAATTCGACGCTCAGAGTTCGGTTCCGACTCCGGTCGACATCGCCGAACTGGCGCTGGTGGAAGCAGAACTCGACAAGCGTTGGCCCGAGACCAAGATCGAGCCGTCACTGACTCGTATCGAGGCGCTCATGGATGTCCTGGGCTCGCCTCAGCACAACTATCCGTCGGTGCACGTCACGGGAACCAACGGTAAGACGTCGGTGACGCGCATGATCGATTCGTTGATGACGGCTCTGCATCGTCGCACCGGGCGAACCACCAGCCCTCATCTGCAGATCGCGACCGAGCGGATCAGCATCGACGGTCATCCGATCTCGCCGCGGCTCTACGTGGACACGTTCCGCGAGATCGAGCCGTACGTGCAGATGATCGACGCACAGTCGGAGGAAGCCGGGGGACCGGCGATGAGCAAGTTCGAAGTGCTCACCGCCATGGCCTATGCGGCCTTCGCGGAGGCGCCGGTCGACGTCGCCGTGGTCGAGGTCGGCCTCGGCGGACGCTGGGACGCCACCAACGTGATCGACGGGCAGGTTGCGGTGATCACCCCGATCAGCCTCGATCACGCCGAGTACCTGGGCACCGACCTGGCCGGGATCGCGCAGGAGAAGGCCGGGATCATCAAGAAGGGCCGCGAGGACCTGGTTCCGGTGGACACCGTCGCGATCATCGCCGAGCAGACTCCCGAAGTCATGGAGGTATTGCTGCGGCGTGCTGTCGAGGTGGAGGCCGCGGTCGCTCGTGAAGGCTCGGAGTTCAAGGTGCTTGCTCGCCAGATCGCGGTGGGCGGACAGCAGCTCGAACTTCAAGGCTTGAGCGGTGTGTACACCGACATCTTCCTCCCCCTTCACGGTGAGCATCAGGCGCGCAACGCCGCGCTCGCGCTCGCTGCCGTAGAAGCGTTCTTCGGTGCCGGTCCGGATCGACAACTGGATCAGGATGCAATCCGCAACGGGTTCGCCTCGGTCGTCAATCCCGGTCGCCTCGAACGTGTTCGGAGTGCGCCGACGGTCTTTCTCGACGCCGCCCACAATCCAGACGGTGCTCGCGCTCTCGCGGCCGCACTGGCCGCCGAGTTCGACTTCCGCAAGCTCGTGGGAGTGGTCAGCGTCATGGCGGACAAGGACGTCGACGCCATCTTGACTGCATTCGAATCCGTCTTCGACGAGATCGTCGTCACCCACAACGGGTCACCCCGGGCGATGGACGTGGAAGAACTGGCGAACATCGCCGTCGCGAAGTTCGGCGACGAGCGCGTCGTCGTTGCGCCGGTGCTTGCCGACGCCTTGGAAGTCGCGATCGAAATCGCCGAGCAGGTCGCCGAACCCGGTGAGGCCGTATCAGGGGCGGGTGTGGTGGTGACGGGATCCGTCGTGACCGCAGGCGCCGCCCGCACGCTGTTCGGAAAGGACCCCGCGTGAGTACCCCGTCAGATGCCAATCCCGAGTCCGGAGACCACGAGCCCGGAGACACTGCCGGCGAGTTCGGGCCGCCGACCAAGGACCCGTGGAAAAGCTTCCGCGGAGTGATGGCCGGAACCCTGATCCTCGAGGCGATCGTCGTGCTGCTGGCTTTGCCGGTTGTCGCGGTCGTCGGCGGAGGCCTCACCGCGGCCTCCGCGGGATTCATCATCGGGTTGGCGGTACTGATGATTCTGGGTGCGGGCATCCAGGGCAAGCCGTGGGCGATGGGGTTCAACGTCGCGCTGCAGGTGATTCTTCTGTTCGGTTTCTTCGTCCACCCGTCGATCGCCGGTGTGGCGATCACCTTCGGGATCGTCTGGGGATACCTCGTCTACCTGCAGAGAGACATCAAGCGCCGGATGGACAAGGGCCTGCTTCCCGGTCAGCGGGACTGACCATTTAGGCTGTCCGCTGTGACTGAGCGCACCCTCGTACTGATCAAGCCCGACGCCGTTGCCCGTGGATACGTAGGAGAAATCCTCAGCCGTATCGAGCGCAAAGGCCTGACAATTGCAGCACTCGACCTCCGCGTAGCTTCCGAAGAGGTGGCTGGTAGCCACTACGCAGAACACGCCGAGCGTCCGTTCTACCCGAGCTTGTTGGAGTTCATCACCTCCGGTCCGCTGGTGGCCGCAGTGCTCGAAGGCCCCCGAGCCATCGCTGCTTTCCGTCAGTTGGCCGGCGGAACCGACCCGGTCGACAAGGCTCTTCCGGGTACGATCCGCGGCGACTTCGGACTCGAAGCGCAGCAGAACCTCGTTCACGGCAGCGACTCCGTGGAGTCGGCAGAGCGTGAAATCGCTCTGTGGTTCCCCGCGCTGTCGTCCATCTGAATCTCCGATCGGGCCTCTGGCCCACATGAACGGGCCTTCGGCCCACATCTCCACAGCGAATTCTCGGCACGTATCCCACATCGGTGCGCCCTTTGCAGTTGCAGGCGCGTTGGTGTGGGATACTGCTTTCAGTTGAACCGCAATTTGTTTTACGCACGTTCAACCGGATGACACCTAGGTTCGATGCCCTTTCATCGCTGCTCCAGGTCAACAGGAAATCCCTGGACCTCTGCACGCTGGATGATCAGGCGCTCGCGCACAGGACAACGGCCATCCAGCCAGGCACTTCATGTGCTCGCAGTGAATAACGGGCATTGCGGACCATGCGGAGCGAGACCTTACAATCTCGTACTCACTTCTGAGTGCGAGTACACACAGCACGCTCCCGCGTGGCCGCGTGACAACTCGACTTCTGGGTTGGACGCGCCCGGGGGCTGAGGAGACTTACGTGGCCGATCAATCCCCAACCGAATCAGATTCCAGCACCACCCCGGAATTTCCCGACAAGATGCGCGTACACGCGCTGGCGAAGTTGCTCGGCGTCACCAGCAAGCAGGTCCTTGCCG
This sequence comes from Rhodococcus sp. FH8, assembly GCF_019266085.1. Classification (NCBI taxonomy): domain Bacteria; kingdom Bacillati; phylum Actinomycetota; class Actinomycetes; order Mycobacteriales; family Nocardiaceae; genus Rhodococcus; species Rhodococcus sp. FH8. Next base: position 402,055 of record NZ_LPNQ01000061.1, on the reverse strand, counting down.
AAGCCGCAGCGCTCGGTACCGAATTGCGCAGCGCGCAGTCGAGTCTCCACCGTGACGTCGCTCAGCGGATTCATGCCTCGTTGACTTCCGCAGCCGAGGCCATCGAGCCCGTCGTCGCCGAGCTCGACACCCTCATCGACCCGGTTGTCGAGGCGCCGGTTGCAGAAGCTCCCGTGGAGGCTGCTCCTGTTGCAGAGGCTCCGGCCGAGAAGCCTGTCAGGGCTCGTCGCACTCGCAAAAAGGTCGTCGTCGAAGAACCTGCAGCAGAAGAAACAGTGGATCCGGCTGTCGCCGAGATCAGCGCTGGACTCGACGCCGCAGCTGCGCTGCAGAGCAAGGAAGCCGAGCAGTCCGATCTGTTCACTTCCTTCGAAGCACCGCAGACCCATCAGCCCGAGGTGGCTCCCGCCGCGCCGCAGGTCCCGCTGTTCCTGCAGCCGGATCTCGAAGCCGCCGAGGTAGCTCCGCGTCGCCGTCGCGCACGCCGCGAGCCTGCTGCACCGGCGGTCGTCGAAGAGAAGCAGACAACCGCGGAAGCCGAAACCGTCGTTCCCGAGGCAGCGCCGGTTGCAGTTCCTGCCGTCGAAGAGCCGGCTGTGACCGCACCGCAAACCGAGGGCGAGAGCGCCGAGTCCGAGGACGAGGACGACGATCAGCCGCGTCGCCGTCGTCGTGGACGCCGTGGACGTGGACGTGGTCGCGGTGAACAGGGTGGCGAGCAGGGTTCGGACGAAGAGTCGGATACCGCTACCGAATCGGAGCAGGAATCTGCCCCTGCGGCAGTCGAGAAGCAAACCGACGACGCTGCCGGCGAAGAATCCGGTGATAAGTCCGAGTCCACCGCTGATGCGGATTCCGAGAATGCCGACGATTCCGATCTCGATGCCGACGGATCGAGCCGCCGTCGCCGTCGTCGTCGTCGTCGCAAGACCGGCACCGACGGCGCCACCGACGCGACTGCGACGTCCGAGGACGATCCGCCGAACACCGTCGTTCACGAGCGCGAGCCGCGCAACAAGACCCGCGTCAAGGACGAGGTCCAGGGCATCAGTGGTTCGACACGTCTGGAAGCGAAGCGTCAGCGTCGCCGCGACGGTCGTGACGCCGGCCGACGTCGCCCACCGATCCTGACCGAGTCGGAGTTCCTCGCGCGTCGTGAGGCCGTCGATCGCGTCATGGTCGTGCGCGATCGGGCAGACAGCGGTCAGCCGCATGCGACTACACAGGTAGCAGTCCTCGAAGACGGAGTGCTGGTCGAGCACTTCGTCACCAACTCGGCGTCCGCGTCGATGGTCGGCAACGTGTACCTCGGACGTGTCCAGAACGTGCTCCCCAGCATGGAAGCTGCGTTCATCGACATCGGGCGTGGCCGCAACGGTGTTCTCTACGCCGGTGAGGTGAACTGGGAGGCCGCCGGTCTCGGTGGCAACTCGCGCAAGATCGAGCAGGCCCTCAAGCCGGGCGATCAGGTGCTCGTTCAGGTCAGCAAGGATCCGGTCGGTCACAAGGGTGCTCGACTGACCACACAGATTTCGCTTGCCGGTCGTTTCCTCGTCTACGTGCCCGGTGGTACGTCCACGGGTATCAGCCGCAAGCTTCCGGACACCGAGCGCAAGCGTCTCAAGGAAATCTTGCGCGACATCGTGCCCGCCGACGCGGGCGTGATCATTCGCACGGCGTCCGAGGGCGTCAGCGAAGAAGAGTTGGCGCGCGACGTGACTCGTCTGCAGGCTCAGTGGGCCGGCATCGAGGAGCAGGCTGCGGCTGCGGACACCGGTAAGTCCGGCAACCCGCAGGCGCTGTACGAAGAGCCTGACATGCTGGTCAAGGTCATTCGTGATCTGTTCAACGAGGACTTCTCCAAGCTGGTCATCGAGGGCGAGAAGGCGCACACGACGGTCGAGAACTACATCAACTCCGTTGCGCCCGACCTGCTTCCGCGGCTCGAGAAGTACACGCCGAACAACGGTATCGACGTCTTCGCGGCTCGCCGTATCGACGAGCAGTTGGCCAAGGCACTCGATCGCAAGGTGTGGCTGCCGTCCGGCGGCACCCTGGTGATCGACCGCACCGAGGCCATGACCGTCGTCGACGTCAACACCGGCAAGTTCACCGGAGCCGGCGGAAACCTCGAAGAGACCGTCACCCGTAACAACCTCGAAGCGGCCGAGGAGATCGTTCGCCAGATGCGCCTGCGGGACATCGGCGGAATGATCGTCGTCGACTTCATCGACATGGTTCTCGAATCGAACCGGGACCTGGTCCTGCGTCGGCTCACCGAATGCCTGGGTCGCGATCGCACGCGCCATCAGGTGTCGGAGGTCACGTCACTCGGGCTCGTGCAGATGACGCGCAAGAAGTTGGGCACCGGATTGGTCGAGGCCTTCTCGACCACCTGTGAGCACTGCCACGGCCGCGGCATCATCGTCCATTCCGAGCCCGTCGAGGTGAAGTCCTCGGACGACGGAGGATCGCGTTCGGGCTCGCAGCGCAGCGATTCCGGTACCTCGCGCAAGAACAAGCGTGGCCGCGGAGACAAGTCGGCTTCGACCGAGTCCAACGGACAGGAAGCTCCGGCGCCGGAGGTTCCGGCCGTCGACGCGACGGTCAAGCGGGCTCATCCGGTGGCATTGGCGATGGCCTCGCATCACCACGACGACGACGAGACCGTCGCGGCCGACTCGACCGAGTCTGATTCCGCCGGTGTGTCTTCGGGGGACGATGCATCCAAAAGTGCCGATCGGCAACAAGATCGGCCGATCGATACTCCTGCTGCTGCTGAGCACCATGACGTTCCTGTTGTGGACTCTGCTGCGGAAGAAGTATCCGCAGTGGACAACGAGTCGGCCGCAGCTTCGACCGAAGCAGCTCCGCGCGGTCGTCGGCGTAGTCGCCGGGCGTCGCGGGCAGCGTCGGCACCGGTTGCCGAGGCAGCTCCCGAGGTGGGCACGGTCTTCGTGATTCCGACTCCGGAACCCGTGACAGAAGCGGTCGTGGAAAACGTTCCGGCTCCGGCCACCGAAGCTCCGGCTGAGGAAGAAGTTGTCGTCGTCAAGCGACCCCGTCGCAGGCGTGCAGCAGCACGTCCCGCAGGGCCTCCGGTAGACGGAGAGTAAGAACTACTGGCTTTCGGTCGGTTGGATGACTTCGCGATGAGCGAGGACATCCAACCGTTATCCGAAGTTTCAGCTGGTAGAAGCAGTACAGAGTAGTAAGCACCACCCCTCGGCGGGGCGGTTTGACCCTGACGGTTGCTTTCCCGTAACCTTGGAGGGTCGCCACCCGGCGGTAGAGATTCCGTGTGCCTAGAGTGCGCGTGAATGTCCCGGTACGTCAGTGCCGAGCCGAGGTGACATAAACCAGACCAGTCGCGATGCATTTGAAGCCTCAGGCAGCAGCGCGAGCAAGTTCGAAGAAGCAAGGGGTAGCCCTCCGATGGCAACGTACGCGATCGTCAAGACCGGCGGAAAGCAGTACAAGGTCGCTGTTGGTGACCTCGTCAAGGTCGAGAAGATCGAGGGTGAGCCCGGCACTGCTGTCTCGCTTGCTCCCGTTCTCGTGGTCGACGGATCTGACCTGACCACCGACGCGGCCAAGCTGGCCAAGGTCGCAGTCACCAGTGAGATCGTCGAGCACACCAAGGGGCCGAAGATCCGCATCCACAAGTTCAAGAACAAGACCGGTTACCACAAGCGTCAGGGCCACAGGCAGCCGATCACGGTGCTCAAGGTCACGGGCATCAAGTAACCAGTTCTTTCTAGCTAATTTCACCCGAGGAGGGTCAATAGCATGGCACATAAGAAGGGTGCATCCAGCTCCCGTAACGGTCGCGATTCAAACGCCCAGCGCCTCGGCGTGAAGCGCTTCGGCGGCCAGTCGGTCAGCGCAGGCGAAATCCTGGTTCGCCAGCGCGGCACGCACTTCCACCCCGGCGTCAACGTCGGCCGTGGCGGCGACGACACCCTGTTCGCTCTCGCTGCCGGCGCAGTCGAGTTCGGCCAGAAGCGTGGACGCAAGACCGTGAACATCGTTCCGGCCGTCGTTGCGGCTGAGGTCTAGTCTTTCTCGCTAGTTGTGCGTCATCGGTTCTACTTCGGTAAGCCGGTTCTGCTTTCGGTAAGAGAGTGACGCGTTCCAAGCTCCCGATAGGGGCGGACCAGGGTTGAAATAACCCGGTCCGCCCCTATCGTTTGTTTAAGCAGTACCCGTTTTGCCCCGAGCAACCCTGCTCACCAGAAGTTCAGCTCATCGCGTGAGACCCGCAATTGACTGAGGAAGGATCCGGCAGTCATGTCCCGATTCATTGACCGTGTTGTGCTGCACGTCAGCGCTGGAAAAGGCGGCAATGGTTGCGCCTCCGTACACCGCGAGAAGTTCAAACCGCTCGGCGGTCCGGACGGTGCCAACGGAGGTCGCGGTGGCGACGTCATCCTCGTGGTCGACGAGAACATCCACACCCTCCTCGACTTTCACTTCCATCCCAACGCGAAGGCGACCAACGGCAAGCAGGGCGCCGGCAGCAACCGCGAGGGTGCAAACGGTGAAGACCTCATCCTCAAGGTTCCGGATGGAACTGTGGTTCTCGATACCGACGGCAACGTGCTTGCCGACCTCGTGGGAGTCGGTTCACGCTTCGACGCCGCTCAGGGCGGCCGCGGCGGACTCGGCAACGCAGCGCTGGCGTCGAAAGCCCGCAAAGCTCCCGGTTTCGCACTCCTCGGTGAGGACGGTGTCGAGCGTGACCTGGTTCTCGAACTCAAGTCGGTAGCCGACGTCGGTCTGCTCGGATTCCCCTCCGCCGGTAAGTCTTCGCTTGTGTCCGTTCTCTCTGCGGCCAAGCCGAAGATCGCCGACTACCCCTTCACCACTCTGGTCCCCAACCTCGGCGTCGTCTCGAGCGGCGACACCACCTTCACCGTCGCCGACGTGCCCGGGCTGATCCCCGGTGCCAGCGAAGGCCGCGGTTTGGGCCTGGACTTCCTGCGCCACATCGAACGCTGCGCCGTATTGGCGCACGTGATCGACTGCGCCACCCTCGATCCGGGACGTGACCCGATCTCCGACATCGACGCCTTGGAAGCAGAGCTGGCTGCGTACACGCCTGCGCTCTCCGGCGATTCGGGACTCGGTGACCTCGACAAGCGCCCGCGCGTCGTCATCCTCAACAAGACCGACGTTCCCGAGGCCGCCGAATTGGCCGAAATGGTCACGCCTGAGATCGAAGCTCGCGGCTGGCCGGTCTTCACCATCTCGGCGGTGAGCCGAGAAGGATTGCGACCGTTGACATTCGCGCTGGCGAAGATGGTCCGCGACTACCGCGAAGCTCATCCGAAGCCCGAGCCGAAGCGCCAGGTCATTCGCCCGGTCAAGGTCAAGGATTCCAGCTTCACCATCGAGAAGGATCCCGATATTCCCGGTGGGTTCGTCGTCCGAGGCACCCGCCCGGAGCGGTGGATTCGTCAGACCGCCTTCGACAACGACGAGGCCGTTGGTTACCTCGCCGACCGTCTTGCTCGATTGGGCGTCGAGGACGCATTGGTCAAGAAGGGCGCTCAGCCAGGAGCTTCCGTCACCATCGGTGACGTCAGCTTCGAGTGGGAGCCGATGACGCCGGCCGGTATCGATCTGACCCGCACGGGCCGTGGAACCGACCCGCGTCTCGATCAGGTGGAGCGCATCGGCGCGGACGAGCGCAAGCACGCGCGTCGTGTCCGCCGCGGCTTGCTCGACGAAGACGCCTGACCCACGCGATTTCAGGACGACAACCGAAGAGAGGGAACGGGACTGTGCTCGGGTCCACCAGGGAGTCGATAGCGTCGGCTCACAGTATCGTCGTGAAGATCGGGTCGTCTGCGCTCACCAGTCTGGTGGCGGGACTCGATACTCACCGACTCGATCTGTTGGCCGATGCCATCGAGGCTCGCATGCGTGCGGGTTCCGATGTCGTCGTTGTCTCGTCCGGTGCCGTCGGCGCCGGACTGGCGCCGCTGGGACTGACCAAGCGACCGCGGGATCTCGCGACCAAGCAGGCTGCGGCCAGCGTCGGTCAGTTGGCTCTGGCTCACGCCTGGGGTACGTCGTTCGCCCGTTACGGGCGTACCGTCGGGCAGGTTCTACTCACGGCTGACGACATCGCTCGACGGACGCAGCACCGCAACGCCCAACGGACACTCGATCGTCTACGGGCATTGCACGCGGTGGCGATCGTGAACGAGAACGACACCGTTGCCACCACCGAACTTCGATTCGGTGACAACGATCGGCTGGCTGCTCTGGTTGCTCATCTGGTCGGCGCCGACGCGTTGATCCTGTTGTCGGATGTGGACGGACTGTACGACGGGGATCCCCGAAAGGGCGATGCCACACTGATTCCCGAGGTCAACAGTCCCGAGGATCTCGACGGTGTGGTTGCCGGTTCGGGTGGCGCCCTCGGTACCGGAGGCATGGCGTCGAAGCTCTCAGCAGCACGCCTGGCCGCTGATTCCGGCGTGCCGGTTCTGCTCGCGGCAGCATCGGACGCTGCGCAGGCACTCAGTGGTGCCGATGTCGGAACGGCATTTGCGCCCCGGCCGACGCGATTGTCGGCCCGCCGATTCTGGGTTCGTCACGCCGCTGACACATCGGGTGACCTCCACCTCGACGAAGGCGCCGTCCGCGCGGTCGTGTCCAAGCGTCGAAGCCTTCTGTCCGCTGGCATCGTCGGTGTATCCGGTGACTTCCACGCCGGCGACGTCGTGTCCCTGATGGGGCCGGGGGAGAAGCCCGTCGCCCGGGGTGTCGTTGCGTTCGACGCTGCGGAGATCGAGGAGATCCTGGGGCGCTCCACCACCGATCTACCGGCCGACATGCAGCGTCCTGTGGTTCACGCGGACGACTTGGTGGCGCTGTAGCTTTCGTGTTCGACGAGGGCGGAAAGTGCTTCAGCGCAACCGACTTCGAGCTTGAGGTCGGCGAATTCGTCGCCGCGAGTCGTGCCTCGATTGACGATGGCGATCGGCTTCCCGGTCTTGGCGGCATGCCGGACGAAACGTAGGCCGGACATCACGGTCAACGACGACCCGGCTACCAACAGTGCGTCGGATTGGTCGACGAGGCTGTACGCACGGGCGACGCGTTCCTTGGGGACGGATTCGCCGAAGTAGACGATGTCCGGTTTGAGTAAGCCACCGCACACGGCGCAATCCACGACGCGAAAGTGTGCGGTGGATTCGATCACGGCATCTGCGTCGGGTGCGATTTCGACTCCTGTTGCAGCAGCGACTGTTTCGGCGAATCCAGGATTGGCTTCTTCCAGTCTCTCCGCGAGAGTGGTACGGGAGATCAGCCGCTGGCAGCTCAGGCATCGAACCTGCGCGTAGGTGCCGTGGAGGTCGATGACGTTTCGCGCGCCGGCCTTGGTGTGCAGGAGGTCGACGTTCTGGGTGATCACGCCGACGGCTCGCCCTGTTCGTTCCAGTGCCGCGACGGCCCGGTGGCCCTGGTTGGGGCGGGAGCTGTCCATGTATCGCCAGCCGATGTGGTTGCGCGCCCAGTAGTGCCGCCGAAACGCCGGATCGCCGATGAACTGTTGGAACGTCATCGGATTGCGCGGGGGTGAATCAGGTCCGCGGTAGTCCGGGATTCCGGAGTCGGTGGAGATGCCGGCGCCCGTCAGAACTGCCAGGCGACGGCCGGCCAGGAGCTCGGGGAGGGCGTCGAGGCGGCTGTTGTCGGTAGGCACCGTTCCAGGATAGGCGCGTGTGCGAGACGGAGGCGCGGAGGAAGTCCGAAATGTTCAATAGAACACGTGTGCGATCGCCAATACTCGTACACATGAACACAGTGAACCCGATCCCTGCTGGTTACCGCACGATCACTCCCTACCTTGCGGTGCCGGACGGCCATGCCGCACTCGACTACTACAAACGAGCACTTGGAGCTGAGATAGTCGATGCGATGAACGCACCTGACGGCTCCCTCATGCATGCGGAGATCCGGATCGGCGATTCGATGCTGCAGCTTTCGCAGGAGATGCCGGACTTCGGTCTCAAATCACCGCAGGACGGCTGGGTGCATTCGTCAATCGTCGTCTACACCGAGGACACGGACGAGTTTGTCGCTCGGGCAGTCGCCGAGGGAGGCACGCTGGTCACGGCTGTGGCCGATACATTTTCGGGCGACCGGCATGGAGTGTTTCTCGATCCGTTCGGCCACAGGTGGGCAGTATGCACGAAGGTCGAGGATGTACCTGCCGAAGAGGTCGCTCGCCGGGCGCGGGCGCTCTTCTTTCCGGAGACGCAGTCGCCACAGTAATTTGTGGCAACCGTGGTCCGAGCATTCGAGCTTCGGCGGCGTGCTCAGTATCCGGCTACTGGGTCCACGAGGGCAGCCAGCGCCTCACCCTTCGCGAAGCGGGTCACGTTCTTGGAGACGTGATCCGCGAAGGCGGCGGGGCGAACGCCTGGCGGATTGGAATCGTGGGGTGTGATGATCGCATTCGTCAGATCCCACAGTGGGTGACCGTCCGGGAGGGGTTCGGGATCGGTGACGTCGAGACCGGCGCCGCCGATCTGTTCCGACTCGATGGCCTCGACCAGTGCGTCGGTGTCGACCAGTGATCCGCGCGCGACATTGATCACCCAGGAATGGGGTTGCATCGCCGCCAACTGCGCACGGCCCACGAGGTGACGGGTGGCCGGGGTAGCGGGCGCAGCAATCACGAAGTGATCTGCGCGAGAATAGATTTCATCCATTCTGGATGCGGGGTACGTGGAGATCGCCCCGGGGACCGGGCTACCGGAACGATTGACTGCGATGCTGTCCGCCCCCTGCGCGGCCAGCATCGGAATCAGCGCGCGGCCGATACCGCCCGCGCCGATGATCGCAACCGTCGAGCCACGAAGGGTGCCGATCTTGGGAAAGAACTCGAACTGACGCCACGTTCGAGCCTCGATGTGTGCAGGCAAGTGACGAACTCCGGCCAAGAGAAGCATGAGTGCATGCTCGGCCACCGACGCCGAAAACGCACCGGCCGCCGAGGTCCACGTGATTTCTGTGTCCTTCGGAATCACACCGGAGTCGAACCAATCCTCGATTCCCGCCGACGGAAGCTGCACCCACCTGACCGACGCCGGTAACTCCGACGGAAAGGTCTCGGGTGAGCCCGCCCAGATCAGGGCGTCCGCAGTGTCGATCGGACTGATCAGACCACCGCCCCGAAGCACCGCGCTGTCGAGCAGTGCATCGGGGACGGGGCCGATCGCTACGCGTGGAGAGGTGTCAGTCGCCATGACTAGACGCTACGCGGGGACCTCCACCAGTGGGTAGACACCGTTCTCGTCGTGCACCTCACGCCCGGTGACCGGCGGATTGAACACGCACAGCATGCGCATCTGCGTGTCCGGCTCGACGCGGTGACGCTCGTGGCCGTTGAGCAGGTACATCGACCCCGGTGCGAGATCGTATTCCTTGTTGTTGTCGAGGTCGATCAGCTTGCCGGTGCCCTCGACGAGCCAGACAGCCTCGACGTGGTTGGCGTAATGGAACTCGTTGACCGAACCCGCCTTGATGGTGGTCTCGTGGAACGAGAACCCGACGCGGTCGCCGCCGAGGACGATGCGCTTGCTGCGCCAGTTGCCGTCCTCACTCGTGATGTCGCGGTCGGTGTCGGTGATCTCGGTGGTGGTGCGAACGATCATGGGAGAGTCCTTCCTCTAGCTGCAGACCTTGAGTGTCGCCTCGGCCAGGATGGAGAGGCCGTGCTCGAGCTCGTCGTCGGTAATCGTCAGTGCGGGAAGCAGTTTCACAACCTGGTCGGAGGGTCCGGAGGTCTCGGCGAGCAATCCCTCGTCGAATGCCAACTGGCAGACCTTGCCGGCGCGCTCGGGCTGTTCGAAGACGAGGCCCTGAACCAAGCCACGCCCGCGGTGCGAGACCTCGCCGGGGAACTGATCGGAGAGGTTGGCGAAGCATTCGCTGATGCGTGCGCCCTTCTTCAACGTCGTCTTGGTGAGTGCGTCGTCGGACCAGTAGTGGTCGAGTGCCACCTTGGAGGTGACGAACGCCGGGTTGTTGCCGCGGAAGGTGCCGTTGTGCTCGCCCGGTCCCCAGACGTCGAGTTCACGCTTGAACAGCGTGAGCGCCATCGGCATTCCGTAGCCGCTGATCGACTTGGACAACGTGACGATGTCGGGAACGATTCCGGCCTCTTCGAAGGAGAAGAACGGGCCGGTACGGCCGCAACCCATCTGGACGTCGTCGACGATCAACAGGATTCCGCGATCCGAGCACAGTGTTGCCAGCGCCCGAAGCCATTCGGGGCGAGCGACATTCACGCCACCTTCACCCTGCACGGTTTCGACGATCACTGCCGCGGGGCGGTTGATTCCACTGCCGGAATCATCGAGAACGCGGGAGAACCACTGGAAGTCCTCGGTGACGCCGTCGAAGTAGTTGTCGAAGGGCATCGGTGTCGTGTGCACGAGGGGGACACCGGCGCCCGCGCGCTTCATCGAGTTGCCGGTCACGGAGAGTGCACCAAGTGTCATTCCGTGAAATGCGTTGGTGAAGTTGATGACTGCCGAACGTCCGGTGACCTTGCGGGCCAGCTTCAGTGCAGCCTCGACGGTGTTCGATCCGGTCGGGCCGGGGAACTGGACCTTGTAGTCCAGGCCGCGCGGCTCGAGGATGTTGCGCTGAAAGGTCTCGAGGAATTCGCGTTTGGCGACTGTCGACATGTCAAGGCCGTGCGTGATGCCGTCGCTCATGATGTAGTCGACCAGTGCGGACTTGAGCACCGGGTTGTTGTGGCCGTAGTTGAGGGCGCCGGCACCGGCGAAGAAATCGAGGTAGTCGCGTCCGTTCTCGTCACGAATCCAGGATCCGGATGCGCTGGTGAACACTGCGGGCCAGTCACGGCAGTAGCTGCGAACCTCGGACTCGAGGGTTTCAAAAATGCTTGCTTCGTTGATATTCATATCTTCTTTGTTCCTCCGGGGCATGCTGTATGCCGAGCGCGAAGTGCGCTAGGCGCCGATCGTGTAAAGATCTTCGGCTTCGTGTCCATCGGGAAAATCGTTGGGCGAGAACAAGGTCTGCCTGGTTATCGGTACTTCGCGTCGACGTGCGAGCGCGGTGAAGAGTGCGATCGAAGCCTCGTTGTCGGGGCTGATCGTGGTCTCCAGATGTGTAACACCCAGTGGGGCAGTGCGATCCATCAAGTCGGACAGCATGCGGGCAGCAATTGCCTTGCCGCGCTGGTCTTCGTCGACCGCAACTTGCCACACGAACAGGGTTTCCTGCGCGCTGGGACGGGTATAACCGGAAACGAATCCGACTACGCGGCCGTCTACCTCCGCGACGATGGACGTCGCGCTGAAATCCCTGCACCACAACAGGTATGCATAACTCGAATTGAGGTCGAGCACCTTCGAATCACGTGCGATCTCCCAGAGCCGGACTCCGTCATCGATCTGTGGGCTTCTGAACAACACCGCGTCCGGCGCGGTGGTCGGGATAGCTCTCGTATCAACAGGCTTCATCGGTCATCTGAACGTAACAATCATTGCTGTCGAAGTCATGCAGATGTCCGTTTCGGGCCGTGTGGAACCCGTTGCGCCCCAGGTGAGGACATGAATGTGATGGTGCTCACATTATGTAACTTTTGCCGTTGTCGGAGCGACTATTTCGGGCAAAAACTCGCTATTTCGGGCTTGCGAGCGCCAACGGAAGTACAGAGTGAGCACCAGCCTGTCGAAGTGCGCGCGCGGCCATCGTGAAAGTCCAACCGGTATCGGCGATTGCGTCGACAAGAAGTATTGGTCCCTGATGGATACTCATGTCCGGGACTTCCCAAACATCGACCAGTCCGGACACGCGGTAGGCGGAGTTCGCTGCCGACACCGGAGGGTGGTCGGGTCGCAAGCGCAGGGTGCCCAGGTCGGTCAATCGCCCGACCTCGGCCAACTTGGCAGCCAGGCTCGACACCAACAAAGGATGCGTCGTGGATTCGAGGGCCATGACACCGGTGGGTCGCTCGGCCCAATTCCAGGCGGCCAGAACGCTGATACACGCGCTGACCACCGCATCGGGTACCTCGGCGTCGGGACCGTCGAAAAGCGCGCGGAGACGTTGACCCCAGCCCAGGTCCGACATCCGTCCGAGAATGCGCCCGGTTTCGGGCCCCTCGGTGATCTTCCCGGACAGCTTGACGCCCAGCTTGCTCAGGCCGGTCGGCCACATCTTGCGCGGCTCCAGGTCGAATCCGGGGCGCTGCAAGCGCGCCCGAGTCTCGTCGAGGGCGGCGGTGTCGACAGTGGTGTCGTAGCGATTGCCTGTGCAGTTGTCACAGCGACCGCACTGTGAGTTCTCCGAGGTCAGACCAGGATCGTCGAGTTGTTCACGCAGGAAGGTCATTCGACACGTCGTGATGCTCTGGTACTCGACCATTGCGGCCTGCTCGGCCTGGCGGGCGTCGTCGAGTCGGCCGTAGCGCTCGGCGTCGTACACCCAGGGTTCGCCGGTGCTGATCCACCCGCCCTTGACGCGTTTGACCGCGCCGTCGACGTCGAGGACTTTGAGGACCATCTCGAGACGCGTGCGATTGAGCTCCACCAGAGGTTCGAGTGCCGGTGTCGACGTGGCCTTTTCGGTGTCGAGGTGTTCGATGACGCTGCGGACCAGGTGCTCGCGGGGGAAGGCGACCGAGGCGAAGTAACTCCAGATCTGCTTGTCCTCGGCGCCAGGCAGGAGGATCACGTCTGCCCTGTCGGTGGAACGACCGGCGCGGCCCACCTGCTGGTAGTACGAGATCGGCGACGACGGTGCGCCGAGGTGGACGACGAACCCGAGATCAGGCTTGTCGAAGCCCATCCCGAGTGCCGAGGTGGCCACCAGAGCCTTGACGCGATTACCCAACAAGTCCTGCTCGAGAGATTCACGTTCGGTGGGATCGGTCTGGCCCGTGTAGGCGGCGACGGTATGGCCGCGCTCGGAGAGCAGGCTTGCGAGGTCGCGCGCGGCCGAAACCGTCAGCGTGTAGATGATGCCCGAACCCGGCAGCGTCTCGAGCATGTCGGCAAGCCAGGCAGCGCGCGCCGTCGCCTCCGGAATGTGGACTACAGAGAGGTGAAGCGACTCGCGTTCGAGCCCGCCGCGAAGGACGAGGGTTTCCTCACCGCCGACGCCGAGTTGGGCGGACACGTCCTCGACGACGCGGTTGTTGGCCGTCGCCGTGGTTGCGAGGACGGGAATGCCCTCGCCGAGTTCGGCGATCAAGGTCCTGATGCGGCGGTAGTCGGGACGGAAGTCGTGGCCCCAGTCGGAAACGCAGTGAGCCTCGTCGACTACGACCAGGCCGGCATCAGCTGCCAGGGCCGGGAGCACCTGATCGCGGAAGTCAGGGTTGTTCAGGCGCTCGGGGCTGACCAGAAGGACGTCGAGATCATTGGCTGCGACGCGGGCATGGATGTCGTCCCATTCGGTGACGTTGCCCGAATTGATGGTTGCGGCGCGCACTCCGGCACGTTCGGCAGAACTGACCTGGTTTCGCATCAGGGCCAACAACGGAGAGACGATGACGGTGGGGCCGTGGCCCGTTGCCCGGAGCAGCTTCGCCGAGATGAAGTAGACCGCAGATTTGCCCCAGCCGGTCCGCTGTACGACGAGCGCGCGTTTGCGCTGCACCACCAGCGCCTCGATGGCCGTCCACTGGTCCTCGCGTAGGCGGGCATCCGGCCCCGCGAGTTCGCGGAGCAGCCGCTCGGCTTCGTCGCGCATGGCTGGGGCAGTGGCGGTGGTCATGGACCCCATGGTGCACGACCCTGCCGACACGTGCGGGCTTCAGGCCTTGGCAACAGGTTCCTGCAGTTCGGTGACCCAGCCGTCGACATCCTCCGGGCACGCCAGCGTCACCTCACGGCTGGGGCCGGCATTGCGGTATCCCGCTGCGTCGATCCATTGGGCCAACGCCTGATAAGCGGGCAGGCAGTTGTCCATCGAACCCTTGTGCAGCAGCGAGGCCACGTGCTCTTCGGCCCGCAGGTCCACCACAGCGAACTCGTAGTCGCCATCGGGATTCGCGTCTACCGGTAGCGCCGCATGGACGACGACGTTCTCGTCGTCACCGGCATCCTCGTAGTAAGCGACAGCGGGTCCGATCGCGGCGATACCGGCACGATCCAAACCGGTACAAAGGCGCTCGTACAACCCGCGAACCACCGGGCCGATCGACGACGGATCCATCGTCTTGGCGGTACCGGTCAACTCCGCGACCCGCAGCGCCGGAACTGACTTGATCACAACCTCGTATGCGGACATCTGTCCCTCACTTTCGATGATCCGTAGGCGCGCCTGTACATGCGCCAGTCGCGCGGTGTCTTCCTGGATTCGGGTTTCGAGTTCTGCTCGGCGAAGCGTGAGCATCCCGCGGATCTCGTCGACGGTGACCGCCGACTCCACCACTTGCTGGACCTGGGCCAGAGTCAGGCCCAACTCCTTGAGAGCGACGATGCGGTTGAGCAGCGCCAACTGGCCCGCGGTGTACGAGCGATACCCGGTGGATGCGTCGACCCTCGCGGGTCTGAGCAGACCGATGGCGTCGTAGTGGCGGAGCATGCGCACCGACACACGACCTGCTCTCGCGAAGTCTCCGATGCTCAACATCCTTGCTCGCCCCGTTTCTCTCTCACAAACCCGATACCTACAGGTTTACGACCTCACACGGTGTCAGAGTCAAGCTGTCGGTTCAGGACTTTTTCGATCGCAGCGCGAGTGGGTGACGACACCGACGCGCCGCGGACCGTCGTCGCCAGACTTCCCGCCGTGGCAGCGAACTGCAGGGCGCGGTCCTGGCCCTGCACCCACTCCACGGCGAAGGCGCCGGTGAAAGCATCGCCTGCGCCAGTTGTATCCACGGGTGTCACGGCCGGGGAGTCGGCGTGGATTGTCTCCTCGCCCGACCGGAGATCCGCGCCGCCGGCCCCGAGCGTCGTGACGAGGTATCGGACGCGACCGGTGACCGCGGCCAACTGCTCCGACTCGGTCTGGTTGACGATCAGGATGTCGACAGACTCGATCAGGGCGCCCGGAAGGTCTTGTACCGGTGAAGGATTGAGGATGACAGTTGTTCCGTTGGCACGCGCGTGCCGGGCCGCTGTGGTGACCGTGTCGAGGGGTATTTCGAGTTGGCACAGGAGAACGTCGGCGTGTGCGATCGCGTCGAGGTCTACTTCGGACAACGAGGTGACCGAGGAATTGGCGCCCGGGACGACGATGATGTTGTTCTCCGCGTCCTCGCTCACGGTGATGGCGGCAACGCCGCTCGGGCCGTCGACACTACGAAGCAACGCGGTGTCGACCCCGGCGTCTTGCAGGGTCTCGCGCAATTGGGTGCCGAAACCGTCGTCGCCGACCGCGCCGACGAACGACACGTCCCCACCGGCTTTCGCGGCGGCGATGGCCTGGTTGCTGCCTTTGCCTCCCGCCGCGGTGGCAAAGGCAGTGCCGAGTAGCGTTTCTCCCGGAGCGGGGAATCTGGACACTGACGTGGTCAGATCCATGTTGATACTGCCGACGACGACGATTCGAGGCGTGCTCATACCTCGAGGTTATCGGCCTTCATTCTCTTTCGACGAACCTTGCGGATGATCCGACGTGCTTCCTCGTCGGTGGCGACGGAGGGCGGAGAGCCGTCGAGTGGCTTGCGTGCGGTCTCGGGGATCATCAGGACTGCGATACCGCCGATCACGGCGGCGATCATCATGTACATCGGTGCGACCAAGTTGCTGCCCGTTGCACTTTCGAGGGCGGTGAGCACCAGGGGAGTGGTCCCGCCGAAGATGGAGACCGCGAGGTTGTATCCGATTGCCAAGCCGCCGTACCTGATTCCGGTCGGAAAGAGTGCGGGAAGCACGGACGGGAACACTCCGACGAACAGCAGGAGCAAGCCGCCGAGAATTGCGAGTCCCAGGAAGACCGTCACGTAGTTGCCGACGCCGATCAGAAGGTAGGCAGGCAGGGACAGGACGAAGAATCCGATGAAACCGCTGAGCAGCAAGGGTTTACGCCCGACGCGGTCCGAGAACTTTCCGACGTAGCTGATTCCCATCATCATCACGATCATGACGATGATCATCAGAACGAGTCCGTGGGATTCGTCGTAACCCAACGTGTTGGTCAGATACGTCGGCATGTAGCTGAGCAGTCCGTAGTGAGCGATGTTGTACGTGGCCACCAGGACGATGCACAGAACAAGCGGACGCCAGTTGTCGACGAGAGTTTCGCGTAGTTTCTTCCCTGTGGATTCATCTGCGAGGGAGCGCTCTTCGGCCTGCTCCATCATCTGGAATGCGGGAGTTTCCTCCAAACGTAGACGGAGGTACAGGCCGATGAGACCCAGAGGTCCGGCAATGAGAAAGGGGATGCGCCAGCCCCACTGGAGTAGGTCCTCGGCACTGACGACGGTCTGGATGATCGTCACGATGCCCGCTGCCGCCACATATCCTGCCAGAGTCCCGAATTCGAGGAAGCTGGCGAAGAAACCGCGGCGCTTGTCCGGTGCGTATTCGGCGACGAACGTACTGGCTCCGCCGTATTCGCCGCCGGTGGAAAAGCCCTGCAGTAGGCGTAGGAGTACCAGCAGGATCGGGGCGGCGATACCGATGGATTCGTAGCTCGGGATGAGGCCGATGGCGAAGGTGCTGCCCGCCATCAGAATGATGGTGGTGGCCAGGACTTTCTTGCGTCCGATGCGGTCACCGAGTGGACCGAAGAACAATCCGCCGAGTGGGCGGACGATGAAGGCTGCCGCAAAAATTGCAAAGGTAGAGAGGAGTTGAGCGCTGCCGCTCGCGTCCGGGAAGAACACTTTTCCTATAGTGGTAGCTAGATATGCGTAAACGCCGAAATCGAACCACTCCATGGCATTTCCGAGCATCGTTGCCTTGACAGCGCGCTTGACGGACGCATTGTCGGTGACGCAGACATCGGGTGATTCGGCCACTTCGAGAGCGCTGATCGAGTTCTCTGGTGTAGTCATGACATGCGCTCCCCAGCGCAATCATCGAACCGAGCGGGGCACGTACCTGATGCACGCATCTTTTCGTTGCCCACTCGCCGATGAGCCGGTCGGGAAATCGAGCGTCCGCGTGCCCTGTGGCTCGTTGCGACCCCCGTCGCACGGCTCTGGCCCGCGGCAGTGTCCGGAACCCTCAGGGCTCCGGACTACCGGCAAGTAAGACGCTTACGCTATCAAAGTTGTGCGCGGGAGCCGATTTTCGGGCTAGAAGGCGCGGGCGTACTGCGACGGGATATGCGGTCCTACCTCGGCGTTCAGTTCACGGGCCGCCCGGCGCGCCCAGTAGGGATCTCGCAACAGTTCGCGGCCGAGGAGCACCGCCACTGCGCTTCCGTCTTCGACGATCTTCTCGGCTTGTTCGGGTTCGGTGATGAGGCCGACGGCGGCGGCCGGTAGCAGGCTCTCGTTCTGCAGGCGACGGGCGAACGGAACCTGGTATCCCGGCTCCACCGGAATCTTGGCTGCCGGTGAATTACCGCCGGTGGACACGTCGACGAGATCGACGCCGTAGTCGGAGAGGATGTTGGCGAGGGCTACGGTCTGATCCGCGGTCCAGCTGTCGACGTCGAGCCCACGTTCTTCCGTGAGCCAATCGGTCGCCGAGACCCGGACGAAGAGCGGTAGCTCGGCCGGCCACACCTCGCGGACTGCGCTCAGGATTTCGAGGAGCAACCGGATGCGGTTCTCGAAGCTGCCGCCGTAGCGGTCGGTCCGCTTGTTGCTCTCGGGGGAGAGGAACTGATGGATCAGGTATCCGTGGGCCGCGTGAATTTCCACGACCTTGAATTCGGCCTTCAGTGCGCGGGTAGCCGCCGCTGCAAAGTCTGCGACGACCTTCTCGATGCCTTCCGTGGTGAGCTCGACCGGATCGGCAAGGTGACCGAACGGAACCGCGCTCGGGGCCACCGTCTGCCACGAGAGTCGGTCGTCGGCGGGCAGGCTCTTGCCGCCGCGCCACGGAACCTGCGTCGACGCTTTGCGTCCGGCGTGCGCCAGCTGAATTCCGGGCACTGCGCCGAAGTACGCGAGTTGCGCGTTGATCTCGGCGAAGGCTTGCGCCTGCGTGTCGTTCCAGATCCCCAGATCAGCTGCCGATATGCGGCCTTCGGGATTGACGGCCGTCGCCTCGGTGAGAATCAGGCCGGTGCCGCCGATTGCACGGCTCACCAGATGCGTGCGATGCCACTCGTTGGGCACTCCGACCTGGTCGCCGATGACGTCAGCGGAGTACTGGCACATCGGTGCCATCCAGACGCGGTTCGGGATGGTGACGCCGCGCAGGGTCAAAGGCTCGAACAACACACTCACGGATGGCTCCTGACTCGAAGAAGAAGGTCGGTGGGTGCAACAGTGTCGCGCGCCGGAATTGTTCCCCGGCGGTCCGCCGAAATGTTCGCAGGCGGTCCGCCGAAATGTTCGCAGGCGGTCCGCCTAAATGTTCGCAGGCGGTCCGCCGGAATGGTCCCGGGTGGTCACAGCCTCGTTCCGCCGAGCAGGCCGTCACGGTGGGTGGTTAATGTGTATTCATGACCGCTGTGACTTCCAACGCAGAAACCGTCGACTCGAACGCGTCCGACACCAAGTCCGTCGTGCACGACGCCGCACGCCGAGCCCGTAAGGCTTCGCGTGTCCTGGCTCTGCTGACCACGGCGCAGAAGGATGCTGCGCTCCACGCCGCAGCCGACGCGGTACTCGCGGCAAGTGATCGGATTCTCGCGGCCAACGCTCTCGATATCGACACCGCGAAGGCGGGCGGCACCGAGGAATCGCTGCTCGACCGTCTTCGTCTGACCGCTGACCGGATCGAGGGCATCGCGTCGGGTTTGCGTCAGGTTGCCGGACTACCCGATCCGATCGGTGAAGTGCTTCGTGGATCCACTCTGCCGAACGGTTTGGAACTACGTCAGCAGCGCGTTCCGCTCGGTGTCGTCGGCATGGTCTACGAGGCTCGCCCCAATGTTACCGTCGACGCTTTCGGGCTGACTCTCAAGTCGGGAAATGCTGCGCTGCTTCGTGGTTCGTCCTCGGCAGTCAAGTCCAACGAAGCGTTGGTGGAGGCGCTACGCGCGTCGTTGGTTGCTCAGGGGCTCCCCGAGGACTCCGTTCAACTTCTGCCGAGTGCGGATCGGTCGACGGTCACGCACCTCATCCAGGCCCGCGGCCTCGTCGATGTAGTCATCCCGCGCGGCGGTGCCGGCCTGATCAGCGCCGTAGTTCGCGATGCCACTGTCCCCACCATCGAGACCGGTGTCGGTAACTGCCACGTCTATGTTCACTCGGCCGCCGATCTACTGATGGCCGAGAAGATTCTTCTCAACTCGAAAACCCGTCGGCCCAGTGTCTGCAATACAGCCGAAACCGTCCTGGTCGACGCTGCGATCGCCGAGACTGCCGTGCCGAAGCTGCTCCAAGCGCTCCAGATGCACGACGTCGTCGTGCACGGTGATCTGCCGGGACTGGTTCCCGCGACCGAGGACGACTGGTCGAAGGAATACCTCACCCTCGACGTCGCCCTCAAGGTCGTCAAGGACTTGGACGCTGCCGTCGAGCACATCGACCAGTACGGAACCGGCCACACCGAAGCCATCGTGACGTCCGATCTCTCGGCTGCCCGCGAGTTCACCGCTCGAGTCGACGCCGCGGCAGTGATGGTCAATGCGTCGACTGCCTTCACCGACGGTGAGCAGTTCGGGTTCGGCGCCGAAATCGGCATCTCCACCCAGAAACTGCACGCGCGTGGCCCCATGGGGCTGCCGGAACTGACGTCCACCAAGTGGATCGTCTGGGGCGACGGGCATACCCGACCCGCCTGAAAAGTTCACCAGACTTGCCCCACCTCTCAAGGAGTTAACCGTGGACCGAGCACTTCCCGACACGACGCCGTTCTTCTCGACCGTCGACGACGTGATCGAACGGCTGGCCGAAACCGGCTATCTGTCCGACAAGGCCACCGCGACGGCAGTGTTCCTTGCCGACCGACTGGGCAAGCCCCTGCTCATCGAGGGACCGGCCGGTGTCGGTAAGACGGAACTCGCCCGCGCAGTCGCCCAGACCACGGGCGCAGAACTGGTGCGTCTGCAGTGCTACGAGGGCGTCGACGAGGCTCGTGCACTCTACGAGTGGAACCACGCGAAGCAGATTCTTCGGATTCAGTCGGGCGGGGCGAGCGGAGCGAGGGGTGATGTCGCGGTCGACCACAGCTGGGATTCGACGAAGGCGGATGTCTTCTCGGAGGAGTTCCTGCTCGCACGTCCACTGCTCAAGGCCATTCGCCGCGAGGACCCGACGGTGCTGTTGATCGACGAGACGGACAAGGCAGACGTCGAGATCGAAGGTCTGCTCCTCGAAGTGCTCAGCGACTTCGCGGTCACGATCCCCGAGCTCGGAACCATTACCGCCACCCGCAAGCCGTTCACGGTGTTGACCTCGAATGCCACTCGCGAACTCTCGGAGGCTCTGAAGCGTCGTTGCCTCTTCCTGCATCTCGACTTCCCGGACGCCGACCTCGAGCGTCGCATCCTCGCAAGCCGTGTGCCGGAGCTTCCTGAAGCGATTGCCGAGCAGCTGGTCAACACCATTCGTGTTCTTCGCGGAATGCAGCTCAAGAAGGTCCCTTCGGTATCCGAGACCATCGACTGGGGACGCACCCTTCTTGCTCTGGGCATGGACACTCTCGACGACGATGCCGTTCGCGCCACGCTCGGCGTGATCCTCAAGCACCAGTCGGACCAGGTGCGTGCCGCCGCTGAACTTCGGCTGAACTGAGGTCTGACATGGCTCCCGCAGCATCGACGTCGCCGCTCTCACCTGGCGGCCTGGCAGCGCCGCACGGGATTCCCGGTCACCTCGTCGATTTTGTCGAGGCTTTGCGACGACGCGGAATCATGGTCGGCCCGTCCGAGACAGTCGACGCCGGTCAGGTCATGTCTGTTCTCGACCTGCTCGATCGTGAAGCGCTTCGTGAAGGGCTGGCATGCTCGCTCCTGCGCAGGCCGACCCACCGGGCGACGTTCGACGCCGTCTTCGACCTGTGGTTCCCCAAGGCGATCGGTGACCGTGCGGTCGGCGACGTCGACGTCACACTGCCGCGCAAGCCAGACGGCTCGATCGACCTGCAGGCATTGCGTGAGCTCATTGCCGAACTGCTGACAGACGGCAGTGACGAGGCGATGGAGATGACCGAACTCCTGACCGCCGCGATGGTCGAGGAACTCGGGCAGTACCAGTCGAGTAACGGCCCGTCGTTCTCCGCCTATCAGGCGCTGCGTGACGTCGCCCCGGAGACGTTGCTCAACAAGATCCTGCAGGGCCTGCTCGGCAACCAGGAGGGTTCCGGGTCAGAGGGCAAGGACAACTCCGACTATCAGTCCGAGGTCGCCAAGCGCACGGCAGCGCAGCGCATCGCGGACTTCCGCAAGATGGTCGAGAAGGAAACGCGTCGACGCACAGCCGAGAATTTGGGCAAGGAGCGGGTCGCCACGTACGGCGTTCCGAAACTCGCCGAGGAAGTCGACTTCTTGCGAGCGTCCGATGCCGAACTCACCACGCTGAAGAAGAACGTCGCACCCCTGGCTCGCTTGTTGGCCAGTCGTCTCGCCGTGCGTCGTAGCCGCTCTCGCGCGGGTTCGATCGACCTACGTCGTACGTTGCGCAAGTCCATGTCGACGGGCGGAGTGCCTATCGATCTGGTGCAGCGCAAGCCGAAGCGGGCGCGGCCCGAACTTGTGGTGATGTGCGACGTGTCCGGCTCGGTGGCGGGGTTCAGCCATTTCACTCTGCTGCTCGTGAACGCTTTGCGTGAGCAGTTCTCGCGCGTGCGGGTGTTCGCGTTCATCGACACGACCGACGAGGTCACGCGGTTCTTCGACTCGAACGCAGACCTCGGATCAGCGATGTCACGGATGGTGCGTGAGGCCGAACTGATCACCTACGACGGCCACTCAGACTACGGACACGCCTTCGGAGTGTTCCAGGAGAAGTTTGCGCAGTCGATCACCAGTCGCACGTCGCTACTGGTACTCGGCGACGGTCGCAACAACTACCGCGATCCCAACCTTCAGTCGCTGTCGCAGATGGTGGCAGTAGCCAAGCACGCGCACTGGCTCAACCCCGAGCCGAAGGGGCAATGGGGAACGGGTGACTCCGCGGCGAAGGTCTACAACGAGGTCATCAGCATGCACGAGTGCCGCTCGGCCCAGCAGCTTGCCGACGTCGTGTCCCGTCTGCTGCCGGTCTGACCCGTAAGCTCGACACTCGTGCAGAAGGGACTATCGGTGGAACGTGCTCGACGCCTAGGAGTGATGGGTGGCACCTTCGACCCCATTCACCATGGCCACCTCGTTGCGGCCAGTGAGGTCGCCGACCGGTTCGGACTCGACGAAGTGATCTTCGTCCCCACCGGGCGGCCCTGGCAGAAGCAGGGGAAGGGCGTCAGTCCTGCCGAGGACCGGTACCTCATGACGGTCATCGCCACCGCCTCCAACCCGCGGTTTTCCGTCTCTCGGGTCGACGTCGACCGTGAAAAAGTGACGTACACCGTGGACACGCTGCGAGACCTCCGGGCCTACCACCCTGACGCCGAACTCTTCTTCATCACCGGTGCCGATGCGCTGGCCAGCATCCTTTCCTGGCAAGATTGGGAAGAGTTGTTCGCATTGGCGAAGTTCGTCGGGGTATCGCGACCGGGTTTCGATCTCAATGCAGAGCACCTGGCCGGTCACCTCGACACCATGCCCGCCGACGCGGTCACGTTGATAGAGATTCCGGCACTTGCCATTTCGTCGACCGAATGTCGGCGTCGGGCAAGTGAAGACCGCCCCGTCTGGTACCTGGTGCCGGACGGAGTGGTGCAGTACATCTCGAAGCGGAACCTGTATCGACCTGTCGACGCGGAGCGCCGCGACGGAGCTACAACGATGTCGGAGCCCGCACCGGGGAAGTCGGAAGCCGTCCCGGGCGCCGAATCGAGCTAGCCGAGCACAACAAGTACTTTCTGAAGACGAAACTGGAGAACATCGAGTGAGCGCAAACACCGAAGCCATCGACATGGCACGCATCGCGGCCTTGGCAGCCGACGAGAAGCTGGCCACCGAAGTGGTGGTGCTCGATGTGTCCGAACAGCTGGTCATCACGGACTGCTTCGTCATCGCATCTGCGACGAACGAGCGTCAGGTCAACTCGATTGTCGAGAACATCGAAGACCGTCTCCGCGAAGCGGGACACAAGCCGGTCCGCCGTGAAGGCACCCGCGAGGGCCGCTGGGCACTGCTCGACTACGCCGACATCGTCGTCCACGTCCAGCATGACGAGGAGCGCAACTTCTACGCTCTCGATCGTCTGTGGAAGGACTGCCCGACGGTCGAGGTCGAAGGCCTCGGACAGAACCGTCCCGGCCCCGCCGACGCCAACACGGTGTTCGAGACCGACACGGTTTCCGAGCCGGACGCGCAGGATCCCTCGCTGTGACTTCGCCGGCGCCCAGTGCGGCGTCGAACCCTGTCCGCCGGCTCATCCTGCTGCGTCACGGACAGACCGAATACAACGCCGACTCTCGGATGCAGGGGCAACTCGACACCGACCTGTCGGAGTTGGGACGCACGCAGGCCAAGAGTGCAGGTCCGGTGATCGCCGATCGCAGGCCGTTGACGATCGTGTCCTCGGATCTGCGTCGGGCGTACTTCACGGCCGTCGCAGTCGGTGATGCCGCCGGACTTCCGGTACTCACCGACACGCGTCTGCGTGAGACACACCTGGGCGAATGGCAAGGCCTGACTCATCACGACGTCGACGAGCGCACTCCCGGTGTGCGATCTGCCTGGCGGGCGGATGCCACGTTGGCGCCGCCCGGCGGCGAAAGCCGAATCGACGTCGCGAATCGCAGCCTCCCCGTAGTTCACGAATTGCTCGAGACGCACCCGGACTGGGCCGAACGGCCCGTGGTTCTGGTGGCGCACGGAGGCTTGATCGCGGCACTGACAGCGGCATTGCTCGACCTACCCGTCGATCGCTGGGCCGTCCTCGGCGGATTGGGAAACACCAGTTGGGTGCAACTCAGCGGACACGGGGACGTCAAGTCGATCGAGTGGCGACTCGACGTATGGAATGCTTCTGCGAGTGTCGCAAATGACGTCCTCTGAAAGTGCCGACGGGCAGCGCCCCGTCCTCCTCGTACTCGCGGATTCGCTGTCGTATTTCGGCCCCAAAGGCGGCCTCGCGGCAGACCACCCACGGATCTGGCCCAACATCGTGGCCGACGAACTCGGCTGGGACGTCGAGCTGGTCGCCCGTATCGGCTGGACGTGCCGCGATGCGTGGTGGGCACTGACTCAGGATCCTCGTGTGTGGGCGGCGGTGCCGCGGGCAGGCGCCGTCGTGTTCGCGGTCGGCGGTATGGACTCGCTACCGTCTCCGCTGCCTACCGCGCTCCGCGAGACCATTCGCTACGTTCGGCCACCCGCGCTTCGACGCGTGGTGCGCGAGGGTTATCAATGGCTGCAGCCGCGGCTTGCACCTCTGGGCCGCCCGGTCGCACTTCCTCCCAAGCTGAGCGTCGAGTATCTGGAAAGCTCGCGAAATGCGTTGGAGTACATGCGGCCGGAACTGCCGATGATCGCGACCTTGCCGTCAGTGCACCGCAGTGATGCCTACGCGAGCGTGCACGCCGGCCGGCCTGCCGCGGTGTCCGCGATCACCGAGTGGGCTACGGAGAAAGACGTTCCCGTAGTCGACCTTGCAGATGCAGTGCGTGACAACGTCTTTTCCGAGAACGGCAATCCTGACGGCATTCACTGGGGTTGGGACGGTCACGTCGGTGTAGCCCGCGCGATGATCGCTGCGATTCGCGGGGTCGAGTCGCAGAAAACGGTTTCGCCGGAACTGGTTTCGCCGGAACTGGTATCACCGCCGAGCGAAGTCGGGTAGCAGAATGCCGGTCGTCGTCGTCACGGATTCCTCCGCCTGCATCCCGCAGGAGTCGGCCGACGCATGTGGCATTCAGGTTGTTCCGCTCCACGTGCTCCGTGACGGTTGCGACTTGCGAGAGGGCGTCGACGCAATGCCGAGCGACCTGTCAGGAGTGACAACGGCCGGAGCGTCGCCCGCCGAGTTGTCCGAAGCGTATGCACGCGCCCTGGACATGAGCGACGGTGACGGCGTTCTCGCCGTGCACATTTCACGGCAACTCTCGGGAACGTGGGAAGCCGGACGAGTCGCAGCCCAGGAATTCGGTGGCGCCGTCCGGATCGTCGATTCACAGTCCGCCGGTATGGGTTTGGGCTATCCGGCTCTCGAAGCTGCACGCTTGGCCGAGAAGGGCGCTTCACTCGAAGTGGCGTACGGCCGGGCGGTCGACGTAGCGAGCCGTGGGCGCTGCTACATCGTCGTCGACAAACTTGATCAATTGCGTAGGGGCGGACGAATCGGAACCGCGGCCGCACTGCTGGGCACTGCATTGGCGATGAAACCGATTCTGCATCTGGTGGACGGCAAGCTCGTGCTCGGCGAGAAAACACGTACCACCACCAAAGCTCTTGCGCGCTTGGTGGATTCGGCAGTCGAACGCGCCGGTCTCGGTCGTGTGGCGATAGCCGTGCATCACATGCGCGCGCGAGAGCGTGCGGACGGGATAGCCGAACAGTTGGCCGAGCGCATTCCCGATGTAGCGGAATCCGTCGTCACCGACTTCAGTGCGGTTATCGGAGCGCACGTCGGTGTCGGCGCGATCGGTGTTGTGGTGTGCCCGTTGCCGGAGATCGACACGAGCGCCTGATCGTTTCTCCACAATCCGCGAGTTCTCCACAGATACAAATTGTTCGTCGTTGGCGGCGAGGTCTCTCGTTAGCGTCCAGTCATGAGGATCAGCGAGGAGCGCGAGCGGGCGCGTGATCGCCTCGCGGCGATGGACGGCAACTACCGGCGGCGACACGAGGACGTCGACGAATTCGAGGATTCAGGGTCTTTCGAGAGGTCCCCCGAGTGGCTTCGGGACTTCGACGAGGACGACTACGACGCTCAGCCCGACTCGTCACGGTTCGACCGATTGCCCGAACACTGGCGCGGTACACGTTGGCGCCCGAGTCGGTCGGCGACCTGGGTGTTGGCGATCGTTGCAGTTCTGGCCACGGGAATCGGCTTGTTCGCCGTGTGGTGGGATTCTCCGAGCATGCAGGCGGTCCCACCGTTGCCCTCGCCCCAGAATGTCACGGAGAAGAATGTGACTGCCGGCGATGGTGAATCAGCCAGTCCTGTACCGACCGGCGTCGTGGCAGAGCAGCCGCCCGAGGCTGTGGTGGTCAGTGTCGTCGGGCTCGTGCGCACGCCTGGGCTTGTCAATCTTCATTCGGGCTCGCGCATCGCCGACGCGCTTGCTGCGGCAGGTGGCGTGCTCGACGGAGCGGAGACGGTGGGCCTGAATCTGGCTCAGAAACTTGTCGACGGCGATCAGATCGTGGTTGGTGCGGCCGATCAGTCCGGTGGTGTTTCTTCGAGTACCACTGCAGGAGGGACCAGCCCCGCAGCTACGGGGGAATCCGGCGGGGCTGGGCTGGTGAACCTCAATACCGCCACCGAGGCCGAACTGGACGAGCTTCCCGGGGTAGGGCCGGTAACGGCTGCGGCGATCATCTCCTGGCGCACCTCCAACGGAAAATTCACGGACATAGAACAATTGGGGGAAGTCGACGGGATCGGCCCGGCAAGGTTGGCCAAATTGCGAGTGCTGGTGTCGGTGTGAACGAACCGGAAGCCTCGCCGGTCCTCGACGCTCGACTGCTTCTGTCGGCGGTCGCGGTGTGGGGGAGCAGTGCGGTGGGGATCCTGTTCGGCCCGGTCGCCGCGTGGGTACTGGCGGTGGCGTGTGCGGTTCCAGCGGCACTCCTCACTTACGTGGTTGTGCGCCGGACATCAGCGGGGTGGGTACGAATCATGTTGGTTGCATTGCTGTTCGGTGCCGGGTGTAGTGCCGTCGGCGGGTGGCGGGCGTCCGAGGCGGAGAGGCACCCACTGACCCGAGCCTCTCTCGAGGGAGCTTGGGTGAGTGTCGAAGTGGAACCCTCGGAGGATCCGCACGCGGTCTCCGGCGCGGTGGGTCAAGGTCAGGTCGTCTTCAGGGCAACCGTCAATTCGGTGACTGCCCAGAACCGCAGGTACTCCGGAGGCGGCTTGGTCACCATCCGGGCGCCCAGTTCGTCGTGGCTCGAAGTTGTTCCAGGGCAGAGCCTCACGGTTCGTGGCCGGGCGAGTCAGCCATGGCGTAGCGATTCCACGCTCGCCGTGATCACGTCCGAAGGGCCTCCCGTCGCGGTGGGAGAAGTGCCCTGGTATCAGCGATGGGCAAGTGTGGTGCGCATTCGTTTCGCGGCTGCGTGCTCGGCTGCACTCCCGCCGGATCAGGCGGGTCTGCTGCCTGGCCTCGTCGTCGGAGACACGTCGGCGCTGTCGCCGGTGGTGAAGGACAACTTCACCGTTGCCGGACTTTCCCATCTCACCGCGGTGTCCGGCGCCAACATCAGCATTCTGCTCGGGGCCGTTCTGCTGTTGGTCAGAGCCGCGGCGCTCAGTCCGCGGGTCGGCGCCGCTTTGGCGCTGGTAGCCCTCGTTGCTTTTGTTGTCGTCGCGAGGCCGTCGCCGAGTGTTCTGCGCGCCTCGGTGATGGGCCTGATCGGCCTGCTCAGTCTGGTCACCGGTCGTCGCAAACAGGCACTGCCTGCTCTTGCTGCCGCCGTCATCGTTCTGGTTGTCGTGATGCCCGAGCTGGCCGTCGACTGGGGGTTTGCGTTGTCGACTACTGCGACGGGCGCGCTGGTGATCATTGCTCCGGTGTGGGTGGACGTGCTTCGCCGAAGAGGCTGGCCCCGTTGGTTTTCGGAGATGACAGCTGTCTCGGGTGCTGCGTTTGTCGTGACTGCACCGTTGGTGGGCGCCATGGCGGGAACCTTCAGCGTGGTCACGATTGCCGCGAACATGGCGGTGGCGCCGGTGATCGGAATCATCACGGTGTTCGGTGCGGTGATTGCCTTGTGTGCGCTGATCTGTCCACCGATCGCGGTGTTCGTCGCGCCATTGGTGCGGCCGCCGATGGGGTGGCTGCTGTGCGTGTCCGAGCGGGTGGCGGCGCTTCCCGGAGCGTCGGTGGTAGTGCCGTCAGGACTCATCGGTGCTCTCGTCGTCGTGGGAGTCCTACTGGCGACGGCCCTGACGCTGTGGAATCGGATTTCGAGATGGGTGCTCGGCGTTCTCGTTCTGGGAGTTGTTCTGGCCCTGATCTTTCAACACGTGTTCGGGGGTGGCCGCATTGCTCCGGGGTGGGCACTGGTGATGTGCGACGTCGGTCAGGGGGACGGTCTTGTGCTCTCGACTGGAGACGGCAGGGTGATCGTGATCGATGTCGGTCCTGATCCCACGTCGATGGATCGTTGCCTGAACATGTTGGACGTCAACGACATCGCGTTGCTGATGATCAGTCATTTTCATGCCGATCACATCGGTGGATTGGAAGCAGTCCTGAGTGGGCGTTCGGTCGCTGCGATCGGAGTCGGGTCGATGTTGTTGCCGGAGTCAGGTTTTCGAGCGGTGAAGGATACCGCCGACTCGCAGGCCGTTCCGGTTGTCTCGTTGCGCGCAGGTATGGAGTTGACGTTGGGATCGGTGAACGTGGAGGTTCTCGGTCCGTTGGTTCCAGCTCCCCGCGATTCCGTCGGTGCCGCAGATGCAGCCAACGATCAGTCGCTGGTGGTGATGGCGCACACGGGCGCGGGTCGAATTCTGTTGACGGGCGACGCCGAAGTTGCGGGGGAGGAGGCCATCCTCCGATCGGGTACGGATGTGAAGGCCGATGTGTTGAAGCTGCCCCATCACGGTTCTCGGACCACGTCGTCGGCATTTCTGGAAGCGGTGCGTCCGAGGTTGACGATGATCAGCGTCGGCGTCGGCAACAGTTTCGGGCACCCGAATGCGGAGGTTCTCGATGAACTGGATTCATTGGGCGGGGCGGTGGTTCGGACCGACGTCGACGGCACCGTCGCTGTGTACGGCGGGGGCGGCGGGTCTGTGTCCATCGTGTCGGTTCCTCGTGGGACCATCTTCGGGTGAGTAATCCGTCTGGAGTCGATCCGCTGCATCTTGTTCTCGGGGACGACGAGTTCCTGATCGACCGCACGGTATCGCAGCTCATCAGAGCTGTCCGCGGTGACCGCGGCCAGGGTATTTCGGATCTCCCGGTGACCAAGATGCGTGCGGGCGACACCAATGCTCCCGAGTTGGCCGAGTTGCTCAGCCCTTCTCTTTTTGCCGAAGACCGTGTGATCGTCTTGGAATCGGCCGCAGAAGCAGGCAAAGATGCCGTAGCGCTTGTCCTGGAGGCTGCACGCGAGCCGGCAGAAGGTGTGGTTCTGATCGTCGTGCACTCGGGCGGCGGTCGCGCGAAAGCGTTGGCGCCGGCCCTCGAGAAGCTCGGCGCGACGGTTCACAACTGCGGAAAACTGAACAAGAGTCAGCTTGTCGACTTCGTCCGGGGTGAGTTTCGGACCGCAGACGTCAGGGTTGCGCCAGATGCGATCGCCGCGATGATCGAAAGCGTCGGCTCCAACCTCCGCGAACTAGCGTCGGCCTGCTCGCAATTGGCGGCAGATACGGGCGGCAAGATCGACGTCGATGCAGTCCACAAGTATTACTCGGGCAAGGCCGAGGTTTCCGGATTCGACGTGGCCGACAAAGTCATCGTCGGCGATACCCGGGGTGCGCTCGAGGCGCTCCGATGGGCAGATCAGATCGGAACAGCCCATGTTCTGCTCGCGGATGCCCTCGCTGACGCAGTCCACACCATCGCGAAGGTCGGCCCGTTTGCACGGGGCGGTGACCCGTTCCGGTTGGCGTCGGATCTCGGAATGCCGCCGTGGAAGGTCAAGAAGGCGATCAAGGAGGTCGGCGGCTGGGATCCCACGTCGATCGGCGCTGCGATGCAGATCGTCGCCGCCCTCAATGCCGACGTGAAGGGTGCCGCAGTCGACTCGTCCTTCGCCCTGGAGATGGCAGTGCGAAAAGTGTGCGCGTTGCGGAAGAACTGAGTACAACGTGGCCTACTGCGCGTCCGGCCAGAAGTAGTCCGACGACAGTGGCGGCCGTGGCCTCACCCGCCCGGTAGTCGAGGCGTTTCACGCAGGCTTGCTCCAACTGAGTATGCGGAATGGCCTGAGGCCGTGTCGTTGGTTCACCTGTTCTGATGTCGGTCACCCGTGGTGAGTCGTGCGCCACCGGATTCACCACACTGCCGCAGACAATGGTTTCTTGGCCGATGCTGTCCACCGGCACCTTCACGGTGGTGAGTAGCGCTCGTCCAACGGCGAGAAACGCCAGAATCGCAACGAGTGAACACATCACGCCGAAGAAGATCCGGAATTCGCTACGTTGCCTGCGCTTACACCATCCGTAGCTTGCGGCACCTCCGACGACTGCAACCGTCAATGATTCCCACCAACGAGGGATTCCCAGGGCGGCCACTACGCCGAAAGCGACGACCGTCCAGAAGACAGTCGTGAACAACCAGCTGCGAGGGCGCTTCCCGTGCCCGTTGATCGCCATCATCAGATGGTTGCAGCCCGCTCCACATATTCGCTGCAAGACATGGATGGCGGGTCTTCGTACTGACCCGATTGAATACGCAAAATAGCCGCCTGGTCTTTCGACCTGGCGGCTATCGAGACGAACCAGTGTGACGGCGAACCGTCACAGTGGAAACGTCAGAGCTTGTTGGCAGCCTGCGAGAGTGCAGACTTCTTGTTGGCAGCCTGGTTGGCGTGAATGACGCCCTTGCTGGCTGCCTTGTCGAGCTTGCGGCTGGTGGAGACGAGGAGCTCGTTGGCCTTGTCCTTGTCACCGGCTGCCGCAGCCTCGCGGAATGAACGGATCGCGGTACGCAGCGAGGACTTCACCGACTGGTTACGGAGTCGGGCCGCCTCGTTGGTACGGATTCGCTTCACCTGGGACTTGATGTTGGCCACGCGTAAAATCCTTGTCGTCTTTAGCTGGTTACGGTCGAGAAAGCTGTGGGCGCACTGATGCACCGACTGGCAAGATTACCAGCCGAGGGCCCAAGAACCCAAACCGTCGCACGTTGCGTCTGTCGAGAAGGGTACACCGAGCGCCCGATTTCTCGCCGCGCTGCCGAATAGCCCCACTTGTAGCAGCATGTTGCCCTATGACGCCGCCGCCTTCGAAAAGTTCGAGTAAAACAGGTTCGACCACCACCCGAGCGCGTCCTGCCGCAGTGTTCGACGGATATTCAGACATCGGTCGCTACGAGTTGGCTTTCGACGAGATGTTCGAGCCCGACGGCTCGGTGCGTGGTCCGTACAAGGGTGTGTACAAAGCCCTGGCGCCGACGAGCAGCGCCGACCTTGCCGCGCGTGCCGACGCACTCGGACGCGCATTCATCGACCAGGGCGTGACGTTCTCGCTGTCCGGGCAGGAGCGACCGTTTCCGTTGGATCTGGTGCCGCGCGTCATCGCCGCGCAGGAGTGGTCGCGGCTGGAAAAGGGCATCAAGCAGCGAGTGAAGGCGCTCGAGTTGTTCCTCGCGGACATTTACGGCGAGCAGCGAATCCTGCGCGATCACGTGTTGCCGCGCCGCTTGGTGACCTCGTGCGAGCACTTCCACCGTGAAGCAGCCGGCATCGTGCCGCCCAACGGTGTGCGAATTCACGTCGCGGGTATCGACCTGGTCCGAGACGAGGCGGGAGAGTTCCGAGTCCTCGAGGACAATCTGCGATCTCCGTCCGGTGTCTCCTATGTGATGGAAAACCGTCGCACCATGACTCGGGTGTTCCCGGATCTGTTCATGTCCCACAAGGTGCGGGCGGTCGGTGATTACGCAACACACCTGCTGAGGGCGCTGCGTGCGGGTGCTGCACTCAACGAAGCGGACCCGACAGTGGTTGTTCTCACACCGGGTATCGCCAATTCCGCCTATTTCGAGCATTCGTTGCTCGCTCGTCAGATGGGTGTGGAACTCGTCGAAGGTCGCGACCTGTTCTGCCGCGACAACATGGTGTACATGCGCACTACGGAAGGCGAGCGCCAGGTCGATGTCATCTATCGCCGCATCGACGACGAGTATCTCGACCCGATGCACTTCCGTCCGGATTCGATTCTCGGCGTCGCAGGCCTACTGAATGCGGCGCGGGCGGGCAACGTGGTGATCTCGAGCGCCGTCGGCAACGGAGTCGGTGACGACAAACTCGTCTATACCTACGTTCCGCAGATCATCGACTACTACCTCGGTGAGAAGCCGCTCTTGCAGAACGTCGACACGTTCCGCTGTTGGTTGGACGAGGAGTGCGAGCAAGTCCTCGACCGCGTCGCCGAACTGGTCATCAAGCCGGTGGAAGGGTCCGGCGGCTACGGAATCGTCTTCGGACCCGACGCGAGCCCCAAGGAACTGGCCGCGATCACCCGCAAGATCAAGGCAGACCCGCGCGGGTGGATTGCGCAGCCACTCGTGCAGTTGTCCACGGTGCCGACCAAGATCGACGATGTTCTCTCGCCGCGCCACGTGGACTTGCGGCCCTTTGCCGTCAACGACGGTGAGGACGTGTGGGTGTTGCCCGGCGGCCTGACCCGGGTGGCACTTCCGGAAGGTTCGCTGGTGGTCAACTCCAGCCAGGGCGGCGGAAGCAAGGACACGTGGGTGCTTGCGAGTCGCACCTCTGACGAAGACCCAGAGTTGTCAGGCGAGGAACTGGTGTCCGAGCCCCCGGAATCCGCGGAGCCGGTGCAGGGTCCCGAACTGAGCACCTCGCAGCAACAACAGCAGCAGCAACAGTGAACACCTCGGAAGTGCCCAGCTACCAAGAACTATCAGTGAACGGAGCGTGGTGACCGATGCTTGCTCGCAACGCAGAGTCCCTCTACTGGATCGGCCGCTACGTCGAGCGCGCCGACGACACCGCTCGGATCCTCGACGTCGCCGTCCATCAATTGCTCGACGACGCAACCGTCGACCCGGACCGCACGTCGCGTCTGCTCCTGCGTGTCCTCGGCATCGAAGCGCCGGAGGGCAAGCTCGACGTACGCTCGCTCACCGATCTGGTTGCGTTCAGCCGCAATCAGGTTGGTTCGATCGTGGACTCGCTGGCAAGTGCCCGTGAGAATGCTCGCGGGGCGCGTGAGGTCACGTCGAGCGAGATGTGGGAGTGCCTGAACACCACGTACAACGGACTGGCCGAGCGTGAACGTGCCTCACGCAGGCTGGGGCCACACGAGTTCTTCCGCTATGTGGAGGAACGCGCAGCGATGTTCGCGGGGCTGGCGGATTCCACGCTCAGCCGCGACGACGGTTACCGGTTCCTTCTGCTGGGCAGGTCGATCGAACGTGTCGACATGATCGTGCGGATGCTTCTGGCGCGCGCCGGTGACCGCCCGTCGTCGCCGGCGTGGGTCAGTGTTCTTCGCTCGGCGGGCGCACATGACACGTATCTGCGTACGTATCGCGGAGCGCTCGACGCCAATCGGGTGGTCGAATTCATCTTGTTGGACAGACTCTTTCCGCGCTCGGTGTTCCACTCGATCAGGCAGGCCGAGAAGTGTCTGCAGGAACTCGACCCGCAGCCGGGCAGCCGCGTCGGAATCCGGGCGGAGGCGCCGCGGCTTCTCGGCCGCGCACGCAGCGAACTGGAGTTTCTGCCGCAGGGCGTGTTGCTCGAAGATCTGCAGGGACGGTTGCTCGGTTGGCAGGAGACCTGTCGCGAACTGGGTGAGGCGATTGCATTGCAGTACTTCCACGCTGCGCCGTGGGTCGCGTGGACGGATGCCGGCGCCGCGTATGCGGAGTCGACGGTGGAGGGAGAGCTGTGAGCTGGCGGATGAGGGTCGTGCACACCACGGGATATGCGTACGACGCCCCGGTGACGTCGTCGTACAACGAAGCGCGATTGACACCTCGCGGCGACACCAGGCAGACGGTGATACTCACGCGCGTCGAAACCCAGCCGGCAACGCGTTCCTACCGATACACCGATTACTGGGGCACCGCGGTGACCGCCTTCGACTTGCACGCCCCGCATACGGAACTCGAAGTGACCGGACTGTCGGTGGTGGAGACCGAACCGTTCGTTCAGCCCGAGGAAACCGTCGACTGGGATGAATTGTCGGGAAACGCGATTAAAGATCGATTCAACGAACAACTGAGTTTCACGAGATATGTTCCGCGTGATCGTAAGCTGGCGACAATTGCCAAGGAATTGCGCAAAGATAAATCACCTGAAGATGCAGTAGTGGCTGCGTCGCAATGGGTTTACGGTGAAATGTCATATGTTCCGGGTACGACCGGAGTGCATACGTCGGCGGTGGAGGCCTGGTCGGCCAGGAAAGGTGTCTGCCAGGACTATGCGCATCTGACCTTGGTGTTGCTTCGAACGATGGGAATACCGTGTCGATACGTTTCCGGCTATCTCCACCCGAAACGTGATGCGGCAGTCGGGGACACGGTGGTCGGGGAATCGCACGCGTGGATCGAAGCGTGGACCGGCGCGTGGTGGGGATACGACCCGACCAATGCGATAGCTGTGAATGAACAGCATGTCTCGGTCGGAATAGGAAGGGACTATTCGGATGTGCCGCCTTTGAAGGGAATCTTTTCCGGTGGACGCTCCACAGATCTCGAAGTTGTTGTGGAGATCACCAGGCTTGCGTAAAGTCCGGCAAATCTAGGCGCGTGAGCATTACTACCGTTCGATGAGAAGAAGGTGGGAATATGTCTCCAACTGCACAGGAATTGACTGAGATCGAACCGATCTCGGATGTGAAGAAGTATGCGGCCGAAGCGGTGGGAACATTTGTGCTCGTGTTCTCCGCAGTCGGAACTGCCGTCTTTGCAGGTGCGAAAGTCGGCAATCTCGGAGTTGCCTTCGCATTCGGCCTGACCCTGCTGTTCCTCGTATATGCGATCGGACCGATTTCCGGTTGCCACGTGAACCCAGCAGTGACTCTCGGCCAATTCGTGATCGGGCGAATCTCAGCCGTCAATGCGGCGATTTACGTTGTCGCGCAAGTGATCGGCGGCTTGGTCGCAGGCGTCGTGATCTACACGGTGGCCAACAGTCTCCCGGCGTACAACCGTGCTGCTGACGGTTTGGGTGCAAACGGTTGGGGCGCACACAGTCCGTCTGCCGAGAAGAATCTTCTCGGAAATGTGGTTTCCGACGGCTACGGCATCGGTGCCGCCATGATCATCGAGATCCTGCTGACAGCACTGCTGGTATTCGTCGTTCTCGCGTCGACCGACCAGATCTCCGACGTGCCGCTCGCCGGGGTGTCCATCGGCTTCACCCTGGCCGTCATTCACCTGATCTCGATCCCGATCGACAACACCTCCGTCAACCCCGCTCGAAGCCTCGCTGTCGCGCCGTTCCAGGACGGTGCACTCGGTCAGGTGTGGTTGTTCATCGTGTTCCCGCTCATCGGCGGTGCGCTCGGTGCACTCATCTATCGAGCACTCTTCGGACGGTTCAACCGTATGGACAGCTGATCGACACTGTTTCCATCGTCCGGGTCGGCTTCAGCTCCAGCTGAAGTCGGCCCGAAGTTTTGCCGCGACCGCGTCGAACTTCTTGTGATCCATGACGGCGCCCTCGCGCCGGATCCCGCTCTCGGGAAC
Source organism: Rhodococcus sp. FH8 (assembly GCF_019266085.1). Classification (NCBI taxonomy): domain Bacteria; kingdom Bacillati; phylum Actinomycetota; class Actinomycetes; order Mycobacteriales; family Nocardiaceae; genus Rhodococcus; species Rhodococcus sp. FH8. The sequence continues at coordinate 366,356 of NZ_LPNQ01000061.1, read as the reverse complement.
GTCGAGCACCCGGTCGAGCCGGACCCAGCTGGGCCTTCCCTCTCCGTCCCATGGACCCGAACCGATTGCGAGCCAATCGCGCTCACCCTGGCGTTTACTCTGCGAAGACAACATCAGGCCGAGCAGCGTGTCGCCGTCGCGGCCGACAACCAGCACCGGGCGGTCTTTGCCCTGGGTCGGATCCTCCTCGTAGGCAACCCAGGTCCAGACGATTTCGCCCGGATCGGCCTTGCCGTCGAGGTCGGGGGAGTACTCGACCTTGCGGGCGCGATGTGCGGTCGGAGACGTTCGCGCGGCGATCGGGCGGCCGGACGGACCCGGCTTCGAGGCAGACGACTGGGACGTGGACGACTGCAACTGGCGCAGCAACGCGGGCCCCTTCTCCACCGCGAGGGCGCCGAGGGTTCTGCCGATCTGCTTCCACATGCTTGCCATAGCGTTCGAGCATAATCACCCGCCCGTGGGAACCCCTGGTACGGCGGCGCCGAGACTTGGATATCCTGAGGGTTGACAGTGGCCCGGATCCGGGCCGGTGCCGGTCCGACTAAGGGGTCTCCCATCAGCAGCTTCGCCGACAAGACGTTCACGGATCCTGCGCAGATCCGGAACTTCTGCATCATCGCGCACATCGACCACGGTAAGTCGACGCTGGCAGATCGCATGCTTCAGCTCACCGGTGTGGTCGAAGAGCGGGCGATGCGTGCGCAGTACCTGGACCGCATGGACATCGAGCGTGAACGCGGCATCACCATCAAGGCTCAGAACGTTCGTCTGCCCTGGACCGTCGACGGCGAAGAGTTCGTCCTCCACCTCATCGATACTCCCGGCCACGTCGACTTCACGTACGAGGTCTCCCGTGCGCTCGAAGCATGCGAGGGCGCAATTCTGCTGGTCGACGCTGCTCAGGGCATCGAAGCTCAGACGCTGGCGAACCTCTACCTGGCGATGGAGAAGGATCTCAAGATCATTCCCGTCCTCAACAAGATCGATCTCCCGGCCGCGGATCCCGACCGCTATGCCGAAGAGATCGCGCACATCACGGGCTGCGAGCCCGGTGATGTCCTGCGCGTCTCCGGTAAGACCGGCATGGGCGTCAAGGAACTGCTCGACGAGGTGATCAAGCAGGTACCTGCGCCTGTCGGCGATGCTGACGGTCCCGCCCGCGCGATGATCTTCGACTCCGTCTACGACGCCTACCGCGGCGTGGTCACCTACGTGCGTGTGGTCGACGGTCGGATCCGTCCCCGCGAGAAGATCACGATGATGTCCACGGGCACCACACACGAACTGCTCGAGGTCGGCATCATCTCGCCCGAGCCGAAGGCCAGTATCGGTCTGGGCGTCGGCGAGGTGGGCTACCTCATCACGGGTGTGAAGGATGTCCGTCAGTCGCGCGTCGGTGACACCGTCACCACCACCCGCAACGGCGCGACCGAACCGCTGGTCGGCTACCGCGATCCCAAGCCGATGGTCTACTCGGGCCTCTACCCGATGGACGGCTCGGACTACCCCGTGCTGCGCGATGCCCTCGACAAGCTCCGTCTCAACGACGCGGCCCTGGCGTATGAACCCGAGACGTCGGTTGCCCTCGGATTCGGCTTCCGCTGCGGCTTCCTCGGCCTGCTCCACATGGAGATCACCCGCGACCGCCTCGAGCGTGAGTTCGGCCTCGAACTGATTTCCACCGCGCCCAACGTCGTCTACCGCGTCGTGATGGAGGACGGGGCCGAGGTCATCGTCACCAACCCGTCGTACTGGCCGGAAGGCAAGGTTCGCGAGGTCTACGAGCCCGTCGCCAAATGCACCGTCATCGCCCCGAGTGAGTACGTCGGCGCCATCATGGAGCTGTGCCAGTCCCGTCGCGGTGAGCTCGGCGGCATGGACTACCTCTCCGAGACTCGCGTCGAACTGCGCTACGAACTGCCCATGGGCGAGATCATGTTCGACTTCTTCGACGCCCTCAAGTCCCGCACCAAGGGTTATGCCAGCCTCGATTACGAGGAGGCCGGTGAGCAGCAGGCCGATCTGGTGAAGGTCGACATCCTGCTGCAGGGCGAGGCCGTCGACGCGTTCTCCTCGATCGTGCACCGTTCCAACGCCGGCGCTTACGGCGGACGCATGACGTCGAAGCTTCGTGAGCTGATTCCTCGCCAGCAGTTCGAGGTTCCGATCCAGGCCGCGATCGGCGCGAAGATCATCTCGCGCGAGAACATTCGCGCAATCCGCAAGGACGTTCTCGCCAAGTGCTACGGCGGCGACATCAGCCGTAAGCGCAAGCTGCTCGAGAAGCAGAAGGAAGGCAAGAAGCGCATGAAGACCATCGGTCGCGTCGAGGTGCCGCAGGAAGCATTCGTGGCGGCCTTGACGTCGGAATCGGTCGGCGAGAAGCCCAAGAAGTAGGAGCGCATGGTCACCACCTGGTTGTCCCGAGAGTTCGGAATCGAAATCCCGGTTCTCGGGGCGCCCATGGGTGGTCGCGCGGGCGGCGCGCTCGCCGGAGCTGTATCGGCGGCCGGCGGGTTGGGGCTGCTCGGCGCGGCTCGGTACAACACACCGGAGTGGATCGAGGCCGAAGCCGAAGTGGCCCGCTCGATCGGCGGAAAGTTCGGCGTCGGCCTGATGACGTGGTCGCTGCCCGAGAACGAGTTGATGCTCGACGCCGCGATTGCCGTCGAGCCGACCATGATCACCTTGTCGTTCGGTGATCCCGCCTCGTATGTCGGACGAATCCACGATGCGGGCATTCCCGTTGTGTCACAGATCAATACGCTCGAAGACCTTCGCATTGTCGAGGCCGCGGGTGTCGACGGCGTGATCGCGCAAGGCGGTGAGGCAGGCGGTCACACGGGCCGAATCGGAACCTTGCCGCTGCTGCAGGAGATCCTCGAAACGACATCACTTCCAGTACTGGCGGCCGGCGGAATCGGGACCGGCCGCGGTTTGGCCGCAGTCCTGGCAGCCGGCGGGGAAGGCGTGATGATCGGAACGGCGCTGCTCGCCAGCCCGGAGACGGTCGGGCCGGACTATGCCCGCGACCGCGTCGTCGAAGCCGGAAGTGCCGACACGATTTACACCTCGGTGTTCGACCGAGCGCGCAGTCAACCGTGGCCGCAGCGGTGGGGTGGCCGCGCGGTGGCCAACGAGTTCACTGCCGCCTGGCACGGAGTCGACGCCGATGAGGAAATGCTGGCAAAGGCGTACGACCCGTCGGATCCCCACAGCGGAGTCGTCTACGCCGGAGAAGCTGTCGGACTCGTACACGGAACCCATCCGGCCGGCGACGTGGTTCGACGCATCGGCGCCGATGCGGAGCGTCTGCTCTCTCGTTTCGCCTGAAAGCAAGGTCGGACACAGCCGGGTCCCATATGAGAAGGTAAGCCTCTGCTAACTAGTGGAGGAGTATTTTCGTGCGTGCGATGAAGTTTTCGGCGGTGGCTCTCTTGGGAGCGCTGGTCGTAGGTATCAGCGGATGTTCGTCCTCGGACGCCGACGAGATCGCGGACGGTCGGGTCACCACGATCGACCACAAGTTCGGCGCCACCACGATCACCGGGACGCCGACGCGCATCGTCGCGGCCGACACCCAGTGGCTCGACGCTCTGCTCGAACTCGGAATCCAGCCGGTGGGGTACCTGGCTGCCGGCCCGATGGGCGACGAGCGTGGTCTGTTCCCGTGGGAGAGTGGCGTGGACGCGTCGGCGAAGGAACTCGATCGCTCGGCGATCCAGCAGTTCGGTGTCCCGCTCAAAGCTGAAGAAATTGCAGCCTTGGATCCCGATCTGATTCTCGGCGGGTTCTCCGTCGCCGATCAGGACGATTTCGACCAGTTGAGCAAGATCGCTCCGACCATTGCCGGTCTGTCCGACGTCCAGGTCGATCCGTGGCAGGACCAGGTGGAGATTCTCGGCCGGGTTCTCGACAAGGAGTCGCGAGCCGACGAGATCGTCGAGGCGACAAACGGGCAGATCGATGCGCTCGCACAGCGGTTGCCGGGGCTGAAGGGTAAGACCGCTCTTTTGTCGCAGTACGTCTTCCCGACGTCGCAGTTGGTGATCGTCGCTGATCCCAAGGACGGTGCTTCGGGACTGTTCACGCGTCTGGGAATGTCGTTGCCGCCCAAGCTGGTCGACGAGGCCGGTGTGACCGGTGGCCGGCTGATACTCAGCCCGGAACGGGTCGACGCTCTCAGCGCCGACGTCGTGGTGCTGCTGCCCAACGGCGGGTCGCTCGACGACATGATGAAGCTGCCGGGGTTTGCCGACCTGCCTGCAGTCAAGGGTGGCGGATTGGCCATCGTCGACTATCCGACTGTCGCCGGGTTGAACACTCCGTCGTCGCTGTCGCTGAAGTACTCGCTCGAATCGATCACGCCGCAGCTCGAAGCGGTGGCCGGCTAGACCTGCTGTGCGCCTTTATTAACCGCGGGCGGTTAATAAAGGCGCACAGCAGGGGTCTAGGTCGCGTTGTGCGCGGGCTGGAAAGCTCCGGCTTCGGCAGCTTCCTCGGCGCGGATCACGTGGACCACGGCGTTGATCAGCGCCAGGTGTGTGAACGCCTGCGGGAAGTTACCCAGATGGCGACCGGTGTGCGCGTCGATCTCCTCCGCGTACAGCTTGAGCGGGCTCGCGAACCCGAGCAGACGCTCGCAGAGATGCTTTGCCCGATCCAGTTCGCCGATCTCGACGAGGGCGGAGACGAGCCAGAAGGAGCAGATGGTGAACGTGCCCTCTTCTCCGCTCAATCCGTCGTCGGTGGTGTCGACGCGATAGCGCAGGACCAGCCCCTCTTCGGTGAGCTCGTCGGCGATCGCCAGCACCGTCGCCCGGATGCGCGGATCGTCGGCCGGCAGGAAGCGCAGCAGCGGTGCCAACAAGAGCGACGCGTCGAGTGAATCGTGGCCGTACCGCTGTGTCAGAACTCCGCGCGAGTCGACACCGTGCGCGAGGATGTCGGCCTTGATCTCGTCCGCGATGGCCGTCCATTGCTGTGCAAAGCTCTTCTCGCCCTGCATCTCTGCCAGCTTGGCGCCGCGATCGAGAGCGACCCAGCACATGATCTTCGACGACGTGAAGTGCTGTGGTTCACCGCGCACCTCCCAGATCCCACGGTCGGGTTGGCGCCAGTGCTTGATCGCTTCTTCGACCTGCTTCTTGAGCAGCGGCCACAGCGCTTCGGGGACACGCTCGCGGGTACGGATGTGGAGGTACACCGAGTCGAGCATGGTGCCCCAGATGTCGTGCTGCTGTTGATCGAACGCCCCGTTGCCGATACGCACCGGACGGGCGCCGTCGTAGCCGGACAGATGGTTGAGTTCGGATTCCTCGAGCGTGCGCTCGCCGCCGATGCCGTACATCACCTGCAAGGGATGCGGCTGACCGTTGTCTGAACTCGACACGTCGTAGATGAAGTTGAAGAAGTCGTTGGCCTCACGGTCCAACCCGAGCGTGTAGAGGCCCCACAGCGCGAAGGTGGAATCGCGAACCCACGCGTAGCGATAGTCCCAGTTGCGTTCTCCGCCTGGTGTTTCCGGTAGCGAGGTCGTCGAAGCCGCGAGTAGGGCTCCGGTCGGTGCGTAGGTGAGCCCCTTGAGTGTGAGCGCACTGCGCTGTAGGTATCCGCGCCACGGGTGATCGGGGAACTTGCCGATCGTCACCCACTCACGCCAGGACTTGGACGTCTGCCACATCTTGTCGGCGGCCTCGTCGAACGTCTGCGGCGCGGGAAGATCCGACCACGAGAGCGCGACGTACACGTTGTCGCCTTCGACCAGTCGCGTCCGCGCTCGTGCTTCACGACCTTCCAGACCCAGTCGTAGGTCGGTGGTCAAGCGCAGAGTGGGATGGTCTCCGGGCTTGGCGGAGCGACACGTTGCCGTTGCTTCCTCGTAGACCTTTCCGGTGTACTCCCAATTCGCCGTGCCACGGTGATAGTCGAACGCGGGCTCACAGCTCATCTCGAGTTCGACGGTGCCGCTGACGCATTTGACCGTACGGAGAAGGGTGTGTTCGGCATCCCAGTCGGTCGGTGTGCGCTTGTGCGTGTTCGATCGCTTGTCGACGTTGTGCCAGGGACCGAGAACCAGGGCGTCGCGGACGACGAGCCAGCCGGTCTCGGTCTGCCAGGTGGTCTCGAGAATGAGTCCACCCGGCAGATAGCGCCGAGCGGCCGGCACGTTCTGGCCGTAGGGGCCGATACGGAAATGGCCTGCGCTGCGGTCGAGGATGGCACCGAACACGCTGGGGGAGTCCGGGCGGGGAACGCACATCCACTCGACAGATCCGTTACGGGCAATCAGGCACGAGGTTTCGCAATCGGAAAGAAACGCATAGTCGTCGATCGGGGGAAAGTTGCTTCGATGGTGACCCGTGGAGGCGGGAGGAATCGTCTGCACCACTTCGTCGTCAGCACTCATTCGGCCATCATCCGGCCAGAATCGGCACACGTCCAATCCACACGCTGTCGGGACCGTATCGTCCGAAGGATAGGGTGTTGGCGTGGATCGGATTGCGGATTGGTGGGACAGCTTCGAGCTGTGGATGGCGGGGCTCCCGTTCATCCCGCAGGTCGCGTTGGTCCTGATCGCCGTCGTTCCGCTGTGCCGCCTGGTGGCCATCGGTCTGGATCGCGTGTTGGCCGCCGTTCTCGCTCTGCCGCTCTTCGGCTGGTTGCGTAGGAATTCTCGAGAAGTAGAGGAAAGCTGATGCCCCGCTCACGGGTCACTCTCGCCCTGATAGCCCTGATTCTCCTCGTGATCGTCGCGTGGCTTTTCACCCGTTAGTTCTCCCGATTAGAGCGGGCGCCGGTGCTCTGCTAAAGTCCACCGCGTGTCCGAAGCAACAGCTCCCGTAATCCGCCACCAGTTGGCGTTGATTGCTGTCGGCATGCTCGACGTCGCTGACGTCGCCTGTTGTTGATTTCCTGAGTTCGACCTCTCCGGTGGTGCTGCGCACCCCACTCGAACTTCTCTGCGCGTAACTCGCGCCCCCGATTCAGGGCTCATCGCCCGTCGGCTCTCCATGTCTGAACATCCCGATGGAATCAGCCCCAGAGGTCTCGGACTTGTCGTTTGACCAACCCTCGTTTGTCAGTCCTTTCAGGAAGGTATCTGCAATGAAACGCCGTTCCCGCACACTTCTCACTGCTATCGCGACCATGGGGGCCGTGGTACTCACAGCGTGCAGTGGTGGCTCGAGCGACACCGTGGGTGGTGACAGCGCCGCCAGCGACGGTAGCGCCGGCACGATCAACCTGTTCGCCTACGCCGTGCCGAAGCCTGGCTTCGACAAGCTCACCGCAGCCTTCCAGGCGACCGACGAGGGCAAGAACGTCAACTTCAATCCTTCCTACGGCGCCTCGGGCGACCAGTCGCGCAAGGTGAAGGACGGTGCCGAGGCAGACTTCGTCAACTTCTCCGTCGAGCCCGACATCACCCGTCTGGTCGATGCCGGTCTGGTAGATCAGAACTGGAACCAGGACGCCTACAACGGAATTCCGTTCGGATCGGTAGTCACCATCGTGACGCGTCCGGGCAACCCGAAGGGCATCAAAGACTGGGACGACCTGCTTCAGCCCGGCCTCGAGGTCGTCACGCCGAACCCGTTCAGCTCCGGCTCGGCCAAGTGGAACCTCTTGGCGCCGTACGCCGCGAAGAGCGACGGTGGCAAGAACCCGCAGGCGGGTCTCGACTACGTCACCGCCTTGGTCAACGACCACGTCAAGATCCAGCCCAAGTCGGGACGCGAGGCTTCGGAAGCCTTCCTGCAGGGTAGCGGTGACGTTCTGATCAGTTACGAGAACGAGGCACTGTTCATCGAAGGCAACGGCGACCCGGTCGAGCACGTCACCCCGCCCACGACCTTCAAGATCGAGAACCCCGTTGCCGTGATCTCGAACAGCAAGGTCCTCGACAAGGCGACCGCGTTCAAGGACTACCTGTACACGACCGAGGGTCAGACGCTCTGGGCCGAAGCAGGATTCCGTCCCGTGGATCCCGCCGTCGCTGCCAAGTTCACCGACAAGTTCCCCGAGCCGACCAAGCTGTGGACCATTGCAGACCTCGGCGGCTGGAAGGCCGTGGACAGTGCTCTGTTCACCAAGGACACCGGTTCGATCGCAGTGATCTACGACAACGCGACCAAGTAAGACTGACGTGACTGACACTATTGACCCCACCCCCGTGGCTCGTCGGCGAAAACTCGCGCGGGTCACGGGGAGTGTGGGGCCGCTCGGAATCGGAGTGGCCACCCTGTGGCTCTCCGTCATCGTTCTGCTTCCGCTCGCCGCGTTGACCGCCACCGCGTTCGACGAGGGGATCTCCGGATTCTGGGACGCCGTCACCGCACCCGTCGCCTTGGCGTCGTTGCGCGTGACGTTGTTGGTCTCGGTGATCGTGGCATTGATCAACGTCGTGATGGGCACGATCATCGCGTGGGTGCTGGTCCGGGACGACTTCCCGGGCAAGCGCATCGTCAACTCGATGATCGATCTGCCGTTCGCGCTACCGACCATCGTGGCATCGATCGTGCTGCTGTCCCTCTACGGCCCGCAGTCACCGATCGACATCCATCTCAATGCAACTCAGCCCGGACTGATCGTGGCATTGGCCTTCGTGACCTTGCCGTTCGTCGTCCGTTCCGTGCAGCCGGTGCTGATGGAGGTCGACCGCGAAGTCGAGGAAGCCGCTGCGTCGTTGGGAGCTTCCAACTGGACGATCTTTCGCTCGGTTGTTCTCCCGACGTTGGCGCCTGCCGTCATCTCCGGTGCGGGCCTCGCGTTCGCCAGAGCGATCGGTGAATACGGCTCGGTCGTTCTGATCGGCGGCAACATCCCACGCGTGACACAGATGACGTCGCAGTACATTCAGCAGCAGATCGAGATCGATCGTCCGACCAACGCCGCTGCCGTCTCGGTAGCGTTGCTGGCCATCGCATTCGTGACGCTGTTCGTCCTGCGAATCTTCGCCTCGCGGGGACAGCGACGTGAGGAGAGTTCCCGATGAACGTGTCCAGAGGATCGAAGATCGGTCTGCGGACCATCGCTCTCGTCTACCTGTTCGTGTTGCTGGTCGTGCCGATCGGTGTGATCCTGACGCGAACGTTCGAGAACGGAATCGGCCCGTTTCTCGAATCGATCACGACACCGGCAGCGATTTCCGCGCTGAATCTTTCGCTGATCATCGTGGCGATCGTGGTTCCGATCAACGTGGTGTTCGGTGTCGTCACGGCTCTGGCACTCGTGCGTGGTCGGTTCCCGGGCCGCGGAGTTCTGCAGTCGGTGGTCGACCTGCCCTTCGCGGTCTCGCCCGTCGTCGTCGGTGTGTCGTTGATTCTCCTGTGGGGTGCCAACGGTTGGTTCGGCGGCATCGAATCGTTGGGGTTCAAAGTCATCTTCGGGTTGCCAGGCATGGTGATCGCGACGATTTTCGTGACGCTGCCCTTCGTCGTCCGGGAAGTCGAACCCGTACTTCACGAGATCGGCGACGAGCAAGAACAAGCAGCCGCGACGCTCGGTGCCTCTGGTTGGCAGACGTTCTGGCGGATCACCTTGCCCGCGATCCGTTGGGGCTTGACATACGGAATCGTGTTGACGGTGGCGCGTTCGCTCGGTGAATTCGGCGCAGTCATCATGGTCTCTTCCGGCTTCCCGGGGGTATCCCAGACACTGACGTTGCTGGTGCACTCGCGATACATCGACGACCACAACACCTTTGGTGCGTATTCGGCGGCAACGCTGCTGATGGGCATCGCCATCATTGTCCTGTTGCTGATGACGCTGCTGGACCGTAAGAGGAGCACCACATGATCACAGTGACCGGGGCCCGCAAGAACTACGGTGATTTCGCGGCGCTCGACGACGTGACGGTCAACATTCCCTCGGGTTCGTTGACGGCATTGCTCGGGCCCAGTGGCTCGGGAAAGTCGACGTTGCTGCGTTCGATCGCAGGGCTTGAAGAACTCGATTCGGGAACCATCACCATCGCAGGCAAGGACGTCACCGGCGTGTCGCCGCAGAAGCGTGACATCGGTTTCGTGTTCCAGCACTACGCGGCGTTCAAGCACATGACCGTGCGCGACAACGTGGCGTTCGGGCTCAAGATCCGCAAGCGCCCGAAGCCGGAGATCGAGAAGAAGGTCAACGAACTACTGGGGATCGTCGGTCTCGACGGCTTTCAGCATCGGTACCCCGCGCAGCTCTCCGGCGGTCAGCGTCAGCGCATGGCGTTGGCGCGCGCTCTGGCTGTGGATCCACAGGTGCTCCTGCTCGACGAGCCCTTCGGCGCGCTCGACGCGAAGGTGCGTGCCGACCTGCGCACGTGGTTGCGTCGCCTGCACGACGAGGTGCACGTCACCACCGTCCTGGTCACCCACGACCAGGAAGAGGCTCTCGACGTCGCCGACCGCATCGCGGTGCTGAACAAGGGGCGGATCGAGCAGATCGGTGAACCTGCCGACCTGTACGACCGCCCGTCCAACGACTTCGTGATGTCCTTCCTCGGATCCGTCGCGAAGCTCAACGGGCAGTTGGTCCGTCCGCATGACATCCGTCTCGGCCGCGATCCGAGCATGGCTCTCGCGCAGGAATCCGGAACGGCCGAGTCGCTCGGCGTCACACGCGCAACCGTCGAGCGCGTCGTGTACCTCGGCTTCGAGGTTCGAGTGGACCTGCGCAACGAGGCAACCGGCGAGCTCTTCTCGGCTCAGGTCACGCGCGGTGACAGTGCAGCGCTGCACCTCGAGGCGGGGGAGACGGTGTACGCGCGTGCTACCCGGGTGCCGGATCTGCCGGAGACCCCGGTGTCGACGCCGGTGCAGGAGCCGGTCACGGTGAGCGTGGTCGGCCAGGTATGACCCGCTCGCCCTGTTCGACCTGTTGTACCCCCACTCCTGTTTGATCGAACGGCACTTTCGGCCTCCTGATGGCGCCGAAAGTGCCGTTCGCTCAGAGTTGGGGGCCGGGCAACAGCGAGACGAGTTCAGCCCTCTCGGCAGACGAGGACCGGGCATTGGGCGTGGTGGATGAGGCTCTGACTGGTCGATCCGACTATCGACGCCATGAACGGGCTGCGGCCGTGGCTACCGACGACTACAAGTTGCGCTTCCGCCGAGTGCTCGAGCAGTGCCTTCATCGGTCCGCTGCGCTGGACACTGCGGGTGACTTCGACATCGGGGTACTTCTCCGTCCAGCCGGCGAGGCACTCGGACAGCAGTGCATGCTCATGCTGTTCGTACGGTCCCCAGTCGACGAAGCGCCTGGCTTCGGAATACCCGCCCAGCGAGGCGTGCTCGTTCCACGTGTGGACCGCAACCAAAGGTGCGCCGAGGAACGCGGCAAATTCGAAGGCATGCGCGACGGCGAGTTCGCTGAGCTTGCTCCCGTCGACGCCGACGACGATGGGCCTGGTGTCGGCCATCGCGTGATCACCCGTACCGCGGAATACGGCCACGGGACAGTGCGCGCGGTTGACCACCCGAATGGTGTCGGATCCGAGAAACACGGACTGCATTTCGCTGGTGCCGGCCTGACCCAGTGCAACGATGCGAGCCGACTTCGAGAGTTCGACGAGTGTGGTTGCGGGAGTACCGGTCACGAGGCCACGTTCGACGGTGACGTCGGTGTGATCATCGCGGATGGCGTCCTCGGCCTCGTCGAGCAATTTTGCACCCTCGACGCGAAGGTGGTGGTCGAACATCTCTTCGTCGGTGACGTTGGTACCGCCACCGGACTCGGGTTGTCCTGGCAGCACGTGGGTCAGGCGAAGTGGTTCGTCGAATCTCTTTGCAGCCGAAGCTGCCCACCTCGCGGCGTTGACCGCGCTTGCCGAGCCGTCGATACCGGCCACGATTCCGTGTCGAACAGATGCACTGGTCATGGAAGTCTCCTCGCGTCGCCTCCCTACCAGTGTGTCCCTGGTCACCCCGGGTTCGCTACAAACTCGTCAGCTTCCGCGGTGCGAGAACGTCGGTAGGCACAGCCGCGCGAGATCGACGCGGGCGCAACGACAACAGAGCGGTGATGAATCCGTTACCGGACAGTGTCAGTTCCACGTTCTTCAACACGGTTCGGCGCATCAACGCAAGCAGGGCTGCGACGCCGGTGACGGCCATCCACATAGGCAGCGGGTACAGCGTCAGGCGTTCACCAAGGCCGAAAGTGAGGGTTCGTCCGAGAAGCAGTACGGCACCGACGATTCCGGTAGCCGCGCACAGCCCCGACCACACTGCGATCCATTTGCTGTGCTTCCAGAATTGAATTGCCATGAGGACGAGAACGGCATGACGTGCGACGAAGCCGGGAAGTACGGCGGTCCAATGAACGAAGGTCCCGTCGTTCGCCGGGAAGAGGCCGGTGGCCGCGGTGCTCAATGCAACGACGACGGCAAGACCGAGAATCCACTTCTTCGCACGACCGTCCGGAATGTACTTGTGCAGCAAGGCTGCACCGAGGATGGTGAGCGCACCGAGGATCATGAAGGCCGCGTTCATCACGTCGTGCATCGGCGAACACGAATCCACGCTGCATGTCGTCACGCCCAGCGAACTGATGGAGTCGCGCGCGAAGCTGTACGGCGTCTTCCATGCTCCGGCTGTGAAGATTTCGACAAGCAGGTAGAGCACCGACAGGACCCATGCGATGCCGGCTGTGCCGAGGCGAAGATTGTGAGTGATGGTGTTCCCTCTCGCGGCGCTCTGAGGGGATTGCACCCAAAGATCTGTTTCGCAGGCGAAGGAGGTACCTTCGCGAGCTGGACAGATCCAACACTACGGTAACAATCTGATAACGGCCTGTGAAACCGGATCAGGCGGAGCGGACCAGACGGTCGGGTAGTGCATCAGCGACTTGTCGGTAACGGTCGATCATCGTTTCGATCAGTAGAGAGTGCCCACCGATCGTGTCGGCGAAACGCGCGCGCGGACATGCAGTTGCTGCGGCAGCGCTGAGTCGATCGGTCAGTAGGCCGGGAGCCAAGAACCACGGTGCGACGACAACACGTTCGGCGCCGTCCTGCTCGAGTGCGGAGATCGCCTGGGCAACTGTCGGTTCCGCGGATGTCGCGAAACAGATTCGAACGCCCGACCAGTTGGTTCCGCCGAGGAGAGTGGACGCCAATTCTGCGGTCGCGGCATTGGCGCGCGCATCGGACGAGCCGACTGCCGCAAGAGCGACACCGACCGACGGATCGTCCGGCCGGGCACCCGCTTCGAGAATTCGCTCGCGTACTGCCTCGATCAGCCGAGCATCGCGACCCAGTACGTCTGCTTGGAACACGGTCAACTGGGGGTGGCGTGTCGCGGCAGTGGCCAAGAGTCCGGGCAGATCTACCCGGGCGTGGAAGGCATTGCCCAGCAGCATCGGAACAACAACGGCGTGAGTGTGGCCGTCGTGTGCAACTCCGTCCAGGACCTGATCGATGGACGGTGCATTGAGGTCGAGAAACGCCAGCCGGACATCGAGGTCTGGCCGGACTTCACGAAGAGCTGCCACAGCAGCCGCGATCACCCGAGCAGAACGGGGGTCACGGCTGCCGTGCGCAACAGCGATGAGCGGAACCATCGACTTAGACGCGCTCGCCCAATTCGACAGCGGAAATGACGTCGCCCACCAGGCCGGCTGCGAGAGTGTTTCCACCAGCGGGATCGATCAGCAGGAAGCTGCCGGTGTGGCGGTTGACGGCGTAGTCGTCAGCCACGATCGGCTCGGCCACCCGGATCGAGATCTTGCCGATCTCGTTGAGCTCGAGAGTGTCCGGACCCTGATCCGTGGTGAGGTCCTGCTCGTTGAAGCGTTCCACCAAGCTGCCCACGATGGCCTGCGTCGTTCGCGTGCCGTGCTTGAGCAGCAATCGTGCACCGGGGCGCAGCGACTTCTCGGCCAGCCAGCAGACAGTGGCGTCGAATTCGCCGATCGGCTCGGGTGCGTCGGACGGCGATGCGATGGTGTCGCCGCGAGAGACGTCGACGTCGTCGGCCAGGATCAGCGTGACGCTGCGTCCCGCGTGGGCGACGTCCAGTTCGCCGTCGGCCGTGTCGATACGTGTGACGGTGGTGCGCGTACCCGAGGGCAGGATCACCACTTCGTCGCCGGGCACGACGGAACCTGCAGCGACCTGACCGGCGTAGCCGCGGTAGTCGAGGAACTCTGCGGTGCGGGGGCGGATCACGTACTGCACCGGGAAACGCAGACCGACGCGATGTGGCTCGGCGTCGACCGGGATCGACTCGAGGTGCTCGATCAGTGTGGGGCCGGTGTAGTACGGGGTCTTGTCGGAGCGGATGGCGACGTTGTCACCGTGCAGTGCCGACACCGGGATCTCGACGACGTCTTCGCTTGCCCAGCCAAGTGAGCTGGTGAGTTCGTTGAACTCGGCGGAGATCGAGGTGAAGACCTCTTCGGGGTTCTCGACGAGGTCGATCTTGTTCACGGCGAGAACGAGCTTCGGGACACCGAGCAACGCGAGAACCGCTGCGTGCCTGCGAGTCTGCGCGATGACGCCCTTGCGAGCATCGACCAGCAGGATCACGAGCTGAGCCGTCGAGGCACCGGAGACAGTGTTGCGGGTGTACTGCACGTGGCCCGGTGTATCGGCGAGCACGAAGGTGCGCTTGGGGGTCGCGAAGTAGCGGTACGCCACGTCGATGGTGATGCCCTGCTCACGCTCGGCGCGCAGTCCGTCCACCAGGAGCGAGAGGTCAGGGGTGTCGAGACCGCGGTCCACCGACGCACGGGTCACGGCGTCGATCTGGTCGGCGAGAACGGATTTCGTGTCGTACAACAGGCGGCCCACGAGGGTGGACTTTCCGTCGTCGACGCTGCCGGCAGTTGCCAGTCTGAGCAGATCGCTCATCAGAAGTAGCCCTCTCGCTTGCGGTCTTCCATGGCCGCTTCGGAAACTCGGTCGTCGCCACGGGTCGCGCCGCGCTCGGTCAAACGTGATGCCGCAACCTCGGCGAGGATCGCTTCGTTGTCAGCCGCATCGGAGAGAACAGCACCGGTGGTCGAACCGTCGCCGACGGTGCGGTATCGCACCGAAAGGGTCTGCAGCTCTTCGCCGTCAGCCGGCCCACCCCAGACTCCGGGGGTCATCCACATGCCGTCGCGCTGGTACACCGGACGCTGGTGGGCGTAGTAGATGCTGGCGAGTTCGACGTTGTCGCGGGCGATGTAACGCCAGATGTCCAGTTCGGTGAAGTTGCTGAGCGGGAAGACGCGCACCTGCTCGCCGGGGGAGTGGCGACCGTTGTAGAGGTTCCACAGCTCCGGGCGCTGCTTCTTGGGATCCCACTGGCCGAAAGCGTTGCGCAGTGAGAAGATCCGCTCCTTGGCGCGGGCGCGCTCCTCGTCGCGGCGAGCGCCACCGAAGACGGCGTCGAAGCGATTCTCCGAGATCGCGTCCAGCAACGGCACGGTCTGCAGAGGATTGCGGATACCGTCGGGACGCTCGGTGAGGCGGCCGTCCGCGATGTACTCCTCGACGCTGGCCACGTGCAGGCGCAGGTTGTACTTGGCCACCACGTGGTCGCGGAAGTCGAGGACTTCCTGCAGGTTGTGGCCGGTGTCGACATGCAGCAGGGTGAACGGCAACGGCGCAGGCCAGAAGGCCTTGATCGCCAGGTGCAGCAGCACGGTGGAGTCCTTACCGCCCGAGAAGAGAATGACCGGGCGTTCGAATTCGCCGGCCACCTCTCGGAAGATGTGGATCGCTTCGGACTCGAGGGCGTCGAGAGTATCGAACTGTGTGCCGTCGAGCTGAGGCCGTGAAGGTGTCAAGTCAACTGTCATGATGCGTGCAACCCGCATTCTGTCTTGGAGGCACCGGCCCAACGACCGCTACGCGGATCGCTGCCGGGGGCTGGCTTGCTGGTGCAGGGTGCGCAGCCGATGGACGGATATCCCTCGTCGACAAGGGGATTGACGAGGATGGAATTGGTGTCGATGTAGTTCTGCATCTCCTCGTCCGACCAGGGAGCGATCGGGTTGATCTTCACGAGTCCGAAGGCTTCGTCGAAGGAGATCAGGGGAGCGTTGGCGCGGGTGGGCGCTTCGACGCGGCGGATGCCGGTCACCCACGCGCTGTACCCGGACAGTGTCTGCTTGAGCGGCGCGACTTTGCGTAGTGCGCAGCAGCGGTTGGGATCACGGGCGAACAGATCCTTGCCCTCGGCCACATCCTGCTCGGCGACGCTTGCCAGCGCACGAGCGTTGATGACGTTGACGCCGTACACCTGCTCGACCGCGTCACGCGTGCCGATGGTTTCGGGGAAGTGGTAGCCGGTGTCGAGGAAGAGGACGTCGACGCCCGGATGCACCTGCGCGGCAAGGTGAACCAACACCCCGTCCTGCATGTTCGACGCCACGATGTACGAGTCACCGAACGTGTCCTCGGTCCACTGCAACAGTTCCTGCGCGCCGGCTCCGTCGAGTTCTACTGCACCGCGTTCGGCGATGGACCGAAGCTCGTCGGCAGTTGCTCGCGAAATGTCCACTGTCATCGCAAATCTCCTTCGTCTGCGCGCACTGCCCATTCGGCGAACCGTTCACCTTCGTTGCGGTTCTTGACGAACTGACGTACGACGCGGTCGATGTAGTCACCCATCTCGACGCTGGTGACCTTGTGCTGGCGCAGCTTGCGTCCGAAGGCGCTGTCGAATCCGAGGCTGCCTCCCAGGTGAACCTGGAAACCCTCGACTTGATTCCCCTCACCGTCGTCGACGAGCTGGCCCTTGAAGCCGATGTCGGCGATCTGCGAGCGAGCGCAGGAGTTGGGGCAACCGTTGATGTTGATGGTGATCGGCACGTCGAGCTGGCTGTTGATGTCGGCGAGACGCTGCTCGAGTTCGGGCACGAGCACCTGCGAACGCTTGCGGGTCTCGGCGAACGAGAGCTTGCAGAACTCGATGCCGGAGCAGGCCATCAGGTTCTTGCGCCAGTGTGACGGTCGGGCGGGAAGGCCCAGCGCGTCGAGATCGGCGATGAGCGGCTCGAGCGTCTCGTCGGCGACGTCGAGGATGATCAGCTTCTGGTACGGAGTGAAGCGGATCCGGTCGCTGCCGGCCTTCTCCGCGGCGTCGGCGACCTGAGCCAAGATGTCTCCCGAGACGCGGCCGGCGATCGGAGCGAAACCGACTGCGTTGTGGCCGTTGCGGGTCTTCTGGATGCCCACGTGATCGATCGGGCGCTTGGGCTTCTCGGGCGCGGGGCCGTCGATGAGCGGGCGCTCGAGGTACTCGGTCTCGAGAACCTCGCGGAACTTCTCGATACCCCAGTCCTTGACGAGGAACTTGAGCCTGGCCTTCGCGCGCAGACGGCGGTAGCCGTAGTCACGGAAGATCGAGACGACGCCCTCCCAGACATCGGGGACCTCGTCGAGCGGAATCCAGGCGCCGACGCGCTGCGCCAGCATCGGGTTGGTGGACAGTCCGCCGCCGACCCAGAGGTCGAGGCCCGGGCCGTGCTCGGGGTGGTTCACGCCGATGAAGGCGATGTCGTTGATCTCGTGAACGACGTCCTGCTGGCCGGAGATGGCGGTCTTGAACTTGCGCGGCAGGTTGGAGTACTTGGGGTCGCCGATGTAGCGGCGAACGATCTCGTCGATCGCCGGGGTGGGATCGAGGACCTCGTCGAGCGATTCGCCGGCCAGGGGAGAACCGAGGACGACGCGGGGGCAGTCACCGCACGCTTCGGTGGTCTTGAGTCCGACGGCTTCGAGGCGCTTCCAGATCTCCGGAACGTTCTCGACCTCGATCCAGTGGAACTGGACGTTTTCGCGGTCGGACAGGTCGGCGGTGTTCCGGCCGAATTCCTTCGAGATGCCGGCGATGGTGCGCAGCTGCTCGACGTTGAGAGCGCCGGCGTCGCAACGCACGCGCATCATGAAGTACTTGGCCTCGAGCAGGTCGATGTTCTCGTCGCCGGTGAAGGTGCCGTCGTAGCCTTCTTCGCGCTGGGTGTAGAGACCCCACCAGCGGAAGCGGCCGCGAAGGTCGCCCTTGTCGATGCTGTCGAAGCCCTGCTTGGAGTAGATGTTCTCGATGCGGGCCCGAACGTTGAGCGGGTTGTCGTCCTTCTTGGCCTGCTCGTTGGCGTTGAGAGGCTCGCGGTAACCGAGGGCCCACTGACCTTCGGCGCGACGCTTGGCGGGACGCGCAGCGCGTGCAGGCCGGGCTTCGGCAGCTGCCGAATCGGCGGGTGTGGCGGCGTCGGTGGTCGACGTCATCGATGAACTCCTGGATCTGGGCGGTTGATCGGCACGCGGCACGCACTATCGATGAACTGTGGCGGTGTCTGATCGGGACGCACCGGTCCGTGTCGGAAATCGAGGGGGCTGTCCTCGGTCTCGGAAAGCTCGCGGCCGGCAGGTGTGCTCACGAAAACGAACAGCTGGAGAAGCTGCGTCCCTGAAAAGGCATTTCTCTGCAGAGAGTGTTTCGGTGAAGCAGATGGAGATGAGCGGGAAAGGCTGGAAGATCAGTGAAAGATCAACAGCTACACAGGTGCAGACACGACGAGCTGCACACACGCTTGAAGTCGACATGGCGACGCGCCACAAGTCGCACTCCGAGTCCGGTCATGCGGACCATTGTGCCACGTCAACTCGATAATTCCGACTCGGGTGCGTATTTCCACGAAAAACGGGGGAAATATCGAGTTCAAGCCGTACGCCGACCTGCATCGCAGGCTGAATAGGTGTGCGTTCCGGATGCTGGGACACTGGAGGCGTGAATGCCACCAGCACGACTCCCACTCGACAGAGCGAGGCGACGCCCTTCGCCTTGCCCGCGCGATCGCTCGAGGGTGTCGGGAAACGGCCGTTCGGGATCTACATCCACGTCCCGTTCTGTGCCACCAGGTGTGGGTACTGCGATTTCAACACCTACACGGCCGGAGAGCTCGGAACTTCCGCCTCGCCGCAATCGTGGTTGGAAGGTCTGCGGCGCGAACTCGATCTCGCGGCCGAGATGACGGGCGCCCCGGCGGCGGAGACCGTGTTCGTGGGCGGTGGAACGCCGTCGCTGCTCGGTGGTGACGGATTGTCCGACGTGCTGTCGGCGGTGCGGAGCAGCTTCGGCCTGGCGTCCGGCGCCGAAGTGACCACGGAATCGAACCCCGAATCGACGTCGCCGGAGTTCTTCGGTGCTCTCCGCAGCGCTGGATTCACCCGAATTTCCCTCGGCATGCAGTCGGCCGCCCAGCACGTTCTGAAGATCCTCGACCGCACGCACACCCCCGGTCGCGCCGTCGCTGCCGCGAAAGAGGCTCGCGCAGCTGGTTTTTCGCACGTGAATCTCGATTTGATCTATGGAACCCCGGGGGAGCGCGATCAAGACCTGGACGCCTCACTCGATGCGGTCCTTTCCGCCGATGTCGATCACGTCTCGGCCTACGCGTTGATCGTCGAGGACGGCACCGCCATGGCTCGCAAGGTCAGGCGCGGCGAGCTGCCCGCCCCGGACGACGACGTGCTGGCCTCGCGGTACGAACGAATCGATTCACGCCTGTCCGAGGCAGGCTTGCGGTGGTACGAGGTCTCCAACTGGGCAAAGGCGGAAACCGCGGACTCCGGTGACACCCGGTGTCGTCACAACCTCGGCTACTGGGACGGCGGTGACTGGTGGGGTGCCGGTCCGGGCGCGCACAGCCACGTCGGCGGAGTGCGGTGGTGGAACGTCAAGCACCCGGCGCGGTACGCGGAACAGTTGGCGCTCGGCGAACTTCCCGTCGGCGGCAGCGAAGAACTGACCGCCGAGGACGAACACATGGAGCGAGTCATGCTGACCGCACGGTTGCGTACGGGACTTCCGTTGTCGGAACTGTCTGCATCCGAACGTCTTTCGGCCGAACAGGTGGTAGTCGACGGGTTGGCCGTGATCGAGAACGATCACGTGGTTCTCACCGACCGTGGTCGCCTGCTCGCCGATGCGGTGATTCGCACGATCCTGACCTGACGCGCAACCATCCTTCGCCGCGTAATGTGGCCGTGGTGGCCATCATTCATCGTGCGCAGCTGAATCCGTCCAAGAACGACCTGCTCCGAGCGTGGGTGCCCAAGCAGCCGTGGCTCGGGTCGGTCGACTGTTCGACGCTCGAACGCGTCGACGCCTATCGTTTCGACGACCCGGACGGCGAGGTCGGAATCGAGACGCACCTGATGCGCTCTGCCGACGGTCGAATTCTTCAGGTCCCGCTCACTTATCGTGGTGCTCCGCTGGACGGGGCGGAGACCGCGCTGATCGCGACCATGGATCATTCGGTACTCGGCGAACGGTGGGTGTACGACGCATGCTGTGATCCGGTCTACGTCAGCGCGGTGGCGACCGCGATTCTGACGGGTGGGGCCGGAGTCGAACTGGTCTTTGCGGACACCGCCGATCACATCCCCGTGACGGCTCACGTAGTAGGCAGCGGTACGGCCCGCGCTTCCGCACCGGCAGTCGAATCCGTGACCTGCTCGACAGTCGGCACCGACACGACCATCAGCGCGGGAGATCTGGAATTGACCGTGGTGAGAGTGATCGACGCAGATCGAGTGTCAGGCTCGGCAACGCTCACCGGAACCTGGCCGGGGCAGACGAATCCCGCACTGCTCGCGTTCGTCGGTTGAGTCTCGGTACCCGAGTCGCGTGAGCGTCAGCGGACTCCCTCGATGACACCGGGCATCGCGTCGAAGTCGAAGACACGCGCGTGCAGCACGACGCGGTTTCGCAGGGCCGAACGAACCGCTCGGTGCAGACCGTCCTCGAGGTAGAGAGTGCCGCGCCACTGCACTGCGTGCGGGAACAGATCGCCGTAGAAGGTCGAGTCCTCCGACAGCAGGCGATCGAGTTCGAGGACCTTCGTGGTGGTCACGATCTCGTCGAGTCGAACCTGACGTGGAGGGAACTTCGACCAGTCGCGTAGAGACAGTCCGTGATCGGGATACGGTTTGCCGTCCATCACGCCTTTGAAGATCATGTGCCGCCTTGTCCATGGTTGTGCGATCGACCTTTCGCCGATCTCACTCCACAGTAAGGGCAACAGCCGTCTCTGGCGCTCGGGCGATTAGACTGCCAGTGGAAACCGATGTGTAAATGTCGGTGTTCGTTCTTTTCAGGAAACGGAGGTGGCAACGATGTCGAGTACCGACGACAGGCGTTTCGAGGTCTTACGTGCAATCGTGGCCGATTACGTCTCCACCCAGGACCCGGTGGGATCCAAGGCACTGGTCGAGCGTCACAACCTCGGAGTGTCGAGCGCCACTGTGCGCAACGACATGGCATTCCTCGAGGCCGAGGGCTACATCGCCCAACCGCACACCAGTTCCGGCCGCGTCCCCACCGACAAGGGATACCGCGAATTCGTCGATCGCATCGCCGACGTCAAGCCCATGTCCGGGCCCGAGCGTCGAGCGATCCTCGAGTTCTTGGAGTCGGGTGTCGATCTCGACGACGTTCTGCGTCGTGGTGTGCGACTGCTCGCGCAACTGACCCGTCAGGTCGCGGTTGTCCAGTACCCGTCGCTGTCCGCGTCGTCGGTTCGCCACCTCGAGGTGGTCGCGTTGACGCCGGCGCGCCTGCTTCTCGTTCTCATCACCGATTCCGGCCGCGTCGATCAGCGAATCGTCGAACTCGGAGACGTCCTCGAAGACGAAGACCTTTCCCGGTTGCGCACGCTTCTCGGCGGAGCACTGGAAGGCAAGCGCCTGGCCGCCGCGTCGATTGCCGTGGCGGAACTGGCCGACGAGTCGCCGGCCGACCTTCGCGACGCCGTGATCCGCTCGGCAACGGTGCTGGTCGAGACCCTGGTCGAACATCCAGAAGATCGTCTCGTTCTGGGCGGAACCTCGAATCTCACGCGCAATGCCGCCGATTTCTCCGGTCTGGCCGGCTTCCCCGGTTCGCTGCGCGCAGTGCTCGAAGCACTGGAAGAGCAGGTAGTGGTCCTCAAACTGCTCGCTGCGACGCAGAACTCCGGCACGGTCACCGTTCAGATCGGTGAAGAGACGCAGGTCGAACAGATGCGCGGAACCTCCGTGATTTCGACTGGCTACGGCGCGGCCGGTACCGTTTTCGGTGGTGTCGGTGTGCTCGGACCCACTCGGATGGACTATCCGGGAACAATTGCATCGGTTGCCGCCGTTGCCAGATACATCGGCGAAGTTCTCTCCGAGCGATGACGGACGTCGACATTCGTCGGCACGCCTCCTCGCGAGGACTGAGGAAAACCTAGAAGTAAGAGAAGGACGAGAGACTCAACGTGGCACGGGATTACTACGGATTGCTCGGCGTCGACAAGAACGCGACAGACCAGGAGCTCAAGCGCGCTTACCGCAAGCTGGCACGCGAACTGCACCCGGACGTCAACCCTGACGAGGCGGCGCAGGCCAAGTTCAAGGAGATCTCGACGGCCTACGAGGTCCTGACCGACCCGGAGAAGCGTCGCATCGTCGATCTCGGCGGAGACCCGCTCGAGTCCGGTGGTGGCGGCGGTGGTGGCTTCGGCGGCGGATTCGGTGGCGGCGGCCTCGGCGACGTCTTCGAAGCATTCTTCGGCGGCGGTGGCGGCGCAGGTCGTGGGCCGCGCGGTCGCGTTCAGCCCGGAGCCGACTCGTTGCTTCGCACCAAGCTGACCCTCGCAGAATGTGCGACGGGAGTCAGCAAGCACGTGACCGTCGAGACGGCCATTCTGTGCGACAGCTGCACCGGAGCCGGAACCAACGGCGACTCCAAGCCTGTCCGCTGTGAGACCTGCAACGGTGCCGGCGAAGTTCAATCCATCCAGCGCTCGTTCCTCGGTCAGGTCATGACCTCGCGTCCCTGCCCGACGTGCCGCGGTGCCGGTGAGACCATCCCGGATCCCTGCCACAAGTGTGGCGGCGACGGCCGAGTTCGGGCCAAGCGTGACATCACCGTGAAGGTTCCCGCGGGCGTCGCCGGTGGCATGCGCATCCGTTTGACCGCGCAGGGTGAAGTGGGCCCGGGCGGCGGACACCCCGGCGACCTCTACGTCGAGATCGTCGAGCAGCAGCACGACGTCTTCGTTCGAGACGGTGAAGACCTGCACTGCACGATCCGCGTTCCGATGGTCGACGCAGCGCTCGGTACGACTGTCACCGTCGACACCATCATCGACGGCCCCAAGGAAATCACCATCGAGCCAGGCACCCAGCCCGGACACGTTGCTGTTCTTCGCGGTCATGGCATGCCGAAACTGCGGTCGGGAGTGCGCGGCGACGTGCACGCTCACCTCGAGGTGGTCATCCCGAGCCGTCTCGATCACAAGCAGTCCAAGCTGCTCAAGGAATTCAAGCTGCTCCGCGATCGTGACGAGGCCGAGGTTGTCTCGACGGCCTCGCAGAACAGCGGTGGATTGTTCTCGCGTCTTCGCGAAGCATTCAGCGGCCGCTGACGGTGGCCGCAACGGTCTTCTTTCTCGACCCGGTTCCCGGCGTCGGTGAAATCGCAGTTCTGGACGGACAGGAGGGTCGCCACGCGGCCACTGTCCGCCGGATCGGCGTCGGTGAGCGATTGGTGTTGGCCGACGGCCGTGGCCGGGTGGCCGACGCCGAGGTGACGAGCGTCGGCAAGGACCGCCTGGAACTGTTGGTCAGTGACGTTCAGGTTCTCGAGCAGCCCAAGCCGTTGGTGACCCTCGTTCAGGCACTTCCCAAGGCCGAGCGTTCCGAGTTGGCCGTCGAACTGGCGACCGAGGCGGGGATCGACGCGGTGATCCCGTGGCAGTCCTTGCGGTGTGTCGCCAAGTGGGAGGGCCCCAAGCTCGCCAAGGGCGTCGCACGCTGGCGAAGTGCGGCAGTGTCTGCGGCAAAGCAGTCCAGACGCGCGTTCGTCCCGGAAATTGCGGAACTGCACAAGACGCCGGCGGTGATCGCGCTGGTTCGTGACGCCGTTGCCCGTGGCGCTGTGGTTGCGGTGCTTCACGAATCGGCGACGACGCCGTTGGCCGGTTTGCCGCTGGCGAGCGCGGACGAGGTATTTCTGGTTGTCGGTCCCGAAGGTGGGCTCGACGATTCGGAGATCAGCGCGTTGTCGGAGGCCGGGGCCACTCCGGTGCTTCTCGGCCCGACGGTCCTGCGCACGTCGACCGCCGGGGCTGTTGCTCTGGGCGCGATCGGAGTGCTGACCGATCGCTGGGGACCACGGCCACTGCACTGATCTTGTTGTGATCCCGAGCTGAATCGGATCCGGCGCTCAGCGAAGTGTCAGATTTGCGCACTATCGTAAGGACGTCGGGGGTCGCCTTCGGCGTGAGTTGGTTCGGGGATTTCAGGAGGCCAGATGTTGTCACGTGCGCATATGCGAATCGTTGGAGCGGTGTGTGCCGCGGCGGCGTTGATGCTCGTCGCGGGGTGCACGGTCTCCACCGGAGACAACACGGGTTCCTCCAGCAGCGCAGTCACCACTACCCCGACCAGCGAGGCGCTCGTCACCGTCACACCGGCGGACGGCGGAACTCCGGTGAGTCCACTCGACCCCATCGAGGTCCAGGTCGCGAAGGGAACACTGACGACCGTCGCGCTGACCAATCCCGAGGGTAAGGAAGTCGCCGGTATCACCACGCCGGACAAGACGTCCTGGAAACCGAGCGAACCACTCGGATACGGCAAGACCTACAAGTTGGTCGTCGACGCCGTCGACGCGAATGGTGTTGCCACGACCAAGAACACGACGCTGACCACCGTCGCGCCGAGTAACCAGACCCGGGCGTACATCAACACCACCGGTGGCGCCTCGATATCGGACGGTGGCACGTACGGTGTCGGCACCGTCGTCGCCGTTCATTTCGACGAGTTGATCGGTGACAAGGCCGCGGCCGAGAAGTCTCTGCTGGTCACAACCAATCCGCCCGTACAGGGTTCGTGGTACTGGGTCGACGGTCAGAACGTTCACTGGCGACCGCAGAATTACTACGCACCAGGCACGACGGTCTCGGTGAACGCGAACATCTACGGCAAGCAACTCGGCAACGGACTGTACGGCCAGCAGGACGACACCGTGTCCTTCAAGATCGGCGACTCCCACGTCTCGGTCGCCGACGACAACACCAAGATGGTGACCGTCTACGAAAACGGTCAGGTGATCAAGGAAATGCCGACCTCGATGGGAATGGGCGGCACCGAGACGATCGGCGGCACGACGCTCTCGTTCTGGACCCAGCCCGGCACGTACACCGTGATGGACAAGGCAAATCCCGTCATCATGGATTCGTCGACCTACGGTCTGCCGATCAACTCGCGCCTCGGCTACAAGGAATCCATCAACTGGGCCACCCGCATCAGCACCGACGGTATCTATCTTCACGAGTTGGAGAGCACCGTCTGGGCGCAGGGAAACACCGACACCTCGCACGGTTGCCTCAATCTCAGTGCGGCCAATGCCAAATGGTTCTTCGATTTCTCGCAGCCGGGAGATGTCGTCGAGATCAAGAACACCGGCGGCGCTCCGCTGGAGGTGTGGCAGAACGGCGACTGGACCCTTTCCTGGGCAGACTGGGCCGCAGGCAGCGCCCTCGCCTGAGATAGATTTCCTCGGTGCCTCGATTCAAGATTCCGTACGGCCGACACGAGCAGCAGTTCGGGCATCTCTACGTTCCCGACGGAGTCGCTGACGGCCCGATCCCGGTCGTCATGCAGATCCACGGCGGCTTCTGGAGCGGGCAGTACGGATTGACTCTGGGCACCGCATTTGCCGTCGAACTCGCGCGGCACGGCGTCGCGGTGTGGAACATCGAATACCGCCGTCTCGGGGCGGGCGGTGGTTGGCCGGAGATGTCCGCCGACGTGAAAACGGCGTACGACGAAATCCCCGGACTGGTTGCCGCGAAGTCCTCGGCCGAATTGGATCTGAATCAGATTCGCTTGCTCGGGCATTCGGCCGGAGGACATCTTGCAGTGTGGCTGGCGGGGGAGAAGGACACGTTCACCCGGCCTGAACGGGTCATCGCACAGGCGGCCGCACTCGATCTGGCGTCGGCAGGCGAGCGTGGACGACGGATCAGCTTCATCGAGGATCTGTTCGGCGTTCCGTTCGACGCGGACCCCGGTCTGTATCGCAGTGCGTCGCCGCAGCATCGATTGCCGATCGGCGTCCCCGTTGTGTGCGTCACGGGTGCGGACGATCTGCAGGTGCCGGCCAAGGTGAGCTCCCGGTACGCGAAAGCCGCGGAAGCGGCTGGTGATCCCGTGGCACTGCGTGTGATCGAGGGCGAAGGACACGACGCATTTCTCTCACCCTCGACCGAGTCGTGGCGGGTCTCCCGCGAGTTGGTTCTCGCCGAAGACCCGCTGGCTCCGAGCACGTCAGACTGACGCGGGGTCTACTTCCACAGGGGCCTTCTTGCCCGGCAGGATGAACGCCACGACAACTGCCCCCACGAACAGTGCAAGACCGCCCGCCCAACTGGCCGCCGAAATCGCGTCGGCGTAGGCACTGCCTGCGGCATCGAGCAACGGCCCTGCCTGAGCTGCAGCCAACGGGTTGCCTGCCATCTCTTCGGCGACCAACGAAGCGCCGCCGACGGATTCGCCCGACACCTCCATCGCGTACGCGGCCTGTTGCGCAAGTTCGCCCGTCAACTGCGGAACCTGCATTCCATCGATGAATCCGGCAATCGAATCCTTGTAGCTCGCAGCGAGGATCGAGCCGAGGATCGCGATACCCAGCGAGCCGCCGAGTTCGATGGCGGTGTCGTTGAGGCCACCCGCAGCACCGAGATCGTCCTCGGAGAAGTTGTCCATGATGGCGTCGGTGGCCGGCGGTTCGCTGAGACCGATGCCCAGGCCGAGCAGGATCAGTGGGACTGCGAACATCCAGTAGCCCGAATCGCCGTCGACCTGCGTGAGAATCAGAACGCCGATCGCGGCGACCACCATGCCGCCGACGATGGATGCCCGGACGCCGATCAGCGGAGTGATCCGCCCACTGACAACGGCGCCGATCGAAACGGCAATTGCCAAGGGCAGCAGACGAACACCGGTTTCGAGTGCGCCGTAGCCGAGGATGAACTGGAACTGCTGTGAGATGAAGTAGATGGCGCCGAAGGCGGCCAGGAACAGCAGAAGTACGGCGAGCGTCGCGCCGCCGACCATGCGCTGGCCGAGCTTACGGACGTCGAGCAGTGGCTGCGGGTGACGCAGTTCCCAGACGACGAACGAGACGAGGCCGATCGCAGCGAGTACGGCGGCACCGATGGGTCCGCCGGTCCACCCGAAGTGGAATCCGTTGATGATCGAGTACACGAGCGAGCCAATGGTGACCACCGAGAGTGCGCCGCCGATCCAGTCGATCCGGCCCAGGTGCTCGGCCTTGCTCGGCGGCACCAGAATTACGGCGGCGACGGCAGCGACTGCGGCGATCGGGACGTTGATCAGGAAAGTGATGCTCCAGGAATGACTGTCGAGAATCCATCCGGCCAACAGCGGACCGAGTGCAATCGCGAGACCCGATGTCGCCGCCCACGCCGCGATGGCGCGTGATCGCTCCGCTTTGGGAAAGGTAGCGACCAGAAGCGAAAGCGTCGCGGGCATGATGATCGCGGCGCCGACGCCCATGATCATTCGTGCCGCGATGACGGCGTTGGTGGTGTCCGCGATGCTGCCGAAGACGGCGCCGCCGGCGAACACGGCGAGTCCGGCGAGAAGTGCGCCGCGGCGACTGTACTTGTCACCGATCACGCCGAACAGCAGCATCAATGCGGCGTAGGGGACGGTGTAGCCGTCGATGACCCATTGAAGTTGCGTGCTGGTGAGGCCGAGGTCTCTGGTCATGTCCGGCGCCGCGACGATCAGCGCGGTATTCGCCATCACGACGATCAGCAGACTCAGGCACAACACCCCGAGCGCGGCCCACCGCCGTGAGTACGGCTGGTCCATCTCCGAGACAGGTTTGCTCATGAGTGTCGTCATGACGCGACTCCGTTCCTGATGATCGAAGACACTCCTCGATCTATTTGCACACTGATGTGTAAGTTAATAACTTGCACACCGATGTGCAACTATGATTGACCTAGATCACAGTTGGGCAGTCGAAAGAGGTGGAACGCGCGTTGACGCATTCGGGCACAGTCGTTTCGGGAACTGCCGAATCGGGCGGACGGCAGCGTCGTAGTCAGGCCGCGGCCAATCGCAATCGCATCATCGAGGCGGCGATCACGGCGTTCGCTGCTGATCCGGATGCGAGCATGGACGACGTCGCAAAGGCCGCCGGTGTGGTCAGGCGAACCGTGTACGCGCATTTCGACAGCCGAGAGGCGCTGATCAACGGCATCGTGGACGAGGCGTCGACCGATCTCGTAGCTGCGCTGAGCCAAGCCGGCGAGCCGCCCGAGCGCCCGGATCTGGCGACTGCCGTACTGGCATTGCTGTCATGGCCGGTCGGTGATCGCTTCCGGATGCTGCTCAGCTTTGCTCGCAAAGAGTTGGGGGAGCAGCGGATTCTCGATCTGATGGAGCCCGCGCGTGCCGTGAGTATCAGCGTCGTCGAGCGCGGTCAGCGTGACGGAACCTTCTCGAAATACCTGCCGGCCGAGACTCTGGTAGCGATGACCGAGGCGATCACGATCACTTTGTTCGATCAGGCCAACAGTGGGCTCATCACGGACTCGGGCGAATCCTTTGCCGCCGTGTGCCTGGTCATCGCGGGTATCAGTCCGGACAGAAGCTCCGTGATCGTCGCCGAAGCGTCGGAGTGGATCCGCGAATCGCTGCCGTCCGGTCGCCGCGAGGATTAGGCCGGGACGATTAACAAGTGGGCCGTGTCCGACTCTGGCGCTAGACTTCGAAGTATCGAGGCTCACGAGTCGAGTGGGCTGATCGGACCAGAAAGCAGGCCATATTCACCACGTGAGTGAACACAGTGAACTCGACGGGAACCGTGTAACCACCATCACCGAGCGCGCTCTGCCCGCAGAGCGCACCGTCCGTTCGAGTATGGATCTGGCGCCGGAGACCGTGCGTCAAATCCTGGGGGCGACGGACGAGAATCTCACCGCGATCGAACGTGAGCTTCGTGCCGACATTCATGTACGTGGCGGAACCATCTCCTTGTCGGGGACGGCTGCAGACGTGGCGCTGGCAGAACGTGTGTTCAGTGAATTGGCGTCGCTGGCCGGTCGGGGGCAGCCCATTGCCCCGGACGCTGTTCGACGAACCATCGGCATGCTCACCAACGAGGTCGGCGAGTCTCCGGCCGAGGTGCTCTCCCTCGACATTCTTTCGCGTCGGGGCAAGACGATTCGGCCGAAGACCCTCAACCAGAAACGCTACGTCGACGCCATCGACGAGAACACCATCGTGTTCGGAGTCGGCCCGGCCGGTACCGGCAAGACCTACCTCGCCATGGCCAAGGCCGTTCAGGCGTTGCAGGCCAAGCAGGTCTCTCGGATCATCTTGACCAGGCCGGCAGTCGAGGCCGGGGAGCGACTGGGCTTTCTGCCCGGCACGCTGCACGAGAAGATCGATCCGTATCTCCGCCCGCTGCACGACGCATTGCACGACATGATGGATCCCGAGGCGATTCCGAAGTTGATGCAGGCCGGAGTCATCGAGGTAGCTCCGCTCGCCTACATGCGTGGCCGGACGCTCAACGACGCCTTCATCATCTTGGACGAAGCGCAGAACACCACGGCCGAGCAGATGAAGATGTTCCTGACCCGCCTCGGGTTCGGTTCCAAAATCGTGGTCACCGGAGACGTGACCCAGGTCGATCTGCCGGGCGGGGCCCGTTCGGGTCTGCGCGCGGCATCCGAAATCCTCACCGGGATCGACGATATTCATTTCGCCACTCTCGACAGCAGCGACGTCGTACGTCATCGGCTGGTCTCTCACATCGTCGACGCTTACGAGCGTCACGAATCGGATCGGTCCGGCGAGTTGGCGGTCGGAAACCGGGCGCAGCGCCGCGCTGCACATGCTCATTCACCGCGACGGTAGGCTGAGCGACGCATCAACCCCTACTTTTCCCAGGAAAGAGCGTCGCACATGAGCATCGAGGTCTCGAACGAATCGGGCATGGACATCTCCGAACCGGAGTTGATCAGCGTTGCCCGTTTCGTGATCGCTCGGATGGATGTCCATCCGGCGGCCGAGCTGTCGATGGTTCTCGTCGACTCCGCGACGATGGCGGATCTGCACGTTCGCTGGATGGACCTGCCGGGTCCGACCGACGTCATGTCGTTCCCGATGGACGAACTCGAGCCGGGTGGCCGTCCCGATTCCCCCGAGCCGGGGCCGTCGATGCTCGGCGACATCGTGCTGTGTCCGTCTTTTGCCGCGGATCAGGCTGACAAGGCCGGGCATTCACTGGCTCACGAACTTGCCCTCCTGACCGTCCACGGTGTGTTGCACCTTCTCGGCTACGACCATGCGGAGCCGGAAGAGGAGAAGGAGATGTTCGGCTTGCAGAACAGCCTCCTCGAAGAGTGGTACGAAGACCTTCGCCGTATCGACCGCGAAGCAGCACTGGCCGAACGCGACCAGAAGCTGCTCGGTAAGACCGGTTTCGTCGACGGAGTGGACCGATAACAGTTATCCGGGGGTTCTGTAGTGAGTAGCGCCATAGCGCTCTTTGTTCTGGCGATTGCTCTTGTCCCGGTCGGTGGTGTGTTCGCGGCCGTCGACTCGGCGCTCAACACCATTTCGTCGGCGCGGATCGACGAGATGGCAAAGGAAGAGCGAGCCGGCGCCGCGCGAGTGCAACGCATCCTGACCGATCGTCCGCGATACGTGAATCTGATGGTCCTGCTTCGCATTTTGTGCGAGATCACGGCCACCGTCGTACTCGTGGGCGGCCTGATCGACGTCCTCTCGCTGGGCTGGGCACTGACCGTCACCGCGGTGATCATGGTTCTCGTCTCGTACGTGGTCATCGGCGTCGGACCGAGAACGCTTGGGCGCCAACATGCGTACTCCATCGCGATGGCCGCGTCGCTGCCACTGCTGTGGATCGGGGTTCTGCTCGGGCCGATCAGTCGCGTCCTGATCCTCGTGGGTAACGCATTGACCCCGGGTAAGGGCTTCCGCAACGGCCCGTTCGCGTCGGAAATCGAGTTGCGTGAACTCGTGGACATGGCGCAGGAACGTGGCGTCGTGGCCGACGAAGAACGCCGAATGATCCAGTCCGTCTTCGAGCTCGGAGACACGTCGGCACGCGAGGTGATGGTGCCGCGCACCGACATGGTGTGGATCGAGAACGACAAGAATGCCGGGCAGGCGACGTCGTTGGCCGTCCGCAGTGGTCACTCGCGCCTGCCGGTCATCGGGGAGAACGTCGACGACGTGCTCGGTGTCGTCTACCTCAAGGATCTGGTCAAGCAGACCTACCACCTGCCCGACGGCGGCCGGAACGTCAACGTCTGCGACGTCATGCGGCCCGCCGTCTTCGTTCCCGACTCGAAGCCGCTCGACAGCTTGCTGGCCGAGATGCAGCGCGACCGCAACCACATGGCGATACTCGTCGACGAGTACGGCGGAATCGCCGGGCTCGTCACGATCGAGGACGTCATCGAAGAGATCGTCGGTGAGATCGCCGACGAGTACGACGAGGACGAGACGCCGCCCATCGAGGATCTCGGTGACGGAATGTTCCGCGTATCCGCGAGACTTCCCATCGAAGACCTCGGTGAATTGTTCGATCTCGAACTCGAACTCGACGAGGTGGAGACCGTCGGCGGGCTGATCGGATACGTACTCGGCCGAGTGCCACTTCCCGGTTCCGAAGTGGAGTACGACGGTTTGATCCTGCGCGGCGAGGGAACCAATACGGGCCGAGGCCGGGTACGCATCAGCACGGTGTTCGTGCAGCGCATCCCGCCGTCCGAAGACGAAGAGACAGAAGACACCGATGACTGAGCGAGAGTTCAGCGAGGAGCAGTTATGAGCAAGAACGAATTCCGGTCAGGCTTCGTGTGTTTCGTGGGTCGACCCAATACGGGCAAGTCCACGCTGACCAACGCGTTGGTCGGCAGCAAGATCGCGATCACGTCCTCGCGCCCGCAGACGACGCGCCACACGATTCGCGGCATCGTTCACCGCGAGCATGCGCAGCTGATCCTGGTGGACACCCCTGGACTGCACAAGCCCCGCACTTTGCTCGGGCAGCGCCTCAATGACCTGGTTCGCGACACGTACTCCGAGGTCGACGTCATCTGCCTGTGCATCCCGGCCGACGAGGCCATCGGGCCCGGAGACCGCTGGATCGTGCAGCAGGTCCGTCAGATGGCGCCCAAGACCAAGCTTGTCGGCATCGTGACCAAGATCGACAAGGTCAGCCGCGACGCCGTCGGAAAGCAGTTGCTCGCGCTGTCCACCCTGCTCGGCCCCGAATCCGAGGTCGTTCCGGTGTCCGCGAAGTCGGGTGAACAGGTCGAGATCCTGGTCGACGTCCTCGCCGGTCTGATGGACGAGGGCCCGGCCTTCTACCCGGACGGCGAATTGACGGACGAGCCCGAAGAGGTGCTCATGGCCGAACTGATCCGTGAGGCTGCGCTCGAGGGGCTCGGCGAAGAATTGCCGCACTCTCTGGCTGTGGTGATCGAGGAGGTCATCCCGCGTGAGGGTCGCACCGAGAAGCAGGGCGAGATGCTCGACGTGCATGCGTTGCTCTACGTCGAGCGGCCCAGTCAGAAGGGCATCGTCATCGGTAAGGGCGGGGCGCGTCTGCGGGAAGTCGGTACCAGTGCGCGCCTGCAGATCGAGAAGCTGCTCGGTGTGCGGATCTTCCTGGAGCTGCACGTCAAGGTCGCCAAGGACTGGCAGCGCGACCCGAAGCAGCTCGGCCGGCTGGGCTTCTAGGGCCGGAGGACCCTGAGGATCGCCGCGCCGATGTCCTGCTCGTCGACGCCGGTGGCCAGGCGTCGGAGTTGGAGGCCGGTGATGACGGCGACGAGCGTCGATGCAATCGACTCCGGATCAGGTACACCGAGTGCCGTCAGAATCGTGACGGTCAAATCGTCGTAGGCGGCGAAGCATTCGACGGCGACTTCGTGGAGTTCGTGGTCGCGCCCGGCGGCGATGTACATCTCGAACGGCGCGATCCGCTCGGCCGAGAACGAAAGATCTCGCGTCACCTTTTCGGCTATTGCCGCGGCGTCCTCGACGCTCAGACCTTTGTCGCGGTACTCCTCGGCCAAGGCGCGCAGGCGCGTCGTCTCGTCTGTCACGAAACGAGACAGAGCAGCGCGGAGCATGTCCGACTGGCTGGCGAAGTGATACGTGATCGATCCGAGTGAGACGCCGGCCTGCGCGGCGATGCGCCGGTTGCTCACACCCGGGATGCCGTCGGTACCGACGACGTGCAGAACGGCGTCGAGTATTCGCTCGCGAACGTCCCGGTTACTCATCGGGTCACCACCACGGCTCGGGGCGGATCTGATCCCAACGCAGGACCGATTCCAATTGTGAAGCGAGGGAGACCAACAGAGGTTCGGTGTTCTCGTTGCCCATCAACTGCGCACCGATGGGCAGGCCGGCCTTGCTGAATCCGGCCGGCACGTTGACCGAGGGCCAGCCGAGGACATTCCACGGCCACGCGTAGGGGCAGGCGCCGGTCATGACCTTGTCGGTGTCCCAGCCACCGATGCCGTCGATCGCGGTCGCCATGATCGGTGGAGTTGCCGTCGTGGGTGCCAGGACGACGTCGTAGGTGTCGAAGATCGCTCCGATCCGCTTTCGCATCCGCGGCTCGGCTGCGCGGGCCGCGCGCAGAGGTGCGCCGCGAAGTAGCTTGCCGTTCTGGGCATTTCCACGTGTTCTGGCATCGACGAGTGTCGGGTCGGGAACGCGTCCGAGCCAGTCGTGGACCCCGACGAGTGAGCGGGGCAGAAAGTTCAGGCCGAAGATCAGGCCGTATGCGGGATCGTCGACGACGACGTGGTGTCCGAGTTCCCGCAGCGTGTCGGCGATCGAATGCACGGCCAGGCGCACTTCCGGGTCCAGCTTCACGGGAGTGGCGGTGAACGGATTGCGAAGGGAAAGCGCGATTTTCAGTTTTCCGGGGTCGCGTCCCACCGCGTCGCTGACGGTGACCGGTGTCGGCTTGTGGAGGTCGCCGTCATGGTTGCCGGCAGCGACGTCGAGCAGCAGTGCCGCGTCGGCGACGGTGCGAGCGAGCGGGCCGTTGACCGTCAGGCCGTAGAACGCTTCGGCGTCGGGCCAGGTGGAGATGCGCCCGCGCTGCGGTTTGATTCCGACGAGGTTGGTCCAGGCCGCAGGGATTCGGATGGAACCGGCACCGTCGGAACCGATTCCGGCGCTGACCAATCCGGCGGCGACGGCCGCGGCGGTGCCGCCCGACGATCCGCCTGGAGTGTGGTGACGCGACCACGGATTGCGCGTGTAACCGAAGGCTGAACCGCTCGTAAGGGGCCACTGGCCCAATTCCGGGCTGTTGGTCTTGCCCACGATCACTGCGCCGGCGTCGCGGAGGCGTCGAACCATCTCCGAGTCCTCGGTCTTGGCCGGGAAATCGCCAGGGCAACCGAAGGCGGTGGGTTCGCCGGTGATGTCGACGTCGTCCTTCACTGCGATCGGCACACCGAGCAGCGGCAGACGCTCGCCGCGTGCGAGACGTCTGTCGGCCTCGGCAGCTTCCTCGAGTGCCTTCTCTCGCCGCACGATCTTGAACGCATTGAGGTGAGGCTGAGTGGCCTCGATCCGGCTCAGCGTTGCCTCCGTGGCCGCGACGGACGAGGTGGCGCCCGAGGCCAGACTCGCAACCTGGTCGACAAGACCGGGGGCGAGATCGTGGTCGGTTCGAGAAGTCATCAGGTTCCCTTCGCAAAACTGTTCGTTCGAACGAACAGTAACTTGTTTCAGTATTAGTGAACTTCGGTTTCGCGTCAAGATCGCGTCAAGACGCCAGGTCAGTGCGTAAGCGGATCGTCAGAGACGCGGAATCGGCCTTTCCGGAGGTCGAAGCTGAGAGAGCGCATCCGGTCGAGGGCGACCGCGCGTCATGGCTGCGATGCACAGCAGCACGGCAAAAGATTTCGAAGAGGGAAGCTCATGGCCGATCTGGCCTACGTTGCTCTGATTCTCGGCGGTTTTCTCGTGTGCGCGCTGGTACTGCGCGCCCTACAGGCGAGCGCTCCCAAATGACGGTTGCCGGTGTGGTCAGCGTGGTTCTGATCGCCGTCGCCGCGGCATTGGTCATTTACCTGCTCGTTGCACTCGTAGATCCTGAGAGGTTCTGATGTCGCCCGCTCTTGCAGCCGGCCTGCAGATCGCTTTTGTCCTCGTCGTTCTGGCAATCGCCTACGTTCCGGTGGGCGACTACATGGCGCGTGTTTACTCGTCGACGCGAGATCTTCGGGTCGAGAGTGTGATCTACCGCGTCGGTCGGATCGACTCCAGGGCCGAGCAGACGTGGTACGGCTACGCCGCAAGCGTTCTCGGATTCTCGCTGGCCAGCGCATTGTTCCTGTACTTCCTGCAACGGATTCAGGGAGTACTGCCGCTGAGTGACGGTCTGTCCGGGGTCAGTCCTGCCGTAGCGTTCAACACCGCGATTTCGTTTGTGGCGAACACCAACTGGCAGTCGTACACGCCGGAAACGACGATGAGCAACTTCGTTCAGCCCGTCGGTCTGGCGGTGCAGAACTTCGTCTCGGCAGCGGTCGGCATGGCGGTGGCCATCGCATTGGTTCGCGGCTTCATTCGGGTGGCCAGGGGCGGCGAGATCGGCAACTTCTGGGTCGATCTGACGCGTGGTTCTCTGCGCATCCTCCTCCCGTTCTCCTTCGTGATCGCCCTGATCCTGTTGAGCCAGGGAGTGATCCAGTCGTTCCACAGCGGTTTCGCCTCCACCGGCCTCGACGACAATGCGGTCACCAACGCACTGGCCCCCGTCGCGTCCCAGGAAGCGATCAAGGAACTCGGCACCAACGGTGGCGGGATCTTGGCTGCCAACTCGGCGCACCCGTTCGAGAACCCCACCCCGTTGAGCAATGTCGTCGAGATCCTGGCGATCCTGTTGATTCCGGTCTGCCTCACCCGAACGTTCGGAACTCTCGTCGGGGATCGTAGGCAAGGCCTCACCCTGCTGGCAGTGATGGGAATCCTGTGGAGCGGGCTGCTCGCAGTCACGCTCGCTGCCGAATCCGGCGCACGCGGTGTTGCCGCCACAGCAGCTGGTTCGATGATGGAGGGCAAGGAAGTTCGCTTCGGAATCCCCGGATCGGCGTTGTTCGCGGTGGCGACCACGGGAACGTCGACGGGCGCGGTGAACTCGGCCCACGACAGCATGTCCCCCCTCGGCGGCGGCGCGGTCCTGCTCAACATGTTGCTCGGCGAAATTGCGCCAGGTGGAGTCGGAACCGGCCTCTACGGGATTCTTGTGCTGGCATTGATCGCAGTGTTCGTCGGCGGACTGCTGGTCGGTCGCACGCCCGAATATCTCGGCAAGAAGTTGGGTCGACGCGAGATCACCCTTGCGGCGCTGTCGATTCTGGTCATGCCCGCGCTGGTCTTGATCGGTACCGCCATCACCGTCATCCTCGGTTCGACCACCGGTTATCAAGGCAATGGGGGAGATCCGGGCACGCCGGGATCGATCCACGGGTTCAGTGAGGTGCTTTACGCCTTCGCCTCCGCCTCCAACAACAACGGCAGCGCCTTCGGCGGTCTGACGGTCACCAGCGACTGGTTCCAGTCGTCTCTCGGAATCTGCATGCTTCTCGGCCGATTCCTGCCGATCATCTTCGTTCTCGCTTTGGCCGGTGCTCTTGCCTCGCAGAAGAAGGTGGCGCCGACGGCCGGCACCCTCCCGACGTCCGGACCGATGTTCACCGGTTTGTTGACCGGCACCGTCGTTCTTGTTGCTGCACTTACATTCTTCCCGGCCCTCGCGCTGGGCCCGCTAGCGGAGGCTCTTCAATGACCGTGCGTATCAGTGAGAAACCCGTGGTAGCGCAAGACGCCGCCGACAAGGCTGATCCAGGGCAGTCCCGTCAAGTACACGCAGGCGTTTTCAACCCGCGGCAGATGATCACCGCGTTGCCGGGGGCCGTGCGCAAACTCGACCCACGCCACCTCGCCCGCAACCCGGTCATGTTCGTGGTGTTCGTCGGTTCCGTCATCACCACTGTCATGGCGATCGCCGATCCCTCGGTGTTCTCCTGGGTGATCACCCTGTGGCTCTGGTTCACGGTGATCTTCGCGAACCTCGCCGAATCCGTGGCCGAAGGGCGCGGCAAGGCGCAGGCGGCGAGCCTGCGAAAGGTGAAGCAGGACACCACAGCACATCGGATCACGATGAGCGGTGCGATCGAATCGGTTTCCGGCACCGAACTGGTGGTCGGCGATCGGGTGATAGTGGTTGCCGGCGAGGTCATCCCCGGCGACGGCGACGTGGTCGAAGGTATTGCCTCCGTAGACGAATCGGCGATCACCGGTGAATCCGCGCCGGTGGTCCGTGAATCCGGTGGTGACCGGTGCGCCGTCACCGGTGGTACGACGGTTCTCTCGGACCGCATCGTCGTGGAAATCACCGCAGCACCGGGCAGTTCGTTCGTGGACCGGATGATCGCGCTCGTCGAGGGTGCTTCACGTCAGAAGACACCCAACGAGATTGCGCTCAACATCCTGCTCGCGTCGTTGACCGTCATCTTCCTCCTCGCCGTCGTAGCCATCGGCCCGATGGGCTTGTACGCGGGGCACGAGCAGGATCCGATCAAGCTGATCGCACTTCTCGTCTGCCTGATCCCGACGACCATCGGAGCGCTGCTCTCGGCGATCGGTATCGCGGGCATGGACCGCCTCGTCCAGCGCAACGTTCTCGCGATGTCGGGACGCGCGGTGGAAGCTGCGGGCGACATCGACACCCTGTTGATGGACAAGACCGGAACCATCACTTTCGGTAACCGCCGGGCCACCGCACTCCATCCGGCGCCCGGTGTATCCGCCGACGATCTTGCTGCGGCAGCTCGCTTGTCGAGCCTGGCCGACGGAACTCCCGAGGGACGGAGCATCGTCGAGCTGTGCGCAGCGGATTTCGGTCTCGCTGCCGAGCCGACGCTGGACGAGGAACGCGCAGAGTTCGTTCCGTTCACGGCACAAACCCGGATGAGCGGACTCGACCATTCCGGACGCCAAATCCGAAAGGGTGCAGCAGATGCGGTGATGAACTGGGTCGTCAGTGGCGGTGGACACGCGGAGAGCGCGGTGACCGACACCGTGAACGACATCGCCCAAGCGGGCGGAACGCCGCTGGTAGTTGCCGTCAAGCATGGTGAGAGTACCTCGATCCTCGGCGTGATCGCGTTGTCCGACGTCGTAAAGCCGGGAATGGCTGACAGGTTCGCCGAACTCCGGGCGATGGGTATTCGCACGATCATGATCACCGGCGACAATCCGTTGACCGCGAAGGCGATTGCCGACGAGGCGGGCGTCGACGACTTCATGGCGGAGGCCACCCCGGAAGACAAACTGGCCCTGATCCGGAAGGAACAGGAAGGCGGACGTCTCGTCGCGATGACAGGTGACGGGACCAATGATGCTCCCGCCCTTGCCCAGGCGGATGTCGGGGTCGCGATGAACACGGGAACCTCGGCAGCCAAAGAGGCCGGGAACATGGTCGATCTCGATTCCGATCCCACCAAGCTGATCGAGGTGGTGGAAATCGGCAAGCAATTGCTGATCACCCGCGGCGCGTTGACCACATTCTCGTTGGCGAACGACCTGGCGAAGTATTTCGCAATCCTGCCGGCCTTGTTCAGCGGCATCTACCCGCAGCTGGACGCGTTGAACATCATGCGTCTCGCCACCCCCGAATCGGCGATCGTCTCGGCCGTGATCTTCAACGCCTTGGTGATCATCGGTTTGATTCCGTTGGCACTCAAGGGTGTTCGATACCGACCGTCGACGGCATCGCAGTTGCTCGGACGTAACCTGCTCGTCTACGGTCTCGGCGGTGTGATCACACCGTTCGTCGGTATCTGGTTGATCGATCTCGTCGTACGTTTGATTCCTGGAATTGGGTGACCTGACATGCGTTTCACTATCGGTTTTGCCAAACAGGTGTGGGCGGGTTTGCTCGTATTGCTCGCGCTCACCGTCGTTCTCGGTGTGGTCTATCCCGCCGCGGTGTGGGGTGTCAGCCGGATCAGCTCCGGATCTGCCGAAGGCTCACCGGTCACCGATGCCGCCGGTTGCGTGGTCGGCAGTGCCTGGGTGGGTGTCGATCCGCAGGTCGCCGAAGGGCAGCAGGACCCGTTCTTCCACAATCGTGTTGTCGGATCCGTTTCGGACGAGGATCCGTTTGCCACCGGTGATCCCGCTGCGGCACTGCCGTCCAACCAGGGGCCGAGCAGCGAGATTCTGGCCGGATTCGTCATCGAGCGCCGGGCAGCCATCGCGGCACGTGAGGGTGTCGACCCTGCATCGGTTCCCGTCGACGCAGTCACCGGTTCGGGCTCGGGTATCGATCCCCACATCAGTCCGGCGTACGCCCAACTGCAGGTCGCGAGGGTGGCGGCGAACAACGGCATCTCGGAAGACCAGGTGCGGGACTTGGTGGCCGAGCACACCGACGGTCGGCAACTCGGATTTCTCGGAGCCGAGCGAGTCAACGTCCTGGAATTGAACCTGGCACTCGGATTGACGGCACCTACGTGTGCTGCACCGACGACTGGTGGATGATTGTCACGTGAGTTCTTCGGAGAAGGTCGGTCAATCTTTCGGTAGGGCACGCAAACGTGGTGAATTGCGTATCTACCTCGGCGCTGCGCCCGGCGTCGGAAAGACCTTCGCGATGCTCGGTGAGGCTCATCGGCGTCGAGATCGTGGCTGTGACGTGGTCGCGGCCGTCGTGGAGACACACGGCCGCGCCCGCACCGCGGCGCAGATCGGAGACCTCGAAACAGTGCCGCCCAAGCTGGTGGATTATCGCGGAACACGGATGCCGGAACTGGACGTCGAGGCCGTGTTGGCTCGGCGTCCGGCCCTTGTCCTGGTGGACGAGTTGGCACATACCAACACGCCAGGGAGCAAGAATCACAAGCGCTGGCAGGACGTACAGGAACTGCTCGAAGCCGGGATCGACGTTCTGTCCACGGTCAACGTGCAACACCTCGAAAGCCTCAACGACGTTGTCGCGCACATCACCGGCGTGGTTCAGCAGGAGACGGTTCCGGACGCGGTAGTGCGTAGTGCGGCGCAGGTCGAGCTGGTCGACATCACCCCGGAGGCGCTGCGCCGCAGACTTTCTCACGGAAACGTGTATTCACCGGAACGGGTCGATGCGGCCTTGGGCAATTACTTCAGACGCGGAAACCTCACGGCGCTACGCGAACTGGCTCTGCTGTGGGTGGCCGATCAGGTGGACGCCGCACTGGCGAAATACCGGGCCGAGAACAAGATCACCGATACCTGGGAAGCGCGCGAGCGTGTCGTCGTTGCCGTGACCGGGGGACCGGAGTCGGAAACCCTGGTACGACGCGCATCTCGAATCGCGTCGAAGTCGAGCGCCGAGCTGATGGTGGTCCACGTCGTACGCGGTGACGGACTCACCGGTGTCTCGGCCCCCGAGATGGGCAAGGTGCGCGCGTTGGCTGTCGGAGTCGGCGCCACGCTTCACACTGTTGTCGGTGACGACGTACCGTCGACGCTCCTCGAGTTCGCGCGTGAGGAGAACGCCACACAGTTGGTGCTGGGAACGTCGCGGCGTTCCCGCCTGGCTCGCATCCTCGACGAGGGGATCGGCGCTGCGGTGGTTCAGCAGTCCGGTGGTATCGACGTTCACATGGTCACGCACGAGGAAGCGACGGCGCGACGACGCATTTCGGTGCTGGGGCGCTCGGAGCGCCGGGTCCTGTCGTGGATTGCGGCGATCGTCGTGCCTTCGCTCGCGGCCGCGATCATGGGTCTCGTCGACCGAATCTCCGGGGTCAACGGCGAGAACGCGCTGTTCTTCGTCGTGGTCGTTCTGGTCGCCCTCCTCGGCGGCGTCGGCCCGGCGATATTGTCGGCCCTGATCTCGGGACTGCTGCTCAATTACTTCTTCACCGATCCGCGGTACAGCTTCACCATCGCCGAACCTGACAACTTCATCACCACTGTCGTGCTGTTGATCGTGGCTGTGGCAGTTGCCGTTCTGGTCGACGCCGCAGCAAAGCGCGCCCGCGAGGCGAAGCGCGCATCCGAGGAAGCCGAACTGCTCACACTGTTCGCGGGATCAGTTCTCCGCGGAGCGGATCTGTCGACACTTCTGGCGAAGGCACTCGAAATCTATCGCCAGCGAGGGGTTTCCGTCATTCATCACGACGACGGAGTCATCGCCGCCGTGGGTACGCAGCCGCCGACCACGGACGACGAAGCGGATACGGTCTGTGAGGTCAACGACGGGGAATACGCGCTGTTGTTGGCTGGGCCCGACCTGAGTGCGCGGGATCGACGAGTGCTGACGGTGGTGGCTCACCAAGCAGTTGGGATGATCCGCCAGGAGAAACTGACAGTCGAGGCGAGCAAGGCTGCCGCGCTCACCGAGGCTGATCAACTGCGTCGAGCCCTGCTGTCAGCGGTAAGCCATGACCTGCGAACGCCTCTCGCCGGAGTGAAGGCGGCGGTGTCGAGTCTGCGCAGCGACGACATCGAGTTCTCGGCCGAAGACACCGCTGAATTGTTGGCAACCATCGAGGAGTCGGCGGATCAGTTGACGGCGCTGGTCGGGAACTTGCTCGACTCGTCCCGACTTGCCGCCGGGGTGGTGAAACCCACGCTGCGGCCGGTGTATCTGGACGAGGTGGTTCACCGCGCGTTGCTGGGCCTCGGCATCGGTGGACGCTCGGATTCGCGGGCTCGAAGTGTAGTCGTCGACGTGGGTACCGTTGCAGTGCAAGCAGATCAAGGTCTGCTCGAGCGGGTGATTGCGAACATCGTCGACAACGCTC
This sequence comes from Rhodococcus sp. FH8, assembly GCF_019266085.1. Classification (NCBI taxonomy): domain Bacteria; kingdom Bacillati; phylum Actinomycetota; class Actinomycetes; order Mycobacteriales; family Nocardiaceae; genus Rhodococcus; species Rhodococcus sp. FH8. The sequence continues at coordinate 324,488 of NZ_LPNQ01000061.1, read as the reverse complement.
TGCGCTACGGGGGAGAAACCCCGGTGCGCGTCGGGGCGGCGCAACTCGGTGATCGTGTGGTGATCAGTGTTGCCGATACGGGCCCAGGTGTTCCGCGAGGTGAGGCCGAAACGATGTTCCAGCCGTTCCAACGGATGGGAGATCGCGACAACACCGGCGGAGTGGGCCTCGGACTTTCCGTGATGCGCGGATTTGTCGATGCGATGGGCGGAACGGTCAGCGCCACAGACACACCTGGTGGGGGATTGACGATGATCGTGGAGTTGGCTGCGGCCGGTACGAATGGGAATGGATCATGAGTCGAATCCTGGTAGTGGACGACGAACCGCAGATTCTGCGAGCTCTGCGTATCAATCTTTCGGTGCGCGGGTACGAGGTGGTGACCGCGTCGACGGGCGCCGGTGCCTTGCGGGCTGCTGCCGAGCGTCCACCGGACGTCGTGGTACTCGATCTCGGACTGCCCGACATGGACGGCACCGAAGTGCTTGCCGGCCTGCGTGGCTGGTGCACGGCGCCGGTCATCGTGCTGTCGGCGCGCACGGATTCCGCGGACAAGGTCGAGGCTCTCGACGCCGGTGCGGACGACTACGTCACCAAGCCCTTCGGGATGGACGAGTTTCTGGCCCGCGTGCGCGCTGCGGCGAGGCGGGGAACCTCCGCGGCGGACACTTCGGAACCGTCGGTCGAGACCGCGTCCTTCACGGTGGACTTGGCTGCGAAAACAGTGAGTCGGCGCGGTGAACAGGTGCATCTGACTCCGACCGAGTGGGGCATGCTCGAGATGCTTGTGCGCAACCGCGGAAAGCTGGTCGGGCAGAAGGAGTTGCTTCGGGAAGTGTGGGGACCGGCGTACGACACCGAGACCCACTATCTACGTGTCTACCTGGCTCAACTTCGTCGGAAGCTCGAGGATGACCCGGCGAACCCCAAGCATCTGATCACCGAGGCAGGAATGGGTTATCGATTCGTGGTGTGAGAAGCCAGGTCAGAGCACAACTACCAATTTGCCACGTGCCGTACCGGCTTCCATCTTGGCATGTGCTCGCGCGATGTCCTCGAACGCGAACACCTCGTCGATCGGTACCACCGCCTCGCCTGACGCCACAGCGGAGAGGAAGTCTTGCAGTACGCCGGCAGGCAGGTCGGACGCGTCCCCACCGTACGAGGTCAATCGCACTCCGCGTGGAATGTAGTCGATCGGATAAAAGTCTTTGACTGTCCACTCGTTGGACAGCATTCCCGTGAAACACACGGTGCCGTGAACGCGGGTCGCGCGCAACGTGTCGGGAAGTGTTGGTGTTCCGACCAATTCGAGGGCCAGATCAACACCGCCCGGGAGGATGTCTCGAACCTGGCCGGCCACAGCACCGTCGTCGACGATAACGTGGTCAACCCCGATCGCGGTCAACGACGACGCTTTGTTCGCATCTCGGGTGGTCGCAAGGACAGTGAGTCCCCACTGCTTCGCCAGGACTGCGGTTGCCATGCCGACCGAGGAGGTTCCTCCCCGGATCAACAGGGATTGACCGGATTTCGCGTCCAGTCCTACCGTCAGCGAGCCGTAGGACGTTTGCAGCATCTCGGGAACAGCTCCCACTGTCGACCAGTCCAGTTCGCTCGAGAAGGGAACGACCTGACTGACGGGAACGCACGTGTACTCGGCATAACCGCCGTCGAACGTCCTCCCCATCCCACCCATCATGGCGGCGACTTGCCGGCCTTCGGTGAGCTCCCCGCCGGGGCAGTTCACCACTTCGCCGACGGCCTCGATGCCCAGCACCCTCGGGAATGTCACGCCTTCGGCGAGGCCGAGGCGGGTGTGAAGTTCGGATCGATTGAGGCCGAAAGCCTTCACCCGGACCAGTACCCAGCCCGCAATCGGCACGGGTATCGGAATCACTTTGATAGTCAATGCTTCTGGCGGGCCGGGGGCGTCGAGCACGATTGCGCGCATTGTGCCGGTCATGCTTTTTCCTTCGTGGTCGGTGTCAGGTTTCGATTGGCTTCACGCAGCGTGGCCAGTGTGGCGCCGAATCGATCGAGAGCGTCGGGCGTCAGCACGGAACCGAGACGGCGCTCCAATTCGTCGTCGAACGTTGCCTTCGCCCGCCGCAACAGCTCATTGCCCTCGGGAGTCAACTCGATGAGTGAGGATCGTTTGTCGGTGGGATTGGATTTTCGACGGCAGTGTCCAGCCGCTTCGATTCGATCCACCAGCTTGCTCGTGCCACCGACGGTGATCGCGAGGGCCTCGGCGATGTCGAAGACCCGACAGGAGCCGAGCCTGTCGATGATCTGCATCGGCTCGAATCGACTCAGTGGCAGGTCGTGCTCGATTCGGAGTCGCTGGTCGACGGCCGTCCACAGTTCGGTTTCGAAGCGGACGAAGTTGTCGAAGTGCGTGCTCAGGGCTGATCTGGTCAAGAGCAGACTCCGAACCGATATGCATTCCGTGGAATCATTCTTTCACCGTACGCCCGATTCGTGATTAATTCCATGGAATCTATTTCCGAACCTTACGCAGTGTCGGTGGGTCATGGGAACATATGTTCGTGTCATATGAACCGCTGGACCAAGAAACGCCAGGTGAGCACCCCGGCGATACTCGTTCCGGCGGTAATCATTCTGGCGGTAGTCGGTCCACAGGTGACGCAACAATCCTGCATGCGGACCTCGATTCGTTCTACGCATCAGTCGAGCAACGCGACGACCCGACTCTGGCCGGCAGGCCGGTCATCGTCGGTGGTGGGGTGGTCTTGGCGGCAAGCTACGAGGCCAAGGCGTTCGGGGTTCGCACAGCCATGAGCGGTGGTCAGGCCCGATCACTGTGTCCTCAGGCGATAGTCGTCCCTCCGCGAATGTCGGCGTACTCGCAGGCGAGCAAAGACGTGTTCGACGTCTTTCACGACACGTCGCCGCTGGTCGAAGGAATCTCCATAGACGAGGCCTTTCTCGAGGTCGGCGGGCTCGCCAAGATCGTGGGAAACCCGCTGCAGATCGGAGCCAACCTCAGACGCGATGTGGCCGAGCAGGTCGGACTACCGATCACGGTCGGAATCGCACGCACCAAGTTCCTGGCCAAGGTCGCCAGTGCATTCGCGAAACCCGACGGATTGCTGCGAGTGCCGCCGGACGGCGAGACCGAGTTCCTGCATCCCTTGCCGGTCGAGAAGCTGTGGGGCGTCGGCAAGATCACTGCCCAGAAGCTGCGAAACTTCGACATCGTGACGGTGGGTGACATCGCGCGGCACGACGAATCCTCGATCGTCTCGATTCTCGGGGGCGGCGCCGGTCGCCATCTCTACGCACTCTCACACAATCGAGATCCGCGCCCCGTCCGCGCCTATCGTGGCCGCAGTTCGATGGGTGCTCAGCATGCGCTGGGTCGCGGATCCCATCCCCGCGCAGAACTCGATGCGTCGTTGATGTCCCTTGTCGACCGTGTCAGTCGACGCATGCGTTCGGCGCAGCGGACGGGGCGCACGGTCACGCTCCGGCTCCGCTTCGCGGATTTCACGCGGGCAACTCGATCTCACACGCTGCGCCGGTCCACCGCCGACACAGCGGAATTGCTGAACGCCTCGATGGTGCTGCTGGACGAAGCGATACCGATGATCGCGGACAAGGGCATCACGTTGATCGGCGTCGCTGTCTCCAACCTGGATCGGGACGGCGCCGAACAACTCGAATTGCCCTTCGACGGTCCAGGATTCGCGGGTCCGGACACTGCCGCCCTCGACTCGGCAATGGACAGTGTCCGGAAGAAGTTCGGCTCCGCGGCTCTCACGAGGGGAGTGCTCCTGGGACGCGATCCGGACCTGTCGGTGCCGCTACTGCCGGACTAGGTGAGGTTTTCTCGCAGAGTCGCTCCCTCGTATTCGCGACGGAACAACCCACGCGCCTGCAGCACCGGAATCACGTGATCGACAAAATCTTCCAGACCCTGCGGATAGGTCGGCGGCATCAGATTGAAACCGTCGGCACCGCGGCCGTTCAACCAGGATCCCATCTCGTCGGCAATCGACTCCGGTGTTCCGATCATCGTTGCGTGACCACCACCCGCAGCGAGCGTCCCGAGGAGTTCCCGCACAGTCGGTGCGTCCTTCTCGACGATCCGCAAAATAGTGGCGTAGCGTCCCTGCGGCCCTGTGAACGCTTCGAGTGGAGGCAACGGGGGCACGGGCCCGTCGAGATCCCAGTTCTCGCAATCCTGTCCGGTGAACAACGAGAGTTGGCGTATCGACTGTTCGGTGGGCAGCAGGAGATCGAGTTCGGCCTTCTTCGCCCTGGCCTCGGCGACGGTGCTGCCGACGTAGGTGACCAGTCCCGGCATCACGGCGACAGAGTTCGAATCCCGGCCGGCTCGCTCGATTCTCGATTTCACGTCCGCGTAGTAGGCCTGTGCGCTGGGTAAGTCGTAGGCAACCGAATAGATTGCCTCGGCGCGACGCGCCGCCAGATCGCGGCCCTGCTCGGACGCCCCGGCCTGGAACAACACCGGCCGGCCTTGCGGGGAGCGCGGAACCGTCAACGGCCCGTCCACCCGAAAATGTTTGCCGTCGTGATCGATTCGAGAAATCCTGTTCGCGTCGGCAAAACGCCCCGACCGGTCGAGAATCAGCGCGTCTTCCGACCATGAATCCCACAATGCGAGGGCCACTTCGACAAATTCGTCGGCTCGTTCGTATCGGGATGCGTGATCGGGCATCGCCTCGAGTCCGTGGTTGCGCGCCTCCTGGTCGAACATCGAGGTCACGACGTTCCAGCCGGCCCGTCCGCCGCTGATGTGGTCGAGCGAGGCCAACAGTCGCGCCGCGTGAAACGGCGTGTAGAAAGTGGTGGAAATGGTGGTCACCAGGCCGATGTCCGCTGTCGCTCGTGCCATGGCAGTCAATGCGGTGATCGGCTCGAGAAACCACGACGCACCCGACTCGGGTTCGCGAACACTGTGACCGTCAGCGAAGAAGACGGCGTCCAGCTTGCCGCGTTCGGCGATCTGGGCGAGCGACTCGTAATACGTGATGTCGCCGAGACTTTCGACCGGTGAGTCGCGATGACGCCATGCCGCACTGTGATGTCCGCAACCGAGCAGGAACGCACCTATCCGTAATTGCGCGCCCATCAGTTCTTGACGAGTCCGCCGTCGACAACCAGGTTCTGGCCGGTCACGGCCCGCGACCATGGGGAGGCGAAAAATAGTGCAGCGTCGGCAAATTCGTCCGGCGTGGTGACTCGGCGCAGGGGAGTGCTTGCCGCGATCATGTCGAACACGGCTTCCGGTGTTGCGGCGCTCGCATCGGTGGTGCGGAGCAAGCCGCCCGAGACCATGTTGACTGTGATCCCGTCCGGACCGAGGTCGGCGGACAGCGTCCGTGTCAGTGCCAACAGTGCTGCCTTGGCAGCGGTGTAGTCGTGGTACGGAACTACCGGATTCTGGACCAGATTGGTTCCGACAGTGATGATTCGGCCGAAGCCGAGTTCGCGCATGCCTGGTAGCGCTGCCTGGGTGGTATTGAGTGTTCCGGCAACAGCTCCGCGTAGTTGAGAGTCGAAGTCGGCCCAGGTGATCGTGTCCGCGTTCGGCCGGGCATCGCCGTTGAACGAGAAGTCGACGAGTGCATTGTCGACCACGGTCGATATCGGTGCGTCGAATCGCCCGCGTGCAGCGGTGAACAACTGGTCGACGGAACTGCGGTCCGTCACGTCCGCCTGGACTGCGAAGGCACGATCCTCACCCAGTTCGGTGACCAGGTTCTCAGCGGCGTCACGGCTCTTGTTGTAGTTCACGATCACCCGGGCCCCCGAGCGGGAGAATGCTCGGCTCAGTGCGGCGCCGAGCCCGCGGGCGCCACCGGTGATCAGAACGATCTGCTCGTCCAGGCTGAGTGCGCGCTGAAATTGCTGTTCGGTCATGTCGACATCCCTCCGCCAGTGCTAACTGGTCAGGTTCATCGGGTCTGATCTCAGCCGACTTTTTCGGCACCCCGTGTCACCGTCCATCAGACCACGTGAGGTGAATCGTCCTGAACGCCGGGTGCGTTGTAACGGCCGGCGCGATGAGTTTTCGATCGCGCGGGAGTCGTAATTGCAAGCGAAGTGGCAACCGGCCGCTCGCCTTCGCCCCAGGAGATTCCGATGACCACCCAGCCCGTCCACAACGAAACTGTTTCCGGTAACGCCACGACGACGACACCTTCGGCCACGGCTCGCAAGCTCGGATACGTCCTGAGTGGGCTGTTCGTCGTTTTCATGCTCTTCGACGGCATCATCCACATTCTCAACCTTCAGACAGTCAAGGATGCGTCGGCTGAACTTGGGTTGCCGGACTCGCTGGCATTGACGGCTGGGGTGGTGCAACTGATCTGCCTTGCGCTGTACGTGATTCCGCGAACGTCGATACTCGGCGCGATTCTGCTCACCGGTTACCTGGGGGGAGCGGTGTTGACCAACCTTCGAGCTGAACAGCCTCTGCTGAGCACGACCCTGTTTGCCGTCTACACCGGAATCGTCATGTGGGCGGGACTGTATCTCCGGGACGAGAAGGTTCGCGAGATCATCCCGCTGCGTCGGGCCTGAAATAGGCCCCCGAGGGGGTTGCGTGGGACGCGGTGTCCCATTATGTTTGACCTCATTCAAGTCCGTCGACTGCAATCGACGGACTGGCCGTGAGGAGACACCGATGGCTCGGTCAGCGTCGATCGAAGTGGAAAAGCCGTACCACCAGGTACTGCAGACTTTGTCCGAGGGCTCAGTTGCCCGCAGTTTCGATCCCTATCTCGACATCGACTGGGATTCACCAGAGTTCGCGATCGATCCGCATGATCCGAGATGGGTGCTCTCGTCCGTGTCGGACCCCCTCGGGGCGACGCAGTGGTACCAGGATCAGTCGTTGGAGCGTCGAATCGCCATGGGAATGTGGCGTCAGGCGAACGTGACCAAGGTGGGTTCGGCCTTCGAGAGCATCTTGATCCGGGGAATGCTGCAATACATCATGGCGCTACCCAACCAGTCGCCTGAGTTCCGTTACTGCCTGCACGAGATGACCGAAGAGTGCAATCACATCCAGATGTTCCAGGAACTCGTCAATCGCATGGACATCGACGTGCCGGGTATGCGTCCGATGTTCCGGCGGCTGTCGCCGATCATCGGAGTGCTGGGAGCAAAGTTCCCGGTCATCTTCTTCATCGGCATTCTGGCTGGTGAAGAACCGATCGACCACTTCCAGAAGGATCTCATCCGTGAGGGTAAGGACACGCCGCCGGCGATGCTCCGCACCATGGAGATTCACATCGCCGAAGAAGCGAGACACATCTCGTTTGCTCACGAGTTCCTGCGCAATCACGTCCCCAGACTCAGTCGTACGAGTCGAGCCATCACATCGGTCGCCTTCCCCGGCGCGATGCGTTGGCTTGCGGGTGAAATCATGTCACCGCCAAAGGAATTCGCCGAAGAATTCGGAATCCCGGACGAGGTGATGAAGAGCGCCTTCTGGGGGAGCCCGCATTCACGCCGCATCCTGGGTAACTACTTCGGCGAAATGCGAGCCCTGGCAGACGAACTCGGATTGATGAATCCGGTGTCGAAGCGTGCGTGGCGAAAGCTGCGCATCGACGGCGACTACGCCCGCTACCGCGGCGAGCCGAAGCGTTCCGACAAGACCCGGATCTAGTCCGGCCGCGAAGTTCCTCCGTCGGAGGACACCAGCTCGGCTATGAGCGTGGACAATTCGACATGGGGATCGATCTGTAGTCCGCTCGAGCGGGCAACGCCGTCGAACATGTACCAGGTGTATTTCGCGAGGTCGGCGACGATCTCTTCGCGGCTCGGTTTCGGATCGGTGCTTCGGACCCAGTGGGTGAGCGTGCCCTCGACCATTGTCACCACTGCGAACGGTAGTGAATCGAAGGGTGAGGAGTCGATCCCCACGGATCGACCGACTTCGGTGATAGTGGTGAGGGCGGAGTCGGCGATTGTGGCCTTCAGACTGCTGATCGCGTCGATGCTCTCGTCGTCGTAGTCGGTGGGGCCGGTACCCATGAACTCGTGAATCCGCGGATGCTCGGTGATCCACTCGGCGACGGCGCTGATGGTTCGGGTCAGGATCTGGTCGAGAGTGCCTACCGAAATGCTCATCGACGCGTCCAGGGCCGCCGCAAATTGTCCGAGCACAAACGCTCGGACTCGTCGATCGAGGTCGTCTCGGCCGCTGAATTGGCGGTACACCACCGACTTGGCGAGGCCGGCACGATCGGCGATCTGCTGGACGGACACCTCGGAACCTGCCGCACGCTCTTCGATCAGTTCGACCGCCGAGGTGAGTATCCGTTTCTGACGCTCGGAGTTGTGTCGCTCCCACCGCGCTTCGCGACCGGTCAACTCTGCAGTGACAGGTTGCGCAATTGCGTCGCTCGGCATCGCGCCAGTCTATCCGGACGGACCTGCCGTGTTTCCGACTTGTCATCGGGCGCGGCATCGGGATCGGTCGTCGGTACAACGTGGGACACTGGTCGAGTGAGGTTGTATCGAGACACGGCAGTGGTGCTGCGCCTGCACAAACTGGGCGAAGCCGACCACATCGTCACGTTGCTCACCCGTCAGTTCGGGTTGGTACGTGCCGTGGCCAAAGGTGTCCGCCGAACCACCTCCAAATTCGGTGCCAGACTCGAACCGTTTGCTCACATCGACGTGCAACTACTTCCGGGCAAGAATCTCGACATCATCACTCAGGTGCAGACGGTCGACGCATTCGCCACCGACATCGTCGACGACTACAGCCGGTACACCACGGCCTGCGCCGTACTCGAAACTGCCGAGCGGTTGGCCGGCGAGGAACGCGCGCCGGCCCCGCAGCTTCAGCGATTGACGGTGGGAGCGCTGCGTGCGATTGCCGAGCAGGCACGACCGGTCGAGTTCGTGCTCGACGCGTTCTTGTTGAGAGCCATGGGCTATGCGGGTTGGGCGCCTGCCCTCGAAGAGTGCGCCCGCTGCAGTGCTCCTGGACCGCACCGGGCCTTTCATGTCGCCGCAGGCGGAGCCGTGTGTACCTATTGCCGCCCGGCGGGTGCTGCGACGCCGTCGCCCGGAGTGCTCGACTTGATGGAAGCCCTGCTCCGAGGGGAGTGGGAGGGTACCGATTCGGCGCCCGCGACGCTGCGGACGCAAGCCAGCGGACTGGTCGCGGCACACCTGCAGTGGCATCTCGAGCGCCAATTGCGGACGTTGCCGCTGATCGAGCGTTCGAGGCCGCATGCAGCCGTCGAGGTCGACTTGCCCGTGAGGCAGGATGGAACACGTGATTCGACGACGCGAACCGCGAACTCCGCTTGATTCTGCTGCTGACCGGGTGATCCGACCACCGGACCCACATCCGTCCGGGGCAACCCCGCCGATCCTGCAAACCGAACTGATCCCGCGCCACGTCGCTTTGGTGATGGACGGCAACGGACGATGGGCGCAGGAGCGCGGTCTGCCCCGAACCGCCGGGCACGAACGCGGCGAAGCTGTCCTGATGGACACCGTCTGCGGGTGCATCGAGATGGGTGTCGAGTGGCTCTCCGCTTACGCCTTCTCCACCGAGAACTGGAAGCGGAGTCCCGACGAGGTTCGATTCCTGATGGGCTTCAACCGTGATGTCATCCGCCGCCGACGCGACGAGATGAACGAAATGGGTGTGCGTGTTCGGTGGGCCGGTCGTAAGCCGCGCCTGTGGGCCAGCGTGATCAAGGAACTCGAGATCGCCGAAGAACTGACCAAGAACAACACCGTCATGAACTTGACCATGTGTGTGAACTACGGCGGCCGGGCCGAAATTGCCGATGCGGTAAAGGAAATCGCGAAGCGTGTCGCGGCCGGTGAGATCAATCCGGACAAGATCACCGAGGCGACGGTTGCCAAGTACCTCGACGAACCCGACATGCCCGACGTCGACCTCTTCCTGCGTCCGTCGGGGGAACAGCGGACGTCCAATTTCTTGATCTGGCAATCCGCCTACGCCGAAATGGTGTACCAGGAGAAGCTGTTTCCCGATTTCGACCGCCGCGACCTTTGGGCCGCCTGCGTCGAGTACGCCTCACGCGACCGTAGATTCGGTGGCGTCAAATGACAGGGGAGAACATGACCGACACCACCGACGAAGCAGCCCGCCTACAAGAACGCGCGGCCGCCTCGCTGGCGCATTTCGTGACGGTCGATGTTGCTGCCGACGGATCACTGGGTTTCCAATACTCCGGCGCGCTGTGTTCCATCCAGGCGATGAATCTGTCCGAGGGTCTGGACGTGCTGTCCATGACGTGCGTTCTCGCATGGGACCGACCGGTGAGCGCGGCACTGCATCGCAAGGTGGCCGAGCGGAATCGCACCATCCAATTCGGCTCCATCGCGGTGTTCGGCCACGGCAGTCTGGCGGACGTCATCCTGCGTTACACGTTCCCTGCCGCCGGACTGGACGACGAGGCACTGACCACGATGTTGCTACTGGCGCTCACCGGTGCCGATACCGCCCGGCAGGGTTTGATTCCCTGACGCTCTCAGGCGGCGGCGCAGTCGCGGCAGGTGCCGAAGATCTCGACGGTGTGACTCACTTCGGTGAAACCGTTGTCCTCGGCGATGGTCTGTGACCACTGCTCGACCGTCGGGCCCTCGACCTCGACGGTGAATCCGCAGTTGCGGCACACCAGGTGATGGTGGTGCCCGGAGGAGCAGCGTCGGTAGACGGACTCACCTGTGTCGGTGCGTAGGACGTCGATGGTTCCGGCGTCGGAGAGTGCCTGCAGCGTGCGGTAGACGGTGGTCAGGCCGATGCCTTCACCTCGCTTGCGCAGTTCGTCGTGCAATTCCTGTGCCGACTTGAATTCGTCGATGTCGTCGAGCAAGGCAGAGATGGCGCTGCGCTGTTTCGTGGAACGAACGCCGACTGTGGCCGGTCCACGTTTCGAGGTCGTACTGCCCGGGGTGTTCATGCGGTGGAATCTCATCCTTCTTCGGCGTGGGCGACAGCGTCGACGACGATGTGTGCAAGGTGATCGTCGACGAGTCGATAGAGAACTTCTCGTCCGTTGCGCTCGCCGCGGACGACGCCCGCTGCTTTGAGTACGCGCAGATGCTGGCTGATGAGTGGCTGAGTGACACCGAGAGCTCCGACGAGTTCGTGAACGCAACGCTCCGACTCGTGCAACTGAAGCACGATCGCGATCCGAACGGGTGCAGCGAGCGCCCGCAGAATTTCGCCGGCTGCCGCCAGGGTTTCCTTGGGCGGCACGGGCGCGGGCGGTGCGGCTTCGAACGGGTCGTGCGTGTGTCCGAGGTCGGAATGATCATGGCTTTTGTGGAGATCGCCGGTATCCGCAATGCTCACAGCGAGGCTCCTTCGAGGGGTAGATCATGATGTCCGGGCATAGCCATCTCACCACATTATTGCAAATCACTTTCATTTTGATATGCACAAGTATGCATGTCAACCTTGGACGGAAGTGCGTGGCAGCCGCCAGATAGGCTGATGGTGCGAAAAGCGCACGAAAATCATGCATCTATTACCCAGATGGAGAGCAATCGAGTGGCACCCAAGTCCAAGATCGAAGCCGTTGTCAATCTCGCCAAGCGGCGAGGCCTGGTCTACCCGTGCGGTGAGATCTACGGCGGTACCAAGTCCGCATGGGACTACGGCCCATTGGGTGTCGAGCTCAAGGAGAACATCAAGCGCCAGTGGTGGCGCAACATGGTCACCAGCCGCGAGGACGTCGTCGGCCTCGACTCGTCGGTGATTCTGCCCCGCGAGGTGTGGGTCGCGTCCGGTCACGTCGGTGTCTTCAACGACCCGCTCGTCGAGTGCCTCAACTGTCACAAGCGTCACCGTCAGGATCACCTGCAGGAGGCGTACGCGGAGAAGAAGAAGCTCGACAACCCGGACGACGTCTCGATGGATGTCATCGGTTGCCCCGACTGCGGCACCGTCGGCCAGTGGACCGAGCCGCGCGACTTCAACATGATGCTCAAGACGTACCTCGGCCCTGTCGAGAGCGAAGAGGGCATGCACTACCTGCGCCCCGAGACCGCACAGGGCATCTTCGTGAACTTCGCCAACGTGCTGACCACCTCGCGTAAGAAGCCGCCGTTCGGCATCGGTCAGATCGGCAAGAGCTTCCGCAACGAGATCACCCCCGGCAACTTCATCTTCCGCACCCGCGAGTTCGAGCAGATGGAGATGGAATTCTTCGTCAAGCCGGGCGAGGACGAGCAGTGGCATCAGTACTGGATCGACTACCGCCTTGACTGGTACACCGGCCTCGGTATCAACAAGGACAACCTGCGTCTGTACGAGCATGCGCCGGAAAAGCTTTCGCACTACTCGAAGGGCACGACCGACATCGAGTACCGCTTCCACTTCCAGGGCAGCGAATGGGGCGAGCTCGAAGGTATCGCGAACCGTACCGACTTCGATCTCTCGACGCACTCCAAGCACTCGGGCACCGAGCTGAACTACTACGACCAGACGACGGGCGAGCGGTACACGCCGTACGTCATCGAGCCGGCGGCCGGTCTCACGCGTTCGCTGATGGCCTTCCTGGTCGACGCCTACACCGAGGACGAGGCGCCCAACTCCAAGGGCGGCGTCGACAAGCGAACAGTGCTCCGCCTGGATCGTCGACTCGCTCCCGTCAAGGCTGCCGTTCTGCCGCTCTCGCGTAACGTGGACCTGACGCCGAAGGCCAAAGATCTTGCAGCGCAGCTGCGTCAGAATTGGAACGTCGAGTTCGACGACGCCGGCGCCATCGGTCGTCGTTACCGTCGCCAGGACGAGATCGGCACACCGTTCTGCATCACGGTCGACTTCGACACTCTTGAAGACCAGGCTGTGACGGTGCGTGAGCGTGACTCTATGGCGCAGGAACGCGTCGCCCTCGATCAGGTGGAAAGCTACCTGGCCGCACGGCTGATCGGCTCCTGATTCTCGTTCGAAGCTGACGGGCGGTCCTTCTCAATCGAGAAGGACCGCCCGTTTTCTCTTTCCCCGATGGTCCTTCAGGCGCAGGATCGGAGTTATGAGAAAACTCAGCGTGACCAACAGCGTGACTCTCGACGGTGTCATGCAGGCACCTGGTGGGCCGGACGAGGACCGTCGTGGCGGATTCGAGCACGGTGGGTGGGCAGCACCCTTCAACGATTCCGTCATGGCGCAGAAGATGGGGGAGGGGATGGCGAAGAAATCGGCGTTGCTGTTCGGACGCAAAACCTACGAAAACTTCGCCTCGTACTGGCCGTTTCAGACCGACAATCCGTTTACCGAGGTGCTCGACAACACGCAGAAGTACGTAGCGTCAAGGACTTTGGGTGAACCGCTGCCGTGGAAGAACTCGACCTTGTTGAAAGGTGATGCCGCCGACGCGGTCGCCACGCTCAAGGAAAGTGAGGGCCCGGATCTGGTGATTCTGGGCAGCGGCGACTTGATCACGTCCTTGGCCGCGCGACGTCTCGTCGACACCTACACTCTGCTGATACATCCGCTGGTTCTCGGAACCGGGCGCAGATTGTTCCCCGACGGAGCTGCGCTCGCTCAGTTCACCCTCACCGACAGCGTCCCTACGACAACAGGCGTCATCATCGCGACGTATCAGTTGAGCTGAACGCAGTTGAGCTGAACACAGTCGAGCTGAGTACATCAGGGAACTCGCCGAAATGCCGGATCTGCCAGCGCTGAGTTCTGACTGCTTGCGCGCTGGTCGGCGTAACCCAGGGCGCATAGACCCGGACAGCGCGCTTACCACCGGAGAAGTTCGTCGAGACGATGTCGTGTTCGACGAGGGTTTCGACGGGAAAGACGAAGTGCCCCGAATGCTCTTCGTCGTATACCTTCACCACGAACAGCATCACGCGGTCGCCGATGTCGAAGGGGCGGATGGGCCCGGCTTCGGAACGGCGCCACAGTGTGACGAACTGACCGAGCTTGGTCGGCGTCGTCTTGGCGGTTCGATAGACGGTGGGAAGGCCGTTGACGGTCAACGTGTGAGCGCCGTACTCAGCACCCTCGGACTCGGGAATCGGTGTGGACCAGGTAAATCCGTCGGCGTTCATCGGCACCGATGATGCCACGAACCACCGACAGCCTTCGTGACGAACGCTGTCGGTGGTAGTCCCGATTCAGGCCGAAGGCACCTTGTCGAGGAACCCGAGGACAAGCGTCACCCGGCCGTCGTCGTCGCGTTCGAGTACGTCGAATCCGTCGATCAGTGACTCGGCCCCCGACGGGCCGAGAGCCCAACCGAATCGAGCCTGTCGGTGATGCGCGTCCACCGGTCCGACGAGGGTGAAGTGCATGCCCGGAAATTGTTGCTGCACAGCGTTGATCATCGCGTCGATCTGATCGTGTCCGGTGACGTCCGCGAGCGGATCGGTGTAGCGACCGCCGGGTGCGAACAATTGCTCGATCCGTGCTTTACGGGCGGTGGTATCGGTTTCGTTCCACATGTCGATGTAGGCGTCGGCGATTGCGTCGAAGTCGCTCATGGTCGCTCCCTTGATCAGTTTCCGGTGGTGAATGTCCGGCGGCCTCGCCGGCTGAGACCACTGTTCCTCCGAAACTGCTTCGGGTCGATTACCTCTGAGGTCATGGCCTCGGCTACCTCGGGTCGCTAACTTGAAAGAATGACCTTCGAGACGATGGACGTGGGCTCCGAACTCAAGCGGTGGCGGGAGCGGCGAAGGCTCACTCAGTTGGGACTCTCGGCGGCGGCAGGAGTGTCGACCAGGCATCTGAGCTTCATCGAAACCGGCCGCTCCAAGCCGAGCCGGGACATGATTCTTCACCTGTCCGAATGTCTGGATGTTCCTCTACGACAACAGAACACGCTTCTGCTGGCAAGTGGCCACGCGCCGGAGTACTCGCAGAAGTCGTTAGCAGAAGCGCCGATGTCAGCGGTGAGTGAGGCCATCGATCGCATCATCGACGCGCATGACCCGTATCCGGCCGTGGTGGTCGATCAGCAGTGGGAGATGGTCGCCGGGAACCAGGCCGTGGGAATTTTGACCGCGGGCGCCGCTGATTTCCTCCTGGAACCACCGGTGAACGTATTGCGTCTGAGCTTGCATCCCGAGGGCATGGCGCCGCGGATCGTGAACCTCGCGCAGTGGCGGGCCCACCTGCTCACAAGGCTGGCTCGGGAAGTGGAGGTCAGTGCGGATGCGCAGCTGTCGTCGTTGCTCGACGAGCTGCGCGCCTATCCGAGCGGCGGAGACTGGCACGACGACCGCGCGAATTCCCTGCTGGTTCCGTTGCGTGTACGCGTCGACGATACCGAACTGGCGATGTTCAGCACCACCACCGTGTTCGGTACGCCGCGCGACGTCACGCTCGCAGAGATTGCGATCGAATCGTTCTACCCGTCGGACACGCAGACGGCCGACTACTTTCGATCGGCCGCCGAGGTCACAGGGACTTCTTGCCGAACTTGAGCTTCCACGGCACCAGTGCAGACTCCAACTGAACCGAGAGACTCATCTTGGAGACGCCTTCGGTGCGCTCCTCGAAGCGGATGGGCGTTTCGGCGATCTTCATGCCGCGCTGAACAACTCGGTAGTTCATCTCGACCTGGAACGCGTAGCCGTTGCTCTGCACCGATTCGACGTCGATGTCGCGCAAGGTCTTTGCATGCCACGCCTTGAAGCCGGCGGTCGCATCCTTGACGTGCAGTCGCAGAATAGCGTTGACGTAGAAGTTCGCCCAGGCGGACAAGGCCTTGCGGTGCCACGGCCAGTCGCCGGCGACTGCGCCGCCTTCGACGTAGCGGGAGCCGAGAACGACTGCCGCGTCGGTAGTGGTGAGGATCTCGATCATGGCGGGGATCGCTTCGGACGGGTGCGAGAGATCTGCGTCCATCTGAATGACGATGTCTGCGTTCTCTGCCAGAGCCCGGCTCATGCCCGCGACGTAAGCACGGCCGAGTCCGTCCTTGACCGTGCGGTGAAGCACTCCGACCGGGATGGGACCGTCGATACCCAACTTGTCCGCAACCTCGCCCGTTCCGTCGGGGGAGTTGTCATCCACCACGAGGACGTGCAGGTTCGGGATCTTCAACGCGGCGAGGCGATCGACGAGCTTTGGCAGGTTCTCACGCTCGTTGTATGTAGGTACAACGACGGTTATCTGCGGGGCGACGCTTTCCATAACACCTTCGTATGATCTGTGATCCCGACTTGCCGGATGAAGCGTACGACGAGTGCGGTCGTGAACAAAGTAGGGATTTTACTACCTCGACGGGATCCGTCAGAACCGGCCGCCGCCGCCTCGACTGGTTCGGCCGCCGCCCCCGCCGCCGAAACCACCGCCGCCGCCACCGCGACCGGAGCGTCCGCTGCTGCTCGGTCCGCCGTACGAGCGGGGCCCTCCGCCACCTCGCAGAATGCTGTTGATCAGGATGCCGCCGAGGATCGCTCCCGTCGCATCGCCGCCGCCACCGCGGGGTCGTTGGTTTGCTTCCCAGGTGTTGACGTCGTTCTGCGCGGCGCGAAGTGAGTGCGTCGCCAAGGTGGTCGCGGCCTGGGCGTGTTGCAGTGCCTTCGACGGATCCGAGGCCTGCAATTGCTGGGCCGCCTGCAGGTGCCGCTGAGCCTCGGCGTAGCGAGTGCGCGCCTCCGCCCCGATCGCGCCGCGCCTGGTTCCGAGGAAGTCGCCTGCAGCGGTCACCTGAGCCTGTGCGGCCAGAATGTCCTGGGCGAGGCGCTGCTGTGCACGTTCGAGCTGCTGCTTCTGCTCCTGAGCGTCGGCAAGAAGCGCGTCGAGTTGGGCGTCGGCTGCGACGATCTGGTTGAAGGCTGTCAGCGGATCGCTGTCCTTCGACGTCTGAGCATTCGCCAACGCTGCCTGGGCTGCGGCCTTCGCGTCCGCCAACTTCTGCCCGCCTTGCGCCAGGTAAGCGTCCGCAGCGGTGATGCCCTGTTGGACGTCGTCCATCGCGGACGGAAGTGTCGCGATGGCGTTTCGGATGTCGTCGGCGGCGTGATCGACGCCGTCGAGTAGCTTGCGTGCCTGATCGAGGGCGGCTTCGGCCGTGCGAATCGCAGTGACGGCAGCGCCTTGCTTACCGGCCGGCAGCGCGGTGGCATCGCGGCCTTCCTCGATCGACTTCTCGGCGAGCGTCAGGCGTTCACTCGCCATCGTGACGTTGTTCACGACTGATGCCAGCGTCGGCGCGGGGAATTGATCCTTCAATTTGGTCAGAATCGCCTCGGATTCGGGCAAGCGCACGCTGAGAGAAACAACACTCTGCGTCAACGCATCGAGACGTGCGGGGGCGTTGATGAGAAGGTCGCGAAGCCCGTCGAACTCCTCGACGCGAGCTTCGAGTTCTTGGTCGGCTCGACCGCACGAGGAAATGATGTCGATCAGCATCTGTCGGCGTTGATCGGGAGTTTCCGGGATGGCGTCGTCGAGTCGCTGCCTGATCGCGAAGGCTTCGGCGAGGGTGGCCTTGGCCTTGTCGAATGCTGCCGAGAAGGGTGCGACGGCGGAATCTCCGAACTCGCTGCGGGCCAGATCGAGTTCCTCCTGGCTGCCGGCGATCGCGTTGTCCGTCTCGACGAGGATCTCCTTCGCGCGTTCGTCGAGCGTCGGCAGCGGGAGTGCGTTGAGGCTGGCGATGTCGTCGGGGGAGATGTTCTTCGCGGCTTCGACGCTTGCCTTGTTCTTGTCGTTCTTGCGCTTACGTGAGTACAGGACCACGCCGCCCGTCCCGACCACCACAGCGCCGCCCGCGATGAGGAGTGTTCCGACTCCCATTCCGCCGCTCGTGTTGTTCGCGTCGCCGAGTGCGCCGGCCGCGGCAATCGCCGCGCCGGTCCAATCATCCTCGGCGAGAGCCGGTTCCACCGCGTCGGTATTGATCGATTCGATGTCGGAATCCGTGATGTTGCGCAGCTCGGCCGGGACGTCGAGGTAGTAAGCACGCTCTGCCGTGGCAACTGCAAGCAGGACGGACTTCGTGCTCAGCGTCGACTTCGTGGCTGTCTGCTGTGCCCACGCCTGGCCACCCAGGTTGTTGAAATCGGGGACGAACGCGACCCACAGATCGATCTGGTGGTCCTCGCCGAGTTGATCGATCGCGGCTTGTATGTCGCTGCGTTGCCCGGAATCGAGGACCCCGGAGGTGTCGGTGATGTGATTCGGCAACACCATCGGTGCGTCCGCCGAGGCGAGCGCAGGACTGAAGACGAGCGCCAGCAGAGCGAAAATCGCAGCGACGGCGGCGGCGCTTCCCCGACGCCGAACGGGTCGGGTGGTTGTCCGACTCTGCTCTACCGAGGACAACTGCGCGAAGTGTGGTGCGAGGGCCATGACGCAAATCTATCCGTTGTGGCGCGTCGGCATCGGAGGTGATCGCCGCGAACTGGCAGAATTGCGGGAGTGAAACCTGCTTTCGGTAACCGCCCCCACGACCCATCACCCTCACGGGCGGGCGGCTTCGGGGCAGGATTGGCTCGCTGGACGCGCCGACTGATCGCCGGTGCCGTGTTGATGGCCGTGGTTCTGGTCGGGGGTACTGCGTTCCGGGTGTGGCAGGTGGCGCGCATCGACGACACGCGGCCGGCCGACGCGATAGTCGTTCTGGGCGCGGCTCAGTATTCCGGCACTCCGTCGTCCGTCTTCGAGGCCCGACTCGAGCAGGCGTACAAGCTGTACAAGCGCGGAGTGGCGCCGCAGATCATCACTGTCGGCGGCAAACAAGAAGGTGACGAGTACACCGAAGCGGCGTCGGGAAAGATGTATCTGACCGATCGCGGAATTCCTTCGAGTGCGATCACCGCGGTGGAGACCGGTTCGGACACACTGCTCAGTATCGACGCGGTGAGCGCCGAGATGTCCTCGCAGGGAATCAATTCCGCTGTCCTGGTCAGTGACCCGTGGCACTCCTTGCGAACGCGGACGATGGCCCGCGACACAGGACTCCAGGCGTGGACCGCACCTACTCGTCAGGGCCCGGCTGTCTTCACCCGCGAATCCCAGTTGCACGGAATCGCTCGCGAAACCGGCGCGCTGCTCTGGTATCAGCTCACGCACTTCTCGGCAGACTTCCCCTACACGGCAGGGCAATAGAGACCATGACAGCTCACACCACCTACGGAGGCGGCACCTACTCCGAACGCGACCTCGAACGTCGTGTCGTCGAGGCGCCGAAGCGAGCGGG
Source organism: Rhodococcus sp. FH8 (assembly GCF_019266085.1). Taxonomy (NCBI): domain Bacteria; kingdom Bacillati; phylum Actinomycetota; class Actinomycetes; order Mycobacteriales; family Nocardiaceae; genus Rhodococcus; species Rhodococcus sp. FH8. Next base: position 305,316 of record NZ_LPNQ01000061.1, on the reverse strand, counting down.
GTTGCCGGGTTCGCAGATCGCAGCGGCGCAGCATCGTTCGGACTTCTCGCGAGATCGGGCGCGTGTCCAACACTCCGCGGCTTTGCGGCGGCTGGCCGACAAGACCCAGGTTGTCGGCCTGCGCGACGGAGACACGCCTCGTACGCGGTTGACACACTCGATGGAGGTCGCACAGATCGGGCGAGGGATCGCCGACGGACTCGGTTGCGATCCGGACCTGGTGGACCTCGCCGGTCTCGCGCACGACATCGGGCACCCACCGTACGGTCACAACGGCGAGAAGGCCCTCGACGAAGTCGCCAAGGACTGCGGAGGTTTCGAAGGCAATGCACAGAATCTGCGGATCCTGACCAGCCTCGAACCGAAGATCCTGCGCCCCGACGGTCTGAGCGCCGGCCTCAATCTCACCAGGGCGTCACTCGACGCGGCCATCAAGTACCCCTGGACCCGCCCTGAGCCCGGCGCGAAGTTCGGCGCATATGACGACGACGCAGAGGTGCTCGCCTGGGTTCGCGAGGGTGCGCCCGAGCGTCGGCAATGCCTGGAAGCTCAGGTCATGGACTGGGCCGACGACATCGCCTATTCCGTGCACGACGTGGAGGACGGGGTGATCGCAGGCCGGATCGACCTTCGCTCGCTTGCTGATCCGTCCGAGCAGCGCGCACTGGCAGAACTGGGGGCCTCCGAGTTCCGCGGCTTGGTAGTCGACGATCTGATCGAAGCCGCTCAGCGGTTGTCCGAACTCCCCGTCGTACGCGGAGTCGGAAGTTTCGACGGGACGCTGGGAAGTTCCGTCGCGTTGAAGAACCTGACAAGTGAATTGGTGGGACGCTTCGCCACGGCCGCGATCGCCAGCACTCGGCTCACAAACGGCAACCGACCCCTCTCGCGCTATCAAGCCGACCTCGACATACCCGAGGCCGTCGCATCCGAGGTCGCGTTGCTCAAGACCGTGGCGCTCTACTACGTGATGTCCGACGCCGGGCACAAGGCGCGTCAGGATCGGCAACGTGATCGTGTTCATCGCGTCGCGGAATGGTTGTTGGCCACGGCGCCCGCCGGGCTCGATCCGATCTTGCTGCCCGCATGGGAGCGCGCCGCGGACGACGGTGCTCGGGTCCGCGTGGTGGTGGATCAGATCGCGTCGTACACGGAAAGTCGGCTGGAGCGGGTGGACAAGGCAAGCCTGGGCGCGCAGGCCAGTTGGGGCTGAGCCACTTACGCCCTCAGCAGGTCATCCGCGTCGACGGGTCGGTAGTGGTATCGAGCCACTTGCCGTAAGCGTCGCCACCTGCTGCGCGAACGTCCTTGCAGATCTTCGACTCGGTGTTCCCGGATTCGCGATACACCGTGTAGATCGCCGTCCCCGAATCGGAGACTTGACGCAGTGACGGGCAGGACTGGTCTGTGCGTAGGTATTTCGAGCCGGGGAACGCGTCGAGGTAGTTCTGGATCTCGCTGGCGTAGGTTGCCGGATCGGTGGCATTGGCCAACACCACGATTCCGGTTCCTTTGCATGAGGGGACGGTGATCGGCTTGCTCACCCCGAGATCGCCGTTCTTCGTGGCGGAGTTCGGCGCCCGCGTGGTCGTGGTTGCCTGCTGTCCGGCGGTGGGTAGCGGCTCGAGCATCGGCGTTCTGACCGGATCCTGAATGGGTGCCAGTGCCGACGTGGCGGTGGAAGCTGCTACAGCGGTTGGTGATTCGGGGCCCGAATTCCCCAGCGTCACCCAGGCCGCTGTGCCTCCTGCGGCCAGAACGAGTGCAATTCCAGCCGCACCGATCGCGATCGGTGCTCGGTTTCGCTTGGTCTTTGTCACGATGTGCGTGTAGTTCCCGTGAGCGGGATTCGCCGTGGTGTAGGTGGGCTGCCCGACGATCGTGGGTTGCAATCCGCCGGCGGCACCGGGGGTGTGGGTCGTAGAGAGGGCCTGCCGCGCTTGGAGTGCGAGCGCTCCCGTAGTCGGATAGCGGTGTGCGGGATCCTTTGCCATGCCGCGAGCCACGATGGCGTCAAGGCCTTGCGGGAGCGACGGAACCGCCAGTGTGGGGCGTGGCGGCGGAGCGTTCAGGTGCGAATTGACCAGATGCTCGATGCTTGTGGTGTTGAAAGGTGTTGTTCCGGTGAGTGATTGGTAGAGGACACAAGCCAGGGAATAGACATCCGCTGCGGCCGTCGGCGTTTCGATTCCGAACCGCTCCGGCGCCATGTATGCATACGAACCGACTGCGCTTCCCTCGGTGGTGATCTTCGTGTCCGTCTGTGAGTATGCGATTCCGAAGTCGACGAGGTAGGCGAAGCCGTTGTTCGTGAGAATGATGTTGTCTGGTTTGACGTCACGATGGATGAGCCCGCGGGCATGGGCGGCGTCCAACGCCGACGCGATTTGCGAGACGATGTCGACGGCTCGTGCAGGCGTGAGTCGGCCGAATTCGGTCAACTCGGCTCGCAATGTGCGGCCTTCGACCAAACGCATGTCGATGAAGAGGACTCCGTCGATTTCGCCCCAGTCATGCACCGGGATCACGTGCGGTTCGTTCAGGGCGGCGGTGGCGCGAGATTCTCGGCGGAAACGAGCTTGGAATGACGGGTCGGCCGCAAGCTCTCGATGGAGCAACTTGAGTGCGACCAGGCGATCCTTCGAGGTGTCGTACGCCTCGTACACTTCACCCATTCCGCCTCGGCCGAGGAGGCTACGCAACTCGTACACGCCGAATCGGGTTCCTGATCGCCATTCGTGCGCGCTCGAGGCGTTTTCAGTCATCGTCGGTCCCATCGCTGCGGTGCAATCAACATATCGTTGTCAGGAGGTGCCGGGGGACCGCCTAGACTGATGTACGTGGCGGGCCGAATTTCTGACAGAGACATCGCGGCCATTCGCGAACGCACTCGCATCGAGGACATCGTCGGTGAATACGTTTCACTCAAGCGTGCCGGTGGCGATTCGATCAAAGGTCTGTGTCCCTTTCACGACGAGAAGTCGCCGTCGTTCCATGTGCGACCCAACCACGGCCTCTACCACTGCTTCGGCTGCGGTGAGGGTGGTGACGTGTACTCGTTCCTGCAGAAGATGGATCACATCAGCTTCGTAGAGGCCGTCGAGCAGTTGGCGGATCGACTCAGCTACACGATTTCGTACGAGGGCGGCGGACCGTCCGTTCAGCGCGATCGCGGCACCCGTGCACGCTTGATCGCAGCAAACGCGGCGGCTCAGGAGTTCTACGCCGCTCGTCTGCGCGAACCCGATGCCCAGGCGGCTCGCGACTACCTCACCGAGAGAAACTTCGACGGTGCAGCGGCCCTGCAGTTCGGGTGTGGATACGCGCCAGAAGGTTGGGACACTCTCACAAAATACTTGATGTCCAAAGGTTTCGAGTTCAAAGAACTAGAAGCAGCCGGGCTGTCCAAAGAAGGCCGGCGAGGTCCGATCGACCGGTTCCATCGCCGACTTCTGTGGCCGATCCGCAGCGTCGCCGGTGACGTCATCGGCTTCGGTGCCCGCAAGCTCTTCGACGACGACACCATGCCGGGTAAGTACGTCAACACGCCGGAAACGATTCTCTACAAGAAGTCTCAGGTCTTGTTCGGCTTGGACCTCGCCAAGCGCGACATCGCCAAGGGGCACCAGGCGGTAGTCGTCGAGGGTTACACCGACGTCATGGCGATGCATTTGGCCGGCGTCAAGACCGCCGTCGCTTCGTGCGGAACCGCCTTCGGTGAGGAGCACCTTGCGATGCTCCGCCGACTCCTGATGGACGACAGCTACTTTCGCGGTGAAATCATCTACACCTTCGACGGTGATGCCGCGGGGCAGGCCGCTGCGATGAAGGCGTTCGAGGGTGATCAAAAGATGGCCGGGCAGACGTTCGTCGCCGTCGCGCCCGACGGAATGGACCCGTGCGATCTGCGACTGAAGTCTGGTGACGCCGCCGTTCGCGACCTCGTGGCACGGCGCACTCCGATGTTCGAGTTCGTGGTGAAGTCCATCCTCACCGAACACGATCTGGAGACCGCTGAAGGTCGCGTCGAGGCACTGCGTCGTACCGTGCCCGTCGTTGCGCAGATCAAGGAATCAACTCTGCGCGACAGCTACGCGAATCTGTTGTGCGGATGGGTCGGTTGGGACGATCTTCCGTCGGTTCGACGACGCGTGCGTGACGAAGCTCGCAAACGGGCGTCGACGCGCGGATCGTCACCGGCGCCCAAGCGTCGTCAGGTTGTCGACCAACCTGCTGCCGATGCGCTTGCGCTGCCGATCGGAATCTCCAGGCCCCGGCCCAACGATCCCGCGCTCTCGACGCAGCGAGCTGTCCTCAAGGCCGCATTGCAGCACCCTGGCATCGCCGGCAGTGTCTTCGACTCGTTGCCGCCCGAGACGTTCACCCACCCCGCCTACGTTGTCATCAGACAGGCAATGGCTGACGCCGGTGGAACGAGCAAGGGACTCGGCGGCGCCGAGTGGATCGAAGTCGTCACCAAGGGCGTCGAAGACATGACGGTGGCCTCGGTTGTATCTGAGCTGGCCGTCGAACCGATGCCGTGTGACGAAGACACGGTTCCGCGCTACATCAACGGAGTGCTCGCACGACTGCAGGAAGCGTGGGTGGGCGAGCAGGTTGCCGACCTCAAATCCAAGCTTCAGCGCGTTTCACCTGCTGCAGCCCCCGAGGAGTACAACTCACTGTTCGGCGACCTAGTGGCGCTGGAGCAGTATCGCCGACAGCTGCGTGAGCAGGCTGTCGGCGACCAAAGCGTCTGACCTAGCGGTTTTTCTTCAACTGGTCGTGGGGGACCAGAATCGTAGTCTCCTCGTTGATCGCCTTCATCGGCTCGAGCTTGGGCTGAGTACTCAGTGAGTCGGCCAGCTTCTGCCGTGACGCGTCCAACACCTTCTTGGTGGCCGGACTGGTGGCCACCGCCTTCGCGGCCCGGCTGATCTGCTCGTATCGTGCGCGGCCCGCTTTGGTTCCCAGGACGTACCCAGCTGCAACACCGATCAACAAACGCATCATTCCTGCTTCCCTCCAGCACCGATCGTCCTGACTCCATCCTGCCTGATGACTCGCTGGGCAGGCGATTTGGTACTTCGGTGAAGGATTCGCTACAGTTTCTCAGGCAACGCCGGAACGGGCGAAGCGAGCAAGACAATCCCCTGTAGCTCAATTGGCAGAGCTTCCGACTGTTAATCGGACGGTTGCTGGTTCGAGTCCAGCCGGGGGAGCAGCAAAGCCCCTCACCTGAGAAATCGGGTGGGGGGCTTTCTTGTTGTGGTCTGATCTTGTTTTTGTCTGACCTAGTGCGCTCGCAGCAGACCCACCGATCGAAGTGCCGATTCGACGTCTGCCGCCTTGTTTGCTTGTTCGCCGCGAATTCCCAGCCGTCGAGCGCTGAGGACGTTCACCGGGTTGTCGTCGACGAAGAAGGTCTGCTGTGGACGCGCATCGAGCAACTCCAGCGCAGCCAGGAAGGCCGCAGGTTCGGGTTTGGTAGCTCCGAGCATGCAGGAGAAAACATGCTCGTCGATTGCCGATGGAGTTACGACACTCTCGATGGCGGCCAAGAGAACAGGTCCGTTGTCGGAGAGTGTGGCGACCACGACCCCCTCGCTTCGAAGCGCGATTGCGAGATCGATGACCGCGCGGTCCGGGATGAAGGCCTTGGCCCAGGCTCGGCGTAGCTCGTCGCGGTCACCAGGAAACCCGAGTCGTCGAAAGCGTTCCAGGATCGCGGTTTCGGAGTGAATGCCGAGATCGCATTCCTGGTCGAACCCGGACGCGAACACGAGGGCATGAATCTCGTCTTCCGTGACGCCGATGGCCGCAGCCAGTTCTGCGGCGCGACGGTCAGGCTCGAATCGACACAGCACACCGCCCAGGTCGAACAACACGAGTTCAGGTGGTCCGCTGTCGTTCGCCATGTCGGAGAGGATAGGCGGCATCAGCATCAGTGAACGCGAAGCGAAGATGATGGCGGCGGAGATGCGAAAAGCCCGACGCAATACTCTGCGTCGGGCTTTCGGCGGAACCGTCGAACTGTTCGGCCGGTGCGCTTACTTCGCTGCGCGATCCGAAGGCTCGAACAGTCGGACGATGTGGCTGGGGTTGATGTAGTAGACACCATTCGGAGAATTGAGAACGAGAGTGTCTTCGGTGAAATCGGTGACGGTGCCGTTCAGCTTCGCGCCGTCGGACATGATGATCCGGATCGTGGCCTTCGAGTTCTTGAATTCGGTCAGTGCAAGCTTCATGTGGTGATCCTGTTCCGTGGGGTGTGCACTCCCACGGTATCGGCTCATCGCGCCTGTGCCGACCAACCTTGGAAGACTCGACTCGAAAGAGTGCAACGCGTCACCGCCTGCCCGATTGTGATCCGCGTCGGATGTGCCGGTAACATTCGGATTCGCCGCGATGCATCGCATCCGGATGGGGCGGTAGCTCAGTCGGTTAGAGCCGTGGACTCATAATCCATTGGTCGCGGGTTCGAGCCCCGCCCGCCCCACGTTCAGTTGCCGTGAGCCCGCAGGTCAGACCCAATGACGTTTGTCGAAAGTCATGCTGCCGACGATCGCAACGGCGACAAGTGCGCAGAGTGCAATCAACAGGGCAGTTGCCCACAGGTAGTTGGTGCAGTTGCCCACACGTAGTTGGTATTGAATCGCACGCAACGCGCATGCGGGTACGGCTGAGTTGATCCTTCGTGGCTACACAAGTAAATGTCGTACCGCGATCGTCGATCCCGTTCGAGGTGAAAGTCTCGGATCCGGATACCCAATCCTCGACAAGTATCGGGAGCGCAGTGCAATTGGGCGCAACCGAGCGAGCGACGTGCCGGACGTGAAGGAAAAGTAGGTACCTATCCGGGTATTTCAGCGTATGTGCTCGACGTACAGAAGTGTCACGCTTTAGACGTGCCTACCGGTGTAGGTACAAGGCAGTCGAGCCGTCCCCCCCGCGGCTCGGCTGCACCCAAATGTTGACGCGCTGACCGGCAGCCGACTGTCGGAAACGGCTCCACGCGAGGAACGGCAACGATAGTGGGCCCCGCAACTGCGGGGCCCTTTCTCTGTCTGAAAAGCGCTGTCGGACTTGGGTCATCACCATTGAGGACTTCGTGCTCGATCACTGGAAACGAGAGCCAACGAGGGCTGTCTCGCCGTCCTTGTCTGCGTCGGATCCATTTTGCCGAGCTTCGTGAATTGCAGAATCCGCAGCCCGCGAGAGCTCAGTAGTTGCCTTGATCGGATGCAAAACCGGGCAATCGGAACAAAACACTTGTCGATGCGTTACAACTATTGTTAAAGTGTAACGACGAACTGCAAGTGAACAGCAACTTGAAGGTCTCGCTACCGGAAGCCGATGGGCGCCGGGGGAGATTCGTCTGCTGTCGATGGACGCGACGCCGTTGGGCGGCACGGATAAAGGCTCTGTGAATTGCGCCGGGTCGCACCCCTGATCAACCTGACAGACCAACGTAACGGAGAACATACTGTGACAATCAAGAACTCGATCGGGCCTGGTGTCGAAGCCGATCATGGAAACAGGCTGTTCGGCAACACTATTCGATCAGCTGAAGGTGAGGAACTGGTCCAGCGGCTGAATGCCATGTTCGAGCGAGCGAACAGCGCAGGTCAGGTGGTGAATCAACGAGAACTCTCGACCGTGCTTTCTGTGCGGAGATCCGAGGGGTCGCCGGTCGACCGGTCGATTCCGGCGCCTGACAGGCTGATGCATGCGATCGAGGGACTCTCGTACGAATCCCTTTCCCTATTGATTTGTGCGGCCGAGCATTTACTGCGTTCGGAAGGGGTACATGTCGACTCGACGCCCTTCACGTGAGGGGCGACGAGACCCGTCGAGGAAATCGAAGTGATCGGTCCGTCGCCGACGAACGAGTATTTTGTCACGAACGGAATGACGTAGTTACGTCGTCGTTTGTAATTCTGTTGTGCGACCGGCGAATCAGGCCTCCGGCGTTGCTCGGTCGCACGATCCCGATTTCGCTGCTTCGAAGGCTTCTTGGGTGCGCTCACGCGCCTCAGCGTCGAATCCTCTTCAGTCGTCGTGCGGTCCGCTCGTGTCATCGCGGACTCGATCGATCGGTGACGCGGAATCGGTCGGAGTAGGTCCCAGTTCTTCGGCCGGTCCGAGTATCGACCGGCAAATCTTGTCGACGGAGTCAGATGCCGATACCGGCACAGAAATACGGATCAACATTCACCTCGGGAAGCCGCATGAAGTGAATTGACTATCGCAGTCTGCTGTTGTGGTGTGAACGTTGCCCAGGCGCTGGCGGAACCCACGAGTTCAGGGACATCGTTCCATCCAGGGCTCTGTAGCCGGGCCAACGCCGCCTCGACCGTCCCGAAAACTTCGAGGTACGCATGTGCGTCGTCGCATGTGAAGGCGAGTTCGTGGGGTTCCGCGTCGCCCACGTCCCCGCCACACGAAGTAAGCATCAGCACGAATGGAGTCGCAATAGCGATCATGATTCGCTTCATCGGCCAATCGAAGCAGACTGACCCCGCCCTGGCGGACTATTCTCGATCCATGCCGATCACCCCGGATACAAAGAACTGGACCTGGGTCCTCGAACGCCCATGCGCCGAGTGCGGGTTTGATTCGTCCGCTGTGGCGTTCGCGGATGTTCCAGATCTTGTGCGTAGCAATGCCGTCTCGTGGGCCGAGGTACTGGAGCGCGAGAATGTGACGGAGCGACCGGACAGCGAAACATGGTCAGCGCTGGAGTATTCCGCCCACGTACGCGACGTGTTCCGGATCTTCAAGGTGCGGTTGGAACAGATGCTCGAATTCGACGATCCGCGATTCGAGAACTGGGATCAGGACGCAACAGCCGAGGCCGAGCGGTACAACGACCAAGATCCGGCAAAGGTGGCATCGGAATTGTCCGACGCCGCGGCGGAGGTCGCGAATGCCTTCGAAACCGTGCCAGAGGGTAGCCGCCAACGACGGGGTCTCCGCAGTGACGGATCGGCGTTCACCGTCGAATCGTTGGCGGCCTACTTCATTCACGATCCGATCCATCACCTGCACGACGTCTCGGTGTAGTCAGAGCCCGCGCACCTCCTCGAGGGTTCTTCTGGCTCCGACGGAGTGCAATGAGTCGAGGGTCTTTCGGAAGCTAGCGACAAATCGGCGATCGTCCACGAGATCGCCGAACACTTGGCGGTACCCGATGAAGGCCAACGGGTCGCTCGACTGTTTCTGGGCGAGCGGCACCAGAGTGTCCGACAGCTGATCGACGACGGTGATGGGATCTCCGTTCTCGTCTGTGCCCTCGGCGTAGCGGGCCCAGCTGGCGACAATTGCGGTGGACAGGTTGATCGACCCACCGGTGTCGAGTTGGTTCCGGATGACGGGCAACAGCCACTTGGGAATTCGATCGGACGACTCGGCACACAGACGTGCAATCGTGTCGCGGATCCGGGGGTTCGAGAATCTTTCGATGAGGGTCTTCTTGTACTGATCGAGGTCGACGCCGGGTACCGGGTCAAGGGTCGGCGTCGCTTCGAGATTCATGTAGTCGAGCAGGAACCCCGACAAGAGTTCGTCCTGGCATGCCTCGTGGACCAGGCGGTATCCGGCAAGGTAGCCGAAGTACGCGATGCCTTGATGGCCGGCATTGAGAAGGCGCAGTTTCATCAGTTCGTACGGGCGAACATCCGGCACGAGATTGACGCCGGCATTCTCCAGAGGTGGCCTGCCTGAGGTGAACTCGTCCTCGAGGAACCACGCGGTGAACGGCTCAGCTGCGACCGGCCACTGATCTTCCACGCCAAACGTCTCGGCGATCTCGGTGGTCACCTCGGCTGTCGTGACGGGTGTGATCCGGTCGACCATGGAGTTGGGGAAGGCGCCGTTCTCGTCGATCCACTCCGCAAGTTCGGGATCCTTCAGGGCGGCGAACGCTCCGACTGCCGTCCTGGCGACCGATCCGTTGCCTTCGATGTTGTCGCAACTCATGATCGTGAACGGGGCGAGGCCCCGGTCGCGACGGAGTGCGAGTGCCGCACAAATCAGACCGAAGGTGGTGTGGGGGAGTGTTCCCGGCTCGAGATCGTGCATTACATCGGGATCGGACGCGTCGAACTCACCCGTAGTGTGCGAGATGTTGTATCCGCCCTCGGTGATGGTGAGAGATACGATTTTCGTCGATTCGGATGCCATCTTTTCGATCACCGCCTCCGGATCCTCCGGAGCGAACAGGTACTCGACGATCGACCCGATGACCCGGGCCTCGAGGGTTCCGTCAGAATGCTTGAGCGCCAGCGTGTAGAGGCAGTCCTGCGCGCGGAGAGCGTCTTTCATCCGCTTGTCCGACGGCATCACTCCCACTCCGCAGATTCCCCAGTCGAAGCCCTCACCGCGTCGCAGGAGATCATCGATGTACATGGCCTGGTGTGCACGGTGAAAGCCTCCGACACCGAAATGCACTATGCCAGTAGTGACTTTGCTCCGGTCGTAGTTCGGCACTTCGAGTGCAGCATCGAAGTCGAACAGGGTCTTCGTATTGAGTTCCATGAAAGTACTAGTCTCCTTCGGCGACGATGACTACGGCTTTGATGCTGCCGAGAATGCGATCGGCCACCAGGGCCTCTTGCGACTGTTCGAGTGAAAAGCGTGCTGTGACCATCGAGTCCAGATCGACGCGCCCGGCAGCGACCAATGCGGCGGCGATCGGCCACGTGTTGGCGTACCGGAACACTCCGGTCAGCATCAGTTCGCGATTCTGAATGATCGGGACCGGCAACGGTATCTCGTCGGCACCCATTCCGACCAGAACGACGGTTCCAGCGGGCCGAACTGCGTGAATCCCGTCGATCACTGCGGCCGTGGCACCCGACGCGTCGATGAATGCGTCGACGGCCAGCGAGCGTACGTCGCTTACATGGGGATCAACGACGGTTGTTGCGCCGAATTTCAGTGCCACATCACGCCGGGCCGCGTCGATGTCCGAGACGATGACTTCCGTCGCGCCGAATGCCTTGGCCACCTGCGTCGTCACGATTCCTACCGGGCCGGCGCCGGCGATCAACACCCGAGAGCCGGCAGTGATCCCCGCCTTCTGGGCTGAGGCGATCCCTACGGAAAGTGGCTCGAACAGCGCAGCTGCCTCGTAGGACACGGAATCTGCGATGGGATGGGCGAAGTCGGCACCGATCGTGACGTAGTCGGTCAGCGCACCGTCGATCGGCGGCGTCGCGAAGAACTCCATATGAGGGCAGAGGTTGTATCTGCCTGCCTTGGATTCGGGACTTGTCGGATCGGGCTTCTGAGGCTCGATGGAGACACGCTGCCCGATGCGTCTTGGGTCGACGCCGTCACCGACCGCAGCGATGCGTCCCGATGCTTCGTGTCCGAGAACGAGCGGTGAGTTGACTACGTAAGGGCCGATGCGACCTTCGTGAAAGTAGTGCGCGTCCGACCCGCACACGCCCACGGCATGGATGCGAACGAGGACTTCACCCGCCTTCGGGGACGGTCGTGGTCTCTCGACCATCTGCATCTTTCCGGTCTCGACGAGGACATTTGCCCGAATTGTCGCAGGTAGATCGACGGATTCTCCGGAAACTGTTGTGTGGGTCACAACGTAGATGTTAGCTTAATGAGCATAAGAACATCTAGTGAGCATTTGCTCACGATCAAGAAACTTTGAACCTGATGCACAAGGAGACCGCGTGAACCAGTCGGCTCAGCCCACAGGACTCAAGACGTCGAAGTTGCCCGCTTCCGAAGATGTGCGGCTCGCCTTGCGGGCAGCGACCATGTATCACCTCGAAGGTGCCACTCAGGCGGAGATTGCAGCGAAGTTGGGCGTCTCGCGGCCGACAGCCGGGCGACTGTTGGCCAGGGCGCGGACGCAAGGTTTGGTCAGGGTCGAGATTTTGGTACCGCCGGAGCTCGAAGGTTCGGTGAACACGGAGTTGGAATCGAAGCTGGAGAAGCACTTCGGGTTGGCCGAAGTGTTGATCGTCCCCGAAGCGATTTCGGATGCGGACGACCCGGACTTCGACGCACTCGGTCGAAGAGCAGCGGAAGTTCTGGTTCGTCGTCTGCAGCCGTCGAGCGTTCTCGGGTTTACCTGGGGTCCGGAAACCGTTGCGGTAGCAGGATCTTTGCCGGACAAGGCCGCGAAGTGCTCGGCTGTGGTACAACTTGACGGCTCCATGACGGTGACCGACTACCAAACCGGTGTCGACTTCACCATCGGCCGATGTGCACAACAGTTGCAGGCCAATCCTATTCGTCTCAACGCTCCGCTGTATGCCGACCCGGCGACTGTGGAGTCGATGCGAAACGACTCGGTGATCTCGAAGGCGCTGCATGCCGGAACTGATTCCGACATCATGGTTTTCGGAGTTGGTGCCGTCTCGACTGCCACGACCTTGTTTGCCGGTAGCTTCGTCGACTCGACCATGCTGGACGAGTTGGAAAGTCGAGGCGCTGTCGGTGAAATCGGCGGCCGTTTCTACACGATCGACGGCAATCCAGTGGAGGGGCCACTGCCTGAGCGAACGGTCTCCGTATCGCTCGACGCAGTGAAATCCTGCGATCAGACGATTCTGATTTCGGGGGGAACACACAAACGCCAGGCCGTTCTGGGCGCATTGCGCGGAGGTTTGGCAAACGTACTCGTCACCGACGTCGAGTGCGCCCAGTGGCTGCTCGAAGGCTAGCGATCTCACGAGTTTCGCGGTCCGAGCGCGCGACTGACACGCAAGTGTGAAGGAAGGTAATCCGTGAAAACAGGAAGACGAGTGTGGGGCGCTGCCGCGGCGGCGCTCTGCCTCCTGGTGTCGGGATGTGCGGGCGCTGGTGCGCTCGGTGGTTCCGGCGAACGAACAGTCACCATCGCGATGGTGTCGAACTCGCAGATGCAGGACGCCATCAAACTGGCGCCGGCTTTCGAAGCCGAGAACCCTGGCATCGACCTCAAATTCGTCAGCCTTTCCGAGAACCAGGCGCGCGCCAAGATCACGGCCTCGACGGCAACCGGCGGCGGTGAGTTCGACGTCGTGATGATCAGCAACTACGAGACACCTCAGTGGGCCGCCAACGGTTGGCTCACGAACCTGTCCGACTATGCAGACAAGACGCCCGGTTATGACGAGGACGACTTCGTACCGTCGATCAAGACTTCTCTGTCATACGAGGACAGTATGTACGCGGTTCCGTTCTACGGGGAGTCGTCGTTCCTGATGTACCGCAAGGATCTGTTCGATCAGGCGGGGATAACAGTTCCCGAAGACCCGACGTGGCAAGAAGTCGCAGGTTGGGCAGCGCAGTTCGACAACCCGGACGCCAAGATGGCGGGAATCTGCTTGCGCGGAAAGCCTGGCTGGGGTGAGGTACTCGCACCGCTGAACACTGTGATCAACACCTTCGGTGGACGATGGTACGACGAGAATTGGAATGCGCAGCTGACGAGTCCGCAGGTCGAGGATGCGGTTCAGTTCTACGTGGACACGGTCAAGGAGCACGGTCAGCCGGGACCTGCCACAAGCGGATTCGGTGAATGTGCAACACAATTCGCGCAAGGCAACACGGCGATGTGGTACGACGCAACCTCAGCTGTGTCGGTGCTCGAAGATCCCGCCTCGTCGAAGGTGGTCGGCAACATCGGATATGCGAAGGCCCCGAAGGTCGAGAAGTCCGATCCTGGTTGGCTCTACACGTGGGCGCTCGGAATCCCGGAGTCGGCAAAGAACAAAGATGACGCCTGGAAGTTCATTTCCTGGATGACGAACAAGGACTACATCCAGAAGGTCGGAACCGAACTCGGCTGGTCGAGAGTTCCTCCGGGAAGTCGCCTATCGACCTACGAGATTCCGGAATATCAAGAGGCCGCACAGGCATTCGGTCCGATCACCCTCGAATCGATCAACAATGCAGATCCGAAAAACCCGACAGTGCAACCGGTTCCGTACACCGGCGTCCAGTTCCTCACCATCCCTGAGTTTCAGGACCTGGGCACTCGCGTCAGCCAGCAGATCAGTGCGGCCATCGCGGGTCAGAAGAGCGTGAAAGAAGCACTCGAACAATCCCAGCAGTATGCCGAGGTGGTCGGCAAGACCTATCAGGAGAACCGATGACTACGGTTGCCGAGCCCAGAACTACGGTGGACGACGCGCCACCGGTACGTGTCGAAAAGAAGATCTCCCGCGCCGAGGGTTGGCGTCGTAGAGGTCCCCTGTTGCCGGCGTTGATCTTCTCGATCGTCGTCACCCAGATTCCGTTTCTGTTCACCCTCTACTACTCGACGCAGTCGTGGAACCTAGTCCGGCCGGGATCGCGGCACTTCAACGGGTTCGACAACTACATAGAGGTTTTCACGGACAGTCAGTTTCGGGAAGTCGCGGTCAACACGGTCATCATGATCGTAGGTACGGTCATCGTTTCGGTGATCCTCGGACTCGCGTTGGCACTCCTACTCGACAGAGCCTTCCTCGGTCGCGGGATCGTGCGGACACTGCTGATCACGCCGTTTCTCATTACTCCCGTCGCCGGCGCATTGCTGTGGAAGACAACAATGTTCGACCCGGTGTTCGGTATCGTGAACTTCGTCCTCCAGCCTTTCGGCGTCGGCCAGGTCGACTGGGTCAGCAAGTTTCCGCTCGCCGCCGTCATGATCAATCTGATCTGGCAGTGGACGCCCTTCATGATGCTGCTCATTCTGGCCGGTTTGCAGTCCATGCCCCGAGACATTCTCGAAGCCGCACGAGTGGACGGAGCCAAGCCGTTTGCGATGTTCCGCGAACTGACGTTGCCGCACCTGCGCCGCTTCATCGAACTCGGTGCAGTTCTGGGTGCGATCTACCTCGTGAACACCTTTGACGCGGTGTACATGATGACGTCGGGCGGGCCCGGCGTGGCCAGCTCGAACCTGCCGTTCTACATCTACCAGCGCGCGTTCCTCGGCTTCGACGTAGGTCAAGCTGCGGCGATGGGTGTCGTAACAGTGATCGCGACGATCATCGTGTCGACACTTGCGCTCCGATTGATCTTCAAGAGCTTCACCGGCAACGAGGAGGCGGCGTGATGACTGCCGTAGAGACGACAAGCGCGACGGCCGACAAGCCCGTCGTCAAGAAAAAGAAGAGCAGCAAGTTCAGTCCGTGGTCGGTTGTGGCGTGGATCGCCGCTCTCGGGTTTTTCTTCCCGGTCTTCTGGATGGTCCTCACCGCGTTCAAGACCGAGGCAGACGCCTACACGGATCCGCCGAAGCTGTTCTTCACTCCCACCCTCGAACAGTTCCGTGCCGTCCTCGACTCCGGTCTCGGCACGACGCTGGCAAACTCCGCATTTGCGACGGCCATGTCGACGATTCTTGTTCTGCTACTGGGTGTTCCGGCTGCGTTTGCATTGTCGCTTCGCCCGGTAGCCAAGACTCAGGACGTTCTGTTCTTTTTCATCAGTACCAAGATGCTCCCAGTCGTCGCTGCAATCGTGCCGCTGTACGTGATCGTCAACGACATCGGATTGCTCGACAACATCTGGGCGCTGGTCATCTTGTACACATCGATGAATCTGCCGATCGCAGTGTGGATGATGCGTTCGTTCTTTCTCGAAGTCCCCGGCGAACTTCTCGAAGCTGCCAGCATGGACGGCGCGAGTTTGTGGACCTCGGTTCGCGAGGTGATCCTCCCGCTGATCTCGCCCGGAATTGCTGCGACTGCGCTGATCTGCGTGATCTTCTCGTGGAACGAATTCTTCTTCGCCGTCAACCTGACAGCTGTTCAAGCACAGACGATTCCGGTCTTCCTGGTCGGGTTCATCACCGGCGAGGGCCTGTACTGGGCTCGGCTCTCCGCGGCAGCGACCATGGCGGCATTGCCCGTCATCCTGGCCGGTTGGTTCGCCCAGAACAAACTGGTGCGCGGCCTGTCCTTCGGTGCAATCAAATAATTCTCCTCACCCTCTCAGGAGTTCGTCATGGCTGAAATCTCGTACCAGAAAGCGTCTTGCATCTACGAAGGTGCCGGGACCCTCGCTGTCGATTCACTCGATCTCGACATCAACGACGGGGAGTTCATCGTGCTCGTCGGTCCGTCAGGTTCCGGAAAGTCCACGGCCCTGCGCATGTTGGCAGGGCTCGAGGACATCGATTCCGGCGCGATCACCATCAACGGCAAGGACATGACCGATGTCCCGTCCAAGGATCGCGACATCGCAATGGTCTTCCAGAATTACGCGCTGTACCCCAACAAAACCGTCGGGGAAAATATGGGGTTCGCGTTGAAGATGCGCGGTGTGCCCGTCGAGGAGCGTAAGAAGAAAGTGGCCGAAGCGGCCAAACTGCTTGACCTGACTGACTATCTCGACCGCAAGCCGGCCAAGCTTTCCGGTGGTCAACGGCAGCGAGTTGCCATGGGCCGAGCTATCGTTCGTGAACCGCAAGTGTTCTGCATGGACGAGCCGCTCTCCAACCTCGACGCAAAGCTACGCGTCCAGACCCGCACGCAGATCGCGGCGTTGCAGCGTCGTCTCGGAACCACCACCGTCTACGTCACGCACGATCAGGTGGAAGCGATGACGATGGGTGATCGCGTGGCAGTGCTCAAGGGCGGCAAGTTGCAACAATTCGCTTCTCCGACCGAACTTTACGATCGGCCGGCCAATGCGTTTGTTGCAGGCTTCATCGGATCTCCAGGTATGAACTTGGTAACGGCGCCGGTCAGTTCGGGTGGGGTGCGGTTCGGCGACGTCGAGGTTCCGCTGGACCGCGAGCAGATGGCGGCAATCGCCGCGGCCGGTCTGGCTTCGGTCACAGTAGGAATTCGGCCCGAGCAATTCCAGGTGGTCGCTGCCGGAGACGGAATCGCAGCTCAGATCGACCTGGTAGAGGAACTGGGCAACGAGTCGTACATCTACGCACACGTGCCTGGTACCGAAGCCGACCCGATCTCGCTCGTTGCACGCACCGGCGGGCGATCGAAGCTGCAGTACGGCCAGACGCTGGGCTTCGAGCGGGTGGACGGCCTTGTTCACCTCTTCGACCCGGCTACGGGCGAGCGTGTGGGTAGCTGAATCCCATCACAATCGTGACCTGCTCGGCACCCGAACTCGTTCGTGCCGAGCAGGTCACATCGATCTTCGACTGGTGAGAAGGTTAGGGTCTACCGATGAGTGATACACGCGAACGATCCGTCGTGGTGTGTGGTGAGGGACTGGTTGATCTGGTTCCGGTGGGGGAGAACTTCTCACCCAAGTTGGGCGGTGGACCGTTCAACGTTGCGATTGCACTGGGTCGACTCGGATCCGACGTGGGATTCGTCTCTCGCTTGTCCACAGACGCTTTCGGAGATCGGATGATCGACTCGCTGGCCGCGTCCAATGTCGACACAACTGGGGTCGAACGTGGGCCCGAGCCGACAACTCTGGCCGTCGTGAACCTTGCAGCGGACGGAGGTGCGCGGTATTCCTTCTACCTCGAGGGAACGGCGGATCGACAGTTCGCGCTGCCGAAACTTCCCTCTGCCCGGGCATTCTCGTTCGGAACGCTGTCGCTGGTGCTCGAGCCCGGGGCCTCTGCCTACGAAGCTTTGCTGCACGAAGCACACGCCCGCGGTCGACTCACCATGGTGGACCCCAACATTCGTCCGGCGGTGATCTCCGACCCGGACGCGTATCGACGACGGTTTCGTTCGTGGTTGCCCGCCATCGATATTCTCAAAGTGAGCGACGACGACGCGAAGTGGTTGGGTTCGGTCGACGGCGCCGAGTGGCTCCACGAAGGCGTCGGCGCCGTCCTGCTCACCCGTGGTGGTGACGGGTTGCGGTTGATCACCGAGGAACTCGATGTTTCGGTGCCGGCGCCCGCGGTCGACGTCGCGGACACGATTGGTGCGGGCGATACCGTTCACGGAGCCCTGTTGGCCTACCTTGATCGTCACGATGCACTCGACGTCGCTGTTGTGCGCGGCTTCTCCGAGGCAGATTGGTCGGCCGCGTTGACCTTTGCCGCACGCGCGGCAGCCGTCACCGTGTCACGTCCCGGGGCGGATCCGCCGTGGTCAAGGGAGTTGGGCCGGCCCGTCTAGCACTGCGGACCACCGCCCTACTGCGAGCGCAGTACGTCGAACTGCCTACCTGTGCACGATGTGCGACGGGGTCGTGTATCGGCACAGTGACACGCATGTCGATATTCCTGTACAAACTCTCGCGACTCGCGTTTCGGCGCCGTTGGGCAATGGTGGGCTTCTGGGTCGTCCTGCTGGTGGCGGGCGGAGTAGGCGCAGCAACGCTGTCCGGTCCGACCGTCAATACGTTGTCGATTCCGGGCACCGAATCACAAGCGGCGCAAGATCTTCTGGCTGAAAGATTTCCGCAGTCGTCCACCGACGGAGCCAGTGCTCGCATCGTCTTCGAATCTCCGGCGGGCACGACGCTCACCGATCCGGCGATTCGACAATCCGTCAGTGACTTGGTCTCTGCGCTCGGGAAGGACCCCGAGGTTGCAGCGGTATCGGATCCATATGCCTCCGGCGGAGTGTCGCCGACTGGGACGATCGGATACATGCAGGTCTCTTATACCGCCGACTCGATCGACTTGCCGGACAGCTCGAAAGAACTGCTCGAGTCCGCCGTTCACGACGCTGCGGGTTCGGGACTGGCGATCGATGTCGCCGGCAACGTGCTGATGGAAAGCAGTGCCGAATCGATGGGCGAAGTGATCGGCGTCGCGATCGCCGCTGTGGTCCTGACGGTCACTTTCGGTTCGTTGGTGGCAGCAGGGCTTCCCTTGATCAGCGCGTTGATCGGCATCGGCATCGCGATCTGCACGATCACTATCGCAACTGGTTTCATCGAATTGGGTTCGAGCACAACCGTCCTGGCAATGATGCTTGGGCTCGCCGTGGCGATCGACTATTCGCTCTTCATCGTCTCGCGCTACCGCTCCGAACTACGTGACGGACATGATCCGGAAATTGCTGCGGGCAGAGCAGCGGGGACGGCGGGCTCGGCCGTAGTGTTCGCGGGGTTGACGGTGCTCATCGCATTGGCAGGACTGTTCGTCGTGAACATCCCGTTCCTGACGAGCATGGGTCTGGCTGCAGCATTCGCAGTTGCTGTTGCAGTGGTGATTTCACTGACGCTGCTGCCCGCCACACTCGGATTTGCAGGGTCGCGCGTCATGAGTCGGTCTGATCGTCGACTGCTGGCGTCCGGCGGTGAACTGACACACCGGAAACAGTCGGAGGGTGCCGGCTCGCGATGGGCCAAGTTCGTGATCCGGCGTCGAGTTCCGGTTTTGCTCGCGTCAGTCCTCGGGCTGGGATTGCTGGCGATCCCCACCTTCGGAATCAACCTGAGTTTGGCGAGCCCACCAGTGCCCGACACAACTGCCGCCAGGGCTACCGACCGACTATCCGAGGGGTTCGGTGCCGGGTTCAGCGGTCCGCTCATGGTGGTCGTCGACGTTGCCGACGCCGCAGATCCGGCAGCGGCATTGAGCGGCGCCCAGGAAAAGCTCGGTGCTCTGCCCGACGTAGCGGCAGTGACGCCGCCAGCACTCAATCAGGCCGGCGATACAGCAGTCATCACGGTGGTTCCCTCGAGCGGCCCCGAAACCGAGGCAACAAAGGCGCTCGTCGCAGATATACGTGACGTCGCCGGATCACTGACCGACGAGACCGGGGCCACGATGTCGGTCACCGGTCAGACAGCGTTGACGATCGACGTCTCGGACCGCCTGGCTGATGCCCTCGTTCCCTACCTCGCATTGGTCGTCGGCCTCGCCTTCATTCTTTTGATGCTGGTGTTCCGCTCGATCTTGGTACCGCTCAAGGCAACTCTCGGATTTCTGCTCTCGATCGGCGCGACGTTCGGTGTGCTGGTCGCGATCTTCCAGTGGGGTTGGTTCGCCGGCATTCTCGGAATCGAAGGCCAAACCGGATCAGTTGTGGCGATGTTGCCCATCTTCATGATCGGCATCGTCTTCGGGTTGGCGATGGACTACCAGGTGTTCCTGGTGACCAGAATGCGTGAAGCGTTCGTCCACGGTGACGGACCGGATGAAGCAGTCGTGAAGGGCTTCGACCAGGGCGCGCGAGTCGTCACGGCCGCGGCGCTGATCATGATCGCCGTTTTCGCGGGCTTCATCTTCGGCGGCGACGCCTTCATCATGCAGATCGGACTCGGACTCTCGTTCGCGGTTCTGTTCGACGCCTTCGTGATTCGTATGACCGTCGTACCGGCCGTCATGTCCCTGTTGGGCTCGAAGGCATGGTGGTTCCCCTCATGGCTGGACCGGTTGGTCCCGAACGTCGATGTCGAGGGGGAGCAGTTGACTGCGCTGCTCGCAGATTCGAAGGAATCCAGTGAACCCACGAGCGACAAGTTGTCGGTGTGACCCGGATACGGTAGATCGATGACTTCGACATCGACGTGGGGTCGATGGTGTGCGGAACACCCGCGCACCATCGACCTGGCACTGGCGATTCTCGTGCTCCTTGCCACGTGGACGGCGCACCGCATCGCGCTCGACGGCAATGACACCCGCGAGGTCACGGTTGTGGGAGTGCTTGTAACAGCGATCGCAGCGGCAACCATCGTGTTCCGAAGGCGCTATCCGTTCTCGGCACTGGCGGTGGCAGTACTGCTCGGCGTATTGATGATTGCACTGTCAGCGCCGCCGAATGCCGGCACAGGTTCCGCAGCGATGGTGTGCCTCTATTACGTTGCCAGCACGAGTGACCGCCGGAGGACCTTCTTCGCAGCGGCGAGCACAGTCAGCTCGCTGATGCTCGTCACGATCTTTTTGGGAGTGGGGAACAATCTCCTGCAGGAGGCACTGGGGTTGTTGTCGTGGTTGCTGATGGCAAGTTTTGCCGGCGCCGAGGTCCGTTCTCGCCGGGCCTATCTGGAGTCCGTCGAGGCGCGCGCGGTGCAAGCGGAAAGAATGCGCGAGGACGAGGCCCGACACCGCGTCGTCGAAGAAAGGATGCGGATTGCGCGAGACCTGCACGACGTTGTCGCGCACCACATTGCCTTGGTCAACCTGCAAGTCGGGGTCGCGTCGCACTTGATCGGGAAAGACCCGGAGAAGGCGACGACTGCACTACGCGGAGTGGAGGAAACGTCCAAGGCGGCACTCGATGAAATTCGGGCCACGGTCGGAGTTCTCCGTGATGCTCAGGACGGTGATCGCTCGATGAAGCCGGCTCCGGGGCTTTCGGATCTACCGGCACTGGTGGATCAATTCGTCAGTGCAGGAATGGAAATCGAGGTGCGCGCTGTGGGTTCGCTGCGCCCACTCGGGCCCGCAGTAGATCTCACAGCGTACCGAATTATCCAGGAGGCACTCGTGAATGCGAGCAAGCATGCGTTGCCAGGGGCCGTCACCGTGTCGTTGTCATACGAAGCCGAGGTTCTGATGCTGTCGGTCGAAAACTCCGGAACGGCAGTGCCTTCGACGTCACCACCCGGGTACGGACTGCTGGGAATGAAGGAGAGGGCACAGGCGATGGGAGGCGAGGTCTCAGCAGGATTCCGCGCCGACGGGGGATTTCGTGTGGACGCCCAACTACCGCTTGTCTCGGTGTCCAGGGGTTCGGAGCGTGAGGAGTCGTGAGTATTCGGGTAGTAGTGGCAGACGATCAGGCGCTCTTCCGTCAAACGCTTGCGCTGCTGATCGGTTCGGAAGAGGACATGGAGGTGGTCGCCGAGGCGGCAGACGGAGAGCAGGCATTCCAGGCGGCGCTCGAGCACCGACCCGACGTTGTATTGATGGACATTCGAATGCCAGGCACCAGCGGAGTCGAAGCGACCGCCATGATTGCCGATCATCCGGATTTGACCGACGTGCACGTGTTGATTCTTACCACCTTCGAAGTGGATGAGCATGTGGCACAGGCGATCCGGGCGGGAGTCAGCGGCTTCATCGGCAAAGGAATCCGAGCCGAGGATCTACTCGATGCTGTTCGGACGGTCGCAGGTGGGAACTCTTTGCTGTCGCCGATTGCGACCAGCGCGTTGATTTCTCGGTTCCTTTCCACTCCGTCGCGGGCCGACTCGACTTCTGGGATTTTCGGTCAGTTGACCCCACGCGAACTCGAAGTGGTAACCCTCGTTGCCCTCGGGATGTCCAACGACGAAATCGCTGCGGAATTGGTGATCAGCGCGGTCACGGCAAAAACGCACGTGAACCGGGCGATGACAAAACTGGATGTCCGCGACCGCGCGCAACTGGTGGTTCTCGCCTATCAATGCGGTGTGGTGATTCCGGGACGCTCGGTGGATTGACTCGAGAAACTCTTGACTCGAACGGGTGTTCGAGTATTGTTTGGGGAGGGGATCGGGGGATTCAATGAGTGTCTTGTTGTCGGATGTGGTGTCTGGTTCTGCGGTGGGGTTACGCGGACGCCTGTGGCAGTTGTCTGCTGCTGAGTTGCGTGAGGCTGCTGTCGAGGCGAGTGTGGAGACTCTGCGCCTGGAAGCCGTTCGGGTGGCGGTGGTCGACGAACTCTCGTTGCGTTCCGATGATCAGGTGATTGCCAGCCGCGGGGTGGGGTCCTGGTTGGCGGCCAACACGATGCTGCAGGTTCGGGACGGGAAGAAGATCGCCGCCCTGGGTGCAGCTTTGCGGCCGTTTCCGGCGGTGGCTGCTCGGTTCGATTGCGGGGATTGCTCGTTCGATCATGCTGTGTTGATCGTGGCGTTCTGCGAGTCACCGCCGAAGGGCATGCCGGAGGAGGCGCTACCGAAGTGCATCGATTTGTTGTTGGCTGCTGCGTCGGGGGTGGAGGCGACGACGACGAAGGTGCGGAACGTGATCGCGACCTTGGAGCGAATCTTCGAATCCGATGAGATTCCGCCCGCCGAGGATATCGACCGCAATGAGTTTCGGATCGCGTCGACATTGAATGGTCGGGTGGTGGTGCGTGGGGATTTCGATGCTCTCACCGGTGAAATGTTGTTGTCGGCGTTGTCGAATCTGACGATGCCGACCCCGGCACCGGATGGAACCCCGGATTCTCGGTCGGCGGCGAAGCGGACGGCGGACGGGTTCACGGAACTGATCCGCCGCTACCTGGACTGCGCGAAAACCGGCACGGACGGTGGTCAGCGTCCGCACGTGAACGTGCACATCAACGCTCGGGATCTGGCCGAGCACCGGGACTGCGCCGCCACACCCTCCACTGCTGATGGTGAAGAGTCTCTGTCGGATCTCGATGTCGGGCACATGCCCTGGCTCGGACCACTGTCCGTCTCGCAGACCAGACTCCTCGGGTGTGACTGCTTCCTGTCCACGGTGCTGCTCGACGGTCACGGCGTGCCGTTGGATGCGAAACCAGGAAAGAGGTTGGTCACCGCCGAACAACGGACTGCGTTGATTGCCCGAGACAGAGGCTGCGCCTTCCCGGGCTGCACATGCGTGCCCGCGTGGACGGATGCGCACCATATCCGGCACTGGGCCAACGGTGGCCCGACGGTGATGAACAACCTGGTCCTGCTGTGCCGTTCGCACCACCGACTGATGCACCGAAAAGCCGGGTTCGTCGGGAAATGGGATATCCGGATCGGTGTCGACAACAAACCGTGGTTCATTCCGCCGCCCTCGATCGACCCCGGGCAGCACCCGCGGCCGGCGAACACCACCTTCAAAACCTGAGGGGTCAAACCTCAGATGCACCAGAACATGCCCAGGCCTGTTTCAGACCCGCTGCTCTGTGTCCGACCGATTGGTGGGAGGTGGAGTCGAATGGTTGCGTGCTTTCGGGGCGGCTCTACTTTCGGGTGCCCGTGTGGCCTGTCCCACTCAGTGGGTCATTATTCCGTCGTTGCCGCGCCGGTTGTGCCAGGTCATTTGGACGTCTGACCTGCAGTGCAAAATCTTTCGTTAGAACACGTTCCAATTTCGCAGATTTGTGGCTATGGTCACAGAGATAGATGCGGGTGTGCGAATGAAAGGGTGAAGTGACGTGAAGACCAAGGGTGCAATCCTGTGGGGCCTCAATGAAAAGTGGTCCGTCGAGGAGATCGAGATCGGTGAGCCGGTAGCCGGCGAAGTTCAGATTCGCATGGAAGCGGCCGGAATGTGCCACTCCGATCACCACATCGTCACCGGCGCGACCCCGATGCCGTCGTTCCCCGTCATGGGTGGGCACGAGGGTTCGGGCGTCATCACCAAGCTCGGCCCGGAGGTCAAGGGTCTGGAGGTGGGCGACCACGTCGTTCTGTCCTTCATTCCGGCTTGTGGAACCTGTCCGGCGTGTTCGGCCGGACATCAGAATCTTTGTGACCTCGGGATGGGCCTCCTCAGCGGCCAAGCCATCAGCGACGGCACGTACCGGATCCAGGCTCGCGGCGAAAACGTGATCCCGATGTGCCTGCTAGGGACGTTCTCGCCCTACATGGTCGTGAACCAGTCGTCAGTGGTGAAGATCGACAAGGACATTCCGTTCGAGGTTGCCGCACTCGTCGGTTGCGGCGTTCCGACCGGTTGGGGATCGGCAACCCACATCGCCGATGTGAAGCCCGGCGAAGACGTTGTGATCATGGGTGTCGGCGGCGTCGGTATCAGCGCGCTACAGGGTGCAGTTGCATCGGGCGCCCGGTACATCTTTGCCATCGACCCTGTGCCGTGGAAGCGTGAGCAGGCTCTGAAGTTCGGCGCAACGCACGCTTTCGAAAGCGCTGCCGCTGCCATTCAGCCGATCATCGACGCCACGTACGGACGCATGGCGCAGAAGACGATCATCACCGTCGGCGAAATGAAGGGTGAGTACGTCGAAGAAGCGATGATTCTGACGGCAAAGGCCGGCCGTTGTGTCGTCACCGCAATGGGGCACCTGACGGACATGGATGTGAAGCTGAACCTGTTCCTGATGGCGATGCTTCAGAAGGACCTTCAGGGCAACATTTTCGGCGGTGGCAACGCTCGCCAGGACGTGCCGAACCTCCTCGCGATGTACAAGGCAGGCAAGCTGAACCTCGACGACATGGTCACTCGGACCTACACGCTCGAAGGCGTGAACGACGGCTACCAGGACATGTTGGATGGCAAGAACATCCGCGGCGTCATCCGCTACACCGAAGCTGACTGGTGATCGAAAGCGCAACTCTTGTGCCAGTAGTCTGATCGGGTGCCCAGTACTCACAGTCTCGACGTAATCCAGCAGTGGCCGGTCGACCATGCGGCAGCGGTCGTCCTCTCCGGAAAGAATCCCGGTGAGGGCGACCGCATTCGTGGTTTCAGTGGCGACCAGGCGCATGTTTTCCCCCTGGCTTCGGTGACAAAACTGTTGTGCGCCTACGCGATTCTCGTGGCAGTGGAGGAGGGGGCGGTCGAGTTGGATGGGCCGGCCGGGCCTGAGGGGTCGACCGTTCGTCATCTCCTCGCACATGCTTCGGGATTGGCATTCGCCGAACGTGTTGTTCAGGCGCCGGTGGCGTCGAAGCGGATCTACTCGAGTGCGGGGTTCGAGGTGCTTGCCGAGTTGGTTTCCCGGGAGACCGAGATCGAATTTGCCGACTATCTGGCCGAGGCAGTGTTCGCGCCGTTGGCGATGACCAGCGCGGCTCTTGTCGGTCCGGCCGGTCACGGTGCGCAGGCATCGGCAGACGACTTGGCCAAGTTTGCGGATGAACTGCTCTCGCCGACTCTGGTCTCGGCGCAGACGTTCGCAGAGGCGACAACTGTGCAGTTCCCGGGGCTCAACGGAATTCTTCCGGGTTACGGCTCTCAGCGCCCCAACGACTGGGGACTCGGATTCGAAATTCGGGGCGACAAGCGTCCGCATTGGACGGGTCTCGAGAACTCGGCCGCTACCTTCGGTCATTTCGGCCAGTCCGGGACGTTCCTGTGGGTCGATCCCACGATCGATACTGCGTGCGTCGTGCTTACCGATCGCGATTTCGGTGATTGGGCCAAGCCTTTGTGGACCGAATTGTCGGATGGCGTGGTCGGTGAAGTTTCGCGGTAGAGCACAAATTTCTCTCCTTCCACTGGCGCAACACGGGTAACACAAGGCACACTGTTCAATCGAGCGTGCTGCACGAACTCGACAGAGGTCGTTGGGGAAGACGTCCCTCGTCGAAGCAGGAGGCTCGAGTGCGCGAAATGAATCAATTCGCGGACGTGACGACTGGTGTGGTTTACATCCACTCGTCGCCCGCGGCGCTGTGCCCGCACGTGGATTGGGCTTTGTCCGCCACGTTGGACAGCCCTGCCAAGCTCAGATGGACCTCACAGCCTGCCTACGACGGGCTTCTGCGTGCGACGACGGACTGGACGGGTCCCGTCGGAACCTGTGCTCGCCTGGTCGACTCGCTACGCGCGTGGCCGATGTTGCGGTTCGAGGTCACCGAGGACCCGAGTCATGGCGTCGACGGCGAACGGTACAGCCATGTGCCCGGTCTGGGCCTGTGGCGCGGATCCACCAGTGCGAACGGTGATGTCGTCGTAGGGGAGATGAAACTGCGGTCCATCATGAATTCCGGTGGAGACATCGCCGCGGAGATCGATCGGGCGATAGGCGCACCGTGGGACGAGGAACTCGAACCCTTCCGGAGTTCAGGCGAAGGTGCCGAAGTGACATGGCTGCGAAGGCGTGTCAGCTAACCGAGGTCCATCCTGAACCCTGAGCGCTCTCGCGGGGCTTGAACGACAAAGACTTGAATGACAAAGGTGGGCCCCGCCGTATCGGCGAGGCCCACCTTGCTGTCCAGGGTTGTCAGAGCGGAATGTTCTTGTGCCGCGCGCGGACAGATGGTGCAGACGCGAGCGCAGCAGTGACGATGCTGCGAGTCTTCGCCGGGTCGATTTCTTCGTCGACGACGCCGATTTCGACCGCGCGGTCGACGCCGCCCGCGATTGCCTCGTGCTCGGCAGCGAGTCGGTCGTGCAATGCTTCACGCTCGTCGTCCGGTGCTGCTGCGAGGGCCCGCTTGTGCAGGATGCCGACAGCAGCCTTCGCACCCATCACGGCTACTTCGGAGTTGGGCCAAGCGAATACGGCAGTGGCTCCCAGTGCTCGCGAGTTCATCGCGATGTAGGCGCCGCCGTAGATCTTTCGAGTGACGACGGTGACGCGGGGGACCGTTGCCTCGGCGAAGGCGTGAAGTAACTTCGCTCCGCGTCGGACAACGCCTTCCCACTCCATCGAGACGCCCGGCAAATACCCGGGAACATCGACGACGACCACGAGCGGCACGCCGAATGCGTTGCACAGTCGCACGAATCGAGCGGCCTTCTCTGCACTTTCGGAGTTCAGGCACCCCCCGAGTCGCAGTGGGTTGTTCGCGATGACGCCAACGGTGCGTCCGGCCATCCGGCCGAAACCGGTGACGATGCTCCGAGCGTAATTGCCTTGCAGTTCTTCGAAACTCGACTCGCCTTCGACGTTGTCGAGCATTTCGTGAACGATCGGACGAACGTCGTACGCGCGTTTCGCGGAGGCAGGCATCATGGCGCGCAGATCGCTGTCGCCGAGTTCCGCTGCCCGCTGATCGAATTCGCCCTGCTCGCACATCATCGAAACCAGGCGGCGCGCGCGGTGCAATGCGTCGGCCTCGTCGTGTGCGGCGATGTGCGCGACACCCGACTTCTTGGTGTGTGTGTCCGGACCGCCGAGTGACACCATGTCGACCTGTTCGCCGGTGACACTACGAACTACGTCTGGCCCGGTGACGAACACTCGGCCTTCCGGCGCCATGATCACGACATCGGTGAGGGCTGGACCGTACGCGGCTCCGCCAGCGGCAAAGCCGAGCACGACGGAAATTTGAGGTATGAGACCCGACGCGCGGACCATGGCCTCGAAGACCAGTCCGACGGCGTGGAGCGCCTCGACGCCTTCAGCCAGACGCGCGCCACCGGAGTGCCAGAGGCCCACGATGGGGGACTCTTCCTCGATGGCGGTATCGATGGCTTTGACGAGGTGTTTGCAACCGTCGACGCCCATGGCGCCACCCATGACAGTGGCGTCGGAGCAGTACGCGATGGTGCGGACGCCGTCGATGTTTCCGGACGCGGCGAGCACACCGGACTTGTCACGGGCGTGGAGCGGCACTGTTGTGCCGGGGTCGAACAGATTTTCCAGGCGCGCAAGAGGATCGCGCGGGTCTGTCGATGATTCGGACTTTGTCACGGGGGCCAGGATGGTCATCGCGTCCTCCTTCAGTACGAGCCTTGGGTGGAACGAAAGGTCGGTGTTGTCCGCGGGTGACGTTGTGTTGCAACGACACCCGCGGACAGATGCAAACCGCGGTTCGGGCTAGGCCCGACCGAAGGCGAGCGCGACATTGTGCCCACCGAAACCGAACGAGTTGTTCAGTGCGAAATCGAAAGAGCCGGTTCGGGGTTCACCCTTGACGACATCGAGATCGATCTCTGGATCCTGGCTGTCAACGTTGAGCGTGGGCGGGATGATCCCGTCACGCACTGCCAGAACCGTGAGGACTGATTCGAGGGCGCCGACAGCGCCGATCGAGTGTCCCAGCGCGGATTTCGGGCCGTACACCGCAGCGTGATTGCCGACCGCTGCGTTGATTGCCTTTGCCTCTGCGATGTCACCGATCGGCGTCGCAGTGGCGTGGGCGTTGATGTGCTTGATGTCGGACTTCGTCAGTCCGGCCATCTCGATTGCTCGGGTCATGGCTCGCGCCGCGCCCAGGCCTTCCGGATGCGGTGCCACGATGTGGTACCCGTCCGAAGTGATTCCGGAACCAAGCAGGCGGGCGTGAATCGTCGCCCCGCGTGCCTTTGCGTGCTCCTCGGTTTCGAGGATCATCAGGGCGCCGGCTTCGCCGAAGACGAATCCGTCGCGGTCCTTGTCGAAAGGACGTGAAGCTGCGGCCGGATTGTCGTTGTTGGTGCTCATCGCACGCATCATGGCGAAGCTCGCGATCGGAACGGCGTCGATGAAGCTCTCGACTCCACCAGCCACAACCATGTCCGCGTCACCCATGACAAGCATGCGGTGAGCGTGAGCAATTGCCTCGGAACCTGATGAACATGCCGACACCGGAGTGATGACGCCACCGCGGGCCCCGAGTTCGAGTCCGACCGTTGCGGCCGGTCCGTTGGGCATGACCATCTGCACCGAGAACGGGGACACCTTGCGGTATCCGCCGCCACGGAGCTTGTCGACGGCGTCGATGAGCGTGTCGCCGCCGCCGAGTCCGGTGCCGATGACAACGGCCAGGCGGTCCTGATCGACTTCAGGGCTGCCTGCGTTGCTCCAGACCGTGCGACTCAACGTGAGGGCAAGGCGTTCCACCCAGCTCATCCGTCGAATTTCGACGCGGGACAAGCCCTCGTCCGGTGAAACCTTCAGGTGCCCGCCGATGCGAATGGGAAGGTCGAACTCGTCGATGAACGGGTCATCGAGGATTCCGATGCCGCTTTCGCCGGCGAGGAGCGCCTTCCACGTGCCATCCACATCACCAGCCACCGAGGTCGACGTCGCGAGGCTCGTGACGACGATGTCGGGGAATTTCCCTTTGCGGGTAGAAGCGGAAGTCACGGTCGGCTCACTCTGCGTTCTTGGCTTCGGCGCCTTCGGCTTCGAGCTTCTGGATGTACGCGACGATGTCGCCGACGGTGCGCAGGCCTGCGAGATCCTCGTCGGGGACCTTCACGCCGTACTTGTCTTCGGTCTGAACGGCGATCTCGACCATGGACAGGGAGTCGATATCGAGGTCGTCCACGAAGGACTTGTCAACGGTGACCTCGGAAGGCTCGATACCGGTGACCTCCTCCACGATCTGGCCGAGTTCCGCGATGATTTCTTCCTGAGTGTGGGCCACTGGTGTGGCTCCCTTCTTGATCGATTGAGGTGGGGTGAAACGTCCGGCCGCCGTTCGGGCTGATCGGCCGGGTGGGCGTCCGAGCTAGGTCAGCTCGGACAGTGCGGAGATATCCTCCGGGTTCTTGAGGGCCACCGTCGGTGTGCCACGCATTTCACGCTTGGCAATTCCGACGAGGGTTCCGGCCGGCGGGAGTTCCACGATCGCGCTGACTTCTGCTGTCCGCAACGACGCGGAGCAGAGGTCCCAACGAACGGGGCGGGTTACCTGCGCGGCAAGCTTGGTGAGGGCGTCGGCGCCCGAGGAGACGGGTGCGCCATCCGAGTTGGAAAGCAGCGTGCGCGTCGGATCGGAAGGGGTGATCTTGGCGGCAGCAGCTGCGACGGCGTCCTGCGCAGGCGCCATGAAGCGGGTGTGGAAAGCTCCGGCGACGGGTAGTGCGCGGACTCGGGCCTTTTCGGGTGCGTTTGCTGCGAGTTCTTCGAGCGCGGTGAGCAGTCCGGCCGCCACGATCTGGCCGGCCGCATTGCGGTTGGCTGCTTCCAGCCCGAGTTCTTCGATTCGTGCGAGCACTTCGGCTTCGTCTCCACCGAGAACGGCTGACATGCCCGTGGGCTCGAGCGCACAAGCCTTGGCCATCTCGGCGCCACGGAGGGCGGCAAGCGCGACCGCGTCGTCAGCGGAGATAACACCGGCGACCGCAGCAGCGGCAAGTTCACCCACCGAATGGCCGGCAGCGATGACGTCGGCGCCGAGGAGCCCCCGTGATTCGATTTCCTCGTATGCCAGCAGAGCAGCGGCAACGACAAGGGGCTGGGTTACCGAGGTGTCGGTGATTTCTTCGGCGGTCGCGGTCGTGCCGAGTCGGACGAGGTCCAGGCCGGCTGCCTTCGACCACACTTCGAGGCGGTCTTGTGCTCCGGGCAGTGCCAGCCAGGGGCTGAGCATGCCGGGTGTCTGAGAGCCCTGTCCCGGGGCGAGCAACGAAATCACTTAATAAGAGAACACCGCCGCGAGCGACCTGCGAGATGTCGGTCGCGATGAACTCTGGCGAAGTGTTTTGTAGGGTTCCCACAAAATCCCACGTCGCGCTCGGCCATCGAAATTGGACGCTCAGGGGTTACAGGTTTGTTTGTCCGGATGTTAAAGATGTGACTGAAGTAACCGAATTGTTCGATTTGAGATCGATTTGTGTCAATCGGCCCACGGTAGCGGCGATCCGTAGTACATACGCGTCGCGTGGATTCGTTGGATCCCGGCCGGTAACTTCCGCGATTCGCTTCAAGCGGTACCGAACGGTATTTGGATGAACAAACAGAAGACGTGCACAAGTCTCAACCGCACCTCCACAGTCGAGATAACTGTCTAAAGTATCGGTCAAGACTGTGCCGGATTCAGCTAAAGGTGCGACGAGGAAATCGCGAAGAGCCTTCACGGCAGCGGCGTCTCCCAGTAGTGCCCGTTCCGGGAGCAGTTCAGTCGCGAAAACGGGACGAGGTGCGCCGCGCCACCCGGCAACAGCCTTGATTCCCGCCAGAGCTTCGGACGCACTGAAGTGCGCTGCGCTCAACGAGGGTGTCGTCGGGCCGATCACCACCGGCTCGTCGGCGAAACTCATGAGCAGGTCTTGAAGGAATTGGCTGCCTTCCGTCTTACTGCTCAGCTCGCCGCTGACGATCATCACCAGTCGCGGACCCTGCACCACGGCGAGAACAGCGCGCCCGTGCGCGGCGGCAGTCGCGTGGACGGTGCCGGCAACCGAGACCCGCTCGTCCGGCGGGGGAGACCCGACGATGACGGTGGCCGGAGCCGTGGCATCCCAGTTCAAGGTGGCGGCGCGAGAGAGCATGTCCGAGCCGGTGTCTCCCTGCACGACGGCGTCGACGACGAGCGCTTCCAGTCGCGTGTCCAGGGCACCCCGCGACTCGGCAGCGCTTGCGTACACCGTCGCTGCTGCGAAACCGAGTTCACGCCCGTAGCGCAGGACGGCTTCTGTCAGCGCGATCAGCTGCTGATCGTTGCGGGCGAGAGCCGGCAGCCATTTCTCGAAGAACTCCATCGCCACCCGGACCATGTCGACGGTCTGGCGCAGCGTGAGCTGTCGAGCAAGATCCTGAGGGATGACCGGAAACGACTCGTATCCGAAGCTGATCTCCGAGTCGAGTTGCCGCAGCCATTCCAGGAAATTCACCACCGACGTCTGCACCAACAGTTGAACGTCGGCGCGTTGC
The DNA here is from genome assembly GCF_019266085.1 of Rhodococcus sp. FH8. Taxonomy (NCBI): domain Bacteria; kingdom Bacillati; phylum Actinomycetota; class Actinomycetes; order Mycobacteriales; family Nocardiaceae; genus Rhodococcus; species Rhodococcus sp. FH8. The sequence goes on along the minus strand of NZ_LPNQ01000061.1, from coordinate 273,313 downwards.
GAAGCGTCGAGACTGTCGAAGAACGGAAGCTGCTCCTCCATCACGGTCACGGCCTCGGTGGAGAGCCGGCCGGAGAACTGTTTGACGCGGCGGAGCAAGGCTTCTGGAAGTGGATCGCGAACCTGACGACGGCGGGCGAGCACAGCCTGCAACCCGGACGACTGTGGTCGAGTGCGGCGTACGCCCTCTTCGGGTTTCTCGGGATCAGGTTCGGGCATGAGAAAAACCTACGCCCATCGCCGCAGCGGATGTCGAGATGACACCCGCGGCGATGGGCGTAGGTCTGTTTTCGATCGCTAGGACTGTTGCCCTACGACTTAGGCGCTACCGGTGTCCCCGGTCTGCTCGGGAGCAGCATTCACGTCGTCGATGCGGTATCGGCTCGCTGCTTCGACGGCCTTCGACCGCTCGATCGATCCTTCCTTCGCCAAACCGATCAGCACGGCAACGACGATGGATTCGGCATCGACGTTGAAGTAACGACGCGCAGCGGTGCGGGTGTCGGAGAAGCCGAACCCGTCCGTGCCGAGCGTGGTGTAGTCGCCGGGAACCCACTGACGGATCTGGTCCGAGACCGCCCGCATCCAGTCCGAAGCCGCGACGACAGGGCCTTGGGCCGAGGACAACGCCGTGGTGACGAAGGGAACCGGAGCATCCTCGGATGGATTGAGCAGCGCCTGACGTTCGCATTCGACGCCTTCGCGGCGCAGCTCACCCCAGGACGTGACCGACCAGACGTCAGCCGAGACGCCCCACTCGTCGGCGAGCAGCTTCTGCGCACGCAGACCCTCGGGCATCGCGACACCGGATACGAGGATCTGTGCCTTCGGGCCGGCTGCTTCGGACGTCTTGTAGAGGTAGATGCCCTTGAGCAAGCCCTCGACGTCGAGACCTTCGGGCTCGGCCGGCTGAACGTACGGCTCGTTGTAGATGGTCAGGTAGTAGAAGATGTTCTCGCCACCGAAACCGTCGACGCCCTCGGTGCCGCCGTACATGCGGCGCAAGCCGTCCTTGACGATGTGCGCCAACTCGTACGAGAACGCGGCGTCGTACGTGACAGCTGCGGGGTTGGTGGATGCCAGGAGCAGCGAGTGTCCGTCGGCGTGCTGGAGACCTTCACCGGTCAGAGTTGTACGACCGGCGGTGGCGCCGAGAACGAATCCCCGAGCCATCTGGTCGGCAGCCGCCCACAGGCCGTCGCCGGTGCGCTGGAAACCGAACATCGAGTAGAAGATGTACAGCGGAATCATCGGTTCACCGTGGGTGGCGTACGACGTGCCGACTGCGGTGAACGAAGCCGTCGAACCGGCCTCGTTGATGCCCTCGTGCAGGATCTGGCCGATCGGGCTCTCCTTGTAGGCGAGCATGAGTTCGGCGTCGACGGAGGTGTAGAGCTGCCCGTTGCGGTTGTAGATCTTCAGCGACGGGAACCACGAGTCCATACCGAACGTGCGAGCCTCGTCCGGGATGATCGGCACGATGCGCTTGCCGATCTCCTTGTCGCGCAACAGTTCCTTGAGGATGCGCACGATCGCCATGGTGGTGGCGACTTCCTGCTTGCCCGAACCCTTGCGGATGACGTCGTACGTCTTGTCCTCGGGGAGCTTGAGCGGCGCCGCATCGGTGTTACGGGAAGGCAGGAACCCGCCGAGTGCTTTACGACGGTCGAGCATGTACTTGATCTCGGGAGCGTCCGCGCCTGGGTGGTAGTACGGAGGCAGGTACGGATCCTTCTCTAGCTCGGCATCCGAGATCGGGATGTGCTGCATGTCGCGGAACGCCTTGAGATCGTCCAGCGTCAGCTTCTTCATCTGGTGTGTGGCGTTGCGGCCCTCGAAGTGCTTACCGAGGGTGTAGCCCTTGATGGTGTGCGCCAGGATGACCGTCGGCTGGCCCTTGTGTGCCATGGCCGCTGCGTAGGCGGCGTGGACCTTGCGGTAGTCGTGGCCACCGCGCTTGAGGTTCCAGATTTCCTGGTCTGTGAGGTCCTTGACCAGTTCCTTGGTGCGGGGGTCACGTCCGAAGAAGTGATCGCGTACGAACGCGCCGTCGTTGGCCTTGTACGTCTGGTAGTCACCGTCCGGCGTCACGTTCATCAGGTTGACCAGTGCGCCGTCGCGATCGGCGTGCAGCAGCGCATCCCACTCGCGACCCCAGACGACCTTGATGACGTTCCAGCCGGCACCGCGGAAGAACGATTCCAGTTCCTGGATGATCTTTCCGTTGCCGCGGACCGGGCCGTCGAGGCGTTGGAGGTTGCAGTTCACCACGAACGTGAGGTTGTCGAGGCCTTCGGTTGCCGCGACGTGAGCGAGGCCGCGTGACTCGGGCTCGTCCATTTCGCCGTCGCCGAGGAACGCCCACACGTGCTGATCGGTGGTGTCCTTGATGCCGCGGTCGTTGAGGTAGTGGTTGAACCGGGCCTGGTAGATGGCGTTCATCGGGCCGAGGCCCATCGAGACCGTCGGGAACTCCCAGAAGTCGGGAAGCAGCCGCGGGTGCGGGTAGGACGGCAGTGCGCCGCCGAAGTCGGCGTGGGACTTCTCCTGGCGGAATCCGTCGAGCTGTTCCGCGGGGATGCGGCCCTCGAGGAAGGCGCGTGCGTAGATGCCGGGGGAGGCGTGACCCTGGATGAAGATGTGGTCGCCACCGCCCGGGTGGTCCTTGCCGCGGAAGAAGTGGTTGAAGCCGACCTCGTACAACGCTGCCGAGGATGCGTAGGTGGAGATGTGACCGCCGACGCCGACGCCCGGTCGCTGAGCGCGGTGGACCATGATCGCGGCGTTCCAACGGATCCAGGCGCGATAGCGGCGCTCGACCTCTTCGTCACCGGGGAACCACGGCTCGTTTTCGGTCGGAATCGTGTTGACGTAGTCGGTCGAAGTGAGCGCGGGGAGTGCGACGTGCTTCTCGCCGGCGCGTTCGAGCATGCGGAGCATGAGGTAGCGGGCACGCGTGGGTCCGGATCGATCCAGAAGTCCGTCGAATGATTCGAGCCATTCGGTGGTCTCGTCCGGATCGATGTCCGGCAGGTACGACGCAACACCTTCGCGAATGACGCGAACGCGACCGTCGGTTCCCCCCGGCGTATTCGACGCGGGCGAACCCGACTCGCCGGCGGCGCCGGAATCGGCGTTCTGCCCGGACGCGGGACCCTGGATCAGGTCAGACAACGTGTGCTCCTCATTGGTTTGGGGACGCGTGGTGGGGCGTCCTTACATAGGTGATCGAGGCCTTGTTAGGTCCGACGCACTTCCATCGTGAATATGGCGCGTACCTCATCTTTCACCATCCCGGTCGGTCCGGCACACCTCGCCTCTGGTTACTCTCGGGTAGCGTTTTTCGGCGTGACGCAGGGGTGTGATGGTTCCCCGTAGTCACAGGCTTGGGGGATCGATCGGAACGTATGAAGGGGTGGGAAAAAATAAACAAAGAAATCAATTACGGCAGGGTCGGGGCGTGGGTCTCGGTCGGATCGATCGCAGTGGGACTGTCGGTGATCGTGGGATGTTCGGCGGCGGTGACCGGATCGGCAGTACCCAATGAAGCGCACGTGGCTGCATACCAATCCGAGGTGAGTATTTCGATGGCCGCCGCGTCCTCGTCGAAAGCGGCGGCAGATGCGGCAGAGGCAGCTTTCGCGATCTGTGAGGAAGCGGTCTCTCGATCGAAAAACGACGTGGTCGCGTTCAATGCCTACGTCGACGCCGGAAATCATGGTGAGACCGACCTGAGAGCCGAAGCAAGCGCTGCTGCTTCCTCGGCAAGGGAGACGGCCTCGTGGTTCGACTCGGTCGCGAGTGAACTTCCGACGCAACTTTCCGGACTGTTCGCCGAATTGGCCGCGAACCTACTTTCATCTGCTGTCGTGATCGAGAGTGATCATTCGGCCGATGAAATCAATTCGATCAGCGATACGAGCAATTCGATTCGCAAGTCGATCTTCGATGAATGTGGATCCCTGTGACCTGCGGTAATCCGCAGGCGTAAGGTTCGCCGTGTGTCAGAAGACGATCTTTGGTGAAAGTTTTCGGCGTGGTCGGCTTGCGCTAACGCCTCAGACCATGTTCGCTTTCCCTAATTGATCGTCAAACGGTAGGTGTGCGGGGTCGCCACACACCATCAACAAAAGGAGGACCCCACCGTGGTCGCCGCGGCGGATGCCCAGAACTACGCTCAGAAACTCGGGATTACCACTGACATGGTGGTGCAGGAACTGGGCTGGGATGAGGATACCGACGACGGCATTCGTGCCGCGGTTGAGGAAACCATCGGCGGGGAAATGCTCGACGAGGATTCCGACGAGGTCATCGACGTCGTGCTGCTGTGGTGGCGCGACGAGGACGGTGACCTGGTGGACGCCCTCATGGATGCCATCGGGCCCCTCGCCGACGAAGGCTTCGTGTGGGTTCTCACTCCCAAGACCGGTCTCGACGGACACGTCGAGCCCAGCGAGATCGCCGAATCGGCGCCGACTGCCGGCCTGACGCAGACATCGGCAGCCAACCTCGGTGACTGGTCGGGAAGTCGACTGGTTCAGCCGAAGGCTCGTCCGGCCAACAAGCGCTGACCCGGTCCTTTCCGCACTTTCCCAAGGAATCGCACATGCCTCTCGAAGTTGGTGCCCAGGCACCGGATTTCACCTTGAAGGACCAGAACAACCAGGAAGTCTCGCTAGCAGATTTCCGCGGTAAGAAGAACGTTCTGCTGGTCTTCTATCCGTTGGCCTTCACCGGGACTTGTCAGGGGGAACTCTGCAAGGTCCGTGACGAGCTTCCGAAGTTCGAGAACGACGACACCGCCATTCTCGCGATTTCTGTCGGTGCTTCGCCGACTCACAAGATCTGGTCAGCTGAGCAGGGATACACATTTCCCTTGCTGTCGGACTTCTGGCCGCACGGTGAGGTCGCTCAGAAGTACGAGGTGTTCAACGACAAGTTGGGCTTCGCGAATCGTGGCACCTTTGTCATCGACAAAGACGGAATCATTCGTTTTGCCGAGATGAACGGCCCCGGAGAAGCCCGTGACCACGGACTTTGGGCAAATGCGCTTGCCGCGCTAGAGTCTTAGAGCACTCCCGGTGAGGGTCTCACCGGGAGTTCGGGCGTGTAGCTCAGTGGTAGAGCTCTGGTTTTACACACCAGCGGTCGGGGGTTCGAAACCCTCCGCGCCCACCGAAGAATTCAAACCCCGATCTGCATGTCGATGCAGATCGGGGTTTTTCATTTTCGACAACGAATTGTCCGCAATACGCCATTCTGGACGCATGTCCAGTTCTGTGATCGAAGTAGCCGTCGACCCGACGCGCGTGCATCCCACCCGTCCGCACATACACATCGCCGAGATGCCCAGTCTCAGTGTTGCGTTGTTCGCGGGGCAGACGATCCGGGTTCGTTCCCAGAGCGACGCACTGGCGACCGGGATTGCCCGTGTCTGGGAAATCAACCGAATGCACCGCTTGATCTATCTGACGATCGACTGGGACAGGTAGTGCTCAGCTCGGGCAGACACGTGACGGTTGGCCAGAGAACGAGCGTGGCTGCTAAAACTACGCTCGTGCACATTTCGGTTCGCTTGTCCCGATCTCGATTCAACGCGCGAGCTGCCGGGCTTCTCCTCGGCTTCGTCGCGGATCGGGTCTTCGCCGATCCGGGGCGGTTCCATCCGGTCGCCGGCTTCGGAACCGCGGCTATCGCGCTGCAGAAGATGTCCTACCGGGACTCGCGCGCGGCCGGAACACTTCATGTTGCCGTGCTCTTGGCCGGCACCGCAGGACTTGGGCTCGCAGCCGAAACAGCGTCGCGCCGGGCCGGTTGGGTGGCCGTCACGGGTACGACGGCGATAGCTACCTGGGCCGTGCTCGGCGGGACGTCGCTTGCACGCACAGGCATCGACATGGCCGCTCGATTGGAGGCGTCACAGGTCGATGGTGACCTGACGAAAGCGCGCGAGCTTCTCCCTTCACTGTGTGGACGCGATCCCTCGGTGCTGGGCGAGGAGGGCCTCACGCGTGCAGCACTGGAGTCGGTTGCCGAGAACACCTCGGATGCAAGCGTCGGTGCAATGTTGTGGGGTGCAATTGCGGGCGTGCCGGGGCTGTTCGTCTACCGCGCTGCCAACACACTCGACGCGATGATCGGCTACCGGTCCGAGAAGTACCTCAGATTCGGGTGGGCTGCGGCGAGGTTCGACGATCTGGTCAACATCGTCCCCGCTCGGCTGACAGGTGCGCTGACGGCTGCGTGTGCACCGGTGGTAGGCGGCTCGGTTCAGGAATCACTGGCAGCGTGGAAACGCGACGCAGCGGCTCATCCAAGCCCCAATGCGGGCGTCGCGGAAGCGTCGGCGGCAGGGGCGTTGGGCATTTCGTTGGGTGGTCGGACCGAGTACGCGCACGGGGTGGAGATGCGTCCCGTCCTCGGCCGCGGGACTGTGCCGACGCCGAACGATCTGCGCCGCGCGTCGAGGCTTTCGTCGGCGGTGCAGATCAGTGCAGCTGTGGTGTCAGCGGGTATTTCAGCGGGTATTGCCGTATCGATCGGCAAGTTTGGCTTCCTGCGCCGTCAGCGGCACTGATTCCGGCTCCGGCTTCTTGCGACGGCTGAAGGTACGAGCCGGTTCGGCGGGGGATGAGGCAGGCGCGGACACCGGCGCTTCCGGGGTCGTCTCGGTAGCGGCGTCGTCCGCTGCGAAGCCGTCGACAGCTGCTTGAGCTGCCTTTTCCTTGCGACGTTCGCGCCACTCGGCGCGAATGAAGTAAGCCAGTCCGAGCGGCGCCATGATGCCGAACGCCAGCCACTGGAACCCGTACGAGAGGTAGGGGCCCGCGTCGAGTTGGGGGAGTGGGATCGTGCCGAGACCGCCGGGCTGGTCGGGTTCGAGTTGGATGTACGCGTCGATCAGGTCCGTTCCGATGAACTCGCCGATCGGACGTGCGTCGATGGAGTAGACCTGTTTCGCGCCGTCCTCGAACATCGGAACTCGGCCGGGCGCAGTGCCTTCCGACAGACGCACGCGGCCGTTGAGAGTGACCGGATCGGTCGGCGGCGCAGCGATGGGCGGTGCCTCGGCGCCGTTGATCGGCCGAACGTATCCGCGATTGACGAGGATCGTGCGGCCGTCGTCGAGAAGGAAAGGCGTCAGGATCTCGTAGGACGGCGCGCCCTCGATGGACTGCAGTCGGACGAGGATATCGGCGTCGGGCAGATAGGTACCGGCCGCGGTGATGTTTCGCCATTCGTCGTCCGGTGCGATCGTCGAATCGGCGATGACATCACCGATCGGCACGGTCTCCGCGTTGATCGAGTTCGAGATCAGATCATTGCGGTGCTCGGTCTTCGTGTTCTTGCCGAGCTGCCACGGAGCGAGCACGGTGAAGCACAGGTAGGCGAAGAGCCCGACCACAGCTGCCAGTACCAACCAACCGGGCCGCAACAGGAATTTCAGTCTTCGCACACGTCCACGGTATCCGTTGCCCGAACGGGAGTGAATTTTGCTCCGGGTTCAGGCTCGCTCGCGGATCCAGTCGAGTATGTCGGGAATGGCTGCTTCGATCTGGTCTCGCACCAGTTCGAAGTCCTCCTGATCCCCGTAGTACGGGTCCGGAACCGATTCTCCGTCAGCCTCGGGGTCGAACGATCGCAGTAGGCGCCGACGCTCGGTTGGCACGCCGAGATGAGCAAGCTCACGTTCATGGCCGGTGTCGAGGGCGACGACCAGATCGGCCGCGAGATGATCTGCATTGACCTGCGCGGCACTGTGGCCCGTCGGATATCCGGCCGCTCGGAGCACGACGTTGGTCCGCTCGTCGGCCTCGCTACCGGTGTGAAACCCCTCGGTACCTGCACTGCTGACACGGACTCGGTCGGCGAGGCCTTCACGGTCCAGATGCGCGAGCAAGATCTTTTCGGCCATCGGTGACCGGCAGATATTGCCGGTGCACACAAACGTCACATGAAGTGGTTCAGTCACGTGGAGTGGTTCAGTGGCGGCCATCGAGAAGTCCTCCCAGTTCGGATGCCGACGATACGGAGCGAAACGCTTGCCGCGCTTCCTCGGCGGAACCGTAGCCCCATTCGACGACGACGGTGGGGATGCCGTACTTCGCGGCGCCGAGCACGTCGTGATCACGGTCGCCGATCATGAGAACGTCGGGGGTTCCGCCGTCGGATGCGAGGACGGGAGTGATCCCGAGTGAGGTCAGCGAATGCGCGATCACATCGGGTTTAGCCCGACGAGTTCCGTCGTCACTCGCGCCGCCGATGAACTCGAAGTGCTCGGCCAGGCCGAAATGCTCGAGGATTCGAATGGCGAATCGCTCCGACTTGGAGGTGGCGACGGCCAGTCGGGTGCCGCTCGCGCGAGCCTTACCCAGGACGACGTCCATGCCTTCGTACACCGAGTTCTCCTGCCACCCGGTCGCGTCGTAACGCTCGATGTACGCGGCGATCGCCCGATCCACGTCCGCCGGGGCCATACCGAGTGACCTGAAGGTGTCGACCATCGGCGGGCCGATCACCGATGCCAACATCGCTTCCGTCGGCTCCGGATGGCCGACAGTTGCCAACGCGTGTCGGAAGCCGCCGTGAATGCCGGGAGCGGAATCGGTGATGGTGCCGTCCAGATCGAACAGAACTACGGGAAAGCGGTCGAGCGGTGGTGTCGTCACGGCACTCATTGTCCCGGACGGCAGGGGTGATGTCCGCGCACGGTGCTCGACCGTAGGCTGACCGGGTGAGTACCGGAACGGTTGACCTGGAGAGCTTGCGACATCACGGCGATGTCGAAGCGGAGCCCGGGTTACTCGATTTTGCCGTCAACGTTCAAGGCTCCGGCCCGCCGAAGTGGTTGCGGGATCGGCTGGCCGCAGGGCTGGCGACGCTCGGTTCGTACCCGTCGGCCGTGGCGGAACTGAAGGCACGCGAAACGGTCGCGCAGCGGCACGGGCGCCGGCCCGAAGAGGTGTTGTTGCTCTCGGGCGGTGCCGAGGGATTCGCGATGCTGCCGCGCCTGGGCGCTCGTTCAGCAGCGCTGATCCATCCGTCGTTCACCGAGCCGGAACTGGCACTGCGAGAGGCCGGTGTGCCGGTGACTCAAGTGATTCTGGAGCCGCCTTTCGAGCTTCGGACCGCGCAGGTACCCGAATCCGCGGACCTTGTCGTTCTGGGCAATCCGACCAACCCGACGTCCGTGCTTCACCCCAAGATCGATGTGTTGGCATTGCGTCAGCCGGGCCGAATCCTGGTGGTGGACGAGGCCTTCGGCGACGCGGTCCCCGGAGAAACGGAGAGCATCGCCGGTGTCGAGTCGGCGGATGTACTGGTCCTTCGGAGCCTGACCAAGACGTGGGCGCTCGCCGGATTGCGGTGTGGATACGCGATCGGCTCTCCCGATCTTCTGGCTCAACTCAGTCACGGCCGAGCCCACTGGCCATTGGGCAGTCTGCAGATCGAGGCCATCACGGCGTGCTGCGAACCCTTTGCCGTCGAGCAGTCGAGGATCAAAGCCGACGCGATTGCCGTGGACCGCCGAGACATGTCGCGGCGACTGACCGAGATCGGGATTGCCGTGCACGAACCCGCTGCGGGGCCGTTCGTGCTCATCGACGTCCGTGACGGCGTCACGATGCGAGAGCACCTGCGTGCCCGCGGAATCGCTGTCCGCAGGTGCGACACCTTTCCCGGACTCGGCCCGGATCGGCTTCGCGTGGCCGTCCGTCCAGCCGAGCAGGTTGCGGTACTGATCGAAGCGATGAAGGAGATCTTGTGAGTGGCCCAACTCTTGCGGACGTCATAGCCGTGCTGGAATCCGCGTATCCGCCGGCCCTGGCGGAATCGTGGGACTCGGTCGGCCTGGTCTGCGGCGATCCGGCCGACGCTGTGACGAGAGTGGTTTTCGCGGTGGATCCGACCGAGGCAGTGGTCGACGACGCCATCGCCTCCGGTGCCGACCTTCTGGTCGTTCACCATCCACTTCTGCTGCGTGGGGTGGACACCGTCGGTGCTCACACACCCAAAGGTGCGTTGGTTCACAAGCTCATCAAGGCGGGATGCGCACTGTTCTCGGCGCACACCAATGCGGACTCGGCCGACCCCGGAGTGTCCGACGCGTTGGCGCAGGCTCTGGGCCTGACCGTGCTGCGCCCGATCGAACCCAAGCCGACGCAGCCGCTCGACAAGTGGGTCGTCATGGTTCCGGTGGAGAATGCATCGGCCGTGCAGGATGCACTTTTCGAGGCCGGGGCTGGGCGGATCGGTGACTACAGCCAGTGCAGTTGGACCGTCACCGGTACGGGTCAGTTCCTGCCCGCCGACGGAGCGAATCCGACGATCGGGGCCGTCGGCGCTGTGGAGCAGGTTCGCGAGAATCGTGTGGAAGTGATTGCCCCTCGCGGAAAGCGAAGCGCAGTGCTGGGCGCACTGCGTGCCTCCCATCCGTACGAGGAACCGGCCTTCGATGTCTTCGAACTCGCAGCGTTCCCCAGTTCACTCGGACTGGGGCGGTTGGGTGAGCTCGACCACCCCGAAACCTTGCGGGAATTCACCGCGCGAGTGGCGCGCTCACTGCCCTCGACCGAGTGGGGTGTTCGCGCGGCCGGAGATCCAGACGCGACCGTTCGTACCGTGGCGGTGTGCGGCGGTTCCGGCGACTCGTATCTCGACGTGGTGGCGGCACTGGGCGCCGACGTCTACGTCACTGCGGACCTGCGGCATCATCCCGCGGACGAGCATCTACGCACCGGTGGTCCGGCTCTGGTCGACGTCGCGCACTGGGCGAGTGAATACCCGTGGTGCGCACAGGCGAAATCGGTGCTCGACGCCGCGTTTGCCGACAATCCGGAGTGGGAAAGCCGGGTTTCGACAATTCGCACCGATCCGTGGTGTTTGAGTGCGCATTAGTGCAGCGCTCTGCAAGGTACGGTTGCACGAACAATTCAAGAGCAGTTCTTCGAGAGCCGTCCTTCGCGAGCACTGCCGACATCGGACTTACAGCAGGAGTTATACAGCGTGAACGTCGAACCACAGGTGCAATCCAAGCTTCTCGACCTCGCCGGGGTGGATGCTGAGCTCACTCGGATCACCCACCGACGCGGAGCGCTTCCCGAGCAGCAGGAAGTCGAACGTCTCGAGGCCGAGCGAATCAGCCGTAAAGACGCGTCCGTAGCCGTCGAAATCCAGATCGACGACATCGATCGCGACATTCGCAAGCTCGAAGGCGAGGTCGACGCGGTTCGTCAGCGCGAGGATCGGGACCGCACACTCTTGCAGAGCGGGTCGGTCGGGGCGAAGCAGCTCACCGAACTCGAACACGAACTCGGCAGCCTGGTCCGGCGTCAGGGGCTCCTCGAAGACGAGTTGCTCGAAGTGATGGAGCAGCGTGAGGCGTTGCAGGCCGATCACGATCACGCCGGTGCCCAGCTGTCCCAGGCCGAAGAAGAGCTGATCGACGCCAAGCGTCGCCGCGACGATGCCGTCGCTGATCTGGACAAGGCGCAGGAGCGTTGCGCCGCCGATCGTGAAGGACTCGTCGGTGAATTCCCCGCCGATTTCCTTGCTGTCTACGAGAAGCAGCGCAGCCTGGGCGGACCGGGCGCGGCGCTTCTGCAGGCACGCCGATGCGGCGCTTGCCGGATCGAGATCGACCGCGGCGAGATCTCCCGAATCGCCGCGACACCGGCCGACGTCGTAGTTCGTTGCCCAGAGTGCAATGCAATCATGGTGCGTACCAAGGAGTCCGGTCTGTGACTCTCTCGCAGGTCATCGTCGAGGCCGACGGTGGATCGCGGGGCAATCCCGGTCCGGCCGGCTACGGAGCGGTGGTGTTCGACGCCTCGCGCTCGGTGTTGGCCGAACGCAAGGAAAGCATCGGTATCGCGACCAACAACGTCGCCGAGTACCGCGGACTGATCGCCGGGTTGACCGCTGCCGGTGAGCTCGGCGCGTCGACGGTCGACGTCCGCATGGATTCCAAGTTGGTCGTCGAGCAGATGTCCGGGCGCTGGAAGGTCAAGCACCCGGACATGATTCCGCTGCAGCGGCGCGCTGCCGAGCTGGCGACGCAGTTCTCGCGAGTGACCTACACGTGGATTCCTCGCGGCGAGAACTCTCATGCCGATCGTCTTGCCAACGAGGCGATGGACGCGGCTGCCGGCATCGAAACCGGCCCAGTCGCACCTTCGGCCCCCGCACCTGCTGCACCTGCCGCGCCGTCCGAAGAGACGTCGGAGCCGCAGATCGCCGGCTCTCCGGGATGGATCGCCACCACCGGCAAGCCGACACGAATGTTGTTGCTACGTCACGGACAGACAGCGATGTCGGTCGATCGCCGGTATTCCGGACGCGGGAATCCGGAGCTCACGGAACTGGGCCGCGCGCAGGCTGCCGGCGCAGCCGGACGCTTCGGGAACCGAGGCGGTATCGACGCCATCGTCTGCTCACCCCTCGGCAGAACCCGTGAGACGGCAGAGGCATCGGCCCGCGTGCTCGGTTTACCCGTCGTCGAGCACAAGGGTTTGATCGAAACCGATTTCGGCGACTGGGACGGACTCACGTTCCGCGAGGCAGCCGAGCGTGACCCGGACCTGCATCGCGAATGGCTCTCGGACACTTCGGTGCGTCCACCGGGCGGCGAGAGTTTCGACGAGGTACGCGAACGAGTCGTCGCCGCGCGTGACGACCTGATCTCGACCTACGGCGGCGCGACGCTGTTGGTCGTCTCTCACGTCACCCCGATCAAGACTTTGGTGCAGCTGGCCCTCGATGCCGGGCCGTCGTTGCTGTACCGGTTGCATCTGGATCTGGCGTCGCTGAGTATCACCGAGTTCTATCCCGACGGGGGAGCCTCGGTCCGGTTGGTCAACGACACGTCACACCTTCGCTGAAAGAGCCCCGACGGCTGATCAGCCTCTGATCAGATCACCAACCACAGGGCACTCACGGCGGCGAGCAATGTCAGTGGCGTCGTGATGACCCCGAGCAGAGTGAATGTCGCCAGCGTGGGCGGTGCGCCCGCGCTGGTGGCGACTCGTCGCCAGAGCATCGTTGCCAGTGAGCCCACGTAGGTGAGGTTGGGGCCGAGGTTGACGCCGATCAACATCGCAAGCACCAGAGCTGGAGGTGCCGCCGTTCCGAGCGCTGCGATCATCAGCAAGGTTGCCGGCAGGTTGTTGACGAGATTGGACGCTACCGCCGCTACTGCGGCGACAAAGAGCAGTGAGCCGTAGCTGGTGTCGCCTGGCAGGATCTGCGCAATCCATTCGCCCACCGGCCCGTTCGCGACTCCGGCGACGATGATTCCGAGAACCAGGACGAACGCGCAGAACCAGAGGTCGGCAGCGTAGAGCATCTTGGCGGCGGTCGTACGGTGCCGAGCCAGAGCGATCGCTCCCAGGACACTCGCACCCACCACCGCGATCCAGGCGGGCTCGATCCCGAAGAAACCCGAAACCGCGAAACCGAGCAGCGTCATTCCGATCACCGTCAGCGGCAGAATCGGCGCAGGCGCAGATCTGGCTGCCACCGGCGGTTCGGCGCTGTCGCCCCGCGCGAGTTCCGAACGGAAGAACAGTCGAAAAATCAGGTACTCGACAGCGATCGTCACGACCCACGGCAACGCCATCAATGCGGTGAAGTGCAAGAACGTCAAACCTGTTGCGGCAAACGCGATGAGGTTGGTCAGGTTGGACACCGGCAGCAGGGTCGACGCCGAATTCGACAGGTGCGCACTGGCATAGGAATGCGGCCGGGGACTTGCTCCGATGGATCGTGCGGCCGCGATCACCGCGGGTGTCAGCAGCACGACGGTGGCGTCGAGGCTCAGGACCGCCGTGGTCAGGGCGGCGGCGCCGAACACATAGATCAGCAACCGGTGTGGATCGGCGAGGGATTTTTGCTGCAGGATCTGGCTGACCCAGCGAAAGACGCCGAGAGCATCGGCGGCATGAGCGAGAACCAGCACGGCAACCAGGAAGACGACGGTGGGTGCCATGCTCGCCAGTTCGTCGCGGGCTTCGTCGAGAGTTACGACGCCGGTCAGGAGAACGACGACAGCTGCCGGCCCGGCGATGACGATCTCGGGAAGCCCGCGTGGACGCACTATCGCGAAGACGAGGACGAGGGCGACGAGCAGGATCGGTAGAAGAGTCACGCGATGGTGCTCCGTGTCGGGGCGAGCGTCATTTGAGCAGTTTGTAGAGCGTGTTCAGGTTTCGGGTTGTGGTGAACGCCTTGAACTTCGGTTTTCCGGTGTTCCTGCCGAACGCGCTCTTGACGGTCTGCCCCTTCTCGACCTCCCAGTACAGGACTCCGTCGCCTGCCGCCACACGCTCGACCGAGGCATCGAGTTGCGCTGCTGCAGTGCTCAATTCCTCCAGGATTTCCGGCTCGGAGGCAACCATCGCATAAGCATGCCAACCCTCGCGTTCGCGCTCGAACGGGTAGTTGTCCACGATCGCCTGCAGTGTCGGAAGGTCGAGGACGAACACCCAAGCCTCGTAGCCGAACTCGCGGGCAAGGGCGGATTCGATCTGTTTCTTCAGCGTCGGGATGTCGGTGCTCGGACTGTCGAACAGAACGTTGCCTGAGGCCAACACGGTTTTCACCCCTTGGAATCCGAGGTCACCAAAGACTCTCGCCAGGTCCGCCATCTTGATGTTGATGCCGCCCACGTTGATACCGCGTAGCAGGGCCACGTACCGAGTCATACGGTGACCATAGTGCCGGCCACCGACAGGCGCCCGGTAGCATACGGGGGCGGACGAGTTGGCCGGGCGGCCGCGGCTTCTGGAACCAGCGCGTATCGCGCACAGGCCTGGGGCCGAGGAAAGTCCGGACTCCACAGAGCAGGGCGGTTGTTAACGGCAACCCGAGGCAACTCGCGGGACAGTGCCACAGAAAACAGACCGCCTGCCTTTCGAGGCAGGTAAGGGTGAAACGGTGCGGTAAGAGCGCACCAGCACCTCGGGTGACCGGGGTGGCTAGGTAAACCCCGCCCGGAGCAAGGTTGAAGGTCGCATCGCTCGCGGTGCGGCTGCGCAGGTGTTCGAGGGCTGCTCGCCCGAGCCTGCGGGTGAACCGCTCGAGGCACCCGGCGACGGTGTGCCCAGATGGATGGTCGCCACTCGGCACTTCGGTGCCGCAGGACAGGATCCGGCTTACACGCCGACTCGTCCGCCCGCGATCTGCAAGAGAGCACAAAGAAGACCCCCACCGGATCGGTGGGGGTCTTCTTTATGGTCGAAAGCTGTCAGACAGGCTTGATGACCAGCAGCGTAGCCCAGTACGTTGCCGCGTCATGGCCCATGAGCGGGAGGAGGTAATCGTAAAGAATTGCGGACATGCGCACTCCATTTTCTGTTCGTAGCTTGTGTTGGGCATTCAAGCAGAACTCACCGTTCGAATGTCCGGTTCTCACCTGCCAGGCCAAGTAGAAAGAATATCAGTCTCACAGCGATCTACAAGCTTCTATCTCACTCTGATGTCACACTGTGGATATGACTGATGAAGATCGACTCTGGTACTTCGACGTGTCCGACGGTTCCGTCACGCAGGGAAAGGGCGCGTCCTCGCTGACGAGGATGGGGCCGTACCCTGATCGGGACTCTGCCGAGCATGCATTGAAGATCGCTGCCGAACGCAACAAAGCCGCCGATCGGGCAGACGAAGACTGGAACAACTGAGACTTGGAATAACTGAGACTTGGAACAGCTGGGACTCGAACAACTGGGACCGGTACTGCTGCTATACCGGCCCGAACCGATCATGGAGGATGCGTGCCCGCAAGTCGAATGATGGTGCAGGGAATCGACTTCGGAGTGGTTCGGGCGGAGTTCGACTTGCCAGGAGCATTCTCGGCTGCGGCGCAGGCCGAGGCCGAGAATGCCGTGGATCGTTTCGGCGCCGGGCGTGTCGACGAAACGGGTATCGCCTTCGTGACCATCGACCCTCCCGGATCGATGGACCTCGACCAGGCAGTGCACATCGAGAAGACCTCGACCGGGTACGTCGTGCACTACGCGATCGCCGACGTCGCGGCGGTGGTGACGCCGGGTGGCGCTCTCGACATCGAAACCCGCAAGCGGGGCCAAACCTTCTATCTCCCGGACGGTTCCGTCCCGCTGCATCCCCGAGCGTTGTCGGAGGGATCGGCGAGTCTGCTGCCGGACGTGGTTCGTCCCGCCGCGCTGTGGCGGATCGAACTCGACGCGCAGGCCGAGCCGACGTCGTGGCAGGTGAGACGCGCTCTGGTGAAATCGGTGGCACGTCTGGACTATTCGACCGTGCAGCGCGATGCCGACGCGGGAACCTTGCATCCGTCCATCGCCGCACTACCGGAGTTCGGACGATTGCGCAGTGTCTCGGCGGTTGCCAGGGGTGCCATCGAGCTGAAACTGCCCGAGCAGTCAGTGGTTCGGGATCAGCCGGAGGACGAGTCCTCGGCTCGCTGGCGGATCGAACTGGAGCCACGCACCGAAGCGGACGACTGGAACGCAGAAGTGTCGCTGCTGACCGGGATGTGTGCCGGCCGCATGATGATCGACGCAGGTATCGGGTTGCTTCGCACGCTGCCGCCGGCCGAGGAGTCCGCGGTTCGGACCTTGCGGAGAACTGCAGTGGCGCTGGGTATCACGTGGCCGGAGGGGCAAAGCGTCGGGCAGATTCTTGCCGGACTCGATTCCAACGAGCCGTCGACGATGGCGCTGATGTCGGTTGCGCCGTCGTTGCTGCGCGGGGCAGACTACGCGGCCTTCGACGGCCGACTACCGGAGTTGACGGTGCATGCGGGGATCGGAGCGCCCTACGCTCACGTGACTGCTCCGCTGCGCCGGCTGTCCGATCGTTTCAGCACCGAGGTGTGTCTGGCGATCACAGCTGGTACGCCGGTACCGGAATGGGCGCGCACTGCACTTCCCGAGCTGCCCGACATCATGAGTGGGTCCGACTCGCTGGCGAACAAGGTCGACCGTGCGTGCATCGATCTGACCGAGTCCACGCTGCTCGACGGCCGGGTCGGCGAGGTCTTCGACGCAGTGGTGATGCGCGCCAAGGACGGAAAGCGCTCGGCGGAAGTGTTTGTCCCGTCGGTCGCAGTGATTGCGAAATGCGTCGGAACGCCCGACGACGGTGAGCGCGCAAAGGTGCGACTCACCGCCGTCGACACCGTCAAACGGACGGTGGAGTTCACGTTCCCGGCGTAGCGAGCTACCGGTAAGAATCGGTGGCTTCCACCAAGTGATGTGCGATGCCGGGCTCCATCGCGGAGTGTCCGGCGTCGTCGACGATCACGAGCTTGGATTCGGGCCACGCCTTGTGCAGCGCCCACGCGCTGGTGGCGGGGCAGACGACGTCGTAGCGGCCCTGGACGATCGTCCCCGGAATGCCGTGCAGTGCGGAGCTTTCGCGTAGGAGTTGACCCTCGTCGAAGAATCCGCCGTTGACGAAGTAGTGGTTCTCGATACGAGCGAAGGCCAAGGCGAACCTGGTCTCGGAGTTCTGTTCGATCTTGTCCGCCTGTGGGTACAGGTAGCTGGTCGATCCTTCCCAGGCCGACCAGGCGATCGCTGCCCGGGCTGCGACGGCGGGGTCTTCGGAATGGAGCAGTTGGTGATAGACCGCGACGAGGTCTTCGCCGCGCTGCGCCTCGGGTACCGGTTCGAGGAATTTGTCCCAGCGCTCCGGGAAGATGTTTCCCGCGCCGCCGTTGTAGTACCAGTCGATCTCACTGCGACGCAGGAGGAAGATCCCGCGCAGGACCAGCTCAGTGACGCGCGTGGGAAACGTTTCGGCGTAGGCGATGGACAGCGTGGAACCCCAGGACCCGCCGAAAACCATCCACTTGTCGATCGAAAGATGTTCACGCAGGGCTTCGATGTCGGCCAGCAGCTTGTCCGTTGTGTTCACCGACAGGTCGGCGCCGTCGGCAACGTGAGGGGTGGACCGCCCGCAGCCGCGCTGGTCGAGTAGAACGATGCGGTATGCGGCCGGATCGAAGAACTGGCGTACCGCCGGTTGCGCACCACCGCCGGGGCCACCGTGCAGGAACACCACCGGCTTGCCGTCCGGATTTCCGCTGACTTCCCAGTACATGCTCTGGCCGTCACCGACATCGAGGAAGCCGGTGACGAAAGGCTCGATCGGGGGATAGAGACTCCGCAGAGCCGACGGCGGTGCTGACGTTTCGCTCATCAGAAGCCCACCAGCCCGGAGGCGAGATCGGGGATCTCGAGTGCGGAAATCGCGCCGCCCCGGACGTCCGGGCACGCGGCCGAGGTTGCCGCGTCGATGCTTTCGCGGTTCTGGGCGAGATCGAGCAGGTTGATGCCGTTCTGCGTCGCCCACGTGATGACGATCGTGTTCAGTCCGCCCTTGCCGAGCGTCGGGGTGACGGTCCGCCAGTTCTGCAGCTGCCCTTCCATATCCGAGCACAACTGCTGGACCTGAGCGTCGGTGAACGTCGAACCGGACGCGGAGGTTGTTGCCGGCGCCGTCTTGGTGGAACTCGCGGGCGTAGTGCTGCTGGGCGCGGGAGAGTTGGTGGACCCTCCCGCGCATCCGCTCAGCACCGTGACGAGAGCTGCCGCACCGACTACAGCTGCGGCAGTAGAACTTCGACGGTTACCGATCATTGAACGCACCCCTGGCTGGTTGAGAGACAGGCGGCGTTCGCCGGTCTCGGATCAGAAACTGTGTTCTGCGGCCGGGAAAGCGCCAGTGCGAACTTCTGATGCATAGGCTGCGGCTGCGGAACGCAGTTCGTCACCGACGTTACCGAAACGCTTGACGAACTTGGCTGTCTTACCGCTCGTGTAACCCGCCATGTCCTGCCAGACGAGTACCTGAGCGTCGCATTCGGAACCGGCCCCGATGCCGACGGTGGGGATGGTGAGTTTGCGGCTGACCTGGCCCGCAATCTCGGCCGGAACCATTTCCATGACGACGGAGAACGCCCCGGCTTCCTGGACTGCAATGGCGTCCGCCACAAGCTGCTCGGCCGCGTCGCCGCGACCCTGGACGCGGAATCCGCCGAGCGAGTTCACGCTCTGCGGGGTGAATCCGACGTGAGCCATGACGGGGATGCCGGCCGAGGTGATAGCCGCGATCTGCTTACTCATCCGCTCGCCGCCCTCGAGCTTGACGGCGTGCGCGAGGCCTTCCTTCATGAACCGCGTCGCAGTCGACAGGGCCTGCTCGGCGGAACCCTCGTAGGTGCCGAAGGGGAGGTCGGCGACGACGAGTGCGTGCGGCGCGCCGCGAACGACGCCACGCACGAGCGGGAGCAGTTCGTCGACGGTGATCGGCACGGTGGTGTCGTAGCCGTAGACGACGTTGGCGGCAGAGTCGCCGACGAGCAGCACCGGGATGCCTGCGTCTTCGAAGATGCGTGCCGTGGAGTAGTCGTAAGCGGTGAGCATCGACCAGCGTTCGCCGTTCTGCTTCATCTCGGCGAGGTGGTGAATGCGCGTCTTACGCTTCGGTGCATCGGTAGAGCTTGCAGTGGGTACAGAACCGTAGAGAGGTGTTTCGGACATCGTTGTCCCTTTCTGGCCTCGAGGCCCTGAGCGTTGATCGCCTTCGGGTCCCCGGGTGTGGGTGATGACGTGTTCAGTCTGCCACCGGACATCGCCGACACGAATAGTTGACGGGGTGCAATGGGTCACATCACCGCGCGCGTATCAGGTAGGTGCCGAGACGAGGCGAACCGCTGGCTATCGCGGTTTCCTGGCACCATCGATGGCATGTCGAAGTTCGTTCGCCTCTCCGGTGCCCTCGCCGGAAGCGCAGCAGTGCTCGTGTTGGTTGTCGGTTGCACCAGTTCGGAAGGCACGCCCGAATCAGTGGAACCTGCTGGTTCTGCCGCGTCCGCGGTGCCGTCCGGCCTCGAGAAATTCTACGAGCAGACGCTCGACTGGGGTTCGTGCGACCAATTTGTCGAAGAAGGAACTGCGCCGCTGGGGCGTGGGATCGACTGCGCCGAGGTGAGCGTTCCCGTCGACTACGCGAATCCGAACGGCGACACCGCGAAGGTGGTGATCTCGCGTTCGAAGGCTACCGGCGACCGCATCGGCTCACTGTTGCTGAACCCCGGCGGGCCGGGTGGGTCCGGGCTGTCGATGGCGACCTCGGGTTCGGGCACCGAATTGCAGGAACGTTTCGACATGATCGGCTTCGATCCGCGGGGGATCGGGGCGTCGACCCCGCAGGTTCGGTGTTTGACGCCGGAGGAGACCGACGCGGAGCGTGCGGAGGTCAACGTCGACATGACGCCGGAGGGCATCGCTCTCGCCGAGGCGGACAGCAAGGACTACGCCGCCAAGTGCGCTGAGCGGACCGGTACGGAGTTCCTCGCTCATGTCGGTACCTACGAGGTGGTGCGAGATATGGACGTCATTCGGGGCGTTCTCGGCGATCCGAAGATGAACTACCTCGGGTTCTCGTACGGGACCCGGCTCGGATCCACGTACGCGGAAACCTTTCCGCAGAACGTCCGAGCGATGGTCCTCGACGGCGCGCTCGACCCCGAGCAGGATCCGGTCGACGAAGTGGTCTTGCAGGGGCAGGGCTTCCAAGGCGCGTTCGACGCCTTTGTCGCCGACTGTGTCTCGCGAACGGATTGCCCGCTGGGTGATGATCCGGCGCAGGCGCAGGCACGCTTTCAGGCACTCGTCGATCCTTTGATCGAGAAGCCGGCACAGACCACCGATCCGCGAGGGCTGAGTTATTCCGACGCGATCACCGGCGTCCAGCAGGCTCTGTATTCGCCGCAGTTGTGGACGCCGCTGCGTGGGGGTCTGTCGAGTCTGGCCGACGGACGCGGCGATTCGCTGCTCAATCTCGCCGACATGTACGAAGGCCGTGAGGATGACGGCAGCTACTCCAACATCAACGACGCGTTCAACGCCATTCGCTGCGTGGACGATCCGGCAACCACCGACCGCGCCGAGGCCGGCGAATCCGACACTCGGTACCGCGAGGCGGCGCCGTTCCTCGACGACGGCCGCGGGACGGGTCAAGCGCCGCTCGACCTGTGCGCGTTCTGGCCCGTTCCGGCTACCGGCAGCCCTCACGCGCTCGACCCCCAGGCGCTCGCTGACGCCGGTCTGCCGCAGCTGGTCGTCGTGTCCACGACGCAGGATCCGGCGACCCCGTATCAGGCCGGAGTGGATCTCGCGAAGCAGTTGGGCGCTGCTCTGATCACGTTCGACGGAACCCAACACACGGTGGTTCTGGACGGAAACTCCTGCGTCGACGATGCCGTCGTCGACTACTTCGTTTACTTGAAGGCTCCGGAAGAGGGTCTGACATGTTAACCGGCGCGACGCCGTACGCTGCGCCTATTCGATGGTGACCAATCACTCTGTTAACCGGGACCACTGATGTAACACAGATTTAACGTGGCTTGCTTAGTCTCGCGTGCATGGATCGCCAAAAAGAATTCGTGCTTCGTACCCTGGAAGAGCGCGACATTCGGTTTGTCCGCTTGTGGTTCACCGATGTTCTCGGGTACCTCAAATCGGTGGCGATCGCCCCCGCCGAACTCGAAGGCGCCTTCGAGGAGGGAATCGGATTCGACGGTTCCGCCATCGAGGGATTCTCTCGAGTCTCCGAAGCCGACACCGTCGCTCGGCCCGACGCCTCGACATTCCAGATCCTGCCGTGGGCGCACAAGGACGGTGCGCAGCATTCCGCTCGCATGTTCTGCGACATCACGATGCCCGATGGTTCGCCGTCGTGGGCCGATCCGCGCCACGTACTGCGTCGCCAGCTGAGCAAGGCCAGCGACTTGGGCTTCAGCTGCTACGTCCACCCGGAAATCGAGTTCTTCCTTCTGGAGAACGGCCCGATCGACGGCACTCCACCGATCCCGGCCGACTCGGGCGGATACTTCGACCAGGCCGTGCACGATTCGGCTCCGAATTTCCGCCGCCACGCCATCGACGCACTCGAGTCGATGGGCATCTCGGTCGAGTTCAGCCACCACGAGGCCGCGCCGGGTCAGCAGGAGATCGATCTGCGCTACGCCGACGCACTCTCGATGGCCGACAACGTGATGACGTTCCGGTACGTCGTCAAGGAGGTCGCGATCGGTGAAGGCGTCCGGGCGAGCTTCATGCCCAAGCCGTTCAGCGATCAGGCCGGCTCCGCGATGCACACCCACATGAGCCTGTTCGAGGGCGACACCAACGCCTTCCACAATCCGGACGATCCGATGCAGCTCTCCGAGACCGGCAAGGCGTTCATCGCCGGCATCCTCGAGCACGCCAACGAGATCAGTGCGGTCACGAACCAGTGGGTCAACTCGTACAAGCGACTCGTCCACGGGGGAGAGGCACCCACTGCTGCGTCGTGGGGCCCGTCCAACCGATCGGCTCTCATTCGCGTCCCGATGTACACGCCCAACAAGGCGTCCTCGCGCCGCGTCGAGATCCGTAGCCCAGACTCGGCTTGCAACCCGTACCTGACTTTCGCGGTCCTGCTTGCTGCCGGTCTTCGCGGCATCGAGAAGGGCTACACCTTGCCGCCCGAGGCAGAAGACGACGTGTGGTCGTTGACCTCCGCCGAGCGCCGCGCCATGGGTTACAAGGAACTGCCGAGCAACTTGGACAGCGCTCTGCGCGAGATGGAGAAGTCGGAGCTCGTGGCCGAAGCACTCGGCGAGCACGTCTTCGATTTCTTCCTGCGCAACAAGCGTCGTGAGTGGGAGGAATACCGCAGCCACGTGACGCCGTTCGAGCTCAAGACCTACCTCGGTCTGTGACGGTGAAACCGCCCGCTGCGAGATCAGCAGTTCCAGGACCGGGTCGACTCGGGCTGGTCGAGCCCACCGCTGCCGACGAGTTGCGTCAGCTCGGTTGGGTCGACGCCGAGAGCATCGAACTCTTGTGGTCGCTGTCGCGTGCCGCGAACGCCGACCTCGCTCTGCGCACCCTTGTGCGGATCAAGGACGGGCTCGGCGACGGGTGGCGCGAACTCGATCAGGTCCTGCGCAAGGACAAGAGCCTGCGCGGCCGTTTGTTCGCACTGGTGGGTGCGTCGTCGGCCTTCGGCGACCACCTGGCCGCGGATCCGATCGGCTGGAAACTGCTCGACGGCACCGCTCTGCCGACCAAGGACGAGGCGACTGCAGCCTTGCTGGAGGTCGTGGGTGCAACTGTCGACGAGGGTGCCACCGAAGGTTCCCTGACCTACCGCGCCACGGTGACCGGGCCGGAAGCTGTTGTTGCTCTGCGTAAGAGCTACAAGGACCAGCTGATGCTGCTGGCTGCGGCTGATCTTGCGGCGACCGTCGAGAACGAACCCGTAGTTCCGTATCAGACTGTGGGGCACCAGCTTTCCGATCTGGCCGACGCCGCGCTGACCGCTGCACTTGCGGTGGCCATCGCAACGGTGTGTCCCGAGGGCAGCTGTCCGATCCGGCTCGCCGTGATCGCCATGGGCAAATGTGGTGCGCGCGAGCTGAACTATGTCTCCGACGTCGACGTGGTGTTCGTCGCCGAACCGGCCGATGCGACGGCCAGTCGCGTTGCCGGTGAGATGATGCGTATCGGTACCTCCGCATTCTTCGAGGTCGATGCTGCGCTGCGGCCCGAAGGCAAGCGCGGAGAACTGGTTCGCTCCCTCGAATCCCACATCACGTACTACAAGCGCTGGGCCAAGACCTGGGAGTTCCAGGCACTGCTCAAGGCTCGTCCGATGACCGGCGACATGGAGCTCGGTCGCCAGTACTCCGAGGCGATGAGCCCGATGGTGTGGATCGCCTCCGAGCGCGAGGACTTCGTCCCCGAAGTCCAGGCCATGCGTCGACGCGTCGAGGAAATGGTTCCCCCCGAACTGCGTGAGCGTGAACTCAAACTCGGCCGCGGAAGTTTGCGCGACGTCGAATTCGCCGTCCAACTCCTGCAATTGGTGCACGGGCGCGCCGACAGTTCGTTGCATGTCCAGAGCACCGTCGATGCACTGACTGCATTGGCGGCGGGTGGATACGTCGGCCGCGACGACGCCGCCAACCTGACTGCGTCGTACGAATTCCTGCGTCTGCTCGAGCACCGTCTGCAGTTACAGAAGCTCAAGCGCACACACACCCTGCCGCCGCCGGACGACGAGGAAGCGCTGCGTTGGCTGGCCCGCGCCGCGCACATGCGACCCGACGGTCGTCTGGATTCCCTGGGAGTCCTGCGCGCCGAGATCAAGCGGAATTCGCATCGGATTCGCCGCCTGCACGCCAAGTTGTTCTACCGCCCGCTTCTCGAATCGGTGGCGCGGATGGACAAGGAAGCACTGGTCCTGGGGCCAGAAGCCGCGGTTCGCCAGTTGGCCGCTCTCGGTTACACGGCACCCGAGCATGCTCTCGGGCATCTGACTGCACTGACGAGTGGCGCTTCACGCAAGGGTCGCATTCAAGCGCTCCTGTTGCCGACTCTGCTCGAATCACTCGCGGACACACCGGATCCCGATGCCGGTCTGCTCGCTTACCGCAGGCTCTCGGACGCGCTCGTCGACCAGACGTGGTTCCTGCGCCTGCTCCGCGACGAGGCTGCGGTGGCCGAGCGTCTGATGACCGTGCTGGGCTCGTCGGCGTACCTACCCGACCTGCTCATCAAGGCTCCCGACGTGATTCGCTTGTTCGCGGATTCGCCGAGTGGACCGCGCCTGGTCGAGCCGAAGCCCGAGGACGTCGCTCGCGGAATCCTCACCGCCTCCGGCCGACACAGTGATCCCAATCGTGCTGTTGCTGCGGCCCGCTCGCTGCGGCGACACGAACTTGCGCGAATCGCGTCGGCCGACATCCTCGGCATGCTCGATGTTCCTGCAGTCTGCAAGGCGCTGTCCTCGGTGTGGGCCGCGGTGCTCAATGCATCGCTCTCCGCGGTGATCAAGGCCAGCGTCACCGAACTCGGGACCGAGGCGCCGGCCAGTTTCTCCGTCATCGGCATGGGTCGACTCGGCGGCGGCGAACTGGGCTATGGATCCGATGCGGACGTGCTGTTCGTGTGCGAACCCCGCGAGGGCGTCGACGAGACCGTTGCGGTCAAGTGGGCCAACAGCATTGCCGACAAGGTCCGCAAGCTCCTCGGGGCACCGAGTACCGATCCGCCGCTCGAAGTCGACACCGGATTGCGTCCGGAAGGCCGTAACGGTCCGATGGTGCGCACTCTCGAGTCCTACGACGCGTACTACGCGAAGTGGGCTCAGGCGTGGGAGATTCAAGCGCTGCTTCGTGCGCACCCGGTTGCCGGTGATCCTGAACTGGGACTGCGGTTCCTGCACATGATCGACAAGACCCGCTACCCCGAGGGCGGCGTCAGTGATGCGGCGGTGCGCGAGATCCGGCGCATCAAGGCGCGAGTCGATTCCGAAAGGCTCCCGCGCGGAGCCGATCCGGCGACGCACACGAAACTGGGTCGCGGAGGCTTGGCCGACATCGAGTGGACTGTGCAACTGCTGCAGCTACGCCATGCCGACAAGATCGAGTCGCTGCACAACACATCGACCCTCGAGACTCTCGACGCCATCGGCGCCGCGGAACTGCTCAGCGAAGGTGACGTCGAACTGCTGCGTGACGCCTGGATCACCGCGACGAAGGCACGCAACTGCCTCGTTCTGGTGCGAGGCAAGCCGACCGATCAGCTTCCCGGCCCGGGCCGTGTTCTCGCGGCGGTGGCGCAGGTCGCTGGATACGGCGACGACGCAGGGGAGTTCCTCGACAACTACCTGCGCATCACGCGTCGGGCAAAAGCAGTGGTGGAGAGGGTCTTCGGCGGGGAGTAGCGTTTTTGCTCAGTCTTGGCGAACCGGCGCATTCGCGGCGAACTTGCGGACTTCGGCGTCCTGCCACACGTGGGCGGGAACTCCTCCGCCGAGTAGCTCGCGCGCGAGCGCGGGTTGCCCGCCGATCGGTACGTCGCTGCCCGCGATGATCATGTTGCCGTAGCGACGGCCCTTGAGCATCGCGGGATCGGCGATGATCGCCATGTGTTCGAACTGCGCACCGATGGTTGCGGCTTCACTGCGCGCGCCCTGAAGATCCGGGGTGTCGCCGCAGTTGACGATGTAGATACCGCCCGGTGCGAGCACGCGTCGTACGTGGGTGGTGAATTGCGCCGTCGTCAATGGTGTCGGAGTTGTGCTGCCGGCGAAGACATCTCGAATCACGATGTCCCGGGTGGACTCGGTGAGAGTTTCGGTGACGGCGCGGGCTTCTCCGACGCGGATGCGCAGAAGAGGCGCACGCGGGAGGTCGAACCAATCGCGTACGAGTTCCGCCAGAGCACCGTCGATTTCGACCACCACTTGACGCGCGTCGGGGTACGTGGCGGCGAAGTATCTGGCCATGGAGCAGGCGCCACCGCCGAGATGAAGCACCCGCAGGCGCTCGGCCTTGTCACGTTCGGAATCGACCAGATGCGCGATCCACCGCATGTACTCGAAATCGAGCACCGTGGGATCCGCGACGTTCACGTGGGAACTGGGCACTCCGTTGATCTGGATGATCCAACTGTCATCGGAGTACTGATCGCGGACTAGTTCGCACGTCCCGGTATCGATCGGAAAAGTGCCGGCGATGGGACCGGACTCGCCTCGCTCGGGAGTACTGCTGCGAGTTCTGGTCTTGCGAGTTCCCTTGGCCACTGTGTCCATGTTAGCCGTGCGCCTTTTTGGTAGTGCCCACTACCAAAAAGGCACACGGACCGACGGTATTCTCGGGCTACTTCAGGCACACTCGTACATGGAGTGTGATCGGCGACACAAATGCCGGCGCGTTCTTTCGTCGTCCGTGCATCACGAAGAATTTCGAGGAGTGCAGGTGAAGGTCAAGGCAGCGGTAGTCAAGGCGCCAGGTCAGGCGTGGGAGATCGAAGAGGTCGAGCTGGGGGACCCGGTCTCGGGTGAGGTGCAGGTCCGACTCGCCGCATCGGGGCTGTGCCATTCGGACGAACATTTGCGTACGGGCGCCAGCCCGCTGCCCTTCTACCCGGCCCTGGGCGGGCACGAAGGCGCCGGAGTGGTGACGAAGGTCGGCCCGGGTGTCGCGAGCGTCGAAGAAGGCGACCACGTGGTTCTCGCCTTCATCCCGGCGTGCGGACGTTGTCCGTCCTGTGCGAAGGGTCTGCAGAACATCTGCGACGAAGGAGCCGGCCTGTTGACCGGGCAGGCGATCTCCGACAAGACGTACCGCGTCACCCTCGACGACGAGCCGGTCATCCAGATGTGCCTGCTCGGAACATTTTCGCCGTACGTGACCGTCAACGAGGCGTCGGTGATCAAGATCGAGAAGGACATCCCGCTCGACAAGGCGGCCTTGCTCGGCTGCGGTGTTGCCACCGGTTGGGGATCGGCCACCGCGATCGGTGGAGCCAAGGTCGGCGACACGGTGGTGGTCGTCGGCGTCGGCGGCGTCGGAATCAACTCGGTGCAGGGTGCGGCGTCCGCCGGAGCACGATTTGTGATCGCGATCGATCCCGTCGAGTTCAAGCGCGACAAGGCAAAGGAATTCGGCGCCACACACACTTTTGCCTCCCTCGAGGAAGCGCTACCGGTGATCGGCGAGATCACCTGGGGCAAGATGGCCGACGTCACCGTGATCACCGTGGGCGAGATTCACGGCGACATCATTCAGCCCGCGCTCAGCGCGACGGGCAAGGGTGGACAGGTCGTGGTCGTCGGAATGGGGCATTACGCAGATTCGCAGGTGACGCTCAGCCTCTTCGAGCTGACCCTTCTGCAGAAGCGTTTGCAGGGAGCCATCTTCGGCGGGGTAGGGCCACGGTCCCAGATTCCCAAGTTGCTCGATCACTACCGAAGCGGCGCGCTCAAACTCGACGAGTTGGTGACCAAGACTTACAAGCTCGAGGAGATCAACGAGGGGTACGCCGACATGCTCGAAGGAAAGAATCTGCGGGGGATGATCGTCTACACGGAGGACGATTACTGATCGTTTCCCTTTGACTGAAGGCTCCGGCCCGGCACCACGCTTCGTGGTGTCGGGCCGGAGTCTTCTGCCCCCACGCACATTTCTGTCGATCGATGAGTCGACTGCCCCCGTAGTGGGCACTCGCAGAGTGAGGAAACCGGGCACCGTGTCCGGATCTCAGTCCACGACTCGACAGAGAAGAGCAGAGCATGCCCTACATCACCACCTCCGACGGAACCGAGATCTACTACACCGAGCACGGCGTCGGCCGGCCGATCGTCCTCAGCCACGGGTGGCCGCTGAGTTCTGACGCGTGGCAGGTCGAGATGAAGTTGTTCGCCGACGCCGGATACCGGACCATCGCGCACGATCGTCGAGGACACGGTCGCTCGTCGAAGACGTACACCGGCAACGACATGGATACATATGCCAAGGACCTGGCTGAGCTGATCGACACACTCGACCTGAAAGACCTGGTCCTGGTTGGCCATTCGACCGGCGGCGGGGAAGTGGTCCGGTACGCGGCGCAGCACGGCAAAGGGCGCGTGGCCAAGGTGATCACCGCCGGCGCCGTACCGCCGATCATGGTCAAGTCGGACGGCAACCCCGAAGGCACACCGATCGAGGTCTTCGACGGCATCCGTGAGGGAGTTCTGCGAGACCGATCGCAGTTCTACAAGGATCTCAGCGAGAGCTTTTACGGCGCGAACCGCGAAGGTGCCGACGTCTCGCAAGGGGCGAAGGACGACTTCTGGCGGCAAGGTATGTTGGTCAATCTCGCCGCGGCCTACGACTGCGTCAAGGCATTCTCGGAGACGGACCAGACCTCCGATCTCGAAGCCATCGACGTTCCGTTCCTCATCGCTCAGGGCGACGACGATCAGATCGTGCCGATCGGCGCAGCGGCCGAGAAGGCGATCAAGCTGGTGAAGAAGGGCACGCTGAAGGTGTATCCGGGCGCACCTCACGGCATCTACGGCTCATATCAGAAGACACTGGACCAGGACATTCTCGCGTTCATCGAGGACTGACGTCAGCGAGGCGGAAGGACCGGAGTCGAAAGGACCAGAGTGGGAAGGATAAAACTGCCATGTCTACACACGTTGCCTCACTATGCAATGGCCCCAGTGTCTTCGAGAACGAACTCGGGTCGATCTCGCAACTCGACACGAGTTCGTTGCCGATCCTGTCCGGTCTGTCGATCAAACGAATTGTTCTCGGTCCCGGCGCGATCCGTGAACCACAATGGAACGTCAACGCGAACCAGATCGCCTACGTCACCAGCGGAACCGTGCTCGTCTCGATGCTGGGCAATGCTGACGAGTTCGCCAGCTTCGTGGTGCGAGCGGGGCAGATGTATCACGTCGAATCCGGCGCGATTTATCACATCGAGAATGTCGGAGAGGAGGAGGCGGAGATCATCGCTGCCCTGCGTACTTCACTCCCGCAGCACTTTTCGTTGCAGAGTAGCGTCAGCGCAATGTCGAACGCGGTGCTCGGCAACACGTACGATCTCGCCGCATCGGCCTTCGACGTCTTCGGTAGAGCCGATGCGTCCCAGATAGTTCGGCGGGACGGCGCCGCCGTCGTTCCCGATACCGCCGGCCTTCCCAACGCGCATCTCTTCGATCTCGAAGGCCAGATCGCGCCTCTCGCATATCCGTACGGACAGGCGAAAGTGGCGCGCAAGCAGTATTGGGCGGCGCTGGAGGATCTTTCGATGTACTCGTTGACTATTCGCGAGAGTGGGATGCGTGAGCCACACTGGCATCCCGTCACTGCCGAAATGGGATACGTGCATCGTGGTCACGGGCGGATGACGGTCCTCGATCCGGACGGTTCGCTCGACACCTACCTACTGGAGCCTGGTCAGGTGTATTTCGTTCCGCGTGCCTATCCCCATCACATCGAGGTTCTAGGTGACGAGGACATCAACTTCCTCATCTTCTTCGACCAGCCGACGCCGGGCGACATAGGCTACCGTGCAACGGCTTCCGCGTTCTCACGCGGCGTTCTCTCGGCCTCGTTCGGTGTTCCGGTACGGGATCTGCCGCACTTTCCTTTCACCCCGATCGATCCGCTCATCGTCTCGCGGATCAATCCGATCGACCGCCAGCACTGACCGGCAAGGACGCCCATCATGACCACCGCGCTCACCGTGACCGATCACGGGACGACGCTCGACTTCACGTACGAGGACGCCATCCGCTATCACGGTCCGCAGGCCCCGGGCGGCGTGGCCCATGCCTACAAGGTTCTCGAGCGTGCTCTCGGTGTGTTCGGCGCGGAGGGCTCCGTCGAGCGTCGTGCCCTGGTCGTGGCCACCGCACACGGCGGACCAGGAGTGCGCGATGCGTTCGAGTTGGTCACGCGCGCAGTGACCGAGGGGCGGTACACCGTTGACAGTTCCCTGGCCCGGCCAGAACGAGGAAATACGCTCGCACTGTATGTCTTTCAGGTCGGCTATCGCGGCGCGAGCGCCACGCTGACTGTTCGGGAGGGATTTGTCGTCGACGAGTTGATCACTCTCTCCCGCAAGACTGACCGGACAGTCGAAGACGAGTCACGGCTGACAGTGCTCAAACAGGAGATGGCGGATCGAGTGATGTCGAGCCCGGCCGAGAGCGTGTACGACGTCGAGATCGGCACGCTCCCCGCCTGACTGACGGCGGCGTAGGCGTCAGTGTGCAGAACTCGGGGCTGTCTGAAGTCAGCGGCTGGCGAACATCCTTATTCGTTGGTCGCGGCTGCGCTCGAGATGGTTGCGCATGTGACCACGTGCGGACGATTCGTCCCGGGCGCGGATGGCGTTCAGGATCTCTTGATGCTCCGAATTGAGCAGGTCAGGTTCGCCGTAGTTCGACGGCGGGCCGCTGTCGTAGATTCGCAGTTGGGTGGTGAGGCGGATCAGCAATGAGGTGATCGTGGAATTGTGGGCGGCCTGCCAGAGGGCCTCGTGAAACTTGAAGTTTCCGGCACGAACCTCGGTGCCTTCTGTTGCAGTGCAGCAGAACTCGTGCAATCCGTCCAGGCGGGCAAGGTCGAGATCGCTGTGGCGGAGTGCGGCGGCGCCGGCGGCTTCCGATTCGAGGGCAACCCGCGCTGCGTAGATTTCGATGACGTCTTCGGGAGTGCCGGAGCGGACACGAAAACCGCGGGCGGCTCGTTCGAGTAGACCGTCGTGCGCGAGCCAGTTGAGTGCCTCGCGGATCGGGGTACGCGATGCGCCGTACGATTCGCACAATTGAGTCTCGTGCAGCGGAGAGCCCTGGGGGAACTTGCCGGCCAGGATGTCGGCTCGCAGGCGTAGGTACTGCCGCGAGGTCTGATCGGACCGGCCCAGCGCAGCCTCTGGCACCAGCAGATCGGTGGTGCTCGTATCGGCGTCGAGATCCATGTGTCCTCATTCCTGTGCATGCAAGCAGAGCGCGTTCGATTATGCCATCGGCGACGAGTGAGTACTTGCGTATACGCTAGTACTCATTTAGGTTCGTGCTTGTTCGTTTCCGAGGGAGAGGGTCCGAAGTGGTTGGAGAGACCGCGTCGCCGCTGGTGAGTGCTGCTGAACTCGACGCGATGCTGCGCGAGGGAGGCGTCGCTGTGCTCGACGCGACGGTTCATTTTCCTCCCGCGCGATTTGACGGCGACTATCGCCCGGAGTCCGGGTACGACGGCTGGGTTTCCTCGCACATCCCGGGTTCCCGACACGTCGACCTCATGGACGTCTTTTCCGAAAGGGAAGCGGCGCTGCATTTCACACGCCCGTCAACGGAGCAGTTGATTTCCGATCTCCAATCCAGTGGTATCGAACCGGGTGCGACAATCGTGATCTACGACCAGGGTTCGACCACCTGGGCATCACGGCTCTGGTGGGTGTTTCGCAACGCCGGCATCGAAGCAAGAGTCCTCGACGGTGGCCTCGCCGAATGGACTCGATGCGGCTTCGCCCTCGTGAGCGGCGACGACGTCACCTACACGTCGGCTTCGAAGCGTTGGAGAGTGACGGACCTTGGCCTGTGGGTCGATCTACCTCGCGTTGCCTCACTGTCCTCAGGAGAAGAAGCCGGAACGCTGGTGTGCGCGCTGGCGCCTGAGCAGTACGAGGGAACGGAGAAGACGCGATATTCGCGACGCGGACATATTCCGTCAAGTGTGAATCTGTCTGCGAAGGGTCTTCTCGACGCCGATGCCCGGATGCTTCCGGCGGACGATGTTCGGTCGAAATCTGCTGACGTTCTACCAGCCGTCGCTGAACCTGTCGTGATCTATTGCGGCGGTGGAGTTTCGGCGTGCCTGACAGCACTCGCACTGATCCGCGGCGGCTATGAGGACGTCAAGGTCTATGACGGTTCGTTGGAGGAATGGACTGCAGATCCGACTTTGCCGATCGTTGTCGGCGGTGAGCCCGGCGGCGCGCTTGCGGATGTTCGATGTCCGCGGTCCTGAATCGCCGCAGTCCTCAATTACCTCCCGTCCTGAAGGAATTCTCATGTCTGACACTGTCTCTGTCGAAACCGTCGCGTCGGCGATCGACTTACTCCGCGATCAGGTACCGCTCGTCCAGTCGCTGACCAACATCGTTTCTGCGAACTTCTTGACCAATGTTCTGCTCGCCGCCGGCGCAAGCAACGCTCACATCGACAACGTCCACGAAGCGGGTGGGTTCGCTGCCATCGCCGGGGGAGTGCTCGTCAACCTCGGAACGCCGGACGACGGGACTGCCGAAGCCTTCCTGATAGCAGCAGAAGCGGCCCGAACTGCCGGTACGCCATGGGTTTTGGATCCCGTCGGTGTCGGCGGACTACCCTGGCGGAGCGGTATCGCTGTGGACTTGTTGCGTTTTCACCCCAGCGCAATCCGGGGGAACGCGTCGGAGATCATCGCTCTGGCCGGACTCGGCGGTGACACCCGCGGCGTCGACAGTGCCTCCGATTCCGCCGACGCGGTGCCCGCCGCTCTGTCACTCTTGAAGCATGCGGATGCCGTGTCGGCATCCGGACCGGTCGACTACATCGTCGGCCGCGATGCGGGCGGTGACACCCGGGGCATCCGAGTCTCCGGTGGCAGCGCGCTGTTGCCGCGCGTGACCAGTACCGGTTGCTCTCTGGGCGGTCTTGTCGCCGCCTACCTCGCCGTCACGTCGACCGCGCTGGACGGATTGGTTGCCGCGCACACGCATGTTGCCGTGGCATCGGAGATCGCCGAGGAAAATGCCTCGGGCCCCGGTTCTTTCGCGGTCGCATACCTCGACGCGCTCTACAGCGTGAATGCGGACACCATCCGTTCGCGTGCCCGAATCGAATCGTTCGACCTGCCGGCTGGAGTGCAGAACTGATGGGCATCAAGACATTCTGGTATCTCACCCAGGCAGACGGGGACTACCCGTGGAGCCCCGGTGGGCTGTTCCCCGTGGACGGGGCCAGGCAGATCGAGCTCGCGAAGACCATCGACGACGGCGGATTCGAAGGTGCGCTTGTTGCCACCTGGCCGAACGATCCGTTCATCTCGGCGACGTGGGCGGCAGCGCACACCACGCGCATGAAGTTCCTCGTCGCCGTCTACGCGAACATGACGCCGGCGCGACTGCTGGCGGAGAAGGCATTGACTTTCGACGCCTTCAGCGGCGGCCGACTGTTGATCAACTCGGTCAACGGACGCGAGAACATCCTGACCAAGTACGACATGAACGTGCCCCACGACGAGCGTTACGAGTTGGGGGAGCAGTACTGGGCGGACTTCCGCCGCATCTACGCCGAAGGCACGGAGTCGAACTTTCCCAACACACCACTGCGTATCGATGCGCCCGCTGGGCATCAGGTTCCGCTGTGGGGTACCGGTGATTCGCCTGCAGGCCTGGCGAATTCAGGCAAGGTGCTCGACACCTATCTGGCGATGTTGCGCGAGACTTCGTTCATCGAAGACAAATTCTCTGCCGCACGGGCGGCGGCGGAGGCAGCCGGGCGCGAGTTCACCGACTTCGGTGCGCTCACCGGTGTGATCGTTCGCCCCACCAAGGCGCAGGCGCAGGACCGGTTCCGTTCGTTGTTCGAGAAGACGGGCGTCGAGCAGATCGCTCATGTCTTGGACAACGCAGTGCGTCGTCGTACTCAGGGGAAGCAAGACCTCAAGACTTTCACCGCTCGCGACGCACAGCGGCAGGGCTGGGCGGACAAGATTGCTTCCGGCCGACTTCCGGAACCGGAGGAGTTGTACGTCGGTGACGGGCTGTACGCGGGTATCACGGCGTGGTCACCCCTCGACATCTTCGGCACCGGGTCATCGGCGGTGTACTACGTCGGCGATCCGGATTCGGTCACGGACTCGGTACGCACGCTTCGCAGCCGAACCGGTTTGACTGCACTGATCCTGGCAGGTTGGCCTCTGATCGAGGAAGCGAAGTGGGTTGCGGAGCATCTTGTTCCGCGATTCGACGAACTCAGCTGACGGCGCGCCGCAAGACAGTGGCACCGAGACCTAGAACGTCGCGGAGAAATATTGTGGCAGTGTCGATTTCAGGCGCAGTACATTCGAGAAGGATCTTGACTTCCACGTCCTTCTTGACGATGTCGGCAATAACGGCCGCGGCGACAACACCGTTGCCGACGGCCGAGCCTCGGAACAGATCGATTCCGCCGCCGTCCGCGCTGACCGTGTCGTCGAGATAGCCGTAGTCGAGCGGATAGATCGCATCGGGGTACCGCGGGTGTGCCGACCCTCGGGGGCGATCGATCACGACAGCTGACGTGGCAGCCAGGTGATCGAGGGCGGCGAACAGTTCTTCGCTCATCGTCACCGGTGCTCGCGCAGTAGCTGAGTCGGTGTCAGACCTGCCAGTGCACGCGTATCGCGCGCGAGGTGAGCTTGGTCGGCGTAGCCGGCGCGACCGGCCAGTGACGACAACGACAGATCTGCGCCGCGGCTGAGAGCTAGTACATTCTGCATGCGTTGTACCTTCTGAATCAGCTTGGGGGACAGCCCGACCGACGACGTGATCGAGCGTCGAAAATGACGTTCGGAAACTCCGAGGTCTGCAGCAATCTCTCGTATCGGCGTCGAAGGGGAGGAGATGAGCGCGGAGTAACCACGCTCGATTCCGTGGTCGGGTTCCAGTCCGCGCCACAACTGGCCCAGTAGGTGAGCGTCGACTGCCTCGTGGCGCAGGGCGTCGGCAAGTACCCGCGCTTGTCTGGAAGTGAGAATGTCGTCGAAGGCGATCTTCGAATCCTGCACCGCGTCGGCAGCTGTGCCGAGCAGGCTCCGCAGAGCCGGTGGATTGATCCGGATGCCCCACATGGTTGTACCGGCGGCGACCGAAACCAGATCGGCACCGGTGGCAGGTCCGACGAGCCACGACTTTCCGGTGCTGTCGACGATGAAGTCGGCGCAGAGATCGGGAAGAATTCGCTTTGCTTCCGTGGGCGTATGGGCTTCGCTGATGCTTTTCCACGTGCAACTGAACAGGCCGGCCGAACCGGTGATCCGAGTCTCGACATAGGTGTGGCCGTTTTGTTCAAGACTCGACGCTACCGTCCGACTACCGTCAAGAGCGAGGGTGTCAGTGCCGGTCATCAGATCATCGTCACACACTCGCCGATCACTTCTCGACCCGAACAGGAGAAATACCGTGTCCGTCTCTCCGAGACTCGATCTCGTCGGAATCGTCACCAACGATCTCGCGCGTTCCCTCGCGTTCTACCGAACCCTCGGGCTCGACATTCCGGAAACACCCGCTGACGCTCCACACGTGGAGTTCATTTTCGACAGTGGGCTTCGGCTGGCCTGGGACGCGCTGTCCACCATCGCGAGCTTCGATCCGGACTTCGCTGTCGGGGAAGGTCGACACCCCGTCGCTTTGGCCTTCGATTTCGGGACACCCGCTGCAGTCGACGAGGCTTATCAGCGCATCACAGCCGACTTCCCCGGACATAAAGAGCCATTTGATGCCGTGTGGGGCCAGCGCTACGCCGTTCTTCTCGATCCCGACGGCAATACCGTGGATCTCTTTGCCGCGCTCTGATGTCGAACGACGCAGGCCCCGAACGAAATTCGGTCGGGGCCTGCGATCGTCGGTGATCGAGTCGTTGTCAGTTCACCAAGCGTCGAGGGTGTCGAGGATCTGGCCTCGCGCCTTCCACAGTTCCGCGCCCCAATACGGCCACGAGTGAGTGCCGTTGGCCGGGAAGCTGTACGTTGCCGGAATCCCCAGGGAGTTCATGCGCAGCTGGAATGCCCGTGAGTTCATCAGGGCCAGGGCTTCGAGGCCGATGGCGCTACCGGTATTCACGAAGTCGACGGGACGACGCGGTTGATCGAACTGCCCGGGTAGGCCGCTCGCAGCGGATATGTACAGCGAGAGCCCAGCCAGTTCGGGTGCAAACACGAAGGGATCGTTGCGGAGCCAAGCGGGGTTCCACGGCGGTCCCCACATTGCATCGACATTGAAGGACCCGGCGCTGACCATGGCCACCCGGATCGCCTCACGCATGCCTGGAGCTGAGATGTTGAGGTATCCCGAGAGCGAACCGGCGAACTTGAACTGATCGCGGTGGTAGGCGGCTAGCGTCAGTGCCGCGCTGCCACCCATGGACAGTCCGAGCACGCCGTTGTTGGTTCGGGAGACGCCGCGCGATTCCAGATAGGCGGGAAGTTCCTGGGTGAGGAAGGTTTCCCATTTGTACGTGACCGGCTGGCGATTCAAATTGCTGTTCGCATACCAGTCCGAGTAAAAGCTGGACTGCCCGCCGACCGGCATGACCAGCGTGACGTTGTCGCCACGATACTGCTCGAGAGCGTTGGTCTCGAAACTCCATGCGTTTCGGTCGTCGCGTGCTCGTAGGCCATCGAGAAGATAGAGCGCCGCGTTGCCGCCGCGCGAAGCCCACTGGATCTGAACCTTGATCGGTCCCATCGACGAGTCTACGAACACTTCCTCGTAGCCACCGGCCGGGGCGGTACGCGCGGGCGCTGCGGTCGCTACCGATCCGCTGATCAGGCCTGCGGTCAGGGGGAGTGCGAGTGCTGTCGCGGCGAGGCCCAGGATCCGACGCTTGATTCGTTTCGAAATACGGTTTCTCGAAAGATCCGGGTTCGAAATATCTGGGTTCTTCGCCAAATCTGTGTGAGCCTCGTGCATGTATCACTCCCGCCCCAAAGGTGCTTGCACACCGAAATCCGACCGAGCCCCCCGAGGCGCGGAATTCCTTATGACACTAAGTGGTCTGTATTGACCGCGACGGCACCGTTACCGGTTCGTTATCAAACTGGTCCGATTTACCGTAATGCCGTCAGGCGTCGTCGACCGGAGGTTGTGCCACGATTTGCCAACCTCCACGAATCAGGTGTTCACGTACCCGAGCGACGTCCGATTCGTGCGGAATATCGTCGGTGACCTTGGTGATGAGGACGCCGATGTCGATCGGATCGACCGAACCGGGAAAGTCGATCGGATCGACCGGAAGCGGAAAGCCGGCGACGAGATCGTCAGCAAGAACGGCGATCTCGTCGTCGGACAGTTGTCGCCGGAGCAGGGCCATCAAAGGGACGTAGTCCTGCTCCGGCACACCGTTCGGATACCCGGCACGCAGCCAGCCGAGTATCGAAGCCAGAAGTGGTGGAAGACTCAACGAATCGAGCTTCAGTGGTTGTCGAGATCAGCGAGGGGCCACCCGGCGGCAGCAAGGACGGAGGCAACGCGCGCGATGTCCTCGTCCGAGGGAGTCTGGCTCGTCAGATCGGCGATCTGAGCGCTGATCTCGTCGCTCGAGATCACCTGGTCGCTGTTGACGTCGCTCAGTTCTGCGAGTGCAGCGCCGATGGCAATGTCTCGAATTTGCGCGTCCGAGAGTTTGCGTCGTAGCAATGCGACAAGCGGAATGCGGTCCTTGGGCGGTATGCCTTCGGGGTAGCCGGCGCGAAGCCAGTCAAGAATGGATTGAGGAAGGGATGGAGTCGGTGCAGTCACGGTGATGTCTTTCCGCTCGTGAGGGCGCACGGGATCAGAAGATCTCGATGCCGAATGTGTGGCTGAGGAAGCCCTGCATGATGAAGAGGATTCCGGTGACGATCGCGATGAGCACGACCGCGAAGCACACCACTGCGCCTGCCACGGCCAACGGACTGCGAGCCGCGACGGCGGTGCTCCCGCCGCCACTGCCACGTTGTCCGGCGTCGAGCGACTTCAGGCCGATTGCGAAGATCGCCGGTAGTCCGGCGCCCAGCAGGAGGCCGACCAGTACGACCTGCCAGAGCGAGTCGACGGTGTTTTTCAAGATATCCATGTCGATTCCCTCTTTCAGGCTTTGACGTCGGTGGTGACGCGGGCGTCCGGACCGGGGACCTCTGCGGGTACCAGGCCGCCGTCCCACTCGGCGTTGACGTTGCTCGGATCGATGGGCTCCTTGCGGGAGCGCAGGTACATCCAACCGGCCAGGGCGATGAGCACGGCGAAGACGACCAGGACACCGGGCAGGCCGCCGACGATGTTGGCCAGTCCCCAGCACAGAGCGCCGACGATCGCAGCGGACGGGAGAGTGATCAACCAGGCGACCGCCATACGTCCGGCTACACCCCAACGAACTTCGGCGCCCTTGCGTCCCAGACCGGTTCCCATGATGGAACCCGTCGCCACATGGGTGGTGGAGAGCGGAAGGCCGAGGTGGCTGGAAGTGAGAATGATTGCAGCAGAGGATGCTTCGGCTGCCATGCCTTGTGGTGCGGCAATCTCGACAAGTCCCTTGCCGAGTGTCCGGATAACTCGCCAACCGCCGAGGTAGGTTCCGGCAGCGATCGCGAGCGCGCAGGTGAGCTTGACCCAGAACGGCATGTCCGCGTCGGCGGAGATGGTTCCGTGGGCTACTAGGGCGAGGAAGATGACGCCCATGGTCTTCTGTGCGTCGTTGGTGCCGTGGGCAAGGGAAACGAGTGAAGCCGAACCGATCTGGCCGAGTCGGAAACCTTTGTCCTTGGTTTCTTCTCCGACGTTGGAGGTGATGCGGTAGATGAGCCAGGTGCCGGCCGCGGCAACCAAGCCGGCCACGACGGGCGCGAGAACTGCGGGGATGACAACCTTGCTGAGGACCCCGCTCCAGGCGACACCGCTCATTCCGAGGGACGCGATTGCGGCGCCGATCAGTCCGCCGAACAGCGCGTGTGAGGAACTCGAGGGGATGCCGAGCAACCACGTTGCCAGGTTCCAGATGATGCCGCCGACAAGGCCGGCGAAGACGATGGTGAGCAGCGCTTGGCCACCCACATTTCCGAGGTTCACCACACCCTTGGCCACGGTGGCAGCAACCTCTACCGAGAGGAAAGCTCCGACCAGGTTCAAGGAAGCAGACAGAGCGACTGCCACCTTGGGCTTGAGGGCGCCGGTTGCAATCGACGTGGCCATAGCGTTGCCAGTGTCATGAAAACCGTTGGTGAAGTCGAACCCCAGAGCGGTTACGACGACGACGAGGAGAACGATGAGTTCCGCATTCACGAGAAGTCATGTTCCAACACCGGCGGGCCACAAATCGACCTGAGACGGGGTCGTTCCGCGACATTTCCACCACTCGGCACCTGTTGTTCACCTTCGTCCGGATAATTGCCCGTTTTGAAACGCCTGAGGCAGAGAAAATTCATTCGCGTGCATGGTCGTGGAGGTTGTGGAGGCATACGCTCGTCTCATGTCCCTGGGCGAAGAGAAGACGATCTCGGTCACCACATTCCGTAAGAGCGGTGACGGCGTAGCCACGCCGACGTGGGTCGTGCCTCTGCCTGACGGACGTATCGGCTTCTGGACTTCCTCGAAATCGGGTAAGGCCAAGCGGCTGCGGAACAACCCACGCGTCAGCGTGGTGCCGTGCAACAACCGCGGAAAGGTTGCCGACGGTGCGTCGCCGGTCACCGGGACCGCTCAGTTGGTGAGCGGTGGAGCAGAATTCGACGAGATCCGCAGCAAAGTCAAAGCGAAATACGGTGTGATGGTGCCTATTTCGAAATTCTTCAACACCCTCGGTCACATCGGTAATGGTCCGTTCCCGTACGGCGACACCGGCGTGATCATTTCCGTCGACGCGTAGTCGGGATTGCGTAGCGGAGTAGTCTGAAGGTATGGAACCCACGACCGGGCACCTCTGCCTGACGGTTCCACGAATCCTCCGTCAAGGAGCCTCGTCATGGCGCACATCAGCACTCTCGACTACGCAATGGAAGCGCCGCAGCGCCATGTCGGGCAACCTTTCCCGTCGCCGACGCGGACTCCGCGATTCCTGCTTCGTGGGCAAGGTGCCGTCAAGGCATCGGTTGACGGCGCGTGGTTCCCGTGGACCACGAACGTCACGGCGGAGCTTCACGATCTGATATCCGCACTTTCGCTGAGGTTGGGGCCGATCGCGCGGGTTGCGTTCGACTGGAACACGATCAGCAGCGCGCAGCGTCGTATCGACGAGGTCGATGGACTGGAAGTGCGGGGTCCGTACCCTGGCCAGCCCCACGATTTGATGTATCTCGACGACATCTATGGTCGTCAACTCGTTTTGATGATGATTCCGCCGTACACGGATCCGGACCGCGCGTACGAGGTCATGCGGCGGTTGGTGGATCCTGTCCGCAGCGAAATCTATCGGGTGCAGTGAGATCTTTCTGACGTCCGGGGGTCGAATCTCTCGATTCCTGAACATGTGTCCAGTTTGTCTGGTTTGATGGTTCTCGTAACCACGATCTCAGGCGCATTCCTTCAGGTCAGCGCTTGGGCGCGGCAGCTTGACTCCCTGCCGTGTCGTCGGTCCGGCATGTCCACCACCCTCCCACTGTGCGTGAGCGCCGGATCGAATGAAGCCCCGCCCTCCCCACGGGGGTGGGGCTTCTACTTTGTTCCGGTGCAGGGGTCCGCGCCCGAGCCCAACGTGATGATCCGTCTGCCGTTCGCTCTGACGTATTTTCAGCCGTCACAGATCGGACCTGACGATGACCTGATCGACCTGGGTGCCGTGCGGCAAGCGGTGTTGGACACAGCCCGATCGTTGCACCGGGAGCGGCCATAGAAGGGGGTGAATCGGTCTTCCGTCGAGTACCCCGTCAGCAGGGTGTCGGGATCAGTTGGCTCGTCGGGATCGACAGGGAGACGACCACTTTCGTGTCTGCTGTCACGGGTATCGGCAACGAGGTGATCGTTCACGAACTACCAGAAGATGGCAGCGCCACCTTCGTGTTCGACGAGTGATGCCCGATCCGCTGGGGCCGCCGGGGTGTGTGGCCCAAGCGCACAACACCGATAGGTCGTCACACTGGTACACACAGTCATGACGGAAAACGAGGAGCCTGAGGCAGTGAGCACAACGAGTACAGCGGATACGTTGTTGTCGGGGCCACGCGGACGGCGGATGCTGCTTGACTACGTGATGGATGCCGAACGGATCCGGCGACCCGAGCCACATGACGACTCGTTTGGTTCCGCGGTTTTTCTGGCCTCCTATCACCTCGACCCCGACCGAGACTCGAGCGTATTGTTCGGCCCCGGCGCAGACGAAGCGCGGCAGACCGTCGTCACTGCCGACGATGTAGCGCACCGCCTGTCCGAAGTACCGCTTCCCGAGGTGACCGAGGTTGCACTCCGTTCTGCCCTCGCCGCAGCGACGGACACAGCACGCTACTGGCAGGACCCCGACGGTGAAGACATCCTCGTCACAACCGAGCCGGTACGGCATGAGCTTCGACGAGTCGCCGAGCACATCGCACGATCCCAACACTCGCAGTGGTGGACGACCGCGCTCGCCGAGACCGACCAATGGGTGATAGTGAGCCGGGACGACGACAGCCCCGATACCTTTGAGTCGACGGCCGCAGAACTCCTGAGCGACTGGCATGAGCACACTCTCGCAGCGGAAGCGCGAGCCGCTGATCGTCCGACCGATCCGAAGGCGAACTGGTCCGGTTACTGGTGGTCGAATCCGTCTGTTCGGTGTTCGACACGGGCACTGTTCGACGGGACCCCGGCAGAATTGTGGTTCGTCGAAGACAGCATGGGTTGGAAACGCATCGCCGTGCGACAAGTCGACGCACCCGCCGGCGCTCGCATATACGAGATCGACGGCGCGCAGGCGTGGGCGGAACTCTGCAGACGGTTCCCCCTCGAGGTCACCGCGGATAAACGACACGACTGGTACCGGACCACCGGACGATCAGGGCGCTGGGTCATCCCCAACTGGCAGCTCGTCGCTGAGAGCTACACGGGCGTGCATCTCACCGTTATGGGATACCTGGCCGCGGCGGGAACCGCGATCGGAGTCGACGACGAGACGGCGAGCGTCATCGCCGGGTGGGCGCCCGACGCAACATGCTGGCTCACTGACCCCGACCGCATCGGCGACGAATCCCGTACCTGGGTGCTCGACGACAGCCGCGAACACCCCGACTGGGTCGAAGAAACGCAACAATGAGTGACAGCCAATCGTGTTCGCTGTGCAATGTCCACTCGGTGAGCATCGCGGAGTGCAAGTCGAGACGGGTAACCCCACCTACGCGGACGAGGTGAGGGGCTGTGTCCGCTCTAGTCCTTGGTCACGGTTGAGTGCTTCTATCAATTTGGCAATGCCAACAGCCGCCTCGTCCTCAGCACCGATATCGGGCGTGCTCGGTTACAGTGCCGTGCATGAGCGGGACAGACTGGTGCAGTCGGCTGTGTGGCGTCGTGGATGTCAGCGATGAGTGACGATTCGCCGGCAGGTCACCGTTCATCATTTCGACGCTTTCTCACGGCCGCGGTGATCAGTTCGGCCGGCTCGTCGGTGACAGCTGTGGCGATGCCCATTTTGGTAGTGCAGCTTTTGGACGCGACGCCGTTCGAAGTGGGTGTGGTGAACGCGGCTCAGTTGATCCCGTATGCGGTGCTCGGGTTGGTCGCGGGGGTCTACGTCGATCGGTGGCGGCGCAAGCCAATTCTCGTGTGGGCCAGCGTCGGTCGGGCAGTTGTGCTCGGTGCCGTCCCGCTTCTGTGGCTCGCCGGGCTTCTGCACGTCTGGGTTCTGGTCATCGTGTTGCTGTTGTTCGGCTCCTTCTCGGTGTTCGGCTTCGCTGCGATGCAGTCCTTGTTGCCCCGGCTGGTTCCACGCAGTCAACTGGTGAAAGCAAACGCTCGACTCGACCAAGCCGACGCAGCGGCAACGACATTGGGGCCAACGGTCGGAGGCACACTCATAGGCCTGCTCGGCGCTCCCGTGGTGATTGCCGTCGACGCAATCAGCTATTTCGCTGATGCCGCACTCAATTTCGGGCTCGACGTCGACGAGCCTCGATCCGTTACTCGCTCCCGAAACCTGATGAACGAAGTGCGTGAGGGTCTGAGATTCACGTATCGCCACCGCACTCTCAACCCGCTCGCGATATCGACACACGTGTGGTTCCTTGCCAACGGAGCTGCGTTGACTGTGCTGTCGCTGTTCGCTCTCCGCTCGCTCGGGTTCAGCGCCTACACATACGGTTTGCTGCTGACGACGTTCGGTGTCGCAAGCCTCCTCGGCACATCTTGCGCTCACGCGCTCGGCACGCGCATCGGATCAGGACGAGCAGTCATCCTCGCCCGCACGGTATACCCCGTCACCTGGCTTCTCGTGGCCTTCGCGACGGACACAGGTGTCGGCCATGTACTGCTCTTCGCAGCACTGGGCCTGCAAGGGTTGGCAGCGGGCGCGGAGAACGCGAACGAGATGGGCTATTGGCAAACACTCACCCCCGATGAGCTTCTCGGGCGTGTGAATGCCGCCCGACGCTCCGTCAACCGCACCATGGCTGCGCTCGGCGCAGTGATAGCAGGTCTGCTGGTCGGCGCGATCGGTGAACGCCTAACCCTGCTCGGCGTCGTTGTTGTGTTCGCTATCGCTGCAGCCACATTGGGGTTCTCTCCGATACGACATCCGGCGCGCGAACTCTGACCTCGAGACGCGCACCAGCCACGCCTGCCCTCAGCTCGTTTTCGGTCGTAGTCGGCACGGGAGATCGAATCCTTGAGAGCAGCGAACGCTGAAAGATACTTGGCGCGTTTGAGTCTGGCGTTGCCGCTGTGTTGTCGGTGCTCACCTTTGACGGACGTTCCGGAGCGATGTGTGCGAGGTGCGACCCCGGCGTAAACGGCGAGCGCCCCTGCGTCGCGGAACGACCGATGTCGGTGATCTCGATGAGCATCGTCACACCGGTCCGTATGCCCACGCCCGGTAGCGACGTCAAGATCGGACCAGCCGGGTATTCGGCCAGGGTTGCTCTCAGCGCGCGGCCAGGTCGCGGCGGCGAACCCGGCCGGTCCACCGAACTTCGCGAGCAATCCTGGTCCGACCGGGCGGTGCATCTGCGCGCCGATCGCGCGTCCGTGGCGGATTCACCGACAACAGCATCGACCGCAGGCGGTTGATCAACCGGTTTTCGTCGACCGCCAGATCGGCGTCGAATTCGGACAGAACGCGTAGACCCTCGACAAGGTCGCAGGCCTTTCCGATCGGCAACAGCGTATCGGGGAGTGTGCGGGCGGCATCGACGATGATGAAAGCATCTTTCGCGTCGGTCTTTCCGTTGCCGGGTACAGGTCCGCGAAACGCTGTATCCGCAGCCCTGGCAGGTAGGTCGACTACCCGCACTTCGCTACCGGCCTCGGCACAGAAAACTACTGGATCCGGTAGCCGTGCCCGGAGCAGAACTGCGCAGTGGAGAGAGATGTTCCCGGCTACGTGGTGGCCTGCTTTTCCTCGGGGGTGTCGTCGGTTCGGCTACGATTTCCGGTAATCCGGTCTCGGTACTGGATGAGGTGCGGGTCGC
Source organism: Rhodococcus sp. FH8 (assembly GCF_019266085.1). Classification (NCBI taxonomy): domain Bacteria; kingdom Bacillati; phylum Actinomycetota; class Actinomycetes; order Mycobacteriales; family Nocardiaceae; genus Rhodococcus; species Rhodococcus sp. FH8. The sequence continues at coordinate 228,622 of NZ_LPNQ01000061.1, read as the reverse complement.
CGAGTTGTTGCGGCCAGAGTTGGATGTGGAGTCGTATCTGCGGTTGGGACTCCGGTGTCCGGTAGGCGTCCCAGTGCTCAGTCCGTCCCCGAGCTAACACTCGCACTCGGCACGGGCCTGGCCTCGGATGGGGAATTGGATTCGATACCTCGCCTGAGAATCCGTCGAAGCAGAGTGCGTCGCTCTTGATGGTGAACGAACACTCCGCGATGTCCTCCCACACTTTGAATAGCGAATCCGTGAGCGGAGGGGCTGGTGTTTCGGTGGAGGTGACTGTCACGCGTACGAGCCCGCGTCCACCGGTGTGGATGACGAGTCGGCCTGGTCCGCCGGTGACGAATTGGGGTTCGGTGGGAAACCAACCCGGCGCAAGTGGTTCGTAGTCATCCGGTGATCGCAGGACGATCGTGTTGTAGAAGGAGTCCACTTCGATTGCGAACGGATCGGGCATCTATTGCTCCTCCTGCACCCAAGTTGGCATCGGTCGAATGTATACCCGATGTAATTCCGCTCAGTTGCGGCTGGGACGTGTGTGGCAGACACATTCGATCGGACCGAAACAAGTGCACCCGCCCCACAGATGCGGGACGGGTGCACTCGGTATTCGCAGGTCTGACTTACGTCAGGATGCGGATCACACGTCGTAGTAGAGCTCGAACTCGTACGGGTGCGGACGCAGGTTGACCGGAGCGATTTCCTGCTCGCGCTTGAGCGAGATCCAGGTCTCGATCAGGTCGGTGGTGAAGACGCCACCCTCGGTCAGGTACTCGTGATCGGCCTCGAGGCGGTTGATGACCGTCTCGAGGCTGGTCGGAGCCTGCGGGATGTTGCGAGCCTCCTCCGGGGGAAGCTCGTAGAGGTCCTTGTCGACCGGAGCCATCGGCTCGATCTTGTTCTTGATGCCGTCCAGGCCGGCCATCATCTGTGCAGCGAAGTTGAGGTACGGGTTACCCGAGGAGTCGGGTGCGCGGAACTCGAGACGCTTTGCCTTCGGGTTGTTGCCCGTGATCGGGATACGGACAGCTGCCGAGCGGTTGCGCTGGCTGTACACGAGGTTGATGGGGGCTTCGTAGCCCGGCACCAGACGGTGGTACGAGTTGATCGTCGGGTTGGTGAAGGCCAACAGCGACGGAGCGTGGTGCAGGATGCCGCCGATGTAGTGGCGAGCCATGTCCGAGAGGCCCGCGTAGCCGGACTCGTCGTGGAAGAGGGGCTTGCCGTCCTTCCACAGGGACTGGTGGACGTGCATGCCCGAGCCGTTGTCACCGAAGAGCGGCTTCGGCATGAAGGTTGCGGACTTGCCGTGCTGCCAGCAGGTGTTCTTGACGATGTACTTGAACAGCTGCAGGTCGTCAGCAGCTGCGAGCAGCGTGTTGAACTTGTAGTTGATCTCCTGCTGTCCGCCGGTGCCGACCTCGTGGTGGCCGCGCTCGAGCTCGAAGCCTGCGTTGGTCAGGTTGGTGGAGATTTCGTCGCGCAGGTCCACGTAGTGGTCGTACGGAGCGACGGGGAAGTAGCCACCCTTGGCGCGAACCTTGTAACCGAGGTTGGGGGAGCCGTCGGCGTTGGTCTCTGCGCCGGTGTTCCAGGAACCGGAGATGGAATCCAATTCGTAGAAAGCGGAGTTCATGCCGGAGTCGTAGCGAACCGAGTCGAAGATGTAGAACTCGGCCTCGGCGCCGAAGAATGCGGTGTCCGCGATGCCGGTGCTGACCAAGTACTCCTCGGCCTTGCGGGCAACGTTGCGCGGGTCGCGGCTGTAGGACTCACGAGTGAACGGGTCGTGCACGAAGAAGTTGATGTTGAGGGTCTTCGCCTTGCGGAAGGGGTCGATCTGCGCCGTGGTGACGTCGGGAAGCAACATCATGTCGGACTCGTGGATCGACTGGAATCCGCGGACCGAAGATCCGTCGAATGCGAGGCCGTCCTCGAACACGTCCTGGTTGAAAGCAGACGCCGGGATCGAGAAGTGCTGCTGGACGCCGGGCAGGTCGCTGAACCGAATGTCGACGTACTCGATGTTCTCGTCCGCGATGTACTTGATGACCTCTTCGGCCGTGGTGAACGCCACGCTTGTGCTCCTTAAGTCGCTTCAGCCAAGTGATGTCGGTTGAATCCGTCGAGGCAGACGGTAGGGAGCTGGTGTTGCCCGCTCGTCAACCCTTTGTTTCGGCAGTGTTACGCGTCGCAGCATCCTGGGGATTTCCGAAGTCCATGTGACCGGCCACACAGTTAAAACCCGGCAAATCTGGACTACGGTGCTGCGACGCCTATCCTGGACAGCATGGCACGTATCACCGGAACTTGGCTCTCTGGGCCGCAAGCAGCTTTGCCGAAGAGCGCGGACGGCCGTGAGCAGTCGTACCGTGGCGAGCTCCTCGGTTTCCCTCAGGAGGGTCCGGGTTCGCTGGTCGGTTCGGGCCGTCGTATCGCGGCACTGTTGGTGGATTGGGTGATGGCTGTGGGAGTGGCCTCGCTCATCACCGGCGACTTCTTCGACGGTATGACCTCGACTGTCACGCTGATGGTGTGGTTCGCAGTCGGCGTCGTCACGGTGGCGCTGTTCAACTTCTCCCCTGGGCAGTTCGTCCTCGGACTTCAGGTTGCGCGAATCGAAGGCCCGATCCGAGTGGGCTTCGTGCGCGCGCTCGGGCGTCAGGCGCTGCTTGTGTTCGTCATTCCCGCGACCATCACCGACATCGACGGTCGCGGTATGCAGGACCGCGCGACCGGCACTTTGCTCGTGAAATCGCGCTGACACAAATCTCTCGAAGTAAAGAAAGACCCGGGTCCGTGTGGGCCCGGGTCTTTCGTTTTGCTGTGGGGGAGTGTCAGCGACGACGAATGGTCCGCTGCATTCCCTTCATCTTCGCGCCTCCGGGCATCGGTCCCTTGGGAAGCGCTGCTCCGCCGCCGCGTGCGCTGAGCGCAGCGAGGCGACCTTCGATGTTGTCCATGCGCTTGGTGTCGATGTTGCGGGGCAACTTGTTCAAGTAGCGCTGGAGCTGCGAGAGCGGAACCTGGCCCTCGTCGTTTCCGATGATGATGTCGTAGATCGGGGTGTCGCCGATGAGGCGGGCGGTCTTCTTCTTCTCCTGCGCGAGGAGGCCCTTGACGCGTTGCGGCGAACCCTCGGCGACGAGGATGACACCCGGCCGTCCGACGACGCGGTGAACGGCGTCGAGTTGGGTGGTGCCGGCGACGGCATTCGTGACGCGCCACGCGCCCTGCATGTTGTCGAGCGCCCACGCAGCGGCACCGGCCTGGCCTTCAGCCTTCTTGTACACCGATTTCTGGACGCGGCGACCGAAGATGATGAAGGCGCCGAGGAGACCGAGAACGATGCCGATCGGCAGCAGGAACCACTGAAGGCCCCAGATGAGGCCGACCAGGAAGAAGACCAGAGCCGCACCGACGAGGGTGCCGATCATCAGCGGCAGGAGGAGCTTGTCGTCCTTGCGCTGCATCTGGAATGCCTGCCAGAGCTGCGTTCTACGTTCCTTGGAAGCCTGCTTGCGGGCAGCCTTCGCTGCAGCCTTTGCCTCTTTGGTGGGTTTGCCCTTACCGGATTTGCTGCCGTTCGCCATGTACCCAGGATACGTCCATTGCTGTGCGCCTTTACTAACCGCCCGCGGTTAATAAAGGCGCACAGCAAAAAGTGGATCAGCGATTCAGGCGCGCCATGAGTGAGCTGGCTTCCTGGGAAGCGTCGCCGCCCTCGGTCAGATGACGCTGCGCCTCGGGAAGTTCGCGGCCGTGATGTGCCATGGCCTGCGCATACAGGCGGCCGGCGCGGTACGACGAGCGAACCAACGGACCGGCCATGACGCCGGCGAAGCCCATCTCTTCTGCAGCCTTCGAGTGTGCGACGAACTCCTCGGGCTTGACCCACCGCTCGACGGGGTGGTGCCGGGGCGAGGGGCGCAGATACTGGGTGATGGTGAGGATGTCGCAACCGGCGGCGTGGAGATCTGCCATCGCCTCGGTGACCTCTTCAGGGGTTTCGCCCATGCCGAGGATCAGGTTGGACTTGGTGACCAGTCCGTAGTCGCGTGCTGCGGTGATGACGTCGAGGCTGCGCTGGTACCGGAACGCCGGACGGATCCGCTTGAAGATGCGGGGGACGGTCTCGAGGTTGTGTGCGAGTACCTCGGGGCGTGAGGCGAAGACCTCGTCGAGCAGTTCGGGCTTGCCGTTGAAGTCCGGAACCAGGTTCTCGACGCCGGTGCCCGGGTTGAGTTCGTGGATCTTGCGGACGGTCTCGGCGTAGAGCCAGGCGCCGCCGTCGGGGAGGTCGTCGCGGGCGACGCCGGTGATCGTGGAGTACCGAAGGCCCATGGCCTGAACGCTTTCCGCGACGCGACGGGGCTCGTCGCGGTCGAGGGCTTCGGGCTTGCCGGTGTCGATCTGGCAGAAGTCGCAGCGGCGTGTGCACTGCTCACCGCCGATCAGGAACGTGGCTTCGCGGTCTTCCCAGCACTCGTAGATGTTGGGGCAGCCCGCTTCCTCGCAGACGGTGTGCAAACCTTCACGCTTGACCAGGCCCTTGAGCTCCGTGTACTCGGGGCCCATCTTTGCTCGGGTCTTGATCCAGTTGGGTTTGCGTTCGATGGGCGTCTCCGCGTTTCGGATCTCGAGACGGAGCAGCTTACGTCCTTCTGGGGCGATAGTCACGACAGTGATCCTACGCCCGGTGATTACTGCAACGGGGTTCGGGCGAGCCCGTCAGCTGTACTGAACGGTAGTAAAAGTCGGAGTAGGCGAGGCGCTTTCGAAGGTGACGCGCTCGACGTTCCGTTCGGTGACGGGCATGGTTCCGTCGAGAGCAGCGATCACTGCCTCGGTCACAGCGGGAGTGACTTCGTCCACGGTGACGTCGCGACCGAGTTCCTGCGACAGTGTCGTGACCCCGGCGTCACGGATGCCGCAGGGAATGATGTTGTCGAATCCGGTCAGGACCGAATTGCAGTTCAGGGAGAAGCCGTGCAGTGCCACGCCCCGTTGGACGCGCACGCCGATGGCAGAAACCTTGCGCTCGGGCTTCCATTGCCCGTTTGCGAGTTCGGCGGGCAGCCAGACGCCGGAGCGGCCGTCGATGCGCCCGCAGTTCAGGCCGAGGTCCGTGCACACCGTGATCAGTGCTTCCTCGATGCGTCGGACATACCGCACCACGTCGATGGGCTCGGCCAGTTTCACGATCGGATATCCCACCAGCTGGCCGGGGCCGTGCCAGGTGATCTTCCCGCCGCGGTCGACGTCGATGACAGGCGTGCCGTCGACGGGACGATCTTCGGGTTCCGTGCGTCGTCCTGCCGTGTACACCGGCGGGTGTTCGAGGAGCAGTAGCGTGTCCGGTCCGATGTCGTCCGCCCGCGCAGCCGCGAGCTCACGCTGGCGGTCCCACGCGGCGTTGTAGTCGATCGAACCGAGTTGCTCGACGGCGATCGGCAGTTTCGAGAACCGGGCGGAAACGGCAGCGCTGCTCATGGACGTAGAGATTACGCCCGACTTCGGAATCAACCGAGTGCGGCCGCCAGCGCTTCGCCGATCGTGTTGTGGCGGAAAGAGAATCCCGCCCTTTCCAAAGCTGCGGGAATGGCGCGTTGGCCACCGAGGATGCCGCTCTTGGCGAATTCTCCGATCAACGCTTCGAGTGCGAACCCGGGAACGATCCAGGGAGCCGGTCGGTGGACCGCACGGGACATGGCGTCATTGAACTGGGCATTGGTGACAGGGGCCGGACCGGTCAGGTTGACGGGACCGGAGAGTTCGGAATTCGTGAGCGCGAATTTGATCGCGTCGCACTCGTCCTCGAGTGAGATCCACGGAAAGTACTGGCGACCGTTGCCCAGTCGCCCGCCGAGGCCGAACGAATAAAGGCGCCGAAGCCGACCGAGCATGCCCCCATGAGGTGAAATCACGACGCCGGACCGCAGATTGACGACGCGGGCACCCGCCGCACGCGCCGGTTCGGTGGCAAGTTCCCAATCGCGACACGTCGTGGCGAGAAAGTCTGTGCCTGCCGGCGAATCCTCGTCGACGATCTTGTCGCCGGTGTCGCCGTAATAGCCGACGGCGCTCGCGTTGGCGAGGACGGGAACCTTCTGGCTCGCGACCGCTTCGGCCAAGACGTCGGTCGCGACGATGCGGCTGTCACGGATCGCTTGCTTGTAGGAACCCGACCACCGTTTGTCGCCGATGCCGACGCCGCAGAGGTTCACGACGGCGTCGGCGCCCTGCAGGACGGAGAGGTCCAGACGGTCGTGGTCCGGGTCCCAACGCGATTCGTCGGGGCCGGCGGTCGAGCGTCGCACCAGACGCACCACGTCGTGGTTGTCGGAGCGCAACGATGACACCAAGGCCGTTCCGATCAAACCGGACGAGCCGGCGATGACTACTCGCATTCGGAAAGCCTCCTTCGATTCAGCGTGCTTCGATATCCGAACGTATATCTCCGACCGTACTGAAAAAGCCGGGGCGCCACCTCCTGATGGAGATGACGCCCCGGCCGGCCGAGCAGTTGCTTACAGGCCCAGATCAGCTTCGAACGAGGCTTCTTCCAACCGCTGCTTCACGGTGGTGAGGAATCGGCCGGCGTCGGCGCCGTCGACCAGACGGTGATCGTAGGTCAGCGGCAAGTAGATCATCGAGCGAACGCCGATGGACTCGTTGCCGTTCTCGTCGGTGACCACCATCGGGCGCTTGACGATCGCGCCGGTTCCGAGCATGGCCGCCTGCGGCGGTACCAGGATGGGGGTGTCGAACAGCGCGCCCTGGCTGCCGATGTTGGTGATGGTGAAGGTGCCACCCGAGAGCTCGTCCGGCTTCAGGCCACCCGAGCGTGCACGCTTGGCGATGTCGGCGATGGCGCGGGCCAAGCCGGCCAGGCCGAGATCGCCGGCGTTGTGGATGACGGGGGAGAGCAAGCCCTGATCGGTGTCCACTGCGATGCCGAGGTGCTCAGCGTCGTAGTAGGTGATCTGCTTGGCAGCCTCGTCGTAGCTGGCGTTGATGTTCGGGTGCGACTTCAGCGCCTCGACGACTGCCTTGGCGAAGAACGGAAGGAACGTCAGGTTGACGCCTTCGCGCTCGATGAAGCCGGCCTTGGCACGGGCCCGCAGGGCGACGATCTTGGTGACGTCCACCTCGAAGGTCTGCGTGAGCTGAGCGGTGTTCTGCAGCGACTCGCGCGTCTTGGTGGCCGTGATCTGCCGAATACGGTTGGCCTTCTGCGTGGTTCCACGCAGGTGTGCCAGTTCGGGTCGGACGCCTGCGGCTGCGGTGGCGGCCGGTGCGGCCGCGGGTGCTGCAGCAGCAGGAGCTGCGGCGGCGGGAGCCTTCTTGGCCTCCGCAGCGGCGAGCACATCCTGCTTGCGGATGCGGCCGCCGACGCCGGTGCCGGTGACGGTCGCGAGGTCGACGCCGTTGTCCGTTGCGAGCTTGCGCACGAGCGGGGTGACGTACGGGCTGCTGTCGCCGGAAGCTGCGGGTGCGGCCGCCGGTGCGGGAGCCGCAGCAGGCTTCGGAGCGGGTGCGGCCGGTGCGGCAGCAGGCTTGGGTGCCTCGGCCTTGGGTGCCTCAGCCTTCGGTGCTTCAGCCTTGGGGGCAGGGGGTGCGGCCGGTGCTGCGGGAGCGGCCTTGGGTGCCGGAGCCGCGGCGGGTGCGCCGGATCCGACGACGGCCAGCTGGCCACCGATCTCGACGGTGTCGTCTTCCTGCGCATTGATCTCGAGCAGGATTCCGGCGACGGGGGACGGGATCTCTGTGTCGACCTTGTCGGTCGAGACTTCGAGCAGCGCCTCGTCGACGGCAACCTCGTCGCCGACAGCCTTGAGCCAACGGGTGACGGTGCCTTCGGTGACGGACTCGCCGAGGGCGGGCATCGTCACGGCGGTACCTTCAGCGGAACCGCTCGAAGCGGCGGGTGCCTCGGCAGCGGGAGCTTCTTCAGCGGGAGCTTCGGCAGCCGGCGCTTCCTCGGCGGGAGCTTCCTCGGCGGCGGGGGCGGGTGCCTCTGCCGCGGGTGCTGCGGCTTCGCCGGCTTCACCGATCTGGGCGAGCTCGCCACCGATTTCCACGGTGTCGTCTTCCTGCGCGACGATCTTGGTCAGGACGCCGGCGACGGGAGACGGAATCTCGGTGTCGACCTTGTCCGTGGAGACTTCGAGCAAGGGTTCGTCGACTTCGACCGTGTCTCCTTCCTGCTTGAGCCACCGTGTGACAGTTCCCTCGGTGACGCTCTCACCTAGGGCTGGCATCTGGACGGAGAAGGCCATGTCTTTTGACTCCTCGACAGTTGTGTTCGGGTTGTTGAATTTTGTCGACTTGTGGTCGTAATGCATTGTGCTCGAGTGGCGCGCGACGTGCGGCTACTTGTAGCTATTTTGCCGATGTCGACGCGCGGGCGCGGCGTCACCGTCGTTCATCTTTCCATTGATACGCCGGGCGTGTCCGATGAGGGGGATGCCGTCCGTTTCGGGTGTGTCGGCTACTGGCGAGTAGGTATGCGTCGGGGGTCCGGCTGTAACGTCGTAAGCGGACCAAACGGTATGTCGTGCGCAGGCACAACGGACATCGCCTGGCAAACTTGACATATCGCCGGGGTGCATCCGCGGCGTCGGTACCGAGGAGGGTACGACCGTGGGACTGTTCGATCGTTTCAAGCGTCCGCCAAGTGCGGCTCAGGCCGCAGCGCAAAGTGATGCGGATCATCTGGCGAATTGGGCGCACTCGCACGAAGGCGTCGAGGCCTATGTGGAACCGCAGACGACGGTGACCGAGGTGACCGTCGTCCTGGTTGCGAAGGACGGGGAGTGGACTCGTCGTCGTGTCGGCGGCGAACGTGGTGCCCGCAAATTGGGACAGGACTTGAAGATCCCGGTCTACGACGTCCGCAAGACGGGATATCCGCAGCGTATGCGCGATCACGACGAACGTAAGCGAATCGAACGCAAGCGGGCCCGAGAGCAGGAATTGCGCGACGGCGCCTGAACTGCTGTGCGCCTTTATTAACCGCGGGGGGTTAATAAAGGCGCACAGCAAGGGGTCAGCCGTTTACCGCGATGTCCTCCAGGACCGAGATCATCGTGCGAACGGGAACGCCGGTACCGCCCTTGCCGGTGTAACCCCACGGCCCTGAGGTGTTGTAGGCCGGCCCCGCGACGTCGATGTGCGCCCACTGGACACCCTCGGGAACGAATTCCTTGAGGTAGTGAGCTGCGACCAGCATGCCGCCCCAGCGGTGTGGGGTGACATTGGCCATGTCGGCGACCTTGGAGTCGAGATCTCCGCGCAATTCCTCCGGCAGCGGCATGGCCCAGCCGTTCTCGCCGACGCTCTGCGAGATGGAGGCGACGCGGTCACGGAACTCGTCGGTGCCCATGACTCCGGGGGTGCGGTTGCCGAGCGCGACCATCTGCGCACCGGTCAGGGTGGCGGTGTCGATCATGTAGTCGGGATTGTCCTCACCCGCGCGAACCATCGCGTCGGCAAGAATCAAACGGCCCTCGGCGTCGGTGTTGACGACCTCGATGGTGATTCCGCCGTACTGGGTCAGCACGTCGCCGGGACGCTGGGCGGTCGCGGACGGCATGTTCTCGGCCATCGGTACGTATGCGACGACGTTGACGGGCAGGCCGAGCTTGGCGGCAAGCACGACGGTGGAGATGACGGCTGCGGCGCCGCCCATGTCCGAGGTCATGTTCTCCATACCGGCGGCGGGCTTGATGGAGATTCCGCCGGTGTCGAAGGTGATGCCCTTGCCCACCAGTGCGACCTTGCGGGCACCACGCTTCTTCGACGCGTATTCGAGGCGGACGAGACGCGGCTGGCGTGACGAGCCCTTGCCGACGCCGATGATTCCGCCGTAGCCACCCTTCTCGAGTGCCTTCTCGTCGAGAACCTGGACGGTGAGCCCGGCCTCGACGCCCAGTGCCTTCGCGCGCGCGGCGAACTCGGCGGGGTAGAGGTGGCTCGGGGGAGTGTTGACGAACTCGCGTGCGGTGGCGACGGCCTCGGCGATGGCAGCCGACCGTGCCAGCGTCGCTTTGGTCTCCTTCGTGCGCGGCGACGGCACCAGAAGTTCGACGCGGGCCAGTGGCTGCGAATCGGGACCGGGAGCCGTCATGGACGACTTGAATTCGGTGAAGCTGTACGCGCCCAACGCAAATCCCTCGGCGGCTGCACCGAGGTCGAGGATCGAGAGCGTGGTTGCGACGGTATCGATGCCGGACAACGAGCGAGCTGCGGCGCCGGCGGACTTACGGATCTGCTCGCTGCCGAGCTTGTCGGCAGAGCCGAGTCCGACGGCGAGAACGCTGGTGACCGACAGTTGGCTCGGTGCCGGGACACGAGTGAGCTGCTCGGGCTTGCCGGTGGCGCCGACGGCGATGAGGCTGTCGAGGATCTCGGCGAGTACGTCTTCGGCGACGATGCCTTCGCTGAGTGCGATTTCGGGGCCGTCCGGACCCGACGTCAGACCGACGACCAGTATCTCTGCGCGCTTGGCGACTGTGCCGGCGAGAACGAGGTCGGGTCCCAACGATCGGGCTGTGCGAGTGCTCAAGGTGTCTCCTGTGAGGTGAGTGTGCGATGCGTCCGGTTCTGGCGGATGCCTGAGTCGATGTTAGGCCCTTTGCAGTTTGCGGACGGGCGATCGTCACGGCCGGGTGAGCTCTCGCTGCGGACATGTTTCGATCGGCGAAGTCCGATAGGTTGTGGGCCATGACCGACGAACAACTGTTGCAGGGCCCGATCCACCCCGTCCACGTCGAACTCGGCGCGACGTTCGCGCCGTTCGGGGGGTGGCAGATGCCGGTTTCGTACGCCGGCGTCGTGGCCGAACACACCTCTGTGCGTGAGAATGTCGGACTCTTCGACGTCAGTCACCTCGGCAAGGCCGTCGTGCGTGGCGCGGGCGCCGCGGAATTCGTGAACTCCGCACTGACCAACGACCTGAACAAGATCGGGCCGGGTAAGGCTCAGTACACGTTGTGCTGCAACGAGTCCGGTGGTGTCATCGACGACCTCATTGCGTACTACGTCAGCGACGACGAGATCTTCCTCGTCCCGAACGCAGCCAATACCGCGGACGTCGTTGCGGCTCTGGTCGCTGTGGCACCGGACGGAATCACCGTCGAGGATCAGCATCGTGCCTACGGTGTGCTGGCTGTGCAGGGTCCGAAATCGGTGGCGGTTCTGACCGCTCTGGGACTTCCCACCGAGATCGAGTACATGGCGTACGAAGATGCGGAATGGAACGGCGTGCCTGTTCGTGTGTGCCGCAGCGGTTACACCGGTGAGGTCGGCTACGAACTCCTGCCGCGGTGGGAGGACAGCGAGCCGTTGTTCCGCGCGCTTCTCGAGGCAGTGCGCGCCGAGGGTGGGCAGGCCGCCGGACTCGGCGCCCGTGACACTCTTCGTACCGAGATGGGGTATCCGCTGCACGGGCATGAGCTTTCGCTCGAGATTTCTCCGCTCGAAGCGCGCTGCGGATGGGCGATCGGTTGGAAGAAGCCGACATTCTGGGGCAAAGAGACCTTGACCGACGAGAAGGCTGCCGGCCCGGCTCGCAAACTCTGGGGGATCAAGGCTCTCGATCGCGGCGTGCTTCGTGCCGGCCTCGGTGTTCTGCGTGACGGCGAGGCAATCGGCGAGACCACCTCGGGGACGTTTTCGCCCTCGCTCAAAGTGGGAATTGCGTTGGCGCTCCTCGATTCCGGTGCCAATGTCTCGGCCGGCGACGAGATCGAAGTCGACGTCCGTGGTCGTGCTCTTCGGTGCGTCGTGGTGTCTCCTCCGTTCGTGGAGACCAACACCAAGTAGAGAGCTTTTTCACGTTCGATAGGATTGCGCCCATGACAGGTGCCGCCGATTTCGTTCGTGTTCAGAGCTCGTCCCCGAAGTCCGACGCCGAGCGCCGTGACATTTTGGCGGCGCCCGGCTTCGGGCGGCACTTCACCGACCACATGGTCTCGATCGACTACACCGCGGGCAAGGGCTGGCACGACGCCCAGGTGTTGCCGTACGGAAACATCGAGCTCGATCCGGCCGCAATGGTTTTGCACTACGGACAGGCCATCTTCGAGGGCCTCAAGGCATACCGTCAGCCGGGTGGCGAGATCAGCTCGTTCCGCGTCGAGGCCAACGCCGAGCGTTTCGCGGCATCTGCGCGCCGTCTGGCCATGCCGGAGCTCCCGTCGCAGATGTTCATCGATTCCATCACCGAACTGATCGACGTCGATCTCGACTGGGTTCCCGCAGCCGGTGGCGAGGACGCGCTCTACCTCCGTCCGTTCATGTTCTCCACCGAAGCCGGACTCGGTGTCCGTCCCGCCGACGAGTACCGCTACCTGCTGATCGCCTCGCCTGCCGGTGCGTACTTCCCGCGCGGCGTCAAGCCGGTCAGTGTGTGGCTGTCCACCGAATACGTTCGCGCGGCCCCCGGTGGTACCGGCGCGGCCAAGTTCGCCGGCAACTACGCCGCTTCACTCCTCGCCCAGGCGCAAGCCGCCGACGAGGGTTGCGACCAGGTGGTCTGGCTCGACGCCATCGAGCGCACGTACGTCGAGGAAATGGGTGGAATGAACCTGTTCTTCGTCTTCGGCTCGGGCCCCGACGCTCGCCTCGTGACGCCGTCGCTGTCCGGTTCGTTGTTGCCAGGCATCACGCGCAACTCGTTGCTTGCCCTTGCCGCCGATTCCGGTTTCGCCGTCGAGGAGCGCAAGATCAGCACCGACGAATGGCGCACCAAGTGCAAGAGCGGTGAAATCACCGAGGTCTTCGCTTGCGGCACAGCAGCAGTCATCACCCCCGTCGGACGCGTCAAGTCCGCCGAGGGCGAGTTCACCATCGCCGACGGCGAGCCGGGTGAGGTGACGATGGCACTGCGCGACACCCTCACGGGTATCCAGCGCGGAACCTTCGCCGACACCCACGGCTGGATGACGAAACTTCACTGATCGCTGGTTCGTTCCGCGAGCAATCGCTCCCGGAAGAACTGCAGAATCTCGTCTCGTGCGACGGTGGTGGGCGATCCCGCCTCGTCGACGAGATGAGCCGTCACCACGCTGTGTGGATTGGCAATGACGTGTTCGAAGAACGGCGACGTTGTCGCGTTGGCCGCTTCGTCGGGTAGTACCTTCCCGACGAAGCGCTCGCCCAAGGCCTTCGAATAGGCGGCGAATCGTTGTGCGCGGCAGAACGAGTCACCTCGAAAGCGGTATGCAAGCACCGTGAGGTCTTCGGCCTCGAGTCTCGAGCGCACGGCTTCGAGTTCTTCGGGCCCGCTGTCGGTTTCGTCCGGTCGATCGAGCGGTAACGACGGTTGGGCGAGAACCGGCGCGATGACCGAGGGTTCGAGCATCATCGACAACGCGAAGTTACCGGTGAAGCACATTCCGATCACGCCGACGCCAGGTCCGCCGCTCTCCTCATGGGCGGAAGCGGCGAGTGAACGCAGCCAACGGACCGCCGGACTCGGTTCATCGGCAGCGAGGGCGCGGAATTCTGCACTGACGCAGGCTCTCTTGAATACCGTCAGCCCCTCGTTCACTGTGGGGACCGCGCCGTCGTGCCCGAACAGTGACGGAACGAAGACAGTGAAACCGGCGTCGCGCACCCAGCGGGCGAATCGCGCTACATGCGGGCTGATGCCCGGCATCTCCGGCATGACGATTACTGCGGGACCGGTGCCGGCCACGTACACGGACTTCGCCACTGCGTCGATGGTGATCGTTCGACGGTCGAAGTCTTCGAGCGGATCGTCTTCGGTCATGCTCCGGTTCGGCACGGTGAGCCCTCTCAGTAGTCGAAACAATTCCTCTGCACAGTCTTTCGGCGCGGGATCGACTACAGAAGAGGGCGGTTCGCCATGTTTTCGGGCGGGCTCGCCTCGCACCTATCCGGCGCCGCCGTTGCGGAATCGCTTTCGGTAGTCGGCCGGGCTGATGCCGACGCGGTCGGTGAACAGGCGACGGAAGGTTCCAGGATCCTGATAGCCGATGTGCCCCAGGATCTTTCCGAGAGGCCAGTCGGTCGATTCCAACAACCGTTTCGCTTTTCGGATCCGTGCACGCTGCAGATAACTGCGCGGCGATTCCCCGGTCTCGTCCTTGAACTTCCGAAGCATGGTTCGGGTGCTGAGGTGAAAAGCACTCGACAGCAGATCCAAGTCGTAAGGTTCCGCCATCCGTTCGACCAGCCACCTTCCGACGTCGTCGGCAAACTGTGTGTGTTTGGCGGGCAGCATCGAGTCGAGGATGTACGGTGCTTGACTGGTTCGGTTTTCGGGCGCCAGCGTAATTCTTGCGGTCGTACGCGCAATCTTGTCGCCGAGATGCTCGCGCACGAGTGCTGTTGCGAGGTCGAGCGCGGCGGTGAACGCAGCAGTGGTGGTGACGCCGTCGTCCTGGACGATCAACGAGTCGGTTCGAACCGTCGCACCGGGGTAACGACTCGCGAGGTCCGCACCGTACAGCCACGACGTCGTACATCGGCGTCCGTCGAGCAGTCCCGCCTCGCCCAGCAGATACGCGCCGACGCAGACCGACGACACCCGAACGCCGTGCGCCTCGCACGCACGGATGAACTCGATTTCTCCCTCCCACAGCGACAAGCGCGTCGCAGGGTCTTCGGACGGCACGAGTTCGAACCCCGGCACAACCAGGTGATCGATGTCGTGATGCCCCTCCTGCACGCCGAGCGAAAATCCACCTGCCGCAACGACGGGCGTGCCGGACGCTGCGATGACCGATACCTCGAAGGGGTCGGCGGGCGCTCCATCAGCGACCCGATTCGCGATCAGGAGAAGGTCGGTGAAAACGAAGATCTCGGCCGCGAGGCAACCTTCGTACGCAAGGACACCTACTCGCACGACGTCGGATCACAGTCCGAGAGTGAGGCCGACGGCCGTAAGCGTCGCGGTGAGTTCGAGTGCGAATCCGAGAACGTCTCCGTTGAGTCCGCCGAATCTACGGACGCAGTGACGCACGCACAGCACACTGATCACCAGCGCCGACGCGGTCACGAGAGGGCCGAGCCACCACCGGTCGGTGGCAAAGCCGGAAGCGGCGATCAGTGGAACCGACCACACGATTGCGGCCCACAGCGGTTGTGAATCGGCGACGAGCGCACCGAATCCGCTCGGGCTCGACGCGAGAATACCTCGGCGGCAGGCAAAAACGACGGCCACACGACCCGCAGCGACAGATACGAGAACGGCGATCCACTGCGTGGGGGAGTCGGCAACAGCGAGGACGCCGAAGGAGACCGATTGCAGCCCAAGGAAGATGAACAGTGCCGCGACCCCGAACGGTCCGGCACCGCCGCTGTGCATGACCTCGCGGGCGCGCTCCGGTGGACCGTAACAACCCAGTCCGTCGACGGAGTCTGCCAGTCCGTCCACGTGCATCCCGCGTGTCCCGAGAGCGAGCGCACCTACCGTCAGCAAGCCTGCGAGATAGGGATTCAGGCCGATACTGGTTGTGCCCCAGAGCAGAAACGTCGCGGCAATGCCGAGAGCGATCCCGGTGAGCGGAGCTGCCGCGATGGCGCGACGGCCGGCAGTTCGGTCGATGTCGGAGGGACCACGAACCGGAAGGACCGTCAGCCACGAGAAGGCCAGTGGCACTCCGGACAGCGGGCCCGCCACGCTCACTCCGCCGTATCGGTCTTGGTCAGGTCGATCGACTCGGGTTCGTCGACAGGTGCGCTGCCCTGAGTGCTGACACCGGCTTCGGAGAATGTCGCCATCTTGCCCAGGATTGCCACTGCGCCCTGAAGAATCGGGAGAGCGGTGACTGCGCCTGAACCTTCACCGAGACGCATGTCGAACTCGACGATCGGGTCGAGACCCATGCGGGTCAATGCGATGGTGTGGGCGGGTTCGGTGGAGCGGTGTCCGGCGACCCACCATTCACGTGCGCCGAAAGCCAGTTCGTCGGCAACCATGGCGGCTGCGGTGACCACTACGCCGTCGAGGATCACCGGCGTGCGACGCGAAGCTGCCTGGGCCAGAAAGCCGGCCATCGCGGCGAGGTCGGCACCCGAAGACGTGCGCAGCAGCGCGACTGTGTCGCGAACGTGCGGACGGGCACGCCGGAGAGCGTCGCGAATCGCTGCGGTCTTGCGGATCCATCCGGCGTCGTCGATACCGGTACCTCGACCCACGACCGCGACGGGTTCACTGTCCGTGAGTGCGGCGATGAGTACGGTTGCGGGCGTCGTATTGCCGATGCCCATGTCGCCGGCGATGAGAAGATCTGCGCCCCCGTCGATTTCCTCGTCCGCGATCGCTCGGCCGGCGGCGATGGCCTGAAGGGTTTCCTCGTTCGACATGGCGTCTTCGCGGTCGATGGACCCGGAAGACCTGCGTACCTTGTGGTTCGAGACGGACGGATCGGTATCGCCGTCCACTGCGATGTCGACGACGCGTACCGTGGCGCCGGCAACCTCGGCGAGGACGTTGACCGCCGCGCCGCCCCCGAGGAAGTTGGCGACCATCTGTGCGGTCACTTCCGGCGGATAGGCGGAGACGCCGTTGCGGGCGATTCCGTGATCACCCGCGAACACGACGACGCGAGGCCGAGCGAAAGCGTGTGGGGGACAAACTCCTTGGCAGGCTGATGCCCAGCCGGCGAGAGCCTCCAGTCGGCCCAGCGAACCGGCCGGCTTGGTCAGATCACGCTGACGCGCATCGGCCTGCGCTCGCACCTCGCGGTCGGGCGGGGTGACGGGTTCGAAGTCGGCGCTACTGACTGGCGCGACGTCAGGGTTGGCATCTGGATTCGCCCCTGAAATGGCCCCTGGATTGGCCTCGGTACTCACATCGTGCCTTCCGGTTGTGCAGCAGTATCTTTCAAGATGAGCGGTAACCCTGCAACCACTAGTACGACACGATCGCACACCCCGGCGATACGAGCGTTGAGAGTGCCGATCTCGTCGCGGAACAATCGTCCGGACCGCGTCTCGGGGATGACGGCCAAACCCACTTCGGGGCTGACCAGCACCAGGTGTCCGCGATAGTTCTCGACACTGGCGACCAGGCTGTCCGCAGCGGGAGTGACGGTGCCGCGCGGAGCGTCCCAGGCGCCTTGCCGATCGAGTTCCGCGGTCAGCCACGTTCCCAGATCGTCGACCAACGTCGCTGTGTGTGAATCGCTTTCGAGCTGCGCCGCGAGATCGCCGGCATCTGCGGTTTCGACCGTCGACCAATGGGAGGGCCGTCTGTTGCGGTGCTGGTCGATCCGGCTCTCCCAGTCTGCGTCGGAGACATCACGTCTGGCTGTCGCCAGGTACCGGACCGGTGCCGAACTTTCGGGTAAGTGGCCTGCACAAACCAAATCCTCGGCGTGCGCGGACTTACCAGACCGCGCGCCGCCGAGGACCAAAGTTCTATACGTGTTCGTCACGCTCAGATTGCGTCGCCCGGCCCCACACGAGGCTTCGGTGCGCGCAGCTTACGGATCTGCGACGCGCGAACGAACGCGTACCAGCCGAGCTTGAATCCGCCGTCGGTGCTGTCGGGGAAGCGCTCGGCGACGCGGTTGTTGATCATGCGACCGAGCCAGATGCCTTCACCGACCATGAAGAGCATCATCACGAGCATTGCCAGCGTGACGATCTGCTGGAGTGCGGGCGTGACGAACATCGTCATGATGAGGATCAATGCGAGCGGCATGAACAGCCCGACGAGGTTGCGGCGAGCGTCGATGAAGTCACGGACGTAGGCGCGAACCGGTCCCTTGTCGCGGGGGAGCAGGTACTTGTCCTCGCCGGCGAGCATGCGGGCGCGGCGGTCTGCCGACGATGCGCGACGCTCGGCGGCTTCGGCCTTGCGGTCCTCCTTGGAGCCGCGGGTCGCCTTACGGCGGGCGCGGGCTTCCTTCGCGGTCAGCGGGGCAGGGGCAACGGGGCCACGCCTCTTCGCCTCGGCGTCACGACGCTTGGGTGTGGGGCGGCCCTTGCCCACCTGCTCGATGGGCGCCTCTTCGGAGGCCGAGGATGCCTCAGTGCCCTCGACGTCACGTTTGTCGGAGTTGTCTGAGTCACCGCGGCGTAGCAATTTCACACCTCCAGGCTATTGGATAAGTGCACGGTCTGGGAAACCGACCTCGGTCTTTCTGAAAAACCCGATCGCCCGAGGCACTGAAACGCGCGAGATCGTGAAACATCGGGGTCATTCGGGACTCTTAGACTTCGGCTATGCGGGTAATAGTTGCTCCAGATTCGTTCGGTGAGACGTTGACGGCCGTGGAGGCGGCTGAGTCCATTTCTGCCGGTTGGCGACGTGGCCGACCCGAAGACGACGTTGTCACCGCGCCACAATCCGACGGTGGGCCGGGTTTCGTCGACGTCTTGGCCACGGCTGGGGGCGACATCCGGACTGCACGGGTGTCCGGGCCTTTGACCGCCGCCGTCGACGCCACGTGGCTGTTCGATTCGGACACGGCGTACATCGAGTCCGCCGAGGCCGTCGGGCTCGGCCTGCTCGGAGGTCCGCCGACGCGGGACACTGCACTCGCCGCGCACAGTCTCGGTGTGGGAGAGCTGATCGCTGTCGCGCTCGAGGCAGGCGTGAAGACGGTTGTCGTCGGACTCGGTGGGAGTTGCTGCACCGACGGGGGACGTGGACTGGTGGAGGCGCTGGGCGGCCTGGAGGTTGCAGCGGCGGCTACGGCAGGCACTCAGTTGTTCGCCGCCACCGACGTCGAACACGTACTTCTCGGCGAGCACGGTGCGGCAGCGGTGTTCGGCCCGCAAAAGGGTGCCGACGCCGAAGCCGTCGCTGTCCTCGAAGCGCGGAACGCGAGATGGGCCGAACAGTTGGAGTCCGTCACCGGAAAACGAGTGTCGAATTTTCCGGGTGCCGGCGCCGCGGGTGGTATCGGTGCCGCGCTCTTTGCGCTCGGTGCACAGCGGCGATCCGGGGCCGACGTCGTCGCGGATCGCACCGGACAAGCCGCGCTACTGGCTTCCGCTGACCTGGTGATCACGGGCGAAGGCAAGTTCGACCACCAATCTCTGCGCGGCAAACTCGTCACAACGCTCGCTTCGGCGGGGGCAGCACACGGCGTTCCGACGCTCGTCTTTGCCGGCCAGGTGACGCTCGACGAGGCGGACTATGCGTCGACCTCGATAGTCGCGGCGAAGTCGGTGACGGATTTCGCCGGGTCGGTGGAACGTGCGATGGAGGAAGCGTCGGCGTGTCTCGAGGGACTCGCCGAACACACGGCACGCGAGTGGAACATCTGGCGCGGCGTCCGGAGCTGAGGATCCACAAGCGTCGACGCGCCGTTGCCGTGTCGGGAAGACCGGATAGGATGAAGACGAATCGCACCCGGTAAAGGACTGGCGGGAATAAGTCGGCAGCGGCGTACCGTTGAAGCGTTCACGGGTTGGTACGAACATTAGGGAGAGCCCATGACTGTGCAGAACGAGACCGCCACCCACGGCGTCAAGATGACCGAGGCCGCGTCCGCCAAGGCGAAGGCACTCTTCGATCAGGAGGGTCGCGACGACCTCGCGCTGCGTATTGCAGTGCAGCCCGGCGGCTGTGCCGGACTGAAGTACCAGCTGTTCTTCGACGACCGCACGCTCGACGGTGACCTCACTGTCGACTTCAACGGCGTCAATCTGGTTGTCGACCGGATGAGCGCGCCGTACGTCGAAGGTGCGTCCATCGACTTCCTCGACACCATCGAGCAGCAGGGCTTCTCGATCGACAACCCCAATGCAACAGGCTCCTGCGCCTGCGGTGACTCGTTCAACTGAGTCTGTCGATCACAACTCAATTCACGAACAACTGACGCGGAACCGACATTCGGTTTCGCGTCAGTTGTTTGTGGTGACTCGTACGTAGACCGTTCCGATCCGACAGCTCGGACGCCGATGACGGCGCTACGGGCGGTAACGTGAACTTTTGCTCCTCTTTCATTCTTGTACTCACTTCGCTGAAAGGCCACGATCCGTGACTATTGCGGTAACCGGTTCCATCGCCACCGACCACTTGATGCGCTTCCCCGGCCGCTTCGCCGATCAGCTCCTCGCCGATCAGCTCGCCCACGTTTCGCTGAGTTTCCTGGTCGACGATCTCGTGATTCGCCGCGGTGGTGTCGGCGGCAACATCGCTTACGCCATGGGCGTGCTCGGTGGGTCCCCGCTACTCGTCGGCGCAGTCGGTGCCGACTTCGCCGAGTACCGCACGTGGCTCGAGGACAACGGCGTCGACTGCAGCGCGGTCCGTATCTCGGACAAGGCACATACGGCGCGTTTCGTGTGCACCACCGACGAGGACATGGCGCAGATCGCGTCGTTCTACCCCGGTGCGATGAGCGAGGCTCGCGAGATCGAACTCGCGGCAGTGGCCAAGACTGCAGGCGCAGTCGAGTTGGTGCTGATCGGCGCCAACGACCCCGAGGCCATGGTTCGCCATACCGACGAATGCCGTCTGCTCGGGATTCCGTTCGCAGCGGATCCGTCGCAGCAGCTTGCCCGCCTGTCCGGTGACGAGGCCAAGGCGCTCATTCACGGCGCGAAGTACTTGTTCACCAACGAGTACGAGTGGGGTCTTCTTCAGCAGAAGACTGGTCTGAGCGAGGAAGAGATCCGCGCGCAGGTCGGCATCCGTGTCACCACCCTCGGCTCCAAGGGTGTGGAAATTGTTGACGCCGAAGGCAATTGGGTGCGCGTCGACGTAGTGCCCGAGACCGGCAAGGTGGATCCGACGGGCGTTGGCGACGGCTTCCGCGCCGGGTTCCTGCTCGCACACGGCGCCGGTCTGAGCTTCGAGCGTGCTGCACAGTTGGGATCTTTGGTCGCTGTGTTGATTCTCGAGACCGTGGGAACGCAGGAGTGGGTGTTCAATCGCGACGAGGCACTCAAGCGCCTTACCGACGCATACGGCAGCGCGGCAGCGGACGAGATCGCGACGATCCTGCCGAAGTAGGGCTCCGCCCCGTGAGTGGTTGAGGAGTTCGGAGACTCCCTAACCGCTCACGGGGCCGAAGGCCTAGATATTGACCGGGTACACCGGTTCCTGGATCTGCGGCACGATGCGCTTCTCCACGAAGATTCCGTGCCAGACCATGAAGGTCAGGACGGTCCACAGGCGTCGGCTGTGGTCGGACACGCCCTCGCGGTGATCGTTGAGCATCTTCACGACGGCCTGCTTGTCGAAGATGTGGTCGGTTCCCGACTCTTCGATCTGCAGATGTGCCCAGTCGAAGAGTTCGGTGCCGCGCAGCCAATGGCGCAGGGGAACCGGGAATCCGAGCTTCGCGCGGTGCAGAACATGGTGCGGCACAATGCCTTCCAGGGCCTGGCGCAGTGCGTACTTGGTCGTGTCCTTCGTGATCTTCTGATCGAGCGGTACGCGTGACGCGACGTCGAAGACCTCGGGATCGAGGAACGGCACACGCAGTTCCAGCGAGTTGGCCATCGTCATCTTGTCTGCCTTGACGAGGATGTCGCCGCGCAGCCAGGTGAACAGGTCGAGATGCTGCATCCGCGCAACCGGATCCCAGTCCCGTGACTGCGCGTAGATCGGCGCAGTGACGTCCTGGTGAGTCCACTCGGGGCGGAAATCGCGCAGGACGGCGCGGAGATGAGCGTCGTTGAAGCTACGAGCATTTCCGTAGTAGCGCTCCTCGAGCGTCAAGGAACCGCGGTTGAGCAGACTCTTGCCGCGAGTGCCGTCCGGGATGCGTTCGGACAACTTGCCGGCAGCCCGACGCAGTCCCTTGGGGAGGTACTCGAAAGGCTTGAGCGACAACGGCTCACGGTAGATCGTGTAGCCGCCGAACAGCTCGTCGGCACCCTCGCCGGACAGCACGACCTTGACGTGCTTGCGCGCTTCCTTCGCGATGAACCACAGCGGAATCAATGCCGGATCGGCTACCGGGTCGTCGAGGTACCAGACGATCTCGGGAATGGCAGCGGCGAACTCGGCGGGGGAGACCACCTTGACGACGTGCTTCGCGCCGATCGCTGCGGCAGATTCTGCAGCGACGTCGACCTCGGAATAGCCCTCACGTTCGAAACCGGTCGTGAAGGTGATCAGGTTGGGGTTGTGGCGCATCGCCAGCGCCGCGATCGCCGTGGAGTCGATACCACCGGACAAGAACGAACCGACGGTGACGTCGGCGCGCATGTGCTTGGCGACCGAATCCTCGAGTGCCTCGGCGATTTCCTGGTAGCGCGCCTTCTCGGTGCCAGGTGCAAAAGGCTTGGCCGGGAACTTCGGCGTGAAATACCGCGTGAACGTGGGCTCCTCGCCCGGACGCACCCGGGCGAAGCTGCCCGACTCCAGGCGTCGGATCTGCTTGTGCAGTGTTTCCGGCTCCGGTACGTACTGCAGAACGGTGTAGTGCTCGATGGCACGCGGATCCAGCTCGGTACCGATGCCGATCAGATCGGTGAGTTCGAGCAGGCTCTTCTTCTCGCTGCCGAACGCGGTGCCGCCGTCGCCGGTCGCGATGAACAGCGGCTTGATCCCGAACGGATCGCGCGCGATGAACAGCTCGCGTGTGTCGGTGTCCCAGATCGCGAACGCGAACATTCCGCGCAGGCGCCGGACCGCGTCCTCACCCCAGTAGTGGAATGCAGCGACGATGGCCTCGGAGTCGCCCTCGGTGAAGAACTTGGCGTCGTGGTCCTTGACCAGTTCGGCGCGGATCTCCAAGTAGTTGTAGATCTCGCCGTTGAACGTGAGCGCATAACGCTCCGGGTTCTCCGGTGGGCCCCAACGCAGCGGCTGGTGGGAATGAGCGATGTCGATGATCGCCAGGCGGTTGAACCCGAAGACGAGGTGATCGTCGTTCCACGTCCCGTGTTCGTCCGGCCCGCGGTGACGAAGGCAATGCATCGCCTGGTCGACCCGCGAGACGGCGTCCTCGCTGGTTCCGCCAGATGTCAGTAGCCCGAGCAGTCCACACACAGCGTCCGGTTCCTCGATTCAGAATTTTTGTACAGAAGGCTCCCGGACACGAGTGTCGGGGAGAGGTCAACGAACTCTTGACGAAAGTATGCCGCAGATCGACGTCCCTGCCGATCGCGGCGGAACGAATCGACGTGATGTGCGTCGCCGAAACGACCTGAGCCGTTCCTGAGCAGCACCTGAGAGAGCTGTGTGACGTCCGCCGCGACACGGGCGAGGACCCGAGGATGGATAGCGCCCGGCTTTGGTCTACGCTGCGTAGTAATTGGGCCTTCCCTCCGGGCATGCCCTAGTTGAATTTTGTGGCGATCAGGAAGGCGTGAACGTGGCGCAAGGTCGGATCCTTCGGCGAGCGGGGCTGGCAGTATCTCTGGGCATTGCTGCCTTGCTGCTGTCGGGTTGCTCCATCGACAACGAAGTGCTTCGTTTCGGGTGGCCTTCGGGCATCACCCCGGAGGCGACGCGCATGCGTGAGCTGTGGACGTGGTCGGTTGTAGCCGCCCTCGTCATGGGTGTGCTGGTGTGGGGGCTGGTCTTCTGGGCCGTCATCTTCCACCGCAAGAAGAAGGACTCGCCGGAATTCCCGCGTCAGACGGCATACAACGTGCCGCTCGAACTCGGTTACACGGCAGTTCCCTTCGTCATCATCGCGGTTCTCTTCTACTTCACCGTCATCGTTCAGAACCATGTTCTGGACAAGACGGACAATCCTGACGTCGTCGTAGACGTCACGGCCTTCCAGTGGAACTGGAAGTTCGGCTACCGCTCCATCGAGTTCGGTGACGGCTCCGCCAAGTACAACGGAATCGACGTCGAGGCCGAAGAGGCTGCAAAGACCGAGGGCTCCACCGTGAACGAACACGGGGAAGAAGTCCCCGGCCCGATCCACGGCAACAGCACCGAGGACCTGAGCTACCTGCACTACGACAAGATCGAGACCGTCGGCTCCAGCCAGGAGATCCCGATCCTCGTTCTGCCCACCGGCAAGCGGATCCAGTTCGAACTTGCTTCCTCGGACGTCATCCACGCTTTCTGGGTGCCTGAGTTCCTGTTCAAGCGCGACGTTCTCCCGAACCCCAAGGAGAACCACTCGGACAACATCTTCCAGATCAGTGAGATCGAGAAGGAAGGCGCGTTCGTCGGGCGTTGTGCAGAAATGTGTGGCACGTTCCACGCGATGATGAACTTCGAGGTTCGTGCGGTTTCGCCCGAGGACTTCGCCAAGTACATCGAACTGCGCAAGGGTGACGCGGAGGGCAAGGGTGGTCTGACGACCGCCGAGGCTCTGCAGGCAATCGGTCAGTCGCCGGTGGCTACGTCGACCACGCCGTTCAACACCGACCGCGAGTACCGTCAGGCAACCGTCGCCACTGCAGGCAACTGAGCCGGCCAGCCTCTTCACTGAACAAGGACAAGTGCTGATATGAAGATCGAAGCCAAGCTCTTCGAGATCCTGACGATGTTCTTCATTCTCGTCGCGATCATCTACGGAGTGTTCACCGCTCTGTCACGCACAGGTATCGAGTGGGCCGGACTGACGGCCATCGTCCTGTCTGCAGGTCTGACGCTCATCGTGGGTACCTACTTCCGCTTCGTCGCCCGTCGTCTGGACACCCGTCCCGAGGACTACGACGACGCTGAAATCTCGGATGGTGCAGGAGAACTGGGCTTCTTCAGCCCGGGTAGCTTCTGGCCGATCCTGCTTGCCGCTGCTGCTGCACTCGCGGCAGTGTCGCTGGCGTACTTCCAGCCGTGGCTCATCGCAGTCGCAGTTGTCTGTGTGCTCGCCGCAGCCGCAGGCCTGGTGTTCGAGTACTACACCGGACCCGAGAAGCACTAGTTTCACCCGCACTCGAACAGAGGCGCCGCACCCACCCGGGTACGGCGCCTCTGTTGTCGTTTATGTGAGTTTCGGTGGTAGGAGGGTGCCTGTCAACAGCCGCTCTCTGTCAATCGTGGAGCGAGTATTCGAGGTCGTAGCGGTGCAGACCGTCGACGACCTCGAGCTCGAGAGTGCCTGAGATGCCCTTCAACTCGCCGGTTCCGGACCCCGGCACGATCTCGTACAGAAGCTTCTGCGTTCCGTCGATCATCTGACCGAACTGCTGCAGGGCGAACGATCCCACAGCTTCGTCGACCTGCCCCGTGACAAACTCCAAAGCGATATAGCCCGCTGCACCGGCTGTCGGATCGCCCGCGGACAGCATCAGGCCGGACGACGTGCCTTCGACGCCGCCGATGAACGTCTTGTCGAACTCGAAGCGTCCGACGCGTCCGGAGAGCTCAGGATCGGCGGGGCGAAGATCGATCTCGAAGGTGCCGCGTGCATGAGATGTCATGGTCCGAGTATCTCACCAGGCGACAACGCCTCGAGGGGACTCCCGAGAACGTGCAACACTCGGTAGATGATTCTCGAATATGCCGTCCTGCAGGTCGATCCGTCGCAGTCAGCGCAATTCGAGGCCGCATTCGACGTGGCCCGAACCATCATCTCCGAGGTTCCCGGATTCATCAGGCTGCGGCTCTCGCACTGCCTGGAATCACCGGAGCGATATCTCCTGCTGGTCGAGTGGGAAGACGTGGAGTCACACACCATCGGGTTCCGTAAGTCGCCAGGATACGAGAAGTGGCGAGAACTTCTCCATCACTTCTACGAGCCGTTCCCGACGGTGGAGCACTATTCGACTGTGCTCGAGGTCTAGCAAAGCGTAGTGCCTGCTGTTGTCGGCGCTCAGACGACGAACCGGGGGAGTGGTGCCCACTTGGAGGTTGTCCATACTGAATCGCTCAGAGAACGAGTGAGGCCCCGAACCGGAATCCGGTTCGGGGCCTCACTGGTCAACTGACGTTCTTAGTGGAGTTCTCCACTGGAACCATCGGACTTGCCGTTGGTTCGGTTCTGGTAGTCCAGAAGGATCTGAAGCTGCTCGTGCTCAGCTTCGTGATGAGCGGCTTCGAGAGCCTCGCTCTCCTCGACTGGGTCAGCGGTGATCAGGCTACCGCTACCGGGCTTGCCGGCGAGGCCGAGCTTGTTCATCTTCTTCGGGACAGCAGCACCCTGGTACTCGAGCGGGATCGGGTGTCCGTGCTCGTCGACGGGGCCGAGCGGCTGGTGGATCTCGATGTACTGGCCGTTCGGCATCCGCTTGATGATGCCGGTCTCGATGCCGTGTTCGAGGACTGCACGGTCACTGCGCTGCAGGCCGATGCAGAACCGGTACGTCACGAAGTACGCGATGGGCGGAAGGATGACCATGCCGATACGGCCGATCCACGTCATTGCGTTCAGCGAGATGTGCAGGTGGTACGCGATGATGTCGTTGATGCAGGAGATCGTGAGCACCAGGTAGAACGCGATGGACATCGCACCGATAGCGGTACGGACCGGCACGTCGCGCGGGCGCTGCAGGATGTTGTGGTGAGCGTCGTCTCCGGTGAGACGCTTCTCGATCCACGGGTACGCGATCAACAGTGCGAAGACGAGGCCCATGATCAGGGCGACGGCGAACACTGCAGGGATCGTGTACCGGTTGAACAGGTAGATCTCCCACGCCGGCCACAGTCGAGCAAGGCCGTCCGTCCACATCATGTAGATATCGGGCTGGGAACCTGCCGAGACCTGTGACGGGTTGTACGGACCGATGTTCCACACGGGGTTGATCTGGAACAGACCACCGAGCAGTGCGAGCACGCCGAAGGTCATGGCGAAGAACGCGCCACCCTTCATCGCGAAGACCGGGAGGATGCGGACGCCGACGACGTTCTGTTCCGTACGGCCGGGGCCGGGGAACTGCGTGTGCTTCTGGTACCAGACCAACGCGAGGTGGCCGGCGATCAGAGCAAGGATGATGCCCGGGAACAGCAGCACGTGAGCGACGTAGAGACGCGGGATGATGAGGTCGCCGGGGAAATCGCCGTCGAAGATCAGCCAGTGCATCCAGGTACCGACGATCGGGATACTCATCGTGATACCACCGAAGGCGGCGCGGAGGCCGGTGCCCGAGAGCAGGTCGTCGGGGATGGTGTAACCGAAGAAGCCTTCGAACATCGCCAGGATGAGCAGCAGGCAGCCTATGACCCAGTTCGCTTCACGTGGGCGACGGAAGGCGCCGGTGAAGAAGATGCGAGCGAGGTGAACGATGATCGACGCCGCGAACATCAGTGCAGCCCAGTGGTGAATCTGGCGAACGAAGAGACCGCCGCGCACCTCGAAGGAGATGTTCAGGGTCGTCTCGTAGGCGCGAGACATCGTGACACCGCGAAGCGGCTGGTATGCGCCCTGGTAGACGACGTGTGCCATCGACGGATCGAAGAACAGCGTCAGGAACACACCGGAGATCAGCAGGATCACGAAGCTGTAGAGCGCGATCTCGCCGAGCATGAAGGACCAGTGCGTCGGGAAGACCTTGTTGATCTGCCGGCGCATGCCTGCGGCGAGGTGGTAGCGGGAGTCCATAGCCTCCGCTTGTCCAGCCGCTGCCGCGCTGATCTTGGACGGTTTGGTTGTTGTTGTGGTCACGGTCGACGCTCCCAAAATGCCGGGCCGAGTGCTTCGATGAAGTCACCGTCGGCGACCAGGAAGCCCTCTTCGTTCACTGTAATAGGCAACTGCGGAAGTGCGCGAGCAGCGGGACCGAAGATCGGCTTGCCGTAGGTCAGTGCGTCGAACTGCGACTGGTGGCAGGGGCACAGAATACGGTTGCTCTGCTGTTCGTAGAGCGAGGTGGGGCAACCCAGGTGGGTGCAGATCTTCGAGTAGGCGAAGTAATCGCCGTAGTTGAAGCTTTCCTGGCCCTTACGCTTGGTGACACGCGCGGTGTCTTCCGTGCGGAGGCGGATGAGCATCACCGAGTTACGAATGCCGCGCAGTGCTGCGAGCAGAGCGTGCTCGTCGCCACGGTCGGACTCGCGGAACGGGAAGACCGTTTCCATCGAACCGGCATCGAGATCTTCCGGGCGAACGAGGACGATGTCCTCGGGACGGCCGGTGTCACGACGCAGGTAGATGGTCTCGCCCGGGTAGTTCGGGGTCCAGCCGGACACCCACAGAGGTGAGTCGTCGCCCTTGGCCCACGGGTTCTTGATGAGTCCGCCGAGGGGCATGACCATCATGACGCCGAGTGCGCCGCCGCCGAACATCAAGCTGCGCTTGATGGCCTTGCGGCGGGGGAGGGTGGACGTCTCGAGGGTGTCGCCGAGCTCGGCGACGATCGTGCGACGATCGACCTCGGTGGAACCACCGTCGTGGCGGTCCTGGATCGAGACCTCTTCGGGGATGAACTTCTTCGTGAACTGAACGGCACCGATGCCGACGCCGAGGATCGCCAGACCCATGGTCAAGCCGATCAGCGGGGTGTACAGGCTGTACTTGCCGTAGTTCTCGTCACCGGCGCCTGCGTACTCCCAGGGCCAGAACAGGTAGATCGCGATGAACGCGATCGCCGAAACGCCGGCGAGGCCGAACCAGAAGGCGACGTTGCGCTCGGCGCGCTTTTCCGCCCTGGTGCCCTTTACCGACCAACGATCACGGCGGTAGACGACATCGACGCCATCGAGATTGGTACCCAGCTTGACCAGGTCGTCGCGTGACATCGCGTCGAGCTCTTCATCTGTGTACTTCTTAGGCGTATCGCCGCCATGCTGGCCAGCGTCGCTCATGACCTTGCTCCGATCCACAATGCTGCACCGACGACAGCGATGATTCCGACGGCCCACATGGCGAGACCCTCAGAGGCCGGACCGAGGCCACCGAGCCCGTACCCACCGGGGTCCTTCGACTCGCCCGACGACTTGACGTAGGCGATGATGTCCTTCTTCTCCTCGATCGTCAGCTGACGATCCGAGAACTTCGGCATGTTCTGGGGACCGGTAACCATGGCAGCGTAGATCTGCTGCTCGCTGGCCGGATCCAGGACCGGGGCGTACTTGCCCGAGGACAGTGCGCCACCGCGGCCGGTGAAGTTGTGGCACGACGCGCAGTTGAGCCGGAAGAGCTCACTGCCGCGTCCGACGTCGCCACCGCGCAGCGAGGACTGGGCGATTTCGCCGTTCTCGTCGCGGATGAGCGTCGGGCCGCCGCCGTTGGCCTGGATGAAAGCGCCGAGGGCGTCGGTCTGCGCAGCATCGAACTTGGGGTCCTTGCGTGCAGCCTGGGCCTCGTTGCGAGCTGCCGGCATACGACCAGAGGAGACCTGGAAGTACACGGCTGCTTCGCCGACGCCGATGAGGCTGGGACCGCGGTCCTGCACGCCCTGCAAGTTCGCGCCGTGGCACGTGATGCATGACGTGTCGTACAGCTGCTTGCCTTCACGAATCAGGGCTGCTGAATCGTCACTGGCGGTCGCAACCTGCGGAGCTGGTGTCAACGCCGAAGCGAGGAAACCTGCGCTGATCAATCCCATCATCAATACGAGCGCGCCAGTGACGCGCCGGCGGATTTTCCGCTGGCGACGCGACTTCGCGGCATTCGCTGAGTTATCGGATGCGGGAGGGGGGGATGAACTCATCTGTATCCCTTTGGTATGTCGGGACGGAACTGGACGTCAGGGGCTGCCTGGGGCGTACAGCTGATTAACGGATGAAATAAATCGTGGCAAACAGCGCGATCCACACGATGTCGACAAAGTGCCAGTAGTACGAAACAACGATCGCGGCGGTGGCCTGGGCGGGCGTGAACTTGCTGACCCGGGTACGTGCGATCAAGAAGACGAAGGCGATGAGACCGCCGATGACGTGCAGACCGTGGAAGCCGGTGGTCATGTAGAACACCGAGCCGTACACGCTGCTCGAAATCGTGGTGCCCTCGTGCACGAGGTGGTAGTACTCGTAACCCTGGCCGGCGACGAAGAACGCCCCCATGACCAAGGTGATGGTGTACCAGCGACGAAGTCCGAAGACGTCGCCACGCTCAGCCGCGAAGACACCCATCTGGCAGGTGAACGAAGATGCGATAAGCACCAAGGTCACCGGCACGGCCAGATAAAGGTTCAATTCGGTTGGCTCCGGCGGCCAATTTCCGTTCGCCTGAGCTCGTGCCACGAAGTACATGGCAAAGAGCCCTGCGAAGAACATGAGCTCACTTGACAACCACACGATGGTGCCAACGCTGACCATATTCGGCCGGTTCAGCGAGTGCACGCGTTGGGTGATTGCCGATCCTGAAGTCCCTACTGCGCTCGTCACAGACAGAAGTATGACGCTTCGTCGTAAGAGACGACCACTCGGGTCCACCATCGGCGCGTCGCTCGGCTCGAGTTCGCGGGATCGGGCGGCGAACGCGCTGGTGGCGTGGTCGGAATATGCTGGCGCGATGGCAGCTACACACAAGAGTAGACCGTGGTTCCTGAGAATTTTCGGCACGAAGATTCCGACACCGCTCGATGCAGGGCGGTCGGATCTGGTCGTCGTTGCCGAAGGCTTCGACGACGCCGAGGCGAGCTCGACGGCTCTCGAACGTGCCGCCTCCACCGAGCCGGAGTTCAGGGCGGAGTCCGAAGTGGTTCTGCGGCATCATCTCGACCTCCCGGAGGGCTCGGTAGCCGATGCCGAGAGCATCGTCGCCCAGGACGGATATGTGCGAGGCTCGAGTCGGCCCGAGGACGTGACTCCGGTGGTCGAGAATTCGGTTCGCGTCGTCTTCGAGCGTGTCCAGGTGCTTGATGCCCTGCATTGCTCCCAGGAGCGGTCACGAATGGCCGGTCTGGCGCAGCGACTCGGTGGTTCGGTCGCCGGGTGGGACGCGCTCCAGCCCCCGATACTTGTGGAGGCGCCGCCCAAACGCGGTCGCAGAAAGTCCTGAGCGGCCCTATTCGGTTTCCTCGTTACCTCACTGACTAGGCTGCGAGGGTCATCGGCAGCACAAAATGGCAGCGCGAAACGACAGCTCGAAATCCAGCCCACTTGAACGACAGGGGACCAAGGCACTATGGCCGGCACCGACGCATCCAACGCCGTGAACGTCGATTCGAGTGCAGTGGTGCGGTCCTGGCCGATGATTCTCGGTTTGCTCACGGACGGCAGTGACTTGTCGGAAGCCGACAGTCGCTGGGCTATGGGCGAGATCATGTCGGACAACGCCACCTCCGCTCAGATCGCTGCTTTCGGGGTCGGTCTGAAGATGAAGGGAGAAACCCCCGCGGAGTTGGAAGGGCTCGCCGCCGCGATGCTCGAACACTCCAGGCGCGTGCCGGTCGATTCCGACGTCGTCGACATCGTCGGCACGGGTGGTGACCGCTCCAACACGGTGAACATCTCGACGATGGCCTCGATCGTGGTTGCCGCGTCCGGTGTGCGAGTTGTCAAGCACGGCAACCGCGCTGCTTCGTCCAAGAGCGGTGGCGCCGACGTTCTCGAGGCGCTCGGCGTTCGCATCAACCTCGGGCCGGAGCAGGTTGCGAGGTGCGTCGAAGAGGTCGGCATCGGCTTTTGTTTCGCGCCGGTCTTCCATCCCGCACTGCGCTTTGCGGCGGTGCCTCGCAAGGAAATCGGCATTCCGACGGCATTCAACGTGCTCGGTCCACTGACCAATCCGGCTCGTCCGCGTGCCGGGCTGATCGGGTGCGCATTTCCGAAACTGATCTCGGTCGTCGCGGGAGTCCTTGCGCAGCGCGGCAATTCGGCGTTGGTGGTACGGGGAGACGACGGACTGGACGAACTGACCACATCGACGACGTCGACGGTTCACATCGTCGGCGGTGGAAGTGTGCGAACTGTCACGCTGGATCCGCGTGACCTCGGAATCGACCGCGTTCCTCTCGAAGAGTTGCGTGGAGGCGACGCCGAAATCAACGCCACCGTCGCCAGAACGCTGCTTTCCGGGCAGAAGGGGCCGGTCCGGGACGCGGTCCTGCTGAACGCGGGAGCAGCCATCGCGGCATTCAACGGTGTCGGCGACGATCTCGAGAGTGCGATCTCTGCCGGGATGACTGCAGCCGCTGCCGCGATCGACAGCGGCGCGGGCGCTGAACTGCTTCACAAGTGGGCGGCGCTCACCGCCGAGCTGGCCGACCAAGCCTGATCGAGGGGCTATTCACCCAGCGAGAAACCGGCCTCGACGTCTGCGCTGGAGAATGACTGGAACGCAATGTGTGTGGCGGTTCGGAGAACGCCGGGCACCTTGTTGATTCCTCCGGTGACCACGTCGGCGATCTGGGCGTGGTCACGCACTTTCACGATGGCGATCAAATCGACGTCACCTGCGCACGAGTAGACCTCGGTCACTCCGGACAGGTCGGCGACGGCCTGCGCGGTTTCCGGGATCCGAGCGGACTCGGCGTGAATCATGACGATGGCGTTGATCATTTCTCTCCTCGATTTCCCTGCGGGTTGTGATGACCCGGTGGTTTCGATCGAGCTTAGGGGTGCCGCCCCGCCGTTACGTCATCGATGTTCGGATTCGGTTCCGGCTCGGGCGAGTCGGCACCAGGCTTCCCACTTGCCGGCGCCGCTCACAGGTTCGACGTATCCGGATGTCGCCGACACGATTCGGACACCGTCCGACGAGAGCCACCTTGCGATCAGTCCCAGTTCTTCGGGTGACGCGCCGCGGAACGGGGCGTCGTCCGGTAGGACGGTTTCGGCCGCCGCGGTGATGGCGTCGACGACGGGCATCGGGTGAGTCCCACGTCTGGCGAGCCCGGCGGACGCGAGACGCCCGGACCGGATCACCGACAGCTCCCAGCCGCCGTCTCCGGTGGGGCGGGCGAGAACGAGTTGTTCGATCGCCGCGACTGCAGCGAGTCGCTGAGTGCGCCGCACTGCGGTGGCGACTGCGACCGTTCGGTCACGCAGACGAGCAGC
The DNA here is from genome assembly GCF_019266085.1 of Rhodococcus sp. FH8. Lineage (NCBI taxonomy): Bacteria > Bacillati > Actinomycetota > Actinomycetes > Mycobacteriales > Nocardiaceae > Rhodococcus > Rhodococcus sp. FH8. The sequence goes on along the minus strand of NZ_LPNQ01000061.1, from coordinate 195,891 downwards.
ATTCTCGAACAACGCGTGTGCGGACAGCTCGTCGATCCGGGCCTGCATCTGTTGGAGGGGAGCGTCGTTGGTTCCTCGGAAGAATCCACGCACGGCCTCAGGGGCGGCCGCGTAGTCCTCTGCGTTGATTTCCGGGGTCCAGGAGGCTGGACACGCCCCCAGTTCGCGAGCGGGGCAGTCAGGGCCGTGAACGGCGCCGCGTCCGAGACGCTTGGTACACGTGCGCAGACGACTGAACTCTGCGACGGTGTCGGCGACGTCGACTGCGTCGCCGCGAGAGGTGAACGGGCCGATCGAATCGGCCGTGGGCGTGCGAACCACGGACAGTCTCGGAAACGCCTCGTCGGTGAGGGTGATCCACCAACCTCGCTTGGGAAACTTGGAGCGACGGTTGTACGGCGGCGCATGCGCGCTCAGCAGTCGTAGTTCACGCACCCCGGCCTCGAGAGAGTGCGCGCACTCGACATGGTCCACGCGGGTGGCCAGCGCGACCATTTCCTTCATCCGGCCGCGGGTCTCCGAACCGGTGAAGTAGTTGCGGACGCGGCGTCGAAGGTCGGTAGCAGTTCCTATGTAGAGGGCTTCGTCGGAAGGACCGCGGAAAAGGTAGACACCGGGGCTTCGCGGCAGGTTTGCGGCGAAGGACCGTTTGGCCCGTTGATGCGAGGAAATGTTGGGCAGGTAGTCGACTAGTTCGCTGTAACTGTGGACACCCTGGTTTCCGACCCTGTCGATCAGTCCGTGGAGGACGTCGACGGTCGCACGCGCGTCGTCGAGAGCCCGGTGCGTCGGCTGGGTGGTCACTTGGAAGAGATGGGCGAGTGCGGAGAGCTTCACCGAAGGTGCTTCGTCGCGTGTGAGTACGCGCCGGGCGAGTTTGACGGTGCACAGGACACGGAACGCAGGCCACGGGCGCGCGCTGCGTGACGCCGCTGCTTTGAGGAAACCGATGTCGAACGGCGCGTTGTGTGCCACCAGCACCGCGCCCTCGGCGAACTCGAGAAATGCAGGCAGGACACGTTCGATGGGAGGTGCGCCGATCAGCATGGCCGTGGTGATTCCGGTCAGTTCGACTATGTAGGGCGGAATCGACCGGCCGGGGTCGACGAGTGTTGCCATTTCGCCCAGTACCTCGCCGCCGCGGATCTTGACGGCGCCGATCTCGGTGATGGAGTCCTGGTCGGCGCTGCCCCCTGTGGTCTCGAGGTCGACGACGACAAATGTTGTCTCGCTCAGCGGTGTGTCCAGTTCGTCGAAGCTCAGTTGCCGCCCGACGTCGAACTTCTCCCCGTCGGAGAACGGGGGCGGAGACGGAAATTCTCGGGCCGAGGCGGGACTCACACCGCAGACAGTAGAAGTACCCCCCGACACGAATTCGAGAGTGCAGACACGGAATCCGACCCGCACGGACTTCCATTGCGAAATCGGTGGATGAACGCCCGACAAAAGTAGGAGAGACGAGGATCACACTTGCGGTGGGAACTCGCGAATGTGGACGCGCGCCTACTTGTGAGTAGGGCGAGTCGAGGGGTCTTCGGTGCGTCTGTCGACGGCTGAAACCGCGTCCGTGACCGGAACAGGTTCTAGTTTCAAGTAATCATCGTTGAACTGCATGGAAGATCGGATTGTCGGGTTTGGTGAGCCTTGGCAGTGGGTAGCGGGCGCGGGTTCGACGGCCTGGAGTGGGTCGCCGAACCGACCTGTTGTTATCTCCCCGTGACCCGCCGGGCGTATCGCGGGCGCGGCACCACGATTTCCGGCGAATCGGGCGCGATTGTCACGAAGCGGTCGACATCGTCGCGATCATTTCGTAACCTTCCTGAGACCTAACGAAGTCTTGCCGGACCAAACAGGACCGGCATCGTCAGGAACCGCCTAATCGGGATCTCCGCGAGGAACCCGAACCGGGAACCCAAGTTTCCACTGGGGTGAATCCCGCCTGGGGTGCAGCACGCAGGATCGCTGCAGACCACGCGGGTAGGGCTGATCTTCCCAGCCCGAACCCGTCAGCTAACTCGGTCGGCGGATGAATGGAAGAAATGGAGCACCCCTTAAGTGGCGTCACAGAGTTTCAAGCGTTCAGCGCAGTTGGCAGTAGCCGGCGCGCTCGCAGTCGGAGCATTCGCTGCAACCGCTGCACCTGCCTCGGCAGACCCCATCACCATCCCCGGCGTCGGCACGTTCGAGGTTCCGGGCGTTTCTATTCCTCAGTTGCCGGTCATTCCGGGCATCACCGACATCGCACCGGCTGCACCGGCCGCTCCCATCTCCAGTGTTGGTGAGCAGGCAGTTCGCGCCGCAGAGAGCAAGCTGGGCTCCCCGTACGTGTACGGCGCAGCCGGCCCGGACGCATTCGACTGCTCCGGTCTCGTTCAGTGGGCATACAAGCAGGCCGGTCTCAACCTGCCTCGCACGAGCTACGACCAGGCTGCAGCCGGCGTTGCCGTCGCACAGTCCGATCTTCAGGTCGGCGACGTGATCTCCTTCTACGGCGGATCGCATTCGGGCATCTACGCCGGTAACGGCAATGTCATCCACGCGTCGACCGCTGGTCAGCCCGTGAAGCTCGCTCCGGTGTCCTCGATGCCGTACGACGGCGCTCGCCGTTACTGATTTCTGAACACGCTCGACGGCTGTCTCCGGTAGGCAGTCGGAACGATCCGCCGCTGTGATGCGGCGGAGCTCGGGGGAGCTCCGGATCTTCGAATGTGGGCCTCGAATCTTCGATTCGGGGCCCACATTTTCGTTTCGCGACAATTCGCCCGGTACTTCACCCCGACACGCCTACCGGCGAGTAGACACAAACGTATGCCGTTCCGTAACCTTATCGAGACATTGCGCGGCCGAGACAGGTACTGTGGATAGTTGACAGCCAGCTAACAGATCGTCGACCGGTCCCGGTCGGCGTCGCTTCACCGAGACGGAGAGTTGCATTCCGTGGTTTCATCGAAAAACAACAGTCGAGTACGGGCCGCATTGACAGTGGGAGTGCTGGCGTTCGGACTCGTTGCAGGGCCTTCGATGCAGGCCGGTGCCGACCCCGTCATCACCAACCCCACCGAGGCGCTCGACAAGCTCGGTGAACTCTCCCGGGTTTCCGAGCAGACCAACGAAGCGCTGCACAACGCGCAGATCGACCTCGACGCGAAGCTGGCAGTCGCGAATGATGCGGACGTGCGATCGGCAGCCGATCAGGGTCTTCTCGACGCGGCTTCGGCGCGCGTCGCCGAGTTCGCGCCGGCGGTAAACCGTATTGCCACAGCGAATTACCAGGGTGCGCGAACCAATCGCCTCTTTGCGTTGATGGTGAGTGACTCGCCGCAGCAGTTGCTCGACCAGATGTCTGCGCTCGACGTGATTTCCAACGACGCGGCAGTACAGGTCTCTCAGTTCAACCAAGCCACTGCCGATGCGCGTGCCGCCTCGGAAGCATCGAAGCGATCGGCCGAAGAAGCGCGAACCGCCGCCGATCAAGCCCGCGCACTCAGTGACGATTTGCAGCGTAAGCAGAGTGAACTGCAGACGCAGATCGCCGACGTGACCAAAGCCTTCCAGAATCTCACCGACGACGAACGTAACCAACTGAGCGGTACGCCTTTCCCGCCGGACGTCGATCTCAGCAAAATTCTGGCTAACTTGACCCCTGGCTCGGGTGCTGCTGCCCTGCAGGCAGGCCTCACGCGGATCGGTGACCCGTACGTCTGGGGCGCGACCGGGCCGAACGAGTTCGACTGCTCAGGTCTGGTGGTGTGGGCCTACAAGCAGATCGGAAAGACTCTGCCGCGATCGAGCCAAGCGCAGGCGCAGGGTGGTGTACCGGTGTCGAGGGACCAACTACAGCCCGGCGACGTCGTGACGTTCTACAGCGACAACTCGCATGTCGGCATCTACGCCGGCGACGGAAACATTCTGCATGCGTCGACGTTCGGCGTACCGGTGAAGGTCCAGTCGATGGCAGGCATGGAGTTCTCCACTGCGCGTCGTTACTGACGGCTTGCTGCGCCCGAGCGGCGTGTGGCCAGCCGCCGTGAAGCGTCGAGTCGAGTTCTCCTACACTCGGCACCGTGCCGACTGAACCGATGACGACGCCCGACGTCGGCGCAGATCGACCACGCCGTTGGGAGTATCCGGCCCTCGTGGCGCTCGGTGTAGCCGTGGTGCTCGTTCTGGGCCTGACGATCTTCCTGACGAACAGGTCCGATTCCGACGAAAACGCCGCCGCCGAACAGGACGCGGAACGCAGCGCTCAAGTCCAGAGCTTTCTCGATGCATGGGCCGCGGCTCAGATGTCCGACGATCCGTCGGGGCTGGCGAAGTTCGTCGACAGTTCTGCCGCACCCGGTGTGCTCGAGGCGGAAGTTCGACGAGCCACTGCAGCGGGAGCGCTCGAATTCTCCGATTGGGGATACGAGATTCCCAGCGGTGGCCTGACTCCGGCGCCGCGAACCGGTGCGCCGGGCGGAGACGTCGAAGTATGGAATGCGCAAGTTCTGTTGCGGTACGCCCTCGACGGCGTCGACGCATTGCCCACGCGCAAGGCAGTGTCCATGACGCTCGCGAAACGCGGCGATCAGTGGTCGGTTCTTGCGGACGGGTCGATCGTCGGACTGGACGGCGCCCGAACGGCGGGCGAATCCTGGAACGGCCCCTGGGACTTCGGCCCGCTTGCCGTCGCCGAGAATTCTGCGGGTAACGCGCTGGTGATCGGCCACCCGGGTCAGCAGGCGTTCGTCGACGCTTTGGCTGCCGATGTGGACTCAGCCATCGAGAACACGACGCAGTTGTGGGGGCCGTGGTGGTCCGAGCGCGCGGTGCTCATGGTGGCGGGGTCCGCTGAGGAATTCACCGCACTGGTCGGCTCCCATCACGACGGCGCTTCGATTGCTGCAGTGTCGGTCGCGGATGCGACGGCGGACGGGTCTTCCGACGTGAGCGGCCAGCGGGTGGTCTTCTCGCCTGCCGCGGCTTCGAGGTTGACCGACATCACCAGGCGAACGGTTTTGCGCCACGAACTGATGCACATAGCCGCCCGATCGAAAACCCGTGACGGGTCGCCGATGTGGGTATTGGAAGGGTTTGCCGAATACGCGGGAAACCGTGGATCCTCGCGGGCCTGGGGTGAGATCGCGCCGACTCTGGCAGCAGCGGTACGCTCCGGCGATACTCCGACCGAGTTTCCGGACGACACGCAGTTCAGCGGTGTACCGGTCGTGAGTTCACTGGCGTACGAATCGGCGTGGTCGATCAACGCGTATATCGCCGATCGATTCGGAGAAGCAAAGCTGACCGACCTCTTTCGCGCTCTCGCCTCCGGAAAGATGACGGCCGAAGACCTCGATTCGCGGATCCGAGCGGTCGTTGGCGTCGGAACCGAGGAACTGCGAGCCGGATGGGTCGACTGGACCAACAGCCATCTGGGCTGAGCGGTTCGCGGCTGGGTCGATTGCAGCGGCGAGGTGCCCTTCGCACGTTTGAAGCACCGAGTGCCCTACGGTGGACGGATGCGCCGGACCCTCTTGGTGACCAACGATTTTCCTCCTCGCCCCGGAGGTATCCAGTCCTATCTCCACACGTTCGCCGGGCATCTGCCGCCGGACAAGTTGGTGGTGTACGCACCGCGGTGGCGGGGCGACTCACACAAGAAGTTCGATGCGGCACAGCCTTTCGAGGTCGTTCGGCACCCGACGACGCTGATGCTGCCGTCGCCTTTTGTTGCTCGTCGAGCCGCGAAGTTGGTCAAGAAGCACGACTGCGAGTCGGTCTGGTTCGGTGCGGCAGCGCCGTTGGCGTTGTTGGCACCGGTTGTTCGACGCGCCGGAGCGAGCCGAGTGATCGCGAGTACTCACGGCCACGAGGTCGGATGGTCGATGATTCCCGGTGCGCGGCAGTCGTTGCGTGTGATCGGTGACCACACCGATGCGGTGACGTTCGTCAGCAAATACACCCGTGGGCGGTTCTCGGCGGCCTTCGGCCCGCAAGCGGCGCTCGAGCACCTTCCTTCCGGAGTGGACACGTCAGTGTTCCACCCGGACTCGGTCGCCCGCGCGGAACTGCGTAAGCGATACGGGCTGGGCGAGCGGCCCACGATCCTGTGCCTGTCGCGGCTCGTGCCACGCAAGGGGCAGGACATGCTCATCAAGGCGCTGCCGACCGTACGCAAGAGCATTGACGGGGCGGTACTGGTGATCGTCGGAGGTGGGCCGTACGAGGACCATCTCCGCCAATTGGCGCGTAAGACCGGGATGGACGATCACGTCGTCTTCACGGGCACGGTGCCCGCCGCAGAGTTGGCGGCGCACCACACGATCGCCGACGTGTTCGCCATGCCGTGCCGTACCCGAGGCGCCGGATTGGACGTCGAAGGACTGGGAATCGTCTACCTCGAGGCCTCGGCTACCGGTGTGCCGGTCATCGCCGGGCGCAGTGGTGGCGCTCCGGAAACGGTGCAGCAGAACAAGACCGGGCTCGTGGTCGACGGCACCTCTGTTCGCGACGTCGCCGAATCCGTGATCGAGGTGCTGTCCGATCGTGATCGCGCGGCCGCGATGGGAGCAGCCGGCCGGGCATGGGTTGCCGAAGACTGGAAGTGGGACACGCTCGCTTCCAAACTGCGTAATCTCCTCGGCTGAGCAAACGGGACTCGAACGCGAACGGCCCGCACCGAATTCGGTGCGGGCCGTTCATGTCGGCACGTTCGTGTCGGCAGAGGACTGATCGGCGAAAGACTACTTGGCGTAGATCTTTTCGATGTCGGCGGCAAAGCTCTCGTGCACGACGTTGCGCTTGAGCTTCATCGTGGGCGTGAGTTCGCCTGTGTCCTCGGAGAAGTCGACCGGAAGAATGCGGAACTTCTTGATCGCCTCGGCGTGTGAGACGAGCTTGTTGGCCTCGTCGATGGCGTCCTGGATTTCGCCGACCAGTTCGCCGTCCGAAACCAGGTCGGCCGCTGTGGTTCCTGCGGCCTTGTTGTTGCGCTCGTTCCAGGCGGGAAGAGCTTCGGCGTCGATGGTGATGAGGGCGCCGATGAAAGGCTTCTGGTCGCCGACCACGATGGCCTGGCTGATCAGCGGGTGCGCGCGAAGGGAATCTTCGAGCTGAGCGGGGGAGACGTTCTTGCCGCCTGCCGTGACGATGATTTCCTTCTTGCGGCCGGTGATGGTGATGTAGCCGTCCTTGTCGACGGTGCCGAGGTCGCCGGTGTGGAACCAGCCGTTCTCGATCGACTCGGCGGTGGCCTTCTCGTTGCGCCAGTAGCCGGTGAAGACCACCGGTCCCGAGAGGAGGATTTCGCCGTCTTCTGCGATACGAACGGAGTTGCCGGCCAACGGCTTTCCGACAGAACCGACCTTCTGTGCGCCGATGGTGTTGACGGCGAAGGCCGCGGTGGTTTCGGTCAGTCCGTAGCCCTCGTAGATCGTGACGCCGATACCGCGGAAGAAGTGGCCGAGTCGAGCGCCCAGAGGTGCACCACCGGAAATGGCCAGCTGGCACTGCCCGCCGAGCGCTGCGCGCAGCTTCGAGTACACGAGCTTGTCGAAGAGAGCGTGCTTGGCCTTGAGAACGATGCCGGCGCCGCCCTTGTCCTGCGCCTCGCTCCACGCGACGGCGGTGTCTGCGGCCGCGTCGAAGATCTTTCCCTTGCCGTCGCCGTGCGCCTTGGCGCGTGCGCTGTTGTAGACCTTCTCGAACACGCGCGGCACCGAGAGGATGAAGTCGGGCTTGAACTCGCCGAACGTCGGAACGAGGTTCGGGATGTCACTCGTGTGCCCCAGCGCTGCACCGGCGTCGAACGACGCGATGCTGACTGCGCGAGCGAGAACGTGCGCGAGCGGCAAGAACATCAGCGTGCGGACGCCAGGAGTCTTGAGCAGCGTGCCGAGGTTGGAGTCGAGGATGCCCTTCGACTCGGCAATCAGGTTGGAGTGCGTCAGCTGGCAGCCCTTGGGTCGGCCCGTGGTGCCCGACGTGTAGATCAGGGTCGCGGGATCGGATGCCTTCAGTGCCGCGACGCGGGCGTGGACGTCCTCGTCGGAGATGTCGGCGCCCAGTGCGGTCAATTCCTCGACGACACCCTTACCGCCCGCCGCGGCATCGATCTGGTAGACCGTGCGCAGCGCGGGGGCGGCTGCAGCGACGTCCTTCACGGTCGCGGCGTGAGTGTCGTTCTCGACGATGAGGTCGATTGCTTCGGAGTCCTCGAGAATCCAACGAACCTGCTCGGCTGCGGAGGTTTCGTAGATCGGAACCGTCACGCCACCGGCTGCCCAGATGGCGTAGTCGACGAGCGGCCATTCGAAACGCGTCGCCGACATGAGGCCGACGCGGTCGCCCTGCTTGACGCCGATCGCGATGAGGCCCTTGGCGACGGCAGTCACCTGAGCGGCGAAATCGCCTGCAGTGACATCGACCCATGCATTTCCGACTTTGCGCTTGTAGACAACCGCCGCCGGCTTCGTCTTCGCGAAGGCGAAGACCGAGTCGACCGCGGAGGCATCCTCGGGAATGGTGAACGTCTGGGGTGCGCTGAACTCAGGCACGAAATACCTCCGACACTGCGAAATACTGACGAGTAGGGTTTTCGTCTCCTACTGTAGTCGCATGTCCGACGCAGTTGTGGCCAGGCTTACAGTCTGTCCGGTATGTAGTGTTGCGACACCCCTCGACGCTTCGCGGACGCGATATGTGAAGCTACTTCGGTGAGCAGCATTCAGGTCGCAGACCAGACTTTCATCGCCGCCCCGCCCGAGCGGGTCGCCGAACTGTTGTCCTCGCGCGCGCAGTGGCGTCGCTGGTTCAGTGATCTCGAGCTCGAAGTCCGGGAAGATCGCGGTCCCGCAGGATTCCGTTGGGGAGTGTCAGGTCAGCTGGTCGGCACCATGGAGGTGTGGCTCGAACCGGTCATGGACGGGACGATCGCGCACTACTTCCTGCACTGTGAGCCGGTCGGCGTATCGCCGTCCGATCTGGCGACCCTCGACCTCGCCGGGATGAACCGCAAGCGTCGGGTCGATGGCAAGGTCATGTCGTTCCAGCTCAAACGCGAACTCGAAGCGGGACGTGCCGCCGGAGTAGCACCGGACTGATAATCGAAGCACTGCACGTTGTGCAGGTTCTGGACTTTTGACGAAGGAAGGTAGCGCAGTCGTATGGCCGAGAAGACCAAGGGGTTGATCAGCATCGACGCTCCTGCCGACGCCGTGATGGACGTCATCGCCGATTTCGAGCGGTACCCCGAGTGGGTGGCCGCGGCGAAGTCCGTCGAGGTGACGGCGCCGGGACAGGGCGGCCGCGCGGACCGAGTACGTTTCGTCCTCGACGCGGGGATGGTGAAGGACACCTACGAACTGCAGTATTCGTGGGCACCGGACGGTATGGCGGTGAGTTGGGAGCTGATCTCGGGCGAGATTCAGAAGTCCCAATTCGGTTCGTACACACTCGAGCCCGGCCCGAACGGCACCACGTCGGTCACCTACGAGTTGACGGTCGACCTGACGATTCCGATGATCGGACTGTTCAAGCGCAAGGCCGAGAAGATCATCACCGACACAGCTCTGAAGGAACTGAAGAAGCGAGTCGAGGGCTGAGTGCCGGAGCAACGATCGCGCGTCCAACTGTTCGTCGGTAAAGGCGGAGTAGGCACGACGACGCTTGCCGCAGCGACTGCTGTGTCGGCTGCGACCGATGGGGCGAGAGTGCTGCTCGTGTCGATCGATCAGGCAGGTTCTCTTGCAGACGTCCTGGGCGTGCCGAATCCGCGAACGACCACATCTCTCACCGAGCGTCTCGACGTCCGGCAACTCGACACGTCAGCGCTCCTCGAGGACAAGTTCCGAGGATTGTCGGGGTTGATCGACGCTGCAGGAACTTTTGGAGCGGGAGATCACGAACACGGTTCGTCGTTCGAGGGCTTGGAACCGGAAGAGTTGACGGGATCCCTGGGCATCCAAGACATGCTCGGGCTCGCCGAGATCGTCGACCTCTCGGACAGCGGCGACTACGACCTCGTGATCGTGGACTGTCCGGCCGCCGCCGAAGCGCTGCGGATACTCGGCTCGCCGTCGATGGTGTCGGAGTATCTCGAGCGATTGTGGCCGCGGCACAGGCGGATGGTCGCTGTGACAGGTACGGACATGCGGCTGCTCCTGCTCGTGTCCGTCGTCGAACGCGTGCTCGCGTCGGTGGATCGGATCGCGGTTCACCTCTCGGATCGGGAGAACACCGGCGTGCGTGTGGTGACGTCGGCCGACGGCGTGTCGGTCGCGGCGACTCGTCGGACGTTGTCCGGGCTGGCTCTGGCCGGGTTGCGAGTTGACGGGATTGTGGTCAACAACCTTGTCCCGCAGTTCAACTCGTCCGCCGGGAAGGGTGTCGACGATTCACCGGCGGCGCAGTGGCTCGCGTCGATCCGGGCGGCTCAGGCACTCGTCGTGGACGAACTGCGTGGATCAACCGATGGAATGTCCGTCACAACGGTCGAACGCGCTTGCGCCGAACCGGTAGGGTTGGCCGCTCTGGGCGAGATCGCGGCCACGTTCGAGGGTGGAACGGGCACGGATTCGGGCACCGTCGGTACCGCGGACAACATCGTGGTGTCGTTGGAGTCCGGGACCGGAGTCGATTCGGTGTACGTGATGCGGATGTACCTTCCGCTCGTGGATCCGTCGTCGTTGTCGTTGGGCCGGGTGGAGGACGATGTGCTGGTGGGAGCAGACGGCGTACGACGCAGAGTTCGTTTGGCGTCGGTGCTGCGTCGTTGTGTCGTGAACGGGGCGGAGTTGGACGGCAGTTACCTGATCATCCGGTTCAGCCCGGATCCCGCGGTGTGGCCGGTATGAGCGAAGAGCACGAGCGCCTCGTCGCGGAGTTTCGCGCGCTGGCGGAAACCGTTCTGACGCGCCTGGAACCGGTGCTGCAGAAGGCCGCAGCAGCGACGGCAGACGTTGCGAGTGACTCGGCGTCCACGGACACGCAGCCGGTGTTCACCGGCTGCAGCTGGTGCCCGGTGTGCGCCCTCGCCGCACTGGTTCGCGGTGAGCACCACGAACTGTTGGCATTCCTCGCGGGTCAAGCAGCAGCATTCCTTGCGTTGCTTCGTGAGATTCTCGACGAGTTTCTCGGGGGGCCGTCAGGTCCCGATCGTGGACCGGACGGCGGTCCGACGACGCCAGGTGCGGAGCGAACTCGCACGGCGGCATTTGTCCCGATCAACGTGACGGTCAAGGACTGACTCAGTACCCCGGGTAGAGCGAACGGCCCGAGATGAGCACAATCGACACAATGGTCACCGACGCACGAAGCACCGATTCAGGGTGCGCACTCCAGCGGACGCCGCTCGCGCGGGAATCGTCGCGATGAGCGCGCGCCGCTTGAAAGCGGTCTCCGACTCCACCATGGACGACATCTTGACGGTCGGCATCGACGTCGGCGGGACGAGTATCAGGGCCTCCGTCGTGGACGTCGACGGACAAGTGCTCGAGATGATTCAAGCCCCGACCCCGCAGTCGGCCAGGGCACTCGAAGACGGTCTCGATCGCGTCGTGCGCGAATTGGTCACCAGGCACGAGGTATCGGCCGTGGGATTGGCGGTCGCCGGCTTCATCACCTCCGATCGAAGCTCGGTTCGGTTCGCTCCGCACTTGCCGTGGGTGGACGCGCCGGTCGGAAGTGACTTGAGCAAGCGGCTCGGCTTGCCGGTCGTTCTCGAACACGACGCCAATGCGGCGGCGTTCGCGGAGCACCGATTCGGCGCGGCCGCAGGTGGCCGCAATGTCGTGATGGTGGCAATCGGGACCGGAATCGGTGGAGCGCTGCTGATCAACGGTGAGCTGTACCGGGGGAGTCACGGCGTCGCTCCCGAACTGGGCCACATCCAGGTCGTTCCGGGCGGGCGTCAGTGCGCGTGTGGCAAACGTGGGTGTTGGGAGCGCTATTGCAGCGGAACGGCGCTCGTCGACACGGCAATCGAACTGCTTGCCGCCGACCCGGCCGCGTCGACGGTCCTGGCGCGTGAGGTAGCGGTGGATCCTGGTTCGCTCACCGGTCGCCGGATCGCCAACGCCGCGCAGGACGGTGACCCACTCGCGCTGGCAACGATCGCCGAGTTCACCCGTTGGCTGGCCGTGGGTCTGGCCATGGTCGGTGACGTCTACGATCCCGATCTGGTCGTGATCGCCGGCGGCGTCGCGAGTTCTGCCCCACTGTTTCTCGACGACGCCCGCGAGCAATACGCGACATTGTTGACCGGGGCGAAGCACCGCCCACTGGCCCGCATCCGTTCCGCTCAGCTGGGCGAAGCTGCGGGCATGGTCGGCGCCGCCGCTTTGGCCCGATCGGTAGTGCCTCAGGATCTCGGTGGGGTCGACGGCGCTGGAACCACGTCTGCCGGACTGTGATCGGGTCGATCCTGCAGGGGCGTGTGTAGCGGGGGTTACCGGTCGGCAGTAAGGTCGTACTCAGCGAAATTCAGCTGTGAATGGGAGGGACGCCGTGTGGTATTGGCTCTTCAAGTATGTGTTGCTGGGGCCGATTCTCTGGCTGCTCGGGCGTCCGACGGTCAAGGGTCACGAAAACATTCCGACTGACGGGGCGGCCATTCTGGCCAGCAATCACCAGGCGGTTCTGGACTCGTTCTACCTTCCGCTTCGCGTCAACCGTCGCATCACGTTCCTTGCCAAGAGTGAGTACTTCACCGGTTCCGGTCTGAAGGGCGCTTTCCAGAAGTGGTTCTTCACCGCGGTCGGTCAGGTCCCCATCGACCGAACCGGTGCAGACGCGGCGCAGGATGCACTCAACGCCGGTCTCAAGGTCCTCGGTTCGGGCAGCCTGCTGGGTATCTACCCCGAGGGGACGCGCTCGCCTGACGGTCGCCTCTACAAGGGCAAGACCGGAATGGCGCGCCTCGCACTTGAATCGGGCGTCAAGGTGATCCCGGTAGCGATGGTCGGCACCGACAAGATGAATCCGATCGGCTCACGGATGTGGCGTCCCGCCAAGGTCACCGTGATCGTCGGCGAACCCATCGATTTCTCCCGCTTCGAAGGCATGGGCGGAAACCGCTTCGTCGAGCGCGCTGTGACCGACGAGGTGATGTACAAGTTGATGAAACTCTCCGGCCAGGAGTACGTGGACATCTACGCGGCAAGCCTCAAGAACCAGGCGCCCACGAAACCCGAAGCTGCCGTCGACGTTCCGACGGAAGGCGGCGAGTCGGTTGTCGATCTCGTGGCCTCGGCCGAGTCGAAGGAATCCGCGAAGTCCGACAAGGATTCGCTCCCGGACGCACAAGCCAGCTAGAGATTTCCCACACCGGCCGCACGCGCATTGGCTCCAGAGCCTGCGCGTGCGGCATAGTTTTCGGACGTGCGCTACTTCTACGACTGTGAATTCATCGAAGACGGTCGAACCATCGATCTCGTGTCCATCGGCGTTGTCTGTGAGGACGGCCGAGAGTACTACGCGGTTTCGACGGAGTTCGATCCCGCCCGTGCCGGTAGTTGGGTGCGCAAGAACGTGCTGCCGAAGTTGCCGCAGCCTTCGTCGCCGCTGTGGAAATCACGCGAGAAGATCCGCGACGATCTTCTGAAATTCTTCGTTCCGCGGCCGATGGTGGTTCCGGAGCTCTGGGCGTGGGTCGCCGCCTACGACCACGTCGCGCTGTGCCAGTTGTGGGGCGACATGACGGAACTACCGCAGTCGATGCCGCGGTACACCCGCGAACTCCGACAGTTCTGGGAAGACAACGGCAGTCCTGCCCTCCCGTCGGCGCCCGCCGACGCACACGACGCACTTGCCGACGCCAGGCACAACCTCGTGAAGTTCGACGCCATTTCGGCTGCACGGTCACTTCGCTGACCCAGGTTTCGGTGCGCGGGAAGTGTTCCGATTGGGCTGCGATCGAGAGCCTGTGTGACGCGCCGACGAGCGAGCGAATATCCTGTAGAGGTGAACTGGACTGTCGACGTGCCGATCGACCGCTTGCCCGAACTCCCGCCGCTGCCTGCCGGACTGCGTAAGCAGCTCGACGAGGCGCTCGCGAAGCCCGCTGCTCAGCAGCCCTCGTGGCCCGCTGACCAGGCGGCCGCCATGCGGACTGTGCTCGAGAGCGTGCCTCCCATCACGGTGGCCAGCGAAGTCGAGGCGCTGCAAGAGCGTCTCGCGCAGGTCGCGCGTGGTGAGGCATTTCTGCTCCAGGGCGGTGACTGCGCCGAGACCTTCGCGGACAACACCGAGCCGCACATCAAGGGAAACATCCGCACGTTGCTGCAGATGGCCGTCGTGCTCACCTACGGTTCCTCGATGCCGGTCGTCAAGGTCGCTCGCATCGCCGGCCAGTACGCCAAACCGCGCTCGGCCGACATCGACTCGTTGGGTCTGAAGTCCTACCGCGGCGACATGATCAACTCGCTCGTCGCCGACGAGGCAGTCCGCGCCCACGATCCTTCGCGACTGGTGCGTGCATACGCCAACGCCAGCGCCGCGATGAACCTGGTTCGCGCACTCACCGGCGCCGGCATGGCCGACCTGCACAAGGTGCACGATTGGAACCGCGAATTCGTCGCAGCGTCTCCCGCGGGCGCACGCTACGAGCAACTGGCAGCCGAGATCGACCGCGGCCTGCAGTTCATGAACGCGTGTGGCGTCACCGATCCGAGCCTGCACCAGGCACAGATCTTTGCCAGCCACGAGGCCCTGGTTCTCGACTACGAGCGCGCGATGCTGCGTCTCGACAACGACAGCGATCACCCCAAGCTCTACGACCTGTCGGCTCACTTCCTCTGGATCGGTGACCGCACTCGTCAGCTCGACGGCGCGCACATCGCCTTCGCCGAGTTGGTGTCCAACCCGATCGGCCTCAAGATCGGCCCGAGCACGACGCCGGAAATGGCGGTGGAATACGTCGAGCGTCTCGACCCCACCAACAAGCCGGGTCGTCTGACTCTGATCTCGCGCATGGGCAACGGCAAGGTCCGCGACCTGCTGCCGGCGATCATCGAGAAGGTCCAAGCCACCGGTCACCAGGTCATCTGGCAGTGCGATCCGATGCACGGCAACACCCACGAAGCCTCCACCGGGTACAAGACGCGCCACTTCGACCGCATCGTCGACGAGGTTCAGGGATTCTTCGAGGTCCACAACGGTCTCGGCACGCATCCGGGTGGCATCCACGTCGAGCTGACCGGTGAGAACGTCACCGAGTGCCTCGGCGGCGCGCAGGACATCTCCGACCTCGATCTCGGCGGTCGCTACGAGACGGCGTGCGACCCCCGATTGAACACCCAACAGTCGTTGGAGCTCGCGTTCCTCGTGGCCGAGATGCTGCGAGGCTGAAACCCTGCTTCGCCGAAGCTGATTCGCGCCGGCATAGATTTTCGGCAAACGCCCTCACCCGCTCGCGCAGGTGGGGGCGTTCGCTATTGCGTGAATCGTGTGACGAATCGGCGCTGCCAGGGCATTTCGACGGCGCGAGGTGAGTAACGTGCGCGAACGTACGCGGTGGCGTCCTTACTGGGCACTCCGTCCATGACGGCAAGAGCGGCCAACGCTGTTCCGGTGCGGCCGTATCCACCACCGCACGCGATCTCGACTCTTTCGGTTTCCGAGCGCACCCACACTTCGTGCAAGGCCCTGCGCAGCGCATCGGGATCGCTCGGCAACCAGAAATCTCGCCAGCGGACCCACTCCGACTCCCACTCGGTGTCGGGAGGTTCTTTACCGGTCAGATAGACGCCGAAGGTGGGGAGAGGTCCCGAAGGAAGTGGATTGCGGAGTCCTCGACCCCGAATCGATCTCCCCGACGGCAAGTCGAGTATCCCAATGCTCTCGGGTTCCCACGTGGCCATGAATTCAGATTAGGCCGAAGCGGACTGTCAGGGAATTGCGACGACGCTGATGTCGGTGCCCTTGGCAACGAGGTCGTTCTTGACGCTCTGGCTGATGATGACCGAGCTGTCGTTCTGGGTGAGCTGACGCACGGTGATCTCGAGGCCGAGGCGGCCGAGTTCTTCGCGTGCTGAGGAGACGGAGCGGCCGATCAGCGAGGGAACCTTGACGGAGTCGGAGATGAGCAGAACCACGGAGGTGCCGGCGTTGACGGAGGACCCGACTGCGGGATCGGTGCCGATCACGCTACCGCCCTCGACGGCGTCGTCGAACGTTGTTCTGGTGGTGCTGACTGAGATGCCTACCTTGTCGAGGGCGGCGCGCGCAGCGTTCTCGGACATGCCCTTCACATCGGGAATGTCCACGGGCGGTGACCCTTTGGATGTGATGACCTTGACCGAGGAGCCCACGGCAACTTCGGTTCCCGGTGCCGGGTCGAGCGCGGCCACGCCGCCGATCGGGATCTTGGAGCTGAATGTGTCCCCGCCGTCGACCGCGACGAGAGTGCGGTCGGCGAGTTGTGCGCCCAGGGCCGAGACGTCGCCGCCGGCCGGAATGGGCGGGACAGTCGGACGCCCGAGCGAAGTCAGCAGCGCGACGGTCGAGCCTTTGGTAACCCTCGAGCCGGAGGCCGGGTCCGTCCCGATCACCGTGTCGATGGGTTGGGCGTCGGAGTACTGACCCTGGACGTCGGGGGAGAGCCCGGCGTCCTGCAGAGCGGTGACCGCAGTGTCCTTGGTCAGCCCGTCGATCGAGGGAACGGCTGTATAGCGGCCCGAGCCCATCCACCATCCGCCGAAGCCCAACGCGAGCGCGAGGACCGCGATGACGAGCAGCCAGATCAGGGTGGCTCGTCGCGATTTACGACGTGCCTCGACAAAATGAGCATGCGGATCGTCGTGCCCCGGGTGGTCGTCGCCGAAATCGGAACCGTCGTCGAAATCCGAGTCGCCGTCGACCGTCGCCGGACGAGCAGTTTGTGCGGTGACCGCGCGAGTGTGCTGGATACCGCCAGGGGGAGGAGAGCCCGTGCCGAGCGCCGTGGTGGCTGCCACAGCCGGGGCCACGCCGGACGCCAATACCGTCGTGGCAGCAGGGTTCGGGCGCGCAGCAGAGTTCGGGTGTACCTCCGTGGGAGGCGCAGGCGCCGGTTGTGGCCGGGCCGGGGCAACTTGCGCGCTCTGGTGCTGGGCGCTTCGACGCGGAGCGGGAACGCGGTATGACGGAAGTTCCAGTTGCTCGCTCACACTGCGAAGTGCAGCTGCCATCTCACCGGCGTCGGCGAAACGATGTGCGGGCTCGCGGTGAGTGGCTTCGGCAACCAGACGATCGAACTGCGCCGGTACACCGGGGATACGTGAACCTGGGCGCGGGACATCGTCGTGGATGCGTTGGTAGGCGATGGAGAGTGACGTATCGCCGGTGAACGGTGTTGTACCGGTGAGAAGTTCGAACATCAACACGCCGGTCGAGTAGACGTCGCTTCGAGTGTCGGCAATTCCTGACGTCACCTGTTCCGGCGACAGATAGGCCGCGGTGCCGAGGATCACGCTGTTGGAGGTGGTGGTTGCTGCCGCAGCTGCACGCACCAATCCGAAGTCGGCGATCTTCACTTCGCCGGTGTCCGAGATCAAGATGTTCTCGGGTTTGACGTCACGGTGAACCAGTCCCGCTCGATGCGCCACCGCCAACGCGTCCAGGACAGGTGCCACTACTGCAGCGACTGCGTGTGGCGGCATCGGTCCGCGCTCACGAAGGAGTTCACGCAAGGTTCCACCGTCGACGAGTTCCATCACGAGGAACACGTGATTGCGATCGCTGCCTTGGTCGTAGACGGCCACAAGGGCCGGATGCTTGAGTCGGGCCACGGCCCGGGCCTCGAACTCGAAACGAGTCAGGAACGCTGGATCGCCGGCGAATTGCGGATCCATCACCTTGATCGCGACAGGTCGATCCAACCGTGTATCGAGGCCTCGATACACGGTCGACATACCGCCGCGCGCGATCGGTGCGTCCACTCGATAGCGGCGCTCGAGCATTTCGCCGATCAACCCTCGACCTCCGTAATGACTGTTCCTCCGTGCTTGCGATCTGCGTGCTTGTGATCTGCGTGCTTGTGATCTGTCTGCTTGCGGTCTGGGTGGTAGCTGTCAGCAATGTGGGTGGTTGTATACCGCGTACCGGTTCCCGCAGTGAGGGCACCCATTTACATCCACCGCGAAATCCCGGTTACTGATATGCCGCATCCCGTCCATCGTAGCCAGCGATACCGACGCGGAAGTCTCGAGAACGTCACAGAGCGTTGTGACCTGAGCGGAGCGGCAGTTTCGAGCACTGCACCGGGCGGTACACAGCGGGCTCGCCGGACCGGATAAACTTCTCGCGGTGAGCGCGATTCCTTATTGTGATGATGTCCTGGATTCTTCGGTTTCCCTGTTCCAGCTTGTGGATGTGGCGAAGAACGTCGGGTTGCCGGTGAGCAAGGTTCACCAGTTGCTTCGCGATCACAAGATCATCGCAGTCAAGCGGCATGGCGTTCTCGGTGTCCCCGAAGTGTTCTTCGGCGAGGACGGCCAGATCGTCAAGTGGCTGCCCGGTCTGCTGGCGGTGCTGCACGACGGCGGCTACACCGATGTCGAAATCCTCCGCTGGTTGTTCCTGGCCGACGATTCCCTGCCGGGGCGCCCGGTGGACGCACTGCATGGTGATCTCGCGCGTGAGGTCATCCGCCGCGCACAGGCCATGGCTTTCTGAGCTGCCGGCCTTCTGACAACTCACCGCATGCGGTTTTTCGCCGCGTAGGTTGCCGACCGGACCAGACCCGGCGCAGCGACTCGAAGTCGCGTGCGTCCGGGAACGGACACACGTCGATGCAGTATCCGGAAGTCGGCGCGCTCGACCTGGTCGAGAATTGCTCCGTACAACACGAAAGCCGTGCGGATCGACGGCTGGACCCGTCGGTCGAGCATCGGGATGCCGGATTCGGCGGTCCGATACCGCCCCCGCGTCACGGCGATGAAGTGTGCCAGCGCGCGCTTGACCCGAACGTCCACCGTTTCGGTTCTGCGCCCGTGCTCGAGCATCTCGATGTCGACCCCGAAGGCGGCGAACTCGCCCGCCGGTAGATACAGACGTCCCCGGTCGAGGTCTTCACCGACGTCGCGGATGAAGTTGGTCAGCTGAAACGCCTCACCGAGATTCGACGCGGGCACTACAGCTTCCTGCTGCGGAACGCTCACTCCGAGAATCGGGAGCATCTGCAAACCGATGACGACGGCGGAGCCGTACATGTACTCGCTGAGTTCGTCCATCGTGTTGTAAACGGGTCGAAACTTCGCCGTGTCGGGGGCGTCCATCCGCATGGACTCGAAGAAGGCGTCGAAATATGCGCGCGGGATGTCGAACGTCTTCACAGCATCCGCGAAGGCCGGGAGTACGCGTGTCAGGTCGAGGGGAACCGTCGACGGGAAGCCACCTGTCGCAGTGGGGTTGTCGAGTGCGTTGACGGCTGCACGTTCGACGTCGGCGAGCACCGTGCCTCGTTCATGCGGACCCGAGGGTTCGTCCACGATGTCGTCGACGACGCGAGCAAATGCGTAGAGCGCGTGAACTGCGCGGCGTCGAGGTACGGGCAACAACCGGGTGGCCAGAAAGTACGTTCGGCCGTGTTCCCTCGTCACGCCCTCGCAGAATTCATAGGACGCAGGCAGTGCGTTCATGACACGCGGATCACGCAGATCCTGACGTCGAGGGCGCCGAGGCGGCTGACGTCATTTCGATCGGTTTCTCGTGTTTGCGTCCACGAAGTCGCAGTGGGTCTTCCGTCTGCAAGGACATCGCCGCGATCACGGCAGCGACGATGGCCAGAGCCACGTGCGGGAAGGTGTACAGGCCGATCGATCCGTCCGGCTGGAACACCAGCATCAGCCAGGTGGACAGCCCGGTCAGTACGGCGAGAGTCGTCGGCGACATTGCGAAACCGGCAGCTACTGCCAGCGGCCAGGAGTAGTACCAGGGGAGTGCTGCGGGGGACAGAACGACGATGGCGACCATCACGATCACGATGCCCATGACGGCGTCGCGCTCGGTCTTGCGGTAGCGCCACCACACGACGGCGATGATCGCGATCAACACAACCGCCGAGATGGTCCGGGAGACTTCGAGGATGTCGTTGAAATGGTCGCCGGCGAACCAGGAGGTTGCCATGGTTCCGATGTGCGCCACGATCGTGGGCAGCGAGAGCCAGTTGATGATCTTTGCCGAACCGGAGAGTGCCGTCGTCCAGCCGAGGCCGACTCCGGCGATCAGTGAGGTGGATCCGAGTACCGCCACGAACACCGCGAAACCTGCGCCGGCCGTTTTGACGAACGATCGGATCGGTGACGCCGGTTCTCGCCCGGCCGCTGCGGCGTCCTCCCGCTCGTGGATCATCCAGATCCAGACTATGAAGGGAAGTGCGACGCCCGCGGTTGCCTTGATCGCGACGGCGAGCGCGATCAGCCCGATCCCGAAGAGGTGCTTGCGTTCGAGAGCGAGCGCAATGCCTGCGGCCATGAGGCCGACCATGAGCATCTCGTTGTGAACGCCGCCGATCAGGTGGATCAGGACGAGGGGATTGAGTACTGCGAGCCACAGGGCGATCGAGGTGTTTCCGCCGAGCTTCGTCGCGAGATGGGGAACGGCCCACATCATCAGGGCGAGTCCGGGGAGCATCGTGATCCGCAACAGCATCGTGCCGGCGATGACGTTCTCACCGGTCAGCCGAACGATGGCGTCGGCAAGGAGAAGGTGAACCGGACCGTACGGGGTAGTTGTCGTCGTCCACACGTTGGAGACGTTGTCGAGCAGGATTCCCGGATTGACGACGGGGCCGACGGCATACGGGTCGAAGCCGTTGCGCAACAACGCGCCTTGGGCCAGGTAGGAGTAGGCGTCACGGCTGAACATGGGCACCGCGAACAGCAGCGGAAACGTCCAGACCGGGACGACGTAGCGCAGGCCGCGCAACGAGACGTCACCGCGCAGAGTCGAGCGGCCCAGTCGAACCCAGGCGGCGATCATGCACAGGACACCGATCCAGACGATGGCCGCCGACAGAATCGATCCGTGTCCGAAACGGAGCCAGGACAGATGCATCGACTCGAGCAGCGGATCTTGGCGCCGGACGCTACCGGCACCGAATCCGCCGAAAGTGATCATGACTGCGCCGAAGAAACCGAGCAGTGCACTGTGACCTTCGGGAGTCCGAAGGAAATTGGCGGCCCTTAGGTGCCACGGTCTTTCAGTGGCTGCGGCAGAGGACGTCATCGGTGCAGGTTCCTCCCCCGAGGAGATCGGTGTCGATCGGCGCATGCAGCGCCCGAGTCGGTGAATCGTGGATGAATGGTCGGTTACGAGGGGCCAGTTTAGTTGCTCGCACGAGTGCCCACCGCGCTGGCTCGCTCGCGTGTACCGGTAATACGTTCGGCGGCGAGCCGTCCGGACAGCAGAACGGTCGGTACTCCCACCCCCGGAACGGTTCCCGATCCGGCGAGAACGACGTTGTCGAAGCCGCGGGCGAGGTTCTTGCGTCGGAACGGCCCCGTCTGGGTGAAGGTGTGTGACGCCGCGAACGGGCTACCCGCGGCCATGCCCTTTTCGAGCCAGGTCTGCGGGGTGTCGATGTGATCGATATCGAACCCCTCCACCAGTCCCGTATAGCCACGTTCTTGCAGCGTGAGGATGATTTCACGCACGTAGGCCGGGCCGAGAACTTCCCAGTCGAGCGGCGCACTGTCCAGATTCGGGCACGGCGCGAGGACTGACAGCGGTTCACGGATTCGGCCGTCTCGCGAGAAGGCCAGGCTCGGATCGGTCTGTGCCGGTCGGGTGACGAGCAGTGACGGATCACTCATCAGCCGCCCGCGGCCGCGGCGTGCCGTGATCTCGGAGAAGGTACGCTTCCACGCCTCGCCGAAGTCGATCATGTGGTGTCGCTGCGCGGGCCATTCGTCGGCGACCGCGGAGGAAACAGTGCCGTGAATCACGACAGCGGACGGCGATGTACGCACCGGGCGCGGACGCAATCGCGTATGCGGGCGCAACAGCGAGTCCGTGACGGCCATGTCGGGAGTGAGGACGGCGGCGTCACAGTCGAAGCGCTCGCCGTCGCGTGTGTGAACGGTGTGCACGCGCCGTCCGCTCACCTCGAGGCGTTCGACAGTGCGGCCGAGATGCAGAATTCCGCCGGCCTCGGTGAAGGCGTCGGCCATCGACTCGGCGATCGTGCGCATTCCGCCCTCGGGGAAGTAGACGCCGAGTGAGGTGTCCATGTGAGCGATCGCCCCGTACACCGCGAGGGCCCGAGACGGAGCAACGCCCGCATACAGCGCTTGGAAGGTGAAGATCCGCCGGAGGCGAGGGTCGCGGATCTTGCGATCCACCTGCCCGCCCAGTTTCCCGAATCCTCCCAGTGCGACGAGCCGGCTCAGATCTTTGACTGCGTCACGCGAATTGACCAGTCCGAGGGGAGAATCGAAGTCGGCGTCCATGAAGCGGTCGAATTCCGCGTCGAAGATCCGGTTCAGCCATTGCCGCAACGCACGGTATCGCTGCGCTTCTTCCGGCCCGCAGACACGGGAGACCTCGGCAGCCATGTCTTCTGGGTCGGCGTGGACATCGAGAGCGGTGCCGTCTGCGAATCGCGCGTGGTACGTCGGATCGAGCTTGTGCACAACGAATTTGGGGTTTGTCGAGGCTGGGTCGGCGCCGACGGCCGCAAGGGCGTCTTCGACGAGTTCGGGCATCGTGAGCACCGTTGCGCCGTTGTCGATGCTGTAGTCATTGCCCTGGTAGACACCGACTCGCCCACCGACCGAGCTGTTGCTCTCGAGAATCGTGACGTCGCGGCCGGCGCCACGCAGATACAACCCCGCAGACAGTCCGGCAAGTCCCGCGCCGACGATCACGACTCGATCGGTCGGCGAGCTGACGGTTCGAGTGCGGTGCACGTGTGCCACGGTCAGTAGCTTCGCTTCGTGGCCGCGATCGCCATGTCGGTCAGGCGAGCCTTGGACTCTGCCGTTGCCGTGCTCGAGTCGAGGGCGTTCGCAGCTGCCTCGACGAGGGTGTCGATCTGCGTTTCGACGTCGGTGACGGCGCCCAGATCGGTGATCACCTGGCGCAGAGTGTCGACCTCGGTGTCGGTCAGCTGGGTGCCGATTCCGTTGCGGAGCAGTTCTGCTGCCGCCGGATCTGCGGCGTCGGCGCGGGCAAGCGCCATCGCGAACAGGACAGTTCGCTTACCGGCGATGAGATCGTCGCCCGACGGTTTGCCCGTGACGGACGGATCTCCGAAGACACCGAGCAGGTCGTCGCGAAGTTGGAAGGCGATACCGATGTCCGTGCCGAAGGTCCGGTAGGCATCGACCAACTCGGCGTCCGCACCGAACAGCGCGGCGCCGAGGTGCAGTGGGCGTTCGATCGTGTACGCGGCGGTCTTGTAGCGGTTGACCCGCATGGCTGCCTCGACGGTCTCGTCGCCTCGGGCTTCATTGCTGATGTCGAGGAATTGGCCACCGAGCACCTCGGTGCGCATTGCCGACCAGACCGGGCTGACACGTGCGGCCGCCTCGGGGCTGATCCCGGATTCTCGGATCATGTCGTCCGCCCAGGCCAAGGCCAGGTCGCCGAGAAGAATGGCGACGGCCTCGCCGAAGTGCGCGGAATCGCCGCTCCACTCCTCGTCTCGGTGCTGGTCCTCGAATTCGACGTGAACGGTCGGGAAGCCGCGCCTGGTCGTGGATGCGTCGATGATGTCGTCGTGGACGAGCGCGCAGGCCTGCACCAGTTCGAGGGCGGCGCACGCACGAATCACCGCGTCTGCGCCCTTACCGTTCGGGTCGCCTCCGGCGCCGAGCCATCCCGTCCAGGCGAACGACGGTCGGACGCGCTTTCCTCCGCGCAGGACGAAGGCCTCGAGGGTGCTGACGGCCTCCTCGTATCCACCGCCGATGTTCGCGACGAGTTCGCGGCGTGAAGCGAAGAAGTCGCGGAGCGCTGCTTCGAACAGACCTGGCAGTTCGAGTGAGGTCGGATGCGGTGCGGTGTTGGTCGAACTCTGTCCAACGCGCGCGGTTCCTGCGGACAGGGTGGCCTCCAAGATCGGTATGTTCTCGCGCCGGATGGTTGCACGGAAGCGAGCTTGGGGCCCAGCTTAGTAGGGGTTGGAATCAACGTCGGGTCGGGCCGTGAACTGCGCGATCCTGACATTCGGGATACGCAGTACTGGGCGATGAGCTTGTTTGCAGCTGGAAAACATATGCTTGACCGGTGACATTCGATCCAGTCAGGGGCCGCTCCAGCGAGGGGTGGGCCACCCGAACACCGTCGATCGTCGATCGGATCGCTTCCTCGACAGGTAGCCGTATTCCGTTCTCGGTCGAGTTTTCGCCGCCGCGTGACGCGGACGCCGAAGCGCGCCTGTGGCGTGCGGTGCGTACCTTCGAGCGGCTCGGACCGGCGTTCGTCTCGATGACCTACGGCGCAGGTGGCTCGACGCGCGATCGTACGGTGCGTGTCACCGGCGAACTTGCCGAAGAGACGACCCTGCTGCCGGTTGCTCACCTGACTGCTGTCTCACACAGCACCGAAGAGCTTCGCGCCATGGTCGGTGCCTACGCCGATCGTGGGATCAGCAACATCCTCGTATTGCGCGGCGATCCGCCCGGCGATCCGCTCGGCGAGTGGAAGAAGCATCCCGAAGGCGTCGAGTACGCCGAGGAACTCGTGCGGATGGTCCGTGACCTGGGCGACTTCCACGTCGGCGTCGCATCGTTCCCCGAGGGGCACTACCGCGCTCCGGACTTGGCATACGACACGAAGTACCTGGTGTCGAAGTTGCGTGCCGGCGCCGAGTACTCGATCACACAGATGTTCTTCGACGTGGAGGACTACCTGCGTCTTCGTGACCGGGTGAGTGCGTACGACGCAGAACAGGGCGCCAAGCCGATCATCCCGGAGATCATGCCGGTGACGTCGCTACGCTCGGTGCGGCGCATGCTCGAGCTCTCGGGCTCGTCATTGCCCCCCGCTCTCGAGCGTCGATTCGACGCCGCGGCCGGAAGCGGTCCGGACGAGAACCGTGCAGCGGTCCGCGAACTCGGCATCGATCTGGCCACCGAGATGGGTGAGCGGTTGATCGCCGAAGGCGCTCCGTGCCTGCACTTCATCACGCTGAACTTCGCGCGCGCCACCAGTGAGGTCCTCGAGCGACTCGGTCTCACCCCCGACACCTCTGTCGGGACAGCACAAGCCGTCTGATCCCGGTTGCCCCGCTCGACACCAATCGAGGGGGGCAATCGCCAGGCGCTACTTCGCGGTGTTTTTCGGATTCCTGTTGTCAGCTTGCTTGCTGACAGGTGATTTCGTGACAGGCGTCTTCATGACCGGTGCTTTCGCGGCGGGCGCGCGCTTGATCGGTGCTCGATTGCGCGCCATCCAGGCCATCGCACCGACGACAATCGCGACACCGAGCGCCAGCCCGGCCATGATTCCTGCCCACCCGGCGAAGCTTCGGGTGCTTGGGTCCGCGTAGTTGACCTCGGCGCGCATTGTCGACACCTCGCCGGCGGGCAAGGTCCACGACACCCGGGAATCGCCGTCTCGTGTTCCGTTGGTCGTGCCGACCCGTGCCGGGAAGGCGATGCTGACCTGGACGTCGGCGCCCTGAGTCGGAACCGTCTTCAGGTCTGCCTTGCCGTCGAGCGTGACGGTGTCCCCGGATCGCTTGAGGGTGATCTGGAACGACCCGGACCCCTCGGCGTACATGGAGCCCAGTTGGGCGACGTCACCGAAGGACAAGTCGCTGAAGAACGCCTGGCTGCCGACGTACCCGTCCTTCTTGTACTCCTGAACCCGTATCTTGTCCTCCAGCGACGAAGGTGGGGTCAGCTGCGGACCCTTGTCCGCCTCGTTCGCCGGAATAGCGGCAGCTACCACCTGTCCGGTCACACGATCGTTCGCGGACACTCCCATCGACACCTGCACGCGGATGCACCCGGCAAGCAAGGGAACAAGCATGAGGGCGAGCGCGGCAACCGTCAGGAAACGTTTCCGACTGGTCGGCTTGGCGGCGGGATCGGTGGACTGTTGCACAGTGGTCATCGTGCCAGCCGTGGCGTAGCCAGTCATCGAGGCGGGGGCGTGTCGGCGGGTGAAGTTCGGCGGGTGACCTTCACGACCTGCTCGAACGACGCATCCAACGACGAGTCGCGCCCTGGCGGCTGTCCGACAGTGCGATTCGAGCCGCACTGCGACCGCTGGCTCCGGACACACCGCCACCGGGATGAGTCGATGCTCCGGTCAGATACAACCCGTCTGCTCCCGGAACGCGATGGCCGGACAGTTCCGGAAGCGGTCGCCACAACATCATCTGATCGAGTGACATCTCGACGTGCATGACATTTCCGCCGATCATCCCCAATTCCGACTCGATGTCCCGGGGAGTCTGAATGAATCGGTCGAGGACGGAATCGGCGAACCCGGGTGCGAAAGCCTCCATCTCGCCGACGATCCGGTCGGCCTCCGCCTCGGCGACCGATGCCCAATCGCGATGTCCGCTGAGGCGATACGGCTGCCACTGCGACCACAGTGTCACCTGATGCCGCCCGGCCGGGGCGATCGTGGGATCGATTCCGCTGAAACTCATTCCGAGAACCGCAGGGCGAGGAGGAAGTTCCCCCGCCAGTGCTGCGCCGTGTGCAGTGCGCAAGTGTGCGCGATCGGAGACGAGTAATTGCAATCCCGAGGTACTTTCCCGTGTCGTGGCGTCGCCGCGGTACGACGGAAGCGCGGATGTCGCCAGTCGAAGTACCGCGCCGATGCCGGGGCCGACCCTGATTTTCCGCCGCCAGTGATCGAGCGTGGTTCGGTCGAAGCCCCCTCGGCCCAGGAGATCGAGCGTGGTCAGGATGTGGCACCCGGCGATTACCTTGCGAGCGTGAACTTCTCGACCGCTCTCGGTTGTGGCGGTCCAGTGACTCGAGTTTCGGCGGATCGACGTCACGCCGTCACCGAGCGCGACGGTGGCGCCGTCGACAGCCATCCGGGAGGCCAGCGCAGCACTCAGTGCGCCGCTTCCACCGACTGCTCGCCCTGGCGGCAAGACGTGCATGAGGGCCGCGAAGCCGACCATCGGAGCGGTTCCCGGTTCCGACATCGCAGGCCCGGACTGGGCGCCGAACCACGCAAGCGCTGCTTTGAGTGCCTCACTGTCGAAATACTCGTCGAGCAGTGCGTCGCCAGGCGCGAGGAACTGCCGAGACAGTTCGCTGTTGCCGCGTGCGGTGGCGAGACCTCCGAACGCACCGATCAGGTTCGATCCGGTGGGCGGTGCGGAAAACGCTTTCATGACATGTCGACTGCGCTCCGACCAGACCGCGACGAATCGCCGGTAGGAGTCGGCGTCCTTTGTCCCGCATGCTCGTTCGATGGAC
The DNA here is from genome assembly GCF_019266085.1 of Rhodococcus sp. FH8. Taxonomy (NCBI): domain Bacteria; kingdom Bacillati; phylum Actinomycetota; class Actinomycetes; order Mycobacteriales; family Nocardiaceae; genus Rhodococcus; species Rhodococcus sp. FH8. The sequence continues at coordinate 168,538 of NZ_LPNQ01000061.1, read as the reverse complement.
CAGCAGGTTGCGTCGAGGTCGCGGTGAAACACGATGCCCGGCCCGTCGGTGCCCGGGGCGGGCGGCGCGAACGCCCACGGGTCACAGTCGATGTAGCGCAGTCCGTGCGCGCCGAGTCCGAGTTCCTCGATGATGCCGCTGTGTCGGATCATGAGGTGTGCCGACGACCCCCGGTCCACCTTGTATCCGGGAAATCGCTCGACGGTCGAGACGGCGCCGCCGAGAACCGTGTCCTTCTCCAGAACCTCGACCGACCAACCCTCGCGTGCGAGGTAGGCGGCCGATACGAGCGCGTTGTGTCCGGAGCCGACGACGACGGCGTCGAGAAGCGCGCTCACAGCGGCAGTCCACGGCCGAGGACTGCGAACGGCCGGTTGTCGCCGGCAAAACGAAATCTGCGGAGCACGTCACGAAAGCCGAGGCGACGGTACAGCCGCCAGGCTCGGTTGTCCTCGTCGTACACCTCGGGTGTCGACAACAGAACACTACGTTCGGGTCGATCGACGAGGAGGTGACGCAAGAGCGATTCGCCCAACCGGTGACCTTGTCCGCTCGGATGCACGTGGAGTTCGGTGAGTTCGAAGTAGTCGCTCAGAATCGCGTCGATCTCGCTCTGGGGACGACCCGAGCGCCGAAGCCCGTGCAGTACCTGTTGATGCCACCACTGGTCCGGGCTCCCGCGATACCCGTAAGCGATCCCCACCAGCGGCAGATTTTCGTGTGACGGTTGCTGAGGAACCGCCAAAGCGCCGACTGCCTTCCAGCCAGGCCGGTTCGCGTGCTCCTGCCACATCGGTGCGCGATGGAACTCGGTTCCTCGCGGATAGTCCATCGCGGTGACGTACACGGCCAGTGCCTCGTGGAGTCGACTCGCGAATTCTGCGCGATCGAGGTCGACCGTATGTGGTGTCCAGGCGATCTGCGGGTCGACCGGTCTCACCTCTTCTCTTGACGGCGTGTCGGTGGGTGCAGTTATATTGAATAGGTCGAACAGATGTTCGATGTGGGTGATCCGGAGATGCCCGAAGGGAAGCGGGCATCTCCGGCCCACCTGGTCTTGGATCCTCACGGTGCAGGAGGTGCCCCGATGTCCGAGCGTGTGAAGCCTGAACGTGTGAAGTGCCAACGAACTCTTCCTGCCGAGTTGTCGAGTCCGTCGGATGCCGCAATTTCTCGATTGCCGATGTCGGCGAGGCGGTCCTTCGGCGCGAGGGACGCCAGCGACCGCACTGCTCGAGTGGGAAAGTCCGGTGTGGCGTGGGGGCTGCTCCGGAAGGCGGATGCGCTTCTCGAGGAAGCGATTGGGGCGGGCGATCCTGCCGACCGGTTCCGGTGTGCCTACCTGGCGGCCCTACGTGGTGCCGGGGCAGTGTTGGCCGCAGCTCCTGCCGGTGCCGGCTCGAAGCGCAAGCGAAGCGGAAACGCGTGGGTTCTGATGGACGCCGCAGCGCCCGCGTTCGGAGCGTGGTCGAAGTTCTTCGCAGGGTGGTCCTCTACGCGTGCGGCCGTGGAAACCGGCGTGTCGATCGTGATCACGGACTCCGATTCCGACGCATTCTTCGCCGAGGTCGGCCGTTTTCTCACGGCGGTCGAAGATTTCATCGGTCAGGACGCGTCCGAGCATTTGCGAGCGTCGTGAACAAATGGTCCGTGTCGGCAGTTGTTTCCGGGGAATTTCCTGGTCCGCACAGGCAAATGGAGCCGAATCGGGGCCCTTCGGCACGAATACGTACGCTTGTGGCGGAACTCGTACCCGGAGTTGGTGGTCCGAGACCTAAACTGCTCGTATTATGAAAACAGGTAATCGTCCAACTTGATTACCCGCCGCCTCACACCGTGGGGTGGTTGCCAAACTTCCAGTGCCGGGGGAGGTACCGTGCCACTCTCCGAGCACGAGCAGCGCATGCTCGATCAGATCGAGAGCGCTCTCTATGCCGAAGACCCCAAGTTCGCCTCCAATGTGAGGGGCGGCCGTATGCGGGCGCCGTCGAGTAGACGGCGGTTCCAAGCAGCGGCTCTATTCGTGCTGGGTCTGGTCCTGCTGATCGCGGGGGTTGCACTCCCGCTCAAGCCGGGCGGTTTTCCGATCATCAGCCTGTTCGGTTTCTTGTTCATGTTCGGCGCAGGGGTGTTGTTCCTCTGGGGTGGTGGACGTAAGTCTGCGCCGGCCGCCGACTCCGCTTCCGAAGGTGGCAATCATCCCTCCGGTCCGCCGGGTAGGGGTAGTGCCGGCGGATCCGGGCGGGGACGCGGCCGGAAGTCCGGCGGTGGATTCTCGTCGCGGATGGAAGATCGATTCAAACGCAGGTTCGAGCAGGACTAGCTCTCCCGCCCTTCTTCGGGCGTACTTCGAGAGTGATGCAGTTCGGACGTGACGCCCTCTTCAGGGCACGGACGACCACACGTGTGGCGGTCGGCAACCAAGGTTGCCGACCGCCACACGCCGTTGCTGTGGGTGTTGTACGTGTGCGCCGGCAATCCATCGAGTGAATCAGTGACGTGCGAGCGAATCACTCGCCACTCCTGCTGCCTCAGGGCATGCCCGCGGGCTTCCTCCACTTCGCTCCACTCGGCCCTCCACTTTCCTCCACCCTGGTCGAACTGCAACGCACGACCAGACCTCGTCCCGCTCACGTCTATTCGAAAACCGCGCTTGTACTGCGATTTTGTGTGGGGGAGCAACAGATCGTGGCGTAAAGGGTCGATCTGACGGCGGTGTGGGCCGGGACACGGTTACAAATTTCCCCCACGTCTCCCCACCTGCGCTGACCTGCTATTTATCAGCAAATGATGCTGAATAGGGACCATGTGCTCCTTGTTTGTGGGGGAAAGTGGGGTACTGTGGGTTCGGGCGGAGAGCTGAAGCACGATCCGCTCGATAGGGAGGGTTTCAGCGCAAGCTCGCAGGAGGTGTCGAGTGTTCCTCGGTACCTTCACGCCGAAGCTCGACGACAAAGGTCGGCTCACGTTGCCGGCAAAGTTCCGAGACGAACTGGCAGGAGGATTGATGATCACCAAGAGTCAGGATCACAGCCTCGCCATCTACCCCCGGGACGAGTTCGTCAAGCTTGCTCGAAAGGCAGCGGCAGCTCCACGCAATGATCCGGCAGCTCGGGCGTATGTCCGTGCTCTGGCCGCCGGCACAGATGAACAGCACGCCGATGCCCAGGGGCGAATCACCCTCTCGGCTGATCATCGGCGTTACGCAAACCTGTCCAAGGAATGCGTAGTGACCGGCTCCGTCGATTACCTCGAGATCTGGGATCTAGCAGCCTGGGAGAGGTATCTCGGAGACAACGAAGAGGACTATTCGCAGGCAACAGGCGAATCTCTCAGCGAGATCGTCTAGGCGAAGAGCCCCCGGCGAATGCCGCGAGGCCTCTGCCCGGAAAGACCCTGACGCACTTCCCCAGCGCCAGGTTCTCCTTCGGGCAGGGACCTCGAAGCATTCGCCTTCTCGAACAGTCATCGCCTTCTCGGAAAGTCAGCACCTTTTCGAAAAGTCATCGGAAATCATGAAAGTAGGAGCCGGAGCAATCATGGTGGATCACGAGGTGAACGAACCCTCGGATGCCGATGGCTTCGCGCACGTCCCTGTACTTCTGCACCGCGCCGACGATCTTCTCGGCCCTGCCATCACCGCCGTCGGTGACGGTGGAGCGGGCGCATACATGATCGATGCGACGTTGGGGCTCGGTGGCCACTCCGAATTCTTCCTGGGCAAGTACCCGGGCCTTCACCTCATCGGTCTCGATCGCGACACCAACGCACTCCGGATCGCTTCCGAGCGTCTGGCGCCATTCGCGGACCGAACGACGTTCGTGCACACCACGTACGACGGGATCGAGGACGCGCTCGAACAGGCAGGTCTGCCGTCGACGGAGTCGGTTCACGCGATCCTTTTCGATCTGGGTGTGTCGTCGATGCAGTTGGACGAAGCCGACCGAGGTTTTGCGTACTCGATCGACGCTCCTCTCGACATGCGGATGGATCAGACGGTCGGGCTGACCGCGGCAGAGGTCCTGAACACCTACAGTCACGGCGACCTTGCTCGCATTCTGAGCACGTACGGCGAAGAACGGTTCGCGGGAAAGATTGCGTCCGAGATCCTTCGGCAGCGTGAGCGTGAACCCTTCACCACCAGTGCAGCTCTGGTCGAATTGCTGTACCGAACAATCCCGGCAGCCACGCGGCGTACGGGGGGACACCCGGCCAAGCGCACCTTCCAAGCGCTGCGGATCGAAGTCAATGCCGAGTTGGATTCGCTTCGTGCAGCCGTTCCTGCCGGGCTCGACGCACTGGCAGTCGGTGGGCGAGTGGTGTTCATGTCCTACCAGTCGCTCGAGGATCGAGTTGTGAAGGCGGAGTTGGTTCCCCGCTCGAAGTCCACCAGTCCTGAAGGACTACCGGTCGAGTTGCCGGGTATGGGACCGGAGTTCCGCATTCTCACCCGTGGCGCAGAACGTGCGTCAGAGCAGGAAATCGAAGAGAACCCACGATCAGCTCCGGTGCGTTTGCGTGCCGCAGAACGCATTTCCAGGAGGCGGGCATGAGTCGTCAGGGCAAATCCGGTGCAGCGCAACGTGCATACGACAAGCGCACCGCACGGGCGGCAGGCCGGACCGGAACTGTCGCTGCTGCCGGCCCGTCTATCTCTCCTCGGGCGATGCTCAAGGGGAGAGTGCCGTTCGTGGCCTCCGTCATCGGACTTCTGTCCATCGGTCTCGCGGTGACTCTGCTGCTGACCACTCGCGCTGCCGAGGATTCGTACCAACTCAGTGATGCACGTGCATACAACCAGTCTTTGGTCGAGCAGAAAGCAGCGCTCGAACGTGACTTCCAGTCGCGTAACTCGGCTCCGGAGTTGGCAAATCAGGCAAGCGCTCTCGGCATGGTCCCCGCCAAGGACCCTGCACGACTGGTAGTTCATCCGGACGGTTCGGTCGAGGTCGTCGGAACGCCGACTCCCGCGACTGCCGGAGCTATGCCGCCGCTCGATGCGCCCACATCGGTGCCCGCACCGACTGCGACACCCCCGCGCACCACAACGCCGGTTGCTCCCGGAGCCACGCCGAGCGTTCCGAATAACACGCGAAACCTCGCGCAGAGTGAACAATTGGTTCCTGTGATCCCCACGACGACAGCACCCGCCACCACGACGGCGGTGCCTGCTCCGCCTGAGGAACGTCGGTGAGTCAGAACTCCCGTAACAACCCCGGTCGGCGTCCGCGCCGCTCGGCCACCGCCTCATTTCCGTTTCGTCAGCGAGTCGGTCGTATCACCATGTGTGGTGCGCTCGCCGTTGCGGCATTGCAGCTCTTGTGGATTCAGGGAATCGACGCGCCGAGTCTGGCTGCGGAATCTGCCAATCAACGAACCACGACGCAGGTCGATCCGGCTGTACGTGGCTCGATAACCGATCGCAACGGAAACCCCCTCGCCTTCACCATGGAAGCCAAGGCGCTGACTTTCCAGCCGGTGCGGGTACGCAAGGAACTCGAGGAAGCGCGCGCCAAGAGCATCGAGCAGGGCGCCGAGGGTGACAAGCAAGCGTCGGAAGTGAGCGATCGCCTCGCCGAGATCGCCGCCGGAATCCACGCCAAGCTCGGCGATACCGTTCCGGAAAAAGATCTGCTTCAGAAGATGAACAGCAACGAGACTTTCACGTACCTCGCGCGCAGCGTGGATCCGGCGGTTGCTGCCGAGATCTCGGACAAGTTCCGGGAGGTCGGCCTCGAGCGTCAGGACATCCGCGAGTACCCCGGTGGCTCTCTGGCCGCGAATCTCGTCGGCGCGACCGGCTGGGACGGGCACGGTTTGCTCGGTCTCGAAGATTCGATGGACTCCACGCTCGCCGGAACCGATGGATCCGAAACGTACGACCGCGGTTCCGACGGCGCTGTGATCCCCGGCAGCTGGCGTGACAAGCAACCGGCAGTCAACGGTTCGGGTGTCGAGCTGACCATCGATTCGGACCTCCAGTTCTACGTTCAGCAGCAGGTCCAGATCGCCAAGGACAAGTCGGGCGCAAAGAACGCTTCGGTTGTGGTCATGGACTCCAAGACGGGACAGGTGTTGGCCATGTCCAACGACAGCACCTTCAACCCCGCAATCGGCATCGACAAGAACGCGCCGACAGCCGAAATGGGCAATCCGTCGGTCAGTACGCCGTTCGAGCCCGGATCGGTGAACAAGATCGTCACCGCAGCAGCGGCCATCGAGGACGGTAAGACAACTCCGGACGAAGTTCTGCAGGTCCCGGGCAGCATCACGATGTCCGGTGCCACAGTCAAGGACGCGTGGGATCACGGTGTGGCCCCGTACACCTCTACCGGTGTATTCGGAAAGTCCTCGAACGTCGGCACCTTGATGCTCGCTCAGCGAGTGGGCGAGGATCGCTACGCAGACATGCTGAACAGGTTCGGCCTCGGACAACGCACCGACGTCGGACTTCCCGGCGAGAGCGCGGGCAGCGTTCCAAGTCGCGACCAGTGGTCCGGCGGAACCTTCGCGAACCTGCCGATCGGGCAGGGTCTCTCGATGACAACCCTGCAGATGACCGGGATGTACCAGGCCATTGCCAACGACGGCGTGCGAATTCCTCCGCGGATCGTGAAGTCGACTGTCGACTCTTCCGGCACGCGGACCGAGACGCCGCAGCCCGAGGGCGTCGAGGTGGTCAGCGCCCAGACAGCGGCGACTGTTCGGGACATGTTCCGGTCGGTCACTCAGGAAGACACCGGCAACCAACGAGGAACCGGTGTTGCCGCGGGCGTCGAGGGATACCAGGTCAGTGGAAAGACCGGGACCGCGCAGCAGGTGGATCCCGCGTGCAAGTGCTACTCCAACTCCAACTACTGGATCACCTTCGCGGGAATCGCGCCTGCGGACAATCCTCGATTCGTGATCGGAATCATGCTCGACGCACCGGTTCGCGGCGTGGACGGCGGCGGCGGTCAGTCGGCGGCACCGTTGTTCCACAACATCGCGTCGTGGATGCTCCAGCGTGACAGTGTCCCGATGTCGCCGGACCCCGGTCGCAAGTTGGTGTTGCAGGCGGACTGATTGCGGTGTGTCGGTTTCGACACGGTCTTCGGGTGAATCCCGGACACGGTAATCTCAAACGTCGCAGTAACCTCATTCATCGCAGTGCGCCGAACTTTGCTTGCGTTGCGACCGCCATAGACAACGACCGCCATAGACAACGACCGCGATAGAACAACGACAATTGCCAGGAGTCGAGTGACAGTGCCGAATCGTTTGCAATCGTCGAACTCGGACGGCGCTCCCGGGACGCGTCCGACACAACCGGTTGCTACCGCGATCACGGCGCTCTCCGAACTGTCCGGGGCTCGCCTCGAATGGGTGGGGCAACCGGGATCACAGTCCTCGGAGGTCGTCGTCAAGGGCGTCGACCTGCGTGCGCAGGGAATCGTGACCGATGACCTCTTCGCCGCTCTGCCCGGTGCACGGACCCATGGCGCTCAGTTCGCCGTCGACGCTCTGGGGCGTGGTGCGACCGCGATCTTGACCGACGAGGCCGGCCTCGAACTGATCGAGGCCGCGGACAAGGCGCCTGACCGGTCCGTCCCAGTTCTCGTTCATCCGAACCCGCGGGATGTGCTCGGTGAGATCTCCGCGGAAATCTACGGCCGGCCCTCGGAGAAGATGCAGGTCGTCGGCATTACCGGTACATCGGGCAAGACCACGACGTCGTACTTGCTCGAAGCTGCGATTGCCGGAGCCGGCCGCAAGCCCGGCCTGGTCGGGACCATCGAGACTCGAATCGACGGCCGCCGGGTGCCCAGCGCTCTGACCACGCCGGAAGCTCCGCAACTGCATGCTCTGTTCGCCGTGATGGCAGAGCAGGGGATCGATACCGTCGTCATGGAGGTCTCCAGTCACGCTCTTGCTCTCGGACGCGTCGACGGCATCCGCTTCGACATCGGCGCGTTCACCAATCTTTCGCAGGACCACCTGGATTTCCATCGGGACTTCGAGGAGTACTTCCAGGCCAAGGCTCGGTTGTTCGATCCTGAGTCGACGGTGCGAGCCGAGCATGCCGTCGTCTGCGTCGACGACGTGTGGGGTCGACGGATGGCCGAGTTGGCCGCGACCGACGAGAGCGACGCGGTGACCACGGTCTCGACCTCGACGGCCGAGGCCGAGTGGACGGTCGGCGCAGTCGAGGTTGCCGAGGACGGCTCCCAGACCTTCGAGTTGGTCGGGCCGGACGGACAGTCGTGGCCAGTCTCACTTCGTCTCCCCGGGCGATACAACGTGGCCAACGCTGCGCTGGCGTTGACCGTCAGTTTTGCTGCGGGACTCGACCCGGACGCGGCTGTTCGAGCGCTCGGGACCGTGGACGTCCCGGGGCGAGTTCAGCGGATCGACCGGGGGCAGAGCTTTCTCGCCGTGGTCGACTACGCCCACAAGCCGGCAGCGCTCGAAGCCGTGATCGCCACGTTGCGCAACCAGGTTCCCGGCCGAGTGGCCGTGGTGGTCGGTGCGGGCGGTGACCGCGACGCCGGCAAACGGGCACTCATGGGTGAAGCGGGTGCGCGAGGCGCAGACCTGCTGATCGTCACCGACGACAACCCACGCACCGAGGATCCGGCGAAGATTCGCGCTTCGGTGATGCAAGGCGCCATGGACGTGCCCGAATCCGAACGCGGCGAGGTTCGCGAAGTGGGGGACCGGGCCACCGCGATCGAGCAAGCAGTCCGGTGGGCACAGCCAGGAGATGTCGTCCTGGTGGCAGGCAAAGGCCACGAAGTAGGTCAAGAAATCGACGGGGTCAAACACCCGTTCGACGACCGCGAGGTGTTGGGCGAAATGATCGGCCGATTCGCGATCAACACAGCACATGGAGGCAAGCAATGATCCCGATGACGCTCTCTCGGATCGCCGAGATCGTCGGAGGAACCCTGCACGACGTCGACGATTCGTCGACGCAGGTGACTGGAACCGTCGAATTCGATTCGCGCAAAGTAGCTCCAGGTGGGCTCTTCCTCGCCCTACCCGGAGCGCGTGTCGACGGTCATGATCACGCGGAAGCGGCGGTGGCAGCGGGCGCTGTGGCGGTGCTCGCGGCGCGGCCGGTCGGAGTTCCGGCAATCGTCGTTCCATCGGTGCCGAACGACGGTCCCAGTGCAGTGATGCTGCTCGAACACGACACCGACGGGTCCGGAGCCGCGGTCCTGCATGCCCTCGGCCTTCTGGCCCGAGCAGTCGTCGACGAACTGGCAACTAACGGCGCACCGACCGATGGTGGACTGACGCTGGTCGGTGTCACTGGTTCTGCCGGCAAGACCTCGACCAAGGATCTGATAGCAGCGCTGCTGCGCGAGTGCGGCGAGGTGGTTGCGCCCCCCGGGTCGTTCAACAACGAATTAGGTCTGCCGTGGACAGTGCTCCGCGCCGACGAGAGGACCCGCTTCCTCGTTCTCGAGATGTCGGCCCGTGGGGTCGGTCATGTCGGCGAACTGACGAAGATCGCGCCGCCGAAGATCGGCGTAGTTCTCAATGTGGGCACTGCCCATCTCGGTGAGTTCGGTTCGCGTGAAGCGATCGCGGTCGCCAAAGGTGAACTGGTGGAAGCACTCCCGTCGGCAGCCGACGGTGGAGTTGCGGTCCTCAACGCCGACGACCGCATGGTCGCCGCAATGGCGAGTCGAACCAAGGCCCGGATCGTATTCGTCGGCCAGTCGGAAGACTGCGACGTTCGGGCGACCGACGTGGTTGTCGACGACCAGGCCAGGGCTTCCTTCACACTGAACTGTTCACAGGGTTCTGCACGTATTCGCCTGGCCGTTCACGGCGAACACCACGTGAGCAACGCCCTGGCCGCGGCGGCCGTCGCACTCGAGAACGGCCTCGCGGTTGCAGACATCGCACGTGTCCTCGAGGGCACGAAGGCAGCGTCCGCGAGGCGGATGGAAGTCACCGAGCGCGCCGACGGCGTCACCGTCGTCAACGACAGTTACAACGCCAATCCCGATTCCATGCGCGCTGCGCTCAAAGCGTTGGTGTCCATGGCGCGATCGGATCGGCACTTCGGTCGCCGTAGCTGGGCTGTGCTCGGAGAGATGGGTGAGCTCGGACCGGAATCAGTTGTCGAGCACGACGCGATCGGTCGCCTTGCCGTCAGACTCGATGTCAGCAAGTTGATCGTCGTCGGGACGGGCCGCACCTCGCGTGCGATGCATCAAGGAGCAGTGATGGAGGGGTCGTGGGGTGACGAGTCCGTCGTCGTGCCTGACGCAGCTGCGGCAATCGCCATTCTCGAAGCGGAACTCGAACCGGGCGATCTCGTCCTGGTGAAGGCGTCCAAGTCGGTGGAACTGTGGACGGTCGCCGAAGCGATACTGGCTGCAACGCCCAACACCGACAGCGAGAACACCGACGGCGAGAACGGCGGGGATTCGCAGTGATCCAGATTCTTCTCGCCGCAGGCATCGCGCTGGCGGTCTCCATCATGCTCACGCCGATCCTGATCAAGGCGTTCTCGAAACAAGGTTTCGGGCAGGAGATCCGAACCGAAGGTCCAGCCAGTCACCAGGCCAAGCGCGGCACGCCGACAATGGGCGGCGTCGCGATCCTGACCGGAATCTGGGCCGGCTATCTCGGCTCACACCTCATCGGTCTCGGCATGGACAACGCGGAGGGGCCATCGGCGTCCGGCCTACTCGTTCTCGGTCTGACCACCGCGCTCGGTGGAGTCGGTTTCCTCGACGACTTCATCAAGATCCGCAAGCAGCGCAATCTGGGACTGAACAAGACAGCGAAGCTGGTCGGCCAGTTCGTCGCTGCCATTGCCTTCGGAATTTTGGCCCTTCAGTTCCGCGGTGACGACGGGCTGACTCCGGGCAGTGTTCATCTGTCGTACGTCCGCGACATCGCCACCGTCTCACTCGGTTCCGTGGTCTTCATCGCCTTCTGCTACCTACTGGTCAGCGCCTGGTCCAATGCCGTCAACCTGACCGACGGCCTCGACGGATTGGCCGCCGGAGCGATGAGTTTCGTTCTCGGCGCCTACGTCATCATCACGTTCTGGCAGTTCCGCTACTCGTGCGAGACGAATCCCGGTAAGGGTTGCTACGACGTCCGAGACCCGCTCGACCTCGCGGTGCTCTGCGCGGCAGGCGCGGGCGCGTGCATCGGTTTCCTCTGGTGGAATGCCGCACCCGCCAAGATCTTCATGGGCGACACCGGTTCTCTTGCCCTCGGCGGCATGCTCGCCGGATTGTCGATCACCACCAGCACGGAACTGTTGATGGTGGTCATCGGTGCACTGTTCGTCGCGGAGGCCGCGTCGGTGGTGATCCAGGTAGCGGTGTTCCGGTCCAGCCGACGGCGGGTCTTCCGAATGGCGCCGTTCCATCACCACTTCGAACTCGCCGGGTGGGCTGAAACCACGGTCATCATCAGATTCTGGTTGCTGGCGGCTATTGCGTCGGCTATCGGATTGGCACTCTTCTACAGCGAATACCTCGCAGCGCTCGGAGGCTGAAAACCATGACCAGCTCAGCGGATTCCGAGAACGACCTGTCCTGGCTCCGCGGTACGCGAGTGCTGGTCGCCGGTGGGCGGGTGTCCGGTCAAGCGACCATCGAACCTCTCGTCGCCCTCGGTGCTGTCGTGACGGTTGCCGATTCGACCTTGGACTTCGCGGAGCGCTGCGCGGAGCTCGGCGCGGGCATGGTGACCACCACCTCGATCGAGGATGCTCCGGATTCGATCACCGAGTACGGGCTCGTAGTCACCAGTCCCGGCTTTCGGCCGGATGCACCGATCCTTGCAGCCGCCGCCGGTCACGGGATTCCCATCTGGGGAGACGTCGAGTTCTCCTGGCGCGTCGACCACAGCGGGCACTTCGGCACACCCCGTAAATGGCTCGTCGTGACGGGGACGAACGGAAAGACCACGACGACGTCGATGCTGGCCTCGATTCTCGACGCCGCCGGAGTTGTCGGCCGAGCCTGCGGAAACATCGGGCTGCCGATACTCGACGCACTCGCCGAGACGTCGCCGCGCGTGGAGTACCTCGCTGTCGAACTGTCGTCCTTCCAATTGCACTGGGCGCCTTCGGTGCGTCCGGATGCCGGCGTGGTCCTCAACGTCGCCGAGGATCACCTCGACTGGCACGGCGGAATGAGCGCGTACGCCGAGGCCAAGTCGCGGGCGCTGAGCGGAAAGGTCGCGGTGGTCGGCCTCGATGACGCGATCGCTTCCGAACTGGGAACTCGCGCAACTGCAGACATTGTCACCGGGTTCAGATTGGGTGAACCGGGCGAAGGAGAACTGGGTGTCGAAGCGGGACACCTCGTGGACAACGCATTCGGCGATCACGTCCGCTTGGCCGAAGCAGCGTCGATAGATCCCGCCGGCCCGGCAGGCGTCATGGACGCGCTGGCCGCCGCCGCCTTGGCGCGGGCACTCGGATTCGAGGCAGATGTAATCGAAAGCGGTCTGGCCGCACACAAGGTCGGCCCACACCGAGGGGCGCTGGTCGGCCGTGTCGGGTCCGTTGTGTACATCGACGATTCCAAGGCCACCAATCCGCACGCAGCCAGGCCGTCGTTACTCGCGCACGATCGCGTCGTCTGGGTTGCAGGCGGTCTGCTCAAGGGAGCCAGCGTCGACCAATTGGTGAGCGAAGTCGGCCCTCGACTCTCCGGCGCTGTCCTCCTCGGGCGTGACGCTGGTGTGATCGAGGACGCGCTCGCGCGACACGCGCCCGATGTTCCCGTGGTGCACGTGATGTCGGGGGACGATGCAGTGGTGAGCGAAAACAGCAGCAACTCGACTCTCACCATCCGGCTGCCGTCGGGTGCCGACGCGGATGCCGTCATGGCCGCAGTGGTAGTCGAAGCTGCCGAGTTGGCGTCCCCCGGTGATGCAGTTGTACTCGCACCGGCCGCCGCGTCCTTGGACATGTTCGCCAGCTACGGACATCGTGGTGACAGCTTCGCCGCCGCCGTAGCCGCATTACCCGATCCGTTCACGGATTCGCCTGGCCAAGCCGGGAACTTGCGATGACCAAGGGTCCCAAGACCCGAATCGGTGCCTGGTTGGCGCGGCCGTTGGCGTCGTTCCACCTGGTGGTGACGATTGCCACGATGTTGACTGTCTTGGGGCTCGTGATGGTTCTGTCGGCGTCGAGCGTCGAGCAGTACGTGTCCGGTGGCTCGGCATATTCGTTGTTCACCCAGCAGCTGATTTTCGCGATTCTCGGGGCGGTGCTCTTCTACGTCGCGCTGCGGATCCCGGCGAGAGTGCTCCGGCAGTATTCGTTTCCGCTGTTCGTCGTCGTGCTGATCATGCTGGTACTCGTCCTGATTCCGGGAATCGGCACAGAAGCGCAGGGCGCGCGTCGCTGGTTCAACGTCGGCGGGTTCTCGGTGCAGCCCTCGGAAATCATGAAGGTCGCGTTGGCGATCTGGGGCGCCCATCTGTTGGCTTCGCGGCGGCCGGACGACCGATCCGTGAAGTCGATCCTGATTCCGCTCGTGCCCGCAGCAATGCTGGTCTTCGCGCTGGTCGTCGCGCAACCGAACCTCAGTACGACCATCGCATTGGGAATCATCGTCGGGGCCCTGCTGTGGTTCGGTGGGCTGCCACTGAAGCTCTTCGGCTCGATCGCGGTGACGGGCGTCGTCGTGGCGGGCGTGCTGGCGATGACGGCCGGTTATCGTTCCGATCGAGTTCAAGCCTTCTTCAACAAGAGCGACGACCTGCAGGGCAACAACTATCAGGCCAAGCAGGCTTTGTATTCGCTCGCCGACGGGGGCGTTTTCGGACGCGGACTCGGTCAGAGCGTCGCCAAGTGGAACTACCTACCCAACGCGCACAACGACTTCATCTTCGCGATCATCGGCGAAGAGTTGGGATTTGTCGGCTGCGCAGTGGTGATCGGTTTGTTCGCTGTATTCGTCTACACGGGATTGCGGATCGCAGCCCGCAGCATCGATCCGTTCTGGCGGCTCCTGTCGGCCACTGCAACTACCTGGATCGTCGGCCAGGCAATGATCAACATCGGTTACGTCATCGGACTGCTGCCGGTGACCGGACTCCAGTTGCCCTTGGTCTCCGCCGGCGGTTCGTCCTTGGCGATCACGTTGTTCATGTTCGGTGTCATCGCCAATGCAGCGCGCCACGAGCCCGAAGCAGTTGCCGCTCTGAACTCCGGGCAGGACGGCAAGATCTCGAAGTTGCTCAGACTGCCGAAGCCCGTGCTGTACCACCCGCCGTCAGGGGGCCGGCCGATCCGTCGACCGAAGCCCGCACGGCAGATCGAACCGGCACGCGGACGCGACGGCCGGCGCGCGATCGAGACGGGCGATCGACGCAAGCGGGCAGATCAAGGTGCTCGCCCTTCCTCGGATTCCAACCGAGGTGCGGCCGCTGGGTCACGGAAGCGCACCGCGGGAGGGCAGAATGGTCAGCGTCGGCAGGCGCCGACACGTAGGGCACAAGATCCACGAGAAGTTCGAGAGCGAGGAATTCGTAGGTGAGCGGCAACAAATCGGCTCTGTCGGTAGTGGTGGCGGGGGGAGGCACGGCTGGTCACATCGAACCCGCACTTGCTGTCGCGGACGCGGTCAAGGCCGCTGCGCCCGACACCAGAATCACTGCGCTCGGGACGGCGCGTGGTCTCGAAACCACCTTGGTGCCGGCTCGCGGGTACACGCTCGAGCTCATTCCCCCGGTTCCGCTTCCTCGTAAGCCCACGATGGATCTCGTCAAACTGCCGACACGCATCCTCGCCTCGGTGCGCAAGACCCGCGAGGTACTCGATTCCGTCGACGCCGACGTGATCGTCGGTTTCGGTGGTTACGTCGCGCTTCCGGCGTATCTTGCCGCACGTGGTGGTGTTCTTCGGCGCCGGCGCAAGATTCCGATCGTCATCCACGAGGCGAACGCCAGTGCCGGTATCGCGAACAAGATCGGTGCTCGCCTGGCGACGCGGGTGCTTGCCGCTGTTCCGGGTTCCGGAGTGAAGAACCGCGGCGATCAGGACGCCGAGATCGTTGGCATCCCGGTTCGCGCGTCGATCGCCAATTTCGATCGAGCGGGACTCCGCTCGCAAGCTCGCGAGTACTTCGGACTGCCTCAGGACGGTCCCGTTCTGCTCGTCTTCGGCGGATCGCAAGGCGCGAAGTCGCTCAACGACGCGGTGTCCGGAGCAGCGGAAGAACTGGCGAAGGCCGGGATCTCGGTCCTTCACGCACACGGACCCAAGAACTCCCTCGAGGTCACGCAGTACTCGGAGACGGCACCGTATGTGGCTGTTCCTTATCTTTCGCGGATGGATCTCGCGTATGCCGCAGCCGACGCGACGATCTGTCGTTCGGGCGCGATGACGGTCGCCGAGGTCTCGGCGGTCGGACTACCGGCCGTCTACGTTCCGTTGCCGCACGGCAATGGTGAGCAGGAACTCAACGCGAAACCCGTTGTCGCAGCGGGCGGTGCGATCATCGTCTCCGACAACGAGCTCACGCCGACGTTCGTCGCCGGTACCGTCGTCCCGATGCTGAGCGACAGCGCGCGCCTCGACAAGATGAGCAGTGGTGCTGCCAACGTCGGGCACCGCACCGCGGCAACCGAGATCGCACGGATCGTGCTCGACATCGCGGCAAAGGAAAACGCCGTCCAGGAAAACGCAAGGGGAAACCGATGACCGCGCTGCCCGCCCACCTCGAGCGAGTACACATGGTCGGAATCGGCGGTGCCGGTATGTCCGGCATCGCTCGAATTCTGCTTTCCCGCGGGGGTCTTGTCTCGGGTTCGGACGCCAAGGAGAGCCGAGGAGTCCTGGCGCTTCGTGCACGCGGGGCACAGGTCCGGATCGGCCACGACGCCGATGCTCTCGACCTGCTGCCGGGTGGTCCGACCGTCGTCGTCACGACGCACGCGGCTATCCCGAAGGACAACCCGGAACTCGTCGAGGCCGCTCGCCGCGGAATCCCGGTGATTCTTCGGCCGGCTGTCCTTGCATCACTGATGCAGGGCAATCGCACGTTCCTGGTTTCGGGTACACACGGCAAGACGTCGACGACCTCGATGCTCGTGGTCGCCCTGCAGCACTGTGGTTTCGACCCTTCGTTCGCCGTTGGCGGCGAACTCAACGAAGCGGGAACGAATGCCCATCACGGCAGCGGTGACGTCTTTGTCGCCGAGGCGGACGAGAGTGACGGGTCGCTGCTCCAGTACGACCCCAACGTGATCGTCGTGACCAACATCGAGGCCGATCACCTCGACTATTTCGGCAGCGTCGAAGCGTATGTGAAGGTGTTCGACGATTTTGTCGACAAGTTGCGTCCGGGTGGGCTCTTGATTGCTTGCCTCGACGACCCGGGATCGGCGGATCTCGCGAAGCGAATCGTGGCCTCGGGCCGTTCGGACATCCGGGTACTCGGTTACGGATCGGCAGACGCGCAGGAAGTGGAGGCGGGCACCGCCTTCGAGCCTGTCGACGGTGTCGAGGTCGGAGTCCGACTACTGGGCTTCCATGCGCACGACGTCGGGGGAGTCCTGCAGTTCCACCTGGCGGGCGAGAGCGCCGCGCGAACCGTGCGGATGGCAGTGCCGGGTCGTCACATGGCGCTCAACGCACTTGCGGCTCTACTGGCTGCCCGTGACGCCGGCGCCGAGACGGAGGAGATCGTCGAGGGGCTCGCCGGATTCGGTGGCGTACACCGCCGGTTCCAGTTCACCGGCCGCGAGCGTGGTGTCCGGGTGTTCGACGACTACGCCCACCATCCGACCGAAGTTCGTGCGGTTCTCGGCGCGGCGGCGGATCTGGTTCGACCGGAGGACGATTCGTCGTCGACCAATTCGGCAGCCGGACGCGTGATCGTGGTCTTCCAACCTCATCTCTATTCACGCACCGCCGCGTTTGCCGAGGAGTTCGCGCAGGCGCTGGACTTGGCCGACGAGGTTGTCGTTCTCGATGTCTACGGCGCTCGCGAAGAGCCGACGCCGGGCGTCAGTGGTGCGCTGGTCGCTCAGTCGGTCACGAAACCTGTTCACTATCAACCGGATCTGTCACAGGCGCCGAAGCAGGTGGCGGCGTTGGCTCACCCCGGCGACATCGTCATCACGATGGGTGCCGGTGACGTGACCATGCTCGGCAAACAGATCCTCGATGCTTTGCGTTCGGCGCCGCATCCCGCGCCGCGATGACACCCGACGCACGAAGTCGGCGCGGGCGTCGAGATCCTCGAGCCAGACAAGCCACCAGTACGCGTCGGCGCAGTACTCGCACCGAATCGCGATACTCGACGCGGTCGACGGAGCCGGCTCCCGAACCCACACCGACTCGTAAGTGGTTCAAGCGACCGCTGATCGTGGCACCGCTGGCAATCGTGCTGGTGGTGGGAATTGCGTTGACGGCTTGGTTGTCTCCGGTGCTCTCGGTCCGGGGCACCGAAGTTCTCGGTGCGACGACCGTCAGTGAGGAACAGATCCTTTCGCTCCTGGCCGTACCGACCGGTCAGCCGTTGATGCGGGTAGACACCGGCGCCGCCGCCGCACGTGTGGCGACGATTCCGAAGGTGGCCTCGGCTCGTGTGCAGCGGATGTATCCGTCGACTATCCGCGTCACCGTCACCGAACGGGTACCGGTCGTCTTCGTCGACTCACCTGAGGGTGCACACCTGCTGGACGAGAAGGGCGTCGACTTCGAGATGGGCGTCCCGCCGCCCGGGGTTCCGCGTCTGGTGACACCGACGCCCGGGTGGAACGACGAGCCGACGCTTGCCGCGCTCGAGGTGTTGTCGGTGTTGCCGCCGGATCTGAGATTTCAGGTGGGAGAGGTTGCCGCTCGGTCGATTTCGAGTGTCACGCTGACTCTGCTCGACGGTCGCGTCGTAAACTGGGGCGGTGTCGAGCACTCGGATCGTAAGGCTGCTGTGACGCTTCCGCTGTTGACCCAACCGGGGCAGACGTACGATGTGTCCAGTCCTGATCTGCCGACGGTGCGATAGCGCCCGGTGCAGCCGTGCGTCAGTGCGCAGCAAATACTTCGGTGTGTCTCGGCGCGCCTAATGGCGGAACGCGACGACGGTGCATAGCGTTTCGTTTCAGATCGAATACTTGACATAACTCTAACCCTGTGGTTGAGGTTTAGGGTTTATCTCGAACACCAGCAGTGACAAATACAGCAGCAGTAAAAAGACAGCAGCACTGACAAGCAGCGTGAAACACGACACGGAAGGCGAGAGCCGATGACGCCCCCGCACAACTACCTCGCCGTAATCAAGGTCGTCGGCATCGGCGGCGGCGGCGTGAACGCAGTCAACCGCATGATCGAACAGGGACTCAAGGGAGTCGAGTTCATCGCGGTCAACACGGACGCGCAAGCCCTTCTGATGAGTGACGCCGACGTCAAGCTCGACGTCGGTCGTGAATTGACCCGTGGCCTCGGCGCCGGTGCCGACCCGGAAGTGGGTCGCAAGGCAGCCGAAGATCACAAGGACGAGATCGAAGAGGTCATCAAGGGCGCCGACATGGTGTTCGTGACCGCAGGCGAGGGTGGTGGCACCGGAACCGGTGGTGCCCCTGTCGTGGCAAGCATCGCCCGGAAGCTGGGCGCACTCACCGTCGGCGTCGTGACTCGGCCGTTCTCCTTCGAGGGCAAGCGTCGTGGGGGACAGGCGGATACCGGAATCCAGGCGCTCCGCGAGTCCTGCGACACGCTGATCGTCATTCCCAACGATCGCCTGCTCCAGCTGGGTGACGCGGCCGTCAGCCTGATGGACGCGTTCCGCAGCGCGGACGAGGTTCTCCTCAACGGCGTCCAGGGCATCACCGACCTCATCACCACTCCGGGTCTGATCAACGTCGACTTCGCGGACGTCAAGGGTGTCATGTCCGGTGCCGGTAGTGCGTTGATGGGAATCGGTTCCTCGCGGGGTGAGGGACGCGCGATCAAGGCGGCGGAATCCGCGATCAATTCCCCGCTCCTCGAAGCTTCGATGGAAGGCGCCCGCGGCGTGCTTCTGTCGATCGCCGGCGGTAGCGATCTGGGCCTGTTCGAGATCAACGAGGCGGCTTCGCTGGTGCAGGAAGCTGCCCACATCGACGCCAACATCATCTTCGGAACGGTCATCGACGATTCACTCGGTGACGAGGTTCGTGTGACGGTCATCGCTGCGGGATTCGACGGAGGAGCTCCGGCTCGTCGTCCCGTGGAGTCGACCGCGCAGGGACGTGGAGCTATCGGCGCCGGGCGCGCGGGTGAGGTCGGCCGGTCGCCGGTGGCCGCCGAACCTGCTGGCGAGCAGCCGATTTCCGCAGCGCGCGAGACCACCGGTTCGGGCAGCTTGCCTCCGATCGGTGGCCCCCGCCATGCGCCGGTCCAGGAAGACGAGGGCGACGACGACGTCGACGTGCCGGTCTTCATGCGTCGCTGACGTAGGGCTACAAACAGTTTCGAGAACAGGGTGCCCGGAATTTCTGGGTACCCTGTTCTTGACTGGATGTCCGGACACGTCTGAGCCGGACGACAACTTTCGACGTTTGTGAGCACACTTATCTTGAGTACCGAGAAGTCGACCACCCGCACCCGCATTCGCCGCGTCGTGACCAGCCGAGCCGGTGGTGTTTCCGCGTCACCGTACGAGTCGTTCAATCTGGGCGATCACGTCGGAGACGATCCGGCAGCCGTCGATGCGAATCGCCGACGTCTGGCACGCGAAATAGGCGTCGAGCCTGACCATCTCGTGTGGATGGAACAAATCCATTCGCGCAACGTCACTGTCGTGACGGAACCGACCGACGAAGTGATTCCGGTGACGGATGCTCTGGTCACCACTGTTCCCGGCCTGGCGCTAGCCACCCTCAGTGCAGATTGTGTTCCCGTTCTGCTCTCCGACGAGGAGGCCGGTGTGATCGCGGCCGTTCATGCCGGACGGATCGGTGCCCGCATCGGTATCGTCCCGCGCGTCCTCGCGGAGATGGTGCGTCAGGGCGCGGACGTTTCGCGTATCGGCGCCTTCCTCGGTCCGGCTGCGAGCGGACGCCAGTACGAGGTTCCCGCTGCGATGCGCGCGGACGTGGAAAAGCACTTGCCGGGCAGCGCAACTCGCACCGAGAAGGGCACGCCGGGGCTCGATCTGCGTGCGGGACTGCGTAAGCAGTTGCTCGCCGCGGGTGTGTCCGGTGTCGCCGAGGACCCGCGGTGCACGATCGAGGATCGCGCGTTGTTCAGTCATCGCCGAGAATCTCTGACCGGGCGTCAAGCTGCAGTGATCTGGATGGAAGCGCCCGCAGCGCAGGAAACCGTCTAGGCAGAAATGCGCGAGACGGAAATGCGGCTGACAGAAATATCGACGGCACTCGACTCGGTGAGGGCGCGATTGGCGGCCGCCTGCCTTGCCGCCGGTCGCGAGGTTTCCGACGTAGCACTGCTGCCGGTGACCAAATTCTTTCCGGCGTCCGACGCTCGAATCCTGTACGAACTGGGTTGCCGTGAATTCGGTGAGTCTCGTGAGCAGGAAGCAGTGGAGAAGGTCGCGGACTTCGACGGCGCTGCACAGACGGGCGCGATCGATGATCCGGTTCGCTGGCACATGATCGGACAGTTGCAGCGCAACAAAGCTCGGTCGGTAGCGAAGTGGGCCTATGCAATTCACTCGGTGGACAGTGCGCGACTGGTCGATGCACTCGATCGGGCTGCGCTGAGTGCTTTGTCGGACGGTGAGCGCACGGAGCCGCTCCGGGCGCTCATCCAGGTAAGTCTCGACGGAGACCCCGCGCGTGGCGGAGTTCCGACGGGCGAGCTAACGCCTCTCGCCGAGCGGATCGAATCAGCCGAAGGTCTCGAATTCGCGGGACTGATGGCCGTCCCGCCGCTTGGATCAGATCCGGACGAGCAGTTCGAAATCCTCCGCAGGGCACATCTTTTGATCCTCGAATCGCATCCCCGGGCAACCAAACTCTCGGCCGGTATGACCGGCGATCTGGAGGCTGCAGTGCGCCACGGATCAACCTGCGTGCGTGTCGGAACCGCACTGCTCGGCTCACGACCAGTAATCTCGAGGTGATCGCTCAGGTGATCGCCCAACCCGTCCACACCGCTGCGACCGGTCGCAGTCGGATTGATTCCGCCGCGCCAAGGAAGGTCGATCAATGAGCAACCTGCATAAGTTCAAGGCTTACTTCGGCATGGTTCCCCTCGATGACTACGAGGACGAATACGTGGAGGAGCCCGATCAGGCTCGCCGCGCACCCCGTCGTAGTCACGACGGCTATGCCGAGCGCGACGACCGCGAGTTCGTCGAACCTGCCTTCTCGAAGGCGAGCTACGCGCCCAGTCGTCGTGACGAAGAGGACGCGGAGTTCGATCGCTACGATTCCCGGCCCCGCGTCGACACCGTTCCCAGCCGCAGCAGCCGCCCGGCGATGGCGCCGCGCCCGGCAAGCCGTGGCAACCTCGCGGTCGACGCGCGCGCAGAGCGACCCGAAGCGCGACGTGCGCCGGTTGTCGACGACGGCGGCCCGCTCGCCAAGATCACGACACTGCGTCCGCAGAGCTACGCAGAGGCCCGCACGATCGGTGAGCGGTTCCGGGACGGCACTCCCGTCATCATGGATCTGGTCGACATGAGCAACGCCGACGCGAAGCGTCTGGTCGATTTCGCGGCCGGCCTGGCGTTCGCATTGCGTGGTTCTTTCGACAAGGTAGCCACCAAAGTGTTTCTTCTCTCACCGGCCGACATCGACGTTTCCGCCGAGGAGCGCCGTCGGATCGCCGAGACGGGTTTCTACAGCCAGAAATGATGGTCTCGACCGCAGTCCGGCCCCTGAGCAGGGGTGACGTGAGCACATTCGAACGGCGGCCCGCCTCGGCGGACGCCGCATTCGGACCCATCGCCGGCCGTTACAAGACGGACTCGATGCGGACCGGTTCCGGAATTGCTGCGGTGTGTCTGTTTTGGACACACCGCAGAAGTCAGGCAGAGTGAGGGTGTGGACGCGCTTCTCTCTGTGATCTATCTGGTGCTGGTTGTCTTCTGGCTGTTGCTGATCGGCAGAGTGATCGTCGAGTTCGTTCGTTCGTTTGCCAGAGATTGGCGACCGACCGGATTGGTCGCAGTCATTCTCGAAACCATTTTTACGATCACCGATCCTCCGGTGAAACTGCTCCGCAGGTTGATCCCCCCGATCAACCTCGGTGGAGTTCGCTTGGATCTATCCATCATGGTCTTGCTTTTCATCGTCATCATCCTGATGTCGGTTGTTCGCTGAGCGCAGTCCGAGTGAGTGGTATGCCAGAATGGATGCCATAACTCATCCAGTGGTTCGCCACTACGTAGACTGTGTTGCAACTGAATGCTTGCTAGACCGCCAAATGACGCGTGAAGGGATCCTTCCATGCCGCAACTGACTCCAGCTGACGTGCACAACGTTGCGTTCAGCAAGCCGCCTATCGGCAAGCGTGGCTACAACGAGGACGAGGTCGACGCATTCCTCGACCTCGTCGAGCAGGCGCTGTCGCAGCTCATCGAAGAGAATGCGGACCTGCGCCAGCGCGTAGGTGAGCTGGATCAGGAGCTCGCGGCTGCCAAGAAGTCGCCGGCACCTGCTCAGCAGGCAGCACCCGTCGCAGCGCAGCCCAAGCCGGAGCCCGCTCGGGTCGTCGAACCGCCCAAGCCTGCACCTGTTGCAGCGCCGGTTCCCGCCGCCGCTGCCGTTGCAGCGCCGCAGAGTGGCGACACCCACATGCAGGCCGCAAAGGTCCTCGGACTGGCTCAGGAGATGGCGGATCGCCTCACCAACGATGCCAAGACCGAGTCCGAGCAGCTGCTCGGCAGTGCCCGCACCAACTCCGAGCAGCTCATGAGCGAGGCTCGCAGCAAGGCTGACGGCATGATCGCGGATGCGCGCAACAAGTCGGAGGCGATGCTCACCGACGCTCAGACTCGCTCCGAGACCCAGCTTCGCCAGGCTCAGGAGAAGGCAGACGCTCTCAAGGCGGACGCCGAGAAGAAGCACACCGAAATCATGGCGACCATCAACCAGCAGCGTTCGGTCCTCGAGGGCCGTATCGAGCAGCTCAAGACGTTCGAACGCGAGTACCGGGTGCGCCTGAAGTCCTACCTGGAATCGCAGCTCGAAGAGCTCGAACAGCGCGGCTCGGCCGTTCCGGTCGACGGTGGACAGGATTCCTACAGCCCGTCCTTCGCCAAGGGAAACAGCTGACCGAGAGCGCCCCGTCGGCTCAGCTATCGGACCGGACAAAGGTTGATACGTGCTGGTCGTGACGTTGGTTCTCGCGGGAGTTGGTTTCGCTCTCCTGATCGTCGCCCTGACCACAGGGTCGCTGATCTGGGCGTGGGCATGTATCGCGATTTGTGTAGCAGGTGCCGTCCTCCTGCTGGTCAGTGCGCTGACCAGCAGGAAGGCGGTTCCTTCGTTGGATGACCCGGCATCGGGCAGCGGAATGTCGTCGCCTTACGGTCGAGTCGAGAGTTCCTCGAATTCGTCGATCGACGATGCAGCCACCGCCAACGATGACAATCAGAGAAATCATGGCGAGTCGCCGGGTGGCCCCGACAAGTCCTAGGGCGAGTTCCGACAAGGTCCAGGACGAGTATTAGACTGTCCAACACGAATACCAGGCTGTGATCCGGCAATCACCGGGGAGCTTTCGGAAGAACGGTTCTTGTCGCTTCAGGCGCCCAGAACTCAGTAGAACCGAACGGGTGAGCCCGTCACAGCTCGATCGAGTGGCACCTCGGGATCCAAGCGCGGATCTACGGGGTGCAAACGGGGTGGTACCGCGGTGTCGGCGCACAAGCGCCACGTCGTCCCCGTGCCGAGTCCGACTGGCACGAGGAGATCGCCATGGCGAGTAACGGGTATCCCAAAGTCGACTACGGTGTCCCCGCCGACACCGGAGTCAAGTTCCCCGAACTGGAACAGAAAGTCCTGAAACAGTGGGACGACGACGACACCTTCCGTGCGTCGGTTTCCAATCGGGACGGCAGCGAAGAGTTCGTTTTCTACGACGGACCGCCCTTCGCAAACGGTTTGCCGCATTACGGTCACCTGCTGACGGGGTACGTCAAGGACCTGGTGCCGCGCTTCCAGACCATGCGTGGACGCAAGGTCGAGCGACGCTTCGGCTGGGACTGCCACGGACTGCCCGCAGAACTCGAAGCGGAGAAGCAACTCGGCATCAAGGACAAGGCCGAGATCGAAGTCATGGGTCTGGCCAAGTTCAACGAGTACTGCAAGGCCTCGGTGCTCAAGTACACCGACGAGTGGCGCGACTACGTCACCCGCCAGGCACGTTGGGTCGACTTCGACAACGACTACAAGACCCTGGACGTCGACTTCATGGAGTCCGTCATGTGGGCCTTCAAGGAGCTGCACGACAAGGGCCTGATCTATCAGGGCTTCCGCGTGCTGCCCTACAGCTGGTACGAGCAGACTCCGCTGTCCAATCAGGAGACTCGTCTCGACGACGCGTACAAGATGCGTCAGGATCCTGCAGTCACGGTCGACATGCCGCTGGTCGCTCCGGGTTCACCATTGGACGGCGCAAACGCGATCATCTGGACCACGACTCCGTGGACACTGCCGTCCAACTTGGCCACTGCGGTTCATCCCGAGGTCGACTACGTCCAGGTGCTCGGCGAGGACGGAAAGCGGTACGTGCTCGCGGAAGCACGGGTTGCTCATTACGCACGTGAGCTGGGGGAGGACCCCGAGGTCGTTTCCCGTCACAAGGGCGCCGAGTTGGTCGGACTGTCGTACACACCGCCGTTCGACTTCTTCCTCGGACATCCGAACGCGCACGTCGTGCTTTCGGCCGACTACGTGACAACCGATTCCGGAACCGGAATCGTCCACCTCGCACCGGCTTTCGGTGAGGAGGATATGGATGTCGCCACGGCCAACGGTATCGAGGTCGTGCAGCCGCTCGATCCGGGTGGAAAGTTCACCTCGATGGTTCCGCCGTACGAGGGCTTGATGGTCTTCGACGCCAACCCGGTCATCATCAAGGACCTCAAGGCCGCTGGAAAGCTGCTGCGGCACGAGACGATCGAGCACTCGTACCCGCACAGTTGGCGCAGTGGGCAGCCGCTCATCTACATGGCGGTTCCCTCGTGGTTCGTCGCGGTCACCAAGTTCCGCGATCGCATGGTCGAGCTGAACAAGGACATCACGTGGGTGCCCGAGCACATCCGTGACGGCCAGTTCGGCAAGTGGCTCGAAGGTGCACGCGACTGGAACATCAGCCGAAACCGCTACTGGGGCAGCCCGATCCCGGTGTGGGTGTCGGACGATCCGCAGTACCCGCGTACGGACGTCTACGGATCGCTCGATCAGTTGGAGGCAGACTTCGGTGTGCGTCCGACCGATCTGCATCGCCCGATGATCGACGACCTGGTCCGCCCGAACCCCGACGACCCGACCGGGAAGTCGATGATGCGCCGCGTTCCCGAGGTGCTCGACTGCTGGTTCGAATCCGGTTCGATGCCGTACGCGCAGGTGCACTACCCATTCGAGAACCGTGAATGGTTCGAGGGCCATTTCCCGGGCGATTTCATCGTCGAGTACAACGGGCAGACTCGCGGCTGGTTCTACACGCTGCACGTGCTGGCCACCGCACTCTTCGATCGTCCGGCGTTCAAAACCGTTGCTGCGCACGGCATCGTGCTCGGCGACGACGGACTCAAGATGAGCAAGTCCAAGGGCAACTACCCGGACGTGAAGGAGGTGTTCAACCGCGACGGCAGCGATGCCATGCGATGGTTCCTGATGTCTTCGCCGATCTTGCGCGGCGGAAACCTCATCGTGACCGAGCAGGGCATCCGCGAAGGTGTGCGTCAGGCATTGCTCCCGCTGTGGAACGCCTGGAGCTTCCTGCAGTTGTACGCGCCGGAATCCGGTGTGTGGCGTACCGATTCGGAGAACATCCTCGATCAGTACATCCTGGCCAAGCTCGCTACCACCCGCGACGTGATCACCGAGGCCCTCGAGGTCAACGACATCGCCGGCGCGTGCGACGAGCTTCGGTTGTTCTGTGACGCACTCACCAACTGGTATGTGCGACGGTCGCGTTCGCGGTTCTGGGACGAGGATCGCGACGCGATCGACACCCTGCACACCGTGCTCGAGGTCGTGACGCGTCTCGCTGCGCCGCTGTTGCCGCTGGTGTCCGAGGTGATCTGGCGCGGGCTGACCGGGGAGCGCTCGGTTCACCTGGCTGATTGGCCCGAGGCGTCGGAGCTCCCCGCGAACCCCGAGCTGGTAGCGGCGATGGACGACGTCCGGACCGTGTGCTCCACGGTGCTGAGCCTGCGCAAGGCGCAGAATCTGCGTGTTCGTCTTCCGCTGCCCGAGGTCACGGTTGCGGCGCCGGATGCCGAGCGTCTGCGTCCGTTCCTCGGACTGATCGCCGACGAGGTCAACGTCAAGAAGGTCGATCTGACCGATGACGTCGACGTGCACGGGCGCTTCGAGATCGCGGTCAATGCGCGTGCTGCAGGACCGCGTCTGGGCAAGTCCGTTCAGACTGTCATCAAGGCGGTCAAGGCGGGCGACTGGACCGAGAACGCGGACGGCGTCGTGGTTGCGGCGGGCATCGAACTGCTGCCCGAGGAGTACACGCAGAAACTGGTTGCGGCCGAGCCGGATTCGACGGCAGCACTGCCGGACGGTGCGGGACTGGTCGTACTCGATTCCGCTGTGACGGAGGAACTCGAAGCCGAGGGATGGGCCAAGGACCGTATCCGTCAGTTGCAGGATGCGCGCCGTGCTGCCGGTTTCGACGTCTCGGACCGGATCAACGTCGTGCTCGAGGTTCCGCAGGACTGCAAGGAGTGGGCGGAGCGTCATCGCGAATTGATCGCCGGTGAGGTTCTGGCCACCTCCTTCTCGGTGGGTGAAGCGGGAGACGACGCCGTCGATCTCGGTGACGGTATCCGCGCCGCGATCACGAAGGTCTAATACCGCCATATCTACTCCGGCTCCCCGATGAATGTCTGTATGTCGGGGTGCCGGAGTAGTTTGCTCTCATGAGCACGAGCAAGGAAACCGTGGCGCGCATTCTCGAGCAGTTGGAACCGCTCGACGTGCGGGCAAGGGCGATGTTCGGCGAGTACGGACTGTATTGCGACGAGAAGATCGTGGGCTTGATCTGCGGAGACGTTCTGTTCGTCAAACCCACCGAGGTCAGTACGGAGTTCGGATCAGAGGCCGATCTGGCTCCGCCGTACCCGGGAGCGAAGGATTATTACCGGGTGACGGAGGAACGGTTGCAGGACCTCGATCACCTGCACGCCTTCATTCAACGGACTGCCGACGTATTGCCCCTGCCGAAGAAGAAGTCGCCGAAGAAGAAGGCGCGGACGTAAATTCTGCACCTACTTTTGAGAGAACCGTAACGCCCGATGAATCAAGGTGATCCCACACGAAGTCGTAGGTGGGTGCTGCATCTCGACATGGATGCGTTTTTCGCTTCCGCCGAGCAGTTGACGCGTCCCACTCTGCGAGGTCGCCCGGTGCTGGTCGGCGGCTTGGGCGGGCGCGGGGTGGTGGCCGGGGCAAGTTACGAAGCGAGAGTTTTCGGTGCGCGATCGGCAATGCCGATGCATCAAGCACGCCGGATGGTCGGTGGTGGAGCGGTGGTATTGCCGCCACGGATGTCCCTGTACTCGGTTCTCAGTAAACGCACGTTCGACGCGTTGCGCCTTCGTATGCCGATCCTCGAGCAACTGTCGGTGGACGAGGCTTTCGGGGAACCGGTGGAGTTGGCCGGTGTCGGAGCTGACGAGGTCCGCGCGTTTTGCGAGGACCTGCGGGCGTTGATCAAAGCCGAGACCGGGTTGGTCGCTTCGATCGGGGCCGGCGCAGGTAAGCAGGTCGCCAAGATCGCGTCGGGACTGGCAAAGCCCGACGGCGTCGCAGTGATTCCTCCCGGGATGCAGCACGAGTTGCTCGATCCACTGCCGGTGCGAAAGCTCTGGGGGATCGGCCCTGTTGCCGAGGAAAAGCTCAAGCGTCTCGGCATCGAAACCATCGGAGGGTTTGCCCGCACTCCCATAGCGGAGGTGGCGTCGATACTGGGAACCACTGTCGGTCCGGGGTTGCATCGGCTTGCGCAGGGGATCGACGATCGACCGGTCGCGGAGCGTGCCGAATCCAAGCAGATCAGCGCGGAATCCACGTTCGCCGCAGACATCGTCACCATGGCGCAACTGCGCGCGGCCGTCGAAAGTAGTGGTCGCGCAGCATTTTCCAGGCTGGAGAAGGACGGAAGAGCTGCTCGCACCGTCGTACTGAAGCTCAAGAAGTCCGATATGAGTATCTTGACTCGATCCGTGACGCTGCCGTTTGCCACCATCGACCGCCAAATCCTCATTGCGACTGCGCAGAAACAGGTCATCGATCCACAGGAATTGGGGCCGATTCGCCTGGTCGGTGTGGGATTCGCCGGTTTGTCCACCGTTCGGCAAGGATCACTTTTTCCCGAGTTGGATCAGGATGTTCCCGGCTATCCGGTCGAGACTCTCACGGGTGCCCTCGATGAGGCCGAACTCGACGTTCCGGTGGCAGCACGTGTCCCTCAGCGCTACTGGCACCCCGGTTTGGACGTGAAGCATCCAGAATACGGACACGGTTGGGTGCAGGGCGCCGGGCACGGTGTGGTCACCGTTCGCTTCGAAACCCGTTCCAGCGGAACGGGAATCGCCAAAACCTTTGCCGAATCCGATGAGGTGCTCGAGGTAGCAGATGCGGTCGACAGCCTTCTCTGAGGATGTCCTTAGACTTTTTCCGCTTACCGTTGGGTAATGTTGTCGACGATCCTCGAGCAAGCACGATGTTCGACTGACGCTCGAATGTGAACACCCGAATGGATAGGACTGAGAAGTTGAAGCTTCAGAAGATGACCGTTGCAGCCGTGGCGATCGCAGCAGCCCTGACGATGACCGCGTGTGGTTCAGACGGAGGAGACTCCGACAAGACGACTTCGGCGAAGCCCACGACCACCACCTCTGCGGCACCCACGTCCGAGGTTGTTCTGCCGACCGCCCCTGAGCTCAACGCCAAGGTCGCTCAGGCACTCGACGAGAGCGTTCCGGCCGCAGACAAGGTCAACCTCGTCCAGGGCGCCGAGGCTGATCCCGAGCTGATCAACCAGGTCGCCGCTGCCGCCAAGGCTGCCGGCGCGCAGGTCGAGATCCTCGACCCGGTCACCGACACGGGCAGCGAGACGGCAGCAGCTTCGCTGAACATCGTCGTCAACGGCCAGCCGCTGCAGCAGGGCCTGCAGGCGTCGTTCGTCTACGAAGACGGCGTCTGGAAGCTCTCGAAGACCACCGCTTGCCAGATCGTCGGCGTTGCAGGTCTGACCTCGCCGGCTTGCGCTGCTTGATCTCTCGGTAACACCTGAAACACCAGAGCGGCCGCCGACTCCCGAAGTGGAGTGGGCGGCCGCTCTTCACGTGGTAAGCGACGTCAGTGATGGAATCCCTCGGTGACGCGCGGCCGCGGCATCGGGCTGTCCAGTTCGTCGAGGAACGCGGTTTCCTCTTCGATGATGCGCAGCAGATTGGCCGCCAGGTCCATGCTCAGTCCGTTACGAACCACGATGCGCTGCACTGTCAGATCCGCGAGATCGTCCGGCATGGGGTAGGCCGGCACCAACCAGCCCTTGCCTCGCAACCGGTCCGAGAGGTCGTACAGCGTCCAGTTGGACGTGTGGCCCTCGGCGAGGCGCCACGCGAAGACCGGGATGTCGGAACCGTCGTTCCACAATTCGAAGGCGTCGAGCTTCCCGATTCCTTCGGCGAGGAATTTCGCCACGTCCTGTGAGGACTGCTGGATCGCGCGATAGCCGTCGTGGCCGAGACGCAGGAACAAGTAGAACTGCAGGATCACCTGAGCGCCGGGACGCGAGAAGTTCAGTGCGAAGGTCGGCATACTGCCGCCGAGGTAGCTCACCTTGAAGACGAGGTCGTCGGGAAGTAGATCCTGCGATCGCCAGACCACCCAGCCGAGGCCGGGGTAGACGAGCCCGTACTTGTGCGCCGAGGTGTTGATGGAGTGGACGCGCGGTAGTCGGAAATCCCATTCGAGTTCGGGCTGAAGGAACGGTGCGATCATCGCACCGGAAGCGCCGTCGACGTGGATGGGGACGTCGAGTCCCGTCTTCGCCTGGATCGCATCGAGTGCCTTCGAGATTTCCAGGACCGGCTCGTACATCCCGGTGTACGTGACGCCCATGATCGCGACGACGCCGATGGTGTTCTCGTCGACATACTTGTCCAGATCGTGACCGTCGAGGGTGCGGTGTTCCTCGCTGATCGGCACGTAACGCGCTTCGACGTCCCAGTAGTTGCAGAACTTCTCCCAGCACACCTGGACCGCGGAACTCATGATGAGATTTGGCTTTTCGGTGGACTTGCCCGCGGCTTTTCGTGCGTGCTGCCAGCGTCGTTTCATCGCCAGGCCGCCGAGCATGCAGGCTTCGGACGAACCGATCGTCGAGGTGCCGATTGCGTCCTTGGGGGAGGGCGAGTGCCAGAGGTCGGCAAGGATGCGCCAGCAATAGGTTTCGATCGCGGCGGTCTGCGGATACTCGTCCTTGTCGATCATGTTCTTGTCGAACGACTCGGCATACAGTTTGGTGGCGTGATCGTCCATCCACGTGCTGACGAACGTCGCGAGATTGAGCCGCGCATTGCCGTCGAGCATCGTTTCGTCGTGGACGATCTGATACGCGGTCTCGGGAAGCATGCCGTCGGGTTCGAGTGTGTACTTCGATGCAACCGAATCCTCGCCAGGCCTCGAGAAGATCGGATTGACGGCTACGTAATCGGTGTGATCTGACCTTCTGGGTTCCGGCATGAACTCTGGCTCCTCACATCAGTGTGTCGCGTTGGTCTGTTTCGTACCTACTCTCACCGTTCAGTGTGGACGGGCAGTTGTCAAAGGGTCTGTGGTCCCGAATCATTCGCGAAAGGCCGAGACGCGACCAATCCGCTCGTTGTCAGGGCGTTTGTGCGCGCAGGCGATCGGCGGCGGCCGATGCCATCGAGTGCAGCACGTCGGGGGCGATCGGACTCGGCGCAGTTGCGGACACCTGGGTCAACGTGGTCCCGACTGCGGCCACGATCGCATCGGCGACCAAGGTGAAACCGCCACTCTCCGTGATGATTCGGAAAGCGAAAGACGCGTCGCCGACGTTCGGGTCCGACGCTCCGCCGACGCGATAGGTGATTGTCGTTCCGTCGGCATCGGTTCCTGAATATTCCGCGCACCCGGCCAGCGTGGTCTGAAGTTTCTCGAAAGCTGCTGCTGCCGCGGTGCCGTCGGCGTACGAAGCAGAGTCCTGATCGATGCTCGTGAAATCGGGGCCGGTGAACATGTCGGAGAGGTCGGCGACCGATCCGGGAGCCTGGGTGGCTATCGGCGCCAGAACCTGGGCGCAGACGGCGGGGTCGGTGCTCGACTTGTCCGCCTCCGAACTCTCCGGCGCCGGTGCGAGGCCGAGGTCGTCGACCGGGTCGGGAACTATGTCGAAGTCGGCAGGTAGCTCGGACAGGGTGAGCGCGGCTCGTTGCAGGCCGTCACGGTCGAGAGGCGCCCCGCTCAGCGGTGCGGCCGGAGCAGCCGTGAACGGCGCCAAGCCGACCTGTGGGGCGGAAACCTGCGTAGTCGTGTCGGCACCAGGCGAGTCGTCCGAGCCGCAACCGGTCACGACGAACAGTGCCGCCGTTGCGGTCAGACCAAGTGCGAGAAGCGACCGGCGTGTCACGATTCCCACCGAATGCTGTTGGAGATGGTCTGCCGGATCACCGAGGAGCTGTCCGGGTCGCCGTATGCCTGGTCGCCGCCGACGGTCATCTGTCCGTCGATCGGCAAGGGGAGTGAGAGGTCGACGGTGAGGTTTCCGGAGCCGGCCATGACGTACTGATCGATGTTCAGCGTTCCGGCGTCACCAGCCAGGTTCCAGACCGGGCTCTGCGGGGTCTGCGATACGTCCACCGCGAGCGAAAGCCGATTGCCCTCGCGCGCGGTGAGCGTGACGGTGGTTGTCTGATCGAGCAGGATTTCGCTGCTGACTTGCTGCCGAACCACCCAACGTGCGCCGACACCGACCGGAGCGTCGGGGAGTGCAACGGTCCGGTAGACCGCTTGGCCCAGCGCTTGTTCGATTGCAGCGCGGGCAGCATTGGCCGAGTTGGCGGAGGGCTTCAACCGTAGGGCGGTGATGGCGCCCGAATCCGTGACCGACAATCCGGCCGCAGACCCGTCGGCCCCGCTCAGCGCAGCCTGCAGCGTTGCATCGGGCGAGGTCATCGACGACAGCGTGAGGTCAACGACTGCGGTGGGATCGTCAGCGGTCACGTTTGCCGAGAGCGGGATCGTGATCTCCGGCGAAGAGAAATCCTGCGCCGGTTGTTGATCGATCTGCTGACTCACGACGGCCTGGGTGACGAGCGTCGCCGTCTGCGTGGTGCCGACAGGCAAGTTCGTACGCAAAACCTCGCGCGGCTCGCTTCCCGCCTCGAGAACTTCGACCGTCGCGGCGGTCACCGGAACAGTCACCTCACTCGGCGAGGAGGTCGGGGTGTTCGGAGGTTGATCCGAGTCGCCGCAAGCGGTGAGAACGGTGGTGAGAGCGAGGGCAGCGAGGGCGAACGGAACGCGTCGGCCGGTCGTGGACAGCAGTGGCACGCGCTCCAGGCTAGCCGCAGTTGCAGAGTGCGTGACCCGGTGCGGTGAACATGAGGGATGATGGTTGCGTGAGTACAGACCACCCAGACCGAGATGTCAACGCGGAGGATCAGCCGATTACCGAAATCTCGAAGGCCGACGAGCCCGAAACCGTGAAACCGGAAGCCGTGAAATCGGAAGACGGTGACCTGGCGGTTGCGCCGGTCGAAAAGCCCCGCCGGCTGACCATGCTCATTGCCATCGCCGCTGTCATCCTGCTCTCGGACATTCTCACGAAGGTGTGGGCAGTCGCCGCGGTCAAACCGGGGCAGCCGATCGAAATCATCGGTGACGTGGTCACATTCACGATGGTGCGCAATCCGGGGGCAGCGTTCTCGATGGCGACGTCGATGACGTGGATCCTCACTCTCGTCGCAATCGGTGTGGTCATCGGTGTGATCAAGATCGGTCGCACGCTCCGATCACCGTGGTGGGCGCTCGGTCTCGGCCTCGTTCTCGGCGGCGCGCTGGGTAACCTCGTCGACCGATTCTTCCGCTCTCCCGGAATCATGCGCGGACATGTGGTGGATTTCGTCTCCGTCGGCTGGTGGCCGGTGTTCAACATCGCGGATTCCGCGATCGTCTGTGGCGCGATTCTGCTCGTCGTCCTGACACTGTTCGGCTTCGAACCCAACGGTGAACGCCTGCGTGATCACAAGGCGGACGACAAGAAGCTCACCGAATCGAAGGCTGCAGCCGAGGGAGAAACCAAGTGAGGGAATCCCGTTCGATGCCAGTGCCCGACGGTCTCGATGCCATGCGCGTCGATGCCGGCCTCGCGCGCCTTCTCGGACTCTCGCGCACCGTGGTCGCGACACTCGCGGAAGAAGGCTCGGTACTCGTCGACGGTGTGGCCGTCGGCAAGTCCGATCGTCTGACCGCAGGGTCGTGGCTCGAGGTAGTCCTGCCCGAACCGCCGCGGCCCCTGACCATCGAAGCGACACCGGTCGAGGGAATGGAGATCCTCTACGCCGACGACGACGTCGTGGCAGTCGACAAGCCCGTCGGAGTTGCCGCGCACGCTAGCGTCGGGTGGACGGGACCGACCGTCATCGGCGGACTTGCCGCGGCCGGTTTCCGCATCTCGACGTCCGGTGCCCACGAGCGTCAGGGCATCGTCCACCGCCTGGACGTCGGAACGTCGGGTGTCATGGTGGTTGCCACATCCGAGCGCGCGTACACGTTGCTCAAGCGCGCTTTCAAGCAGCGGACCATCGACAAGCGCTACCACGCTCTCGTGCAGGGACACCCCGACCCGAGCAGCGGAACGATCGACGCGCCCATCGGACGCCATCACGGGAACGACTGGCGATTCACGGTCACGGCCGACGGCAAGCCCAGCGTCACGCACTACGACACCATCGAGGCGTTCCAGGCAGCGAGTCTGCTGGACGTGCACCTCGAAACCGGTCGCACACACCAGATCCGTGTCCACTTTTCGGCGTTGCGCCATCCGTGCTGCGGCGACCTGACTTACGGCGCGGACCCTCGACTTGCCGAAAGGCTCGGCCTCGAGCGCCAGTGGCTGCACGCCGTGTCTCTTGGATTCGCACATCCGGCGGACGGTCGCTGGGTCGAGATCAAGAGCAAGTACCCGAAGGATCTCGAACACGCACTCGAAGTTCTCCGGTCCTCATGACACCGCGCGGGCTTACCCCCGCGCTGGCCGTCGTCGCGGTGGTGGTCGGTGTGGCGGCGGTGGTGGGCGTGGGGTTCGCGAATCCCGTGCCGACCCCGCCGATCCGGACGGACACTCTGGGTCCGGACAGTGGGGAAGCTGT
Source organism: Rhodococcus sp. FH8 (assembly GCF_019266085.1). Lineage (NCBI taxonomy): Bacteria > Bacillati > Actinomycetota > Actinomycetes > Mycobacteriales > Nocardiaceae > Rhodococcus > Rhodococcus sp. FH8. The sequence continues at coordinate 134,015 of NZ_LPNQ01000061.1, read as the reverse complement.
CCCGGACTACCTCGACCGAGCGCGAGATTCTGTTGCGTCGGTCGACGGGCCGGTGTGGGCGTTGGTCTCGTTCACGAAGGCACTCACCGTCGGCGAGGTCATCACGTCGACCAGCAGTGTTCAGGTGCCGGGCGCTGAGGTCTCGGGCGTTCGCGTGTCCAGGGTCATGTTCCGAGTTCCGATCGAGCGCGTCCAGACGCCGCTCATGTCGGTGCCCGTTCCCGACAACGACGAAGCAGTGCGCAGATCGCCCGGTGTTGCAGCCACGCGACTGGTCTCGCTCGGCGGCGACACCGATCGCCAGCAACAGGTGGCGCTCGCGTCGGCGAAGCAATTGTCCGCCGGGTGCGCCTGCGCGGTGGGCGTGCTGGTGCGAGCTACTCCCGAAGGACTCGAAGCGATCGAACATGACTCGAACGTCCGTGCAGTGGAAGCGTTGCCGTCCGACGCCTCGCCGTGGTTGGCAGCCGTCCGTCCCTTGCTGCCGGAGTACGTGGACGTCGTTGCTCCCGGCCCCGACGACGGACCGGTCCCGTGAACTCCGGTTCTGTGAACAAGGACGAACGCGCTGAGTCCCGTTCGTCCTCGGGGATCTTCTACGGTGTGGCGGCTTTCCTGTTGTGGGGAACGTTCCCGGCCTTCTTCGGATTACTCGACTTCGCCGATCCGGTCGAGATCCTGGCGCACCGGGTGGTGTGGACCCTTCTGTTGATGCTGATCGTGTTGGCCTTTGCCGGCCGCCTCGGATCGCTTCGCGGAATCAGCGCACGCACCTGGCTGCTGGTGACCGCGGCGTCTGCGGCGATCGCCGTGAACTGGGGGACGTACATCTATGCCGTGGTGTCAGGCCGCGTCGTGGAGGCGGCTCTCGGGTACTTCATCAACCCGCTGGTCACCGTTCTGCTCGGCGTCGTGATCTTCCGCGAACGATTGCGTCCCGCCCAGATCGCCGCGCTCGTTCTCGCTGCCACGGCAGTTGTGGTGATCACGGTCGACTTCGGGAAACCTCCGATCGTCGCTTTGCTGCTCGCCGGCTCGTTTGCCACCTATGGGTTGGTCAAGAAGGTGGTTCCGCTCGATCCTCGAACCAGTTTGACTGCCGAGGGAGTCGTTGCCGCACCGTTCGCGGTCGGCTACCTCGTGTTTCTCGGCCTGACCGGGGCCGGTGCATTCATCAGCAGCGGTACCGGGCACAGCCTGTTGCTGCTTGCCGCCGGCCCGGTCACCGCGCTGCCGCTGCTCCTGTTCGGCGTCGCCGCTCAGAGAGTTCCGTTGGCGACGATGGGCATGCTGCAGTACCTCACCCCGGCGCTCCAGATGGCGTGGGGTGTGGCCGTCATGCACGAGGACATGCCGGCGTCACGGTGGATCGGCTTCGTTCTGATCTGGGCTGCACTGGTGATCTTCACGACAGACACCTTCGTCGCCAGTCGACGTTCGCGGCGTTCGGTGAGGTCGAGCGCCGAACCCGAGGTTCCGGTCACGTGACCGGAGGCGGCGCACGGCGACTCCGCTACGTCGGTCGCCGGTCGTGTCGGCAGCGCGGCATACACTCGATCTCGCTCCCAGACCTTCAGAGAGGCGCACGTGGCTGACTCGTTCGTACATCTTCACAATCACACCGAGTACTCGATGCTCGACGGTGCGGCCAAGGTCGGCGCCATGTTCGAGGAGGCCGCTCGTCTCGAAATGACCGCAGTCGGCATGACCGACCACGGAAACATGTACGGCGCCAGCCAGTTCTACAACGAGGCAAAGAGCGCCGGCATCAAGCCGATCATCGGCATCGAGGCCTACATCGCACCCGAGTCTCGCTTCAACACCAAGCGAGTTCTGTGGGGCGATCGCAGCCAGAAGTCCGACGACGTCTCCGGTAGCGGTGCGTACACCCACATGACGATGGTGGCCGAGAACGCGACCGGACTCCGCAACCTCTTCAAGCTGTCGTCGCTCGCGTCCATCGAGGGCCAGCTCGGTAAATGGCCACGGATGGACGAGGAGCTCATCGCCGCGCACGCCGAGGGCATCATCGCGACCACGGGTTGCCCGTCCGGTGAGATCCAGACCCGCCTTCGTCTCGGTCACGATCGCGAGGCTCTCGAAGCTGCCGCGAAGTGGCAGGAGATCTGGGGCCCGGACAACTTCTTCCTCGAACTGATGGATCACGGTCTCTCGATCGAGCGCCGTGTGCGAGAGGGTCTGCTCGACATCGGCAAGCAACTCGGTATTCCGCCACTTGCCACCAATGACTGCCATTACGTCACCAAGGACGCCGCCGAGAATCACGAGGCGCTGCTCTGCATTCAGACCGGCAAGACGCTCTCCGACCCCACTCGCTTCAAGTTCGACGGCGACGGCTACTACCTCAAGTCCGCTGCCGAGATGCGCGCCATCTGGGACAACGAGGTACCGGGGGCATGCGACAACACCGTTGCAATCGGCGAGCGTGTGCAGTCGTACGAGGACGTGTGGGCGTTCCACGACCGCATGCCGATCTTCCCGGTCCCGGAGGGACACACGCAGCAGACCTTCCTGCGCGCCGAGGTGATGCGCGGACTCGATCGCCGATTCCCGAGCGGACCGCCGCAGGAGTACCTCGCCCGCGCCGACTACGAGATCGGCGTCATCAACGAAATGGGCTTCCCGGCCTACTTCCTCGTGGTCGGCGACCTGATCAACCACGCCAAGGACGTCGGGATCCGTGTCGGGCCCGGCCGTGGATCGGCTGCCGGTTCGTTGGTGGCCTACGCGATGGGTATCACCAACATCGACCCCATCCCGTACGGGTTGCTGTTCGAGCGATTCCTCAACCCCGAGCGTGTGTCCATGCCCGATATCGATATCGACTTCGATGATCGCCGTCGCGGCGAGATGGTTCGCTACGCGACGGACAAGTGGGGCAACGACAAGGTCGCCCAGGTCATCACCTTCGGCACCATCAAGACCAAGGCTGCCATCAAGGACTCGGCACGCGTCCAGTTCGGCAAGCCGGGCTTCGCCATCGCCGATCAGATCACCAAGGCACTCCCGCCGCCCATCATGGCCAAGGACATCTCTGTCTCCGGTATCACCGATCCGAAGCACGAGCGGTACAAGGAGGCCGTCGAGGTTCGAGCACTCATCGACTCCAGCCCGGACGTCGCGAAGATCTACAAGACTGCGGTGGGTCTGGAGGGGCTGATCCGTAACGCCGGTGTGCACGCCTGCGCGGTCATCATGTCGTCCGAACCGCTCACCGACGCAATCCCGGTCTGGAAGCGCGCCCAGGACGGCGCAATCATCACCGGGTGGGACTACCCTTCGTGTGAAGCCATCGGCCTGCTCAAGATGGACTTCCTCGGTCTGCGAAACCTCACGGTCATCGGCGACACGCTCGAGAACATCAAAGCCAACCGCGGCATCGACCTCGACCTCGACACTTTGCCGATGGACGATGCGGCAACATACGAACTGCTCGCCCGCGGTGACACTCTCGGTGTGTTCCAGCTCGACGGCGGCGGTATGCGCGAGTTGCTGAAACTGATGCAGCCCACCGGATTCGGCGACATCGTCGCCGCCTTGGCGCTGTATCGACCGGGACCGATGGGTGTGGACGCCCACATCTCGTACGCCAAGCGCAAGAACGCCTTGGAAGACGTCAAGCCGATTCACCCCGAACTGGAGGAGCCGCTCGCGGAGATCCTCTCCGAGACCTACGGCCTGATCATCTACCAGGAGCAGATCATGCAACTGGCGCAGAAGGTGGCCGGGTACACCCTGGGTCAGGCCGACTTGCTGCGTCGCGCGATGGGTAAGAAGAAGCTGTCCGAGCTGGAAAAGGCCTACGCCGGCTTCCGGCAGGGCATGTTGGACAACAACTTCAGCGAAGCCGCCATCAAGGCGCTGTGGGACACGGTCCTTCCCTTCGCCGGCTACGCGTTCAACAAGTCGCACTCCGCCGGCTACGGACTCGTGTCGTACTGGACTGCGTACCTCAAGGCGAACTACCCGGCCGAGTACATGGCGGGTCTGCTGACCTCCGTCGGTGACGACAAGGACAAGTCCGCGATCTATCTCGCCGACTGCCGCAAGTTGGGCATCACCGTTCTCCCGCCGGACGTCAACGAGTCACGCGTCGACTTCGCGACCGTCGGCGACGACATCCGTTTCGGTATGGGGTCGGTGCGCAACGTCGGCGCCAACGTCGTCGCCTCGATCATCAAGGCGCGCACCGAGAAGTCGAAGTTCACAGATTTCTCCGACTATCTCGGCAAGATCGACGCGATGGCTTGCAACAAGAAGGTCACCGAATCGCTCATCAAGGCCGGTGCTTTCGACTCGTTGGGTCATCCGCGCAAGGGCCTGATGTTGGTTCATGCCGACGCCATCGATTCCGTGATGAGCACCAAGAAGGCGGAGGCGATCGGACAGTTCGACCTCTTCGGTGGTGCCGAGGCGGACGAGTCGATCACCTCGGTGTTCGACGTCAAGATTCCTGACGAAGAGTGGGATTCCAAGCATCGCCTGGCGCTCGAACGAGAGATGCTGGGGCTGTATGTCTCCGGTCACCCGCTCAACGGCGTCGAGCACATTCTTCGGCAGCAGTCCGACACGTCCATCGCCGCGATACTGGAAGGCGGCGTTCAGGACGGTGCCCAGGTAACTCTCGGCGGCATCATCGCCTCGGTGGACCGCCGGGTCAACAAGAACGGTCTGACCTGGTGCATCGTGCAGCTCGAAGATCTCGTGGGTGGAATCGAGGTGCTGTTCTTCCCGCAGGCGTACGCCGTGTACGGAATGGACATCGCCGAGGATGCCATCGTGTTGGTCAAGGCTCGCGTCTCGATCCGAGACGATCGGATGTCACTGATCGGCAACGACCTTGCGGTACCTGATATTTCGGCGATCGGGGTTGCGCGTCCGCTGTCGGTCTCGCTGCCGCTTCGGCAATGCACCAAGGACAAGCTCAGTGCTCTCAAGCAGGTGTTGACCAGGCATCCGGGGACGTCCGATGTCCATGTCCGACTGATCGGCGGAACCGAAATCAGCTTGTGGAAGGTCGACGACGTCCTTCGGGTCGAACCGTCCTCGGCACTGATGGGCGACCTGAAGGCATTGCTCGGACCGAGTTGCCTGACGGTCTGACCGCCGAGCGGACCTGAACCGAACGAAGGGACCTTGCTGCTGATGCAGCAAGGTCCCTTCGTTCGGTTCGCGGGAGTTCGGGGGAGTGCGGTGATCAGGTGGTGCGTGAGTAGTGCACGCGCCGTACCCACCACGTGACTACAGCGGCCGTTGCGGCAGTCAGTACGGCCACCTGCATCGACTGCGTGACGGCACCGGCGACGACGAACAGCACGAACCCGACCACGAGAGCTTCGATCTTGTACAGCGGCCACCGAGTTCCGGCCAGATCGACGCAATAGTCGGGGGAGGGGCGTGATTCGCGAGTGGAGATATCTGCGGTGGTCATCTCGTCCCTTTCCGATACGGCAGTTCGAAGCTGTGGTTTCAGAGTAGCCAGAGATGAGAGTTCGGGCAAGCGAACTTTATTGATCGGCAGCTCACTTAATCGATCAACCAGGGGAGTGCGCGGGCGACAGGCCTGGTCGGCGTGGTTCGGTGGCCAAGGTGCTCGAGTGGGTGTTCACTGGTACACATGCCAATCACAGGTGAGTACGAACCCAGTCCAGCGTCGTGGGCCGCCGATCAGGTCGCACGCATCGAGAACTCCGGTGGCACCGAGGGAAACGACATGAACGGCATGCCCGTCGTCGTTCTCACGACCATCGGCGCAAAGTCCGGCAAGGTCAGGAAGACGCCGCTGATGCGGGTCGAGCACGACGGTTCGTATGCCGTTGTGGCTTCGCTCGGTGGCGCCCCGAAGAATCCGGTCTGGTACTACAACGTCAAAGCCGACCCGCACGTCACGCTGCGTGACGCGACGCAGGTCTTCGACCTGGTTGCTCGGGAAGTCACCGGCGACGAGAAGGCGGTCTGGTGGGAGCGCGCTGTCGCTGCGTACCCCGACTACGCCGATTATCAGACGAAGACCGATCGTGAGATTCCGGTGTTCGTGCTCGAACCCAAGTAACCCCGCATTCCACAAGAAGCGCTGCATCAATCACAAGTAAATCGTCACTCCCGGGGGTCGGCGATCCCGACTCCCGTGAGTGTGTCATGGAGGTCTGATGAGTCCGAAAACCGTTGCAGATCAATTGGTTCAGCAGCTCGTTGACGCGGGTGTCAGTCGGATCTACGGCATTGTCGGTGACAGTCTCAATCCCATCGTCGATGCGGTTCGTCGCACCGGTGGTTCCGAGAAGGGCGGAATCGATTGGATACACGTCCGGCATGAGGAAGCAGCCGCCTTTGCGGCCGCAGCGGATGCCCAGATCACCGGAAAACTCGCAGTGTGTGCCGGATCCTGCGGTCCCGGAAACCTTCACCTGATCAACGGCCTGTACGACGCTCATCGTTCGGGCGCGCCGGTCCTCGCGATCGCCTCGCACATCCCCAGCGCCCAGATCGGAATGGGCTACTTTCAGGAAACGCATCCCGAGCGGATCTTCATCGAATGTTCGAGTTACACCGAACTCGTCAGCACCCCAGTGCAATCACCACGCGTGGTGCAGTCGGCGATTCAGCATTCGGTGGCTCGAAACGGCGTCTCGGTGATCGTGCTTCCCGGGGACATCGCCGACTGCCCGGCAGAAGGCACCCCGCCGACGCTCGTCGAAACCCGAAGGCCGACAGTCGTTCCGGATGCCGGTGACGTCAAGGCGTTGGCAGATGTGATCAACGGCTCGCGTAAGGTTGCGATCTTTGCCGGCGCGGGCGTGCGAGATGCGCGCGCGGAGGTTCTGGCGTTGGCCGAAACCGTCGGCGCTCCCATCGGGCATTCACTGCGTGGCAAGGAATGGATCCAGTACGACAATCCATACGACGTCGGGATGACCGGATTGCTCGGTTACGGTGCGGCGCACGACGGTATCCACGGCGCCGATCTCCTGCTCCTGATCGGTACGGACTTTCCCTACGATCAGTTCTTGCCCGACGACGTTCGTACCGCTCAGATCGACATCGCGGCCGAGCGGTTGGGGCGTCGAACCAGCCTGGACCTGGCTGTGCACGGCGACGTCGCGAGCACCTTGAATGCACTGATTCCGCAGCTCGATCGAAAGACCGACCGCGGGTTCCTGGAGGACACGCTCGCCAAGCACAACACTCTGATGACCAAAGTGGTTGGTGCATACACGGATCCGGTCAAGCAGCGCACGCCGATTCACCCCGAGTATGCGGCCTCGATCTTGGACGATCTGGCAGCCGGCGACGCAATCTTCACCGCCGACACCGGGATGTGCAACGTGTGGACGGCGCGCTATCTCAATCCGAACGGATCGAGACGCTTCATCTCCTCGGCGCTGCACGGATCGATGTCCAATGCGCTCCCACACGCGATGGGTGCTGCATGGTCGAGTCCGGGGCGTCAGGTCATCTCGGTGTCGGGCGACGGTGGATTGTCGATGCTGCTCGGTGAGTTGGTCACCGTCGCGATGTACAAGTTGCCGGTCAAGATCGTGGTGTTCAACAACTCGACGCTCGGAATGGTCAAGCTCGAGATGCTGGTCGACGGCCTTCCGGATTTCGGGGTCGACGTGCCCGCGGTCGACTACGCGGCGGTTGCTGCTGCGCTCGGTATCTTCTCGCGCCGAATCGAGAATCCCGCGGACATCGAAGCGGGCCTACGCGCCGCGCTCGATCATGACGGTCCGGCCTTGGTGGATCTGGTGACCGATCCGTTGGCATTGTCGTTGCCGCCCAATATCACCGGTGGTCAGATGAAGGGCTTCGCTTTGGCGATGTCGAAGATGGTGATGAACGGCGGCGTCGGCGAGGCAGTACAGATGGCCAAGTCGAATCTGCGGAACGTGCCACGTCCCTCACAGTTGGATCCGCGCGGCTGACCTACCGCCACCCTGCCTCCCAGACCATGCGGGGCGGGGTGGTGGGAAGGTTGATCTCCGACGTGCGAAAATGGCGGGGTGTCTAACTCGCCCGATGTCGTAGTAACGAAGTCCACCGTCCCCGCGCTCGACGCGCAGGAGATCGACGCGGCCATCGAGCGAATTCAGCATGTCATTGCGGCGACACCCCTGCAGTACAGCGATCGTCTTTCGGCGTTGACCGGGGCACACGTGTATCTCAAGCGTGAGGACCTCCAGGGCGTTCGTTCGTACAAGATTCGTGGCGCTTACAACCTGATCGCTCAGCTCAACGAGGCCGAACGCGGTGCCGGCGTGGTGACTGCCAGTGCCGGTAACCATGCGCAGGGTGTTGCTTTCGCGTGCCGAACGATGCAGATCAAGGGTCGGATCTACGTTCCGGCCAATACCCCCAAGCAGAAGCGTGATCGCATCCGCGCGCACGGTGGAGCATTTGTCGAACTGTTCATGATCGGTGAGACCTATGACGCCGCCGCTGCTGCGGCCGCGGAGGACGTAGCCGAAACCGGCGCAACCATGGTTCCGCCGTTCGACGACGTGCGCACCGCTGCGGGGCAAGGAACCATTGCAGCGGAGATTCTCACGCAATTGGACGCCCCTCTCGACACGATCGTCGTGCCGGTCGGCGGTGGCGGTTGCATTGCGGGCATCGCCACCTACCTGCACGAGCGGTCGCCGAAGACGTCGATCGTCGGGATCGAGCCGTCCGGCGCGGCGTCCATGACGGCCGCTCTTGTTGCCGGGGGCCCGGTGACTCTTCCCGACGTCGATCCATTTGTCGACGGAGCAGCGGTCAAGCGGATCGGCGATGTTCCCTACGAGGTCGTCTCACGTCTGGGTGCCGCCGTCGTGTCGCACGCGTCGTTGCCGCTCGTGGCTCGTCAACTTCAGACGCGGTCCGGTTCGGGATCGTTTGTCGTCAATCAGATCGACGAGGGCGCTATCTGCACGGCGATGCTCGAGCTGTATCAGAGCGAGGGCATCATCGCCGAACCTGCGGGTGCGCTTTCCGTTGCGGCACTTCAGAATTTGACGTTCGAGCCGGGTTCGACCGTCGTGTGCCTGATCTCCGGTGGCAACAACGACGTCTCCCGTTACGGCGAAATTCTCGAGCGTTCGCTCGTTCACCTCGGGCTCAAGCACTACTTCCTGGTGGACTTTCCGCAGGAACCGGGAGCGTTGCGTCGCTTCCTTTCGGACGTGCTGGGGCCGGACGACGACATCGCGCTGTTCGAGTACGTCAAGCGAAACAATCGCGAGACGGGTGCCGCGTTGGTGGGTATCGAACTCGGTTCCGCCGACGGGTTGGCGGCGTTACTCGAGCGGATGGAGCGCGCGCCGATGCAGTCCGAGAGGCTCGAGCCGGGAAGCCCGGCGTACCGCTATCTGACGTAAGGGACGCCCCCCGGTCAGGGCCGCAGTCGCTCGACTACCTGTCGATGCAGTTCGGGATCCGGCTGGGGGAGTCCGAGCATGGCCGCCAGATACAGGCCGTCGCCGACGAGTCGGATGATCTCGGCCTGCACAGGGTCGGCGATCTCGGTCTGAAGGCCCTTGTCCCAGCTCCGCATCACATGTGTGACGGCTTTCTGGATTTCGTCGTGTTGTCCGTCGACTGTTCTCAGTGCCGCGATGATCGACCGGAAGAGTGAGAGTTCTTCGCTTTCGTTCGCATCGGGGATCTGCAGATAGAACTCGGTGACCGTCGTACCGCCGGCTACGGCGTCGTCGAGTTGCTGATCCGAGCGTTCCCCGAGTCTGCGGACCATCGCCGCGAGGAGGGCTTCCTTGCTGGGGAAGTGATAGAGAAGTCCGCCCTTGGAAACCCCGGCTTCGGCGGCAACGCCTTCGAGCGTGACTTGAGCAACGCCGCTGACCAGCAGCAGCTTCTCCAGTGCGTCGAGAATTCGATCGCGAGTGTCGGCAGCCATGTGATGTGACCCTACCCGGAAATAACTTTACCGCTTGGACGGTTCACTGTTACCGTAGACCTACTGTACCGGCTGGACGGTTCAGTGAAATCTTTTCGAAAGAACTCAGAGAAAGTCGCAGGGGAGCAATGTCAGTGTCGGCAGATCAGACGTCTGCAATCAATCCCGACGAGGTTCGGGCGACAAAGCGTGACTGGGCGGGCTTGATAGTCCTTGCCTTTGCTGTGTTGCTCATCGCAGTCGACGGCACGGTGCTCGATCTTGCGCTTCCGTTCATCAGCGCCGACCTCGAGCCGAGCAGCACGCAGTTGCTGTGGATCATCGACGTCTATTCGTTCGTGCTCGCCGGTCTGCTCATCACCATGGGTACGCTCGGTGACCGGATCGGTAGGCGAAAACTGCTCCTGATCGGCGCAGTCGGCTTCGGTCTCGCCTCGATCATCGCCGCTCTCGCTGTCAGTCCCGAGATGCTCATTGCCGCCCGCGTGCTGCAGGGTATTTCCGGCGCAACGCTGATGCCTGCCACCCTCGGTCTGATCCGCACGATCTTCGTCAACCCGCGTCAGCGCACCGAGGCAATCGGTGTCTGGGGCGCGATGGCCGGTGGCGGTACAGCGGCAGGCCCTTTGGTCGGTGGTTGGTTGCTCGAGCACTTCTGGTGGGGTTCGGTCTTCTTGATCAACATTCCGGTCATGATCGCGCTGGTTGTACTCGGCCCGATCCTGATCCCGGAGTCGAAAGACCCCAATCCGGGTCGATTCGACCTCATCAGCGCTGGTCTGTCGATGGCGACCATGTTGCCGCTGGTGTACGCGGTCAAGGAATCCGTGGTGCACGGCGTCAGCATCACGTTGCTGGTGATCGGCCTTGTTGGTCTCGCGGCGGGTTACGTGTTCGTGCGTCGTCAGCGGATGCTGAAGGATCCGATGTTGGATCTGAAGCTGTTTGCCAACGCGTCGTTCTCCACCGCCGTCATCACCAACCTGCTCTCGATCTTCGCGCTGGCAGGTGTCCTGTTCTTCGGCTCGCAGTACCTGCAGTTGGTGCTCGGTAACTCGGCGCTCGACGCCGGCCTGCTGATGCTCCCGGGTATGTTGCTCAGCGCATTCACCGCGGTTGCGGCGGCCTGGTTGATTCGCCGGTGGTCGGTGTCTCACGTGCTCAGCGCGGGCCTCGCGGTTGCCGGTATCGGTGCTGCGATGCTGCTCGCGCTCGGCGTCGACAGCGGCCCGTTGATGTTCGTGATCGGCTTCGGTCTGGCCGGTGCTGGTGTCGGTGTCGCGTTGACGTTGACATCGGATCTCGTGGTCAGCTCGGTGGAACCCGAACGCGCCGGCGCTGCGTCCGCTGTGTCGGAGACCGCGTACGAACTCGGCATCGCGCTCGGCGTGGCGATCCTGGGCAGCGTGGTGATGGCGATCTTCCGCAAGGGAATCGACACCTCGATGCTCGAAGCAGATCAGGCGCACGCTGCACAGGGCACACTCGGCGGTGCCCTGCAGGAAGCAACGTACCTACCTGGTGAACTCGGTTCGGTGCTTGCCGATTCCGCGAAGTCGGCGTTTGTCGACGGTATGCACGTTGCTGCCGGTGCAACAGCTTTGGTTCTGTTCGTCAGTGCCGCATTGGTGTTGAGGATGCTGCGGAGTACACCAGAGAACGCGAAGCGGTAACGCGTGTAACGGTAGAACGCGAAGCGGTAACGCGTGTAACGGTAGAACGCGAAGCGCTAGCTCCTGCAGAATCCGGGTAGTCAGCTTTCGAGTACGACGAACGAGTGCCCAGGCACGACTGTTGCGGACGCGCTCTCGTCCTGTGTCGGCGGATCCCACCAGAGGATGGGGGTTCCGCCGGCTGGGACCGAGGCCGCGTCCGTTCCCAGATTGCACACGATCTGTAATGCGCCGCGGCGTAGGGTGATCCACTGGTCGTCCTCGTCGTAGTCGACGTGCATGTGCCCCAGCCAGGGGTCGGTGATCTCGATTCGCTTCTTGCGCAGGGCAAGTAGATCGCGATAGCACGCCAGGACGCGAGCGTGTGTCTGGTCGGTTCGCTCGTCCCAGTCCAGTTTGGATCGCAGAAATGTCTGTGGATCTTGCGGATCCGGAATGTCGTCGCTGTTCCAGCCGTGTGCCGCGAACTCCGCCTTACGGCCCTTGGCGGTGGCCTCGCCGAGTTCCCGTTCCGGATGCGAGGTGAAGAACTGGAACGGAGTGGTGGCTCCCCATTCTTCGCCCATGAACAGCATCGGCGTGTACGGCGAGAGCAGGACCAGTGCTGCCTTGATCGCCAATTGTCCTGGCGTCAGATAGGCGCTCGGGCGGTCGCCGATCGCTCGGTTGCCGATCTGGTCGTGGGTGCACGTGTATGCGAGCAGAGCGCTGGCGGGCTGATGCGTGATGTCGATCGGCCGGCCGTGAACCCGCCCACGGAACGAGGAATACGTTCCGGCGTGGAAGAACCCGCGCCGCAATGTACTTGCAAGGGATTCCAAGGATCCGAAGTCGGCGTAATAACCCTGGCGTTCGCCGGAGACGGCTGTATGAATGGTGTGGTGGATGTCGTCGTCCCACTGCGCGTCCAAGCCGAACCCGCCGGCCGCTCGTGGCGTGATCAGAGTGGCGTCGTTGAGATCACTTTCGGCAATCAACGTGAGCGGTCGGCCCAGATGGGCCGACAGTGTTTCCGTTCGGACGGCGAGTTCCTCGAGGATGTGCGTTCCGGTGTGATCGACCAACGCGTGGACGGCGTCGAGGCGTAGGCCGTCGATGTGGAAATCACGCATCCATCGCAGGGCATTGCCGATGATGTATTCGCGAACCTCGCCCGACTGCGGGCCTCCGATGTTGATCGTTCGGCCCCAGGTGTTCGCGCCATCGGCAATGTAGGGGCCGAACTTTTCGAGGTAGTTGCCCGACGGGCCCAGGTGGTTGTAGACCACGTCCAGGATCACGCCGAGTCCACGTTCGTGGGCTGCATTCACCAAGCGCTGTAACCCGTCCGGGCCACCGTAGATCTCGTGGACCGTGTACCAGAGCACACCGTCGTAGCCCCAGTTGTGAGTTCCGTTGAAACCGTTGACCGGCATGATCTCGACGAACCCGACACCGAGGTCGACGAGGTGATCGAGACGCTCGATCGCGGCGTCGAAAGTTCCTTCGGGGGTGAACGTTCCGATGTGCAGTTCGTAGACCGACGATCCCGGGAGTTGCCGTCCGGTCCACTGAGAGTCGGTCCAGGACGCCTCGTCGAGCTGGTGCAGTTGGGAGAGAAGGTGCACGCCTTCGGGCTGGCGTGGTGACCGCGGATCCGGGAGTATTTGACCGTCGACGACAAAGCCGTAGCGAGCTTCGTTGTCGCAGTCGACCTCGCCTCGCCACCACCCGTCGTCGGTCCGCTCCATGTCGTGCGTGATGCCATCGACTTCGACCCGGACCGATTCCGGCGTTGGCGCCCAGACCTCGAAAGTATGCACACGATCAGCATGCCTTGTTCGGTCGGATGTGGCAGCCCGGCGGGCTGGATCCGTCGTCATGGACTGTTTCTATCCGCAGGTGTTGCCAGACGGCGCCGATAGCGTGATCAGTTCCGGAGTGGGTGCGCCGCAGCATCCGGCTTCGGTTTCCCCGGTGTCAGCTGCGTCTGCGTCAGCTTCGTCGAAAACACCTGCGCCGCCGCAGACTCCGGTCTCCGGAAGGATCAGCTCGACGCGGGCTGCGGCGTCGTGATCGCCGGCGAGCTCGGCTGCGATGCTGCGAACCTGCTCGTAGCCGGTCATCGCCAGGAAGGTGGGTGCTCGGCCGTAGCTTTTCATTCCTGCCAAGTACACCCCCGGCTCCGGATGGCGAAGCTCCTTCGCGCCATGCGGGTAAACGGTGCCGCACGAGTGGACGTTCGGGTCGATCAGCGGAGCAAGCTCGACCGGTGCTTGTAAGACCGGGTCGAGGCCGAGTCGAATTTCCGAGAGCCAGGACAGATCGGGGCGGAAGCCGGTCAGCGTTATGACGTTGTCCACGTTCTCGATGCGATCACCCGCATCGGAGGCGAGTATGAGTTGTCCCGAAGGGGTAGTTGTCACCTCTGCGGTGCGGAAGCCGGTGACGACTCTCAACAGGCCATCCTCGACGGCCTTCTTTGCACGCAAGCCCAGGGCGCCGCGCGTGGGCAGTTCGTCAGCGTCGCCGCCTCCGAATGCAGAGCCGATGTTTCCTCGGCGGACCGCCCAGGTGATGCGGGTGCTCGGAGCCTGCTCCGCCAACCCTGACAGCGCAACGATCGCCGTCAGCGCGGAGTGGCCACTACCTGCGATGACGGTGTGCGTTCCGGCGAACTGTGCCCGCACCGCCGGATCGTCGAGATCAGGAACCCGGTACCGGATCGCAGTACCCACAGCGCCTTCGCCGAGTGCAGGAAGACCTTCACCACCGAGCGGGTTCGGGGTGCCCCAGGTGCCGGACGCATCCACAATGGCCTGGGCGAACATCCGATCCTCGGTTCCGTCCCGGCGCCGCAGGTGAATCGAGAGGGGTTCGCTGTCGCGTCCGGCGTCGACGACCAGGTCACGTCCGCGTCGAGCGACGCCGATCACCTCGGTGTCGAACTGGACCAGGTCGGCGAGGGCCGAGGCGAGTGGTTCGAGGTAGAGCTCGCGCCATTGCCGGCCGGTCGGATAGGTCTGCCCGTCGGGTGAGCTCCATCCATTCTGGTCGAGGAGTCGCCGCGCGGCGGGGGAGACGAGTTCGGACCACCGGGAGAACAGTCGAACGTGATTCCACTCGGAGATCGCAGCACCGGCTGTGGTTCCGCGCTCGAATACAAGGGGTGTGAGTCCGCGCTCGCGCAGTTCTGCTGCGGCTGCCAGGCCGATCGGGCCGGCCCCGATCACGACAACGGGTAGGGGGTTCATTTTCGTGCCTTTCATCGACGATTATCGATCTACGGAGAACTGTATCGACGATCATCAATGTAGGCAACCATCGACAGCTGTCGATATAGTGAAGAGATGACTTCGCTGCAGACTCCGACGGTGCGAGTCGGCGATTCGGACCCGGATCAGATCCGTTCTTCCGTCCTCGCGCAGGGCGATGCCGATACCTACGCGCAGTGGTTCGCCTGCCTTGCCGAGCCGATGCGCGTCCGATTGCTTCACCGGGTAGCGAGCGCGGTCGGTGGTATTACCGTCGGAGCGCTCGCCGAGGCGTTGGGGATCGGGCAACCGACGGTGTCGCACCACCTGCGCAAGCTCGCCGATGTGGGTTTTGTGACCATGCGTAAGGAAGGGACGAGCACGGTCGTCGCGATGAGTCCGACGTGTTGCGTTGCCTTGCCGCAGGCGGCGGATGTGGTGATGGGAGTCCTTGCTCCGCGTCCGTGCTGCCCGAGTGATCTGCCCGACGATGTCTCTGTCCGGGCCATGATCGACGACGACTGGGATGCGGTTCGCCGTATTTACGGCGAGGGTATCGACACCCGAAATGCCACCTTTGCCGCTGAGGTCCCCTCGCGTGAGCATCTCCACGAACGGTGGCTGCCGCAGCATCGATGGGTGGCGACTATCGGGGGTGTTGTTGTCGGATGGGCTGCGTTGAGTCCGGTTTCCGAGCGTGACTGCTACCGCGGGGTTGCCGAGAACTCCGTGTACGTTGCGGACGGCATGCGTGGTCGTGGCGTCGGAAAGGCGTTGTTGCGCAAGCAAGTCATGGCCGCCGACGCCGACGGACTCTGGACTCTGCAGACGTCGATGTTCCCGGAGAACCGTGCCTCCATCTCGCTCCATCATTCGGCCGGGTTTCGAACGGTCGGCCTTCGCGAGAAGATCGCCGAACTCGACGGCGTGTGGCGCGACACTGTTCTGCTCGAGCGTCGAACGGCGATCGCCGAGGGATGAGTCCGGGATCCGGCTGACCGGATGCCCGATTGCGCGTTGATTCGATATCTGTCAATATCGAAGAATGTCGAATCAAGAGCTGCCGGACTCCGAGGCTTGCTGCACCCCGCTCGTTCGTGAACCGTTGACTGAGGATTGGGCCGGAGACTTGTCTCGGATGTTCAAGGCCCTCGGCGATCCGGTTCGTCTCCGCTTGCTCAGCTTGGTGGCAAGTCACGAGGGTGGTGAAGCCTGCGTCTGCGACATCTCCGACTCGTTCGACTTGTCTCAGCCGACTATCTCGCATCACCTGAAGGTGTTGCGCCAGGCCGGGCTGCTCGATTGTGAACGACGCGGGACCTGGGTGTACTACTGGGTTATTCCGGCTGCGCTGCAACAGCTTTCCGCCGTTCTGCTGGTAGAAGGTGCGAGCGTGAGTGCCGCAGACGCTTGCGCTGAGGTCACCGCATGAGCAACACCGCTGCCACCACCGAACACCCCGAAGTCGTCGGAAAACTCTCCACCCTCGACCGCTATCTGGCGGTCTGGATCGGCGTGGCCATGGTCGTCGGCCTGCTGGTTGGACGCTGGATCCCCGGTGTGAACACTGCCCTGGACAAGGTGCAGATCGACGGCATCTCGCTACCGATCGCCCTCGGTCTGCTGATCATGATGTACCCGGTCCTGGCGAAGGTCCGCTACGACCGCCTCGACACAGTCACCGGGGACAAGAAACTCCTCGCCGGCTCCCTGTTCCTGAACTGGGTTCTCGGCCCGGCGCTGATGTTCGCCTTCGCCTGGCTGTTTCTGCCTGACCTGCCGGAATACCGAACCGGTTTGATCATCGTCGGTCTCGCTCGCTGCATCGCGATGGTGATCATCTGGAACGACCTGGCCTGCGGAGACCGCGAAGCCGCCGCGGTGCTGGTCGCCATCAATTCGGTGTTCCAGGTGATCATGTTCGCCGTGCTCGGTTGGTTCTACCTCTCGGTCCTGCCCGGGTGGCTCGGCCTCGAACAGACCACCATCGACACCTCGCCCTGGCAGATCGCCAAATCCGTTCTGATCTTCCTCGGTATCCCGCTGCTGGCAGGTTTTCTGTCCCGCTTCTTCGGCGAACGCGCCAAAGGCCGCGACTGGTACGACAACAAGTTCATCCCCAAGATCAGCCCCTGGGCGCTCTACGGTCTGCTGTTCACCATCGTCGTGCTCTTCTCGATGCAGGGCGAACAGATCACCTCCCAGCCTTGGGATGTCGTCCGGATCGCGCTGCCCCTGCTCGCGTACTTCGCGCTCATGTGGGGCGGAGGCTACATCCTCGGCGCCGCAATCGGATTGGGCTATGAACGCACCACGACCCTGGCGTTCACCGCCGCGGGCAACAACTTCGAACTCGCGATCGCGGTAGCCATCGCCACCTACGGCGCCACCTCGGGGCAAGCTCTTGCCGGTGTCGTCGGCCCGCTGATCGAGGTACCGGTGCTCGTCGGGCTGGTCTATGTCTCCCTTGCACTACGCAAACGCTTTGCAGTCGAAGAGGTTTCATCCAGTCGAGAAAGAGCGAGGTCATGAGCAAACCATCGGTGTTGTTCGTCTGCGTCCACAATGCCGGTCGATCTCAGATGGCCGCGGGATTCCTGAGCCATCTCGCAGGCGACGCCATCGAGGTCCGTTCCGCCGGATCCGCACCCGCCGAGACCGTCAATTCGGCAGCGGTCGAGGCGATGGCAGAGCGCGGTATCGACATCTCAGCGCAGTCTCCGAAGATCCTCACTGTCGACGCCGTCCAGGATTCGGATGTCGTCATCACCATGGGCTGCGGCGACACGTGCCCGATCTTCCCCGGCAAGAGTTACCGAGACTGGGTTCTCGACGACCCGGCCGGACAGGGCCTTGAAGCAGTTCGCCCGATCCGTGACGAAATCGAGCGGCGCGTTCAAGCTCTGATCGACGAACTCACGCAGATTCGCCAGGCATTGACCACGGCGACAGATTCGGACCCGCCAGACACAAACAGAACGGATGACCAGCGGGATCGAGTAGAACCCGGCAACGCTCCGGCGCGTTCTGCCGGCTACCGATTTGAGCACCGAGGCTGACAGCTTGCTCCTGTGCGATGTCCAGATCATCGACCACTAAATCCAGATGAATCTGCTTCGGTATTGCAGCCATCGGCCACGTGCTCGGGCGGTGTTCGTCGATGCGGATTGCGGTGATCTGGCCACCGCCTGTGCTGACGGTCGCAAACTTCTCAGTGTTGTACGTGATTTCGCCGCCCAGCATATTTCGCCAGAATTCCGCAAGGCGTTGTGGATCACTGCAATCGAGGGTGATCGATCCCAAGCAAGCTACAGGCATGGTCTCGACGCTACAGAATGCCTTGCTTCGGCTTCCTTTGCGGAGGCGTCATTCGTCGGTGGGCTCGATGTGTTCGGCACCGAGGACGGAGAGTCGGTATTCCTGTGCGTCCTGCTCGGTTTCGAAATCTTTCTCTTCGAGGAGATTCCGGTCGGCGTCGAGGTATCGGTAAGTAGTCATTCCTCCACCGTGTCACTGATGAACGATTCGTGCTCGGATACCGGTTCGATTTCGTCGACGGCTATTTGAATCAGCCTTCCGTAGCGCCGGATCAGATCCTCCGACGACAGTGAATCCTCACCGAGGAGTTCGAGCGTCCGCATGCCGGTGGCCAGTCCGAGCAGCAGTGAGACGACGATCTGGCTGCGTACCAAACCGGGCTCCGTGTCGCCGATGCGGCGCGCGATCCCGTGAACGTATCGTTGCTTGATCTCGGCCCGAGCGGCGGCCGGATCTGGCGCCTCGTGAACGTGTACTGCGAGCATTGCCCACGGATCGGTTTCGTCGGATTCTCTACGAGCGACAAGTTTCTCGACCAGTTGACAGCCGATGTCTCCGGTGGCGTCGGCATTCGGATCCTCGTCCATCGGAGGTGCGGACGGGATCGCAGCCGAGTACAGCCGAGCTTTGCTGCCGTAGATCTTCATGACCAGGGCAGGGGAGTAGCCGGCTGCGACCGCGATGTCCTTGATGGTCGTCGATGCGTAACCTCGTTCCGCGAACAAGGCTTTCGCTGCTGTGAGGATGCTGGCTTCGCCGCTGCTCATGTCGCTCGCCTCCGCCTCGATACCCGATCGCCATGCGTTCGGTTGCTCGTACTGGCGTTCATACTGTCGTCAACGGCTCGGCATCGACGGGTACGTCGAAGTCGACGACGGTGGACTGCGCGATGACCGCTATCTGACGAGCCAATGTGCCGTGTCCGCTCTCGGTCAGCGCGGTCAGGATGTACCGGCCGGATGTCGGGAGCGCGATTCCGTAGTGCCCGGTTCCGTCGGTGACGGTGGATGCGACGAATTCGCCGGTCGGTTTCGTGAGCGTGACGACGGTTCCCGAGGTTGTTCGGCCGCCGACTCCGACCTTGCCGGAGATGGTGAGGCGGTCACCGAGTTCGACGGTGTGCGTCGATTGCGCGCTGTCGAAAGCGATCACCTGCGACCGAGGGGACCAGCCGTCGGCACTCGTCACTACCAAATACCGTCCGGGCCGGGGTAGGGCGAGGGAAAAGTTGCCCTCGTTGTCGGCGCGACTCCAGTCGATCGGTCGACCCTCCATGTCCATCACGGTGACAACGGCCTGCCGGATCGGTCGGCTGTCGGCCCGGATCACACGACCGGCAACCACAATTTCCGTTTCGGACACGGCGGCGTCGGGAAGCTCGAACCCTTCCGGGGTCACCGGGCGAAGTGCCGCTTCCGGTTTTGCGCCGCGGCGAGGAATGAACGCAGCGGCAGCGGCAGCAGCCACGGCGGCGAGGGCGGCCAGCCAGAAGATGTTCTTGAAGGCGTCGATCGACGGAAGGCCCTCGCCCGGCCCGGACGGGATGACCATCGAAGTGAGCATGGCGGCAACCACCGCGCTGGACGTGGAAGTACCGACTGAGCGGAGCAGCGAATTGAGGCCGTTTGCCGACGCGGTTTCGGTAATCGGAACCGATCGCATGATCAGCATCGGCATCGCGGAGTAGGCGATTGCGGTTCCGATGCTGACCACCGCCGCGCTGATGATGATCAGTGCTATCGAACCGGTCAGGAACACTCGCGCGATGTAGGCGAGCGCGAGCACCGTGCCGCCGACGATCAGGGTGATCTTGGCTCCGAATCGCTTCGTGATGTTCGCGGAGACGGGCGCGAAGAAGACCATCGCGAGGCCTGCCGGAATCATGCACAGTCCGGCCGCCATCACGCCCAGTTCGAAGCCGTAGCCGGAGATCTTCGGCATCTGAAGTTGTTGGGTGGTGGAGAGGTTGTTCGCGTACATCGAGAAGCCGACGAGGATCGAGGCGACGTTGGTCAGCAGAACAGGCCGCTTGGCCGACGTTCGAAGATCGACCATCGGCTGGGTGACGCGGAGTTCGTAAGGGAACCACAATGCGAGAGTCACGATTCCGATGACGAACATCAGCAATGTCAGTTCGCTCGTCCACCCCCAACTGGCGCCCTTGGAGATGGCGAGGAGGATCGCCGTGAGTGCTGTCGAGAGCATGACCGCGCCCAGGAAGTCGAATTTGCCGCGGGTACGAAGACTCGATTCCGGGACGACGACGGCTACCGCGATGATCAGCAGGACGCCCACGATCGCCGAGAGCCAGAAGATGGCGGGCCAGCCCAGATGCTCGAAGATCAACCCGGACAGCGGGAGCCCGAGTGCGCTGCCGATTCCGAGAGTGGCACTCATCAACGCTGTTGCCGACGCCACCTTCTCCTTGGGTAGTTCGTCGCGCATGATGCTGATTCCGACGGGGATCATCGAGATCGCGAAGCCCTGGAGACCACGTCCGATCAGCAGGGCGACAAAGTTGCCGCCGATCGCCGCGACCAGTGATCCGACCACGATCATCGTCATCGAGATCAGCATCATGCGTCGTTTTCCGAACATGTCTGCCAGGCGGGAGACGATCGGAGTGGCGACGGCACTCGTGAGGAGCGTGACGGTGACGAGCCAGGAGGCGTCGTCAGCGCTGACGCCGAGGATCTTCGGGAAATCGGGCAACAACGGAATGACCATCGTTTGTTGCAGCGCGACCACGGTGCCGGAAAGACAGAGAATTGCGGTAATGAGCCGACTTGAACGGCGAGTGGTCGGAGACGAGTGCAATGCCAAGAGACGGTCCTTCACGCGGCGATGGTGAACGGGAATTCACCCTGAGTGAACCACTGTTCACCCGTCGGTGTCACCTTCGGTGAATATGCGATTTCTCACGACGGCAACTCGCCCCGGGGTTTCCGAGTCGGCATGACGGGAACAACGTCAGTGGTTGGTCTGCGCCTGCGCGAGCGGGCAGCGAGGAGGAGTGATGCATGCCGAAGTGGGTGACCGTCTCCACGTCCAGGGGCGCGTGGTGGGGCAGGCGGAGGTAACTGCCGAGGTTCTCGAGGTGCACGGCGAGGACGGCGGTCCTCCGTATCTGGTCAGGTACGACAACGGCCACGAGGCGTTGGTGTTTCCCGGTAGCGACGGCTGGATAGATCACCCCGGAAAAGGCTCCTGAGCTGCACGATTCTTTCCATGCATGGTCGTTGCATCGAATGCGGCTAAAGTGTGCGCAATGGAGGGCAGACGCCAGTACCACTCCCGCGTGCGTGAAGCTTCCGCGCAGCGAACGCGTGAACTCATTCGTGATGCGGCGACGGCCTTGTTTATTCGAGACGGGTATGTCAAAGCCACCGTCAAGCAGATTGCCGCCTCGGCCGGCGTCGCCGATCGGACGGTGTTCACAGCCTTCCCCGGCGGGAAACTCGAGATCTTCGAAGCGGCCCTCGCTGCGGCGCTCGATGCCGAAGAGGTTCCACTCGGCGCGCCGAACCTGGCCTCGGACCCCGATGACGTTCGCCGGATCGTCTCCCAGATCGTGGCTCAGGGCATCGGACTGCTCGAACGTGCCGGCGCTCTGATGATGGTCGCGGTCGAATCCTCGGGTGCGGATGCCGACATGCGTCGACTATCCGAGGAGTCGTCGGATCAGTCGGCCGTCAATGCGATGTCGATAGCCGAGGGTCTCTCCGAGCATGGCTTGTTGAGGCCTGAGATTTCGCTCGAGAAAGCCGCGGGCATACTTGCCGCTTTCGTCTCGCCTCAGCTTCATCAGCAATTGCGTCGGGTCAGTGGATGGGACGTCGATGCGTACCGAGGATGGCTCGAGTTCAACATTCGCCAGAATCTAATGTACTAATTGGTCTGTTTTCGTTAGCATGGCGAGGGTTTTTATTCTCGGGAGGAATCGCCAGCGTGCCCTATGCCTTGTTCGGCCTCATCACGATGTTGCTGTGGATTTTCTGCATCGTCGACGCCATCACGAGAGATGACGCCTACATCCAGTACCTACCCAAGGTCGTCTGGATTCTGATCATCATCTTCCTTCCTACTTTGGGATCGGTTCTGTGGCTGGTGGTCGGGCGCGGACAGAACGCGCCCCGCGGTTACGTCGGCCCAACCGGTTACGGCGAATACGAGCGCCCGGGACGTGCCGTTGCGCAGGATCCGGCGGCGGACGAAGCCTTCTTGCGTCAGTGCCGCGAGCGGGCGGAAGAGCAGCGTCGAATTGCCAAGCAGCAGCGCCGCGACGGCGACGCTGATCGGATGTGAGTTATCGGTAGGCCGTGAGTCGGTCCAACACGAGCCGAAGCGGCGGCCACGACGATCGGCCGCGACGCGTCACCGCATAGGCAGTGAGGATGACGGGCGGATCGACGAGTGGTTCGACGCGCACGCCTTCGCGAGTCTTGCGTTCGAGCGGCATCAGCCCCACGCCGTAACCACTGAGGATCAAGAGTTCGACCAAGTCGAGACTGTCGATCTGGTGAGTGATCCGAGGGGTGAACCCGGCCAGCGACGCGAGGGTTCGCACAGCGCGCTCGTCTGCCGTGTTGCGTGAGTTCACTATCCATGACGTGTCGGCGAAGGCGCGGAGATCGATTCCGGATTCTGTGGACTTGTCGGGAGCTTTGGCGTCGTCGGGAACACACAGTCCCCATGGCGTCGACCAGAGCGGAATTGCTTCGAGTAGTGGGCTCGGCGACGCGGGGGCAAGGTTGTAGTCGTACGTCAGTGCGAGGTCTAGATCGTCGCGTTCGAGGAGTGCAAAAGCCTCGACGGGTTCGTATTCGTAGATCATCACGTCCACCTGCGGGTGACTGCGTTGCAGGCTTCGAGCGACGGGGAGCATCGCGGTTCTGATCGCAGTTGCGAATCCGCCGACTCGCAGGGTCCCCACCGGTTCCGCGTCCGGATCGAGGTCCAGGCGAGCTGCATCGACGGCTGCCAGGATGGTGACGGCATGTTCGGCCAGCCGTTGACCGGCCGGCGTCAGCCGCACCCGGCGACCGTCGGGCTCGATCAGTGCGGTACCGGTCTCCGCGGTCAAGGCCGCGAGTTGTTGGGACACTGTCGACGTCGTGAGGTTGTGCGCTTCGGCGACCGCACGCATCGAACCCAAGCGGGAGAGTTCGAGGAGGAGATGGAGTCGACGGGTTTCCATCCTTCGATCATTCACTAATCGTGAACATAATGTAGGTCAAAATCGCGTGGACACGAACGGTTGGCCTCCCGTTCAATTCAGCTATGGATACGAAAGCGCGGGCCGGAGTGGGCCTGGCTGTTTTGGCGATGTTGTGCGTGCAGCTCGGGCTCGCTGTGTCGGTGGGCCTGATCGATCAGCTCGGCGCAGACGGAGCGGCGTGGCTACGACTCGCCTGGGCAGGCATCATTCTTCTGATCATCGTCAGGCCCCGACCTTCGGCGTTCACTCGCAAGGCGTTTCTGGCTTGCGTGGTTCTGGGTGTGGTCACCGCAGGCATGACGCTCCTGTTCATGGCAGCGGTGGAGCGCCTTCCGCTGGGAACAGCAAGCGCATTGGAATTCTTGGGTCCGCTGACGGTTGCATTGCTCCGGGGGCGTGGCCGCGTTCTGTGGCCGGTTCTGGCAGGCGTGGGCGTCGTGCTTCTCACCGAACCATGGGCAGGGACAGTCGATCTGGTCGGTGTGGCGTACGCACTCGGTGCGGCGCTCTGCTGGGCGATGTACATAGTGCTCACCCAGCGCGTCGGCGACGAGGTTGCCGGTATCAACGGGCTGGCGGTGTCGATGGCGGTAGCCGGGTTGGCCGCGACAATTGCCGTAGGCCACTCGGCTATCGGGCGGCTGACTCCGCATCTGATTCTCGTGGGCCTCGGACTCGCGATCTTGCTGCCCGTCGTGCCGTTCGTTCTGGAGATGGTCTCGTTGCGAAGGCTGTCCACGGCGGCGTTCGGCACGCTGATGAGTCTCGAGCCTGCTTTCGCGCAGCTTATCGGTCTGGTTGTGCTGCAACAGGTTCCGAGTGTTCTGGCCGTGGCAGGTATCGCGTGCGTCGTCGTCGCAGGAATCGGCGCGGCCCGCGGTGGTGCTCGGGATGGTGCTCGGGATGGCGCCCGGAAGCCGACTGAGTCACCCTCCGATTCCGAGCGAACGTACCTTTCGGCGCCTTCATGAGACCGAGAGTGCCGTTCGCTCAGGTCGCGTTCGCTCAGGTCGCGTTCGCTCAGTGCGAGTGCGCCGCGGCGATTGCTCCGTCGAACACGTCGGCGACCTCGCCGAGGGAATCGAGAATCGGCTGACCGGATCGTTCGACGCGAGCCCGCACCAGCGAGCCCTCGAGCGCGGACACTGCCAGGACGGCAAGCCGTTCCGCTCGCGCACGTCCGACCCCGGACGCGATCAGTGTGTCGCGCAGTAGCGAAGTCCACTGTCGATACACCGCCTGTCCGGCGGCTGTCACGCTCTCCGAATCGGGGGCAAGTTCCAACAACACCGTCGTGATCGGCGAGCCTTCGTGGAAATCCGAATCGCTCACCCATCCGGCGAGCAACCGCGCGTACTCGCGCAGCAGCGACCCGGCGTCCGATTGGCTGTCGGCGAGTTCGGTCAGGGTGTCGGTGACCAACTGCCCGCCGACGCGGACGACCTCTTCGCCGATCTGCTCTTTGCCGCCGGGAAAGTAGTGGTAGAGCGAACCTTTCGGCGCCCCGCTCGACTTGAGGATCTCGTTGAGGCCCGTTGCCGCATACCCCTGGCGGCGAAACAGATCGGCCGCAGCTCGTACGAGTGCTTCGCGGTGTTTCGGGGGAGTCGCCACGAGTTGGAGCTTAAACACCCCAGCGATCCACCACAATCTATGTAGACTGGTCTACATGGGAAATTCTGAAATGCTCGAACAGTTGCGCGCGGTCAACGCCTCGGCGGCCTTCAACCGGTGGGCCGGATTCGAAGTCACGGAGGCCGAACCGGGTCGCGTTTGTCTGCGGCTCGAATGGCGTGAGGATCTGGGCCAGTACTCGGGACACCTGCACGCTGCGCTCGTGGCGGGACTCGTCGACACCGCGTGCGGATTTGCTGCTTTCACCCAGGTAGGTGTCGTGGCGGCGTCCAACTGCGCGGTCAATTTCGTGAGTCCGGGCGTCGGAACCGCATTTGTCGCTACGGCGCGCTCGGTCAAGGCCGGGCGCAAGCAGGTGTTCGTCACTGCCGAGGTACATGCCGAACGCGAAGGCGAATCGGTGCTCGTCGCGTTCGGCACCACCCTGTTGGTTCCACTCGCCCCTAAGGCCTAGGCAAGACAGAGCTGAAGGTCACGGAACGAGGATGAACTTTCCCGCGGGGTGCGAACTCTGCAACTCGGTGTGAGCGAGTGCCACGTCCGCTAGCGGGAAGGTCTTGGCGATCTTCACGATGAGGTGTCCGGAACCGGCTTGTTCGACAAGTTCGGATCGTGCCTTCAAACGCGCTTCCGCACTTGCCGGATTGCCTCCGCCGACGGAAGCGAAGCCGTCGGTCTGGGCGCGTCCGAACGCGACGATGGTGACGATGCGACTCTTGTCGGTGACCAAAGCCAGAGATGCATCGACGGCTTCGTCCATTCCGGCGGTGTCGAACGCCGCATCGACGCCGTTCGGCGCGAGTTCACGGACACGCGCTTCGAGGCCGTGGCCGTAGAGCACAGGCGTGGCGCCGAGCGAGCGCACGTAATCCTGATTCGAGGCTCCCGCAGTGCCGATCACCGTAGCTCCGCGACCAACTGCCAGCTGAACAGCGATCGCGCCGACGCCGCCGGACGCGCCGTGGATGAGAACGGTGTCGCCGGAACCGACCCGAATGGTGTCGAGGGCGTCGACTGCAGTTCCGCCGACCAGAAGGAGGCCGGCTGCCTGTTCCCAGCTGATGCCTGCGGGCTTCGCGGTGACAGAGGAGACCGGCACGACTACTTGTTCGGAGTAGAGGCCGTTGCCGGGGCTGACGATCACTTCGTCGCCGACGTTCACATTTGTGACGCCGTCGCCGACAGCCGAGACGACGCCCGCTGCCTCGCCGCCGAGGCGGATGGGAAGTTTCTCGGGGTCGGTGCCGAAAGCGCCGCTGTAGAGCTTGAAGTCGAAGGGATTGACGCCGATCGCCTTCACGTCGACCAGGACTTCACCTGATTTCGGTGCCGGTAAATCGACGTCCACCAGCTTCAGGACCTCGGGCGTGCCGTACGTCTGCGCTACAACAGTTTTGGTCATGTCTCGCGCAACCGTCCTCGGGGAAACGATATTCCCCGAGGACGGGAAAAACTCGAGAAGATTCGATCAGCGGATCAGGGTGCCCAGATCGAGCGGCATCGCGATGCCGGTGATGTGATGGGCCTCGTCGGAACCGAGGAACGCGACGGCGGCGGCGATGTCCTCCGGCTGGCTGACCGGGTCGGGCAAGGTCTGCATGAAGATCGGACCGAGTGTGTGGGCGTTGGCGTCGATGAGCGGCCGCATGTCCGTCATCTGCATTCCGGTTTCCACGCCGTGTGGGTGGATGGTGTTGACCCGAATGTTGTACTGCCCCAACTCCGAGGCCATCGTCTTGGCCAGACCGGTGATGCCGTGTTTGCTCGCGACGTAATGGCCGAGGAAGGGGAGGCCGCGCAGGCCGGCGACGGAGCTGGTGAAGATGATCGAGCCACCGGTGCCTTGCTTGATCAGGTGCGGGATCGCTGCCTTGGCGGTGTGGAAGACGCCGGTCAGGTTGACGTCGAGCGTTTCCTGCCACTGCTCGGGCGTGATTTCCCAGGACATGTTGGCAGAACAGATTCCGGCGTTCGCGACGACGACGTCAAGTCGCCCCAATTCGTCGATGCCGGCCGCGAGCGCCGCGGACAGCGCAGAGAAGTCGCGAACGTCGGTCTTGGTAGCGACAATTCGACGGTCCAGGGCCTTGACCATTTCGACTGTCTCGGCCAGGTCGTCGTCGGTGGCGCCGGCATACGAGGTGGATTCGAATTGAACACACGCGTCGACGGCGATGATGTCTGCGCCCTCTTCTGCCAGCCGGACAGCTTCGGCGCGCCCCTGACCACGGGCGGCTCCGGTGATGAAGGCAACTTTTCCGGTGAATCGACTGGCGGCCATGCTCAAACCTCCGACTAGTGGTGATGATCTGCTCTTCGGAAGTTAGCGCGACGAAGTTCTTTTCGGGGGTGAATGCCCAGTCAGCGGAAACCGCTCAGCGCACCCTGGTCAACAGGGCACATGGCCCGGCAGCGAAGATGTCCCGCGCATCCGAAGACAAGACGGGTTGTCCGCTCAGTGCGTCGACCCATTCGCCATCTGGCAGGTCCACTCGCGTATCTCTCCAACCGTGCGACGAGAGTCTGAGCGAATGTCGCGTCGCCAGAGCAACGACCATAGGCGGATCACCTGCCGGGCCGCGCGAGAAGCCGACCAGATGACCGGATCCGGAACCTGAAGCGAAGACCGGCCGGTACTCACCGTGATCGAACCACGAGGGGTTCTCCCGCCGCAGTGTCAGTGCCGTGCGAACGAGGTGCAACTTTGCGGTTCCGGTTGCGTCGATCGGCGCGGCGCCGGAATCGAGCAGTGATCGCCTCGTTCCGTAGTCGACAAGCCGCCGGTTGTCCGGATCGACCAACGAGTCCTCCCACAGCTCAGTGCCCTGGTAGACGTCGGGAACGCCGGGCCCGAGAAGTTGGAGCAGCTTTTGGCCCAGAGAGTCCGACCAGCCGTGACGCGCGATCCGGCCGACGAATTCGCTGACCGAATCACCGACTGGGCCGTCGATCACCTCGTCGATCCAGCGGTGCACTGCCGACTCGAAGTCGACGTCCGGATCGTTCCAGGAAGTTCTGGCGCCGGACTCGCGGACGGCTTTCTCCGCATAGGCGTGCAAACGCTCGCGCAGCTCTGGAACCGAGGCTGCCGAGCGGCCGTCCGCCGGCCACACACCGATGATGTTCTGCCACAAGAACAATCCGGTAAGCGGATCAGGGCTGGGGCACACGTCTTCCCACTCGCGAATCAGCCGGGCCCACAGCGTCGGCACCTGAGACACAACACCGATCCGTGCCCGCACGTCCTCGCCGCGTTTGGTGTCGTGAGTGGACAGACTCGTCATCGCGCGCGGCCACCGCTTCGCTCGGTCCGCGTTGTGGAGATGGAATTCGGCGACGGAGACGGCAAGCGATGCCGGGTTGCCGCCGACTTCCTGACGTGAGACCAGGCGCGCCGTCCGATAGAAGAGTCGATCTTCGACGGACTTGGCCATGACAGCGCCACACACCTGCTGGAAGCGAACTGAGGCTTCACCGCTGTTCACCAGGGATTGCGCCAACACGTTGAACGATGGTTCATGTCCGGGAGCCAATTCGTGCATGTCGCCGACGATCCGAGCGGCCAAACCGGCGAGGGGACTGTAGTCGGATCGGTACACCGGCATCCGAGCGATCGCGACGACAACTGCGTCGTTCAGTTCGGTCTCACTGCAACGACTTCCGGTTTCGCGTCGGATTGCACGTACGAGCCTGCGAACCTCCGGTGCCAGGTCACCGCGCCCGGTGTCGCGTTTGAACTGACGTTCGGTGTGATGCAACCACGTACTGTCCCCGTCGTCGCCGGTCAGATCTGCCGAGAGTTCGGTCAATTCGAGTTCGGCGGCGGGATCGACGAAAATGCCGCCCAGCTGATTGAGGGCGTCGTATCCGGTGGTGCCGTCGATCGGGAGCATCGGATCGAGTGGTTCCGTATGGCCGAGGATCTTTTCGATCACGAGCCACTGATCTGGTCCGATCAGTTCTCGCAGGCGCCCGAGATATTCCGCCGGATTCGCGAGTCCGTCCGGATGATCGATGCGAACGCCGTCGATCAGTCCTTCGTCGACCCACGACTTCACTTGCCGATGGCAGAGTTCGAAGACGTGGGGGTCCTCCTGGCGCAGCGCAGCGAGTTCGTTGACGGCAAAGAACCGTCGGTAGTTGACGATCCCGGCGTTCCACGGTACGAGTCGGTACGACTGCCTGGAGTGCACCTCCTGTGGAGATCCGAATTCAGTACCGGCAGCGATGGGGAAGCGGTGCTCGTAGAACGCGAGAAGTGTTTCCTCGCCATCTTTCTCGACAGTCAGTGCGTCGAGATCGTCCGGGCTACCCAGTACCGGGAGTGAGAGTTTGCCGTCGGCGCCGTTGGCTCCGTTGTCCTCGGCCCAATCGATGTCGAAGAAATGCGCGTACTCCGACGACTGCCCGTGCGTGAGAACGTCCCACCACCAAGCATTTTCGCGAGGTTTGGCGACACCGACGTGGTTGGGGACCAGATCGACGATCAGGCCCATCCCACGTGATCGAACGGCGCGCGAGAGCTCCACCAGGGCCTCGCGGCCACCAAGTCCTTCGGACACGGTTGTCGGATCGGTGACGTCGTAGCCGTGCGTCGATCCGGACGTCGCAGTGAGGATGGGGGAGAGATAGAGATGTGAGACCCCCAATGCCTCGAAGTAGTCCACCTGTGCGGCCGCATCACGAAGAGTGAATGCATCCGGTCGCAACTGCAGTCTGTAGGTGCTGGTTATCGGGGCCATGTGCACGTCTCCCTCAAGCGGTTCTGCGAAGTACCGTCAATGCTCGCGCTTTTACATCCAATGTTGTTCCGGCTTTGATCACGGTATCGCTCTCACCGGTGGGGACCGAGGTGTCGAGTACGACGGTCCACTCCGAGGCGTAGTCCGCGTTGGGGGTGGAGAATTCGAGATCTTCGTAGTGGGCGTTGAAGCAGAGAAGGAACGAATCTCCGGTGACGCGCTCGCCACGGTAGTTCGGTTCCGGGATCGCGTCACCGTTGAGAAAGACAGCCAACGACTTGCCGAAACCGCTGTCCCAGTCGGCCGGAGTCATCTCTTCGCCAGACGGCGTGAGCCAGGCGATGTCGCGACTCTGATCGCCGCTTCGAATAGGTCGCCCCTCGAAGAATCGACGACGCCGGAAGACCGGGTTCTTGGCGCGCAAGGCAATTGCGCGCTTGGTGAACTCGACGAGGTCGGCGTTGGTTTCCGCGAGAGTCCAATCCATCCATGACAGTTCCGAATCCTGGCAGTAAACGTTGTTGTTACCCTGCTGAGTTCGGCCCATCTCGTCGCCGTGAGCAAGCATCGGGGTGCCCTGGCTGAGCATCAGCGTAGCCAGTATGTTCCGGCTCTGACGGCCACGCAGTTCGAGGATTTCCGGGTCGTCGGTGGGGCCTTCGACTCCGCAGTTCCACGATCGGTTGTGCGATTCGCCGTCGTTGTTGTTCTCACCGTTGGCTTCGTTGTGCTTCTCGTTGTACGAGACGAGGTCGTGCAGGGTGAAACCGTCGTGGGCGATGACGAAGTTGATGCTCGCGCCAGGGCGACGTCCGGTGGCCTCGTAGAGATCAGAGGATCCGGTGAGACGGGAGGCGAACTCCCCCAGCGTTGCCGGCTCACCACGCCAGTAGTCGCGGACGGTGTCGCGGTATTTGCCGTTCCATTCGGTCCACAGGCCGGGGAAGTTGCCGACCTGGTAACCGCCTTCGCCGACGTCCCACGGTTCGGCGATCAGCTTCACCTGACTGACGATCGGATCCTGTTGCACGAGATCGAAGAAGGCCGAAAGGCGGTCCACGTCGTGCAGTTCACGGGCGAGTGTCGAGGCGAGGTCGAAGCGGAAACCGTCGACGTGCATCTCCGTGACCCAGTACCGCAGAGAGTCCATGATCAATTGCAGCGTATGCGGATGACGGGCGTTGAGGCTGTTGCCCGTTCCGGTGTAGTCCATGTAGTGCTCTTCGTCGCCGTCGACCAGGCGGTAGTAGGCGGCATTGTCGATTCCGCGGAAGCTGATGGTCGGCCCCATGTGATTGCCCTCGGCGGTGTGGTTGTAGACCACGTCGAGGATCACTTCGATACCCGCCTGGTGGAAGCTGCGCACCATGGCTTTGAATTCCGCTACGGCCGCATCGGGTTTCGTGGCCGAGGAGTAGTCGGTGTGTGGAGCGAGAAAGCCGAAGGTGTTGTAACCCCAGTAGTTTCGCAGACCTTGGTCGAGAAGCACCTGATCGTGCATGAACTGGTGGACCGGCATCAGTTCGATCGCCGTGACACCCAGATCGGTGAGGTGCTCGATGATCACCGGATGAGCGAGCCCCGCGTACGTGCCGCGCAATTCCTCCGGAACTCCGGGATGCGTCGCGGTCATACCCTTGACGTGCGCTTCGTAGATGACCGTCTCGTGATATGGACGCTTCGGCGAGTGGTCGGACGCCCAATCGAAGAACGGGTTGATGACGACGGTCGACATCGTATGGCCGAGCGAATCATGTTGGGGGAAAGGGATGGTGGCGGGTTCGTCGACGAGTGGTTCCGGCTCGAAGGGTTCGGGCTCGAGGATCTCGTCCGATTCCTGATCGCCCGTGGGCGAGTCGTCTTCGAGGCCCACCTCGTCCGATTCGGCTTCCGAACTCGTTTCGTCGGTAGCCTCTTGCGGCTCCACGGCGGGAGATTCGTCGTCTCCTGAAGGTTCGGGGTCCGCCGCCGATTCGACGTCGTACGAGAACAGCGAACGGTCTCCGTCGAAGTCTCCGTCGAACGCTTTTCCGTACGGGTCCAGCAGGAGCTTGCTCGGATCGCATCGCAGACCCGCAGCCGGATCGTACGGCCCGTGTACGCGGTAGCCGTATCGCTGGCCGGGGGATACCGACGGAAGGTACGCATGCCAGACGTAACCGTCGACCTCGTCCATCCGAATGCGGGTTTCGGTTCCGTCCTTGGCGATCAGGCACAGCTCGACGGCCTCGGCGACCTCGGAGAAGAGCGAGAAATTGGTCCCCGCGCCGTCGTAGGTGGCACCGAGTGGGTACGCACTGCCAGGCCATACCGGGATGGGAGTGGCTGAGGTCTCGCTCGGCGGTTGATCCATGAATCAGACCCTATCGGGTGCAGCCGATCGAATCTCGTCGACTGTCTACGGTGCCGATCACCGTTTCGCCTGGCTGCGGGCGGTTGCAAGCATTCCGGCTGTGATCTGTTCCACCTCTGCCTCCGAACACAGGTACGGAGGCATCGCGTATACGAGGTTGCGGAACGGCCGGAGCCAGACGCCGGCGTCGACGGCTGCATCGGTCGCGCTCTGCATGTCGACCGGCTGTTCGAGTTCGATCACTCCGATTCCGCCTTTGACGCGGACGTCGACGACCCCGGGAATTGTGACGGCTTCGGCGAGGCCTCGAGCGAGGCCACGTTCGAGGGTTGCGACGTCACGCCGCCAGTCCATCGCAAGCAGAAGTTCGGTCGACGCCACCGCGACGGCGCACGCGAGTGGATTGCCCATGAAGGTGGGGCCGTGCATCAGCCCGCCGCCCTCACCTGCAGTGATGGTCTCCGCGATCTCCGTGGTGCACAGCGTTGCCGCCAGACTCATGTACCCGCCGGTCAGTGCCTTGCCGACGCACATGACGTCGGGACTGACGCCGGCGTGATCGGCGGCGAACAATTCTCCGGTGCGTCCGAATCCGGTCGCGATTTCGTCGAAGACCAGGAGGACTTGGTACTTGTCGCAGAGGTTACGCAGGTCGATCAGGTACGCGGGATCGTGGAAACGCATTCCGCCGGCACCTTGGACCACTGGTTCCACGATCACCGCTGCGAGGTGCTCGTGATGCTCGGCCAAGAGCGATTCCAACTCCTGCACGTATTCGGGGAGATAGCCCGCCGGGGGAGCCTGCGCGAAGACCTGAGGGCGCAGGACGTCGGTCCAGAGAGAATGCATGCCGCCGTCGGGATCGCAGACGCTCATGGGGGTGAAGGTGTCACCGTGGTATCCGCCGCGCCAGGTCATCAAACGATTCTTCGACGGCTTTCCGAGGCTCCGCCAGTACTGGAGGCACATCTTCACTGCGACTTCGACGGCCACCGAACCGGAGTCGGAGAGGAACACCTTGTCGAGGTGAGGTGGTGTGATGTCGACGAGCAGTCGCCCGAGGCGAGCGGCGGGTTCGTGCGTCAGTCCGCCGAACATGACATGGCTCATTTTGCCGAGCTGCCGTGCGGCGGCGGTGTCGAGCACGGGATTGCGGTAGCCGTGAATGGCGGCCCACCACGAGCTCATCCCGTCGACCAATCGGCGGCCGTCGGAGAGCGTCAGGGTAGCCCCCTGCGCAGAGTCGACGATCAGCGGACGAGTCGACGCGGGAAACGATCCGTACGGATGCCAGAGGACATCGGCATCGATGGCGGAGACGTCATGGGGATCAAGTCCGGTTGTGAGCACGGATGCACCCTAACCATTGAGTTGAACGGTGTTCAAGTATGGTCGGAAAAGTGAACACCTCGCTGAATTGGCTGACGGCCGTCGAAGCGGACCGCAGGGCCGCTGGACTGCGTCGCGAACTCCGTCCTCGCACGGTCGACTCCCCGTTGATCGACCTGGCGTCGAACGATTACCTCGGACTCGTGCGGCACCCCGATGTGATCGAGGGTGCCGCGGCGGCTCTGCGCCGTTGGGGCGCGGGCGCCACGGGCTCGCGTCTGGTCACCGGCACCACCACCGAACACGAACTGCTCGAAGTCGAACTGGCCGAGTTCGTCGGGGCGGACTCCGGACTTGTCTTCTCCTCCGGTTACACAGCCAATCTCGGCGCGGTGACGGCGCTCTCGGGTCCAGGGTCGTTGATCGTCTCCGATGCGGGATCGCATGCCTCGCTGGTGGATGCCTGCCGCCTGTCACGTGCTCGGGTCGCCGTTGCTCCGCATTCGGACGTGGGCTTTCTCGCCGACACGTTGCGCAGCAGAGTGGAAGAGCGAGCGCTGGTCGTCACCGATTCGGTCTTCAGTGCCGACGGAGACCTCGCGCCACTGCGGCAGATGCATCAGGTGTGCCGCGAGTACGGGGCGATCCTGTTGGTCGACGAGGCGCATGGCATCGGTGTGCGCGGTGCCGGTGGACGTGGACTCGTCCACGAGTCGGGCCTGGCCGGTGAACCCGACGTCGTCGTGACGGCAACACTGTCCAAGTCGCTCGCCAGCCAGGGTGGAGTTGTGCTCGGTGACAACAAGATCCGCGCGCATCTCATCGACGCGGCAAGAACGTTCATCTTCGACACCGGTCTCGCACCGGCCGCCGTAGGCGCGGCCAGGGCTGCACTCGCCGTACTCCAGCGTGAGCCGACGCGAGCGCTCGACGTTCTGGCCCGGGCATCCGAGTTGGCGGACGTCACCGGTGCTCCGTCGCCTGAATCTGCTGTCGTCTCAGTCGTTCTCGGTGATCCGCAGCGGGCGTTCGATGCCGCGTCCGCGTGCCGGGATCAGGGGTTGCATGTCGGTTGCTTCCGCCCGCCGTCGGTTCCGGAAGGAACGTCACGGCTGCGTCTGACTGCACGAGCGACGCTGTCTCCTTCCGAGATGGAGCAGATCTCACTCGTACTTCGCGAGGTATTGGCAGGTGCTCGCGCATGAGTATTCTCCTGGTGACCGGCACATCGACCGACGTCGGAAAAACAGTGGTGACGGCAGCACTGGCATCGCTCGCCCTGCAGTCGGGAAAGTCGGTTGCGGTGCTCAAACCGGCCCAGACCGGCGTCGACGTGGACGGTGCGGGTGATCTGGCCGAGATCGAGCGTCTGACCGGCGGCGGTGCGACGCTGGTCGAGTTGGCGCGGTACCCCGAACCTTTGGCGCCGGATACTGCTGCCCGTCGAAGTGGTCTCCCGATGTTGGCGCTCGACGACGTGGTTCGGGTCGCCTCCGACCTGGACACCACCCACGACCTGACCCTGATCGAAGGCGCCGGCGGCTTGCTGGTCCGCTTGGGCGCCGACGGGTTCACCGCTCGCGATCTTGCCGCGGCTCTGGCAGCGCCAGTGGTGCTGGTGGTTGCGTCCGGCCTGGGCACGCTCAATCACACGGCACTGACCGTGGAAGCCCTGCGTGCATCCGGCGTGGACTGCGCCGGGTTGGTGATCGGTTCGTGGCCGCAGGAACCGGACCTCGCCGAGAGATGCAATCGCGAGGATCTGGTCTCGGTCAGCGGTGTTCCCCTTCTCGGGGTAATGCCTGCCGGAAGTGGGGGCGCGAGTGTCCGAGAGTTTGCTCGCACCGCTTCGATCACGCTCGGTGAACTTCATTTGACCAACTGACGACGTAACATCCGATTTGTCCGCATCGATAGCCAAGGCACAGTGGGGCGCCTTGGGTTTCGACGTCCCTCGCGTACGATTCCGGTCGGTATATTTCGACGGGTGTCTTGCGGCGACCCTGCATCCGGGGCGCCTTGGTCACCGATAGTGGTTGTCGAATTGTGAGTAGGTCAGTCGAATGTAGGTGGTGAGCACGGTCGAAAAGTCGTTGTCGTCATCGGCCGTACGTCGCGCACTGCTTATCGGCGTAGTCGTCTTCGTCTCGTGCCTGGTCGGAATTCTGAGCCGTCTGCCGGGCACGCTTGCAGTCTTCTGGCCGGCGAACGCGCTGCTACTCGGGATCCTCTTTCGGTCGCCGCGTTCCGCCACACTGCTCACCTGGATCTGCGTCGTAGTCGGTTATGTCGGAGCCGACCTGATCACCGGTGGGGCATGGGAGTCCACGGTGTGGCTCAACGCGGCCAACATCGTCGGGGTTGCGAGCGGCTTCTACGCCTTTCGCTGGGTCGACAGTGAGGACCGTCGACTGACCAGTATTCAGTCCGTCGGCTATCTCGTGTCGATGACTGTCGCCGCCGCGTCGATGGCGGCGCTCGTGGGCGGAATCGCGAACCGCGTGCTGTTCGGCGGGCAGTGGTGGGACGGCTGGTTGCTCTGGTTCTCGAGTGAGTTCGTCAACTACATGACCATCGTCCCCTTGGTGCTGACATTCCCTTCGCTTCGACGAGTGGATCGAGAACCGAAAGCTGTTGCCACGCTTGTGCGTCGATCAGTCGTTCCGACGGCGCTGCTGGCCGTCTGCATCATCTTGGAGTGGGTGATAGGCGGTGCCGGAGCGATCGCGTTTGCCATGCCGGCGCTGGTGACTGCAGCCTTGCTCACCAATGTATTTGTCACGTCGGTGCTCACCGCTGTGTCAACTGCCTGGACGTTGGTACTGACGGCCGACGGCCATCTCGGATTGTCCAGCGAGGGCGTCTCGCCGGTCAGCGCGTCGGTCCAGATCGGATTGTCGCTGCTGGCGGTAGCGCCGATCGCGGTGGCCTGCGTGATCCTCGAGCGTCGCCGCGCGCTCGAGGCACTCACCCAGGCCGTCACCCACGACGATCTCACCGGTGCGTTGCGCCGGGACGAATTCTTGCGGCGAGGCGGCAGCGTGACGGGTGCGACCGATCCGCGTCGCCACTCTGGACGTCCGGTCAGCGTCCTGATGATGGATCTGGATCACTTCAAGATGGTGAACGACAACCTCGGTCATCGTGCCGGCGATACGGCGTTGGTGAGTTTTGCCGATCAGGTGCGGCGGCACCTCGATGACAAGCATCTCTTCGCCCGATTGGGCGGCGAGGAGTTCGTCGTACTGATGGCCGGTGTCGATCTCGAGGGTGCGACCGAAACAGCCGAGATGATTCGACGCGCGCAAGCGGAGAATTCGTCGGCAGTATTGGGTGAATTCGGGCCGACGGTCAGCATCGGTGTCGCGTGTTCACCCCACGGCGACGCAGACCTGACGCAATTGGTCGATTGCGCTGACGAGGCGTTGTATCGAGCGAAGAAGTTGGACCGCAATCGAACCGTGGCGCTCACGGTCGGTAGCTGAAGAAATACGTGCGGACCCGCAGTTTGTTGCGGGTCCGCACGTGGTGGTGGAGTCGACCGATTCAGAACAGATTGATCAGGGCAGGAACACTGAACAGCGCTACGTAGTAACCCATGAACAGAACTCCGCCGTGAATCTTGAACAGGCGCCCGAGAAGGCCACCGACCAGGCCGACCGTCACGGTGATCAGAAGCCCGAGGACGCCGCCCTCCCAGATGCTGATGACGACGACGAGTCCCGTGAACACCGCGATCACAGCTTCGTGACTGATGTGCTTGACCACCGCTGACGCAGCGCGGTACGCGTAGTTCATGGCAAACGGGTATGCGATGACCGTTGCCGTGACCACTGCGAGCAGGCCGTAGAGCAGGAACTCCCACTGCGTCAGGTACGTGGAGAGATTGTTGATCACTCCGGTTTCCTGATTGGTCTCGAACACCGGTGGAGCGTTGAACAGAGGGGCTGCGGGGCCTGCCGCGAGCGGGCTGAGCGGAAGGCCGAAAGCGACGAGTGGGATGAGGGTTTCCGCGATGTAGGTGGATTCCGTCGTACCGTTCTTCGCCGAGACCATTGTGGTCAGTCGGTGATAGCCGTTCTTGATCCGCGCACCTACCAGCTCACCCATCAGAACAGTCATGGCGACCGGGCTGAAGACGAAGGTTGCGCTCGACACCGTGGAAGCGGCGGCGGTGTAACCGATCTGCTTGCGATCGAGGACCTTCAGAGGATTGGGGAAGTATCCCTTCCATCCTTTGATGTCCGGGGCCAATGCAACGGTTTTGGGTTCACTGCGTTCCATGTCCTTACGGCTCGACGGGCCCAAGGTCAATGCGAGGTCCGCGATCAGCGGCCCGACTGCGATCGCAAGGAAGTAGCTGATGTTCAGCGACACATCGTAATTCGACGTCAACGCGCGGGCGCCGAGGATCAAGATGACGAAGGGAACGAGGGCGACAACCCCGGCCCAGCGGCCTGGTGAGGCGTAGGCGATGCCGATGGCGGCGACCAGGAACAGCCACGGTGCTATCGACTGAACGGTGTCCGCGAACGGCGCGAGGATGGTCGCGAACAAAACGGCAACCGGCACAGCGACGAACGCCGAGATCACTGCTCCCGAGATCGCCTTGCGGAGTGCGATGTGCGGGATGCCGAGTGAGCGCATCATCTGCGCTTCCGGCAAGAGTGGAATCGCCATCGTGTCGCCGGGAATGCCCAGCAGCATCGTCGGCACCGCGTGTGTCATGTGTTTGGCGATCGCACCGGAGAGAAAGAACGTGAAGACCGCCGCCGGGGGAGCGCCGAGCAGAATCACGAGAAGAGTCAGTGGTGCGATCGTGGCGGTCTCGTCCGTGCCGGAGATCAATCCGATGAACGTGAATGCGACCGCGCCGATGATGCCGAAGAGAACGGCAATCAGAATTTCGTTGGTCAGAACCGAACTCATGCGCGCCCACCGTCCTTCGGTGTGTTCGAGACCCGTGCGTGCTCGGCCTCGGCAGCGGCGAAGTGGTCGTACAGACCCAGCTCGCGAAGTTCCTGTCGGCTCTGCTCCGGAATGTCGGCGAGAGTGCCCAGACCCTGGCGCTGTTCACTCATCGTCGTGATGACACCGTCGATCGACTCCGCGTCGGCGGCGGCCAAGGCGACTATCCGCTTCGGCTTGATGAAGATTCCGCAGACCACCCCGGCGAGCAGGCAGGCCGCGATGCCGACCAGAAGGCTGTACGCCTGGGCCAACGACGGTTCGCTGACGACCCGTTCGAACAGTGCCTGGGCCGCGAGAAGGGCCGAGGCGCCGACGACACTGCCGACTGCAACGGAGATCGCGAGGTGTCGACCGTTGACGGTGTCACCCCAGACTTCGAGGTATGTCTGCTGCTCGGTCGGCTCGGTTGTGGTGGTCGGCGTCGTTGCCGGCTGCGGTGGTGACATCAGTCTTCTCCAGTGTCATGCATGGCGGGGTCGTACAGGGAGGGGCTTGCGAGATGAGGGGCTTGCGTTGCGGGTGTCAGGTGCGTGCTGCGCGGAGGGCGGTGACAACTCGGGACGGGCTCGAGTGGCCGATCTGTTCGGCCATCCAGCTGCTTGTATCGGTGAGCGAATCCAGGTCGATGCCAGTGTCGATCCCGAGGCCGTGGAGCATCCACACCAGATCCTCGGTGGCGAGATTTCCGGTCGCGCCCTTGGCATATGGGCACCGTCCGAGACCACCTGCGGAACTGTCGAATTCGGATACCCCAGCGGTCAACGACGCATAGACGTTCGACAGCGCCTGGCCGTAGGTGTCGTGAAAGTGCATGGCGATCTGCGATGTGGGGATGCCACGTTCTCGGAGGGCGCCGAGCAAAGCGAGCACATGGCCAGGTGTGCCGACGCCGATGGTGTCGCCGAGTGAGAGTGACGTGACACCGCTGTCGACCAGGGTCTTTGCGATGTCGGCGACACGCTCGACGGGCACGGAGCCTTCCCAGGGGTCGCCGAAGCACATGGAGATGTAGCCGCGGACGGGAAGTCCCAGGGCTCGGGCGGCCGCAGTGACCTCGGCAGCCGCGGCGATCGCGCCGTCCACCGTGGAATTGAGGTTGCGTTTCGCGAATTCCTTTGTGGCGCTGACGAATACTGCAACCTCGCTCGCTCCGGCGGCGACGGCCCGCTCGAGACCCTTGCGGTTCGGGACAAGAACGACCGTACGTACCGAGTCCGGCAGGTGCAGCCGACCCATCAATTCTTCCGCGTCCGCAAGTTGCGGGATCCATCGAGGTGAGACGAAACTCGTCAATTCGACAGTGCGGGAGCCGGCCGCGACCAGGCGTTCGATGAACTGGGCTTTCGTCTCGGTCGGGATCACCGCTGTTTCCGCTTGAAGTCCGTCGCGTGGCCCGACTTCGTAGATCCGGACCGAGGTCGGCAGCCCCGGCGCCGGCACTCGATGAGGCGCCGGCTTCCACACCGGTGATCCTGCAACTGTTTCGGTCATTGTCGTCAGTTTCCGCCGCGGATCTCGGCGAGAACCTTCTCGGCATGCTCGACGCGAATGCTCTTGTCCGCGATCAGGCGTGCCACCACGGCGTCGATCTCGCTCTTCTGCGCTCCGGCGGTGGCAGCGATGTTGCGGGCGTGCAGCCCCATGTGTCCGCGCTGGACACCCTCACTGGCCAGAACGCGGACCGCAGCCAGGTTCTGCGCCAGGCCGACTGCCAGAATGATGCCGGCGAGTTCTTCGGCGCTCTCGACGCCGAGCATCTTGATTGCGGCCTGCGCTACCGGGTGCACCTTGGTGGCGCCGCCGACGAGGCCGACCGGCATGGGTAGCTCGAGGGTGCCGACGATGTTGCCGTCGGCATTCTTCTCGAAATGCGAGAGTGAGGAGTAGATTCCGTCGGCGTTGACTGCATGGGAATGGCACCCGGCTTCGACTGCGCGCGTGTCGTTTCCGGTTGCCAACACCACGGCGCTGATGCCGTTCATGATGCCCTTGTTGTGTGTCGCGGCGCGGTAGGGATCCAGCTCTGCCAAGCGTGCGGCATGGATCAGGTTGTCCACAACCTCTGCGCCGCCGATCAATTCGGCGTCGAACACGGCACGAACGCGCGTCAGCCGCAGATCGGCCTTGTTGGTGAGGATGCGCAGGACGACGTGTCCGCCGCCGATCTCGGCTACTCGATCCGCGATTGCCTCGGCCATCGTGTTGACTGCGTTGGCGCCCATCGCATCTCGTACGTCGACATGAAGGTGGAGGACGACGTAGGCGGCCTTGTCCGAGGACACGATGCGAACCGAAATGTCCTTCACGCCACCCCCGACGCTGACCAGCTTCGGGTCCTGCTCGTTGGCGAGTGCAATGATTTCTTCACGTGCCTCGAGGAGTCGGATGCGGGCAGCTGCCGGATCCACGACGTCGACGAGTTGAATCTGGGCTTGCATGATCGGCTGCGTGCTCGAGACGTGAAAGCCCCCGAGTCCGCGTGCGATGCGAGCAGCGTTACTCGCGGCGGCGACCACCGACGGCTCCTCGGTGGCGAGGGGGATCAGGTAGTCCGTGCCGTTGATCGTGAAGTTGGTGGCCACGCCGACCGGGATGCCGATGACGCCGAGGACGTTCTCGACCATGTGATCGGCCTGATCGATGGTGAGGCCGTCGGCAGCGTCGTAGACCGCGATGTCTGCTTCGGTCAGGTCGGTCTGGCGAACGATCTCGGCGCGCCGTGCGGCGACGTCGTAGGACCGGAAATCGGCGATGCGGCTGTTGGTTGATCGGCTGCTGGTTGATGACACGGGGGGTCGTCCTCCTGAAGTGGTTCTGTGCTCCGCTTCACAGTAGGGAGGTTGATGCCTGCCAGACCACGTGCCCACAACACATCGATCGGTCGAAATTGTAGTGTCATGCACCATCGCCGCTGTCGTTGATGTCGCTTCCACCCTCTTCGGCTCCCACTTCTCGAAGTTCGTCGAGCCTCGTCGCCATGGACACGCGAAAGAAGTTCTCGTCTTCACGCCACGAGTGACCGAGGAGCGTGCGGATGCGGTCGAGTCGCTGAACGACGGTGTTCGGGTGGTAGTTGAGTGCGCGGGCAGCCTTGGTCGGGCTGCCGTCGTTGCGGACCAGAGCCCGAAGGGTCGCCGTGAGATCGGTGTCCTTGTCACGGTCGTAGGCGAGTACCGGGCCGATTACTTCGTCGACGAATTGATGGAGTGATTCCGGATTCTCGCCGAACAGAACGGTGTACGGCAGGTACGACGCAGTCGTGACCGCGCCGTCGGTCTTGCCCAACGCCGACAGTAGGCGGGCGGTGCGCAGCGCAGAGGTGAAGCGCGCCGGGAGCTCTTCGGGGCGCTCCGCCGTTGCCGGCGCAATGACTACTGCGTGGGGTCCTACCGAACCGGTGATCTGGCGGTGAACGACGGTCGCCGCGGCTGCCGGGTTCCCCGAGCGCGAGACCACCGCGATCAATCCGGCATGCTGCGCCGCCAACCCCGCTACCGGCAGAGACTGCCCGATTGCGCGGAGCGCGGCGGTGCGGAGTTCCGGAGCGACCGACACCACGAGGACGGTGTCCAGTTCGCCGAGGGAGATGCCGAGGTTTCGGGTCCTACGTTCGAGATCGCGCCTGCGCTCGGGCGCAGTGCTCAGCAAGTCGGCGACCAGTTCGTCACGTGCACGCCGGTCCGCTGCTGCTGCCGCCGAGTGTTGCAACACGAGGATGGCAGTGACCTGAGCTGCCCGTTCCACGGTCCGGAGTTCGACGGGGCCGATCGGCGCGTCCGAACGATTCAGCAAGATGGCCCCGAGGAACGATTCTCCGGCGGTGACGGCGCTGACGAGTTGGATCGCGGTCTCACTGTCATCGGCGACAAACGTGCATCGGCCGCTTCGGCGACTCTGGTCGATGGCCTCGGACACGGCGGGAGGAAGAGACAACGGCACCGTCGTGATCTGCTCGCCAGAGGATTTCACGAGAGGGCGTAGCTCACTGTCGACGACGACGGTGCTGCGCTCGAGCGAGCTGCTGAGAGTTCGTGCAACCTGGGCGTATCCGCCGCCGCGGAGAACGGCGTGGATCAGATCCTGGTGGACGATGTTCGATTTGTCCCGCGCGGACACGTGCTCGCGCAGCTCGTCGAGTGCTCTCCCGGTCTCGGCAGCGGATTCCTCGGCGCGGTCGAGTGCCCGCGCGGTTTGCAGGACCACCGAGGCGTGATCAGCCAGCGCCGAGAGCAGGGCGATCTGATCTGCGGTAAAACGCCGTTCCCGACGGTCGGCGGCAAACAGGACTCCGAGGATCTGGCCGTCGGAGAGCATCGGCACGCCGAGAATCGCCACCAGACCCTCGGCGACGATCGCGGCATCGACCACTTCGTCATGGCGCGACTGCGTGTAGTCGCTGTAGTTCTGAACCCATTGGGCTGCTCGAGATTCGGCAATCGCGCTGACCAGTCCCGCGCCGGCAGGAACTTGCAGATGCTGGAGTTCCGGCGAGACCGCGCCGGCCGTCTTTCGAACATTCAGGTCACGAGTGATCACGTCGAACTCGGACAGGTACGTGACGTCGGTGCCCATGATGTCGTGTGCGCGGTTGACCAGCCTCTGCAGCAGTGTGTCCACGTCGCGAACCTGCGCGAGCTCACGTGCACTCGAATAGAGAACCGCCAATTCGTTCTCGCGACGGCGAAGTCGCCGAAATTCCGACCGACTGGCCCGGATGCGGGCCGCGGTCTCCGCGACCTCCGTTGCGCCAACGTCGAATTCGGCAAGTATCTGTTCGACATGTTCGTCGCCGACTGCATCGGACGTCACGTCGAACAGGGCGGCAATCACGTTGGGCGCTGAGTCGGAGTCTGAATCAGGGGCGGTCACACCGAACAAACTACAGACCGGTGGATCCACCGAATTCGTCGAGCG
Source organism: Rhodococcus sp. FH8 (assembly GCF_019266085.1). Lineage (NCBI taxonomy): Bacteria > Bacillati > Actinomycetota > Actinomycetes > Mycobacteriales > Nocardiaceae > Rhodococcus > Rhodococcus sp. FH8. The sequence continues at coordinate 90,713 of NZ_LPNQ01000061.1, read as the reverse complement.
GTGTGGATATGTGATTGTTGTTTGTTTCCAATGCATTCCGAGTCGTGCTCGTGTCTCCCGTTTCCCGTCTCAGTCTGTTCACGTCCTTCTCGAGCGCGCTGACTTCTGTCTCGAGCGCACTGATTTTGCGGTTCAACGCTTGGATGCTCGCCATGCAGACGCCGTTCGCGTCGACGGCGGAGATCCGGCGGGTGTTGGATCCCAAGCCGAAAATCGCCGCAAAGTCTTGCGCCATCGGACCCAGGTGACGGACCGACTTGTGGTCGAATCCGTAACTCCACGTACTTATTCGGAGTGCCGTCAACCGGTCGAGCACGTCCTGCGCGCTCGTCGGAACATCTACGCCGGTATGCACGCCACGTCGATGCGCGGCCCGTGCGAACACCCACTGCGCGGGGTGTCGCATCGCGGCGTTCACCCGAATACCGACCCGAGTGCCCAAAAATTCAGTGCGCTCGCCCTCGTCAGGCGGTGAGTTCACGTCGTGCGGTTTTGACGGTCTTGTCGCTCAGCAGAATTCCCGCTCCTGCGCCGAGCAGTCCGAGGCCGATTCCGACAGCGGCGCTGCCGAGGCCCAAAGCAATTCCCAACATGATTCCTCCAAAAATTGTGCGGTGAATTGAGGGGCCAGGTGTCCGACGAAAGTGCTGCCGACCTGCTCCGCGCTCATCTTTCACATTGCTCCGCCGTGCGGGCGATGACAACCCGTCTGGACCGAATTTCTCGTGGAAAACACAGGCGTGCAACACTGGGTGAAGAACTGCTGAGTCATCGGCGTCTTGTCGGCGCCGTACGGGCGGCAGTAATTGAGTAGCCATCGACCGATCTCTAACGCAGGTTTATCTGCGCGCGGCAACGATGACCAGGCAAAAGGGTGGCATGTGAACGAATCGAGCAGTGGCTTGTTTTCCGACCTCAGCGCGTCGGAGCCCGTTGTCGACGCAAAAAGCGCCGAGCAACTGGCTGCCGAGCGTGAAACTGCGGCAGCAGAACGCTCCAACACCGACACCGCTGAACAGCGGCAGTCGCAGCTGTTCAGCGGTTAAGCGCGTCAGGACTCCTTGATCACCGACAGAACATTGCCGGCGGGATCGGTGAACCAGGCGATGTCGGGGCCGTTGCCACGCATGATGCCTCGCGCATCCTGGGGGAATCCGTCGTATTTGAGAAACTCCACGCCACGTGCGGTCAGTTGGTCGACGGTTGTGTCGATGTCGTCGACGACGAAGTTGAGAATCGTGTAGGTCGCCGCTTCGTGATTCGGCTTCGGATAAACGAGGATCTCGGTTCCGCCGGCAAGATGTAGGCGAATCAGTCCCATGTCTCCGTCGGTTACCTTCAACCCGAGTGTTTCGCCGTAGAACTTCTTTGCAGAGTCGATGTCTGTCACCGAAAATCCGCTGAATGCTTTCGTGTCTGTAAGCATGACTATCTCCGTTCCCAGCGGTTGCCGGACTAGGTGGTTTGGGAATCCGTCATTCCGGATTCCATCTCGGCCCTGGCTTCCTCGCTGAACTCGATGATCTGAACGTAGTTTCCGTCGGGGTCGATCGCAGTGGCGAACAAACTGCCCCCGCGGTCTTCGAGTGGAGCGTGCCATTTTCCGCCGAGCGCATCGATGCGCTGTGCGATCGACCGGGCGTCGTCGGTTTCGACGTTGAGGAACATGCGACCCGGCTGGGGGTTGGTCTCGCCGACGTCGTCGCGTCTGTCGAGCATCACGTAGAAACCGTTGAAGTCGAGCACGTCGTAGCCGGGTTCGCCGGGAGTCCGGTCGACCTTCGGGGCGAACGCCTCGGCGTACCAGTCGCGCAAGCGTTCGGGGTCGGTGCTCGAGAGCAAAATGCTGCTGATGCTGGATCCGGACATGGGTCCTCCTGCTGTCGGTCGTTACTGTCTTCGGCAATCGAGGCTCTGGCCACATCACCTCCCAGATACAGACTTCCCGCAGCGGCGAAACTCATCGCGGCTCAGGTGTGTTCCGACACCAAGATCGCTGTCGTCCCGGGCTCGAGCGCCCGAAAGATGTGCTCCTCGTCGCCGGGATAAGCAAGATAATCGCCCGGTCCGAGTTCGATCGGATTTGCAGTGGGCCCGACCTCCGCCCGTCCGGTGCCGATCACGACGTGTTCGGTGGTGCCGCGTGCATGCGGAGTCGAAATACGCGGCTCGCCCGGTTCGGCGACTATCCGATACAGATCGCGTCGTGCGTTCGGTGGGCTCGGCGCCAAGAGTGTCGCGATGTACGACGCGTTTGCCGACGCAATCGCGGGACCTTCTCCGGCTCGAATCAACTGAACGGTCTGTGCCTGAGAGTCGACGAGTTGTGAGAACGGCACGCCCAATGCGTTTCCGAGTGCCCACAGTGTTTCGAGGCTCGGATTTCCGAGTCCGGATTCGAGTTGGGAGAGTGTGGACTTGGCGATATCGGCGCGCCGGGCGACCTCCGAAAGGCTCAAGCCTGCTCGGGCACGTTCGCGTTTGAGTGCGACGGCGACCAGTTTCTGAGGAGTCTCCGCTGTATCCGTTTCATTACTGGGCATCGTTTGATTCTCCGATCGATCGTTCTACTTGACGAACGGTGTCACTTCGTTCAACATAGAATACATGCGTTCTTTATGGCGAACAGTTGATCGAGACACGGTTCGGGTGAGCGTGCTGATCTGTCTCTCCGTGGCCATCGTCGGTGTGTCCTACGGTGTGACGGCGGGATCGGCTGGATTCTCGTTGTGGCAGCTTTCGGCGTTGGCTGTACTCGTTCTGGGAGCGTCTTCGGAGTTCTTGTTCATCGGAATCATCGCGGCCGGAGGCGGCGCCGTCGCTGCAGTTGTAGCCGGCTTGCTGATCAACTCCCGAAACTTCGCCTACGGATTGGCAGCGGGATCTTTTCTCGGCGAGGCTCGCCACACGGATTCAGGCTGGCGCAGGGGCTCGGGCTGGCGCAAGTTGGTCGGCGCGCACCTGGTCAACGACGAAAGCGTCGCGGTTGCCATGGCGCAGGGCTCGGTGAAGCAGAAGCGTGCGGCCTTCTGGTTCTGTGGGATCGGGATCGCGGTGTCGTGGCCGATCGGAGCTCTCCTGGGCGGGCTGCTCGGCAGAGTCGTCCGAGACCCCGGCGCGTTGGGATTGGATGCCGCGTTTCCGGTTGTCATTCTGGCCCTTGTCTTGCCTGCGCTGAAGGAAAAGGTGACGCTGCTTGCCGCCCTGATCGGTGCAGCAGTCGCGGTGGCCACGTCGCCGTTCCTGCCGTCGGGTACCGCTCCGCTCGTTGCGCTGCTGAGTATCGCGGTGACGATACCGTTCCGGGAGAAGGTTCGATGAATACCGCGTCGGTCTGGATCGGTATCGTCGTGTTCGCTTGCGGTTCTTACGCTTTGCGGGCAAGTGGCGTTCTGCTCCGCGCTCGGGTGAAGCTTTCGGTTTTTGCCGAGAAAACCCTCGATCGTGCTGTCGTGGTGCTGCTGCTCGCAGTGGTTGTGACATCGACGGTCTTCACCGGGCATGACGTTGCGGGGCCGGCGCGGATGCTCGGCGTGGTGGCCGGAGGCATCTGCGCCTGGTTCAAGGCGCCGTTGGTGGTCGTGGTGATTGTCGCGGCCGGCACTACTGCAGTACTCCGACTGTCAGGAGTGTCGTAGAGCCGATTCGGTGCGCGTTGAATGTGTGGTCGAATTCAGGCGAGTGCGGATGCCGTCGATGAACAGGTCCAGGCCGAACTGGAAGCGCACTGTCGGATCGCCGTCGAGGAGGTCCTCGTCGGAACCGCCGCCGATCACCTCGGGGGAGTCGGGGGAAATGGGCGCTCGGGTCAGTGCCCCCATTTCTTCCATCTGCGCTCGGGACTGCTCGTCCACGGTATGGCCGAGTACGTAATACAGCAGGGCGTACGCCGCGAGTTGGGCGTGCTCGCGTGAGAGACCGGATTCTTGCCCGGCTTGTACGAAATGCTCGCGCACCTTGCTGTTCGTCATCCGCGAGGCGAAGGTGGCGCTGACCAACTCGGCGCCGTCGCGGTGCGCCAGTAGGGCAGACCGAAGTCTGTGTGCCAGTTCGGAATACGCTTCTTGCCACGTGTCTGCGTCGACGGGGGCGTCGAGGTCTTCGAGGATCTTGTCGACGACCGCGCCCAGCAAGGTCTGTTTGTTCGGGAAGTGCCAGTAGAGGGCGCCGGGTTGGACACCTAGTGAGGTTGCGAGCCTGCGCATCGTGAGGTCGGCAAGTCCGAACTCGTCGAGTATCGCCATGGCGCCGTCCAGCACGTCGCCCCGTCGCAACTGCACTTGTTGTTCCCCTCGTTTCGTCCCGCTGTGGACCGCTCGCAATCGGATGTCGATCGGATGTCGATCGGACCCGCCTTTGACAGTATTCCACCACGTCTCTAACGTGAACACCGTTCAACTTGTACGGTGTTCAATTTTGTTGGTTTCGAAGGAGACGTCTGTGACCCCGCCCCCGATTAGCACGGCCCCTGCGACGGTCGACATCCTCGACCAGGCGCGCGAGCAAGTTCTCGAAAGAGGAGTTGGCCTGACCGAAAACCAGGTGCTCGACGTACTCCGACTCGACGACGACAGGCTCGAAGACCTGCTGGCTCTCGCCCACGATGTGCGTATGAAGTGGTGTGGACCGGAGGTCGAGGTCGAGGGCATCATCAGCCTGAAGACGGGCGGCTGCCCTGAGGACTGCCATTTCTGCTCGCAGTCCGGACTCTTCCAGTCGCCGGTTCGCGCGGCGTGGTTGGACATCCCGAGCTTGGTGGAAGCTGCCAAGCAGACTGCGAAGTCGGGCGCTACCGAGTTCTGCATCGTGGCCGCCGTCCGCGGACCCGACGCCCGGTTGCTCGCTCAGGTTGCCGCAGGCATCGAGGCGATCCGCAACGAGGTCGACATCCAGATCGCCTGCTCGCTCGGCATGCTCACCCAGGAGCAGGTCGACCAACTGGCCGCCATGGGTGTGCACCGGTACAACCACAACTTGGAAACTTCGAAGTCGCATTTCCCGAACGTCGTGACCACGCACTCGTGGGAAGAGCGGTGGAACACGCTTCGGATGGTTCGTGAAGCAGGCATGGAAGTGTGCTGCGGCGGAATCCTCGGCATGGGTGAATCGCTGGAGCAGCGCGCAGAATTCGCGGCCAACCTGGCTGAACTGGAGCCGGACGAGGTCCCGCTCAACTTCCTCAACCCGCGTCCGGGTACCCCGTTCGGTGATCTGGACGTGCTGCCCGCCAGCGAGGCGCTCAAGTCCGTGGCGGCATTCCGTCTCGCGCTGCCTCGCACGATCCTGCGCTTCGCGGGTGGACGCGAGATCACTCTCGGCGACCTGGGTGCCAAGCAGGGCATCCTCGGCGGAATCAACGCCGTGATCGTCGGCAACTATCTGACGACCCTCGGACGTCCCGCCGAGAAGGATCTGGATTTGTTGGTGGATCTGCAGATGCCGATCAAAGCACTGAACGACACTCTGTGAGCATTCCGGTGACCGAGGAGCGGTACAACCCGTTCACCGGGCGTCGGATCGTCGACGGCGTCGACGATCCGACGCCGACTGCGGCGTCGATGGGGCTCGAGCCTCCTCGCTTCTGCGAGCAGTGCGGGCGCCGCATGATCGTTCAGGTCAGCCCTGACGGATGGTGGGCGAAATGCTCCCGACACGGTGTCGTCGACTCGATCGACGTCGCCCGCAGGTAGCGTCACTCTGTGTGATCTCTCTTCGGCAGATTCGTCTGCGCACCGCGATCGTGATCGCCGCAACCATTGCGGGCGTGAGCGTGCTCGTCGGTGTGCTGTGGGCGTTCTTGGCTCCGGCCGAGCACCTCTTGGTGGTGTCCGAGGGGCGCGGCGTCGCGTTGACGGGTGAGAGCCTTCATCAGTTCGACGCGAGCGCCGTGTTCATCTGGCTGGCACTGATCGTCGGTGTGCTGTCGGCGGTGGCGGCCTGGTTGGCACGCCTGAGTCGAGGTCCTTATGCCCTGGGCGGGTTGATAGTCGGTTCAGTGGCAGGTACCGGACTGATGGCACTCGTGGGTTCGGGCGTGACAAAACTGCGTTTCCCCACGGCCGACAATCCGGCGGTCGGGGAGATCATTGCGCGGGCCCCGAACGTCGGAACTTTGCTCGTGCTTCTGTTTCAGCCGCTCGCGGCGTGCGTCGTGACATTGGTTCTTGCAGTGCTCAATCCGTACGACGACCTCGGGGTGGGGGACCACCCGGAATCCGGGGATCCGGAATCTGGGGATCCGGCCACCGACACCGAACAGGCCGAAGTCGAAAGCCAGCCGAAACTTCCGTAACTGTTGCGTCGCTACGCCGCAGAGGTCGACGAGCGCTTGGTTTCGGCTTTCATTCGCACGTCACCCAACAGTCGCCCGGAAATCAGCGCGCCCAACCGGCGGGTTGCGAAGCGAGTGCTGATCGAGGACACCCAGTTCGGCAGTCCCGATACGACGGTCGGCGGCGCGTTGCGTCGATCCAGTGCTCGGAAAGCGGTGTCCACCACCTGAGTTGCCGTCTGCATTCGCCCGACCGCTGCGTCTTCGGAGCCGACTACGTCGAAGAACTCGGTGCGCGTCGGACCGGGGCACACCGCCAATACAGTCAATTCGCTGCCGCGAGCTTCGGCCCAGAGTGCTTCGGTGAAGTTGAGTACGAACGCCTTGGACGCGCCGTAGACGGCCATGCCCGGTGTCGGCTGGAACGACGCTGTGCTGGCGATGTTGACCAGTGCTCCGCGGCCGGTGAGAAGGTCGGGCAGGAATGTGTGTGTCAGCTCGACCAGCGTGGCGATGTTGAGCTGAATCTCGGACGTGACGCGCTCGAGATCTTCGTCCACGAATGCCCCGTGTGTTCCGAATCCGGCGTTGTTGATCAGCGAGTCGACGGTGATGCCACGGTTTGTCAGCTCCTGGTGCAGCGATGCACCGACGCCGGGTGCGGCCAGGTCGGCGGGCAGGACTGTCACGATGATGCCGTGGGCGCCACGGAGTTCGGTGGCGAGTGCCTCGAGGCGGTCGGCCCGCCTGGCGACCAGAACCAGGTTTGCGCCGCGAGCGGCAAAGCGATGAGCGAATTCCACTCCGAGCCCAGCGCTGGCTCCGGTGATGAGGACGGTGGTTCCGGCTACGTCGATGGCCATGGTGGCTCCTTCGGTTCGGGTGATCCCAAATGTAGGCACTGACACCATAGTTGTCAATGACAACATTTTGATATGGTGCCACCATGCCCGCCCACGAACAGCCGTATCATCACGGCAGCCTGCGACAGGAACTCCTGGCGTCGGCCGAAGCAACACTCGAACGAGATGGCGTCGACAAGTTGTCGCTGAGGCAACTCGCGCGTGAGGCGGGCGTGAGCCACGCGGCTCCGGGCAAGCACTTTCGTGATCGCCAGGCTTTGCTCGATGCCTTGGCCGAAAGTGGATTCCATCGGATGACCGGTGCGCTCGAGCGGGCAGTCGCGGATGCTCCACCGACCGCGAGGGCCCGGTTCTCCTCGCTCGCCAATGCCTACGTGGATTTTGCGCTGGAGCATCCGGGCCTGCTCTCTCTGATGTACAGCAACAAGCATGCGCCGGGCGCCGCCGAAACTGTCGTCAACGCGGGGCACGCGACGATGGACCTGACCGTCCGGCTCGTGTCGGAAGCTCAGGCCGCCGGTGACATTGCCGCCGGTGATCCGGAAAGCATTGCGCTGGTTGCCTTTGCGACGTTCCACGGCGTCGCGACGCTTGCTGCGGGCGGAATGTTGGGCGACGTGCCGGTGGGCGAGGTGGTGAACGCGGCCTCGACGGTCTTCTGGGCGGGCCTTTCCAGGGCTGTCTGAGGTGGGGCGCGCAATTCCCCAGAGTTCTCACAGAACCAGCACAAGGGAAGCACAAGATTGCGGACTTACATAGGAGTCAAGAAGTTTGATTCCGAGTGGAGGTTCGGCAATGAGTGTTTCAGAGATCGCCCCCAACAGGGGAGTTGTACTTGTCACGGACATCGGATTCGAGCACGGTGCGCGCACGGCCGCCGAGTTTCTCGACGCTGGTTGGAGCGTGGCAGTCACGGCGCGGACGGTCACCGAATTGGTTCGCGTCATGGCGGGAAAACCTGCCCATCGCTTCTTTGCGATTGTCGCCGATCCGACGGATCGTTGGCAGGCCGATCGGATTCTCGATCGGGTGACGACTCGGTTCGGTGTAATCAACCGGGTCATCGATCCGGCCGGCGCCGTGACCTCGGTGTGGTTGCAACGCGGAAGTCTCGAAGCTGTTGCCTGACAGTGCGATCGGTGTCAGCTTGGCGGCCGTAGTGCGGCGAATTCGTCGGTGACCCGCAAGGTGGAGTCGGTGAAACGGTACAGGGCGGGTGGACGTCCACCCGACTTGCCGGACGGTGCGGTGTTGCCGGTGGGAGTCAGAACGCCTCGACGCCCCAGCACGCGTTGCAAGTTGGTGGCATCGACCTGGTAACCGAGGGCAGCGCAGTAGATTTCGCGCAGTGTCGACATCGCGAACTCTTCCGGGGCCAGCCCGAATGCGATGTTGGTGTACGAGAGTTTCGCGGCGAGTCGATTGCGCGCGTGCCGTACGACGGTTCCGTGGTCGAACGACATCTCCGGCAACTTCGAAACGGGGTGCCAGGCCGTGTCCGGTGGCAGTTGTGGGTCGGCGCTGAGGGGAACGAGTCCGAGGAAGGTCGACGCGATGCGGCGCGGACCCGGCACGCGCTGTGGATCACTGAAGACGGAGAGCTGTTCGAGGTGGGCGACCTTTCGTAGGTCGACCTTCTCGGCGAGGAGTCGTCGAGCGGAGGTCGTCAGGTCCTCGTCGTCGCGCAAAGTGCCCCCGGGCAGGGACCACGTGCCCTTCTGTGGGTTGAGTGCACGCTGCCACAGCAGCACGGCCAACTCTTCACGCCCTTGCGGGCAGTGATCGCCGTCACCTGCGGCGATGCTTGCGGGGAAGGTGCGAACTTGGAACACCGCTGCAAGCACTTCGTGGGTGGTGTTACTATTGGGCACGTTTTCGATCCTAAGTCGAAAACCTCGAATACGGAAATCCGGGCCAGCCCGTCCGGATTTGAACTGGGTGACGAGCCCGGGTTCACGGTGAAGGAGAACGCCATGACGACCACGACGTTATGGGAGGGATCGGCCTCGCAGATTCACGACGGCCCCGGCGGATACAACGGAGTCGAAGCGACCCCCGAGTGGGCCGCTGAGATCAAACGTCTGGCTCGCGAACGCGGCGCGACGATTCTTGCGCACAACTACCAGCTGCCTGCGATTCAGGACGTCGCCGATCATGTCGGTGACTCCCTGGCGCTGTCACGAATCGCTGCCGAGGCGCCCGAGGACACGATTGTCTTCTGCGGTGTGCACTTCATGGCCGAGACCGCGAAGATCCTGTCGCCGTCCAAGACCGTGCTGATCCCGGACGAGCGAGCCGGCTGCTCTCTGGCCGACTCGATCAATGCCGAGCAGCTTCGTGAGTGGAAGGCCGACAACCCGAACGCGCTGGTGGTGTCGTACGTGAACACAACCGCAGAGGTGAAGGGTCTCACCGACATCTGCTGCACCTCGTCCAATGCCGTCGACGTGGTCAACTCGATCGATCCCGACCGCGAGGTTCTGTTCCTGCCGGACCAGTTCCTGGGAGCTCACGTCAAGCGCGTGACGGGCCGTACCAACATGCAGATCTGGGCTGGTGAGTGCCACGTGCACGCCGGCATCAACGGTGACGAGCTGACGGCCAAGTCCAAGTCGCACCCGGACGCCGAGCTGTTCGTGCACCCTGAATGTGGTTGCGCTACTTCGGCTCTGTACCTAGCCGGTGAAGGCGCGGTCCCCGCGGACAAGGTCAAGATTCTCTCCACCGGCGGAATGCTCGACGCGGCCCGCGTCACCAAGAGCAAGCAGGTTCTGGTCGCGACCGAGATCGGGATGCTGCACCAGTTGCGCAAGGCAGCGCCCGACGTCGATTTCCAGGCCGTCAACGACCGCGCGTCGTGCCCGTACATGAAGATGATCACGCCTGCCGCGTTGCTTCGCTGCCTTCTCGAGGGCAAGGACGAGGTCCACGTCGATCTCGAGATGGCCAAGCGTGCACAGAAGTCGGTGCAGCGCATGATCGAGATCGGTAATCCGGGCGGCGGCGAGTGACCAGCCCTGCCGGGCGTTTCGCCTGGGAGGCTCATGCCGACCTGGTCGTCGTGGGAGGCGGTGTCGCGGGCCTCACCGCTGCGCGCACCGCTTCCCTGCGGGGACTGAAAGTACTCACGGTCAGCAAGGGCGGTCCGACGGACACCGCGACTCAGTACGCGCAGGGCGGCATCGCGGTCGTCGACGATCTGAATACGGATTCCGTCGAGTCGCACGTTTCGGATACGTGTGAGGCCGGCGTCGGTTTGTGCGACGAGGAAGCCGTCTATTCCATCGTCGAAGCTGGTCACGACGCTGTTGCTGCGCTGGCCGCGTTGGGAGCGGTCTTCGATCGCGGGCGAGACGGCGAGGTGTCGCGCACCCGCGAGGGTGGGCACAGCACGCGTCGGATCATCCATGCCGGCGGCGACGCCACTGGCGCGGAAGTGCAGCGGGCTCTCAATGCTGCCGGGCTCCCCGTTCTGTTCGGTGCAGCGGCAGTCCAGGTGGTGACCAACCGGCGTGGGGTGTGCGGACTCATCGTCTCCTCGCCGGAAGGCCTCGGAGTGATCCATGCGCCCGCGGTGCTGCTCGCTACCGGCGGACTCGGTCAGCTGTATGCCTGCAGCACAAATCCGCCCGGAGCGACTGCCGACGGAATCGCGTTGGCACTCGAAGCCGGTGCGGCGATTGCGGACCTGGAGTTCGTTCAGTTCCATCCGACGGTGCTCTTCACTCCGGGCGGGGTAGGCCGCCGACCCCTGATCAGTGAGGCGGTCCGCGGCGAGGGCGCGATTCTTGTCGACACCAACGGTGATTCGGTCACCGCAGGTGTTCATCCGCTGGGTGATCTCGCCCCGCGTGACGTGGTCTCGAGGGCAATCGCAGCACGCCTACGCGATCTCGGCACTGATCACGTCTATCTCGACGCTCGCAAGCTCGACGGTTTCGATTCGAGATTCCCGACCATCACGGCGTCCTGCCTCGAAGCGGGCATCGATCCACGCACCCAATTAATTCCGGTCGCTCCGGCCGCGCACTATTCGTGCGGCGGAGTCGCCACCGACGTCCATGGACGAACGGGAGTGCCTGGTCTCTACGCAGCAGGCGAAGTGGCTCGCACGGGATTGCACGGCGCGAATCGTCTTGCGTCCAACAGCCTTCTCGAGGGTTTGGTAGTCGGGGAGCGTGCAGGAATCGCAGCTGCCGAGCGTCGCGAGGTTCATGCCGAAGTGGTCAACGTGGTGCGCAAGCCGATGCCGATCCTGCCGCGAGAGACCGTGCAGTCCGTCATGACGGCACACGCGTCGGTGGTTCGCGACGGAGGCGGTCTCCAGATTGCGCGAGCCGCGCTTGCCGACGCCGAACAGACAGTGGCGGTGGCTGCTCCGGACCTCGAAGACGCGGCGCTCACGTTGACCGCGACTGCATTGGTCGACGTGGCCGTGGCGCGAACCGAGAGCCGTGGCTGCCATACCCGCACCGACTATCCTGAAACAGATCCGAATCAGCGTCGCAGCACTCGGATCAAGATGGGTGCCGATGGAGCGCTCGAAATACCCGACATGTTGTTGACAGGAGTTCATTGATGACCGAGCAGAAGATCCTGCCCGCGCCGCTCGACCGTGACGAGCTGCTCACATTGGTCAGGCTCGCTCTGGACGAGGATCTGCGCTATGGACCCGACATCACTTCTACCGCAACGGTTCCCGCCGATGCGGTCGCGAAGGCGTCGGTCGTCTCACGCTCCTCGGGTACTGTCGCCGGCATCGACGTCGGACTGCTTGTTCTCGACGAGGTGATCGGCGCGGGTAACTACGAGGTCGTTGATCGGGTGGCCGACGGAACTCGGGTTGCGCCAGGTCAATCGGTGCTCACCGTTGTCGCGCCCACCCGCGGACTTCTCACGGCAGAGCGCACGATGCTCAACCTCGTCTGCCATCTCTCGGGAATCGCCACGGCGACATCACAGTGGGTCGACGCCATTGCCGGCACTCATGCCAAAGTGCGGGACAGCCGAAAGACGCTGCCCGGATTGCGTTCTCTGCAGAAATATGCAGTCCACGTGGGCGGAGGCGTCAACCACCGTATGGGATTGGGCGACGCGGCGTTGATCAAGGACAACCATGTTGCTGCTGCCGGTTCGGTGGTCGCAGCACTTCGTGCGGTCCGTGAGCTCGCCCCGGACATCGAGTGCGAAGTTGAGGTCGACAACCTCACTCAGCTCGATCAGGTGCTGGCGGAGAACGTGGAACTTGTTCTGCTGGACAACTTCCCGCTGTGGCAGACGCAGATCGCGGTCCAGCGCCGAGACGCTGTTGCTCCAGAAACCAAACTCGAGTCATCCGGTGGTCTCACCATCGACGTTGCCGCAGAGTACGCCCGAACCGGCGTCGACTACCTCGCTGTCGGTGCCTTGACGCACTCGGTGACGGTCCTCGACCTCGGGCTCGACATGTAGGTGTCGCTATTGCTCGGCGTCCAGCAGTTGCGGGACGGCCGAGCGAAGCGCGTTTGTCACGGTTGCGACCGCCGGGTGAGCGTCGGAGCCCGCTCGGTGTGCAATCTTGGTCCTTCGTCGAATGGGCATCGGCGTCAGGCGCACACCTAGCGGCGGATGGATTGCTCCGAGTTCAGGAACCAGCGAAACACCCTGTCCCGCAGCGACGAGGGCGAGAACGGTGGCGAACTCGTCGATGTGGTGTCGCACTTTCGGGGTGAATCCAGCTGCCTGGCATGCGCGAATAGTCATTGCATGACAAGCAGTTCCGGGAATTGCGGTAATCCAGGGACGTTCTACGCAGTCGGTCAGTGATGCGACAGCGTCGTGGGGATCTGACTCGATGTCACTCGAAGCGAGGTACACGGCTTCGCTGCACAGCGGCAATGTCGTCAGGCCCGGTTCGGTGGGGCGAGGGACGAAGTCGTAGTCGTGAATCAATGCCAAGTCCAGAGTCCCAGCTCGTAGGTCGTCGGCGACGTCCGCCGGGTCGATCTCCGAAACCATCGGTTCCAACCCGGGATGCTCGCGAGACAGGGCGATCAATGCCGCCGGGAGGATCGCCCGTGCCGCGGTCGGGAACGTTCCGATGCGCAGCGGCCCCGCCAGTCCACGACGTGCGTCGACCAATTCACCTGACGCCTGCTCCAGGCGTTGCAGGATGGCTTCGGCATGACGTGCGAGGTTCTCACCGGCGGGTGTGAGTCGGACGCGACGGCCTGTTCGTTCCAGCAGCGGCACGCCGGCTTCACGTTCGAGGACGGCCAACTGCTGCGACACCGCGGAGGGACTGAACGACAGCGCCTCGGCAACGGCAACGATGGTTCCGCGCAGCGCTAGTTCGCGCAAGAGCTTCAGTCGGCGAACATCGAGCATCAGCTCAGCTTACGCTCGACGATGGAAATGCGAACTAGACCTACAAGGTTTGTTCGGTGAGGCTGAGTTCTATGACTACGACTCGAGTTGACCTGGCCGGAATCCATGTTCCACTGATCACGCCCTTCGAGAGCGACGGTCGTATTGCAACCGATGCACTCGAACAGCTTGCGCACCAGGTCCTCTCCGAGGGTGCGGTCGGACTCGTTGCGCTGGGGACTACAGCGGAAGCCGCAACACTCACCGAACAGGAGAGAGTGACCGTTCTGGATATCTGTGCGAATGTGTGCCGTGCGAGAGGCGCGACGTTGATCGTCGGCGCGGGCAGTAACGACACGGCGGCCAGTGCGCAGGCGCTCGGGAGGCTGGCTCGGTGGCCTGAGGTCTCAGCGGCGTTGGTGCCGGTTCCCTCCTTTACGAGGCCGTCGAAAGCCGGTGTGGTGGCGCATTTCGCGCATCTGCAGTCGTCGAGCCCAGTGCCGCTGATCGTCTATCACGTGCCGTACCGGACTGCGTGCGATCTGGACAGCGGCACTTTGCAGGAGGTGGGTACTTTGCCCGGGGTTGTTGGTGTGAAGTATGCCGCGGGCGGTATCGACGCAGCTGCCGTCGAACTCTTCGCGGATCTTCCAGGCGACTTCGCCGTACTGGCGGGGGATGATCTATTTCTCGCGCCTCTTCTGGCCTTGGGTGCGGCCGGTGGCATCTTGGCGTCCGCTCATGTGTCGACCGCTGAGTTCGTCCGCTTGGTAAAAGCTTGGGACAGTAGCGATGTGGACGGCGCCCGTGACCTCGGGCGGAGTTTGTCGAAGCTGTCCGGAGCTCTGTTTTCCGAACCGAACCCGACTGTGATCAAGGGCGTATTGCATGCGTTGGGACAGATTCCGACTCCCCATGTGCGACTGCCGTTGCTACCTGCGGGTGACGAATCGGTAGCGCGGGCGCTCGAGGTCTACCACTCTTGACTCGAACGCATGTTCGAGTATTGTGTGGGGAGGGGATCGGGGGATTCAATGAGTGTCTTGTTGTCGGATGTGGTGTCTGGTTCTGCGGTGGGGTTACGCGGACGTCTGTGGCGGTTGTCTGCTGCCGAGTTGCGCGCTGCTGCTGTCGAAGCGAGTGCGGAGATTCTTCGTCTCGAAGCTGTGCGTGTGGCGGTGGTGGACGAGTTGTCGTTGCGCCCGGATGATCAGGTGATTGCCAGTCGCGGTGTGGGGTCCTGGTTGGCGGCTAACACGATGCTGCAGGTTCGGGACGGGAAGAAGATCGCCGCGTTGGGTGCGGCTTTGCGGCCGTTTCCGGCGGTGGCTGCTCGGTTCGATGGCGGGGATTGCTCGTTCGAGCATGCGGTGTTGATCGTGGCGTTCTGCGAGTCACCGCCGAAGGGGATGCCGGAGGAGGCATTACCGAAGTGCATCGATTTGTTGTTGGCGGCTGCGTCGGGTGTGGAGGCGACGACGACGAAGGTGCGGAACGTGATCGCGACGTTGGAGCGGTTGTTCGAATCGGATGAGATTCCACCCGCCGAGGATACCGACCTCAACGAGCTGCGGATCGCGTCGACATTGAACGGTCGAGTGGTGGTGCGCGGTGATTTCGACGCCCTCACCGGTGAAATGTTGTTGTCGGCGTTGTCGAGTCTGACGATGCCGATCCCGGCACCGGATGGGACGCCGGATTCTCGGTCGGCGGCGAAGCGGACCGCGGATGGGTTCACGGAACTGATTCGCCGCTATCTCGATTGCGCTAAGACCGGCACCGATGGTGGTCAGCGGCCGCACGTGAACGTGCACATCAACGCTCGGGATCTGGCGGAGCATCGGGATTGCGCCGCCGCACCCGCTGCTTCTGATGACGGAATGGCTGTGTCGGATCTTGATGTCGGGCACATGCCCTGGCTCGGACCGCTGTCGGTGTCGCAGACCAGGCTTCTCGGGTGTGATTGTTTCCTGTCGACCGTTCTGCTCGACGATCACGGCGCGCCCTTGGATGCGAAACCAGGAAAGAGGTTGGTCACCGCCGAACAACGGACTGCGTTGATTGCCCGCGACAGAGGCTGCGCGTTCCCGGGTTGCACATGTGTACCGGCGTGGACTGATGCGCACCACATCCGGCACTGGGCGAACGGCGGCCCGACGGTGATGAACAACCTGGTGCTGCTGTGCCGTTCACACCACCGGTTGATGCACCGCAAATCAGGGTTCGTCGGGAAATGGGCGATCCGAATAGGCGCCGACAACAAACCGTGGTTCATCCCGCCGCCCTCGATCGACCCCGGCCAGCACCCGCGACCGGCCAACACCACATTCAAAACCTGACTGAATGGTGACACCCGTTCAGGCGCACAACTTCACGCCGATAGGCTTCAACTCGGAGATACACCCGGGTTGGGGCCTGGAGGCCGTGTTGTTGTGAACGGCTGCAGATATGGGGGAGGTCATATGGTTGTCGACGTTGTGCAAGCGGTCGAGACCGATGGGCCGGAGATTCTGGCGCTGCGGCACGCGGCAGAAGACTGGTTGGCAGAACGCGGAATCATCCAGTGGCGCCCGCGTGAAGTGTCTGTCGAGCAGGTCGGGGAGCAGATTTCGAGAGGGGAGTTCTTTGTTGCGCGAGACCGGGAACAGTCGAGGATTGTCGGTGCCCTGCGGTTGATCTGGTCAGACCCCGTGGTCTGGCCCAATTCGAACGATCCTGCCGGCTACGTGCACGGATTAGTTATCGATCGAGAATTCTCGGGCACCTCGTTGGGCGAACGCTTACTCGTCTGGGCCCATCGACGGTCCGCGCAGGAGAACGCGCAGTACCTGCGGCTCGATTGTGTAGAAACCAACGTGCGGTTGCGCCGCTATTACCGAGACGCGGGTTTCGCCGAGGTAGGGCGTCGTGACTTCGGAGACGATGCCGACAACGGGTGGTTCAGCGTCGTGCTGTTCGAGCGCTCCCTGACCTGATCCATTCACAGCAACTTTCCAGGCGGCTCCCAGTGCCGCCAGGGTTGGAGACGCGATCGTTGGCAGGACAGTAACTCGTGAAGGGACTTCCTGATGACCGCCGTTCTGCATCCGGCCCCGCGTCAGCGGCCGGCACCAACTGCCCATCGCGCGGAGCCCTCGCCGTCGTGGTTCCGCACGCGCAGTACGGGATTGGCGCTGACGATCCTGTTGGCAGCAACGGCAGTCCTGTATTTGTGGAATCTGACCGCGAGTGGCTACGCCAACACCTTCTACGCTGCAGCGGCGCAGGCCGGCTCCCAGAATTGGAAAGCGTGGTTCTTCGGGTCCCTCGATACCTCGAATTTCATCACGGTCGACAAACCGCCCGCTTCATTGTGGGTCATGGGTGTGTCCGGGCGAATCTTCGGATTTTCGAGTGCCAGCCTTCTAGTTCCGCAGGCATTGATGGGCATCGGATCGGTTGCGCTCGTATACGCGGCCGTCAAACGAGTGGCGTCGCCCGCTGCGGGTTTGGTGGCGGGAGCTGTTTTGGCAGCTACGCCCGCTGCCGCCCTGATGTTCAAGTTCGACAATCCTGATGCACTGTTGGTTCTGCTCATGACTCTCGCCGGCTACTTCGTTATTCGCGCCATGTGCACGGCGATAGGTCGTCGAGCCGCTATGTGGGTGGCGCTCGCAGGAGTAGCGCTGGGGTTTGCCTTTCTCACCAAGATGCTGCAAGGGCTGATGGTGTTGCCTGCATTTGGTGCCGCGTATTTGATCGCCGGACAGGTGCGCTTGCGGACTCGCCTGGTCCACCTGGTGATCGGTGCTGCGTCCGTTGTCATATCGGCTGGGTGGTGGGTGTTGGCAGTGTGGCTGTGGCCCGCTGATTCTCGCCCGTACATCGGCGGATCGACCAACAACAGCGTCATGGACTTGGTAGTGGGATACAACGGATTGGGTCGACTTTTCGGGAGCACCGGTGGCGGTGGCGGAATGGCCGGTGGCAGTGCAGGTTCGAGCTTCGGGGGAAGTGCCGGACTCGAACGGCTGTTCGGCAGCGAGATGGGTATCCAGATTTCCTGGCTTATTCCTGCGGCTTTGATTGCGCTGGTGTTCGGCCTGCTCGCCTGTGGGCGCGCACCGCGCACAGATCTTGTCCGTGCGTCGTTGATCCTTTGGGGTGGCTGGTTTCTCGTTACCGGCCTGATCTTCAGCTACATGTCCGGCACGATCCACCCCTACTACACAGTTGCGCTGGCGCCCGCCGTCGCGGGGATGATCGGGACCGGTGGATACGCTCTGTGGTTGGTCCGTGCCCGTTGGATCGGACGTTGCGGGTTGGCTGCGACGATGCTGGCCGCAGGAATCTGGAGCTGGGTGTTGTTGCACCGCAATGCCGACTGGCTGCCGATGCTGAAGTGGATTCTGTTGGCGGGCACTGTCGTCGGCGCGATCCTGGTTCTCGTGGGAGCTAAGGATCGATTTCGCAAGCTCGCTGTCGCTGGATTGATTCTTGGATCGTTGGCAGGGATAACCGGTTCTGCGTCTTACGCGATTGCCACTGCCGCAACAGCGCACGGTGGGTCCATCCCGACGGCCGGACCGACCGGCGCCGTGTCCGACTCCGGAATCGGCGGGGGAGGAGGTATGGGTGGGGGCCCAGAGCTGCAAAACGGTGACGCTCCGCCGAATTCTTCTGACGCGACTGTAAATCCGGCGTCGAACGGGCAAGAACTGAGTAGCGGCAGTGAAAGTACTTCCGAGTTGACGGCAATGCTGGTCAATGCGGGCACCACGTGGTCGGCCGCGACCAACGGCTCGCAAAGCGCAGCAACCTACGAGTTGGCCAGCAATACCGCGGTGATGGCGATCGGCGGTTGGAGTTCCGATCCCGCACCGACATTGGATCAATTCATCCAGTACGTGGCAGACGGAAAAATTCACTACTACATTGCCGGTGGCCAGGGCGGAAGCCAGAGAGAGGGCCAAAGCGGGGGCAGCACCTCGAGTGTCATCCAGGAATGGGTCGAAGCGAATTTCACGTCGACAACGGTGGGAAATTCCACGATCTACGACCTCAGCGGGTATGTCGGATAGCGACGTAGTTGTTGTGGTAGGCAATGATCGAGAAATGTCTGGGCGCAGCGCACACGAGTCGAACCGTCGCCGCGAGCAATGGACCTGGCGTGACGGGCTGGTGATCGTCTCGATCGTCGCCTTGGGAACTGTTGTCGCGGCGGTGACGAACGAAGACACGGGCACGTCGATTCCCGGCTGCGATTCGGTGGCATCGCCGGGTCCGCCGGTGCGTATCAACTACGGTTTTGCCGGTGAGCCCGGCTATGACGACCCGGACTATCCATGGTTCTCGGGACCGAAGGCCACCGCCATGAGCGACGCACTACTCGAATCGCTGCCTTCCGATGTCGACGTTGCATTTGCGAGTCCATCGAAATCGCTCGAGTTTGCGCCGATCCAGAATTACCGGGGTGCCTCGTTTCCTGACGGGGTCGACCCGATCGAGTTCAGCGGTTCTACGTCGGCGAAGGGAACCTTGACTCGCGTCGGGCGGACTGCGGATATCTCGGTTCAGGTGCGTGCATGGGATCAGCCGGTGCCGCCGTGCTTGGAGGGTCTGGTGGATCGGCGGGAGCATCTCGAAAACGGAACAGTGCTCGACATCGCCGATTTCGAGGACAGAGCCGATTTCGAAGACACGGACGGTTCGGAAGTCGGGGGCGAGCGCGGAGTCGTCGCGTATCTCGGTGATGGATCCCGGGTTGTTGCCAGCGTCGACACGTCGACCGGAACTTCGTCGGATGCTTCCCCGCTCTTGACGATGGACGAACTGATCGCGTTAGCGACCGCGCCGGGGCTTGCGGTGACTGCGCCGGTTCCAGACTCGACGCCGCCGCCGATGGCATCCTGCTACACCGATTCTGTGAATGCCGGTCCACCTGCGTCGCGCATGGATATCGACCGACTGAATCAGTTGCTCGATGCACGTTGGAAGGATCTCGGCGCGGCAGGCGTCACTTTGGAGCGCCCGCTCGGTTCGTTGGTTCCAGATGATTACGGACAGGGAGGAGTGTGCGAGCGGATCGTCGCCTCGACAGCGGACGGCAGCAGCGATGTCGAAATATCAGTTGGTACCGCTGTGCCGGAACCGGGTGACACACTGACGTTGCCAGGCTCCACCACCGTGACTCGCCTGGTCGATCCCGATGGCTCGGGCGATGACACGGTCCGGGTTGTTCACCCCTCCGGCGAAACAGTAGTGGTGACCCAGTTCGTGACATCGGCTGGCTCCACATCGGCGTCGCCTTTGACAATCGAACAGCTCGAGTTCATCGCAACCACTCCAGGGCTGGTGATTTCGGCTCGGTGACGGTGGTGCTGGCACAATAGTGGCGAATTGTTCGTACCCAGAGACGTCGGAGGCTCAACGAATGGGCGATGCCAGCCCTGCTCGCGGTGACGATTTCTCCACCTGGTTCATCGACCAGTTCTCCGTGTACTGGCAGTCCGGCGGTGGGGCCCGCATCGAAGGACGTATTGCGGGCTATCTGTTGATCAGCGAGTCGCCAGGGGTCAGCGCCGAAGAGTTGGCGCAGGCACTCGGAGCAAGTCGCGGATCGGTGTCCACCTACATTCGTCGGTTGATCGACCGGGGGTTCGTCAAGCTCACGCGCAAGCCTCGGGATCGGACTCACTACTACGTCATGGATTCCGACGTGTGGGGCGGATTCCTCGAAACAGAGCACGTGTATCTCGAGAATCAACGCAAGCTTGCGACCGAGGCCCTGCAGTACGCAAATCCCAACGGTCCCGCGTACATTCGCGTGCTCAACATGCGCGATTACATGGGGTGGATCATCGACAATCGCATGCTGAGCAGTGAGTGGATGCGATTCAAAGCTGAACGCGACGGCAAGAAACCCGCGTCCGAATAGGACGCGGGTTTCTCGATCGCACGATGCTGATCTACATCACTTGTTCAGCTTCGCGATTGCCTCGTCGATCATCGGCACGTAGCGCTCGAGCGACCAGGGCACGGTCAGAGGGTTGATCATCGAGGAACCGGTGACGAAGGGCTGTTCGGTCGGAGCGATGACAGTTCCCCGAGCCACAGCGGGGATTGCCTGGTAAGCGGGCTGCGCTTCGATCTCGGCCCGGTTGGCCGGGTCCGAGTAGAAGGTGAAGAGCAGGTCGGACTTGTCGAGGAGGTTTGCGTTCTCGAGGCCGATGACGGCCGAGTCTGTTCCTTCAGATTCCGTCAAGGTGTAGACGACGGGATCCACCTGCAGGCCAAGTGCGCGGACCATGGCCACACGCTGCTCTTCGGCGAAAAAGACGCCGAGGGTTCCTGGGCCCGTGTTGTAGATGAAGGAGAAGCTGACGTCGGCGTAGTTCGGATGTGCTGCAGTCGATTCCGCGAACTGCGACTTGATCTTGTCGATTTCGGACGTTGCCTTCTCGGATTCACCCATGGCTTTGCCGATGACGTTGATCTGGTCTTCCCACGTGATGGTCCAGGGGCTCTCGGCGTAGGCGACGGTCGGCGCGAACGCGTTGAGTGAGTCGAACTGCTGCTGTGTGATGCCGGACCAGGGGGCGAGGATCAGGTCGGGTTCGAGAGCGATGATCGCCTCGATGTTGAGATCGGTTCCGCCGGTGAACTGCTCTGGCAGTTCGCCACCTTGCTTCGTGACCGCTTCGTGGACCCACGGCAGATACCCGGTGTCGTCGCTGCCCCATGCGTACTTTTCGACGCCGACGGGGATCGTGCCGAGCGCGATTACGGTCTCCGCCGACCCCATGCCGAGAGTCACGATTCGCTCGGGCTTTTCGGTGATGACGGCGTTTCCGAGCGCACTTTCGATGGTGACGGTTTCGAAGTCGCTGCTGCTCGATTCGGTTGCGGTGTCGTTGTTACTGCATCCGCCGATTACCAGGGCGGCAATGACCAATCCACTCAGCGCCACAGTTCGGCGAAGTGAGCGCACACGGGCGTATCGCATGGGGAACCTTCCGTTGTCGATGCGCCGAGGAGTGAGACTCCGACGGATCGCAGCCGACGGCCGGTTCCAGGCGCGTCAGGAAGCATAGGCTAGCCTTTGCCAAAGTTTCAAATCTGCTGAAAGTTCACGAGCCCGACAAACGGCGACATGCCAGGGGCCTCGTCGACGTTTGCCGGTCAGCTCAGCAGCTAGGAACGTCGACGGTAATCTTCGGGTCGTCGACAAGCGGCTGGACCGGTACGCGAGCTTCGCCCTCGGCTGTGGGCTCGGTCAGATCGAACTTCAGCTCAACCGTCTGGCCTCGCGGAATGACGGCCCTGGTCATGTAGGCCGGGTGACCCTGTTCGGTTCCGTTGACGGCAAACGAAATCTGTCCACCCACGGAGACGGCATCGAGTTTGGCGCCGGCTGTCGCAAGCAGAGTGACTGCAGCCACATTGGTGCCATTGGGCAGTCGTCCGGGGTTGTCGACGATCCCGCTGACATATTCGGTCAGGTCGGCGTCGGGCGCGTTGTTGGTCAGTCGAACGGTGACCGTTGTCTTTCGGGTGTCGCCGGTGCACGTCTGGGCTGTGTAGTCGATTTCTCGTGTGAGGTAGTAGTCGAGCTTGTTGCCGGCTTGGTTGTTGATCACCACACCGGCATACGGAGCCGCATCATCGGGAATGGTGTGCCCGAGGACGGTGTCGGCAAGAACCGATTGTTCGTCGGGGTGAGAGCTCCACACTGCGATTCTGCCCTCGCTGACACCTCTGCCCAGAGCCTCCAGTAATGCGCTCGGCGACTTGATGTTCCCGGTCATCTTCGCCACGACACGGGCCGCGATTGTCTGCAGATACTGCTTTCGTGCCTTGTTGTCGGAGGGAAAGCGTGCGTACGCGGTCGACTCGGTCAACTCAACGACGTTGTCGGCGGTGACCGACTCTCCGTCCGGCATCTCTACTGGTCCCACCGCCTCGAGGAGGTAACTCAGTGCTATCGGATCGGTCGCTATCGCGCCGTCGACCAGCTCACCCCCGGACTCCTGTGACCACAGGGACTGCCAGATCTGCGCTGCGTAGGGAAAGTGCGAGCTGAGGTTGCTGTTGCGAAAATCGGTGGTCGGTCGACTGTTTCCGTACAGCTGGTTGAAGTCAGGACCAAGGTCTATCGGTTGATTGTCCAGTGTTAGTTCGGAGTTGGGGGAGAGTGTGTCCACCCGAGCGGCGCCGTTGTCGACTCGGACGATGCCGTATCCACCCAACAGGCCGCCGGTTCCTCGCGCTTCCGCATTGGTCTGGAAACCGATGAAGTAGTTGCGCGGTCCGTCGGTGCCGAGCATCGCCGGTGCGATGCGCGCCGCGGTGGCGGTGTTCGTCAGGAGGGTAGCCAGTTCGCTTGTCTGCGACTGTAATTCTGCTCTGGCATCGTTAACTCGGCCCAGGTACTTCGATTCGGGAACTTCCTGTGCCTGCGACGACAGCAATTCCGCGGCGATAGCTGTTTCGGCCAGTTTCGGTTCCGCTTCGCGTAACGGTGTGAGTGCCAAGCGCCCACCGGGCTGCACCAATTCCGTTGGTGCGAGTGAAGTTCCGGTAGTCACGGCAGGGCCGAGAACGTCACGCGTAAGCCCCTGAACGACCTCGGTCATCTGGCGCGTCGACTCGAACGGCGACCCGATGACGGGAATTGCGGCGGTGATGTTCCAGGGGAGTGAATGGGTGTTGTCGTATGCGGCCGATGCTTCGCGATCGGCTTCCGCCGCGGCAGACTCTGCGACTCCCGTATCTCCGGCCAGGAGAGCGCTCTTCGCCGACTGTGCGTGGTCGCGAGCCGCCTCCAGGTTGTCTTTCGCTTCGTATGCCGTGTACCCGAGCCATGCCACGAAACCGCCCACTACCAGCGTCGTTGCGGTGATCGCGACTGCCGTTCTACGGCTTCGGAGAAAAGCGGCCGCCCCCTTGGTTTCGCGCTCCGGGCCCCTCGGTGGGATGGTGTTGGAGCCGCTCGGTTCAGCCCCGGAATCGTCGTCGGACTTTGGTCCCACCGTGTCGTTGTTCATCCGCTGAAGCTCCTGACGTTTGAGTGCGTGAAAGCTGCGTCGACATGTCTAGCAGTGTTGGCCCAGTGGTGAAAACTTAGACGAGACAGTAGGGTTCGGTTCGGCCGTTCGTGGTGTTCGCTCCCATGGATTCACGTGATCAGCCACCGAACGTTCGTGAAAAACAAGGCTGGTGAAATGTGAGGTGACGGGTTGAGTGCTTTTCCGTTGTCTCGGGCTCAGCTCGCGCTGTGGTTCGCGCAGCAATTGAGTCCGTCAACTCCGTTCGTGGTGGCTCAGTACGTGGAACTACGCGGACCGGTTGACGTCGACGCGCTGATCGAGGCAACGAACACGGCATGTCATGAATTGGAGTCGCCGTTCGTTCGCCTCGTCGCTACCGATGCCGAGCCGGCACAGGTCGTCGATCATTCGATCGTCGACGATCTCGCATACCTCGACTTACGCAGCGACCGCGACCCGGTTCAGCGCGCGAACGAGTGGATGACAGCGGAATACTCACGGCCACTTGACGTGATGTCTGACCGCCTGATCTCGGCAACCTTGCTTCACCTGGCAGATGAGCACTACTACTGGTACTCGCACGCCCATCACCTCGTGCTCGACGGACATGCGGCGATGACACTCACCGCTCGGGTGGCCGAGCGCTATTCGCATCTGGTTCATGGCAAGACGCTGACTCCTTTCGGTGGTCTCGGGGTACGTGCACTGCATGACCTCGACGTCGATTACCGATCCTCGTCGCGGTATCGATCGGACGAGCAGTACTGGACGGAGATGTCCGAAGGCCTGCCCCGCCCGGTTCGCCTCGCCGACGGCGCCGGCCTGACGTCCATGCCGCAGCGCATGATGGTGCGGACACTGAATCCAACTCTTGCAAAACAGCTTTCGGATGTCGCGACCGAGTGGACTACCTCCGAGGTGGCGGTCCTCGTCGGTGCATTCGCGTCCTATCTCGGTCGCATGACTGATTCCGATGACGTAGTCCTCAGCTTGCCGGTGTCCGGCCGCACCACGGCGACGTCGAAACGTTCAGGTGGGATGCTGTCCAACATCGTGCCTGTTCGTGCGCAACTCGAACGGGATCTGTCGCCACGAGAACTGGTGCGTCAGATCTCGGTTCAGATGACCGGTGCACTACGCCACCAGCGATTCCGCTACGAGGACATGGGCTTCCAGGAGGGTCAGGGCGGATCCCGTGAGGCGGCGGGCCCGGCCGTGAACGTCATGATGTTTCACGAAGCCATTCGGCTCGGCGACGTCGTCGGCGAGTTTCACGTCCTCACATCCGGCCCCACCGAAGACCTGTTCTTCAGCATCTATCCGTCGATCGCGGGGGAGAACGTTCGCCTGTCCTTCGAAGCCAATCCGCACCTCTACAGCGAACGTGACCTGGCGATGCATCATCGTCAGTTCGTTCGGCTACTCGAGGGGTTCCTCGACTCGGCTACCCGTGCGCTCGGTGACCTCCGCATCCTCTCGACGGACGAAGTGAAGGATCTGGTCCCTGCGCTGGGTCCGCGGACGGACGGATTCGCGACGCTCGATTCGGTCATCAGAGGCGGCGCAGGGCAGGGGAGTGCTGTCGCGATCCGCGAGCAAGGTGTGGACGTCACTTACGACCAGCTCGGCGCTCGCGCGGATGCACTCTGCGCCTTGCTCGTGGAGAACGGAGTCGGACGAGGCGACGTCGTCGGGATCCTCACCGAGCGCTCGACCGATTCCGTAGTTGCATTCCACGCGGTAGTGCGGGCTGGTGCTGTCCTTCTTTACGTGGATCCTCAAACACCCTCCGAGCGTGTCGCTTTCATTCTCGACGACGCCGACGTGTCGGTTGTGGTCGGTGGCGAACTCGTGGACGTGCCGGCTTGGGTGTGCGTCGTTGATCCCAGTGGCGACGAGACCGTCGAAGGGCCGGTGGATCGACGCGTGGGGGCGGGTTCATCTATCGCCGACCTGTCTCTGGACGACACCGCCTACGTGGTCTACACCTCTGGTTCTACCGGGCGACCGAAGGGTGTCGCGGTCACGCACCGAGGCATTGTGCCGTTGCTGCGTTCTCACGCACGGCGTCTGAACATCGATAGTTCCTCCCGCGTCGCGCTCCTTGCAAACACATCGTTCGACGTGGCGATCCTCGAGATTCTGCTTGCGCACGGCTGCGGCGCGACCGCAGTGATCGTTCCTCCCGGATTGATCGGCGGAGTGGACCTCGAAGACTATTTGCGGCTCGAAGGTGTCACGCACCTGAACTCGACGCCATCGGTTCCGCTGACGATGGATCCTCGGAAACTGCCGGATCTTCGAGTGTTGAACGTCGGTGGCGAGCGACCGCCGGTGGCGCTCGTGGATGCGTGGTCGAGTCACGTCGACATCGTGAATTCGTACGGGCCCAGTGAAGCAACCGTCGCGGCATTCATGAGCGAGCCGCTCGCGCCTGGTGGTGATACTCCGATCGGGCGCCCGATCGACGGCGTTTCCGCTGTGGTGTTGGATTCGTCGTTGCTGCCCACTCCGGTCGGCGCCGCGGGGGAGCTGTACGTGATGGGACACGGACTGGCGCGAGGGTACCTTTCTCCGACGCTCACCGCGGAGCATTTTGTCGCTGCGCCCTTTGGTGCCACTGGTGCCGGCGAGCGCATGTACCGCACCGGGGATGTCGTGCGATGGAACGATGCCGGTCAACTCGAGTTCTTGGGTCGCTCTGATCAACAAGTCAAGATCCGTGGAGTACGCGTCGAACTGGGCGAGATCGAGGCTGTGCTCCTGTCGACTCCCGGCGTTGCGCAAGCAGCGGTGGTCGAGCGATCCGGGTCGCTTGCGGCGTATGTGACCGTGGCCGAAGGTGCAGCTCATCCGTTGAGCCAGACGATGGTGCTCGATCATCTGGCTTCCCGACTTCCTCGTTCCATGCTGCCGAGTTCGGTGACTATTTTGGCAGCATTGCCCGTCACGAGCCATGGAAAGACTGACCGTTCAGCGCTCCCCGAACTGGCGTCGTCCGCGCCGGCCGAGCAGCGCGCGGCGGTCAACCGTCCGATCGAGTACGACGAGGAATTGATTGCCTCGGTGATGGCCGAGGTCCTCGGCGTCGGAGTTCTCGGACCGCACTCCGACTTGTTCGCCTGGGGCGGTAGTTCACTCGACGCCGTGTATGTCGCCGCGCGAGTGAGTTCCGCCCTCGGAAGACGGGTTGGTGTGAGGGATGTGTTCGGTGCCCCGACGCCGGCGCGCCTGGCCCGGGTGATCCGTGCGGGGCGGGCGGAGTGGGTGGAGGAACCCCAGCGCATTTCGGACGACCTCGTCGTGGAAATCGCACCGGCGCAACAACGCCTATGGTTACTGAACCGTTTGGATCCCCAGTCGTCGGCGTACAACATTGCGTTCGAGGTCGCGTTCAGTGGTGCTCTGGATATCGAGGCGATGAGGATGGCGGTAGGTGACCTGACCGATCGCCATCTCGTCTTGCGTACTGTTTTCTCGTTCGACCAGAATCACGACGCGTGGCCGATCCAGGTTGCGACCGCGACTCCGGTGACTCTGATCGAGGTTGCGTCCGAGGATTACGAGGCTGCGTCAGCGGATTTGGTTGCGGCGGGTTTCGACCTGGCGACCGATGCGCCTCTTCGCTTGATCCTCGCCTCCGGCAGCGATGCCGACCACCGCATGACCGTGGTTGCCCATCACATCGCCCTGGACGGCCTTTCGTTCGCGACGATCGTCTCGGACCTCATCGCGGCGTACGACGCTCGCGCCGACGGACGGTCGCCGATCTGGCCTTCGCCCGCTCTCGACTACCGCGACTATTCCGCTTGGCACAGAACCATTCTCGGTGATCCCGCGGATCCACAGAGCTTGGCAGGACGCCAGCTGGAATTCTGGTCCGACACACTCGCCGGTGTTGATCCGACTCTGGTGCTTCCCGTGGACAGATCCCGCCGGCCGGACCAACCGTCGTCGGCTCGGGACGTGACGTTCGAGTTGCCCTCACCTATCCATGCGGCGCTGAACGAGATCGCTCGCGCGCACGACTGCACAACCTTCATGGTGTTGCACGCTTGCCTTGCGATCGCACTGAGCAAGATCACCGGTGCGTCCGATGTGGTCATCGGGACCCCGACCTCCGGACGAACGCATCCTTCGTTCGACGGTGTCGTCGGTATGTTCGTCGGGACCGTCGCGCTGCGAACGCTCCTTCGCGGCGGAGACACGTTCGGTGAGTTCTTGACTCGGGTGCGCGAGGTTGATGTGGCGGCCCTGTCCAATGCCGACGTCCCGTTCGACTGGGTGGTCGACCGTGCGGTCGATGGGGGCGTAGGTGAGAAGAATTCTTTCCTCCGAGTTGTTCTCGCTGTCGATCCGGTAGCGCCCGACTCCGAGATCGCGATGGGAACTCTGACGGCGCACGGCACTCCGCTACCCCCCGTGCACCCTCGCTTCGACCTCGAAGTGACGGTGCGCGAGGATCGTACGATTGACGGCGACGCGAGCGGTGTTCGCGGCACTTTCCGATATGCCGCCGATCTGTTCGATGCAGGCACCGTGCAGAGCTGGGTCGAGCGGCTTCGTCGAGTGTGTGGCTCGATTACCGAGAACTCGTCAATCATGCTGCGTGACATCGATGTTCTCAGTGTTGCGGAACGCGAAGAATTGTCGGCTCGGGTGCCGGCGCCGTCGATTGTCGCGCAGTCGCTGCCTGACCTCTTCGGGGCCGTCGCAGCCCGGCATCCGAATGCAATCGCGGTGTCGAGTGGCGATACTCGCGTCACCTATGAAGAGGTGCGAGTTCGTTCGGAGGGCCTTGCCGCTGTCTTGATCGATCGAGGAATTCGAGTCGGTGATCGCGTGGCGGTCGCCCTGCCTCGATCGGTCGACCTCGTCGTAGCCATCATCGCTGTCGTTCGCGCGGGCGCGACGTACGTACCGATCGACTTGCAGTATCCCGACGCTCGTATCCACTACGTACTTGCCGATGCAGGCCCGAAAGCGATTCTGTCGACGGACGAATCTGCTGGGCGGTTCGTTGGGTACGAGCAACTTGTCATCTTCGTGGACGAGACGACGGACGCTACGGCCGACTGGCCCGTTGCACAGTCGGAGTCCGCCGCCTACGTGATCTACACTTCCGGATCGACCGGAGCTCCCAAAGGCGTAGTGGTGTCTCAGGACAACGTGTTGGCGCTGCTCGCCTCGACCCGAGAGATCTTCGACTTCAACGCCGAAGATGTATGGACGATGTTTCATTCGTACGCATTCGACTTCTCGGTCTGGGAGATGTGGGGTTCGTTGACCACTGGCGGATCCCTCGTGATCGTGGACGGTGATGTCGCGCGCTCACCCGAAAGATTCGCGGATCTGATTGTGCGGGAACGAGTGACCGTTCTCAATCAGACCCCGGCCGCCTTCTATGCGTTGGCGGAAGTCACGCAGGAAATGCTGCTTCCGCTCCGGACGATTGTTTTCGGCGGTGATCGCCTCGACGCCGGCCGCGTGGAGGCTTGGTTCGATCGGCACCCGGACGTGCGGGGCGTCAACATGTTCGGAATCACCGAAACCACAGTCCATGTCACCAGTTTCGATCTTGTCCCCGGTGACGAGACTGTCTCGCCGATCGGGTCCCCACTACCAGGGTTGCGCAGCTACGTACTGGACGCGTCGTTGAAGCCCGTCCCTCCGGGATCTGTCGGCGAACTGTATGTTGCGGGTCCGCAGGTGGCCGAAGGCTACTTGGGTCGACCCGCGATGACGTCTTCGCGATTCGTGCCTGAACCCGGATTCGATGGATCACGGATGTACCGCAGCGGCGATCTGGTCCGTTGGCGAGCCGGCCGACTCGAATATGTTCGCCGCGCCGACGGTCAGATGGCACTGCGCGGTTACCGCATCGAACCGGGCGAGGTCGAATCCGCGCTGTTGGCTCACACGTCGGTGGAGCAGGCCGCGGTAGTGGTGAGAGAACTCGACAGCGGGCCGACTTTGGTCGGTTACATCACCCCGGGGAGCGGACACGACCTCGACGGCGTCTTGCGGACTGCTCGTTCGTTGCTGCCCGCGCACATGGTTCCGTCGGCTTTGATGGCGCTCGCGTCATTACCGGTCACGATCAACGGCAAAATCGACCGAGCATCGTTGCCGACCCCGGTGTCTCTCACGCAGCCGACTCGGCAGTCGCGAGACTTCTTCGAGCAGACAGTCGCAGCTATTCTGAGCGATTTGATGGAAGTTCCGCATGTCGATCCGGTCCGGAACCTCTTCGATCAAGGCGCCAATTCCTTGATCGCCACTCGTCTTTCGTCGCGTCTGAACTCCGCCCTGGGCTGCAACCTCGACGTCCGCGATGTGTTCGAGCACCCATCCGTCGATCAGCTCGCAGACATCGCTGCTGCGCGGATAGGTGTAGGGCGAACCGGCGCGGAGCACGCGTCTGACGTGTCCTTGGGGCCTCGTTCGGACAACACGGAAGTGCACCTGTCAGCTTCCCAGCATCGAATGTGGATTCTGAATCAGTTGGATACAGACTCCGCCGGATACAACATCCCGATCGTGCTGCGCTTGGCAGGCGAGCTGGACGTGGTTGCGGCCGAACTGGCAATTCGTGACGTGATCAATCGCCATCGCACTCTGCGGACCGTGTATCCGGTTGTCGGCGGCGGCCCGGTTCAGACGGTGCTCGACGCCGAGGATGCGCTTCCGGCCTTTCAGCTCGAGGCACTCGACGGCGGCGACGCCGAGAATTGTGTAGCAGTACTGGTGGGTTCGGGCTTCGATGTCACCGTTGATCCGCCCGTACGTGCGGCACTTCTCCAGGTTTCACCCGTCGAGCACATCCTGGCTGTCGTCGTCCATCACGTTGCCGCCGACGCTCGATCGCTCGAATTGTTGGTCCGCGACTTCACTGCGGCGTACATCGCCCGCTCGGCGCAGCACGCTCCGCAGTGGTCGCCGCTCGCGCTCGAATACTCCGATTACAGTGCATGGCAAAGGGAATCGGGGATTCCCGAGACGGTACGCAGCTACTGGATGCAGGCTCTCGAAGGACTTCCCGAGCAGGTGACGCTTCCCCTCGATCGTCCACGTTCGACGTCCGCCCGTGCGTCGAGCTGTCGGGTGGAGATCTCAGGTTCGGTACGAACGGGCCTTCAGACACTCGCACGATCGAACAACGCGACCATGTTCATGGTTGTCCACGCCGCTCTCGCGGCGCTGTTGGCGAGGTACAACGGTAGCAATGACGTAGCTGTCGGCACTGTTGTGTCCGGACGCGTCACACCTGAACTCGACGAGCTGGTCGGCATGTTTGCCGGCACGATTGTTCTTCGAACCGAAGTCGATCCGTCGAACTCGTTCGGCCGGTTGGTCGAGCAGGTTCGTCAGCGTGACGTAGCGGCGTTCGCGCACGCAGAGATGCCCTTCGAATCGCTGGTCGATCTGATCGACCCATCGCGATCGCGTTCGCGACATCCGTTGTTCCAGGTGGCGCTCTCGTTCCGAACTGCTGAGACCGCCGCGTGGTCGATACCAGGGCTGGACATCACACAGATTGCTCCTGAAGTCAGGCACGCAAATTTCGATCTGCAGGTCAACGTCACGGACGAGGGGGTCGGGGGCGAACTCGGTCTCGAATTCGTCTACAACGCTGATCTATTCGATGATCTGACGGTATCGAGCTTTGCGGGCCGGTTCGAGCGCTTCCTGAATCAAGTGTCTGTCGACCCGAATGTCACCGTAGGGCAAATCGACCTGTTGGACAGTGCGGAACGAGCTCTTCTCGTCCCCGCACACGGCGCGGTCGACAGGCCTGATCGATCTCGACTTTCCGGTGCGACACTTGCCTCCATGCTGCGCTTCGGCGTCGAATCCGCCCCGGACGCTGTGGCGGTCGAGGGTGAGGGCAACACACTGACTTACCGGGAACTCGATGCCCAGTCGGATGTCGCAGCCGACGAGTTGCGCTCCCGGGGAGTTGGAGTCGACCAGGTCGCTGCTTGGACTGCAGATCGGTCGATTGCGTCGATCGTGCAACTGTGGGCAATCGCGAAGGTCGGTGCAGCTCCGGCATTGACGGACCCGGAACAGCCGCAGGCGCGAGTACGCGATGTCCTCGAAACACTGGGCACCGGAGCGATCGGCGGCCGCAACGCTGGTGGTGAAGACGCTGGTGCTGAAGACGCTGGTGGTGAGAAAGTCACCGACTCGGTGCGCGAATATTCCGAGAACCTGGCGGCCTACGTAGTTTTCACGTCAGGAACGACCGGAACCCCCAAGGCTGTGGTCGTGACCAACGGCGGGCTCGGTGTGATCGCCGAAGACCTGCCCGGTCGATTCTCGGCTGGGCCAGGTTGTCGCGTATTCCATCGCGGAGCGCCAGGATTCGACATGACGTTGCTCGAGGTGCTCATCGCGAGTGCGTCCGGGGCCACGCTCGTTCTGGCGAAGAACGAAGAACTGTTCGGCTCGGGACTCGCATCAGCACTGAGGCGCGAGCGAATTACTCATCTGTGCGCCACACCTACTGTCGTCGCCTCGATCGGCGATCCTTCGCTGCCGGACCTTTCCACGGTGATGTTCGGGGGCGAGCGACTCGGCGGCGCGTTGGCGAAGCGCTGGCAAGCCGGACGCCGAGTCATCAACGGATACGGACCTGCCGAGTCGACGATGTATTCGCTTGCTACCGAACCACTGTCGATCGAACAACTGTCGGGTGACACTCACGACGGATCGATCGGGTATCCACTGGCCGGGGTCGACGCCGTCGTGCTCGATGATCGACTCGAACCGGTGCCGCCGGGAGTCGCCGGCGAACTGTATCTCTCAGGTCGAATGCTCGCTCGCGGTTACGCCGGCCAACCGGCCCGAACTGCGGAACGATTCGTGGCAACCGGTTCAGGCGCCCGGATGTACCGGACGGGCGATCTGGTGATGTGGAAGCCGCAAAGCCCCAAATCCGAGGGAAATACGTATCGCCTGCATTATCTCGGGCGAACTGACGTGCAGGTGAAGGTCAACGGAGTCCGGATCGAACCGGGTGAGATCGAGGCAGTCATTCAGTCTGTCGCGAACGTCGACTTCTGTGTCGTCGGGGTTCGGTCGGCCGAAGGTGGAAGTCCTCTGTTGGTCGCCTACGTGAGAAGTTCAGGTGCCGAAAGAGTTGACACTGGTCAACTTCGCGCTGCCGTCGCAGAAGTCCTTCCGACGTACATGGTTCCGCATGCCATCGTCGACATCGAGGGCGAGCTTCCGATGCGGAACGGCAAGGTCGACTTCGCCCGTCTCCCGTCTCCGACACTGGATGCTTCCCGTGCAGAGGGGCCGGCCACCGCCACCGAACGTGTTGTAGCCGGAGCTTTTGGTTCCGTCCTCGGTGGGAATGAGGACGACCGCGACGCAGACTTCTTCTCGCTCGGGGGCAACTCGCTGTCGGCCGCGGAGGTTACCTCGCTCCTGAGTAGTACTCTGGGGCTGGTTGTTCCGCTCAGGACCGTATTCGAGCATTCAACAGTTGCGGCGTTGGCAGCCCGGCTCGATTCGCTCGAGCAGAACGACTCGGTGACCGATCTTGTCCGACTGGAACCGCGCCGCGATCCCACGCCCGCACCCCTGTCACGAAACCAGCGTGCGATGTGGGTACTGAATCAGCGGAACACAGCGAGCGGTGCGTACAACCTGCCGATCTGCATCGAGATCGACGGTGAACTCGACGCGGCCGCGCTGCGTCAGGCAGCGACGGATCTTGTCGGTCGTCATGACGTCCTCAGAACCCGGTATCCGGGCACTCCACCGGTTCAGGTCGTGGAACCTCCGACCTCTGTGACAATGGAAACGCGGCTGGTCGCCGACATCGAGGTCGAGGTGCTGCTGCGAGAGTTCGGCTCGCGCGGTTTCGATGTAGCGGCAGACCTGCCGGTGCGCTGGATGCTGCTCCAGGTGTCACCGGTCCGGCACGTTCTGGCAGTGAGCTTTCATCACATCGCAGTCGACGGGGTGTCGATGCGAACGGTGGTCGGCGACCTGCTGACCGCGTACGGCAAGCGACGAGCTGGACTGGATTCGCAATGGTCTCCGTTGCCGATCCAGTACGGGGATTTTGCCGCGTGGGAGGCAGCACGTGACGTTTCCCCTGGCGTCGAGCAGTTCTGGCGCCGAACGCTCGACGGTGTGACATCTGTGTCTCCGCTGACGGTGGATCACTCCGATGGCGGGCCGGATACCCTAGCGCAGCGAGTGAACTTCGTGATACCAGCCGTCATCACCTCGGCACTGCAGGCGCGAGCCGACCGATTGAAGGTCTCGCTGTTCGCGGTAGTTCATGCGGCGTTGTCGGTGGTGCTTGCCAAGCTGAGTGGAAATCCCGACGTCGTGATCGCCACAGCTGTCGACGGACGGCGGGCGCCTCAGCTCGACGGCGTGGTCGGCATGTTCGTGGATACGGTGCCTCTTCGCCTTCGGATCGACGGGGACGTGCCGATCGATCTTCTGTTGGGTGCAGCTTTCGATGCTGATGTGGCAGCGTTCGAAAACAGCTCTGTTCCTGCCGAATTGGTTGGTGAGCTGCTCGGTGGACGAACTCCCCAGATTGCGCTGGGTCTGCAGAACTTCGCGATCCCTGCCGTGGAGGTTTCCGGTCTCACGATCGAGGCTCGCGAAATCGAGACCGCGACAACGAAGTTCCCCATGCATGTCTCGCTCGCACCCGCTGTCGACGGTTCATTGACCGGAGCGCTCATCTATGCCGCGAGCGCATTCGATCCTTCGAGCGCCGACGCCGTTACCCGACAGCTGTCGAGAGTGCTCACCTCGATTGCCGAGGATGTGCCAGTACTCGTTTCGGATCTCGCGGTGGGCGCGGCGCCCAGTTGGACTGCTGCCGAGGTCGATTCGTCCCGCACGCTGACCGAGATCTTCGCCGCCACCGCGGCGCGATTCCCGAACAACATTGCTCTCGACGACGGACACCGCACGGTGACGTATGCCGAACTCGACTCTGCCTCGGATGCCCAAGCCTGGGAACTGGTGGCTCGGGGAGCAGGACCGGGTGCCGTGTACGAGATTCCGGCGGTGCGGACTATCGCGTACCTGGTCCGAATGTTGGCGATCTCGAAAACGGGAGCGGCATTCGTGCCGATCGACCCCGACCTGCCACCGGCACGTCTGAAGCAGCTGCGCACAGTCCTCTCCGATCGCAGCCCTGTTCCCGGTCGGCAGTATCCGGATTCAGTCGCGTACGTTGTTCACACGTCCGGGTCGACCGGTGAACCGAAAGGCGTTGCAGTCACCCACCGAGGACTGGGCCTGCTGACCGACGATGCTGTCCGCAAGTACGGCGTGACCTCGGACTCGGTTGTGCTGCACGGTTACAAACCGACGTTCGATGCAGCAATCCTCGAGATGATGTTGGCGATCGGCGCCGGGGCTACCTTGGCGGTCGCTCCTCGGGAGGCTTTCGGCGGAAGGGCACTCGAAGAATTCGTCGCAGAACGCGGCGTCACTCACATGTTGTCCACTCCAGCCGTACTCGACACGATGGCTCCAGAGCGGTTCGATTCGCTCGAGGTGGTGGCAGTCGGTGGCGATGTGCTCTCACCTTCCACCGCGCGTGCGTGGAGTCGCCGCGCGCGAATGCTCAATGCGTACGGACCGACGGAATGCACGGTGGTCACCACTGTCGCCGAGGTGGATCATCGGGTCACCATCGGAGTCCCGCTCGCCGGAATCGGTGCAGAGGTGCTCGATACGCGACTGCGTCCGGTGCCGTGGGCCGGGATCGGTGAGTTGTACGTCAGCGGGCCCGGGCTTGCGATGGGCTATGCCGGAGATCCTGCCGGCACCGCCACGTCGTTCATCGCAGCACCCGGTGGGCACCGCCGTTATCGGACCGGTGATCTGGTTCATCGCCGCACGGATGACAGGCTCGGATTCGTCGGACGCTCCGACCGTCAGATGAGCGTGCGAGGAATCCGCGTCGAGCCCGCCGAAATCGAATCAGCTCTGCGTCGGTGCACGGGCGTCGAGGCTGCGGCGGTTGTCCTCGTCGACGACATCGCCGTTGCGTGCGCGGTCGGCGATGGTGTGGAGGCGGATCAGCTGACAATCGAGTTGGCCGCGATGTTGCCTGCGTATCTGATGCCCGGCCGCGTGGTCGTATTGGAGTTGATCCCGCTCACGACGAACGGAAAACTGGACGCAGATGCGTTGCGGCGCCATGTGTTCGAGAGCCAGGCGCCCGATGCAGCAGTGACGGTTTCGGAGGAACTCGTCACCGCTGTCATGTCGGAACACGTGTCCGGAAGTTTCGGCGCTCTGCACAACCTGTTCGAATCAGGTGGTGATTCGTTGGCCGCGGCAGCGGTGGCAGGTCGACTCGCCTCGATCTTCGCGCGAGATGTGCCTGTTCGCGCCGTCTTCGACAATCCGTCGCCGCGAGCGATGTCTCAGTGGCTGTCGGCGAGCGCGTCCGATGGCAAACGCCGCGAACTGACTCGACGTGATCCCGGCAAGCCGGCCCCGCTGGCGCCCTCGCAACAACGACTCTGGCTGATCAATCAGCTTCAGCCGGAATCGACTGCGTACAACCTGACGTTTGCAGCGGTCCTGGCAGACGACGTCGATCGTTCGGTCTTGAGCAGCGCGCTCGGCGACGTCGTCGATCACCATGCCGTTTTGCGAACTGTCTGTGTTC
This sequence comes from Rhodococcus sp. FH8, assembly GCF_019266085.1. NCBI lineage: Bacteria > Bacillati > Actinomycetota > Actinomycetes > Mycobacteriales > Nocardiaceae > Rhodococcus > Rhodococcus sp. FH8. Next base: position 54,533 of record NZ_LPNQ01000061.1, on the reverse strand, counting down.
CGGGTGAATTCGGTCCGCAACAACTTGAAATGGACTCTGTTGCATTCGATCTCACTGCGGTACACGTCGGCGATATCCGTGCGAGCGCTTCGGCATTCGCGACTGTGCCGTTCGATCTCGAACGAGATGTTCCGTTCCGTGTGCGTGTGTTCGCCGAAAAGGCAGGAGTCGACTCTGCAGGACTGACGGTCCTGGTCATCGTTGTTCACCACATCGCGATCGACGGAGCGTCGATGGGCCCGATCCTGACCGATTTCGTGGCAGCCTTCCAGGCCAGGTCGGCAGGTCTTCCCTGGGATCGCTCGTCGGGGGAGATCAGCTACGGCGACTACAGTTACTGGGCGAGAGAGAGCTTGGGTGACCCCGAGGATTCTCTCAGCATGGCTCACCGGCAACTCGACTATTGGTCGGACGCACTTTGTGGCGTCGAGGATGTGTTGGCTCTACCCGTCGACAACCCCCGGAGTCCCGTGTCTTCACGATCCGAGGAGATGGTGACGGAAGTCCTCGATGGCGCCAGCTACGACGCGTTGTCGGCGTTGGCTCGTTCGCATGGCGTCACGGTATTCATGGTCGTCCACAGCGTGATCGCCGTGCTGCTCGCTCGCGAGTGCGTCACGGACGACGTCGTGGTGGGAGCAGCTGTGAGTCTGCGGAACGATCCGGCGCTGCTGAGCGTCGCCGGAATGATGGTGGGTACTGTTGCATTGCGCACGAGGATCAACTCCACCGATCGCTTCGCTGCTGTTCTGGACGAGGTTCGCCGTGTCGATCTGGAAGCAATGGCGAACGCGGACGTCTCGTTCGACGACGTCGTTGCGAAGGTCGATCCGCCGCGCAGGATGAACGAGCATCCGCTGTTCACGGTCATGCTGGCGTACCGGCGAGCGCTGGAGTTGCCGCAGATCGACGGCATTACCGTCTTCGACATCGACAATTCAGGGGCGTCGACTGGTTACGACTTGACGTGGGACCTGGTCGACACCGGTGACAGTCTGACTATTCGATTGCTGTATGCGACGGACAAGTTCCGCGAGTCGACCGCGGAACTGTTCATGCAGCGGGTGAGACGTATCGCCGAATCAGTGACCGCGGAACCCGAGATTGTGATCGGGGAGATCGAACTGCTGTCCGGACTCGAACGCTCGGCGCTGACTGCTGCGAATCCTCGCCACGTCGAACCTCTGACGATTGCCGACATTTTCGAACGCGCTCTGCGTCAGGCGCCCGACGGCGTCGCGCTGGAAGAGAACGGCAGACGCTGGACTTACCGCGACCTGCACGAGGAGTCGTCGCACTGGACACGCGAGTTGGTGGTCCGAGGAATCGGACCCGACGACGTGGTGGCCGTTGCGCTCGGGCGCGGGCATCTGTGGATCGTTGCGTTGTGGGCAGTAGCGCGTGCAGGCGCAGCGTGGCTGTCGCTCGATCCGGCGCTGCCGACAGCGCGCCGGCAGACGATGGTCGAGGAATGCGGTTCGGTTGTCGGTTTGACAGCGGGAGGTGCATCCGAGAGTTTGCCCGAGTGCGTCGAGTGGGTGGCGATGGACGAATCCTGCACTGCTGGTGGCGCTGCCGAGGTATCGGCAACGCCGGCTCACCCCGACAACCTCGCCTACGTCATCTACACGTCGGGTTCCACGGGAAGACCCAAGGGCGTGGAGGTTTCACACCGCGGAATCATGAACGTCTGCACCGCACACGCCGAGATCGCCGAGCTCGAGCGTGGCCCCCGAGTCCTGCAATTGGCGTCGTCGACCTTCGACGCGTCGGTGATCGAGATCCTTCTCGCGGCTGCAGGGTGTGGAACGCTGATTCTGACTCCCGACTTCGTCTACGGGGGAGAAGAACTCACGAATCTGCTGATAGCCGCCGACGTAACACATCTGATCGTGACGCCGACGGTCCTGGCGACAGTCGATCCGGATGCAGTGCAACCGTTGATCGTCGAATCGATGGGGGAGCCGCTCTCTGCGCGCCTTGCGTCGGCGTGGTCACCCCGACATCGCATCGTCAACGGATACGGACCGACCGAATCAACGATCGCGGCATCGATTTCCGCACGGATCACTGACGCGGACGTCACTGTCGGCACTCCAGTCCCTGGTACGACAGCATTTGTTCTCGATCAGAGGCTCCGACCGGTTCCGGATGGCGTTGCGGGAGAACTGTTCCTCGCCGGTGAGAATGTGGCACGGGGGTACGTCGCTTCCCCGGCTCTGACGTCCGAGCGCTTTGTTGCCAATCCTCATGCGGTGGGGACTCGGATGTATCGCACGGGTGACCTCGTGCGTCGTAGGCGTCACGACCGAGCGCTCGAGTACCTGGGTCGCAACGACGCGCAGGTGAAGGTGCGGGGTGTCCGCGTGGAACCGGCGGAGGTCGACGCGGCCCTGTCAAGCCATGGAGCAGTGGCCTTCTCGGTAACCGTCGTCTGTGACGACGGGCACGGAGCCGCTGAACTCCGGTCGTACGTAACGCTGGCGGAAAACGGTTCGGCGACGGAATCGGAGCTTCGCGGGTTCGTCTCCGGCCTGCTGCCGAAGCACCTGCTGCCTTCGTCGGTGACGATAGTGGGCGAGGTACCGTTGCTCGCTTCGGGGAAGATAGACGCAGCGGCACTTCCTGCTCCTTCACCGCAGCCAGGGTCGAGTGTGGATCGACCCATCTCGGATACCGAACGTCACGTGGCACAGGCATTCGAGGGCGTGACCGGCGCGAAATCGGTCGGCCGCTACGACGACTTCTTCGAGCTCGGCGGGACATCGATGGGTGCAGTTCGAGTGGCGACGCGCTTGCGTGAGAGCCTTAACAGGGAATTCCCGGTTCAATGGATCTTCACCGACCGAACTGTGGCGGAGCTTGCCTCTCGGATGGATCTCGTTCATGCCGATGTCTTCGAGGGTGATTCGCTTCGTTCGGATCCGCTGGACACGGTCGTCATGCTCGGCGGCGACCCCGATGACCAACGGCCGCCGTTGTTCTGTGTGCATCCGGTCAGCGGAATCGCCTGGTGCTACGCCGGACTCGTCGGTCAGCTGCGGGGTCGACGGGTGTACGGCATCCAGGCAACGGGAGCAGGTGAATTGCCAGGCACGGTGGCGGAGTTGGCGTCGGGGTACGTCGATGCCGTACGGACGGTGCAGCCATCGGGTGAATACCATCTACTGGGTTGGTCTGCCGGCGGAACGATCGCGCTCGAGATGGCGAGCCAGCTCGAAGAGGCCGGCGATCTAGTCGGTTCGGTTTTCATGCTCGACGCGCTGTTACCGGAGATGATGCCATCGGTACAAGCGGCTCCGAAACCTTCCGAACTGTTCGCGCAGATCGGGCTATCCGAGGTTGAAACTGAAACTGCAGCACTGACTTTCACAGACGTTGCGGCAGAGATCCGAAGGCAGACCGGTATGGATTTCCTTTCCGATACGGTACTCGAATCCGTAGTGGGTCGGGTGGAAAAACTGTCGCGAATCGTTCGGGACCACACGCCGAGGCACTATTTCGGGTCAGTGGAACTGTTTGTGGCGCAGCATGATCTGCCTGAACATCGTCACCTGGTCGAAAGGTGGTCCGAACTGGTGGGGCCGTTGCGGGCGTACCTGGTCGACTGCTCCCACTCGGAAATGTCGAGCACTGAGGTGTTGGCGGAGGTCGCCCAAGTTCTCGTCGGCTATCTCGAAGGTGTCGATTCGGATTCGAAGGATCGCAATCATACTGGGGTGCAGTAGATCTAACGTGCCGGGACTTTGGTCCGGAATTGTCACTCCCGTGGTCCTCTTGCTTCAGTTCCGCAAGTAGAATCTGTAGCATTTCCCTTGTGGCAGTAAGCCATTCAGAAACTATCTCCGGAGGATCGTATGTTGGGTTCCCTTTTTTCCATCAGCTCTGAAATCGGTGTTCCGTCCGTCGACGCGCTCTTCGAGGCTGCTCGGACCATCATCGGCGCGCTCTTCGGCCTGAGCTGACACGTCGCAGCGACCTTCCCCCGCGGTGAAGAAAGTCCCTGTTCTCCGACAAGGAGAACAGGGACTTTCGTGCAGCCTGCCGGTGAGCGTTTGCGTGGCGGTGAGTGAGTGACCTACCGGCCGTTCTGTTGATACGCGATCGCTGTCAGCAATCCGACTTCGTCGTTCACGTCTGCGGTGCTGGTGAGCCCGATCTTGTGGGTCGACTGCCCGGGAGCTTTGGCCGGGACAAGAAGTTCGGATTCGGGGGCCTCGACAAAACGTAGTCCGAGGTCGACTCGGGCCTTGGTGGCCGCTGCGATGGCGGCGAATTGGCGAGCGCGAACGAAGGGCGTGTAGGTTCCGCGGCCTTCGACCCGAACATCGGTTCCGAGTTCTTCGATCAGACGTCGGGCTTCATCGAAGATCGGCCGCAGTGCTGCCTTCGGGCCGCTGTACTGCTGGTCGATGTATTGCTCGACGGTCGGCTCCACCCATCCGGACTGTTCGGCAGTCTCGAATGCAATTGCCCACTGCGAATTCTGCGGTACACCGTGCTCTGCTTTCAGCCACTTGCGCACTTCGTTCTGATCGAGCGGGTCGACCCCGGACGTCCGTACGGCCTCAACCCATTCTTCGAGGGTGCGCCCGGTACGGTCGCGCATGGACGAGGTGACTGCGGCCATCATGTCGGAGGGTTCCATGTGTCTGTTCTACCGGTTGTCACTGTTCTACTGGTTGTCGCTGTTCTTCCGGTTGTCGCTGCTCTCTCGGTTCTCACTGTGCACGGGGAGCTCGCTCAGTCGATGCCGAGCATCGTCTTGAACGCGCGCACGCCGGTCACTTCGACGGGATACGGCGGTGCGACAAAATCTTCGCGGCTGAGGGTGAAGAGACGACGCACGGTCATGCGACCGTCGGCAGCCAACTCCTCTACTGTGCCGTCTGCGCGGTACCCGACTTTGGTGGACACCGTGATCGAGGCGGGGTTGTCCGTGAATGCCGACGACACGACGCTTCGTGCACCCAAAGAGTCGAATGCGAATGCGCAGATTGCCTGTCGGGCGAGAGTGCCGACACCCCGGCCTTGGAACCCGCGTCCGATCCACGAGCCGGTTTCACCGGTACGACTTTTGGGAAAGTCCGTCGCGGCGAACGCCTGGCAGCCGACGATTTCTCCGTCGACGACAATGGCTGTTTCGAATTTCCAGTCGGTCATGGTCATCGCTCCGCGGACCGACCAGTGGTATTGGATGAATCTTCGCGACACTTCGTCGGGAGTGCCCACCGTCCAGGGGACGAGAAACGGCATCTGTTCGGCAGGGTGAATGCCGGCTCGGACCAGCGCAGTGAGTTCGGGGAAATGATCGTCGCGCACAGGGAGCAAGGTGATGGGCCCACACGTGATCGTGACTCCGTACGGAGGCCAGATCTCTCGCAGTGGGTCAACCATCGTCTTCAGACCTTCGTTTCGTGTGCGAATCGCGTCACAGTCTGGCATGCCAGGCCCGTCCGAGTGAGCGACTTCTGGTCATCGGGATTCTTTTGCCCTCGCGGTACGGAGTCGTGACATTAGTGTGTGGACGGTGACTACAGACAAACCGGTACGTCTTCGTGAAGGTAGATCGCCTGACAGGCTTTCGCGTGGTGTGGTGGCCGGATACGCAGCGGGAAGTGTCGGTACGGGTGGATTCGGTGTTCTGCCAGGTCTGGTACTGGCGTACTACCTGACCGACACGCTCGGCGTTGCCGCGGCGCTCGCGTCGCTTGTGGTCATTGTCCCGAAAATCGCCGACGTCCTGATCGATCCGCTGATCGGGTCGATCAGCGACCGAAGCTCTCATCGAACCGGTACGCGAGTGCCACTCATGCTCGCAGGCGCTCTGGGACTGCCGTTGCTCTTCATTCTCACGTTCTCGGCCCCGGTGTCGGCCGGCCCAGGAGTCGGGGCGATGTGGGTGCTCGTCTTCTTCCTGCTCGCGGCGAGTGCCTACAGCCTCTTTCAGGTTCCATATATCGCGTTGCCGACCGAGTTGACCGGCGATTACCACGAGCGCACTCGGTTGGTATCGGTTCGAATTGCGGTGTTGGCCCTGACAATTCTGGTCATCGGCGCCGGCGGACCCGAGCTCCGCGATGCTGCCGGAGGCGGAGCACGCGGTTATCTGGTCATGGCGATCGGGGTGTCGGCGCTGATGTGCGGGGCAATGATCTGGGCAGTTCGCGGAGCCGCGCGCCACACGGTGACTCACGCGGACGCGCCGGTCGGCTCGTTGCTCTCGCAGTACCGGGACGGGTTCGACGCGATACAACGTACCCGCGCGTTCCGATTGCTGGTCAGCGTCTTCGTGCTCCAAGCTCTTGCCACCGCCGTGATGTTAGCGGATGCGCAATATCTGGCGACCTATGTGATGGGCAACGAAGGTGCGCTCACCGGTCTGTTCGTTGCACTCGTCGGACCAGCTCTCGTCGTCATGCCGCTGTGGTACCGGTTCTCGCATCGGTACGGAAAGCTTCGCGGTTACGTGGTGTCTTCGGTTCTGTTCGTCGTCGCCACGGCGTTGTTGACGCTTGCGGCTGTCGACGCGGGTTCGTGGATCTACGGTGCCGTCGCGCTTGCCGGCGTCGGCTACGCCGGCATGCAGGTGTTCCCGCTGGCGATGCTTCCGGACGTCATCGAGGACGACGCGCGAATCGGTGGGCGCCAACGCGGTGGTTCGCTCAGTGGCATCTGGACCGCCGCGGAAACCGCAGGCCTTGCCCTGGGACCCGCGGTGTTCTTGGGTGTACTCGCGGTGACCGGCTTCGTCTCGAAAACTGCGGGCGAGACTGTCGTGCAACCGGAATCGGCGCTGACCGGAATTGCCCTCGGCTTCTCGGTCGTGCCGGCGATCCTGGTTGCGATCAGCCTGGTCGTATTGCGGAATTACCGCACCGAACAAGAATCCACTCACGAGAACGAAAGGTGAACGATGAGTTCCACTCGGGCCGAGGAACTTCAGGGCAAGATCGTCGAGAGCGCAAACCTCGAGAAGAGGGCGGCCGACATCTTGAGTCGGTTGCGTTCGCTTCGCGAGCAGGACGCTCCGACGCACGGAGGCCGGGTTCTGTCGTACGTGTACGACAGCGGCCTCGCAGCGCTCGACGAGTTGGCAGCGGACGCAGCTCGATTGGTTCAGCCGGTCAACGGTCTCGACCCGACGGTGTTCCCGTCCACCGCGGTGATGGAGCGTGAGTTGGTTGCGTTCGCACGCGAGTTCCTCCATGGAGCTTCAGACCCAGCCGCAGATACAGACGCCGGAGGCGTAGTCGTCGGCAATGTCACCAGCGGCGGAACGGAGAGTTGTGTGTTGGCCGTCAAGGCAGCTCGCGACTTCCGTGGGCTCCCGCCGGGTGAGGGTTCGCTGGTTCTTCCGACCACCGCGCATGCCGCTTTCCACAAGGCAGCTCACCTGCTCGGACTGGAACTGCTCCTGGTACCAGTAGATCCCACGTCGGGGCGCGTCGGCGCACAAGATATTGCGACGGCAGTTCGGAAAGACACGGTCTTGATCGTCGTCTCCGCGCCCAGCTACCCGTTCGCGGCGCTCGACCCAATCGCCGATGTCGCGGAAGTTGCTCGTGCACATTCGATTCCACTGCATGTCGACGCCTGCATCGGTGGGCTTGCGTTGCCGTGGTGGGGTGATCTGCCACCCTGGGATTTCCGGGTGCCCGGGGTCACCAGCATGTCGGTCGATTTCCACAAGTACGGATACTCGCCCAAAGGCGTTTCGGTCCTGCTGCACCGAGGGCGAGATCTGCATCGCAAGCAGTATTTCGGACTCACGGACTGGCCGGGGTACCCGGTGGTCAATCCCACGCTTCTCGGTTCCAAATCCGTTGCTGCTCTTGCCGGTGCTTGGGCGATTTCGCAAGTCCTCGGGCAATCCGGGTACGCCGAATTGGTGTCCCGGGCGCAGCGGGCCACTCGTGCACTGATCGGCACGGTCGAGGCAATCGAGGGTCTTCGCGTCGTGGGCTCGCCGGTGGGACCACTGTTCGCGGTCGCTACCGACGATTCCGTGCCGCTCGAACGGCGAGTGGATCCGCATCGCTGGGTGAGCGCTGTCGGTGCTCGCGGCTTCGTCCTTCAAGGGCAGCCGGCGTCGACGCAACCTGACGGGACGACGTTGCCTCGAACAACCCACCTCACCGTCACCCCGGTGACGGAATCTGTGCTCGGCGAGTTGACCAGCGCACTCGTCCTCGGTGCCGACGACGTTCGCGGCTCGGCGGCAGCCGAGGCGCCGCCGGCCCTGGCAGAGTTGGCCGGAGCATTCGAACGTGGCGATGTCACCGTCGCCGATGTTCTTGCGTTGCCCAGTGACGCCGTCGCGGCAGCGTTGACGTCGGCGGGGCTGGATCCTCGGGGCTCTTCCGATTCTCCCTTGGACATGGCGGCCGTCCTCGCGGCAGTGGAATCGCTGCCACGTGAGGTCACGAAGAGACTGCTGGTGGAATTCCTCGCCGGAATGGTGGAACCCTGAACTCGGCGATGAATACCGAAACCGCGATGAACACTGTCCAAAACTCGGACAAATGGCGCGAAAGATTCGCGAATCGGGCGTAAGTTTTCTGTCATCGGCTAACCATCTTTTGTCGGAGGGTTGATCAGTGACTGGTGCCGCGGCCAAGATTTTGACGGTGTTCGAGGAAGTGATCGGGGTTCCGCTTCCGGTTCGCGTGCGATGTTGGGACGGTTCGGAGGCAGGGCCACCGGACGCCGCTGCGCAGGTTCACTTCCGGAATCGGCGTGCCCTACGGCGGGTCCTCTACTCTCCCAACGAATTAGGGCTGGCGAGGGCGTACGTTTCCGGCGATCTGGACGTAGACGGCGATATCTTCGCGCTCCTCGACGTCCCGGAACTGGTCACGCGGCTCGGTGAGAATCGTTTGTCGACGTTGCCGCTGCGCTCGATTGTTCGCGCCGCCGGTACTTTCGCCGGCTTGGGAGCGGTGGGTCCACCACCGTCACCCCCGGCGATCGAGATGCGTAGTAAGCGAGGCAAGCGGCACAGTAGATCACGCGATTCGGCGACTGTCTCCCATCACTACGACGTCGGGAATCGCTTCTACGAACTGTTCCTCGGGCCGAGCATGGTTTATTCGTGCGGATACTGGCCGGAAGGTGTCGAATCCCTCGAAGCTGCTCAGTACGCGAAGCTGGACTTGATTTGCCGCAAGCTCGATCTGAAGCCGGGAATGCGACTGCTCGACGTCGGCTGCGGTTGGGGATCGATGGCATTGCACGCCGCCCAGAACTACGGCGTCGACGTCGTCGGAGTCTCGCTGAGCAACGAGCAGGTCGAATACGCCAAGGGGCGAGTTGCCGACGCGGGTTTGACCGATCGCATCGAGATTCGGGTGCAGGACTACCGCGACGTCGACGACGGCCCTTACGACGCGATTTCGAGCATCGGCATGTCCGAGCACGTGGGCCTGGTCAATTTGCCGGTGTACACGGCAAAACTCTACGACCTGCTCGTGCCGCGGGGTCGTCTGCTCAATCATGCCATCGCCGCGGTGAAGTCGTTGTCGGACAACGTCGATGACGGTCCCAGCTTCATCGACAGGTACATCTTCCCGGACGGTGAGATCCTTCCGTTGAGTAAAACCATTGATGCGCTGGAACTTTCGGGTTTCGAGACGCGTGACAGCGAAGCGTTGCGCGAGCATTACGCACTGACACTGCGCGCATGGGTGCAGAACCTCCGCGAGAACTGGGACGCATCGGTCTTACAGGTCGGTGCTCCCCGGGTGCGTACCTGGTTGCTGTATCTCGCTGCCAGTGCCCTGGGTTTCGAGGAGCCGCACAGGCTTACGATTCATCAGGTTCTGGCCGTGAAACCAGGGGATCGGGGGGCCAGCGGCATGGCCCGCTCGCGTGACAGTTGGTATCGATCGATTGAAGTCCCGCAGATCGAAACCGGTCCGCGCGTCGACTGAGGCCTATACGTTGGATTTCCATGAGCACCCGGAAGGTTGTCCTCGCGGCACTGAAGGTTTCGGCCGTTGCGGTATCGGCGCTGTTGCCGACCTCGCTGCTGTTCACACCGATGTCGAACGCCGAACCTGTGAACGATTTCTACGATGCGATTCCGGGCGACGTCGGTGATCCGGGTTCGGTGATTCGGACGGAACCGCTGGCTCTGGCCGGTGCCGTCGGCGGAGTGCCTGGTGTGGGGACCCGGATCCTGTATTCGAGTACCGACGCCCACGGATCCAAGGTTGCTGTGTCGGGCTCGTACCTGGAGCCGGCTGCCCCGTGGTCAGGAGCGGGCCCCCGCCCGACGGTGGTGATCGGTCCGGGTACGCAGGGCCAAGGTGATCAGTGCGCGCCGTCGAGGATGTTTCCCACTGCCGGTCAGCTCCGCCTGGCGGAACCTGGGAATCCGTCGAACTACGGTGCCGGTGTGGACAGTGTCGGTGTCAACTACGAGTCAGCTTTTGCTTTCGCTTTCCTCGCCCAGGGCGTTCGTGTATTCGTCACCGACTACATCGGACTCGGAACACCCGGCGTCCATACCTACGTCAATCGCGCCGAGGAAGCCCATGCGATGTTGGACGGTGCACGCGCTGCCCGAGCCCTCGCGCAGGCAGGAGAGGACGATCCGATAGCGCTGTGGGGCCATTCGCAGGGCGGCGGCGCCACTGCCGCTGCAACCGAACTGGCACCCGAATACGCGCCTGAGTTGAATCTGGTCGGGAGTTACGCGAGCGCGCCCCCGGCAGACTTGGCAAGCGTTCTGCGTCATATCGACGGTACCGGCCTGATGGCCGCGATCGGTTACACGATCAACGGCGTCCTCGACCGCTATCCCGCCGCCCGAGAGCCGATCGAATCTCGACTCAACGACTACGGCCGGTCCGTGCTCGCCGACGTCGCCGGGCAATGCCTCATCGATTCCCGAACCAAGTACGGGAAGCAGTCGACGGCGTCGTGGACCACAGACGGACGACCACTCGCCGACGTGGTGGAATCGGTACCGGAGATCCAACAGGTGATCGAGGAACAACGCATCGGGTGGCGAACCCCGGCCTCGCCGATTCTGGTCAACGGAGCGCTCAACGACGATTTCATCCCGTACGAGCAAACCCGGCGCCTGGTTCAGGACTGGTGCGCGCGCGGGGCCGAGGCGACGTTGTTCACCGACACTTTGCCTGCGGTGAATCCGGGGAGCGGCAACAACCACCTCGCGCCGGCCGTAGCGGATTTCGGCGTCGGATTGCAGTACGTGCTGGACAGATTCAACGGCAAGCCGATAGTCGGTGCGTGCAACGCCTGAGTCGCCGTGTCACGTAACCACCGTCTCACTTCTAACAGTGGTTGACTGAGCCCGTGAACGATCGACCGCACGACCTTCCGATCAACCCGGTTCCACGGAGCGCCCTGGGTGCCGGGCCGGCGCTGAGAGTGTCGACGGGTCTGCTGCTCGGTGTGGCCGCCGGTGTCGTCACGGCGTTGGTCGGCTATCCCCGATTCGCGTTTCTGATCGGCTGGGATGTGGCGGCGATGGTGTTCACGGTGTGGACGTGGATTCTGGTCTGGCCCTTCGACGCGACGCTCACCGCAAGCCACGCAACGCGCGAAGAGCCGGCCCGAAACGTCGCGCACCTGCTGATTCTCGGTGCCGCCGTCGCGAGCCTGGTCGGTATCGCGTTCTTGCTCCTGGCGGCACCCGACGGACATCACTACCAAGTAGTGGCGGCATCGGTTGCAGTCGGCAGCGTCGTGATCTCGTGGCTGGCGGTCCACACGCTCTTCGCCCTCGGATATGCACGGCTGTACTACTCCGGCCCCGACGGCGGAATCGATTTCAATCAGGAAGAACCGCCGAGGTACAGCGATTTCGCCTACGTGGCGTACACGGTCGGGATGAGCTTCGCGATTTCCGACACCAACTTGAAGTCGTCGGACATGCGCGCGATGGCACTCGGCCACGCATTGCTGTCGTACCTGTTCGGTTCGGTGATCGTGGCGTCCGTCGTCAACTTGATTGCGGGCCTGTGATCTCTCGAGCCGTGTGACCGATCAAGCCGCTGCACGCCCGATGCTCGAGAGGAAGCCGGCGGCTCCGAAGAACAGACCGGCGAACACTCGATTGGTGGTTCGCTGCTGTTTGGGGGAGCGCATCAAGGTGAGCACCCGGGCGGCCAGGCCGGTGTATCCGGTCATCACGATCACGTCGACTGCGCACATCGTGGCGGCGATGATCAGATACTGCGGCAGCAGCGGCGCCGACGGGTCCAGGAACTGCGGGAGCACTGCGAGCATGAAAACGACGGCCTTCGGATTGCTCGCGTTCACGAGAAATCCGCGAAGCATCATCATCGGACCGGAGCTGCTCGCGGCTGCCTCGTCGGTCTCCACCTCGGTGGGCGCCGATCGCCACTGCCTGATCCCCAGGTAGACGAGGTATGCGACACCGAACCACTTGATCAAGGAAAAGGCCACGGTCGAACTGGCGAGAATTGCACCGACCCCCGCCGCGACAATTCCGATCTGCAGCAACAATCCCAACTGCAGCCCGAAGATGTTCCAGTATCCGCGTCGCAAGCCGTAGGCAAGTCCCGACGACATCGACGCAATGGCGCCGGCCCCCGGCGACAGGCTGATCACCCAACTTGCTCCGAAGAACGCCAACCAGACGTGCCAACTCATGTCGAAAGTCCTTTGATCGGGAAATACTCCCGACAACGAGCACGCACGGGATCAGAAAAGTGTAGACGGACAGTCCTGCTCACTGCTCGCGACAGTGCAATGATCGGGAGATGACGTCGTATCCCGTACTGGACCTGACACCCGACGAATTGCTGACCACAACGCGGACCGTTCGAAAGCGTCTGGATCTGACCCGTCCCGTGCCGTTGGACCTGGTGAAGGAATGCCTCCAGATCGCCCTGCAAGCGCCCTCCGGTTCGAATCGCCAGGGCTGGCAGTGGATGGTGGTGACCGATCCGGCACTGCGTGCAGCAGTCGGGCAGATCTACAAGGAAGTCACCGACGAGTACCTTGCCTCTCACGGTTCGGCGGCAAAACTCTTCGCCGATGATCCCGATCGCGCGCCGATTCAACAACGCGTGGGCACCAGCGTCGCGTGGCTCGGTGAGCACATGGGTGAGGTGCCGGTCCTTCTCATTCCGTGTATCAAGGCGGGCAAGACGCTGCCGGAGGGGAACCAAGCCGGCCTGTGGGGTTCGCTACTCCCGGCTGCGTGGAGTTACGCGCTGGCCGCGCGGGCACGTGGGCTCGGTACGGCGTGGACGACATTGCATTTGCAGCGTGAAGCGGAAGTTGCCGAGCTGCTGGGCATTCCGGCCGGATTCCATCAGGCTGCGCTCATCCCGACGGCGTACTTCACCGGCGAGACGTTCAAACCCGCCGCCCGTGAACCGGTCGACAACGTGCTGCACGTGGACCGATGGTGAGCCTGATCTACTCGGCGATCTGCTCGATCGACGGGTATGTGGCCGATGAGCAGGGGAACTTCGACTGGGCGGTTCCCGACGCGCAGGTCCACGCGTTCGTCAACGAGCTAGAGAGGGGAGTCGGCACGTACCTGCTCGGGCGCCGGATGTACGAGACGATGATTCCCTGGGAAACAATGGCGTCCGAGGATCTCGAGCGTTCTTCGGTGGCAGGAGGACCTTCGGCTCCGGGCGAGTTTGCCGGTATCGAGGCGGCGACCGCCGAGTTCGCTCAGATCTGGCGTGGAATCGACAAGATCGTGTACTCCACGACGCTGAACGAGGTGTCGACCGCACGTACCAGGATTGTCCCGAGCTTCGATGAAGACTTCATCCGTTTGCTCGAGAGTGAAGCGGTACAAGATATCTCGATCGGTGGACCGACGGTTGCGGTTAGTGCTTTCGCGGCGGGTTTGGTCGATGAAGTCAGACTGTTCCTGTGTCCGGTCAATATCGGTGGCGGATTGCGAGCTCTCCCGGAAAGCCGGCTTGATCTGCAACTGCTCGAGGAGAAAACCTTCGACGGCGGCGTCATCTATCTGCGATACGCCGTTCGCTAAGCAATCACCATCACTGCCGTGACGACGCCGAGTAGAGCGATGTAGGCGGCGGCATGGACTCGGTCCGGTATGGCACCGACGATTCGTCGGCTCAGCGCGATCGCCGGTAGGGAACCGGCGAGTAGTGCACAGACGGCCAGAAGGTCGACAGCGCCGACTCTGCCCGCCGACAGATCCGAGGCTGAACTGTGCCCTGATGAGACCGCATACACCGCAGTCGCGACGACGGCGACAGGCAAGCTCAACGGGTTGGCGCTCGCGGCGGCGTCGGCCATCGGAACTCCGCGGCGTCGCATCATCGGAACCGTCATGACGCTCCCGCCGACTCCGAGGAAACTTGCGACGGCACCGATGCCTATCCCGACAGCGCGGACGCCGTGACGGTCAAGATGTTCGCGAGGTTCAGATGGTGTCAGAAACCCTTGTCGCAGAAGACTGTCCAAGATTGTCACCAGCAGGTAGAGCACAAACAGAATCCGGACGACGCCGTCGTCTACGTGGCCCGCCGCAACCGCTCCGAGCCCGGCTCCGAGTGCGACGGGGCCGATCAGAGGTCTGATGTACTCCGTCCGAAGCCGTCCTGACTTCCTGAATGCGACTGTGGCACCGAGTGAATTGACCACCATCACGGCCGCCGAGGATGCTACGGCGACATGCATCGGATCGATGACGTCCGGCCTCAGCGTCGATGCAGCGTAAACGACTGGGACAGTGACAAACCCGCCACCGAATCCGAACAGAACGGTGGTGACTCCGGTCAAGGCGCCGAAAGCGAGAAGGATGAGGGCGTAGTGAAGCACTCGATGAACGGTAGCGATTTCTCCGCTGGCGCACATTCGAAGGTTCGCCAGGTTCCATTGTCAATCAGACACGGACTCGGTAGGTTCCTCCGGTGCGCAACATCTCGATCAACGACGTCGATCACTCACCCCGCGGTGTTCTCGCAATCGGAACCGACTACCCACCCGGTCACGTGCTGGCCGCCCACGAACATCGACGAGCCCAGTTTCTCTTCGCTGTGAACGGCGCGATGAACGTCGAAACCGAAGACGGTCATGATTCCCGCCGGTGTCGCTCATGCCGTGACAATGGACGGCGTCAGCACGCGAAGCCTCTACATCGAACCGTCCGCAGCGCCGTGGTTCCCGGTCAGGTGCCGAGTCGTCGCAGTATCGTCGCTCCTGCGTGAGTTACTTGTCGCTGCAGTCGACGTGGATGTCGAGCTGAATGTGGAGGACGACTTCCCCGCACACGGACGCAGCGCCGCGGTATTTCAGCTGATCCTGCACGAACTTCGCGATCTTGCGCCCCTACCTGTGGAACTCCCGCTGCCTCGGCACCCGGGATTGCGGGCGTTGTGCGCGCAGTATCTCGCAGCCCCGTCGATCCATGACTCGCCCACGCGGTGGGCTGACCGACTCCACGTCAGTGAACGGACACTGCACCGCTTGCTGATCTCGGAAACGGGGATGAGCGCGTCGTCGTGGATGCAGCGTGCCTGCATTCTTCACGCGCTTCCGAAACTTTCTGCCGGGGCCAGTGTGACGGCCGTTGCGTCTGAACTCGGATACTCGACGCCGGCTGCCTTCGCGGCGATGTGCACCCGAGTCTCGGGTGCACCGCCCAGTAGCTATCGGGCGCGCGTCACGACACAGACACAGGGATGATGTCGGCGACGACGTCGTGGATGAGACCGTCACGGACTTCGAAGGTTTCACGAATCTCCACGGTCATGAGGCGAGTGCCGCCGATTCCCGCGTCCAGCAGGTAGGTGGTCGAGACGATGTCCCCGGCCTCCGACATCTCGAGGTCTCGGACGCCCTGGATAACGCGGTATTGGATGCCGTTTTCGAGGTCGGCGGACATCTGTGGTCCGGAGAACCCCGTCTTGAGTCCGGCTTCGACGCGGGTCGCATCCGGGGCGAAATGAACATCGGAGACGTCATGGGAGACGAGGGCGTCGATGTAGGCGCGTGCTTGCGCCTCGCGGGGTGAATCGGCCGGGTTCGGGGCTGCCGTCGCAGCGCCTCCGGCAACCAGGATCAGGACAGCGGTGGCAGCGGCAGTTCCGGCGATATTTCGCAGTGTTCGCATGGGACATCCTAACGACGAGGAGTGGAGGAAATTCGGAAAACGGCCCTCATCGAGTAGCCGTACAGCTGCGGGGAGGATCGACGAGCGAGCAGAAAGCCGGGGCCATGACGGGCACGTAGTCGGCCCCGACGCCGTTCTCGTGAATGATCCGGCGGTAGGCGTCGACGCCGTCGGTCGGGATTCGGGCCGCAGTGGGATCGCCGAGAACATCGACCGTGTAGAGGCCGAATCGAGGTCGGTACGAACCCCATTCGTAGTTGTCGGTGATGGACCAGTAGTTGTAGCCGATCACGTCGGCACCGTCTTCTCGGGCGCGTTCCATCCAATAGATGTGATCGCGTAAGTGATTCGCGCGTGTGTATCCGTCGGCACGCGGCGTTCCGTTGTCGGTGGGCATGCCGTTCTCGACGATGTAGAGGGGGAGTTCCGAGTACTTGCCCGAGTACCGCATCAATGCGTCGTACAGGCCTTCGGGCTGCGGCGTGACGTTGTAGAACTCGTCGAGTGCGGCGTACGCGGCAGTCGGATTGTTCAGGGCCACACCGTAGTAGTAGTCGATGCCGAGAAAGTCGAGCTTGTCGCGCACTCGATCCGTGAATACCGAATCGATCGCCTCGGACACGCCGGGAATGAAGGAGAAATTACTGCTTACGCGGGCACCGGGATCGAGAACATGGATGCGGTCGTAGATCGCCCGGTGGACTCGGACCAATGAGTCGAACATCGACGGCGCCTGGGTGAGTGCGATTCCGCCGTAGGTCAATTCGCGCTGAACGTACACAGTCGGCTCGTTGATCGTGATCCAGAGCGCCCCGATTCCGGAGTACCGCTCGACTACCTTCTCTGCGTTGACCAGCCAATCGGCTTCCGTCTTCGGATTTGTCCAGCCGCCTTGATCGACAACCCATCCCGGATACACCCAGTGGTCGAGTGTGATCATCGGAGTCATGCCCCGCGCGCGGATGTGAGCTACCACGTCGTCGTAGTAGGCGAATTCGGTCTCGTTCCAGCTCCCGGCGGCGGGCTGAACTCGCGCCCACTCGACGCCGAATCGGAAAACCTTCGATCCCAGATCGGCCGCCCGGTCGATGTCCTCGGCGTAGCGATGACGGAAGTCGACCGAGTCACCGATCTTGTCGTGGGTTCGTCCGGAATCGGAGTATCGAGACCAGTTGCTGTCCGGCGACGAACCTTCCGATTGGAACCCGGAGGTGGCAACGCCCCAGAGGAAGTCATCCGGTACCTCAGCCGAGGCGTGAGCGGGAAGGGCCAGCACCCCGAACAGGCACGTCAGTGCCATCAGCGCAGGCGCGATAGACCGTGACAGGGCTCCCATGCCTGGGAGACTAAGTCATACAAGTGTCCAGTCGCAGGCGTTTCGTCCGATCCGCCCGCGACTGGACCGTGTCACTCAGTGACCCAGCCGCTCAGAAATTCCGCTCAGAAAACCATGGTCATCGATCCCGGATTCCACGTCCCGGAGCGCTGAACGGTCGCTTCGTCGACCTGGGCAGGTACTGCACTCGGATCGATCGGTGTGTACTTCTCGATCGAACCCCAGTCGCGAGCCCAGTCGTTGTCGAGATACGACGGAATGGTCTGAGCGGTCAGGAGCAGATCGATCCACCCCAACGGTCCACCGCCGTAGTGGTCCTGCCAGGCACTGGTCACGAGCGCGCCGGAATGGTCGGGAAGGATCCGATACTCGGGGACCTCGGCGATACCGACCCGATGATCGAAGGGGCGTTGGCACGGGAATGCCAGTCCGACAGCCCAATCCAGCATGACGGGCGCCTGTGAACCGACGACGTCGTTGAGCTTCTGGGTCTTCGGAACCCGCGGCGGGGTGACGGCCACCCATTGGTCGGGCTTGCTGTCGTAGTCGCTGACGACCAGTCGAATGCTGTTGGCTTCGACGGGAATCTGATCCAACGGCACACGCAGGTTCCGCCATGACGGCGCCGGGCCGATGTCGAGGGGCGCGATCTTTCCGAGTGTTTCGACAGCGTCTGTTTCGGCATCGTCGACGCCACGCGCTGTGCCGTACTCGACCTCGACGTTCTGGCCGTAGGTGACGATTCCGTCCTTGTCGACGGACCGAACACGACCAGCCGCGGCAATCGAGATGATGTCGCCACGCGTGGCGTTCTCGCCCACGTCGGGGAGTTGGTACCAGTCACTGGTCAGAGTGCCGGGGGAGGGCTGACCGTAACTACCCATGACGGGTGTTGTCGCCGGGTCGAGACCGAACGGCAACGCGACCGAACTGCCGTTGACTCCGGTCTGTCCGGCGCCACCGCCGGTTCCGGCCGAGTTGCCGGCGGTGTCCTCGGAGGTGTCGACGGTGTTCGCGCCGCCGGTAGCCGTGGCTTCCTTGTCTGCTCGAAGGTCGGAGGCGACGCCATTCGGATCGAATCCCGTAGCCCCACCGGCGGACAGTCCTGTGGCGACGCTGCCCGAGAGGGGCGTCAGCATCGAGGCGTTCGGATCGGTCTCGAGCAGAACGTCGTTGGCGAGACCGCAATGTTGGCCGAGAACGGCGTCGACGTTTGCACGGCCCACCGAATAGGCCGGGTACTGGGTGACCGCGCCCTTGGCCATGGACAGCACCTCGAAGAGGACCATGGCACCTGCGGCAACCGTCAGTGGCGAGATGGCAAGCAGTCGAGCGTGCTTCGCGGACGGTTCCTTCCCCGCGGTGTACGGCTCACGGAAGAAGTACCACGCGGCGACGCCGAGCATCAGCACCGTCAGCCCGAGGAGGACGGTGCTCGCGCCGAGTCCGCTGATGGACACAGGCTTGTCCCACCACGGAACGCTGTAGCTGGACACGTAGTAGTAGCTGTTGCTGCCGGTGAATGCCACCGCGAGGAGGAACAGGACGGCCGCCGCGAAGAGGGCCCGATTGCGCGGCGAGCGCAGGAGTTTTGTTCCCACGGCGACGGCCGTCATCATCGCCAGAACGGCGGTGAGTCCGGCAAAGATTCCGAAGTGGTGCGTCCACTTGGTCGGCGAGAACATCAGCAGTGGCAGTGCGCCGATCGTCAGCCCCACGACGCGGCGTGACGGGCCGGCGGCCAAACCGGGAATACGGCCCCCTTTGCGCAGCATCATCGCGGTGCAGACGCCAAGGCACAGAACCATGACGAACACACAGAATCTGCGAGTCAGGGAACCGTCGACGGAGATGTTGAAGAGGTACTGATAGCGGAGGTACTCGTCGAACCAGGGCTGATTCGGTGAGATCGAGTGGACGCGTTGCATCTCGATGACGGCGGCCAGACTTTGATCGCCGAACGCGGGGATGAGAATCGAGAGTCCGGCAGCTAGCAGTGGCCCGACAGCCGCGACGTAACCGGTGGTGCGCGCACGTTCGATGATGATGCGCATGATCGGGCGTATTCCGGCGATGAGTGCGGCAAAGCAGATGAGGCCGGAAGGGCCGGCAGTCAAGGTGAATCCGGCGATCAGGATCGCGACTGCGACCGGCAGAAGTCGTCTCGTCGCGACGGCGCGTTCGATCGAGCACCAGGTCAGCAGCACGCCGAGGGCAACGATCGGTTCGGGGCGCAGTCCGTTGTTGAACGGAAGCCAGAAAGCGAGGAAGACAAGCGCGCCGGTCCAGAGGGCGAGTCGATTTCCGCGAATGGCGGCGCCCAGCCGAGGCGCAACCTCCCGGCTGATGACGAGCCAGGTGATGATGCCTGCCAACAGAGCAGGCAGACGGACCCAGGGGCTTGCGGTGCTGACGTGGGCCAGGAGTCCGAGGATGTTGTAATACGGCGTTCCGAACGGGGTTTCGGGGACCGCGAACCACCGGAAGTAGTTGGACATGTAGCCCGATTGCTCGGAGGCTCTTGCCATCGTGAACTGGTAGCCGTCGTCGGTGGTGGTAGCGCCGATGAAGTGCCACAGCACCAGAGTTCCGACGACGACCCCGTCGAGGACGGTGAACTTCCACCATCGGGCGGGCAGAAATTTGCGTGTGCCCCGGCCGTCGCGGTTGTCGAGGCGGTGCAGCGCGAAGAGGGACACGACAGCCGTGAGTGCCCCGAGAATCATGGCGAGAGTCTTGATCACCGACGGGCTCGACGTGAAGCGAGAGTCCGCCTCGATCGAGACGTTCAAACCGGCTGCCGCCGAATCGAGGTCGCTGAAGACGCCGACTACCTGTGGTCGGCTGTCGCCCTCGATGACGCGCGGTTCGGAACCGGTGGCGCTGAAGGTGGTTCGGGTCGGCTCGGCGGCGAGCGTGAGCGCGCATCCAGTCTGCAGATCAGCAACGGGTGTCGAGAGCAACACTTGATCACGCAGGACAACGTCGACCCGAGCGGGAGCGTCGGCGGATTCGGGGGAGACGGTGGCAACAAATCCGTAGCGGCGCGCATCGGGGGCACCCGGAGGTGCAGTCGAGACGAGTGTTCCGCCGGTGGCGGCCAACTCGCTGATCGACGCGCACGGAATCGATGCCTCCATGCGCAACGGTGTGTACGAGACCAATGGCGCCTCGACGCTTGTCGTCGACCCGGCCTGCGGCCAGTTGACGACGGCGGTGTCCTGCTCGATCGGCAGGAACGGCACTGATCCGCACAAAACTATGCCGAGGATCGATGCGACAATCGCAACGATCCGTGCTCGGTTCGGTCCGCTGGATCGCTGAGGGGTCGGCAAGGCCGGAGGTGCGGTCGTGGCCACGTCACTGTCTGTCACGACTTTGGACCCTAGCTGTGCGTGACGTGTTTGTTATAAAAGCGCGAGTAATGGGATGGTCGTGTTCCCGGTGTCATTCCTCGGGGTGGGGTTGTCGGCGATCGAGGCGGGGGGTGCTGTGCGCGAATTTCACGAGTCCATTCCCCTGAGCCCACTACTGCGGCGTTCGGCGGTCGCATTGTGCGTCGTCCTCGGAATTGTCCTGGTAATTGTCTGCGGGTTCGCGGCAATCGTGGATCGCGACTCGGCGGGCTACGTCGGCGCCGTGTTGTCCGCGGTCCTGTCCTTCGGGTTGGCCGCGTACATGTGGAAGGTGCGCGTGATCATCACCACAGACGTCGAACGAGTGTCGATCGCGCTGTCTCCGGGGCTGCGTCAGGTATTTAGGTGGGACGAAGTTGTGTCTGCCACTGCAGTACATATCGGGATGGGCTCCGGAATCGGTTATCGAATGACCGGCCCAGGTATGCGGGTAATTCTCGCGTCACCCGGCGACGGGGTCCGCTTTCGTCTGCATGACGGCCGTGAAATCTCGGTGGCAACACCTCGAAGGGACGAGCTGATCGAACTCGCCCGGCGGCGGGCGCCGGACCTGCAGTGAGCGTTGCAGGTGGACCGGTGAAAAACGGGGTGCGCCTATCCTGGATAATTGACATCAGTTCTGTGTTTCAGGCGCGCTGTTCAGGGCCTGTGATGCCGGACCGGTTTGCTGCCGCTTGCACAGGCACCCCGTTTGCGTACGAGAGGAACTCTCATGCTTGCCCGCACCGACCTGCGTGGTCGTACCCCATCCACGGCCGAACTTCGCGCCGCGCTTCCCCGAGGTGGAGTGGATGTGGACGCGGTACTGCATCAGGTTCGCCCGATGGTCGAAGCCGTCCGTGATCGCGGGGCAGAAGCCGCCCTCGAGTTCGGCGAGAAGTTCGACGGCGTTCGTCCGGCTTCGGTTCGTGTACCAGCAGCCGAGCTCGAGCGCGCACTTCGTGAACTCGACCCCGCAGTCAAGGAAGCCCTCGAGGTTGCGATCGAGCGCACCCGCACGGTGCACGCCGACCAGCGTCGCAAGGACACCGTCACCGAGGTTGTTCCGGGTGGCACGGTCACCGAGCGTTGGGTTCCGGTCGAGCGCGTCGGGCTGTACGTGCCCGGCGGCAATGCCGTGTACCCGTCCAGCGTTGTCATGAACGTCGTGCCGGCTCAGACGGCCGGCGTCGGATCACTTGTTGTCGCCTCGCCGCCCCAAGCCGACTTCGGCGGATTGCCGCACCCGACCATCCTTGCCGCAGCAGCCATGCTCGGCGTCGACGAGGTGTGGGCCGTCGGCGGCGGGCAGGGCGTCGCCCTCCTTACCTACGGCGGAACCGACACCGATGGAACCGAGCTTGTCCCGGTCGACCTCATCACCGGTCCCGGCAACATCTACGTCACTGCCGCCAAGCGTCTGTGCCGCGGACTGGTCGGCATCGACGCGGAAGCCGGTCCCACCGAGATCGCGATCCTCGCCGACCACACCGCTGACCCGGTCCACGTTGCCGCCGATCTCATCAGCCAGGCCGAGCACGACGTGATGGCCGCCAGCGTTCTTGTCACGACCAGCGTCGACTTGGCCGACGCGGTCGACAAGGCTCTGGCTGCGCAGCTCGAGATCACCAAGCATCGCGAGCGCGTCACCACGGCACTGACCGGTAGCCAGTCGGGCACGGTGCTCGTTTCTGATGTTTCCGCTGGTCTGCGCGTCGTCAATGCGTATGCGGCAGAGCACCTCGAGATCCAGACCGAGGATGCAACCGGGGTGGCAGCTCAGGTCACCAGCGCTGGTGCCGTGTTCGTCGGCCCGTGGGCGCCGGTCAGTCTCGGCGACTACTGCGCCGGCTCCAACCACGTTCTGCCGACGGCCGGGTGTGCACGCCACTCCTCCGGTCTGAGTGTGCAGACGTTCCTTCGTGGAATCCACGTGATCGACTACTCCGAGTCTGCACTGAAAGACGTTGCCGGACATGTCATCACGCTGGCCAATGCGGAGGATCTGCCGGCTCACGGCGAGGCTGTGCGTCTGCGATTCGAGGCTCTGCGATGAGTAGTGCTCCTGGAGAGTCGATTTCGGTCGACGCCCTGCCGATTCGCGAGAACCTGCGTGGAAAGTCGGCGTACGGCGCACCGCAGTTGACGGTTCCGGTTCAGCTCAACACGAACGAGAACCCGCATCCGCCGACCCAGGCGCTCATCGACGATGTGGCCGAATCCGTGCGCGAAGCCGCGAAGGAACTGCACCGCTACCCCGACCGTGACGCTGTGGCGTTGCGGACGGATCTGGCGGCGTACCTGGCGAAGCAGACAGGTGTACCGGTCACCGTCGACAATCTGTGGGCGGCAAACGGATCGAACGAGATTCTGCAGCAACTTCTTCAGGCGTTCGCAGGTCCGGGACGTAGCGCGATGGGTTTTGTGCCTTCGTACTCGATGCACCCGATCATCGCCGACGGTACCGATACCGAGTGGGTCGAGGTCTTCCGTCGGGACGACTTCGCACTCGACGTGGATGCTGCCGTCACCGTGATCGCGGAACGTCGACCCGACGTCGTGTTCGTGACCAGCCCCAACAACCCGACCGGACACAGCGTCGGCATTGCAGAACTGCGACGCATCCTCGACGTGGCGCCGGGCATCGTGATCGTGGACGAGGCGTACGCGGAGTTCTCCGCTGCCCCGAGCGCGATGACGCTGATCGACGAGTTCCCGGCCAAGCTGGTTGTGACCCGCACCATGAGCAAGGCTTTCGCGTTTGCCGGTGGCCGACTCGGCTACCTCGCCGCCGCTCCCGCGTTCATCGACGCACTGTTATTGGTGCGCTTGCCTTATCACCTCTCGGTGGTCACGCAGGCGGCGGCACGTGCCGCCCTGCGTCACGCCGACGAGACCCTCGGCAGTGTGCACGCCTTGTCCGCCGAGCGCGATCGCGTGTCGAAGGCGCTGGCGGACACCGGTTTCCGAGTGATTCCCAGTGACGCGAACTTCATCTTGTTCGGACAGTTCACCGACAGTGCACAGGCGTGGAAGGAATACCTCGACCGCGGGGTTCTCATCCGCGACATCGGCATCCCCGGATATCTGCGGGCCACCGTGGGACTCGAAGCCGAGAACGACGCGTTCATCAAGGCCAGTGACGAAATCGCAGGCACCCAGCTGGTCGACACGAATTCAGGAGAGACGGCATGAGCGATCGCATCGCGCGGATCGAACGAACAACTCGGGAATCAAGCATCGTCGTCGAACTGAATCTGGACGGGACCGGCATCGTCGACGTCTCCACCGGCGTTCCGTTCTTCGACCACATGCTCAACGCCCTGGGTACGCACGCCAGCTTCGATCTCGACGTCAAGGCGAAGGGTGACGTCGAGATCGACGCTCACCACACCGTCGAGGACACCGCGATCGTTTTCGGCCAGGCGCTCGGCCAGGCTCTCGGCGACAAGAAGGGCATCCGTCGTTTCGGCGACGCTTTCATCCCGATGGACGAAACGCTGGCGCACGCGTCGGTCGACGTCTCCGGTCGCCCGTACTGCGTGCACACCGGTGAGCCCGACTACATGGTGCATTCCGTCATCGGCGGGTACCCGGGCGTTCCGTATCACGCGGTGATCAACCGCCACGTGTTCGAGTCGATCGCATTGAATGCACGTATCGCACTGCACGTTCGGGTTCTGTACGGCCGCGATCAGCACCACATCACCGAGGCGGAGTACAAGGCCGTTGCGCGAGCTCTGCGTGAGGCGGTCGAGCCGGATCCGCGCGTGAGCGGCGTGCCGTCGACGAAGGGCACACTGTGAGCGTCCTCTTCACCTACTTGCTGTTCATCGGCGCGGGAATTGCCGTGGGCGGCGCCTACTCGATGTTCAAGGTCAACAAGCTTGCGTCGGGAATCCTTCTGGCGTTGGCGGTTCTGGCGGCGGTAGCGGGCGCACTGCGTCTGTGACGCGAAAAGTGACTGCGTCTGAGACGCAAGATCCTGCTCCATCGCCGGGGTTGCTTCGCACTCCGGGCATGATCGGTGTCCTGATCATGGCGGCAGCAGCTTTCGGTGGCTGGTCGTTGCTGTTGCCGGTGGTGCCGTTGCTGGTTGCGCAGTCCGGCGGATCGGATGCGCTTGCCGGATCGGTGACCGGTGTCTTCATGGCGGCCACGGTCTTGACGCAACTGCTCGTGCCTCGGTTGTTGCGGACGCAGGGCTACCGGCGCGTGCTGGCGGTCGGGTGTCTGCTCCTCGGCCCACCGTCGTTGGTGCTGTTGATCTCGGCCGACGCCGGCCCTGTCCTGGCGGTTTCCGCGGTGCGTGGCATCGGTTTCGGCATGCTGACGGTGGCCGGCAGTGCACTGGTGGCGGAGTTGGCGCCCAAACGAATTCTGGGCCGTGCCACCGGTGCTCAGGGAATCGCGATCGCAGCGTCACAAATGGCGGGGCTTCCGCTGGGGCTTGCGATCATGGAACGGTGGTCGGCGACACCGGTGTTCGTCCTCGGTGCGCTGATCCCGGCGCTCGCGCTGGTGGCCATTGCCGGGTTGCCGAAGATCTTCGCCCAGCCGACCGGGGAATCCGTTCGACTGAGTGTGTTCGCCGTCTTGGTTCCGGTGCTCGCTCTGGCGTGCGTGTCCGCGTCGTTCGGCGGGCTGTCGTCTCTACTGCCGATCGCAATCTCGGAGCGCGCGGCCGTTGCAGCTGTGGTGTTGGCGACCGCCAGTGGATCGATGTTGATCGGCCGGTACTCGGCGGGCCTGATCGCCGATCGTCTCGGCAGTGGTCGGACACTCGCGCCGGCATTGGCGTCGTCGACCATCGGATTGGTGCTGTTCGCGATCAACGTCGACGGCGGGTCGACGCCGGTCTTGTTCTGCGCGGCGGTCCTTTTCGGGCTGGGGTTCGGGGCGGTACAGAACGAGTCCTTGGTCATGGCGTTTCAGGCTGCCGGCCCGAGGCAACTCGGATCCGCCAGCGCGATCTGGAACATCGGCTACGACGCCGGCACCGGAATCGGTGCACTGGCGTTGGGATTCGTGGCCACGACTGCCGGCTATGCGTGGGTCTTCGCGGTCTCCGCGGTCGTTGTCGCTCTGCTCCCGGCACTGGCCGCGGGCGGCAAAGTGATCGGCAGCAGGGTTGCCCGATAGAGTTGGGGCATGAGCGCTTCCACGATTGCTGTACTCGATTACGGCTCCGGCAACCTGCATTCGGCTACTCGCGCACTGGCGCGCACCGGGGCGCAGGTGGAGGTGACCAACGACATGAAGGTTGCACTGGCGGCCGACGGTCTCGTGGTGCCCGGCGTCGGCGCGTTCGCGGCCTGCATGGGAGGTCTGCGTGCAGTGCAGGGTGACCGAATCATCGGCAGACGCCTGGCCGGTGGCCGACCGGTGCTGGGCATCTGCGTCGGCATGCAGATTCTGTTCGACCGGGGAGTCGAATTCGGTGTCGAGGCGGAGGGCTGTGGCGAATGGCCCGGCACCGTGGAGAGGCTGCAAGCAGAGGTCCTGCCGCACATGGGCTGGAACACCGTGGAGGCTCCGGAGTCCAGCACCCTGTTCAAGGGCATAGACGCCGATACCCGCTTCTACTTCGTCCACTCCTACGGTGTGCAGAGTTGGGAGCTCGCGCCGTCCGAGCACATTGCACCCCCGAAGCTGACATGGGCCGATCACGGCGGAAAGTTCCTCGCTGCCGTCGAGAACGGTGCGTTGTCGGCAACGCAGTTCCACCCCGAGAAATCCGGTGACGCGGGCGCCGAGCTGCTGAGCAACTGGGTGCAGAGTTTGTGACCGGGGGATCCGGACCGAACCGCGGTGACGATTTCTCCCTCGCCCGTCTGGCGTTGTTCTCGCTCGGCGCCGCTGTGGCTGCGCTGACGGTCGCAACTGTCGTCATCGTTGTTCTCAAACCATCGCCGGGCGTCGGCCTCGTGATCGGTCTCGTGGGGGTCGCCGCTGCGATTGCGGCAATGGGCGTCGTATCCAAGCGGATGACCCGAAAAGCGTTCGGTGACCCGGAAGACGGTTCGAGGTCCTGACCTACTAGGGTTACCGCACGTGAGCCTGGTCCTTTTGCCTGCTGTAGATGTCGTCAACGGTGAAGCTGTTCGCCTCGTGCAAGGAGAGGCGGGAAGTGAGACCGGTTACGGGTCGCCCCGCGACGCTGCTCTTGCGTGGCAGAACGACGGTGCCGAATGGGTGCATCTTGTCGACCTCGACGCTGCTTTCGGGCGTGGGTCCAACAGTGAACTGTTGGCCGGCGTCATCGGCGACCTGACGGTCAAGGTGGAACTGTCCGGTGGAATCCGCGACGACGCTTCCCTGGAAGCCGCACTGGCCACCGGCTGTGCTCGCGTGAATCTCGGTACTGCCGCTATCGAGGATCCCGAGTGGTGTGCGCGTGCATTGGCCAAGTACGGCGACAAGATCGCTGTCGGCCTCGATGTTCGTCTCGTCGACGGTCAGTACCGCACCCGTGGTCGCGGCTGGGTCACCGACGGCGGCGATCTGTGGGAGACCCTCGCGCGTCTGGACCGTGACGGCTGCACTCGTTACGTCGTCACCGACGTCTCCAAGGACGGCACACTCACCGGTCCCAATCTCGAACTTCTCAGCCAGGTCTGCGCGGTCACCGACGCGCACGTCGTCGCCTCCGGTGGTGTGTCGACCATCGAGGATCTACTCGCCATTTCCAGCCTGGTTGATCAGGGTGTCGAGGGCGCGATCGTGGGCAAGGCATTGTATGCCGGTCGCTTCACTCTCCCCGAAGCACTGGCAGCAGTTTCCGGATAGATTTTCCAGATGACTCCGACGCGTGACCTCGACGAACTTCTCGCGATTGCGGGTCGGCTTCTCGACGGCGTCCACGATCAGTTCGTCTCCGGTGTCGGCGCCCCGAGTGCGGTCCGCAAGGGCTGGGGTGATTTTGCCACCGAGGTCGATCTTGCGCTCGAGAAGCGGTTGACCGCGGAGTTGTTCGAGCAGACCGGCATCGAGGTGCACGGCGAGGAATTCGGCGGTCCCGACGTCGGTTCCGGGCTCGTCTGGGTTCTCGACCCCGTTGACGGTACTTTCAACTACTCGGCCGGATTGCCCACTGCCGGAACGTTGTTGGCGCTTCTCGACGACGGTGTCCCGGTGCTCGGATTGACCTGGCTTCCATTGATCGGTCACACGTACGCGACTCGCGCCGGCGGTCCGTTGTTGGTCAATGGAATCGCCGTACCGCCGCTGGAGCCAACCGATCTGGCGTCGTCGATCGTCGGCTTGGGTGCGCTCAACGTCAACAGTCGAGGGCGGATCCCCGGCAGTTTCCGTCTCGACCTCCTCGCCGAGATCAGCAAGGTGTCCTCGCGGATCCGGATACACGGTTCAACCGGAGTCGATCTGGCCTTCACCGCGGCCGGCATCCTGGGCGGTGCGATCGTCTACGGCCGCAACGCGTGGGACAACGCGGCCGGGGTCGCGCTCGTTCGCGGTGCGGGCGGGGTGGTCACCGACCTGGCCGGCCGCCCGTGGACCGTAGAATCGGAGTCGGTGCTCGCTGCCGCTCCGGGCATCCACGGTGAGATTCTCGATATCCTCAACGCGCTCGGTGATCCGCGCGCTTCGTCCTCAGGAGGACCACAGTCATGACCCTCGCAGTTCGTGTGATTCCGTGCCTCGACGTCGACGCCGGGCGAGTGGTCAAGGGTGTCAATTTCGAGAATCTTCGCGACGCCGGAGATCCGGTGGAACTCGCGGCAGCGTACGACGCTCAGGGCGCCGACGAACTGACCTTCCTGGACGTGACCGCCTCCACGTCGGATCGCGGCACGATGCTCGACGTCGTAAGTCGCACTGCCGAGCAGGTTTTCATTCCTCTGACCGTCGGCGGTGGAGTGCGCACGGTCGCGGATGTCGATCGTCTGCTGCGTGCCGGTGCCGACAAGGTCAGCGTGAACACCGCGGCGATTGCGCGCCCGGAACTGCTGAAGGAACTGAGTGAGCGTTTCGGCTCGCAGTGCATCGTCCTCTCGGTCGATGCCCGCACCGTTCCCCAGGGGCAGCCGGACACACCGTCGGGGTGGGAGGTCACGACGCACGGGGGCAAGCGCGGCACCGGGATCGACGCTGTCGAGTGGGCCGAGCGTGGTGCAGAGTTGGGAGTGGGGGAGATCCTGCTCAACTCGATGGATGCCGACGGCACCAAAGCGGGCTTCGACCTTCTGATGATCCGCGCTGTCCGGGCGGCAGTCCACGTACCGGTGATCGCCAGTGGCGGTGCCGGCCTGGTCGAGCACTTTGCCCCTGCAGTCGAAGCGGGCGCAGACGCAGTTCTCGCAGCAAGTGTCTTCCACTTCGGCGATCTGAGCATCCCGGAGGTCAAGGATGCGATGCGTGCCGAGAGAATCGTCGTTCGCTAGGCGTTCTCGGCGCGGATTCCGTCGATCATGAGGCGGCTGATGGCTTGGTTCAACGCCGTGCAGTCGACGGACGAACCGGCTCGCAATCCTTGAATCGCACTTGCCAGCATCATGCCGTTGACGGCCTGCGCAGTGTTGTCGACGTCGAGGTCGGCGCGTAGATAGCCGCATTCGACTCCGTGATGCAGGTACGCCGCGGTCAAGGATGCCGACTGGTCGAGTAGATCGAGCATCCGGCCAGTGAGATCGGCGTCGACGCCTGTCGTCTCGAAGAGCAGAACCCGCGGAATGCGCGGGTCGTCGAAGAAGATGCGGGGGAGCGCTTCGGCGATGCGACCGACCTGGGCGCGGTACTCGTCCAATGTATTTGCTGCGTCAGGGGCATTTTCGACGGCGAGTGCGCTGATGATCTTTGCGATCAGATCGTCGATGACGTGGTCGATGATGTCGCGCTTGTTCTCGAAGTACCGGTAGAAGGTCCCGTGACCGATTCCGAGAGTTGTTGCGATGTCGGCAATTCCGGTCGCGTGGTAGCCGCGTTCCGCGAAGCACTCGAATGATGCGTCGATGATCTCGCGGCGCAATTCCGCCTTTTTTCGTTCCGCTCTGGTCATGGCCTTCGTCACATCAGGAATGATACCGTTCTCAATAACGGAATGACGTGTCAGTTTCTGATGTGCAGTTTTTCTGATGTGCAGTTCACGAGAGGGATTCTCCGATGGCAGTGCAGTACGACGCAGTTGTGGTGGGGGCGGGCTTCGGCGGAATGGGTGCGGCCATTCAACTCAAGCGGCTGGGCCTGAACAACCTGGCGATCCTCGAGCGCGAGGACGATCTGGGTGGAACCTGGCACGTCAACCGCTATCCCGGTCTGGCTGTCGACATCGCGTCGGTCACCTACTCGTATTCGTTCGAGCCCAATCCGAACTGGTCCAGGCTTTTCGCACCGGGCGCGGAACTGAAGAAGTACGCCGATCACGTCGCGGACAAGTACGATCTGCGGAAGCACATGACGTTCGGTGCCGTGGTCAACGGAGCCCGCTGGGACGAGGATTCCTCGCACTGGGTCGTATCCGTCGAAGGCGCGCCGGACATCACTGCCAAGTACCTCCTGACTGCGACGGGTTTCCTCTCGCAACCGCATCGGCCCGACATCTCCGGTATCGACGACTTCGCCGGCAAGATCATCCACACCACGGCCTGGGACGATTCCTACGATCTGTCCGGCACCAAGACCGCAATCATCGGAACCGGCGCCACCGCTGTGCAGTTGATCCCCGAGGTGGCGCGGCAGGCCGCAGAGTTGACCGTCTACCAACGCACCCCGATCTGGGTGGTTCCCAAGATCGACGTCTCCATTCCGAATGCAGTGCAGAAGCTGTTCTCGCGTATTCCGCTCACCCAGCGAATCGCCCGCGCTGTCAGTTCGTCGATCCTAGAAATGATCATGGTCAGCGCGGTCCTTCACTACAAGCAGGTCAAACTGTTGAACAAGGGTGCGGCGGCCGCATCACGTGCGTTTCTGCGGTCCCAGGTCAGCGACGCCAGCCTTCGCAAACAACTCACACCGGACTACGACTTCGGGTGCAAGCGTCCCACATTTTCCAACAACTACTTCCGTACGTTCACCAAGGACAACGTGCATCTCGAAACGACGCCGATCGACCACATCGCTGCCGACGGAATCGTCACCGCCGACGGTCGCAAGACCGAGATCGACACCTTGGTGCTGGCAACGGGATTCAACCTCTGGGATGTGAACTTTCCAGCCATCGAGGTTATCGGTCGCGAGGGACGAAACCTCGGTAAGTGGTGGCGCGACAACCGTTTCCAGGCCTACGAAGGGGTCGCGGTTCCGTATTTCCCCAACTTCCTCACGCTCGCCAGTCCGTACTCGTACAGCGGGTTGTCCTACTTCACGACGATCGAATCCCAGATGCAGCACATGGATCGACTGCTCGGCGAGGTGAAACGGCGCGGCGCGGAAACATTCGAGGTCACCGAAACTGCCAACGCCGAGTTCCTCGACCGGATGACCGAGAACCTGGCGGACTCCGTCTTCTACGGCGGTAGTTGCCAGACTGCACGAAGCTATTACTTCAATCAGCACGGCGAGGCTGCGATTCTGCGGCCCACGTCTACACGGAATGCGTTCGTCGAAGCGAAACGCTTTCCGCTCGAGGACTATTCGATCATCTAGGCGGGCTTGTCCCGCGTTCGGCTATCTTGCCGAGCTGACTCCGGTCGGAACCGATATCACGGGATAACGGTTCTGCCGGTTCAGTCGGGAAGTGACCGAGATGTGCATCAGTCGGCTCACCGCGGAGGCAGCGCCTTTTCGCGGAGATCCGATCACGATGGTAAATGCGTCGTATTTGTCCGCGGTTGCGAGAATGACACCGGCCGGGTCTCCATAGGTGCAGTCGTACGTCCAGGTGTCGGCGTGCGAGGCAAGTGCCGAGGTTGTCTGCTCGCGTTGCGACACCATCTCGTCGTGCAGACGCGTTTCGAATTCTGGTGAGTCGGTTTCGACAGGTAGGTCCTCTGACGTGATGCAGTGAACGACGTGGAGGGCTGAATCCTCCTTGGCGGCAAGCGTCAGTGCGTAGCTGAGTACATTCTTGCTGGTAGCACCTGGGCCGATGCCGAGAACGACGTGGCGGGTTCGGACGCGATCGGTACTCGGGTTCGCGAGATGGCAGATGTACTCCGGGTGCGGACCGTCATGATGCTGATGGTTCATGTCGGATCTTCTTCCAGAGCGAGAAGCGAAGGAACTTCCATTCTAGGGCGGCCGTGCAGGGGAATTCCACGGAAGTCACAGGTGGAAGGTATAAACGTCATATGAGTCTTGATCCCGCAATCGCGGCGAAGCTGAAGCGAAACGACGCCGGACTGTTCAGCGCGGTTGCGCAGGAGAAGTCGACCGGTGATGTGCTGATGGTCGCGTGGATGGACGACGAAGCGCTCGCGCGAACACTGGAAACCCGTAAGGGGACGTACTATTCGCGCTCGCGGCAGCAGTACTGGGTCAAGGGTGAGACGTCGGGGCACACCCAGTACGTCCACGAGGTGCGACTCGACTGTGACGGCGATTCCGTCTTGCTGATCGTCGATCAGGAGGGCGCCGCGTGCCACACCGGCACTCACACGTGTTTCGACACCGACGTCCTGCTCGCTGCTGAGCAGTGACGCGAGATGGCCACTGACAAGACTCCACAACCGCTCGATTACTCGTTCACCGCTCCCATCGAGAAAGACGGTGCGTTCGCAACGTTCTTGACCGTGCCCGCCTCGGCGGAACTTCTGGGAACCAGACGCGCTGTGAAGGTGCTCGGAACCCTCGATGGTGAGCATCCCTTCGAGGCGACGCTGATGCCCTCCGGCGACGGACCGCACTGGCTTCCGCTGCGCGTGGCGCTGTGCAAGGCGATCGGCAAGAGTGCCGCTGGAGAAGAGGTAGCGGTACATCTACAGCAGCGCCTGAGCTGAAAGTTTCGCTCGAACCGAGGAGTCTCATGGTCGACAAAGCAGTTGATTCGTTGCAGTTGGTGGCGCGAGAACTGGGCCCGTTCGGCGGAGACGAGGGGAAAACGCGCATGCTGCGCATGTCGCGGACTCTCGCGGCACCAATAGGCACGGTCTGGGCGGCGATCACCGAGTTCGACCGCATTCGCCAATGGTTCATGCCGGTCGCGGGAGAAGCCATGATCGGCGGCCACTATCAGCTCGAGGGCAACGCCGGCGGCGAGATTTTGGCGTGCGAAGCTCCTCGAACTCTTCGCATCACCTGGGAATATGGCGGCGATGTGAGCTATGTGACTGTAAATCTCGCCGAAAAGGGCAGTGGTGCAACGCTGTTCGATTTCGAACATGCCGCGGACGTGGAGCCGGATCGGTGGGCCGAGTACGGTCCAGGTGCCGTCGGCGTCGGTTGGGACATGGGACTGCTCGGGCTGGCTCGACACGTTGAACTGGGGATCGCGACGCCACTCGAGACACCCGAGTGGTCGGCGAGCGACGAGGCCAAGGCATTCATCGCGGGAAGCAGTGAACTGTGGGCCGAAGCTGCGATCGCATCGGGCGACGACCCGGATGCGGCTGCAGCCGCCGCTGCTCGCACGACCGCTGCATACACCGGGTAGATCACCTCTACGAGGACTAACATCGGATTAGTCTGGTTGTTGCGGGACTTCCGCGCCACGAGCGGAGACGACGATGGTGTATCGGCTCATCGAAGTAGTAACGGTGTTCGTTCACTTCGGGTTTGTCCTCTATGTGGTGCTGGGTGGGTTCGTGGCGTGGAAGTGGCGTCGTACCATCGGTTTCCACCTACTTGCAGTCGTCTGGGGAGCCGGTTCGATAGCGGTCGGATATGACTGCCCGCTGACCAATCTCGAGAACTGGGCCCGCCGAATGGCCGGTATCGCGGAGTTGCCGTCCACCGGATTCATCTCGCACTACATCACCGGCGTGTTCTATCCGGCGAGTATCGAAGGCCTTGTACAGGCGCTCGCGGCGACAGTGGTTGTCGGATCCTGGGTCGGATACGTGCTGCTCGGACGGCATGCGAAGGGTGAGGTCAAAGCCTCTTCAGCGACCTGATTCCGTACAAACGATCCCAGCCGTTTCCGAATGGAAACGGCTGGGAGGTGCTACCAGGATTTACGCGCGAGTCAGGGCTACCACCGGGATTGTGCGGATCCCAGCTGTCTTCTCCGCGTATTCGGCAAATCCCGGGTATCGACTGGCCTGCTCGCCGTAGATGCGGTCACGCTTCTCGCCGGTTACTTCGCTGACGGAGACCGGGTATGTTTCGGTGCCGATCTCGGCCTCTGCCTGGTCGGTGGCAACGAGGTTGTAGTACCAGTCGGGATTGGTCGGGGCACCGGCCTTGGATGCAAAAACGTAGATGGTCTTCGGATCCTGCTCGTCTGCCAGATACATCATGGGACTCACGAAATCGCGTCCGGATTTGCGTCCTGTGTGGTGGACCAACACCATGGGCGCACCTTCGAAGGGGCCACCTACCTTGCCCTCGTTCTCCCGAAATTCCGCAATGATTCCTGCGTTCCAATCGTCGGTACTCATCGTTGTCTCCCGGTCTGCGAGTGGCGAAGGGCTCTGCCGCCAAGCTTTGCACAACTGGTGAATCGACGAGAGGTCATCTTCGGCGTCCAGCATGATCTACTATCTACGTATGAACGCAGATAGTGGTGTTTGTCGCCGTAAGCTTCCCGATGATCAAGTCGACCTCGTCGTCGAGGTGTTCCGCATGCTGGCCGACGCAACCCGTGTGCAGGTTTTGTGGGCATTGGTAGACCGCGAGTGCTCGGTGAACGAACTGGCGGAACGCGTCGGCAAGCCGGCGCCCTCGGTGTCGCAGCACCTGGCGAAATTGCGCATGGCAAGGTTGGTGCGAACGCGCCGCGATGGTACGACGGTGTTCTATCGCCTGGAGAACGACCATGTGCGCCAACTGGTTACGGACGCGGTCTTCAATGCGGAGCATGCCGGACCCGGATTGCCGGGGCATCACCGTAGTGAAGGTGAGCTTCGGGAGATACACCCGGAGCGCTCGGCGAACGTCGATCGGACCGATCAAGAAGAAGGTGCGTCGTGACGCACGAACCCAAGACGTCCCACGGCCACGGCCACGGCCACCGCCATGTCCACGGGCCGAAGGGATTTCGATCGGCAGTCCGCGAAGTGTTCTCGCCGCACAGTCACGATGCTGCCGACAGTGTCGACGACGCATTGGAATCGAGCGCAATCGGCATCCGGGCGGTCAAGATCAGTCTTGTCGCGCTCGGCGTCACCGCAGTTGCTCAGGTTGCGATCGTGGCGATCTCGGGTTCGGTGGCGCTGCTTGCGGACACCATTCACAACTTCTCCGACGCGCTCACGGCAGTCCCACTCTGGATTGCCTTCGCGCTCGGTCGGCGCGCTGCGACCAGGCGCTATACCTATGGTTTCGGGCGTGCGGAGGATTTGGCCGGACTGTTCGTGCTCGCCATGATCGCACTGTCGGCAGTGATCGCCGGTGTCGAGGCGGTGAGGCGATTGATCAACCCGGTCGAGATCGAGCACCTCGGTTGGGTAGCGGCGGCAGGTTTGATCGGTTTCATCGGAAACGAATTGGTGGCGTTGTATCGGATCAGGGTCGGCAGGCAAATCGGTTCAGCGGCCCTGGTGGCCGATGGATTGCATGCTCGGACCGACGGATTCACTTCGCTCGCAGTCCTTCTGGGGGCGGGGGGAGTTGCGCTGGGTTTCCCGTTGGCAGATCCGATCATCGGCCTTGTCATCACCGTTGCCATCGTGGCGGTGCTCAGGACTGCAGCGCGAGACGTCTTCCGGAGGTTGATGGACGGCGTCGAACCTGAGTTGGTGGACGACGCAGAGCATGCATTGATGCACGAACCCGGAGTCCTCGGTGTTCGTGATCTGAAGATGCGGTGGATCGGACACCGACTGCATGCCGATGCAGAACTCGACATCGATCCCCGGGCAACTCTTGCCGAAGCTCATGCGATAGCGCACAGCGCGGAGCATTCGCTCACTCACGCGGTGCCGAAACTCGCTACTGCCTTGGTGCATGCGTACCCGGCGCATGACGCGCCGAATACTGAGACCGCACTCGAATCCCAGGTCTGATCTGCAGAAACAGACCTGGCGGAATCCTTTACGTGATCGCATGGGACTTGTTTTGCCATTTGACGAGATGGGAAGGTTATGCAACCCTATCTTTGATCAATCGGCGGACTGTGTCGAGTGGTAGTCGGTACGGTCGTCTCGCGCCGCAGGTCCACAGCAATCGATGCAGGCCGTCGGTACTTTTTTCGGCAGATGAGAGAACGACGCTGTGCATGCTGATCGACGTTTCGAGCCCTTTCCGCTGACCAGCGCGCAACGCGGAATCTGGTTTGCCCAGCTACTGCGTACTGATGTGCCGATCACGATCGCGCAGTATGTCGTAGTCGACGGGACTCTCGACGCGGCGGTGCTCGAAAGTGCCTGCGTCACAGCAGCGCATGAGTTCGGCTCCGGGATGCTGAAACTCCTCGAGATCGACGGCGAACCGTTTCAGCAGATCGATTCCGAGCTAAGTCAGAGCGTCGAGGTCGTCGATCTGAGCGGTGAGCGCGAGCCGGAGGCAGCCGCACTCGAGTGGATGCGGCAGGAGTACACCCGACCTTTCGATCTACTCACCGATCGATTGGTGAAGTCAGCCGTCCTGAGCGTCGGCGCGAACCGCCAGTTCTGGTACTGCCGGATCCATCATCTGGTCCTCGACGGCTACGGCGCCATGAACTTCATGACACGCATCGCCGAGCTCTACTCAGCGGAGGTCGCCGGCCTTTCAGTCCCCGAATCGTCGGCAACCGATCTTCTGGCCGTGCACGACGCCGAGGCCGAGTATCGGCACTCGCCGCGATTCCGCCGAGATCAGGACTACTGGGCAGCCAAGACAGCAGACCTTCCGGCCGTGGCAAGTCTGGCCGGGAAGCGGATGGACGCCACAGCGGGTGCGGTCGTGGTCGGCCGAACACTCGACAGTGCGAACGCGACGGCGAAGGCGGACGAGTTCTCTTCGGCGGCGGCGGTGGCTGCTTTCGCGCTCTACTTCGCCCGGGTGACCGGCACCGAAGACGTAGTGCTGAGTTTGCCGGTGACCGCGCGAACGAACAGGGTTCTGCGCGGTTCGGGTGGCATGATCTCCAACGTCGTTCCGCTGCGCCTCGCGGTGACCGCTACGACCACGGTTGCCGAATTGAGCGCGGCTGCCTCGCTCGAACTGACCGGCGCGCTCAGACATCAGCGGTACCGCACCGAGGACATGAGGCGCGATCGAGGCCTCGGTGCCGAGCGGGGGTTCTTCGGTCCCGCGATCAACATCATGAACTTTCACCCCGAAGTGGTCCTGGGGTCGGTGACTGGTCGATTCCACGTCTTGTCGACAGGGCCGGTGGAAGACCTGTCGGTCAACATCTATCCGAGTGCCTCGGGAGAGGCGCCGCGAATCGATTTCGAAGCCAATCCCCATCTGTACACCGCAGATGTCCTGAGCGACCATGTGCGCCGATACGTCGAACTGCTGTCCCGGTACATGCAAGCGCTGCCGGACACTCGTGTTCACGATCTCGAGATCCTGAGCGAAGCCGAGCGGAAGTCGATCGTTCCGGCACGCGGCCCTGACGCACTGGCACCGATGACCTTGCCCACGATTCTCGCCCACGGCGTCGCGGCATCGTCGGAGGGGATCGCACTGAGCTGCGGTACCCAGCAGCTCAGCTACCGCGAACTCGATCGTCGCTCCAACGTACTCGCTCGAATGCTGATCCGGCGCGGAGTGGGTCCTGGCACCAGTGTCGTGATCGCGCTGCCTCGATCCATCGATGCCGTCATCGCGTGGTGGTCGGTTGCCAAAACCGGCGCTGCATCAGTTCCGGTCGATCCGACGTACCCGGTCGAACGAATCGATCACATGGTCGGGGACAGTAATGCTGTTGTGGGAATTACTGATTCGACTGTCCATCAGATGCTGCCCGTCGATCTGGACTGCATCTCTATCGATGCCTTCAGCTTTGTCGGCGACGAGTCCGTCGTCGACGACTCCGACCGCACGGCGCCGTTGCGAAGCGATCACATCGCCTATCTGATCTACACGTCCGGTTCCACTGGTACACCGAAAGGTGTTGCCGTCACGCACAATGCGTTGGTCGATTTCACCGCGTGGGGTCGCCCCGAACTCGGCGTCGGTGCACATTCGCGAGTTCTGCGATTCTCGTCCGCAAGTTTCGACGCCTCCGTCTTCGAAATGGTTCAGGCGTTCAGTGCCGGGGCGACGATGGTCATCGCTCCGGCAGATGTCTACGGCGGCGGCGAGCTCACAGAACTGCTGCGCAGCGAGCGCGTCACCCACATCATCAGTGCGCCCGCAATTCTGGGCACGGTGGACGCCACCGATCTTCCGGATCTCGAAGCTGTGGTTGTCGGAGGTGACGTGTGCCCGCCGGACCTGGTTCGACGCTTCGGCCCGATCTGCCGGTTCTACAACAGTTACGGGCCCACCGAGTCAACTATCGTCATCACCACGACACCCCCGCTGGCGTCGGACGAGGCCATCACGATCGGTTCTCCGATTCAGGGCGCGCATCTGATGGTTCTCGACCGCTGGTTGCGACCTGTGCCGGCCGGGGTGGCCGGTGAACTGTATCTCGGTGGCCCCGGATTGGCGCAGGGCTACCACTCACGTTCGGCTCTCACCGCTGCGAGTTTTGTCGCCGATCCTCTCGGCGGCGGAACTCGGTTGTACCGCACCGGAGACGTGGTCCGCTGGACTCGGACTCTCGAACTCGAGTACGTCGGCCGCTCCGATTTCCAGGTGCAGGTCAATGGACTTCGCATCGAACTCGGTGAGATCGACGCTGTGCTCGCACGCCATGAATCCGTCGATTTCGTGGTGACGCTTGCCGGCGGCACCGTGTACTCGTACGTGAAGATCAAGCCGGGACACGATCTCGACGAAGAAGCGTTGATCGCACACGCATCTCGATTCCTGCCCGCTCACATGGTGCCGTCCCAGCTGATACCGCTGGCTGAAGTGCCACTGACCCCGGCAGGCAAGCTCGATCGCCAGGCGCTACCCGAACCGGAATTTCGTTCGGCGGCTCAGAACTACCGGGCGCCGAGCGGTCCGGTCGAGCGCATCATCGCCGACGCCGCTGCGTCGGTACTCGGCGTCGAGCGAGTCGGCGTCGACGATTCCTTCTTCGCGCTGGGTGGAGACAGCATCGTCGCGATCTCGCTCGTCTCTCGAGCAAAAGCCGCCGGAGTTGTCTTCACTCCTCGCGACGTGTTCGAACGCAAGACGGTGGCGCGATTGGCCGAAATCGCACTCCCGGCAGATGAATCGGTCGTACTCGAAGAACTGCCGGGTAAGGGAGTGGGGTTTGTCCCGCTGACCCCGATCGCAGCCAAGATACTGGGCACGGCCGGCAGCATCGACACCTTCTATCAAGCCGTGTCGGTCAGTGTTCCTGTCGGACTTGATCTCTCGCGCCTCGCGGCAACTCTTCAAGTAGTTGTCGATCAACACGACGCTCTTCGCGCGCGTTTGCTGCCCGACCACTCCGGATTCGACATTGCCCCTGGCTGTGCTGTCGATACATGGGTTCGTCGGACCGTCACCGAAGCGCTACCCGGAACCCCCGAGTTCGAGGAAGCTCTTACCCAGGCGACCGCGGACGCCGCGTCGAGGCTCGATCCGTACCGCGGCGATACTGCTCAGATCGTCTGGCTCGACTCGACGCACGATTCGGGCCGATTGGTGGTCGTCATCCACCATCTGGTTGTCGACGGCGTCTCGTGGCGGATTCTCCTTCCGGACTTCGCTGCAGCCTGGCAACAGATCGTTCACGGTGGCACGCCGGTACCGATGCCCGTCGGAACGTCACTGCGGCGTTGGTCGCACGGACTCACCGAGCTGTCACCGTCGGCGGAACTCGAGTACTGGCGTGAGGTCGTCGACTTCGATGGTGCGCCGATCGGTTCGCGTCCTCTCGATGCGGAACGGGACCGAGGGTCGTCACTGCGTCGAGTCCGGGTCGACATCGACCGTGACACAACAGATCACCTGTTGCGCGCGGTACCGTCGCACTATCGGACCGGTGTCAACGACGGCTTGCTCAGTGCGCTTGCCCTGGCATTGCGCACCTGGAGCGGATCACAGCGGATGCTGGTCTCGCTCGAAAGTCACGGACGAGACGAAGACGTGCTGCCCGGTGCCGACCTGTCCAGGACCGTCGGCTGGTTCACGGCGGTGTACCCGGTTCGGATCGATCTCACCGGACTCGGAGTGGACACGCCGACGGTCGTGAAATCCGTCAAGGAACAGCTGAGAACCACGCCGGGGTCCGGTATCGGTTACGGGCTGCTCCGACGTGCAGGGATGCTGACCGGCCCGGAACCGCAGATCGGTTTCAACTACTTGGGCAAGATGTCCACTGCGGAGTTCGGTGACGAATTGCGGGCCGCGGGCTGGATTCCCGACGCCGGAATCGATCTCAACAACGGCAGCGGAAGCGATCTCGCGGTCAATTACGCGATCGACATCAATGCCGCCGTCGTGGACGGTCCGGAAGGCGAGTTCCTATCGGCGTCATTTGCTTTCCCCGAAGGTATCTTCGAACCCGCTGCAGTCGCGGAGCTCGCGACGGCGTGGCGCGTCGAACTGGAGAAGATTGCCGCCTCCGTCGGTGATCATGCCGGCCTCACGCCGTCAGACGTTCCCCTGGTCTCGGCTTCGCAGGACGAAATAGAACTGTGGGAGAAGCAGTTCGGCCACCTGGAGGACATCTGGTCGCTCTCGCCGCTGCAAGCCGGATTCCAGTTTCATGCCGGCCTCACCGCCGATGCCGTCGACGTCTACACCGGCCAGATCGTTCTGTCCCTCGCCGGGATCGTCGACAGCGATCGACTACAGCGGTCGCTTTCGAGACTGTTCGAGCGCCACACCGCACTTCGGACTGCCTTCGTGTACGACTCGAACGGCGTTGCAGCACAGCTCGTTCTCGATTCCGTGGCAACTCCATGGCGGGAGGTGCTCGGGGGTGATCCGCACGTCGTCGCGGAACTCGAGCGCACGGCACCGTTCGATCTGAGCGCGCCCCCTCTGCTTCGTGCAGTGCTGCTACGCCAGGGTGCGGATTCGGCGCACCTGATCGTGACCAATCACCACATTCTCTTCGACGGTTGGTCCATGCCGTTGTTGGTGCGCGATCTACTGTCGCTCTACGCCGCCGACACGTCGCTGCCGGCTCCCGCTCGGTCGTATCGCACCTATCTGCACTGGCTCGCCGAACAAGACAACGGCGCGGCATTGGACAGGTGGATCGGCGCACTGTCTGGAGTAGACGAACCGACGCTGGTCGCACCACACCGTACGGAGTTCTCCGTGCACGCAGTTCCCGTGGATGTCGAAGTCCCGCTGGAAGCCTCGTCGACCGAGGCGATCTTCGAGTTGGCCAGGCGCAGCGGCGTCACGGTCAACACTGTCGTCCAGACTGCGTGGGGTCTACTGCTCAGTGGAATGCTCGGACGCGACGACGTCGTGTTCGGAGCCACCGTCTCGGGTCGACCCGCGTCGCTGACCGGGGTCGAAGACATTCTCGGGTTGTTCATCAACACAGTTCCTGTTCGCGTTCGTGTCAACCCGGACAGTTCGGTGTCCGAACTCCTCGAACACGTTCAGTCCGAGCAGGTTCGGCTGCTCGACAGTCACCACGTCGGCCTGGCCGAGGTGCAGTCGGCCGTGGGCGCCGGCGCGATGTTCGACACGTTGACGGTGTTCGAGTCATATCCCGTCGACCGTTCGGCGCTCGAATCCGCGACGGATATCGCCGGGATGCGAGTTACGGGAATCGAGGTCGCCGACGCGACTCACTACCCGCTCGCCCTGATCACGGTCCTCGAACCGAGCCTTCACCTCACCATCGAGTACGCACCCGATGCGATGGACCACGACGCAACAGAGCGTGTAGGCCGACGCCTTGCATCGATACTGGGCGCGATGACTGGCGAGAAAATCCGTATCCGGGACATCGACTATCTCGACGCGGCCGAACGACGGCTCGTACTCGACGAGTGGAACGACACTTCCCACGTCATAGCTGACAAGACGCTGCTCGACTTACTCGGCGCCGACTCGGAAATCGCCGGCTCGGAAATCGTCGACTCGGGTATCGCCGACTTGGCCGATGCTGCACTGACCTTCGCGGGCACGACGATCAGTCGCGGAGAATTCCGGTCCCAGGTCAACTCTCTCGCTCGTCACCTCGTAGAACGCGGCGTCGGGCCGGAGTCACTGGTCGCGATCGCTCTGCACCGGAGCGCGCAGTACGTGGTGGCAGTGCACGCCGTCATCGCAGCCGGCGGTGCGTATCTTCCGATCGATCCGCAGCATCCGGACGAGCGGATCCGGTACGTGCTCGACATCGCAGCACCGTCGGTCGTCCTGTCGGTCGCGGCCGACGCAACATCGCTGCCCGATGGGGTCAACCCCGTACTTCTCGACGAGATCGATCTGTCCGGGTACTCCACCGAGCGGCTCGCAGACGTCGAGCGTCTCGGTCGTGTATCGCCGGATCACGTTGCTTATGTGATCTTCACATCTGGGTCCACCGGAAAGCCCAAGGGCGTTGCAGTGTCGCATCGAGCGATAGTCAATCGCCTGCTGTGGATGCAACATGAATATCCGCTCGGCCGTCACGACGTCGTGCTGCACAAGACACCCGCCACCTTCGACGTCTCGGTGTGGGAGTTGTTCTGGCCATTCGTCGCCGGCTCGCGACTGGTAGTTGCAGAACCCGATGGACATCGCGATTCTCGGTACCTCTCCGAGCTGATCGCTCGCGAAGGTGTCACCACCTTGCACTTCGTCCCGTCGATGCTCGACGTCTTCCTCGTCGACGGCGATCTCGCACAACTTCGATCCGTTCGTCAGGTGTTCGCCAGCGGCGAGGCACTTCCGCGTGCGACGGTCGTTC
Source organism: Rhodococcus sp. FH8 (assembly GCF_019266085.1). Lineage (NCBI taxonomy): Bacteria > Bacillati > Actinomycetota > Actinomycetes > Mycobacteriales > Nocardiaceae > Rhodococcus > Rhodococcus sp. FH8. The sequence goes on along the minus strand of NZ_LPNQ01000061.1, from coordinate 11,742 downwards.
GCTTCCACGAACGATTCGGTGCACGTCTGCACAATCTTTACGGTCCCACCGAAGCTGCCGTCGACGTCACTTTCCATCAGACGGATGCCGCCGCAACAGGTCCGGTGCCGATCGGCGCTCCGGTCTGGAACACGCAGACCTACGTGCTGGACCACCGCCTCGCGCCGAGCCCGATCGGAGTGGCGGGAGAACTCTATCTCGCGGGAGTCCAACTCGCCCGCGGCTACGTGCAACGCTCTGACTTGACAGCAGATCGTTTCGTAGCCAACCCCTTCGGGCCCGGGCGGATGTATCGGACGGGCGACCTCGTCATGTGGAATTCCACGGGTGAGATCGAGTATCTGGGTCGTACCGACTTCCAGGTGAAGCTTCGCGGGCAGCGCTTGGAACTCGGAGAAATCGACGCGGTCCTGTTGGAACTCTCGGGAGTACTCTCGGCCGCAACCGTCGTACGACAGGACCGCCTGATCGCCTACGTGACAGCTGATTCGGCAATCGACAGTGCCCTTCTCAGCGCGCACGCGCAGGAGAAGCTGCCCACCTACATGGTTCCCTCAATATTCGTGTTCTTGGCGTCGATGCCGCTGGGCCCCAACGGAAAACTCGACCGGCGTGCGTTGCCGGAACCGGATTCGACGGCAGGTGAGTACGTCGCTCCCGTCACCGAACCCGAAAGGGCTATTGCCGCAATCTTTTCCGAGCTGTTCGGAGTGGAAAACATCGGCGTTACCGCTGATTACTTTGCGCTCGGCGGCAACTCCCTGACGGCTGCGCGGGTGGTGGCACGGATCAACTCGGCACTGGGATCGACTCTGGGTGTCCGAGACCTGTTCGACGCTCCGACAGTTGGTGCGCTGGCCGGACTCGTCGCCGGCAGCGCGCCGTCCAGGTTCACCGAACTCGGACCCCGCCCTCGACCGGACCGGATTCCGCTCTCACCGGCCCAGCAGCGTATGTGGTTCCTCAACAGATTCGATCCGGAATCCGGGGCGTACAACATTGCGGCAGCACTCTCTTTGTCCGGCGACCTGAACGTTCAGGTTTTGCGCCAGGCGATCAGCGATGTCATCGACCGGCACGAGGTGCTGCGCACACTCTATCCGGATTCGGATCAAGGTCCTTACCAGTGCATTCTCGACGACGCGCCAGTTGCTCTCGAACCCGCGGATGTCAGTGACCCCGTCGCGGCGATCGACGAGTTGGTCGGTGCCGGGTTCGACGTGACCACCGAGGTTCCGGTGCGGGCTTCGCTTCTCCGGACGTCTGGTCGGGAGCATATTCTTGTACTCGTCGTCCACCACATCAGTGGTGACGGTTGGTCGATGCAGCCACTGGCCGCGGATGTGATGACGGCCTACGCGTCACGGCTCGCGGGAACCGCGCCACAGTGGTCGCCGTTGAGCGTTCACTACGCGGACTACACGCTCTGGAAGATCGATTCTCTCGGCAACGAGGACGATCCGGAATCGGAGGCATCCCGCCAGATCGAATACTGGCGCGCTGCATTGGCGCACGTCCCGACCCGTCTCGATTTCCCGACGGATCGGCCGCATCCCACAGTCGCGTCCTATCGAGGTGCGACGGTGTCGTCGACCCTCTCGGCGCAGACGCACCGCGCCGTCGAATCCCTGGCTCGCAGCACTCGGTCCACACCGTTCATGGTGCTGCACACGGCGTTGTCGGTACTGCTGTCTCGGATGGCGGGGGAGTCCGACATCGCGATCGGCACCCCGGTCAGCGGACGCGGGAATCAGGCCCTCGACAATCTCGTCGGCATGTTCGTCGGAACCGTGGTTCTCCGGACACAGGTGGATCCGACGGCTTCGTTCCGCGGATTGCTCGAATCGACCCGTAACGCCGACCTCTCGGCATTTGCCCACTCAGATATTCCGTTCGAGCGTCTCGTCGAGGTGCTCGACCCGCCTCGCTCGACGGCGCACCACCCCTTCTTCCAGGTGGTACTCGCGACCGGCGATATTCCGACCCCATCCGTCAAGCTTCCCGGCCTCGAAGTTTCTCAGGTCCCGTTGGATGCTCCGATCTCGAAATTCGATCTCCAACTGGATGTCTCGTCGCCGCGCCCGGACGGGTCGGTGACCACGACGTGGACCTATGCCCTCGACATCTTCGACGAATCGACTGTGCGCGAGCTCGCGGATCGGTTCGTCGCCATTCTCGACGCTGTTGTCGCCCAACCCGAATCAGTGGTCGGCGACCTCGATCTGCGGACGATGCCAGAGATCGAACGTCAGGGAACTGCCCAGTCGGTCGCCTTGACGGAGCTGACACTGCCGGAGATCCTCACGGCCGGGGTCATCAAATCCAACGGTGGTCCGGCCATACTGTGCGGCGACCTCGAACTCTCTTACGATGATGTAGACCGGCGTACCAATCGGTGGGCGCGGGCACTCGTAGCTCGAGGGATCGGCCCTGAATCGGTAGTGGCGATCGCCATTCCGCGGTCGGCATCTTCTGTACTCGCCACTTGGGCCGTTGCCAAGACCGGAGCGGCGTTCGTACCCGTCGACCCGAGCTACCCGGCCGAGCGAATCGAGCACATGCTCACTGATTCGGGAGCAGTCCTGACGCTGACGGAAGAAGCAGTGGCGTCGCTTGATCGCGACGACGTCAGTGACACGCGAATCCTCGATTCCGAGCGCACGTCACCGATTCGCACGGACCACACCGCGTACGTCATCTACACGTCGGGATCGACCGGCACTCCGAAGGGCGTCGTCGTCTCCCATGCGGGTCTCGCGGCGCTGGTCGACGAGCAGGTTCGCCGATACGAACTCGACAACCTCAGTCGCACGATGCATTTCGCTTCACCCAGCTTCGACGCATCGGTGCTCGAACTGGCCATGGCTGTCGGTGCCGGTGCCGCGATGCATGTTGTTCCCACGGGCATCTATGGCGGAAGCGAACTCGCGGCCCTCATGCGGGCGTCGAAGATCAGTCACGCATTTGTGACCCCGGCTGCCCTGGCTACGATCGAACCGGCAGAGGTTCCGGATCTCGGTACCGTGATCGTCGGCGGTGAAGCGTGCGACGCTGCGTTGGTCGCGCTATGGGCGTCGACGCGAAAGATGTTCAACGCATACGGTCCCACCGAGGCCACCGTCATGGCTACCCTCGCGGGGCCCATGTCTGCGACTGATCGGATCACCATCGGTAGTTCAGTTCGCGGCACCGTCGCACATGTTCTCGACTCTCGCCTCCGTCCGGTTCCAGACGGAGTGACGGGTGAGCTGTATCTGACCGGCCGTGGACTTGCCCGCGGTTACCACCATCGCGGCGACCTGACAGCGTCTCGATTTGTTGCCGACCCCTCACGTTCGGGGCAGCGGATGTACCGCACCGGAGACCTCGTGCGACGTCGTGGAACGGAACTCGAGTATCTCGGCCGCAGTGACTCGCAGGTCAAGATTCGCGGTTTCCGCATCGAACTCGGTGAGATCGACGCGGTGCTCGGTGCGCACTCCGGTGTACGAACTGCGGTGACGACAGCAGACGACACCGTCGGACTGCACTCGTACGTGGTCGGTGGTCATCTGGATCCGGAAGAAGTGCGCACCTTCGTCTCCAGTCGACTGCCGGCACACATGGTTCCTTCCTCGGTGATCGTTCTCGAGGAAATTCCGTTGACGCCGGCCGGAAAGGTCGATTTCCGCGCGCTGCCTGCCCCGACGATGCGCCGGAATGCGTATGTCGCACCCGTCACGAAGACGGAGGAGTTGATCGGCCGGATCTTCGGTGACGTCCTGGCAGTCGACCAGGTCAGCATGACGGACGACTTCTTCGACATCGGTGGAAACTCTCTGAGTGCTACCCGAGTGATGGGACGGGTCGGCACCGAACTCTCAGTCACCCTCCCGGTTCGGGTTCTCTTCGATGCCAGGACAGTCGCGGCCCTCGCTGTGGCAGTCGATGCAGCGCAGAGCGGAACGCGGCCCGCTCTGGCCGCTGGGCCTCGGCCCGAGCGAATCCCGCTCTCGCCGGCGCAATCGCGAATGTGGATTCTCAATCGATACGATCCTGCCTCGCCCGCGTACAACATCCCGCTCGTCCTTCGCCTGCGCGGCCGGCTGGATTCAGTGGCTCTCCGAGAATCTCTGTCGGACATCGTTCTTCGCCACGAATCCTTGCGGACCATTTTCCCTGACGATGCCGAAGGGCCTTTCCAGCGGATTCTCGACGACGTCGACGTTCCTTTTCGTCACACGGTGGTTTCTCCCGAACAGGTTGCCGATCAGATTGTCGGCGCTGTGGACGAGGGGTTCGACGTCACCAGAGCAATCCCGTTGCGGGTAAACCTGTTCGAGCTCTCGGCTGACGAACACATCCTGGTCGCCGTGATTCACCACATAGCCGCGGACGGTGCGTCAGTGGCGCCGCTCGCACGGGATCTGGTTCTGGCCTACTCGGCGCGCCGTTCGGGTACGGAGCCGTCACCGGCCCCGTTGGTTGTTCAGTATCCGGATTACAGCGTGTGGCAACACCAGGTCCTCGGTTCGGAAAGTGATCAGACCAGTCTTGCTTCGGCGCAGGCCGAGTATTGGCGTGGCCAGTTGGCCGGCGCGCCGGAGCTTCTCGAACTTCCGGCCGATTTCCCGCGGCCGGCGATTGCGTCGCTGCGCGGAGCGAACACCGAACTGGTGTTGGCGCCCGCGATGGTCACTGCACTCGGGCAGTTGGGCCGCACACAGGGCGCCACGACCTTCATGGTGCTCCAGGCGGCCCTCGCGGTGCTCCTGTCCAACCTCGGTGCGACCGACGACGTGGTGATCGGGACACCGATTTCCGGACGCGGCCAACACGCGCTGGACGACGTGGTCGGAATGTTCGTCGGCACGGTGGCACTACGCAGCCGTCTCACCCCGGCGATGTCGTTCCTCGATCTGTTGGCGCAGGTGCGAGCCACTGACCTCACTGCGTTCGAGAATGCCGACCTACCATTCGAGCGGCTGATCGACATACTGCAACCCGCTCGCTCCCAGGCCCACGCGCCGATCTTCCAGGTGGCTCTGTCTCAGGAGCAAGAGGGAACCGCTGCGTTCACGCTGCCCGGTCTCGAGATCGAAGCCGTGGACAACGCAGTCGCGGCGGCAAAGTTCGACCTCCAGATCACGATGGTCCAGCACGCAGATTCGTTGAATCTCACCTGGACGTACGCCACAGACCTCTTCACCGGCACGTCCGTGGACGGATTTGCGCAGCGGTTCCACCGGATTCTCGCGCAGATTGTCGAGACTCCGGAAGTGGCAATCGCGGATATCGCCGTTCTGGACGAGAACGAATACACCAGACTTACTTCGGCATTCGGTCCGTCAGCGCCAACGGTTCGCACCTTGGCAGATCTGTTGACCCGGCACTCGGAATCCGCGAATGTGGCAATCGTTTCCGAGTCGTACGGTGAGATGACGTACAGCGAGCTGGATGTGCGATCCTCACAGCTGGCTCGGCTCCTCATCGAACGTGGGATAGGCCCCGAAACAGCTGTTGCGGTGTCTCTTCCACGTTCGACGCAGTCCATCCTCGCACTGTGGGCTGTTGCCAAGTCCGGAGCAACGTACGTTCCGGTGGATCCGACGTATCCCGACGAGCGCATCGCACACATGCTGGCAGACTCTGCAGCGCTGGTCGTGATCACCGACTCCGAGACGGCGCCAACACTTCCGAACGGAATCGATACGATCGAGATCGACTATCTCGACCTCGATCGCTACCTCGCAGCGCAGGTCGACGATGCCGATCGGATCCGCCCATTGCACGCGGATCATGTTGCCTACCTGATCTACACGTCAGGCTCGACCGGTCTCCCCAAGGGCGTCGCTGTCACTCACCGGGGACTGTCCGTGTTCTCCGCTCGGACCCGCACTGATCTGGCGGTATCGCGCGACTCTCGGGTACTGCGACTGTCCTCGGCCAGCTTCGACGCGTCCATGTTCGAGATGATCCTTGCGTTCACCGCCGGTGCCACGATGGTGATCACACCTCCGTCGGTCATTGCCGGCGAGGAACTCACCGACGTGATCCGGCGTCATCGCGTCACCCATGTGGTGACGGCTCCTGCTGCGATGACCACCGTCGACGCAGGCATTTTGTCGGATCTCGAAGTCGTCGTGCTCGGCGGCGACGTCTTTCCGCCGCAGCTACTCGACAGTTTTCCCAGCCAGACAAGACTCTTCAACAGTTACGGGCCGACCGAGAGCACCATCGTCATCACCAAGACCGGGGCTCTCCACGACACTGCAGCTCTGGTCGGTGACGGCGAGCAACACCGTCACACGTCACTCTCGCCCGTCACGATCGGTATTCCGCTCGAAGGCGCACACGTTCTGGTCCTCGATTCCGCCCTCAATCCCGTCCCCGTCGGTGTCCGGGGCGAGCTGTATCTGTCGGGACCCGGCCTGGCACGTGGGTACAACCGGCGCGCGGCATTGACCGCAGAACGCTTCGTGGCGAACCCGTTCGGTGCATCGGGCGCGCGGATGTACCGGACCGGCGACGTCGTCGCCTGGACCGAGCAGGGCGAACTGGCCTACATCGGACGATCCGACGCCCAAGTTCAGCTTCGCGGGCTCCGCATCGAACTGGGGGAGATCGAATCAGCGCTCGCCTCCGTTCGCGGAGTGAGCGCTGCTGCCGCCACTGTTCACCGACATGACTCTCTCGGCGATCAACTCGTCGGTTACGTCACCACCACAGATGCGGTGTCGGCGGAGTCCGTCCTCGAAGCCGTATCCGCGGTGCTGCCCCGTGCCTCGGTGCCCAGTGCCGTGGTCCTGCTGGATCTGCTACCCCTGACTCCGGCCGGAAAGCTTGATCGCGCAGCACTTCCCGTTCCGGAGTTCATCGCCTCCGCGCTGTTCCGGGTGCCGACCACACTCGCAGAGATTCGTGTCGCGAGCGCTTTTGTCGACGTTCTCGGTACCGATACCGTCGGCGCAGAAGACAGTTTCTTCGAGCTGGGTGGAAACTCGCTCAGCGCGACTCGGGCGATTGCCCGAGTCAACGCCACGTTCGGGATCAAACTCGGGGTTCGGGCGCTGTTCGAGGCGCCGACCGTCGCAGAACTCGCACTGGTGGCAGACTCGGCAGAACGTGATGATCAGCCCCGATTGGAAGCACGACCGCGACCTGAACGTATTCCGCTCTCACCGGCGCAGAATCGGATGTGGTTCCTCAATCGATTCGACACCGCGGCTGCCACGGACAACCTGCCCCTGGCGCTGCGTCTGAGCGGAACCCTGGACGCGCCGGCGTTGGCTCTCGCGCTTCGTGACGTGGTCCAACGCCACGAGTCGTTGCGTACCTACTATCCGGATTCCCCGTACGGTCCTCGCCAGGAAATCCTGCCCGAGTCTTCGGTGGATCTCGATCTGGTTCCGCATGACGTCACCGAAGCCGAAGCGTCGCAGCGGCTCTTTGCTCTTGCCGGCACCGGATTCGACGTGACAACTGACGTACCACTGCGGACCGCTCTGTATCGAATCTCCGAGACCGAACATGTGCTCGCCGTCGTCATGCATCACATCGCATCGGACGGATCCTCGCTCGGACCCCTGGCCTCCGACGTCATGGGTGCCTACGTTTCGCGGTCTCGCGGCGAAGCTCCACAGTGGACACCGTTGCCCGTGCAGTATGCGGATTACGCGCTCTGGCAACATGATCTGCTCGGCGCGGATGAGAATCCCTCCGTCGATGCTCAGAGACAAATTCAGTTCTGGACCTCTGCGCTCGCCGGAATTCCGGACCTGTTGAGTCTGCCGACGGACAGGCAACGTCCGCCCCGTCAGAGCTACCGCGGCAAGGAGATTCACTTCACGATCGGCTCGGACACCGCCGATCGACTGCGTGATCTTGCTGTCGGATCAGGCGCGAGCCTGTTCATGGTGGTCCACGCGGCATTCGCCGCACTGCTTGCCCGGTTGGGCAACAGTGCTGACATCACCATCGGCTCGCCCATCGCGGGACGAGGGCACGAGTCGCTCGATGCACTCGTGGGGATGTTCGTGAACACCTTGGCATTGCGAACCCAGGTGAACACGGCAGCACCGTTCACGGACCTGCTGAACCACACCCGCGATCAGGATCTCGCCGCCTTCGCGCACGCGGACCTACCGTTCGAGCGGCTCGTCGAGATCATCGATCCGGTCAGATCGACGGCCCGCCATCCGTTGTTCCAGGTGGCACTGTCCTTCCAGAACCTCACGCCGACAATGTTCGAGCTACCCGGACTGCAGATCGCGGCAGTTGGCGCCCCAGTCGAGACGGCGAAGTTCGACCTGCACTTGACCGTCACCCCTGGGGACTCGGGGTCGATGTCGGCGTCGTTCACCTATGCAACGGATCTGTTCGACCAATCCACAGTGGCGACATTCGCCAACCGTCTGCTTCGCGTTCTCGATTCGATCGGTCGAAACCCGGACCTCCCGGTAGGCGACGTCGCTCTGCTCGGCGACGAAGAGATCGCGGCCACCGTCAACACGTGGAACAACACCGACACTGTCGTTCCAGAGACGACCCTCGCGGATCTGTTCGACGCCCAGGTGCGCAGAACACCGCGCGCCGAAGCGCTGGTTCTCGGTGACCGTCGCCTGACCTACGCCGAGTTCGACGCCGAAAGCAACCGCCTGGCAAGGTATCTGATCGACATCGGTGTCGGCCCGGAAGTGACTGTCGCGCTCAATCTGCGGCGCTCCGTCGAACTGGTCGTTGCCATGTACGCGGTGGTGAAGGCAGGCGGGGCCTACGTTCCGCTCGACCCGGATCAGCCGGCAGAACGCACGGCTCACATCCTCGAATCTGCAGCGCCCACAGTTGTTCTGAGCACTTCCCGCGATTCGCTCGACGGGCAGTTCCACGTCGTGGACATCGAAACTCTCGATCTGGACGGAAACGACGCAGCACCGATTCGGGACAGCGAACGCCTCGCCTGCCTGCGACCGGACAACATCGCGTACGCGATCTACACTTCGGGATCCACCGGAAAGCCCAAGGGCGTGGCGATTTCCCATCGAGCGATCACGAACCAACTCTTGTGGAAGCAGGATCAATTCCCGATCGGCGCGCACGACCGCGTACTCGTCAAAACTGCATCTACCTTCGACCTGTCCGTTTGGGAATACTGGTGGGCGTTGCAAACCGGCGCCTGCATGATTCTCGCCGAGTCAGGGGCACAGCAGGACGGCGAGTACCTCACGCTGCTGATCGAGCGTGAGCACGTCACGACACTGCATGCCGTCCCCTCGATGTTGTCGCTGCTCAGTGTGTCCGAGCGCCGACTGCCGAATTCGCTCACCAGGATTCTGTGCATCGGCGAGACTCTCCCGATACAGACAGCCGAGCACATGCGAGAGCAGAGTTCGGCGCAGGTCTACAACCTGTACGGACCCACGGAAGCAGCGGTCAGCGTCACAGCGCACCGAACGAGCGATGCAGACGTTGCCGTAGTGCCGATCGGAACCCCCGCCTGGAACACGCGCCTGCATGTACTCGACGAGCGGCTTCACCCGGTTCCGGTCGGTGTCGCAGGTGAGCTCTATCTCGCTGGAGTTCAGCTGGCGCGCGGGTACATCGGGGATGCGGGGCAGAACTCGAGCCGTTTCGTCGCCGACCCGAATGGAACGGGAGAGCGTCTCTATCGAACCGGCGATCTGGTTCGGTGGAATGCCGCGGGCAGCCTCGAATACCTCGAGCGTGCAGATTTCCAGGTCAAGGTCCGAGGTTTCCGCATCGAACTCGGCGAGATCGAAACAGCGTTGCGCGCCGAACGACCGATCCGCGATGCGGTGGTCACGGTCACGACGTCGGCCACCGGTGAGCAAAACCTGGTCGGCTACGTCACCGCGGCAGCTGGCTCGGACATCGAGAGCTCAGCGATTCTGGCACGACTGCGCGCCACCCTGCCCGGCTACATGGTTCCGACAACGCTGATGACGCTCGACTCCCTGCCGCTGGGGAGTACAGGCAAGGTAGATCGACATGCGCTACCGGAGCCAGTCTTCGAGGCACGTGGTTTCCGTGCACCGACGACACCGGCCGAACTGTCGGTGGCGACCGCTTTTGCCGAGGTTCTCGGCAGCGGAAGCACGGGGGAGGTGGGCATCGACGACGACTTCTTCGAACGCGGCGGCAATTCGCTCAGTGCAACTCGGGTGCTCGGGCGGATCAACGCCGCGGCGGGAACGGACTTGCCCGTGCGTGTGGTCTTCGAGTCGCCCACTGTCGCAGAGTTGGCTGCAGTGGTGGAAACTGCCGAGCGTTCGCGGCGGCCCGCGCTGGGTTCGCAGCCGAGGCCGGCGAGGATTCCGCTCTCCGCTGCGCAGACTCGTATGTGGTTCCTCAATCGCTTCGATCCCGATTCGTCGGCATACAACATCCCGGTGGTTCTGCGATTCACAGGTCCATTGGATGTCGAGGCGTTGCGCGCCAGCGTCGCCGACGTGATCGCTCGCCACGAGGTCCTGAGAACCGTGTACCCGGAGTACGACGGAACGGGTTACCAGGAGGTCGTCGAGGAACCTCGTGCTCTCGACATTCTCGACATTGTCACGGTGCAGGAGGATTCGCTCCACAGCGTGCTGGCCGATGTTCTCGGCGTATCGTTCGACGTCACGTCCGAGATCCCCGTTCGAGCCTCGCTGTTGCAGGTTGACGAGTTCGAGTACGTCCTGGCGATGACGGTGCATCACATTGCGGGTGACGGTTTCTCGATGGGTCCGTTGACGCGTGATGTGATGGTGGCGTATGAGGCGCGGACCCGAGGTATGGAGCCGTTGTGGGCGCCGCTCGAGGTGCAGTACGCGGATTACGCACTGTGGCAGCTCGAGACGTTGGGTTCGGAAGAATCGTCGACCTCACTCGTCACACGACAGTTGGACTTCTGGCGGAACGCTCTCGAGGGAGTGCCCGCCGTCCTCGAGCTCCCGGTGGATCGGCCCCGCCCGGCTGAGGCCTCCGGACGAGGATCGCTTCTGAGCGTGCATCTCGAACCTGCTCTGCAACAAGCAATTTCCGAACTGGCACGACGGCATCGCGCGACGCCGTTCATGGTGTTGCATGCTGCTCTGGCCGTCGTACTGTCACGGTTCAGCGGCAGTTACGACTTTGCCGTCGGGACGCCGACCGCCGGGCGCGGCGAACGTGTGCTCGACGATCTCGTCGGTATGTTCGTGGGGACCGTCGTGTTGCGCACCAGAGTCGATCCAGGTGAGGAGTTCACCGACCTGCTTTCCCGAGTCCGCGACGTCGATCTTCAGGCTTTTGCGCACGGCGACGTTCCGTTCGAGCGTCTGGTGGAGGTACTCGATCCCGTTCGTTCGCAGTCCTATTCACCGCTCTTCCAGGTCAGCCTCGCACTACAGAACCATCTCGATTCACGGTTGACTCTCGACGGGTTGCACATCGAGAGCATCGAACCTGCGGTGGTGAGCACTCAGTTCGACCTCGATTTTGTTGCGGCCGAACAATTCGACAACGACGGCCTACCGGCAGGGCTTGTCGTTCAGTTGACCTACGCCACTGATCTGTTCGAGGAATTCACCGCCTCACGCCTGATGTACGCCTTCGAATCGGTCTTGACTACTGCTGTCGCAGAACCGGATCGGCGAGTCGAGATGTTCGAGGTGGAGTCTGTGGTGGAGCGTGGGTTGGTGTTGGGGGGTGTGAATGAGACGGATCGTTGTGTTGAGGATGTGACGTTGGCGGATTTGGTGGCGGCTTCGGTTGAGGTGTCGT
>NZ_LPNQ01000060.1:1018-2028 GCF_019266085.1 Rhodococcus sp. FH8 | reverse complement strand
CACCGAGCAGAACCGGGAACTTCTCGGCGACTCCGCGTGCGTTGAGTTCCTGGAGGTTTTCCTTCATCACGACAGTGGACTTCACGAGCAGTCCGGACATGCCGATCACGTCGGCTTTCTTGTCCAATGCGACGTCGAGGATGGTCGCGATCGGCTGCTTGATACCGATGTTGACGACCTCGTAGCCGTTGTTGCTCAAGATGATGTCGACCAGGTTCTTGCCGATGTCGTGAACGTCGCCCTTGACGGTCGCGATCACGATGCGACCCTTGCCGTCCTCGTCGCTCGCTTCCATGTGCGGTTCGAGGAATGCCACGGCAGCCTTCATGACCTCGGCCGACTGCAACACGAACGGCAACTGCATCTGTCCGGAGCCGAACAGCTCGCCGACGGTCTTCATGCCCGAGAGCAAGGTCTCGTTGATGATGGCCAGCGGAGGCTTGATCGTCATCGCCTCGGTGAGGTCGTCGTCGAGGCCGTTGCGCTCGCCGTCGACGATGCGGCGTTCGAGCCGATCGAACAACGGAAGTCCCGCCAGTTCCTGCGCACGAGACTCACGCGCCGACGCTGCCGAAACGCCCTCGAACAGAGCCATCAGCTTCTGCAGCGGGTCGTAGCCCTCGCTACGACGGTCGTAGACCAGGTCGAGTGCGGTTTCACGCTGCTCGTCCGGAATTCGCGCCATCGGCAAAATCTTGGACGCGTGAACGATCGCCGTGTCCAGACCTGCCTCGGTGCACTCGTGCAGGAACACCGAGTTGAGGACCTGCCGTGCGGCCGGGTTCAAACCGAACGAAATGTTCGAGATACCCAGGGTGAAGTGCAGTTCCGGGTACGCAGCCTTGAGCTGACGGATGGCTTCGATGGTCTCGATGCCGTCGCGTCGCACCTCTTCCTGACCGGTGGAGATGGGGAAGGTCAAGGCGTCGACGATGATGTCGGACTCGGCGAGTCCCCAGTTTCCCTTGATGTCCTCGATCAGACGCTTGGCGATGGCGACCTTGGTCTCG
>NZ_LPNQ01000060.1:0-888 GCF_019266085.1 Rhodococcus sp. FH8 | reverse complement strand
GGCCACCGAGGTGTTCGAGACCGGCCTGCAACACGGCAGGCTCGGTGGAGTCGAGCATGATCGGCAGCGTCGAGGACGTCGCCAGACGGCTGGCCAGTTCCGACATGTCGGCGGCACCGTCGCGGCCCACGTAGTCGACGTTGAGGTCGAGCATGTGTGCGCCGTCGCGGGTCTGGTCCTTGGCGATGTCCAGGCACTTCTGGTAGTCCGCGGAGAGCATTGCCTCGCGGAAAGCCTTGGAGCCGTTGGAGTTCGTGCGTTCGCCGATCATCAGGATGCTGGCGTCCTGCTCGAACGGCACCGCCGAGTACAGCGAAGAGGTACTCGGCTCGTGGATCGGGGTGCGCTGGGCCTTCTCGACCTGACGGACCGCGTCGGCGACCGCGCTGATGTGCTCGGGTGTCGTACCGCAGCAGCCGCCTACGAGGCCGAGTCCGAACTCGGAAACGAAACCACTGAGGGCTTCGGCCAATTCGTCGGCGGTCAGCGGGTACTCGGCGCCCTTGGGGCCGAGCTGCGGCAGACCTGCATTGGGCATGACCGACACCGGCAGCGTCGAGTACTTGGACAGGTGCCGGAGATGTTCGCTCATCTCGGCCGGCCCGGTGGCACAGTTCAGGCCGATCATGTCGATACCGAGTGGCTCGAGTGCCGTCAGCGCCGCACCGATCTCACTGCCCAGGAGCATCGTTCCGGTTGTCTCGACCGTCACGTGCGTGATGATCGGCAACCGCAGTCCGAGTTGCTCCATCGCGCGCTGACTGCCGAGGATTGCAGCTTTCACCTGAAGCAGGTCCTGGCAGGTTTCGACGAGGATGGCGTCGGCGCCACCGTCGATCATGCCGAGCGCAGCTTCGGTGTACGCGTCACGCAGGACTGCGTACGGTG
>NZ_LPNQ01000059.1:0-15645 GCF_019266085.1 Rhodococcus sp. FH8 | reverse complement strand
CCGTCGATCGCGATCAGTCCGATACGCATGGCGCGAACAATAGCAATACTGCCGTATACGCCACTTCTCACATGCCCTTGCTCGTCATACGCTTAACTCGCTTCACCAAGAAACCTCGACACCTAGGAGAACCCCTCATGTCCACACCCGCATCACTTCCGTATGCCTTCGTCGCCAAGATCGTCGCGGCCGATGGACAGCACGACGCGCTCGCCGATCTGCTCGCCGGCGCTGTCGCGCTCGCCAACGAAGAAGTAGGAACGATTGTCTGGTTCGCGGTCAGGACCCACGCCGACACCTTCTGGATCTTCGATGCATTCCCCGACGAGGCCGCTCGCGACGCCCACGCCAACGGCGCCATCGTCGCAGCCCTGATGGCCAACCAGCACCTCCTCGGCGCAGCACCCGAGATCCTGGCGGCCGACGTCCTCGCGTCCAAGCTCCCGTAGTCCGCCAACGCACGAGACGATCGCGCCCCGCCGAGCCGTCGCCAGGTCGCGACGCAACGCCACGCTGCGTTGCCGAGCGGTGCGAGGCCTATCGGCACACGGACAGGATGCCGGCCGCGAGCGCTCAGCCGGCGAGGGTTCCGTCGCAGAGGAGAGCGACGTCGGTGTCGGGCAGAGCCGTGAGGCCAGCGCATCGCGCGACCACCAGAACCGAACCGCCCCTGCCCTGCGTTTCCGCAGGTCAGGGGCTGTTCGCCGGAGCCGCCTGTCGGAATCGAACCGACGACCTAATCACATCGGCTTTGCGTCTATCGCTTGATGCGCCCACTGGGCGAACGAGCCACTGACCTGCGCAAACGCCGAGCGTGGGGGACGCCGCCATCCGGTGGTGACCGACGTCGACCGACCAGTACCGACCGTTTCACCGGAGCTTGCGGCGGCGTCGAAGCCGAGCAAGCTCCATTCCTTTAGCTCACCGCGCCCTCCTCCTCGCCGGTCCCGTCGTCGTCGAAGACGTTTCAGGGGTCTTCTCAGATGACGGTGTAAGTCGGCCGGGCGCGTCGGTCCGCAGATAGACGTCGAGGTCTCCCGACGACGGAGGTTCCTACGCCATCCATCCGAAAGACCTCGACGTGTCCGACGCTACCCCGCCGGCCGGCTTCGGCCGCCCTGACCTGACCGCCTTCGCTCGACTCGACGGCCTCGGTCTGAGCGTGACCGGACAACGACTTGAACCGGATCGTGCGGTCCTCGCGTGCCGCGTGGTGGAACCAGATCAGTGGTGCCGACGGTGCGGCAGCGAAGGCGCTGCTCGTGACACCGTGATCCGGCGGTTGGCCCACGAGCCGCTGGGCTGGCGACCGACCGTGCTGGAAGTTGTAGTGCGCCGCTACCGCTGTGCCGACTGCGGACACGTGTGGCGCCAAGACACCAGCGCCGCGGCGGAGCCACGCGCGAAGCTCTCGCGCACCGGGCTGCGGTGGGCGCTGGAAGGGATCGTGGTCGCACACCTCACCGTCGCCCGTGTCGCCGAGGGACTCGGGCTCGCGTGGGACACCGCCAACAACGCGGTCCTGGCTGAAGGCAAGCGGCTGCTGATCAACGACCCCACGCGGTTCGAGGGCGTGAAGGTCATTGGCGTCGATGAGCACGTCTGGCGCCACACCAGGCGTGGCGACAAGTACGTCACCGTGATCATCGACCTCACCCCGGTCCGCGATGGCGCCGGCCCAGCAAGGCTGCTGGACATGGTCGAGGGCCGGTCGAAGGCGGCGTTCAAGACCTGGCTCGCCGACCGCGACGACGCCTTCCGTGACGCGGTCGAGGTGGTCGCGATGGACGGCTTCACCGGGTTCAAGACCGCCGCTGCAGAGGAGATCCCGGACGCGGTCACGGTGATGGATCCCTTCCACGTCGTGCGCCTGGCCGGTGACGCCCTCGACAGGTGCCGGCGCCGGGTCCAACTCGCGATCCACGGGCACCGTGGGTTCAGGGACGACCCGCTCTACAAGTCGCGGCGCACGCTGCACACCGGCGCGGACCTGCTCACCGACAAGCAGAGCGACAGGCTACGCGCGCTGTTCGTTGATGACGCTCACGTCGAGGTCGAGGCGACCTGGGGTGTCTACCAGCGCATGATCGCCGCCTATCGCCACGAGGACCGGCAACGTGGCCGCGAGCTCATGGAGAAGCTGATCACCGACCTCAGCGCCGGCGTCCCCAAGGTGCTCACCGAGCTCACCACCCTGGGCCGGACCCTGAAGAAGCGAGCCGCTGACGTGCTCGCCTACTTCGAACGACCCGGCACCAGCAACGGGCCGACCGAGGCGCTCAACGGACGGCTCGAACACCTGCGCAGCTCCGCACTCGGGTTCCGCAACCTGACCAACTACATCGCCCGAAGCCTGCTCGAGACCGGCGGCTTCAGACCCCAACTCCTACACCCCCGATTGGGATGAGCCCCCAAACCGGCAGAAATGATCTGAGGCGTTCATGCGAAGACGCCGTCGGCTGATGTCGTGGACGAACGAACCACGTGCGTGGATCAACGGCAACCACCGCTCTACAGAACGTCGATGCCGGTCAGAACGAGCACCTTCTCCTCAGTGAGATCTTCCATTGCCGAAAGGACTCCCTCTTTGCCTGTCCCAGAGTCCTTCACGCCCCCGTACGGCATCTGATCGGCGCGGTAGCTCGGGACATCACCGACGATGACTCCACCGACGTTCAGAACACGTGAGGCGCGAAAAGCGGTCTGCAGGTTTGAGGTGAAAACCCCTGCCTGCAAACCGAACCGAGACTCATTGACCTTCTCGAACGCATCCTCGTCCGAGGAGACCTTGCAGAGCGCCACGACAGGTCCGAAGACTTCGTCGTCGAGTACCCGCGCGCCGCGGGGCGCGTCCTCGATCACGGTGGGCTCGACAACGGCCCCCACTCGTCCGCCACCGGCGAGAACGGTCGCACCGCCTGCCACCGCCTCGTCGATCCACTGCTCCACACGCACGGCAGCACGCTCGTCGATCAGTGGACCGACATCGGTAGCGTCGTCGTCGGGTGCACCGGTGGACAACATGCCGATCCAGGACAGTATCCGTTGCCGCATGCTCTCGTAGTGCTTGTCGTGCAAGAATACTCGCTGCACCGCGATGCAGGACTGACCAGCTTGGTACATCGAGAACCGCGCAATTCGTTCGGCCGCGAAGTCCTGTCCGGCTTCATCGGACCAGTCTTCACACACCACGACGGCGGCGTTTCCTCCCAATTCGAGCGTGACGTGTTTTCGCGGCACCCGATCGCGGATGGCCCACCCCACAGGAACCGAACCGGTGAATGAGACCACCGGCAGACGCGGATCCTGGACCATCTCCGAAGCCTTTTCGTTCGAGACCGTCAACACGGACCACGCGCCTTCTGGCAGTGACGTTTCCGCCAGCAGCTCACCGAGCACCAGACTCGACAGCGGTGTCGCTGGCGCAGGCTTGACGATGATCGGCGCACCGACGGCGAGCGCCGGCGCAACTTTGTGGGCGACCAAGTTGAGCGGAAAGTTGAACGGGGCGATCCCGAGGATGGGGCCGCGCGGGACCCGGTGAACCAGAGCCAAACGACCGTCCGAGCCTGCATCGGTATCGAGTCGTTGCATGTGTCCACTCCAGCGCCTGGCCTCCTCGGCTGCCCACCGGAAGGTGGTAGCGGCGCGGGTAACCTCGACACGCGCCCACTTGATTGGCTTGCCGGATTCGGCTGAGATGAGCTGGGCAATCTCCTCGTGGCGGTCGTTCAGACGCGTTGATATGTGTATAAGAGCGTCTGCGCGGATATGCACGGGTGTACTCGCGAATTCGGTGGCCACCGCCGAGGCAGCTGCGATCGCGGACTCGATGTGCACCGGATCCGCCTCGGACACAGTTGCGACAATCCGACCGTCGAATGAATTGCGGATCTCGATACGGCTATCGGTCGTCGTCGCCTCGCCGGCGATCAGGAATGGAAAGTGTTTAATGCTCATCGGTATTCCTCTTCGAAGTGTACAAACAACTGCTCGCCGACCCCCTTGTTGCGGTGGCCGGCGAGCGCGTTGATGTACTGGACAGGTCAGACGGATGCAGCGGTGGCTGCGTTCTTCTGGAGAATCTCGAGCGCTTGGATGAGGTAGGTGCGGAAGACTGCGTGGTTCTCGCTCATCGGGAAGTGACCGATGTCTTTCATCTCGATGAACTGCGCGTTCTTGATTTGCGCGGCCGTTCGGGCGCTGTCTTCCGGCGTGGTCAGGTAGTCGTAGTCGCCGGTCAACATCACGACGGGGCAGCGATCGCCGTCGATCTGATCGAGCTTGTCGCGCAGATCGTGATCGACCGAGTAGAAGTGCAGGTCGCCCTTGAACGCTTCGGATCCCTGGGTGTAATAGAACCAGGTCTTCCAGCGATCTGCCTCCGGTGACTGGGGAGCCATGAGATCCCACGTGCCGCTGGCGCACACCTGCGCTGCGTTCGCGTGCGGGTGCTGCCACCAGTCGAGGTAGAAGCCAGGCGAGTAGTCGGCACCTTCGACAGGGATGACGCCGGCGAAGCGATCCGGATTGCGCAGCGCAAGCTGCAGGGCGATGTTGCCGCCGAACGAGGATCCCATGAAGATCGGATTCTCGAGTTCGAGCGCATCAACGAGTGCAACGATGAAATTGGCGTAGTGGTCAGCCGAGAGTTTGTATTCCTCGGTCCACCACTCGGTGTTCTCCGGCGGATCGGACTTTCCATGTCGAGGTAGGTCGTAGGCGATGACGCGATAATTCGCGGTGATCTCTTCGTCTTCCAGCAGCCCGCGCCACTGATGGTTGTGAGCCCCGGCGGTGTGCTGGCACACCAAGGGCTGACCGGTGCCGTTCTCCAGGTAGAAGACCTTGTACAGCAGGCCGTCGACGTCGACGTCGACGTAGTGTCCCGTCACCGGGGAAATCTTGCTCATCTCGAGGGTTCCTTCGTTGGGGGGAGATTTTGAACTGGTTTGGGTGGCGCTGGTGAATCAGACCGGCACACCGACAGTGCGGAGCAGTTCGATCTGGCGTGTCACGCACCGCAAGTTCTGCATGAGAACCAGCACGTCGCCTTCGAGCTTCATGTCCCGTTGGAATGAGGCAGCCCAGATCCCGTGGTACATCGGCGCGGGTACGGGCACGCCGAACCCCTGCCAGGTCTTGGCACTGGCCCGGATGGCGAACTGGTACGGGCGGTCGAGGGGGCCGGGATCGACCGTGATGGCGTGTACTTTGCCGGTCGTCATCTCGACGACGAAGGTATGTGTGCCCATGTCCAAGAGGTACGAACAAGTGAAGTACTTGCCGTGCGCCTGGATTTCGGGATCCTGATCCGAGGCCTGCTCGAACGCATCGGCCCACTGCTGGGGGGTCTGAGTGATGGTGGCAGTCATTGTTTTCCTTCGTCGACTTGTGTGCCGGATTATTTCTGGAACGGGGATGATCGAAGGGTGATTGCTAGTGCTTCACCGTCGCGAACATGACACCCATCACACCGACAATCGACGGGTACGTCCAATACCAATGACCCTTCCGATCGATAGGAAACAACTATTGGTGTGCATCTACCTGGCCGAATAGCATCGGCGATGTGCGCTTACCCCTGGAGTTGAGGCCGCTGTCGTACTTCGTGGCGGTGGCGGAGGAACTGCACTTCGGCCGTGCGGCTGCACGGCTCCATATCGCCCAACGGCACTGTCACGTTGTTGAACGCGGGAAACTGGGAGAATGTGGCGTGAGCACCTCACTGTCGTACAAGGGCCACCGCTACCCGGTCGAGATCATCAACCACTGCGTGTGGTTGTACTTCCGGTTCCCGCTTAGCTTCCGTGAGGTGGAGGAGATGATGCTCGAACGCGGTGTCGTGGTGAGTTACGAGACGATCCGCCGGTGGTGCGCCAAGTTCGGGCAGGCCTACGCCAACCAGCTGCGCCGACGGCGGGCCCGGCCCGGTGACAAGTGGTACCTCGATGAGGTCTTCATCAAAATCAACGGCACACTGCATTACTTATGGCGGGCGGTCGACCAGGACGGCAACGTGCTCGACGTGCTGGTCCAGGCCCGCCGAAATGCGGTGGCGGCCAAACGGTTCTTCCGCAAGCTGCTCAAAAGGCTGGAGTATGTGCCGCGAGTGATCGTCACCGACAAGCTCGCCAGCTACCAGGTGGCGCACCGCGAGATGCTGGCCTCGGTCGAGCATCGCAGGTCGAAGTATTTGAACAATCGAGCCGAGAACTCGCATCAACCCACCAGGCAGCGAGAACGTGCGATGAAACGCTTCACATCAACCGGGCACGCGCAACGATTCCTGTCCGCCTTCTCGGGCATCTCACCGCATTTCCGGCCCAACCGGCACAGACTCTCTGCGCCCGAATGGCGGACCGAGATGGCCGACCGCTTCACGGTCTGGCAGGAAGTCACCGCCACCGATGCCGCCGCCTGAAAGTGAACGTCCCGGCGGCGTGCCGTAGCGTCCTGCCCCAAACCAGCCGCGCCGCTATACTTTTCGACTAACGTGACAGTGCCCCTCAGTCTCTGCCATGGGATCAAGTGTTTCGGTCATCGTCGATCCTTCCCGCCAAGCTCAGCTCGGCGTGTTGAATCAAGGACCGGATCCACCGTTATTCAGACAGTCCCGATCGTCGGAGCGAAGGTCCTCGGGTCGGGCACACTAGTCGCGTTGGACCGACCATGCCGACGTCTCCCTTCGCAGATCGAGTACTCGACACGCGGACGGGGAAACGCTGTGTACGCGACAGTGGCGGACGATCTTGCCGCGTTCAGAAGTCGGTTTTGCAGTACGAGCCAGGGTGTCGAGCATGACGGTACTGTGAAGACCTCTGGCCTGCTCGGGAGTTAGGGGACAAAAAATGTGTGCTGCCGCGAGAGTTGCCTCGTCGGTGATGCAAGTAGCCCACTTGGATCGGTCGGTGAGCTACTACTGCGATGTGTTTTCCTGCCGTGTCGCCTTGCGTGAACGCGATGCGGTGCTTCTTCTGACGCCGGATGATTTTCAGATTTACATGTATGTCCGAAAGGGCGCATCCCTGCGCAACATCAGCAGTATCGGCGTCCACTACGTCATGTGGTCCGCCGATACAGAAGAGGAACTTACGCGGATCAGTGAGCGTCTACGCGCATACGATGCCTCTACCTTCACCCAGGTAGTCGGCGGAGTAACCTTCGTCGACGGCTGCGACCCTGACGGTATACGTGTCATCGTCGCTTACCCAAGCCCAGAACAGTTACCCCGAGAGCTGATCGCACCACGATTCCACGGATAACGTGCCGTCCGGAGCGGTGCGTTCGTCCGGCCTGTCCTCGCTGCTGGAGCGGTCACCGATCCACGCGAGGAGATCTGGATCGGACGAGGTCAGACGGTCCACTTCCTCGCCGTCGTCGCAGCGTCGTAGTGACACCGTGATCGAGGTGGGGGTCCTGTGCAGAACCCGCCACATCGCTCCGGAACCGGACCACCGCGAAAGAGTTTCCACCGGTTGCTCTTCCGTCATGTCGGCTCCGCTCAGGTATTGGCCCAGCTGTCGGGCCCGAAGACCTCGTAGTGGATATTCTGCGCCGGGACGTCCCGTTCGAGCAACGATGCGCGCATCGCCAACATGAACGGCATCGGCCCGCAAAGGAAGGCTTGGGTATCGGGCTCCACTGCAATGTCTTGCAAATCCGCCCGTCCTTCGTGAACCGATCCGAACGCCACGTGCGTGCCGAGATCCTCGTACCAACGATGCAAAGTTGCGGCGGGAATCTTGTCGACGAGTGTGCTGAGTTCTGCACGGTGCGCATGATCGGCGATGGATCGATCCGCATGAATGACAGAGACCGAACGCTGAGCGCCGGTGTTCACGAGATGATTGAGCATCCCGATCATCGGTGTGCAACCGATTCCGGCCGACGCGAGCAGGAGCGGTGAGTTGTCGTCCGGCATGGTGAGATCGCCGAAAGGTGTGGTGACGGAGAGTTCTTGACCTTCGAATACGTTGTTGTAGAGGAAGTTCGACACTTCGCCATCGGGAGTTCCGGAGATTCGCTTGACGCTGATCCGCCAGTCTGCGCTGCTCGGTATCGAACACAGGCTGTATTGACGGATCTGGCGGGCGCCGTCGGGCAGTGTAACCCCGACCGAAAGGTACTGTCCGGGAGCGAAGGTGGGGAGTGCGCTACCGTCGAGCGACGTGAGCGTCAGTGAGACGGTGTCGGCGGACTGAAGAACTCGTTCGCTGATCCTGACCGTGCGCCAGACGTCACCGGCTTCGACGCCGGCGAGTTGGTAGAGGCCACGCTCCATCGTGATGAGGGTTTCCGCCATCAGCCAGTAGACTTCGTCCCAGGCTGCCGCGACGTCGGGAGTGACTGCATCGCCGAGTATTTCGACGATCGCGGCAAAGAGGTGTTCGTGCACGATTGCGTACTGGTCGGGCGTGATTCCCAGCGACGCATGCTTGTGCGCGATGCGTGAAAGTATGAGATCGACCTTGGCGCTGTCCGGCTCGAGCTGAAGCGTCGCGAATGCCGCGATGGCGCCGGCGAGAGCCTTCTGCTGTTCGCCCTGCTTCTGATTGCCGCGATTGAACAAATCACGTTCGAGTTCAGGATGTGCGTCGAACATCTTGCGGTAGAACAGGGTTGTGATATCGCCGATGGCGGCGCCGACCACGGGAAGGGTGGCGCGAATGACCTCGGTTGACTGTGGGGAAAGCATGAGCTGCTCCGTTCGGTCGAAATTCGATTGATCAGCCTGCTTCGTCGCTCCGGGTGGTGAGGCGTAGCAGGACAGTTTTGGACGGCTGCCGAATGACGTCTTCGATCGTGACCGCGTCGAGTGAAACGAAAAACGCTTCCTGTGCTTCTCGCAAAGCGCTACGAAGGAGGCAGCCGCCGCGCAGTGGGCACGGTTTGTCGCCTTCGCAGTCGACGACTTCACCCGGGCCTTCGAGGCGTCTGGCCAGCCAGCCGATGGTGGCGGTGCGGCCGAGTTCGGTGATGGAAAGCCCACCACCGCGACCGCGCCTGGTTGTCACGATGCCAAGCTCACCGAGCCGTGTAACCACCTTGGTGGCATGGGAATACGACACGTTGAGCTGCTCCGCAACATCCCGAGTGCTGGGGGAGGCATCCGCGTCGAGTACGGCCAACCGCATGACGACGCGCAATCCCAGATCGGTGAACTGCGTCAGTTGCATGATCTGAACCTACATAATTCGCATCTGAGATGACTATTTATGTGAGGGGGATCTCAAACGAAGGGCTAACGCACCACGTCGACATGGTCGAGAACGCTGTGAAACGGCACCGATCATGCAAAACGGGTTTGTTGACGAAAGGTAGAACCGAGCACATCGTCCCGTAGTGCACTCTCAGAGGGCGGAGGTAAAACCGTACCGTCGCCGCATTTCCTTGATGGCGACGACGTCGTTCGCGCTGAAACTCGTTGCAGCTGACCATTGCAGCGCTTGCGCGTAGTCCTCTCGCCACTGGTCGATCTCGCGCGCGGTGAGGCGAGTGAGGGTCGGTTTCTGTCCCTCGGCTACCGGTTCGAATTGGGCCAGAAACACGGCGAGCAATGTGGCTTCACGCCGACACGTGTTCGTCATGGCGCCACCGTCTTGACGCTGATAACCGGCAACGCGGATTGGTGCTGCAATGATCCCGCAAGCGTCGATCGGATCTCGGTGAGGCCGATCGATGCGTCGAGCGCAACGACGGACAAACGAAGTGCAGAGACTTTCGTTCTGGAAATGCACTGTGCTACATAGTTTCATTACGGGAAGAGCTCCATTCGGCCCCGACCTCATGAAGAAGAACAACTTTCAAGTAACTCACCGTAACAGTACCACCCAGATTATCGCTAACTCCAGGCTACCGACGGTTTGCTCACCGTACACCGTACCCGAACGACAACCGCAGACTGCGGGGTAACGACAACGGGGGTGTGATCTGGAAACGCGCCCCCACCGAAGACCGTTGCACACATTTGTGTCGAGCGACTTACAACAGTCAAGCCTGAGATCACACCTGTGGGCACCGACCCCATGCTTCACGGTTCGGTCCGTCACGTCATCCTGCCGAAGATTTTAGGGTCGACGACGTCGTCACCGGTGGTCAATTGTGTGCGGAATCTTTGCGCCACAGTAGGTTCCGCGCGACATCGGGGTACGCTCTCGGCGGTGTAGACGGATCGGTGGAGTCAACCATCGGTTACGTCCAAACGCTGTAAGTGACACCGGCTAGGTAACGGGCGTGCAAAAATCGTTCGATCACCTGACCTTACTTACCACTATTGGCCGAAAGTCGGCTTACCTGGGTTTTGTCGGCTACCGTGTCGTGTCTCGGAGCGTATATGCGGACACATCGGGAATGATCCATTCCCCGCCGACTTCCTCGATCGGGAGAACATCGAGGACGATGTCCGGATCCAACGGTATTGCTCCCAAGATCCGGGGAACCCGCGTGTCTGCACCAGGAGGCGATGGGTTGCGCTCGTCCCACCTGATCGAGACCCCCGCAGTGATCCCGGCGTACGTGGCGAAGACGATGGTCCCGAAGAGGACGTAGTGGAAGTGCGCGACGAGGAAATACGAATCGGTGACGTGGAAGTCGAGCGGCGGGCTCGCCAATATCACCCCGGACAGACCTCCGAAAAGGAAAGTCACGAGAAATCCGATCGAGAACATCATCGGCGATTCGAACGTCAATTGTCCTTTCCACATCGTTCCGATCCAGTTGAAGAATTTCACCCCGGTCGGTACGGCGATGAGAAAACTCATCATCGAGAAGAACGGCAGCAGAACGGCTCCCGTGGCAAACATGTGATGAGCCCACACCGCAGCAGAAAGTGCCGATATGGCGATCGTCGCGTAGACAAGTCCGAGATAGCCGAAGATCGGCTTGCGGGAGAAGACCGGAAAGATCTCCGAAACGATACCGAAGAACGGTATCGCCACGATGTACACCTCGGGATGTCCGAAGAACCAGAACAGATGCTGCCACAGGATCGCCCCACCGGTGGCGGGATCGAAGAGATGCCCACCCAAGTGTCGGTCCACGAGCAGTCCCATCAGCGCTGCCGTGAGAATAGGAAAAGCCAACAACACCAAAATCATGGTGATGAAGACATTCCACGTGAAGATGGGCATCCGAAACATCGTCATCCCGGGTGCACGCAGACAGATCACGGTGGTGATCATGTTGACCCCACCCAAGATGGTCCCGACGCCGGCCAGTGCGAGTCCCATGATCCACAGATCCCCACCGACACCCGGTGAATGCAGTGCACTGGTCAGCGGGGTATATCCCGTCCACCCGAAGTCCGCGGCCCCGCCCGGGGTGAGGAATCCGGATACGGTGATGAGCGCACCGAACAGGTACAGCCAGTAGCTGAGCGCGTTCAGTCGCGGGAACGCGACATCCGGTGCACCGATCTGCAGGGGAAGTATGTAGTTCGCGAAACCGAACACGATCGGAGTCGCATACAGCAGCAACATGATCGTGCCATGCATGGTGAAGAGCTGGTTGTACTGCTCGTTCGAGAGGAACTGAAGACCGGGCACGGCGAGTTCGGTCCGGATCAACAAGGCCATCAATCCGCCCAACATGAAGAAGGCGAACGAGGTGACCAGATACATCACGCCCAGCTTTTTGGGATCGGTCGTGGTGGCAGCGGAATAGAAGAACGATCCCTTAAACCCCCGGCGTTTCGGGTAGGGCCGCGAAGGCAGGAGTTCTGTCACAACGGGAGTCATTGCCGTTCTTCCCGCGCGGGGGATGGCGGTCCGATATTCGGATGATTCGAGTGCGGATAACCGCCTACCAGCTCCGTATCGACGCCTACGCGACCGGGATTCATGGATCCCCCCGGTGATCCCACTATCTCGGCCGCTCCGGGTAGCAGTCGATGGAAGAAGTGGGCGTTGTCGTCGATGAACTCTTCCCAGCGGGCGGGGACGTCGGATTCGTACGAGATGGCCTCGACCGGGCAGACCGGTTCGCACGCACCGCAGTCGATGCATTCGTCGGGGTGGATGTAGAGCGACCGTGCCCCTTCGTAGATGCAGTCGACCGGACATTCCTCGACGCATCCTCGGTCCATCACGTCGATACATGGTGCAGCGATCACGTACGTCATGAGTGGCCTCCAGGACACTGCCTATTTTCGAGGACATCTTTCCTCTAAAGTCTTACAGTATGGCGATACGAAAGGGAACAGGGTCGGCACGCGCCGGCACCCATGCAGTACTTGCGTCCCGGCGGCGAGTCCAACTGCTGGACGCTTTACGAGCCGGCGCGGAATCGATGGCCGCCAGCGAACTGGCGGATCTGTGCAACCTGCATGTGACCACAGTTCGGTTCCACCTCAACGCGTTGATCGAAGTCGGCCTGATCGCGAAGGAGACCGAGCACAACGTCGCCCGAGGACGTCCACGCCAGCTCTACCGGGCACAGAATCCACTCGGATCAGGAGTCGGGATCACCTCCGGATACGAAAAGTTAGCCCACGTTTTAGCGGCGCACTTCGCGCGCCACTCCGGTGATCCGGAAAACCTCGCCGAGGCAGCAGGTCGACAGTGGGCGCTGGATGATCTCGGCGAAACCTCCGGAGCCGGCCGATCCGCAGAAGAGACGGCGCTCGTCCTCACCACCCTGTTCGCGGAGATGGGGTTCGATCCGGAACTCGAGCCCTCGAATGTCGAAACGCGTATCCGATTGCACGCCTGCCCGTTCGAAAGCGTCGCCCGACAAAACCCCGGCGTTGTCTGCTCCTTGCACCTCGGTCTGATACGCGGAGTTCTGACACGACTTGGCGCACGCCAGATCGAGAGCACGCTCACCCCCTGGGACACCGCGCATACGTGCCTCGCGCAACTGGAGCGGCAATGACACACAGGACCGTGTATATCGACGTTGCTGTCGCGCAGTCGCATTCCCTTCCCCGCCCGTTGTGGGACCGCTGATGTGCACGCACGATCGAACGTATTCGCCGTTTCGGCGGACCGCACCGAGACATGAACAGCTGGAAACTTCCTCACGGCAAGGGATTACATCCCATGAGCATCTATCGCATCATCTGGTGGGTCGCCGCAGCGATCCTTACCGCTTCAGGAGGGATCGTCGCAGCCGCCACCGTCCCTACCGACATTCTGGTATCGGCGGTGATTGCCGCAGTATTGATCGGAGGGGGTTCACCCTGGTTGCGACCGATCACGCTTCGCACTACTCCACCGCCCCGAACTCTCCTGACGATTGCGCTACGAGACGGCGCTACGTGGGCGGCAGTCGTGATCACTGTCATCGGATTGATCGCGCTCTCCGGCGCTGCTGCCTTACCGTTGATACTGCTGATGACCCTCACCTCGGCTCCGATGTGTCGCTACATCGGCGGCAGAGTCGAGTTCACACAGGCACTACCATGCTCGCCGAAAAGTCCCCTGATACGCACCAGCACCGTCGATGTGCCGCTTCTTCCGCTGCCGGACTGCAGCCAACTCTCGGACGAAGCCCTGTGCCGATGTTGGCGCATGAGCTGGCCCGCTCTGCAGAACGGCCCCTCGCCATCGCCGTCGACGACGGACGCGCTGCACCTCGCGCGTACCCGCGCGACTTACCTCGACGAAATCGAACGTCGCGATCCAAGGGGTTCCTCACCACACGAGATCACCCACCCCCACCACATCAGCCCTGATTCAACGCCCCTTGAGATGCCCATGAACCAACTGAGAAACCTCCTCATGGCCGGACCAGTGGAGAACGATTGAAATGCCTGGCCAGCACCGCATAAACGCAAAGAAAGCGAACATCGTGGAAAAGATGTCATTGACAGCGCTAGCTCGCCAACTCGCCGACAAGGCGGAAAACTCGAAGAGCGGCCGTAGCGCTCGTACCGTGTACGGCGGCCATGAACACGTCCTGCGGCAAACCGTCATCGCGCTGGCAGAGGGCCAAAAACTCGACGAGCACGAGAACCCTGGGGAAGCGACCGTCTATGTCCTCACCGGCCGGGTACGCCTGTGCGCAGCCGAGAATGCTTGGGAGGGATCATCCGGCGATCTGTTGATCGTCCCGAATGCTCGACATTCTCTCGAAGCGCTGGAGGCCTCGTGCGTACTACTGACGGTCGCTAAAGCAATCTGAAGTATCGACCCGGTCTTCACGGCCACTGATCTGACCGTCATTTCTTACTCCGCTTCGTCATCGACCATGCTCCAGTCGCGAGCTGTGCCCCGCATCGTCCGCGGGCACGGTTCGCGGTCCTTCTACGTGTCGATGGCAATCGTCCTGTTAGGTAAATGCATTGAACCGTTTCGAGACCAAGGATCCGAACACCGTTGATTCCTCGGAGCCCGCTGTCGGCGGCTTGTCTGCCCCATTTAACTCTGCCCTGCTTGATGCGCTGAAACAGCGCGTTGTCATCGGCGACGGAGCGATGGGCACCATGTTGCAAGCCGCGGACCTCACCCTGGACGACTTCCTCGGCCTCGAGTGCCGTCAGCGCCGCACCGATCTCACTGCCCAGGAGCATCGTTCCGGTTGTCTCGACCGTCACGTGCGTGATGATCGGCAACCGCAGTCCGAGTTGCTCCATCGCACGCTGGCTGCCGAGGATTGCAGCTTTCACCTGAAGCAGGTCCTGGCAGGTTTCGACGAGGATGGCGTCGGCGCCACCGTCGATCATGCCGAGCGCAGCTTCGGTGTACGCGTCACGCAGGACTGCGTACGGTGCGTGTCCCAGGCTGGGGAGCTTGGTTCCCGGTCCCATCGAGCCGAGTACGAATCGGGCCATGCCGTCGCGGCCTGGTCCCATCTCGTCCGCTACTTCACGGGCGAGAGCAGTGCCTTTTTCCGCGAGTTCGCGGATCCGGTGAGAGATGTCGTAGTCGGCGAGGTTGGGCAGGTTGCAACCGAAGGTGTTGGTCTCGACGGCATCGGCACCAGCGGCGAAGTACGCACGGTGGATGTCTTTGAGCACGTCGGGACGGGTGTCGTTGAGGATCTCATTGCACCCCCTCGAGCCACTCGGTATCGACATGATCGGTCTGAACTGTGCCACCGGGCCGGCCGAGATGAGTGAACATCTCCGTCATCTGTCCAAGTACTCCACGCTGCCGGTGTCGGTCATGCCCAATGCCGGCCTGCCGCAGCTCGGCCCCAAGGGCGCCGAGTACCCGCTGACCGCCGACGAATTGGCCGAAGCCCTCAGTGGTTTCGTCTCCGAGTTCGGACTCGGCCTCGTAGGCGGCTGCTGCGGTACGACACCCGAGCACATCAGCGCGGTCGCCGACGCGGTCCGTCAGGTCGAGAAGGCCCAGCGCACCCCGATCCACGAGCCGAGCACCTCTTCGCTGTACTCGGCGGTGCCGTTCGAGCAGGACGCCAGCATCCTGATGATCGGCGAACGCACGAACTCCAACGGCTCCAAGGCTTTCCGTGAGGCAATGCTCTCCGCGGACTACCAGAAGTGCCTGGACATCGCCAAGGACCAGACCCGCGACGGCGCACACATGCTCGACCTCAACGTCGACTACGTTGGCCGCGACGGTGCCGCCGACATGTCGGAACTGGCCAGCCGTCTGGCGACGTCCTCGACGCTGCCGATCATGCTCGACTCCACCGAGCCTGCCGTGTTGCAGGCCGGTCTCGAACACCTCGGTGGCC
>NZ_LPNQ01000058.1:774-1633 GCF_019266085.1 Rhodococcus sp. FH8 | reverse complement strand
ACGACACCTCAACCGAAGCCGCCACCAAATCCGCCAACGTCACATCCTCAACACAACGATCCGTCTCATTCACACCCCCCAACACCAACCCACGCTCCACCACAGACTCCACCTCGAACATCTCGACGATGGTGGAGGTGTCCGCCACTGCAGCGCTCACCACTGCGACGTATGCATCGACCAATCGCGCTGCGGTTGCCTCGTCGAAGAGATCGGTGGCATAGGTCAGATGTAGGTCCAGACCCCCGCGAGACCCGTCGGCGGTGAGTGCTTCGTTGAACACGAAGTCCAGGTCGAACTGTGTAGTGGTCACGACGTTGTCGACTTCGGCGATACGTATGCCGTCGAACTCGAGTTCGGTCAATGCGATGTTCTGCAGGGTCAAACTGACCTGGAAAATGGGCGAGTACGACTGCGAACGAACCGGATCGAGTACCTCGACCAGGCGCTCGAACGGAACGTCGGCGTTCGCGAACGCCTGGAGGTCGAATTCTCGAACCGATTCGAGCAATTCCGCGAACCGAGCGCCGGGCGACACCACGGAACGTAGTGCGAGGGTGTTGACGAACATGCCGACCAGATCGTCGAGTGCACGTTCTCCTCGGCCCGCAACAGGAGTTCCCACAACTACGTCGTATTCACCGCTGTAGCGCGAAAGCACAACAGCGAGCGCGGCATGCAACACCATGAACGACGTAGCGCCGTTGTCACGCGCGACCTTCTCCAGTTGCGCGTTCACCTCGGGGCTCAGATGGGCCGAGAACATGGCTCCACGGCCGGAGGCTTCCACGGGACGAGGTCGGTCCAGCGGCAGATCGATCACCGACGGTATTGCGTCGAGAGCGTTCCGCCAGAAGTC
>NZ_LPNQ01000058.1:0-764 GCF_019266085.1 Rhodococcus sp. FH8 | reverse complement strand
GAGCGGCGCCCACAACGGCTCCATACCTCGGGTCCGCGCCTCATACGCCACCATCACATCACGCGTCAACGGACCCATCGAGAAACCGTCACCCGCAATGTGATGCACCGTCATCGCCAGGACGTACTCGAACTCGTCGAGCTGGAACAGATGAGCTCGCATGGGAATTTCGGACGTGACGTCGAAAGTTGCGCCGAGGACTTCGGAAACTCGTACGAGGAGAGCACTTTCGGACACATACTCGATCGTCAGGTCCACGGCCGCGTCATCCGGCGAGAGAATTCTCTGGAAACCGATGCCGTCCACTTCAGGGTAGACCGTCCGGAGAACTTCGTGGCGCAGCACCAGATCACCCACTGCCGCAGCAAGCGCCGATTCGTCGAGGGCGCCGGAGAGGCGAAGGACCACTGGCATGTTGTATGCCGACGACTCAGGTTCGAAGCGGTTGAGGAACCACATCCGGGACTGAGCCGGTGACAACGGGATCGCCGACGGGCGTACCCGGGCTGTCAGGGCCGGCCTACTCGAGGATGATGAGGCGTCGAGAACCGCAGCGAGTTCGGCTACCGTCGGCGAGTCGAAGATGGCCCGCAGCGGTATGTCAGTGCCTCGGTCTGCGTTGATGCGGCTGACAAGTCTGGTCGCATTGAGCGAATTACCACCCAACTCGAAGAAATCATCATCCACACCAACCCGCGACTCACACCCCAAAACCACCGCAAAAGCAGCAGCCACCACCAACTCCGAAGCAGAACCAGGCGCCC